>NZ_CP060497.1:3671192-4894923 GCF_014334135.1 Olivibacter sp. SDN3
GAGACTATATCGAAAATGTAAAGCGATTTTTTCCTGCTCCTGTAGGGCAATGCGTTCTCTGTTTTCCTGTATCCTAAGTTGATCTTGCGCCATTTTGATCACCGCGGTATTGTATTTGGAATCTATCGCCCTTTCCACCTGTCTTAAACTGTCGCGATAGCGTATTGCCTGCTGGTAGGCCGAAATTTTAAGGTAATATGTATAACAGTTCTCGTAGTGCTGTCGCTTAAAAGTTTCAATGCCTTGCTGTTCCCCAAATTTAAAAGCCCTTTTTTTTGGAAAACTGCCTTCGGTAAGTAAGATGAATTTACGCGCCTTCGCTAGTGAATCGGTTTTCATATAGGCTTTTGCCATATCCGCATAGGCTTCCAGCGGCACTTCGAAATGCGCTAAGCTTCCTTTATTCAGTTGGTAGTTTTTCTGAAAATAGGGTACTGACTGCTGATAGGATTCCGCCGCGTAATATACTTCACCGATGTTCCCTGAAACCAGGCCCATCCAAACGGTATCCCGATATTGTACGGCTTTCTGATAAGCGGTGTCTAAATAAAGCAGGGCACTGTCTGATTGATTTAATTTGAGATAGGCCATCCTTAAAGTGTTATATCGTTGAATATCAAGGTTTTTATTGAACTTTGGAAGTCTTGTCGAGAGTCTCATGGTCTTAATCACTTCCTCATAGTTTTGAAAGAAGTAATAATCCAACGCAAGATCATGCAGGTATTTGCCGATATTAGCTACCTTATTATAACCTAACTGTCTGAAAATTTGCTGCGCTTTAAGCGAATTTTGAAATGCTGCCCCGTATTCCTCTAGCACGAACTGGTTCTGTCCGATTTCTTGCAAAATAATTCCTTTGTACAAAGCATCGTCCTTGAACGCTTCCTTTGTCAAGGTAGATCGAAAAATCCTAATACGTTTACGGGCATCCTGCTCCGTAAAAGATCTTTGGATTGCTGTTAAATAGTGAAGCTCCTTCAACAGGTCACGGTCATCATGCTCTTTGGCAAAGCTTGTAACGTATTGCAATAAAGAATCGATTCCTTCTTGATCATTTTGTGCTTGGATACTCCGGTTAACGGAGCGTATTCGTTCCATGGTCGACGGTTCATCATCCAATTGGAGTACCGGGCCGTACCTGTCTTGTGCATGTACGGAGAAACAAAGTAGGGTGCCGAATAATATTTGATGTACATGGTATTTTGCCATTCTTACGCATTTTAAGCTTTTTCTAGTGTTAAACCAAATAGGCGAAATACGCATGTGATACCTGAGGCGATGCTTGACTTGGCGACCTTCTTGAATTCACCTGCACAACACCTGGAGTTACAGCCACCAGAAAAGGATTTTTCACTCCGGTTAATACGAGGGTTTTATAAATGTTTTCGGGCGAGATGCTGAACGATTTGTTTACGTCGATAGCTTCTGAGTGTTCGTCGTTTACGCTATAGGCTTGCAACACATACGAGATGTGCTGCATGTCGAGTTTGGGTGCGACATTCGTTTTTACTGTCATGGGAAAATATTGTTGCGCTGTTTAGAAATAAATCTACTAAAATAAAAATTATGTAGCACCTAAAGTTCGAAAACTAAACTGCTTGTTAACGCATTGTTAATCGCTACAATTTGACCGAACACCACAGCAGGCTTTCCTATATTTGTCATTATGAAAACCACCCTTGTCAAAACCAATGAGCAATTTTACCTGAACGATTTTCATAAAGACCGTAAATTCGACGAACAGGAGTGGACCTGCTCTTTCGTGCCCGGTAGAAGAAATCCAGATGCTAAAGTGTAAATTTTGGTAGGGCCTGGAACGGCATTTGCATCTGAGGGTTTGGCTTACGCCATGCAGAAACTAGGCAGGGCAACCATCGTGGCGATATGACGGCAGGAGCGGGGATCGTCGGATCATTTGTGCCATTAAAGCGCAATTTAATCGCATTTGTTCCGGTGAAGATGGTAGTCGGCCCGAGGTCTGAAGAAGGCTGGGAAGGAACCGGGGTTATTCCAGATGTGTTTTCAGGACAAGAAGATGCGCTGGAGGTAACCCGTAGACTGATTGAAGAAGATTAGAAGGCGAAATAATTTTCCTGTTTTCCGCAACAGTAGCTTTCGTACTTTACATCATAAACAGTTACACTAGGAATGACATACAGTTGTCACCATGGCGAATTAGCTTTGTGGTTCAATAAATATAGTATATGAAAGCAATAGCCGTATCGGGCGCCAGACAGAACAACCTGAAAAATATTTCGCTGAAAATACCGAAAAACCAGATTACTGTGTTTACCGGTGTCTCCGGTTCGGGAAAATCGTCGTTGGTGTTTGAAACTATAGGCGCCGAAGCACAACGTCAGATAAATGAGACCCAAAACAGCTTCACGAGAAATCGACTAAACCATATTGGTGTTGCGGACGTCGACAAGATCGAACATTTAAATGTACCGGTAATCATCAGCCAAAAGCGCTTGGGCGGAAACGCGCGGTCTACCGTAGGAACGGCTACCGATAGCTATGCTTCCCTGCGACTGCTGTTTTCCAGAATGGGTGAACCTTTTGTCGGTTATTCAGGCCTCTTTTCATTTAACCATCCCCAAGGGATGTGTGCCGCCTGCGAAGGTCTTGGATTTGTCAGTACGATCAATATCGACGAACTGCTGGATAAAAATAAATCGCTGAATGAAGGCGCCATATTGTTCCCGACCTTTCAGCCGGGTGGATATAGGTGGATCAGATATGCCCATTCGGGATACTTCGATCGCGATAAAAAATTAAAGGACTTTACAGCGAAAGAGTGGGATTTGCTGCTCCACGCGAAGGAACACAAGCCGCCGCATCCCGGCAAATCCTGGGGAAAAACGATGCAGTACGTTGGATTGCTGCCCCGGATAGAAAATGATTTATTGAAGAAGGAATCCAAAGAACATAACCTAAGGAAAAAAGACCTGCAAAAAATTATCGTATCCGACATTTGTCCGGATTGCGGGGGCAAAAGGTTGAATAAAAAAATACTGACCTGTAAGATCAAGGGGAAGGACATCGCCGATTGTGCTGCGCTTCCCATCGATGAGCTGCTTGCATTCGTTAAATCACTTTCTTCCAAATCATTCGATACGATACTAAGTGAACTTAAGAAGAAACTTGAAAATATAATCACCATAGGGCTGCAATACCTGACCTTGGATAGGGGAACGAATACCCTCTCGGGCGGTGAATCACAACGCATCAAGATGGTCAGGCATCTGGGAAACAGCTTGGAAGACTTGCTTTACATCTTTGATGAACCAAGTATCGGCCTGCACGCAAAGGATCTGGAAAATATTTCGCATATCATTCGTCAAATAAAAGAAAAAGGGAACACGGTACTTATCGTAGAACATGATCCTGACATCATTAAAATAGCCGATCATGTAGTTGATATGGGCCCACTATCTGGAATTCACGGCGGCGAGATCATCTTTCAGGGTACGTTTGAAGATCTCAAGGCCTCAAATGGTAAAACCGGCAGTTATTTTTCGCAAACGCGCAAATACAAGGTCAATCCACGCAAGGAGGCCGGATCAATTCAGCTAAAAGAGGCAGAACTGTTCAATCTCAAAAAGATTACGGTAAACATCCCCACACAGGTGTTATCAGTGGTTACCGGTGTGGCCGGTTCGGGCAAAAGTACCCTGATTGGCAAGGTCTTGCCGATCCAGTATCCAGAAGTAAAGATAATCGATCAGGCTCCGATCATAGGCAGTTCAAGAAGCACCTTACTGACTTATCTGGATATTTCCGATAAGATCAGAAAGTTGTTTGCGCTTGCCAATAAGGCCGATCATCGGCTTTTCAGCACGAACAGTCTGGGCGCATGTGCGAATTGCAGGGGATTGGGTTTCGAAAAGATCGATCTGGCATTCATGGACGATATGGAACAGCCTTGCGAAGTATGCCAGGGCAGTGGGTTTAATCCGGAAGTGTTAACATACACGTTTCAGCATAAAAGTATTGCCGAGGTTATGGCGCTTACCGTAGAAGAAGCAGCAGATTTTTTCGGCCATTATGACTTTGCATCTCCTTTTAAGCTGCTGATGGAGCTTGGTCTGGGCTACCTGAAATTAGGACAACGACTTAATGCGTTCTCAGGAGGAGAAAGGCAACGACTGAAATTAAGTGGTGAGCTGAAAGGCGAAAATAATCTGCTCGTTTTGGATGAACCAAGTACAGGCCTGCATCCTTCGGACACGAAAAAGTTGCTGGATATTTTGAATAGGTTGGTAGATCAAGGTAACACGCTGATTGTAATCGAACACAATCTTGATATTATATCGCAAGCGGATTGGATTATTGATATTGGCCCCGGTGCAGGAAAGTATGGTGGTGAATTGATGTTTGAAGGGACAGTGGAGGGGTTGTTAAGCAACCATACCGCTGAAACAGCAAAATATTTAAAAAAGCATTTGTTTGCTTAGGGCGAAATGCTCAAAGTACCGCCCCAGGGCTGGCTGCTTACCCATTAAGGCTTGAATGAACCGTCTCTCGCCACGGGCAAATTGTTGCTGCTCCATTCACTCCAAGAGCCTACGTATAGTTTCGGTATGTCTAAGCCGGCGTAGTCGAAGGCCAGAAGGGTGTGGCAAGCGGTCACGCCTGATCCGCAGTGTATAATGCTGTCGCTGGCTAGCTCATCGCCAAGTGACGCGATGTACATTTGTTTTAGCTCGGCTGCATCCTTAAAATAACCCTGTTCATCTAAATTGTTGGACAAGGGGATATTGACCGCGTTGGGAATGTGGCCAGCCACAGCGTCAATGGGTTCTTCTATACCACGGTAACGCGCATTGGAGCGTACATCAATGATCTTATTGCTGGCATGCCGACTGACACGTTGAACTTCTTCCAGCGTGCTGATAGGTAATAGCCATTTTTCTGCGGGGTAGGGTTCAACTGCTTTTACCCGTTCCTCGCCTGAGCGCAAGGGAAGTTCATGGCGTTTGGCTGCCGCCAGACCGCCATCCAGCACCTGAACTTTCGAGTGGCCTATCGCACGAAGCATCCACCAGAAACGCGCTGCCGCGTTCGACCCGTTTTTGTCGTCATAGATCACAACATGACTGCCCGCGGTGATACCCAGATTGCCCAATGTTTGCGTAAATGTTTTGACTGCAGGTAGCGGATGCCTTCCACCATTAGCCGGATCTACCGGAACATTGCTGAGCTGCGTGTCGAGATCAACCAGGCGTGCCCCTTTGACATGTGATTGTAAATAATTTGTTTTGGCTTCAGGCCCGTTGGAAGCATCAATGATCACCAATTGATCGGAATCGAGTAAACTTAAAAGTTCTGTAGCGTCAATAATGGGAGAGTAGCGCATACACTTTTGTTTTTAAGATGAGAAGATCATTATGGAAGTAAAGATACGGAATGTATTTGGTAAACGGAATTGTTGACCGCATTAAAAGTACGCATTTGCTTATCCTCGCTCTAACAGACTTAATCTCTCGCTGATCATTTATGGGAAGTATATGGCAGAGATAAAAGCATAGCTCGATCAGTCGATAGATGATTGTTAACGCATTGTTAATTTGACAGAATAAACCGAACACCATAGTAGCCTTTCCTATATTTGTCGTCATGGAGACGACCCTTATCAAAACAAAAAGAATGCTGTATTTAGCGTTGCTATTTTTCAGTTTTTCAGCGAACGCGCAAACTGTTGAAGAAAGCGAAGCACGTGCTGTTGTGCAGACGCTGACTGATCGATTGGTGGAAGTATATCCCTTTCCCGACATATCGGCTAAGTATAAACAAACCTTGTTAGAAAACGAAAAGATTGGGCGTTACAAAGGACTAGCTGAAGACTCCTTGGCGAAAAAGCTAACGGAAGATCTCCGGTCTGTGCATAAAGATGTGCACCTGCGGGTGATGAAAAATGAAGAAACCTATAAAAGGTTATTAGCGCCTCCGGCTCAACAAGGAGATGACAGCACAGAACTGAAGCGGATGAAAGTACAGAACTATGGTTTTAAAAGCGTACAGATCGATGGTGAGAGGTCTACCGCCTACCTCGATATTCCGGGGCCTTTTTGGGGCACACAGGAGTCTTTTGAGATGGCGACAGCGGCAATGAACATGGCTGCGCACAGTAAATACGTTATTCTAGATATTCGCCATAATCCGGGTGGTACCGGGCATATGGGCCGTTTTATTGCTTCCTATTTTTATAAACCGGGAAATGAAAAATTTTATCTGAACGGTTTTCATAAAGACCGCAAATTGGACGAACAGGAGTGGACTTATTCTTTCGTGCCCGGGAGAAGAAATCCAGACGCTAAAGTGTACATCCTGGTAGGTCCTGGAACGGCATCTGCATCCGAGGGTTTGGCATATGCGATGCAAAAGCTCGGCAGGGCGACCATCGTTGGCGATACAACGGCAGGGGCTGGGATCGCTGGATCTTTTGTGCCATTAAAGCGCAATTTAATCGCTTTTGTTCCGGTGAAGATGGTAGTCGGCCCGCGGTCTGAAGAAGGCTGGGAAGGAACCGGCGTTATTCCGGATGTCATTTCCGGGGAGGAAGATGCGCTGGAAGTGACCCGCAAACTCATTGAAAAAGATAGGAAAGGGGAATAGTTTACCTGTTGATGAACTATCCTGTACCATCTGTAGCTTCAGAAGCTTGAAAAGTAATATTCTTATGGAATGAGCGGTCTATGGACATTCGTTGCCGATTGTTTTTTGATTTTAATTAGTATTTTAGCCCTAACCGTTTAATCGGATAACAACTATAACCGATTTAGATACTAATGCTGGTATGGATGAAAATTTAAATGCGCAAAGTGACTTCGCGTTGATGCAACGCTTTTATCTGATAATAATACTAATCCTCTTAGGATCGACCTTCGTCTACGGTCAGCCTGATAATGAAGTGATAGATTTGCAATGTGAACATTTAGTCAACCCCCTGGGCGTCGATGAACGGCACCCGCGCCTAAGCTGGCGAATACAGAATGATACGAGGGGAGCGGCACAAAGTGCCTACCGGGTGATGGTGGCAACAGACTCGACGCAATTGCTCAGCGAGGGTGAACTTTTATGGGATTCCGGCAAAAGGCAGTCTGCAGAACAATTAGTGTCTTATGATGGGCCGGAATTGCTTCCGTTTACCAGATACTACTGGAAAGTAGTGCTTTGGAACGAGGCTGGAGAGGCTTCTTCATCGAGCGGGATCAACCATTTTGAAACAGGAATGGTTAATATGGCAAATTGGCAAGGCACTTGGATTAGTGATCGGGAGGATATAGATCACTTGCCGGCAGGATATTTCAGAAAAACTTTTGGTGTGGAGAAACAGATAACTTCAGCAAGGGTGTATATCGCAGCTGCCGGACTTTATGAATTACATCTGAATGGATCGCGCGTGGGTGATCATCGCTTAGATCCGATGTATACCCGTTTTGACCGTAGGAATTTATATGTAACCTACGACGTCACAGAGCAACTCAAACAGGGTGATAATGCCTTAGGCGTGATTTTAGGTAATGGGTGGTATAACCACCAGCCACTGGCGGTATGGAATTTTGATCGTGCCCCATGGCGGGCAAGACCGAGCTTTTGTCTGGACCTCCGTATAACGTACAGCGATGGAAGTACGGAAACGATTCAATCTGACGGCAGCTGGCGCAGCAATACAGGACCGGTAATTCGTAATAATATTTATACGGCAGAACATTATGATAGTCGTTTAGCTATCGATGATTGGGATACACCAAGCTTTATAGACACTGCTTGGAAAGGTGTAACGTTACGTGCCGCGCCTTCCAACCAAGTGGTGAGTCAGCAACTGCACCCGATCCGCAATGTGCAGGAAATTGCTGCCAAATCCCTGCAAAAAGTGAATGACTCTGTTTATATTTTCGACATGGGCCAGAACATGGCCGGTGTAACAAAAGTGAAGTTGAGTGGAGAGCAAGGCACCACCGTTCGATTGAAGCATGGTGAAAGACTGTATCCTGACGGACGCGTCGATCTGTCGAACATTGATGTATATTATCGTCCAAAAGATGATAGCGAACCTTTTCAGACAGATATCGTCATACTCAAGGGGGAAGAACCCCTTGAGTTTATGCCACGCTTCAATTACAAAGGCTTTCGCTATGTGGAAGTAACCAGTGACAAACCTATTCAGTTAAAACAGGATGATCTGGTGGCTTATTTTATGCATAGTGATGTGCCTGTAAAAGGGACGCTGCAGTCGTCCAATACCATGATCAATAAATTGTGGGAAGCAACAAATAATGCCTACCTGTCTAACCTGTTCGGTTATCCTACGGATTGCCCGCAGCGGGAGAAAAACGGGTGGACAGGCGACGGACACTTTGCGATCGAAACTGCCTTGTATAATTTTGACGGTATTACCGTTTATGAAAAGTGGTTGGCCGACCATCGGGATGAACAGCAACCCAATGGCGTACTGCCGGATATTATCCCGACGGGCGGTTGGGGTTATGGCACGGCAAATGGTACCGATTGGACCAGCACCATTGTGCTTATTCCCTGGAATCTTTATCTTTTTTATGGTGACCTGAAACCTCTTCAGGACAACTATGAAAGCATGAAGCGTTACGTGGGCTATGTAGAACGCCTGAGCCCCGAAAGGTTGACCAGTTTTGGGCGGGGCGACTGGGTACCCGTAAAGTCGACTTCCTCTTTGGAATATACCTCGTCCGTTTATTACTTCGTTGATGCAACGATTTTGGCCAAGGTGGCCAAGTTATTGAATAAACAGGAAGACCACAGGTATTATCAGGCACTGGCCGCGAAAATTAGACAGGCAATCAATGATAAGTATCTGGACAAGCAGCTGGTGAGTTATGGGAGTGGTGTGCAAACGGAGCTGAGTATGGCCTTGTACTGGGATGTTGTACCCGATGAGCTAAGGGCTAAGCTTGCAGAAAATTTGGCTAAGCGTGTAGAACAGGATGATATGCATCTCGATGTAGGTGTTTTGGGAGCAAAGGCTATTCTGAATGCGCTTAGTGAAAATGGACAGGCGGAAACGGCTTACAAATTGGCTGTTCAAGATACTTACCCATCCTGGGGCTGGTGGATCGTCAATGGAGCAACTACCCTGCAGGAGAATTGGAATATGGATGCCGAGCGGGATATTTCAGATAATCACATGATGTTCGGCGAAATCGGTGGGTGGTTCTTTAAAGGATTGGGTGGGATATACCCGGACGAATCGGCTCCCGGATTTAAAAACATTATCCTAAAACCAAATTTTGTAGCCGGATTAGATGATTTTTCCTGTTCCTTTAATAGTCCGTATGGAGAAATAGTGTCTTCCTGGAAAAGAAAAGGTAAAAAGGTATACTACTCGGTTACCATACCACCCAATGCGAGTGCATCTGTTACCATTCCGGTTCAAAATAACAGGAAAGTATACCTGGATAATAAGTTGGTGCAGCCGGATATGCAACTGTCGGCCGGAAATTATGAATTTCGCGTGGAATAATTGGTTGTCACGCGACAAACTTTTATAAGGTGATGCTTCTTCTGCAAACCTAGTGATTTTAGCTATTATTTAAGAATAACAGCTTGCACCCATGTTTGTATGTCGAATTGATTTCCAACTTGATTTAATTTTATTAAACCATGTATTAAAATTAAATTAGAAAAATAATTGTTTTTTTTATTCTGCCAGCATTCGTGTAAGGTAAAGAACTTTCTGTGTAAGCTATGGGTTGATTGGTGTAAATAATTTTGTCTGAAACGAGCCATGATTTATATTCGTGGAGAGCAATCGTTTATCAATCCAACCGTAAATACGATTGTTTTTTTCATACCTAATGATTTAATTGTTGTAAACAAACCCCTAGTCCTATGAAGTTACTGGTTTATATTGAAAGAATAAATCTACTGCACAAATTAATCAGACAGCGCCGAACCGGGAGTCCAATGGAATTATCGAAACGCTTAGGTTTGTCGACATCCAGAATGTACCGTGTTATTGAAGAATTACGCTTAAATGGAGCGCCGATAGCCTACTCAAGACAACAGCAAACCTATTACTATGAATATAACTACCATATTGTTATCTCTGCTACTTTCACTTCTTTGGAACAGCATGAAATGAGGGATGTTTCTGGTGGAGAGCATGTGGGTACAGTTAGATTGTTCCCACATCAACTAAAGAAGTCTGATAGCGTTCCCTTCATCCTAAACGCATGACACATGAAAGTGTTGCCTATTGTGCAGCCTGATGCACTTGAAATAACCTATTTGCAGCAGGTAAAGGTAAGGTCGCAAATCATCTATACCATCTTTTTATTGACGGTTATAGCTGTATTATTTGCGCTTCCTTTTGTTTATGTTGATGTTAGTGTAAAATCATCGGGTATTCTTCAAACCCCGATCGAACGGAATGAACTGGTTTTACCAATAAGCGGTAGAATAGACTACCTTAATGTTAGCGAGTATCAGCGAGTAAACAAAGGAGACACCCTGTTACGTATCGATGCTAGAAGTATAACTGAGCAAAGCAATGCGATAGCTACACGGATTAAGGAACTCGAATGGTTGCTGGCAGATGTTGAGTTGCTGAACGAAACCTCTACGGCAACAAACCAGACTCCAAAACTAAATACACCGCGTTATACAGCTGCCTGGCAGGAATATAACCGGCAGCTGCACAATGCGGCTGTTTTGAGAAAGCAATCACAACGTGCGTTTGAGCGCTTTCAGAAATTACACGAGCAGAAAATGGTGAGCGATGCGGAATATGAGGAATATCTAACAAAAAAGGATCAGGCTGTAGGCGAATTCAATTACATTGCAAGCCATCATAAGAGCCAATGGCAGGCTGAGGCAAGCACTTACCGCTCAGAATTAAGCCAGCTCTATCGGGACCGATCAAGCGCCAATAATGAGCAGAGTTTCTATACGCTTATTGCTCCGCTCGACGGAAGTATACAGAATCTCGTAGGACTCCAGGTGGGTACTCCGGTATTTGCCAATCAGAAAATTGCGGAGCTTACACCGGATTCTTCTTTAATAGCTATGGCATATGTAAATCCGAACGATATCGGTTTGGTTCGAATCGGGCAGGACGTACGTTTTCAGATTGATGCTTTCAATTATAACCAATGGGGCATTTTGAAAGGAAAGGTGCTGGATATTGCCGAAGATATGGTATTAGATGGAAACAATAAACCAGTTTTCAAGGTGCGCTGTGCCCTGGAAAGAGACCAGATGCGCTTACCAAATGGTTACGTGGGACGGCTGAAAAAGGGAATGACCTTTCAGGTCCGCTTCATGGTAAATAGAAGAAGTCTGTACCAGCTGCTCTATGACAAAATTGATGATTGGATGAACCCGGGCCGAATAGCTAATGATGGCAAGGTCGCAGAACAGTAAAATATGGGGATCAAAATAAAACAACGAGATATCTCTGATTGTGGCGCGGCCTGCCTTGCTTCAGTTGCCGCTAAATATAAGCTAAACCTACCTATTGCCCGTATCAGGCAGATGGCGGGAACTGATAAAAAAGGCACGAATGTACTCGGTATTGTAGAGGCTGCGGCAAAAATCGGTATAACCGCAAAAGGTGTGAAAGGCCCTTTTGAAAGTCTATCGAAAGTCTCGCTGCCCGCCATAGCACATGTTGTAATTAAGAATGTGCTGCAACACTACGTGGTAATCTACAAAGTTACTCCACAGTACATTGAGATAATGGATCCCGCAGACGGGAAAATGCACAAAAAAACACCGGAAGAATTTAAAGCGGAATGGACCGGTATTTTGATACTGTTGGCGCCTAATGAGTCCTTTAAGCAGGGGAATGAAAAAATATCGACCCGTTCCCGTTTCTGGCAGCTCATCAAACCACATAGAACAGTATTGACACAAGCCTTGGTTGGGGCGATTCTTTACACGATATTAGGGCTTTCAACAGCTTTGTTTGTACAAAAAATAGTGGATTTTGTATTGGCGGATGGGAACCGGAACCTGTTGAACTTGATGGGAGTAATCATGATCAGTATCCTGCTGGTAAAAATCATGATCAGTATCTTCAAGACGATATTTACCATTAAGACGGGGCAGGCGATCGATGCCAATCTGATTTTGGGTTACTATAAGCACCTGACCAAACTCCCACAGTCTTTCTTTGATAATATGCGGGTAGGAGAGATCATCGCTCGGGTAAATGATGCGGTCAAGATTAGAGTATTTATTAACGATGTGTCCCTCAATTTTCTGGTTAACATATTTATCGTTGTTTTTTCTTTTGCCCTGATGTTTACTTGGTATTGGAAATTAGCGGTCATTGTGCTCCTGGTTATCCCACTTTATGGCATTATCTATTACATCACCAATAGACTGAACAAAAAGGTGCAGCGGAGGATGATGGAAGAGGCAGCAGAGCTGGAATCGCAATTAGTTGAAAGTATAAATGCTATGGGCACGATCAAACGCTTTGGCCTGGAACAGCACGCCAATTTAAAAACGGAAGTTCGTTTTGTGACCTTACTCAAAACCATTTACAGATCCGGATTGAACTCTTTGTTTTCTGTAACATCTACTGAATTTATTTCGCAACTGTTCACCATCGTGCTACTTTGGGTAGGTGCCGGCTATGTTTTGGACGTAGAGATAACTCCCGGTGAATTACTGTCTTTTTATGCCTTGATTGGTTATTTTACCGGACCTGCATCGACCTTGATTGGTATGAATAAAACCATTCAGGATGCTGCAATAGCAGCCGATCGTCTGTTTGAGATCATGGATCTTGAGCAGGAGGATAACGATCGTAAGCTAACATTGACCGCGGAAAACCTTGGTGATATTATTTTTGATAAAGTCAGCTTTAGGTATGGCACGCGGATTTTAGTATTTGATAATCTTGGCCTGCACATTCGGCTTGGAAAATTGACGGCAATTGTAGGCGAGAGTGGCTCAGGCAAGTCGACCTTATTGTCATTATTACAAAACATTTATCCGATAGCGAAGGGTAATATCTACATTGGCGAGCATGCGTTGAAATATATTGATAATGAATCGCTTCGGAAGGTCATAGGCGTGGTGCCGCAGCAGATCGATTTGTTTACCGGAAATGTAATAGAAAATATCGCTATTGGTGATTACGAGCCGGATATGCAAAGGATAATAGCGATCTGCAAGAGATTGGGTATATTACCTTTTATCGAAAGTTTACCCAATGGCTTTCACACCTATCTCGGTGAAAATGGGGCAAGCTTATCCGGAGGGCAGAAACAGCGCATTGCGATCGCTCGGGCACTGTATAAACAGCCCGAGGTGTTGATTCTCGACGAGGCAACTTCTTCGCTGGACCCGGCAGCGGAACAATATGTACAGCAAACAATCCATTACCTGCGTGATCAGGGTAAAACGGTTATCCTGATAGCCCACCGTTTAAGCACCGTACAGACGGCAGATAAGATCATCGTTCTTCAGCAGGGAAAACTGGTAGAAGAAGGTACGCATGCTTCGCTGATGGCGTCAGAAGGGAAATATTATAACTTATGGCAGCAACAGATGCCGGTTGTTGGTGGCTCGTGATAATGTGTTTAAAGTAGTAAGTATTTATTTTCTTAAATGAAATTGGAAATATGGCGGTGCATATTAAAGATTTTGAACGTAAACTTCGAACTTATCTTCGGGAAAAGCCTGTCTAGGTGTTGTTTGGCTTTATATGCTTATGCTTACCTAATTGTCAGAATTCGTTTGCCGCTGTTTAGATCAGCGTTGTTTATCGCCAGTTTACATGCTTTGGGAAATTTTATGGCATTTTTAGATAATGATGTTAATTACTGATAGGTGAGCGTGAAACTTATTTAATATTTAACGATTATTTGATTCAATGCTTTTTTTGTGCAGCGAAGGAAAATAGCTTTGTTATGTTGATCAACAAAAGGCGGATTCCGAAAAGCCTGGAAATAGAGTAGGACACTTTTAAATACTTAAAATTATGAGTACATTAGAATCAAATTTGGAGATGCAAGAGCTTACTGGAAATGAGCTACAGGAAATAAATGGCGGTTTCTTGCCAATTCCCGTAATGTTAGGGATTTGGGGAGTCCAAGCTGCTTTATGCGCAGCAGGAATAGGTGCGTTGGCTACAGTTGCTGCGGCAGAATAAATTTTATGGAGTCGGTTGATGCCGGCTCCCATAATTAAAAAATATATCAGTAATGTTAAGGAATAAAGGTTGTGTCTATTTAGTTATACTACTGATCTTATTCTTGGATCTTTGGAGCACGTATCTTTTCAGTGGTGGCGAGATAAACCGTTCCAATGAACTTCACTTTATTGTGCAGCTTTTTGGAGGGGGATTCAATGACCTAGCCTTGATTTTTGTCTTTGAAGCCATTATACTGATAGCATTAACCTATGCTGCGATGAAACTTTATCAACAAAAGCAAGCATTAACAAAGCATAAACCGGCGCTGAAAATATTGAAAAGAAAACAAAAAATCAATACACTTGACTGGCGGTCGTTCGTACGCATGCTTCCTTTTGTTGTAGCGATGATTTTGGCGGTTCATTTCGTGGCTGCGATTAATAATTTTTTATTGTATATACATTCCCTTGACCCAACGGCAACAAATTTTCCTGGAAAAGTAATAAGGGGTTACGTGAACTTTATTCATCTCGGTAAGCGACTATATTATATATATATGATTATATTTCCTGTAGGATTTTTGTTCTATTACGGTTTTAAACGTTTACTAGGAAGAGGAAATGTACAATTTAATGCTAATGAGAGAGAATCGTTCTATTTTCAGTGAGAATGAAATCAATAAAAATTATTATATTAGCTTATTATAATAAAGTGAGATGAAAGAGAAATTACACAGTCTTTTTACTTCTGACAATATTCTTGTTCGCTGGTTTTTTATTGGAATACTGTATCTCATGCTAATGCTCTTCTACACCGTAGGTAAGCAGGATGGAGCAAAGCTCCGTACACAGGCTATCCATTCTACTAAAGCACCATTCAAAAACAATTTAGTCATATGAAAAAAGCACCCAATATTTTTTCAACGGAGGCTTTCCGTTTTTTTGCACTTACAGCTGTTCTTGCCATATTATTACGGATAATTATGAATGACCCAGAGGGTGTTTTATTCGGTTTCCTGAAATCGTTTGGCTGGTGATTTAATACGTAAATCAGATAAGCATAATATCCAGCTTCATCCCATAAAACCCAGCATCCGCATGAGCTCATGCGGATGCTGGGTCAAAGACGTTTAGTCATATGTTAAATAGGCTGTGGCCTCACAGGCTGCATTTCCCTTAAAACGTATCCATCTTGCCTGAAAAGACGAAGGAAATTCATGACTGAACGTGTCGTTTGGCTTTACGCTGAACGTATCGTATGTTATCCAGTTCCCTTCACCCCCCGGATCCACTTCTACGGTGATGCGCAGTTCCTGATCATGCTTATGCGATAATTGGAGTGTCTTTTTATCATAGAAACCGATCAGGTAAGGATCGCTCGGTTCTCCTGGTTTAATTAGGCTCTGTTTCCACGGACCGCCATGGCCGGTCGGTTTCCCCAGCTGCCACAGATCGTCGATAGTACCTGCCCAAACGGCTGCTTTCTGATCATCTGAAACAAAGATATGTGGGTTTTTGTCATTTGACACTTTAGGAAGATCGATGCCGGTCATCACCAGCAGCCCACGGTATGATGCATAATCGTTAACTTTAAACGGGTGGGACGCTATCGGCCTGATCTTGGCATATCCGTCGGCATTCTCTGCCGGTAGTTCATAAAAGGTGCCGTGGCAATTAAACAGATCACGTTCCGTGGCCACTTCTCTACAAACCCGTAAAGCTCCGTGCTCTGTAAGCCTGGTGAACTGCTCATCGCCAAAAGGTAAGCGCCAGCGTCTACCGTCATCGTCAACTACCAAAACCGAAGCACTGTCCAGCTGCACGGCATCTCTAAAGATGGTCATATTGGAGCGAATCTTTTGTTCGATGGAATCATTGCTGGTTTTTACAAGTTCGAGCTTGTCGTCCAATTCGTAATAGCCGATTTCTTTAGCTACACCATTTTCCATACGTTGTGCCAATAGGCCCAACTTACGTTGGTTGTTGCCCAATGCATAAAGCAAACCACCTGTATTGGTCGATTCTTCACTCAAACCATCAAATATCTCCGAACGCTGATTGCGCTTTTCCGGATTGGCATACACAAAATAAGCACTTGCTTTGGTGGGCTTATCCGTCAGGATACGTAGCCATTCGCCGCTTTCTTGTTTGTCAAAATTATAACTCACAGATGAGTTGGCTTTTACGGTGACGGAATCCAATTTTGTCCATTGGTCAGTTCCTTTTTTATCTACTTCGAAGGTGAAGGTGACCGCATTATTGGCCTCGTTTTTAAGCCACAGGGCCCGCGTGTCCCAACCGGCAAATAAATAAGGATCCGACGGTACATTGGCCTTTACTTCTTCACGTTGCCACACAGCTCCATCTGCCGTGTTTGGTCCTAACGAATCCGGTTCTGTAAGTGCAGTGAACCAGAGATTCGAGTTGGACTGCCCGGGGCCAAGAATGTTTCCCTTGGCTTTTCGCTTATTTAGGAACTCCTTTTCGGCAGAGTCGTCACAACCAAATACTAATTGGTCATTCCAGCGGGTATAATCGCCGATGACTTTCAGATAGGCCGAACGGGGGCGAATGCCAGCTGTTTGGCCAATGTTGAATCGTGCAGGAAATCGCCAAAATAACCCATGCATGGTCATGAGATAATCGGATTGTTCCTGGGTGCCCACATCGCGAATCCGCGGCCATTCCGTATTATAGCCATGTGCGCCATCGTAACTATGGCTAGCCTTTGGCAATCGGAAGAAACGCCATTCCCCGTTTCCGCGCACACCCATTAGAACAGACTTATGATCCCAACCGGTTACCCAGATGGGATCTTCCTCCACATTTTTATTGCCGCGAATGCCTCCCGGACCGGTGACTTCAACAAATTGATTTCTGCGGATCAGCTTCCACGCTTTGCCATCCCATTCGTGAAGGCTTCCCGATGGGGCATCAAAGCGTTTCATGGCCTCCTTCGACAACTCGCCATTGTCACTGTATACCAACACACCTTGCCCACTATAGAGCCCTTTCCCATGGGCCCCAATGAGATTTGCCTCGGGAACTCCCCGCATTTGATCTTTCTTTAAGTTGCCGTCGGCATATAACCATGTTGGTTCCAGCGTCTGTACGTCGACTTCATAAAAGCCTTCCTCCATGGTGGCGTAGTATATTTTTCCTGCCGGGTCGGTGAGGTGCCGGGCATTGCCGGTATGCCTGCCAGGCATTTTATCGTAGGATATGGTACGGACATTACCGCTGGAATCAATGGCATAAGGGCCGATAAATAATTGATTGCTTTCCGGATGTATCATCCGGTTTGCAGGTGTTCCGCCGATGCTTTCTGGATGGGCTGTTTGTATTAACTCGGGTGTGATCTGATACAGTTTGTCTGACGAGCCGAAAGGAAAGTGCTGTCCATAGGAAACAGCCCATAAACTGCCCGCCCAGGGAACCAATGCGCCGGTACCACATTCACCTTCATTATTATACATCGCTAAATGGGGGTAAATACCACTGATTTGTTGAGGTTTATCTATGGCTTGCTTGCCGGTTTGACAGGCTATAAATAAAGGAGCTAAGATCGTAAATGAAGCGCTCGCTGTCTTTCTTAAAAATTTCATATATGCTGTTCGTTTTCTTTTCTGATTTTTTTTCTATAACTTAATAATTGGGATTCTGTTTTAAACCGCTTGTGAGCACTTCGCTGGTAGGTATGGGCCAAAGGTATTGCCTAGAAGCATCAAATTTGCGAATAACAATTTGTTTGATTAATCCGCTGGCTGCCATGGATGAGAAATCGGCAATGCCATTTTCATCAATTGGTGTTACCTGCGGGAAAAACCACAAGCCATTTTTAACAACTTTTTCACGTAGTTCCTCAGGATCTAATAGGCCATAAATCGGCGTGTTAAGTATCTTTTCAGCCAAACGCCAACGGATAAGATCCATATAACGTATCCCTTCAAAGGCAAATTCCATACGTCTTTCCGTACGGATAAGCTGGCGTAAAGCAGTTTGTGCTGTTACTGTTATTGCAGGATAGGAATCCATCTCCGCTGCGGTTACACCGTAGGCACGCGCTCTCACCTGATTAATGGCATCCAATACACTTTGATCGATTTCACCTAACTCGGTTTTGGCTTCTGCATACATGAGCAATACATCCGCATAGCGGATAATGATTTGATCCGGTTCGGCCTGCCAGGAATTTTGCAGCCAGTCTTCATCGACACCTTTCTTCCAAAGCAAGCCTGTATAGGAGGCGAATGGTGCGATAGCGCGATTGTCGCGGTTTTCAACCCCTTGGCTATCTGACGTTCTACGAACCTGCAACGTGTCTGGATGCGGTTGGTAAATAAATCCAATATGTGGCGTGCTGAATTCCACAATGGTCGCTGCACAGCGGGGGTCACGATTTTGGAAAGGCTCCTGCGGATTGTACAAAGATGACTGATCTATGGGGAGTCCATCGCTGCATAAAAATGCATTGAATAAATCCCAGGTGGGCACCATCGCACCGTAGCCTCCGGCTATTCGGGGAATATAATCCTGTAAGCCGCCCAGCGTTACCTGCATAGCCACGGAGCGGGGAAGACCAAAAATCGTTTCAGGTGAATTTTTGGTTCTCGACAAGAACAATTCACTGAAATCGGTGTGCAAGGCGTATTCGCCTAAGTTGATACAGGCTTCGGATGCATCGCTTGCGGTACGCCAATCTTGCATTTGGAGTGCAATGCGGGCTTTCATTGCCAAGGCGGCGCCCACGGTGGCTCTTTTTAATTCATTTGCTCCATAGCTGGTTTTCAGATACCCTGCCGCAAAATCAAAATCCTCATAGATTTTTGTCAATACCAGCTGTGGGTCGGCTTGCTCCATCTGTTGGGCTTCCTCGATTTCCAATGTCTTTTCGGTGTAGATAATATTACCGTAATGAGTGAGTAGTTTGGCATACTGACATGCCCTGATAAAGCGTGCTTCGGCAATAAAGGTATTGATCTGGTCTTCAGTAAGTTCCCCGGATGCCCGGCCGACACTTTCCAAGACGTTATTTGCCCGGGCGATACATTTGTAGGCATTCAACCACCAATCATTGACGAAGTCCGTTTGGCCATTTATTGTTGCACCTATTATCGCATTGACTGATTCACGATAGATAAAGTCATCGGTCCATGAATTATCGTCAGCTGGCCAGAAAACATGTTTATATAATCCGTTAAGCGACATATTTATTTCCTCCACGGTAGCATTCCAGGTCTCACTGGAGCCCTGGGAAAGCGGATTCAAGTCTAATTTGCTGCAAGAACTGAGTAACAATCCCACAGTTATGAAGCCGTATATTTTTCGTTTTATCATCATATTAAAATTTTAGAGATGCACCAAATAAGAAAGTTGAGGTAATGGGGTAACCTAGGCTCGTCATTTCGGGATCCCAACCTTTTGGGAAATTATGAATGCTGAGCAAATCATTAACGGTCGTATAAAGCCTTAACCCCTTTATATGGATTTTTTCCACGAGACGGGTCGGCAGGTTATAACCCACTGTTACATTTTTTAAACGGAAGTAACCACCATTGATCAGCCAGAAATCCGACAAGGCATAGTTATTACCGATAGATGTGTAACTGTAGCGGGGGTATCTGACAGATAGGTTTTCCTCTGGACTTTGGTAAGCGCTCCAACTGTTGCCGTCCAATATTTCCGGAAAATTGCCCCAGTTTTCCAATAGCGGACTAACCATGTGTGAACCGAGCCGTGCGTTTTGTTTGCCAACGCCTTGTATTGTCAATGATAGATCCCAGCTTTTGTAACCGAGATTGATGGTTCCGCCATACATCAACCGCGGTAAAGATCCTCCGAGTAATACGCGGTCATAGTCGGGCGAGATTATACCATCGGGAACGCCATTCGGGCCGCTGATATCGCGATAGCGAACGTCGCCGGGACGTACATTGTTATTCAGCCTGGCCGAATTATCGACTTCCTCCTGGGTTTGGTAGATTCCGTCCGACAAGTAGCCGTACCACTCGTTAAATTCACTTCCCTGGATGTTGATCTGGTCGCCAATAAACTCGGTCCCTCCCAGATCGCCCATCTTGGATTTGAAATCAGATAAGTTGAAGCTTAAGCCATAGCGTAGATCGCCGACTTGGTCATTCCAACCTATTTGGAATTCCCACCCACTGGTATACATCTTGCCGGTATTCTGATAGGGGTTGTCAAATCCTACGTAGTCGGGTATCTCCAGCTCCAACAACATGTCCTTAGTGGTTTTCTTATAATAATCCCCAACGAAAGTCAGTTTATTATGAAAAAAATTGAGGTCTATGCCGATGTCTACCGATGAGGTTGTTTCCCAACTAATATCGCGGATAGCATATTGCCATTGTGCAGCTGATTGCCCGGCGACGATGGCATTCCCCTGATAGAAGAGGGATTCATTTTCAAAAGTCAAGATACGCTGGTAAGGGTAATTACCAATACGTTCGTTCCCCAAAGTCCCATATGATGCACGTAATTTGAGGAAAGATAGTATGCCTGTCCCATCCTTTAAAAATGACTCCTCGGATACCACCCAGCCTGCAGATACCGATGGGAAAGATCCCCAGCGGTAGTTGGGCGCAAATCGGGAAGAGGCATCAAAGCGTACATTTGCTTGTAAAAGGTATTTATTTTTGTAATTATAATTTACGCGGCCGAACCAGGAGCGGTACGCATTTTCAACGGCTCCGCCACTATTATCGCGTAAATGCAAAGGACCAACGTCCAGGTATGGATAACCGCTAACTGTGTATTGGCCTCTTGAAGCACCTAGTGTTTCATCGAAGGCATAGAAATATTCATAACCTGCCAAGAGATCGAGGTTATGCTCACCGATTTGTTTATTATAATTTGCTAAGAACTGAACCGTATAGCGATGGCTGTCATTGCGCGTCTCTGCCAATTTTGTTTCCGCAGCGCCGTCCATATATCCCGCGATAATTCCGGGTTCTGCAAAAGAACTATAAGGTATTTGACGGTTAAATTGCTTACCCTTATCGAAATTAAGAAACGGAGAGAAAACCCCGGTTAATTTCAGTCCATCTACGGGTGTGAAATCGAGACTGATTTTTCCACCGACCTGGTTATACCAGTTATTATTGAAGCCCCCATCCTTTGTTAGCCCATAGATATTAGCACCGTCTTTTCCTGCTCCCAACCTCCCGTCGGCCCAAAGTGCAGCGTAAACAGGAGGAGAAATGCCCAGTCGATACATCGGATCGGTAATGGCATCTTCATCGATGGTTCGCCGGTAATTCAAATCTATTGCAGCGTTAAGATATTTACTTATCGTAAAATCATTATTGATACGGGCCGTAACGCGGTCATAATTCCGGTTATCGTAAAAGGCTTCATTATGGTCATACACCAAAGAAGCACGCGTTCGAACAAGTTTACTGGCGCCGTAGAGCGACAAGATGTGACTTTGTCTCGGCGCATATCTATTGAGCGTCAAACCGCGCCAATCAGTATTTGGATATAAATCCGGGTTTTCTGCATGTAACTGATCGTAATTGTCAATGATATCTTTCGGATAAGTGGGGTATTGGTTGTCATTGTTTCCATTATCGTTCCAACGTAATTCGTTGGTCATCTCCATAAAGCGTTTGGCGCCTACAGTAGCCGGATACCTGGTGGCTCGTTCCAGGCCATATTCAAAGGAATAATCCAGTCCAATTTGACCTTCTTTCGCTCTTTTTGTTGTAATCAGAATGACTCCAGACGCCGCTCGCGATCCATAAATCGACGCCGAGGCGGCATCTTTCAATACCGAAATGTTCTCAATATCATTTGGATTTACCGTGTTGATATCGTCTATCGGAACGCCATCGAGAATATACAGCGGGTTCATCCCGCCTTCGGTTATCGTGGTAATCCCGCGTATGCGGATAGTCGCTGCCGAACCTGGTGCATTACCTGACCGCGTAACCATAACGCCGGGTACAGCGCCCTGGAGGGCCTGGGATACCTGGGTGGTTTTTCTGGATATAATTTCGTCGCCCTGAACAGAAGAAACCGCGCCGGTGAGGTCTTTTTTGTTGATGGTGCCGTAACCAACCACCACCACTTCGTCTAAAACGGCATCATCTGGAGAAAGAATGATGGAAACGCTCGTTTGCCTGCCAACCTGTACTTCTTGTGCTTTAAAGCCTACATAACTCACGGTCAACGTTGCGTTTTGAGGTACTCTTAAGGCGAAATTACCAAGTGTATCCGTCTTGGTTCCTATTTTGGTAGTGGTAGTCGAGCCTTGCTTAACATAGATGGAAACACCCGGTAAGGGCTCTTTTTGTGCGTTGACCACCTGACCGCTGATCGATATTTCCTCTTGAGCATATACTGCATAATTTTCAAAACTTAATAAAATGGCTAAGAGAAAAATAAACTTCGGGATGAAAATGTTCTTTATCATAAATTTTAGGTTTGTTATTGAATTCCAGTATTTAGGGTCTTATTGGTAAGCAGTAAAATACGGTTACGTAACTAATGTCCTCTTTCCGGGAAATAGCGTTTCTTCATTTACGACGGTAAAAATATCGCCTTTGGATCGCTTCACTCGGAAAGTCCTTGTTCAAAACTTTGCCAATATTTTTGACAATTTAAATGGCTGTTAAACAGGTTTTTGTGTGTTTTTGTAGATGAGTTTGGATAAGGAGATTCCGGGGGGTGATCATTTTTATAAACGCAAGTTGCTTCATGCGCCTGTTAAATAGCAGCGTTTGAATATAACAATAGGAGTATTGTCAAGTCATGTAAACTGTTTCACTGGACTTTACTTCAGGGAATAAACTGCTGCTTGGTGTTCAGGTCTCGCAGCACTGGTTTATCGAACGTGCCGACACCGGCAAACGTGAATTTAATGCCCATTACTTTCCCAATTGGACGTTTATACGAGCTTTGCATCACGAGGGAATCATTCACAAAAAGGGCCACGTCTTTATGTGCAACCTTTAACGTTAATTTTCCACCTTCACTGAGGTCATGCCCTAACTGCCTTAAATCGTCTTTGCTTCCCTGTCTGAAATTTTCAGAAAATTTGCAATAAGACCAGGCGACACATGCTGGTTTAATTAGCCTGAGGTAGTGGTAATCGTGTTCTCCTAAGATGGTGATATCAAACTGAGAGCAACGTACGCCTGCTCGTTCTGAAGATGTGCTGACATTCGTATAGAGTTCAAAATGGTCTCCAGCTATCTCACTTGGTTTTACGTAGGCATAGGTAAGGAAAAAGGTACGATTGGTATCAACACCCGCATGGAAAATATCTTCCATACCTACTTGGAGCTTTTTAGTGTCTGTGCTAAAGTTTTTTAAAACCGGATAAACACGTGTCGTGTCGTACGCGATTTCTGCAATGGAAGACCAGCCCTCCGATTGCAGGTAAACCGCGGTGGTATCAATAGCTGTACCACGATGTGATAAAATAGCAAAATACCTACCGGGCATCTCGTAATAATGATTTATTAAGGTATCGTTAAAATTTAGTGTCCGTTTACCATCTCCGAAATTGATCGAAAAATCAGCTAAATTCTCCTTGTCGATTACTTTGTTTAATTTGAAAATGGCAGAATGGGGAGTTTTTCCCTCTGGATTGACACAAATTAACTTGACGTTCGGAAGCTTTTGGGTTTTTAAATGAACGAACCAGGCAAGTGATAAAGCAAGTAAAGTCAAGCCCATAAGAATGGCGTAAGACCTAATTCGTTTTTTTGTGCTCGTTAGTTGATTTGTCGGTGCGGTCGTCAGATCAGCACGCCTGGTTAGTACCTCTTGTACGCTTATTAACTCAAATTCATACCAATCGCGATAGCCAATGAATTGGGCCAGCGCGTCACGGGTAGCTTTTTGTGGATAATAACGCGCGGAGGTCTTCAGTTTACCAAAAATGCGCTTTAATGTATTTTCACTGATGGCTACTTTCGTTTGACGATATAACAACGCACTGAGCTTAACGTAGTCGCCATTCTTCCATTCGGAGATCTCAGGCCTGCCTATCTTGTCAGCAATTTGTTGACAACAAATATCTAATTGCTTAAAAATATCTGATTTTTCTTTTTGTTCAAAAGGATTCTCCATTGGTCATATAACTGGTCGTCAACCCAAACACATCTTCCGGAGCAAAAATATTTATTTAAGGGCAATTACAACGAATTGTTTATAAAAATACGTACCCGTTTCCAATAAAGTTGGGTTTTAGTCTTTGGAGAGGGAGAGTGTACGCTAAAGGTTAATTTAAGCAGCCTTTAGGTGATCCTTTTTTCGGTTGTATTGAATCGTTAAGCTTGGCATCAAAAGACGCTAAAATTAAAAATACCTATAATTTATTACTAAAATAGGTATGTTTTATTCCTATTAATTATTGATTTTCTATTTTACTTTTGCTGCATATTAAATCTACTAAAACAGTAGACATAATGTTTTTTATAAGATGACAGCAAATAATTACCACAGAAACGGAAGACTTTTAGACGATTACCTCTTATCAATGAACCACCATAACGCGATACGAGAGTGGGAGATATCGTGCTGTTCCCGAAAGTATTGTTGCTGATGGTAAATCCCCATTAGCGCTGATCTTATTTGCGCTCATCGCTCCAAAATATTTCTTAAAATTATTTATTTCTACTATATGCTGGATTTTCAGCCTACCGCTATGACCCGTATTGCTATTATCAACAGACTTTCCACCATTCGTGTATATGGTCTCCTCTTATTTTTATGTGCCGGAACGGCCTTCCTGCCTACTTCGGCGAGTCGTGCGCAACAAACACAACCATTGGTTAATTCTACGCTCCAGGGCGTTGTTAAGGACGCCAAAACCGGGGAAGTATTAACGGGTGCTACGGTGTCCATCCAGGGTACTACGCATAAAGCGAGCACGGATGAACAGGGCAGCTTTCAGTTTGTTACCGGACAGCAGTTTCCCTATACATTGATCATTAATTATATAGGCTATGAGCCACTGGAACTGGTTGTGGATAAAAGTCCCGTAACGATCCTGCTCGAGCCGAACCTGAACCAGTTGGAAGATGTAGTGGTAGTGGGTTACGGCACTCAGAAAAGAGCCGATCTAACGGGGTCGGTATCATCTATCGGTGCCGAGGCAATACAGGAGAGCCCTGCAGCCTCTTTTGATCAGGCCATAAGGGGTAGGGCCTCAGGTGTGCAGGTAACGAGCACATCCAATCAACCTGGCGGAGCAACCAGCATTCGCATTCGCGGAAGCAATTCGGTCAATACGGGAAGCGAGCCGCTTTACGTCATTGATGGTTTTCCGGTATACAATGATAATGAAGGTAGTAGTGCCGGAGCAACCGTAGGCCCGGCAACAAACGCTTTATCCCTGATCAATCCAGAGGATATTGTGTCTATGGAAGTACTGAAGGATGCTTCGGCATCGGCAATTTATGGGTCAAGGGGAGCAAATGGTGTAATCCTGATTACCACAAAGCAGGGACAGGCGGGTAGGAATAAATTTCAGTTTAACAGCTATTATGCGTCTCAACGGGTTAGAAAGAAACTCGATCTACTGGATGCAACTGAATTTGCCCAACTGGTGAACGACGCAAATGGCAACGATATTTATTCGCCCGAAGAGATTGCTTCTTTTGGTGCAGGTACAGATTGGCAGGATGAAATTTTTCAGACGGCACCAATGCAGAACTATCAGCTGGGCGCATCGGGCGGAGATGAAAAAACAAAGTATGCCTTATCCCTAAATTACTTTAATCAACAGGGAATCATCGTTAATTCTGGTTTTAAACGGTATGCCGCTCGTTTTAACCTGGAAAGGAAGGCTACAGATAAACTCACTTTCGGCTTGCACCTAACGAGTAGCCGCTCGGATGCCAATCAGGCATTGAGCGCTACGAGTGGTGGCGAAGGAACCATTGGCGTGGTACAGTCGGCATTGGCATTCTCGCCCATATTGCCGGTATATCAGGCCAACGGCAGTTATGTACTGGAGAACGATCGTGGTATTCCGATGGGTAATCCTGTTGCCACGGCACGGGAGTTGACTAACCAAACGCGGAGTTACCGTACCTTGGGTAACCTTTTTGCGGAATACGAGATTATTGAAGGGTTGCGCTTCAAAACTTCTATTGGAGCTGACGTTTTGAACAACAAAGAGAACTATTATGCGCCACGCACAACCTTGGCCGGCTATAGCGTGCAGGGTTTGGGAAGAGTTGGAACGCTAAGCTCTTATTCCATATTGAATGAAAATACGCTCAGTTACCAGCGTCGTTTTGGTGAGCACCAAATGGATGTATTGGCGGGATTTACAGCGCAAAAATTTGAAAGGGAACTGGTACTGGCATCAGCTTCGGGTTTCGTGAACGACCTGTTGGGGCCCGATAATCTGGGTGCAGGTTCCCTGATCAATGCACCTACTACCAATATCAATAACTGGAGCTTGCTCTCATGGATCGGCAGGGCAAACTATAGTTACCGCGATAAGCTGCTGTTAACGCTTACTGGACGTATCGATGGTTCGTCGAAGTTCGGAGTGAATAGCCGTTATGGTTTTTTCCCTTCGGGCGCGCTGGCCTATAAACTCAGTGAAGAAGATTTTATTAAAAACTTAAATACGTTTAGTGAACTGAAGATTCGCACGAGTTATGGCCGCACAGGTAATCAGGAAATAGATAGTTACCAATCGCTGGCACGTTTGGGGTCTATGAGTTATGTCATTGGTGATAATGTGGTAAGGGGATTTTCGCCCGATAATATAGCTAACCCAGACCTAAAATGGGAATCTACTGCACAATTTGATGTGGGATTGGATGCCGGATTTCTGGACGGACGGATTAATGTAACGGCAGATCTGTATTACAAAAAGACGAAAGACATGTTACTTTGGGTAAATGTGCCATGGTCTAGCGGCTTCAGTTCGGCGCTGCAGAATATTGGTAGTATGGAGAATAGAGGACTGGAGTTGGCCTTGCAGGCGAATATTATCGACCGGACATTTAAGTGGTCTGCGAATGCGAATATCGCTTTCAATCAAAATAAGGTTACAGATCTCGGTCCTATCAGTGAAATCCTGACAGGCGAAATCAATGGCTACCTGAAGCTGAATGATCCCATTGTCATTCGCCCGGGTCAGGCGCTTAATAGCTTTTATGGTTATGTAAGCCAGGGAATCTTCCAGTTGGGTGACGATATTGAAAACAGTCCTCAGCCCA
Source organism: Olivibacter sp. SDN3 (assembly GCF_014334135.1). Taxonomy (NCBI): domain Bacteria; kingdom Pseudomonadati; phylum Bacteroidota; class Sphingobacteriia; order Sphingobacteriales; family Sphingobacteriaceae; genus Olivibacter; species Olivibacter sp. SDN3. The sequence goes on from NZ_CP060497.1 coordinate 3,698,531, forward strand.
ATGCCGCTCCGGGTGATCGGAAATATGCAGATAGCAATGGTGATGGCATACTGGATGCACGTGATCGCACCTTTCTTGGCTCGGCACAGCCAAAACACTTCGGTGGAATGACACACCATTTTTCCTATAAGAACCTCGACCTGGGGTTATTTTTCAACTGGGTTTACGGAAACAAGATATTAAACAGCACACGTACGGAGCTGGATCTCCCTACAGGGCAGAAAAATAGTGCAGCAAGGGTGGTGGATCGCTGGACACCTGAAAATCCGAGCAACACTATCCCTAGAGCAGATCTGAGCCGGGCATTCCTTTTCTCCGATGCGCAGCTGGAAGATGGTTCTTATCTACGGCTCGGAACCGCTACACTAGGTTATACCTTCGGTAAAGACCTGTTCAGCAATACATCGATTGAGCAACTGCGTATTTATGTATCTGCGCTGAATCTCTGGACCTGGACCAACTATACGGGATATGATCCAGAGGTGAATCAGAGTGGGCAAGATAATATCCTACGTGGTATCGACTCCGATGCCTATCCAAGCACGAAAAGCTGGTTGTTTGGCCTAACGTTAAATTTTTAGAAAAGAAGCACATAATTAAAATGAAGATCATAGGTTATTTTTTAGGTATAATGAGCTGTTTGTCGGTCCTCTCATGCAAGGATTTTTTGAAGGAGGACGCACGATCGGATATGACGGCAGGTAACTTTTATCAAACCGAAGCGGATGCGGAAGCTGCAATTGTGGCTGCCTACGATTTAATGAATAATCAATGGGATATCTATTACCGCGGAATTTATCTACTGGCCGAGCTTCCAACAGATAATGCCACATGCGGTGTCGGTGTAGCTAATGCGAATATCTTCGCACTGGATGATTTTACTTTCGGACCGGTAAATGACCGGATCAATGTGGTGTATACTGCCCATTATGCGGGTATAAAAAACGCCAATGCGGCGATCGATAATATTCCTGCCATCAGTTTTAATGAAGCGAAGAAAAATCGCTTGTTGGGGGAAGCACACTTTATACGCGCGTTACTGTATTATAATCTTGTACGCTTGTTCGGAGATGTACCTTTGGTATTGCACCAGGCGACGTCATTGAATGAGGTTGAGGTGGAAAGGGCTCCAGTGGAAGAGGTGTATCAACAAATTGTGGCAGATCTAACTTTTGCTGAGGAAAATTTGGACGAGGTGAATAACTCGGCTAATATCGGAAGGGCCACAAAAGCTTCCGCCAAAGCAATCTTAGCTTCAGTACACCTCACCAGAAAGGAATATGCCATGGCAAAGACGAAGGCAGAAGAAACGTTGAGCCTTTCTGGCTATGGCTTGGAGGCCAATTATTTTGATATCTTTACGCCAGAGAACAAACAGAACCGGGAGTTCCTGTTCGCCGTGCAGAATAAGGGCATGACGGGCACCGAAAATGGTTTCGGTCTGGCCCTGTTTTTACCGAGGGCCACGATTCCTTTGCCGGGTGGGGGTACTGTAGCAGGTAATAGTGCGGATGTACCTACTGAAGAGTTTTACGATAGTTTCTCGCAGGGCGATTTACGTCGTGATCGTACATTCTTTACGGAATACGATGCGGGAGCAGGACGTGTGACTTTTAAACCGCATTGGTATAAATATTTTGATCCCGGTGCCGTTAGCACTTTGGGAGAAGGAAACCTGAATTATGCAGTTATCCGCTATGCGGAAGTGCTCCTTATCGAAGCGGAAGCGACGAATGAACTGGAAGGTCCTACAGAGACGGCTTATCAGGCCATCAATCAGATAAGAAGAAGGGCCTATGGTTTGCCGATCAATCTGCCGGACGCCGCGGTTGATCTCAATGGCTTAAGCCAATCGCAACTAAGGGAGGCCATCCTTGCGGAACGTCGTTGGGAGTTTGGGTTCGAGGGTATCCGTTGGTTCGATCTGGTGCGAACCGGGAAATTACAGGAAGTACTGCAAGAGAAAGGCATACAGGGGGTAAGAGACCATCATAACTTATTCCCCCTGCCGCAACGGGAGCTGGATGTGAATAAATTGCTTGTTCAAAATCCGGGATATGCGAATTAATATAGTTGAACGTAAATCATTCAAAGATAGAATAATGGTAAAAAAAATGAATATCTTGCTGTTGGCCTTTGGGGTAGCCATGGCCAGCTGTAACCAGAATGCCGGACAATCGGAAGGTAAACCGAAAAAACCAAATATCATCTTCATCTTCTCCGATGATCATGCGTATCAGGCCATCGGTGCTTATGGAAACCAATATGCGCGTACCCCAAATATCGACCGTATCGCAAATGAAGGGGCTATTTTTAATAACTTTTTGGTAACGAATTCTATCTGCGGCCCCAGTAGGGCAAATCTGCTAACGGGAAAATATAGCCATGAAAATGGTTACCTGGCCAATGAAGAAAAATTCAATGTAGAGCAACAGCTCTTTAGCCGTTTGATGAAACAGTCGGATTACCAGACGGCCTGGATAGGTAAATGGCACTTAGGAGCGCTGCCAGGGGATGCTTTTGATTACTGGAATATTCTGCCGGGACAGGGAAATTACTACAATCCCGATTTTATCAATCAAGCGAATGATACTACTAGAATAGAAGGTTATGTGACGAATATTATCACCGATCTGGCTACCGACTGGTTGGATGAGCGTGATACAGACAAGCCATTTTTCTTAGTGGTAGGAGAGAAGGCAACCCATCGGGAATGGCTTCCGGATTTGGAAGACTTAGGCGCTTATGATGATATCGACTTTCCGCTCCCTGAAACTTTTTATGATGATTATGCAGGGAGGAAGGCCGCTGCCGATCAGGATATGACCATTGAGAAAACGATGCGACTGAAAGAAGATTTAAAGGTACACGTAGACTATGAAGTGGATGAAGAAGAGTTGCAACAACAGAAAGAGGAAATCAAGCAGAAGTTTTTCGGTAAAAAAGACCTGACCCCGGAGCAAGAAGAACAAATTGAGGGCTACCTGCGTAAGGGCACTTACCGTCGCTTTACCGACGAACAGAAGAAACCTTTTACAACTTATTACAATAAAATTTCCAAAGAGTTCGACGAGAAAAAATTGAGTGGTAAAGCCCTGACCGAGTGGAAATATCAACGTTATCTCAAGGATTACCTGTCTACAGCGGATGCCTTGGATCGCAATGTAGGTAGGTTATTGGCTTATCTGGATGAGAAAGGTCTGGCAGAAAATACCATTGTCATCTACGGTTCGGATCAAGGTTTTTATCTCGGTGAGCATGGTTGGTTTGACAAACGTTTCATCTATCAGGAGTCATTAAAAACACCTTTTGTGATCCGTTATCCCGGTGTAATAAATCCTGGTACACAGATCAATCAACATGTACTGAATATCGATTGGGCACCTACCTTATTGGAAATTGCAGGGGTAGATATTCCGGAAGATATTCATGGAGCGTCTTTCCTTCCGGTCTTGCAGGCGAACGGCAACAAGGATGTTAAGACCCGCGATGCCAGCTATTATCATTACTATGAGTTTCCGGAGCCGCACCACGTGTCGCCGCACTTTGGTTTGACTACGGAGCGCTATAAATTGGTGCGTTTCTACAAAGGTCAAAATACCTGGGAGTTATATGACCTGGAAAAAGATCCACAGGAGCTGCACAACGTTTATGCCGATGATACTTATCAGGAAACTGTTCAAGAGTTAAAAGGCAAGTTGAAAAAAATAATTGATCAATACCAGGATACGGAGGCCGCAGAGGTTTTCGCGCAAAAAAACTAAAATCCTTAACCGATGCCCCTATTGAAAGCAATTGCTTTTTCAATAGGGGCATACAAAATTATGTGTTTAAAGCTTGGTGGAGATCTGCCATTAGATCTACAATGTTTTCAATGCCCACCGAAAGCCTAAGCATACCTTCGTCAATCCCGGCCTTTACCTTCTCTTCTGCGTTGTGATTGTTGCCCCACATAGATGCGGGATGCACAATCAGGGATTCTACGCTTCCAAGGCTGGCCGCGTTGGAAAATAATTTCAATCGCGTTAGAACGGATTGGGCAAACAGAAATTTTTCCTTGGCTGAACTACCTGTTAAAGTGATGGTAATGATTCCGGTAAAACCCTTCATCTGTCGTTTAACTAAATCGTGCTGGGGGTGGCTGGGTAGGCCACAATAAACCACCTGATCTACTTTGTCCTGTTTTTCCAGCCACTGCGCCAATTTTAATGCATTTTCGTTGATCTGTTTCACTCTTAGGTTAAGGGTACGTAAACCCTTTAACAGCAGCCATGCATCGAATGCCGCAAGAGAGGTTCCCAGAACAACCATGTGTTTCCATGCCTGCGCTATAAAAGATTCACTGGCACAGATAACTCCCGCAGATAAATCACTATGTCCGCCTAGGTACTTCGTGGCACTATGTATGACAACGTCAATGCCGAAATCGTGCGGGCGTTGATTGATCGGACTTGAAAAGGTATTATCACAGATGGTCAAAATACCATGTTCTTTGGCCAGATGAGCGATAAACTGGAGATCGCTAATGGCCAGGTTCGGATTAGAGGGGCTTTCCAGATAGATGAGCCGCGTTGTGCTTTTCAGGGCACGTTCGAAAGCCTGGTTATCTGTCTGATCAACGAAACTGACTTCGATGCCATATTTGGGTAATACCTGTCTAAAGAGTAAACTCGTTGCCGAATAATGGGAATGTTGTACGATAATATGGTCGCCAGCATTCAAGGCCGAAAGAATAGCAGTGCTGATGGCTGCCATTCCCGTAGAGGTGAGCAAGCCATGGGATTTACCTTCCCACTTGGCAATAAGGTCTGCGGCCTGGTTATTTACCGGGTTTCCATGCCGATGATAAAAATAAGAAGGGCTTACTGCTGTTGCCGTTTCCAGGTATTGCTCAGCGCTTTCAGAAGCGTAATAGGTAGACGTTTGATATATTGGGGGAACCAGCGAAGAGGTTTCGTTAAACCGGGCTCCTCCATGTATCAGATCTGTTTCGATATGCGACTTTTTTTTGTAATAAACTAACGTGTAAAATAATAAATTTAAACAAACAAAATGCCCGATGGGCGGGCATTTTGAGCTAACCAATTATAAACCTAATATATGAGAAGACGTATTTAATCATTAAATGCATTATAGCGGCGCATCTAATGGTGCTACAAATATATAAATAAAGTCTAGTATTTTACTAGATTTTATTTTATTTTTTTAAATTTGTTTTATAATGCATAGGGAAGAGGAGTAAAAACCTGTTATAGGCAAACAATCGGAAGAAAAACCAAGAAGATAAAAAAATGTCGCGTGACTGAGAGGTTAGGTGGAGGTCTGCAAAACCTTTTATGGTAGTTCGAATCTACCCGCGGCGTTTTTTACTGTTTAAATGTATATGCATTATAGATTTAAAATTAGTGCTAGGATGTTGTCATCTAATGGGATGATATAAAATAATGTTTTTTATTACAAATCTGCTATGTTCGATTTCCATAATTTCTTCCGCTTCCGCTTAATTGGCATCTACCTGTTTACGATACTGTGTCTCCCGTCTGTTTTGTTTGCACAGAATAAGCCTAATATCATTTTTTTATTAACAGACGACCATCGCTGGGACGCGCTCGGGCATGCCGGTAACCAGCAAATCGCTACGCCAGTGCTAGACAGCTTGGCCAGTCAGGGGGTTTATTTTGAACGGGCTTACGTAACAACTTCTATCTGCTGTGTCAGCAGGGCCAGTCTCCTATCAGGTCAGTATGCCAGTCGCCATCAAATTAATGATTTTCAAACGGATATGGATACCCCTGCTGTAGAAGCTACCTATCCTATTCTATTGAAAAATGCGGGCTATAAGATTGGGTTTATTGGAAAATACGGTGTAGGTACACAGCCACCTGAAAAACTGTATGATTATTGGTCCTGTACCAACGAAGGGCAACCCGACTATTTTTTGTCCCGGGAAGATGGAATCATGATACACCATACCGATAGTGTGGCAAACGATATTGCTGCTTTCCTCGGACGGTTTGCTTCGCAGGGCCCTTTCTGTTTGTCTGTCAGTTTCAAAGCTCCTCACGAACTGGATGGCGATCCGCCAAGTTATCCGGTGCAACAGCGTTATGCCGATCTTTATCGGGACACGTATATTCCAAAACCACTTACGGCAGATCCGGTTTACTGGGAAAGTATGCCTGATTTTTTTCAGACGGAAGAAAATATCGGCCGAAAGCGGTGGCGGGATCTATTTTCTTCAGACCGTTTATATCAGGAGAATACTAAGAATTACTACCGTTTGGTAACCGGGGTCGACGAGGTAGTTGGTCAGATGATGAGCCAACTGAAAGCATTGGGAATAGCAGAAAATACATTGATTATATTTATGGGAGATAATGGATTTATGATGGGAGAGCACGGTCTGGAGGGTAAATGGTTTGGCTTTGAGGAGTCTATCCGTGTACCGTTGCTGATTTCTGCTCCTTTTCTTTCAGCTGAACTTCGTGGCAAAAGCTCAGAGATGGCACTGAATATCGATATTGCTCCTACTATTTTGGCGGCGGCAGGAATAGAAATACCGAGGCAAATGCAGGGGATCAATTTAGTTGATATGTTGAAAGGAAAAGCCCCTGCAAGAACATCTTTTTTTTATGAACATACTTTTTTGGGAAGCCCTCAACTACCTCGCGTAGAGGGCGTAGTTACCAAAGATTTAAAATATATCCAATATATAGAACATGGTTTTGAAGAGTTATATGATCTTCGAGCGGATCCTTTTGAAACGAAGAACCTTGCACACGAACCTGGTGAAAGTGAGCGATTGTCGGATATGCGATCGGCGTATGCCAAATGGAAGGAGGAGGTGAAGTAATAGTAAATACTGTACACATGAATACAATGAGATCGATTTGATTTTTTAAGTTAAAACCAGAAGATAATGGAAGAATTTTTTCAATATTTATTTTTAAGGCACCAAAAGGCCCGGGATATGCCGAGTAATGTTCGGATATGGGAATGGGCAAGGGACGTGTTCCGATTGCTGTTCCCTGAACGCAATTCAAAAAAATTGATGACTGTTGATGCGCTGAAAGCTAGTTTTAAAATGCTGGAAAATGAGCTTTTGGATTTAGTGCTTAAAAGTAATGATAACTTAAACCGTGATCATGAACCTATCGTCGCGAACTTTTTCGAAAAATTGCCTGTCTTATATGAAGTGATGATGACAGATGCTCAGGCGATATGGGAAGGAGATCCAGCTGCGCGAAACATTCAGGAAGTAATACGAACATATCCGGGTTTTTTGGCAATCTGTATATATCGGATGGCTCATCAACTTTGGCTGGACAACTTGCCGCTGATTCCCCGTATTCTGACGGAATATGCCCATGAACGAACAGGTATAGATATCCATCCTGGGGCCACCATCGGTAAATACTTGCATATTGATCATGGTACGGGTTTGGTTATCGGTGAAACCTGTGTTATTGGTGATTATGTCAAACTATATCAAGGTGTGACATTGGGCGCTTTAAGCGTTGATAAGCTATTTGCCGGTAAGCAGCGACATCCAATTATAGAAGACCATGTGATTATTTATGCTGGAGCGACCATACTGGGTGGTGAAACCCGAATAGGCCACCACTCAATAATTGGAGGGAATGTGTGGTTGACTAATAGCGTTGAACCTTATACTACCGTATACCATGAACCTCTCACAAAATTTATAGATTCAAAAGTCAAATGAAGTTTAAGGTTACGCCCAAGATGGAACGTTTGGCAAAACGTTGAGATTTATGGTCTTTAAATCTTTTATGAAATGAAGAAACCAAAATTTCAGAATAGTTTGGGATAGTCAATATAACCTTCGTCGCCTCCATGATAAAATGTTTCTTCATTCCATTTAGCCAGCGGGGCGTTATATTTTATCCGATTCACCAAATCGGGATTTGATATATAAAGTTTACCGAAAGCCACCACATCTGCAAGTGCCGACTGTAATACTTCTTCCGCAGTTTCAACAGTGAAACCGCCTCCAACGATGATGAGATTGTTAAAGCGCTTACGGGCGTCCCGCAGGTAATTTATCGGTATGGACTGTTTGCCACCGGTACTGTCATTGGAAAAATGTACATATAAGATGTCCATTTTCTGTAATTCGTCCATGATGTATCGATGTGTAGCGAGTTCTTCGGGATAAGGTTTCAAACCGTATATCTCCCGAAACGGGGAAAGCCTGATACCTGTCTTGTTTTTACCGCTTACAGACACAACGGCTTGCATGACTTCTATCAAAAAGCGACTTCTGTTTTCGATACTTCCGCCGTATTTATCACTTCTGGCATTACTGTGTGGATTTATAAACTGGTCAATCAGAAATCCGTGCGCAGCATGTATTTCAACACCATCAAAGCCAAGTTCCATTGCATTCTCGGTAGCTTGCTTAAAGGCGTCTATCCAAAGGGGGATATCATCCGTTGTAATAGCTATAGGTTCGGTCATCATTTGATAGCTGTTGTCGGGAGTACGGATCTTTTCATTTACTTTTATTGCTGAAGGAGCAATCAAGGGCTCATTTTTTTGAATTGCCGAATGACCAACACGACCGGAATGAACCAATTGAACAAATATTTTACCGCCTTCTGCATGTACCGCATCCACAATTTTTTTCCATGCCTGTTTTTGTTCTTCAGTATAAATTCCGGGCGTGTTCAGGTATGCGCCTCCATTTGATGAAATTGCGGTGTTATCGGTAATAATTAATCCCGCGCCTATGCGTTGTTTATAATAGGTAACCATAGATATGCTAGGTATCCCGTTTGTTGCTCTGCGCCGGTTCATGGGCGCCATTGCTACCCTGTTGCGCAGTGAAATAACCTCTGTTACAAGTGGTGTTAATAATTTTTTATATTTCATATGCTTTTTTTCCAAAATTATAACGGATTGAAAGTTATTGGTAGGAACAACAAGCGGATAATTTTGTAAATTTCGAGGTTACAAATAAGGGCTTACAAAAGCATACAGCATAATAATAATTTGCGCCAATGAAAAAGAAACACCTTTATCAGCCTTTCGAATTGCATGTTTCAGATATGGAGCACTGGAATGAACGTCCACTGAAATACCAATTCTTCGAAATTGTCCAGATAATCGAAGGCGAGGGGACACGTATCGTGAACGAAAATAAATTTTCGTACAGCAAAGGAAGCATTTTTTTATTTACACCTTTAGACTGCCGGGGTTTCGAAAGCTGTGTCCGCACGCGTTTCTGTTCTATCCGTTTTTCTAATGTTTTTCTGGAACAGTACAAAAGCAAGCAGGAGCGAGAAAGGGTAATACAGTGGCTGCAACAACTTGAAAACATCTTCACACATCATAACCGCTTCGAGCAATTACTTATAAAATATGAATCAGATTGCAAGATTATTTCCTCGTTGATAAACAATATGATTGAAGAATACAACAATAAAAAATCCTATTATGATGAAAATCTACAGCATTTGGTCACACTTGTTCTAAACATTATCTCCCGTAACGTATTACGCAGAGAAATCACCCTATCCAATACAAGAACAGAAGAACCCTTGATCAACAAAATCCTGGTTTATCTTCATCAGCATATTTACTATCCCGAAAAGTTGAGGATAAAATACCTCGCTGAGCACTTCAATCTGTCGTCTAATTACATGGGGGAATATTTTAAAAAACTTACCGGCGAGAGCTTACACTGTTATATCACACAATACAAGATGAACATCATTGAACAACGACTGACCTATAGTGAGTATTCTATCGGGCAAATTGTGGATGAATTAGGTTTTTCAGACGAAAGCCATTTAAGTAGACAGTTCAAGAAACACAGCGGAATGACACCAGCAGACTTTCGAAGAAACAAAGTAAAAGCCAATAATTAACACCTCGCAGATCTAGCTGTTACAACGGAGTGTTGGTTAGAAGCGTGAGCCAAACCTGTTTTATTAGCCCCTCGCAGAATAAAAAAACCACGTCCGAAATAAACAAATAAAAAGACTACTATTTTAGTAGTCTTTTTATTACTTTTGTAGAAACGCTCTATAACTATATTTACCAAGGTTGGTTGAGGGTGACGGCCACGGGAAACTTTTACGTCAGGCAGTTGGAAAATTCTCTCCTCATCTAAGGCAATTCATTAAATAAAACGCTATGGCAATTCCAAAGAAGCTATATGATAATCTGAAACAAGAACATACAAAAGGACTTTTTCCAGTAATAGAAGTAGAATTGAATGGGGGAGTACCCTTTGACAAACTACTTGATACCATTCATCATCATTACCAGATCCCTTTTAAGCTCATACGGGCAGACATTGAATATCTGGGTAAATTGAACTTCGGGAAAATGCTGTTGCATTTGCACGGAACTACGGATCAGACGGATAGAACAATTCGGTACCTGAATGAAAATCGTGTAAAAAATACCTTGAAAGGTTATGCCTGATATCGCTGCTTCGCTCGTGAAGGTGTTTTCCCCTTTACGGCATAGCCTTCAAAAGGGACCAACATTTTGTTTCATGAACGACTTCCAGTTGATTAAAAATACTTATCGTTGCTTTTTAAGGGGGGCAGGTAATAGCTGGTAAATGAGTAGTATTTATGCTGTGTTTATGAACGATTTATAGGTATGCACGGAACACTTATTCCCCTACATTTGTCCTAACCGCCTAACAATGTAGTACAGGCTACAAATTTAGTTTTTTGATTCACTTACCTAAAGATACAAATGAAAACGAAATTTTTACTCCACTTTGATTCAGCTTTAACTATTTATTCCTTACGTCAATATGAAAATGTTCGCTGTAATAGCTGTTGCTCTTAATGATGTTAGCAATGTCCAGCGTGCGCGGGCTTCAATAATATCTTCCTTATAATAACAAGATTACCTATCTGCATGTCTTAGCGCTCACGATTCCGGATGTCGAGGTTTTGCCCAATCCATCGGATTTGCTGATACCCCCCATGCCTGAGAAATGGGGAAATAACGAAAGGATAAAAGAGAAATATGATGCAAACAGAAACAGAGCATACGAAAAATGAACGAACTAGCTAATGGAACGCTCAATAAAATGATCAGCGAACGAAAATTTAATGCTGTTTACCAATGGCTTAAAAATGAGCACTATATGGTTATGTTGTCTTTAGCCGAATCCTATTTGAGGTCGAGGGAACTGGCAGAAGAGCTTGTCTTGGACGTTTTATACCGAACCTGGAGAAAAAAAGAAGGTATCGAGCACATCAAAGATCTTCGTAGGTATCTTTTAACGTCGGTGAAGCACTCCTGCTATCGTCAGCTGATGAAGCAGCAAAGGGAGAAGGAGTTGTTTGTGTCAACGGATCAGATTTCAAAAGAGTTTTCGGACTATATTGCTATCGATCCCGAAAAGCTGTTTCTTACCTCAGAACTGTCTAAATTGATCGGCGTCGCCATAGATAACCTGCCTCCAAGATGCAAACAGATTTATAGGTTGATCAGAGAGCAGGGGTTAAAGAATAAGGATGTTGCGGCACAGTTAAATATTTCGGTTAATACCATTGATGTACAACTGGCTATTGCTGCAAAAAAGATACATGCCGTACTGAACAATTATAATTCAATAGGCACCCCTTAACCAATCTTCACAGGCCCTTTTTACGTCTCCGGAAGTTCGGTGCCTCGCTGTGCACGTGTTGACAAAGAAGATATGCAAATGACACCTATGAGAGCCGAATAGCGGAAATCAGCGAAAACGGTTCTAAACATTATTCTTGCGATTTGTAAACATTTTAGTTTTTATTTATCTCAAACAGAAATTCGTAACGGCTCATTGAGCTTATTAAAAATCAATAATTATCTTTTTTAATTTTCCGGTAAAGGGATAGGGAGCTTTATAGCTGTCGGAAACCGCGGTATTATCATCTTTACCTACGGATAGACCATCCCAAGCGTCTTTAAAAACCGAACGTGCTAGCTGCTTTTCGCTAACCTTATTGTCGTTAATATAGATAGCGGCAACACCCGACCTGGCTTTCTCATCAGCTTGAAAAACAAATTTTAAAATAGACTTTCCAACAGGCAGTGGAGCGGTGTCGGAACTGATGACTTCTTCTCCGGAACCGCTATTGTGAATGGCCTGAAATTTTCCGTCCCGCACAAGTAAACTCAGTCCTCTAAACTGACCGCCAGTCGCAAAGAGCACTCCTTCCTCTTTCGGGTCGGTAATTTCGACATCGGCGGTGATTGTAAAAGACCGATTATTGAAATCAGGAGCTTCTATCAGATGCGCAAGCCCGTTATAAAGCACAAGGTGCTTTTTCCCATCGAAGAAGCTAGGTTCTTTTTCGCTTTCTTCCCCCGAGCCGTTTCTAAGGGGATAAACATGGTATTTCGTTGCTTCCTGATCAAAAGCTGCCTTTAGCTCTTCCAATTTTTCTGGGTGTTGTTTTGAAAGGTCGGAAAGTTCATTGAAATCTTCATCAATTTTAAACAGCTCCCACCGGTCATTTTCAAAGGCATCTCCTCGTTGATGGAAGGCGCCTGCTTTCCAGCCATCTTTATAAATACCACGTGAGCCACCTATTTCATAGTACTGTACCGTGCGCCCGTCGGAAGCATCGCGTTCATTGAGTGACTGCGCGAAACTTATCCCTTCCAGTGAATCCTGTTCAATTCCATTGATGTTTTCCACCGTCTTAAGACCGGCTAGCTCCAGGGAGGTTGGCAAAACATCAATGATATGGGTGTATTGATTACGAACACTACCTTTATCGTTGATGTATTTGGGCCAAAAAACGATGAGTGGGTTGTGTGTGCCGCCTTCTCCATTTGCTTCTGCCTTGAAATAACGAAAGGGCGTGTTCGTTGCCTGCGCCCAGCCTATTGGATAAAGCACGTTAGATTTATCGGTGCCAATCAGATCGATATTGGCCAAAGAGTGCTCAAAAGCATTGGTTTGGGCCTGCCCTGCGTCATGGCTAAAGTTACTTCTCCCAAATTCTCCTCCTGCTCTTGCCGCGCCATTATCACCTATGGATAAAAAGATCAGCGTGTTATCCAGTTGATCGATGTCTTTTAGGTAATCTACCAAGCGGCCTATTTCATGGTCGAGTTGGGCCAGATAACCTGCATACACCTCTATGTGACGAAGAGCCAATCGTTTTTCGTCCGCTGTTAAGCTTTCCCATTCTTGTACATCCGAATAGCTGGGCGCTAACTGGACATCGGCCGGTACGACTCCCAATTTCTTTTGGTTAATCAGTACCTGTTCGCGATACCAGTCCCAACCCTCGTCGAATTTGCCCTTGAACTTATCGCTCCAAACTTTATCTACTTGATGAGGGGAGTGGGTGGCAGTGGGTGCATAATACAAGAAGAAAGGTTTTTCCGGCGCTACTGATTTCTGATTGGCAATATAGTTGATAGCACGATCGGTCATCAATTCCGATAATAACCGCTTATCGTCATAAGCTTTTTCTATTTTTTCGGTGCCTTCCCACAATATGGGCCGATATTGGTCTGTCGCCCCTCCCAGGTATCCATAATACTTATCGAAGCCTCTGCCCGTTGGCCATCGATTAAAGGGCCCTGCCTGTGTTTGATCGACTTTGGGCGTTATATGCCATTTGCCAACGGCAAATGTATTATAGCCCTGTTCCCGGAGAATTTCACTTACAAATCCTTTTTCAAAAGGTATCACCCGATCATAACCTGGGGTGCCGGCACCGGCATTGCTACCTACATGTGCAGAATGATGGTTTCTGCCGGTCAGAAGGGCCGTTCGTGTTGGAGAGCATACTGCTGTCGTATGGAAGTTGGTATACCGTAATCCGTTATTAGCTAAGCTGTCAATCGCTGGAGTGGGAATAAGCCCGCCGAATGCGGAAGATGCACCATACCCGATATCGTCAATAAGAATGTAAATAATGTTTGGCGCATCTTCGGGTGGGATAACCTGATGTGCGGTTTGCGAAAAAGTAGTTTGGTCCACTGTCTTTCCAAGGTTACCTTCCCAAGGTTGCTGAACATGGTACTGGGCAGTTGCTTCTAAATGGAGTGTAAGGGCTATTATTGCAAAAGTTGCTGCCAAAACCTTGGATACTTTCCTTTTTATTGAACCGGTTAAATATATTTTATTGTTATAACGATTTTTCATTGGAATACACGTTTTTTAAAAGCTTGTGCTGTTATAAATGCTATAATTTTTCAATAACGACGTGCCTTAGCAGGCCGGTGAACCGAAAGGGAGCTTTATAGGCAGGGGTAACCGCTGCGCCCCGGTCTTGGCCTACATCAAACCCCTCATAGCCGCTTGCAGGTGCAACGCTTGCTTCAAGTGGCAATGTTCCGATCTTTTCATTATCTAGATATAGATTGAGATGCTTTTCATTTTGGTCATTACTATGCAGTACTTCGGCTTTCAATGTGTGTTCGCCTGAAGGAATAACGTTGTCTGAAAAAAGTTCATGTAGTTTTCCTTCTGTATTATATGCGAATGCAAGTTTGCCTTCCTTTACATAAAAGCTAATGCCAGAAAGGGTGTTACCATAAGCAAAGAGAACACCTTCTGCACCGCTCTCGGGTATTACGGTATTGGCGGAAATGGCATACGATTCATTGGAAAACCGGAAGACAGAGCTATTGGTATAATGAGATTCAGGGTACAAGGTTACCGTTTTCTTGTCATCAAAAATACGTTGGTTCGTCGTTTCCCACTTATCTTTCAGTGGATATACATTATATTTCCATGCTTCTTTTTCAAACACTTCTGCCAATGCTTTTACTTTTTCGGGGTATTTATCCGCTAAATTATTCAATTCATTGAAGTCTTCCCGAACGTTATACAAATGCCATTTCTCTTCATTTTGAGGTATTCGGCCTGAGCGGTCATGAGGGAAGGCCGCCTTCCATCCATCTTGATAGATGGCGTAGGAGCCTGTCATCTCGTGATATTGTACTGTATGACGTTCCGCTACGTCTCTGTTCTGCGCTTCAATGGTGTAAGCCAAACTGACCCCTTCAACAGGTTCCTGCGAATATCCGTTTATAATATCGGGGACTTTGGCGTCCGCCAGCTCAAGAGTAGTAGGAAGTATATCATTTACATGAGCGTATTGATGCCGGATTCCCCCTTTATCTTTTATTTTCTTTGGATAGAAAAGTATAAGTGGGTCATGTGTTCCGCCTTCGTAATTGGCATAGCTTTTATAGAACCGAAAGGGTGTATTGGTTGCTGCGGCCCATCCATCGGGATATAGTACCGAGGAACGCTCTGTACCTAGTAGATCTATATTTTCGACATATTTGGCTAATATTTGTTCTGGCGTTTCTTCTTTTCCATTGGTCAGAAAGCGACCAATCTCACGTCCCGCTCCTTCCGCACCATTATCTCCAACCAGAACGACGACGAGTGTATTATCCAGCTGTCCGATTTGTTCAATAAAGTCAATGATCCGTCCGATTTCATGATCTGTGTGCGACACGAACCCTGCATATACTTCAATATAGCGTTCAAAAAGTTTCTTTTCGTCTGCGGAAAGATCATCCCAATTCTTGACTCCCGGGTTTTTAGGAGGAAGTTCAGTGTCTGCAGGGACAACACCCAATGCTTTTTGATTTTTAAGTACAAGCTCCTTATACTCGTCCCATCCAATGCTGAATTTGCCCTTATATTTATCAATCCACTCCTTTCCCACTTGGTGCGGTGCATGTACCGCACCGGGAGCAAAATAAAGGAAAAATGGTTTGTCGGGAGCGGCCGATTTTTGTCCAGCGATGTAGTGGATGGCTTCATTTGCTAGTAATTCGGTCACATGTCGACCTTCCGGATCTTCGGGTTCGCGTTGTGTGTCGCGATATAAGGTTGGATGCCATTGGTCTGTAGCAGCTACTTCAGGCGAAAAACCGAAATAACGGTCAAATCCCCTGCCTGTTGGCCATCGGTTAAACGGACCAGCCTGGGTGGCATCGGCCGGATGCGTAAGATGGTATTTTCCTATGGCAAATGTGTTATATCCGTTTTCCCTTAAAATCTCGGCGATCGTTGCTTTTTCAAAGGGCAGATAACCATCGTACCCCGGAGTATTATAAGCGTTGGTGGCGAAGAAACCGAAATGGACCGAGTGTTGATTCCTTCCAGTTAGTAAAGCAGCTCTGGTAGGCGCACAAAAAGCCGTTGTGTGGAAATTCGTAAACCGAAGTCCCTGATTGGCCAGCCGATCTATATTGGGCGTTTCAATCAAACCTCCGAAGGCAGTGATGGCACCATATCCAATATCATCAATCTGAATCCACACAATGTTAGGCGCGTCTTCGGGTGTTTCCGGGTAGACCTTGGGTTGCGATTCTGTAGTTTCCCGGATGGTTTTCCCTATTTTCCCTTGAAAAACGGGTGTGGGACTGTGTTGCGCCAGTGCTGCACCGCTCCATAGCAGTATCAGATGTAAGATTCCAATCCATCTTTTTTTAAGTAAGCGTTTCATATGTTATCAGGTGTTTTAGTCTTTATGTTAAGTTCTTATCAGAAATCCATTAATGTTCAACCATTTACTAAAGAGAGTCCTGTTTGAGTATAATCTACTAATTGAGTAGATATTTTTATTTTACTGTGCTCGAGAAACAGGCCCCATCCACACCCTATTCCCCCCAGATCCACGGTATATCCCCATGTTATCCGCATTTAACCCCCCAAAAGCGGACTATTAGCGGGTAACTAGTGGATAACTAGGGGGTAAATAGAGGGCGGATAGCGGATGGAGCAAAGGAGAGGAAACACCTACCGCTTTAAAAAAAGTTGCTCGTGTATTAACATTCTATTTAGATTCCGTTAACAACACTTAATGGTTAAATGATATTACCTTAGCAAAAATTGATGCGCTTGGCATCTACAGATTTGTTCAATTTACCATTAAATCTAAAAAATGAAACGCTTGCTACCACGTTTGATGAACGCCTTGCTTATTGGCTTACTGCTTTTTTCGTGTACCAAAATAAATGATCCCGTTCCCGTAGATGAGCATGATGATGTGACGGTCGAAAAGGACGTGACAGGGGAGGCGGTCATGACTGTTAACCTGGAGAATAATGATGGTCCCGACGGAGCTGAAGGTTCTGCTAAATTAATTGATAATGATACCCTGACGAAATTTTTGGTACGTGATATTGGCGACGACGGACTAATTGTTGAATTTCAGTTTGAAGAACCTACACAGGTGGCTTCCTATAAAATTACGTCGGGGAACGATGCCGATCCACGCGATCCGATGGACTGGCAAATTAGCGGATCTGACGATGGCGAAGAATGGGTGCCCTTGGATAAGCAGGATTACGAGATGTTTTCCGATCGAAATTTGACGAAGCGCTATTCATTTAAGAATACACGGAAGTTTACCCATTACCGCTGGCATATTACGAAGCTGTATGCCGGACAGATGTTCCAGGCATCGGAATTTAGACTATTGTCTGTACCTTCAGTAGAACAGGTGATTAGTCCATTTACAAAGATCGATACCATCACTAGAGAAGGACTGACCTTGTTTTTTGTTAATAAAGCAAGTGATTTTAACGAAACGATCAAAGACGAGATGGTTGAGGTCTTTTTTACAAACTATCCACGCCTGCTAAATGATTTTAATCCCGATGCACAGAAGGAAGTGGCTTTTCGGATAGAGCCTAGTTTTGACGGTGTTGCTTATGTATTCAGTGGTTTCGCCACCTATGGTGCCGCTTATATGACAAATAACCCAAATGATCTCGACGTGGTAACGCATGAAGTGATGCACTTGGTACAATCATATGCAGGTGGTGCGCCAGGCTGGCTTACTGAAGGTATTGCGGATTACGTGCGTCATGTTTATGGGTTATACAATGACCGTGCAAACTGGAGCTTACCAGATTACCAGCCGGGCCAGCATTATACCGACGCTTACCGGATTACCGCTCGTTTCCTGGTGTGGGTAGAGCAAAGCTATGATAGTGATTTGGTGAAAACGCTGGACGACCTGTTGCGACGGGGGCAGTATGAAGAGAGTATTTGGCTACAAAGAACAGGCAATACACTGGAAGATCTCTGGACGTCATACGAAGCGGATTCACAGATTGATTGAGAAAACACTACGCTGTCCAGATAGCTTATGTATCTGGACAGCATTTTTCGGCTCAGCTCTTGGGAACCTGTATCATGGTTTCAGTCCTATTTCACTTTAATGGTAAATTCCATACCTTTTTTTGGATGAATCGTCGTAGACAAGTAACCGTTATCGGGATTTCTTACATAGTCTAGGTATTCCTGCATGGAAGGCTGAAAACCAACCACATCATCTACAGCAATAACGGCACCTCTTTTCAGGTTTGGTTCGATGCGTTTGAAAATCGTAAAAACCATATCCGGCCAACCATCCAGTAGCACAAAGTCCCATTCAGTATTCAGGCTTTTGAGTGTTTCACGGGCATCACCTTCTAGAATTTTGACATATGCTGAAAGGCCGGCTTCTTCCATGTGCTCACGGGCTATTTTGACCTTATGGGGTAAATACTCCGTCGATATGACCTGTCCGTTATTATCTTTAGCAGCTTTGCCCAGATAAAGCGTAGAAATGCCATAGGAGGTGCCGAATTCGAATATGTTTTTAGCCTTTAAGGCTCTTGCTTGCATATAAAGGAAAGTCCCTTGATCCGGTACAATGGGGGTGTATTTATCGTCGTAGAACGACTCATTCTCTGTTTTCCAGTCAATACCTTTGCCGAAATATTGAAAAATTTTGGGAAGAAAATGGAAAACCATCGTCCAGCCCTGCTTCAATGCCTCTTTATACAGTCTCGCCAGGGTAGCTTCTACCTTGGGGTCGTTTAACACTTCAAAAAGTTCAGGTTTTACTTTTGCCATAATTATTCTTTGAATTTCATCCTCTTTTTTAAACAATGCGTTTTTTTTAATTTACCCTATCGCTATTGTACTTTTCTATGTAAAGCTAACAACTTATTAAGAATTATTCTAAATAATTCACAGAACAAAAAGAAGATAATCGTTTATTGCACTTACAGATACGTGAAACGGCTTTCTTTAAACGCTGCAATCACCCGCAACGAAATTGGTGTCGTGTAAGGCGATAGACGTTATGTGTAAGCTAAGGTGTAATTGGTGTAAATAATTTTGTCTAAAAAAAGACATATAGTATACTCGTAATATCTTTAGGTTTCTACCATGTAATAATCCAACCGTAACAACGATCCTCATCATTGCCCGCCGCTACAGGCGGGCACCTGGATCAACTAAATATACGCATTCTGCGAGGCATAACGGTTTCTTTTGCAATGAGGTGAGCTTGTTACCTACCAACTATTGGATATAAATGCCATGCAAAATTCGCGATTTACTTGTTTTTTCTTCTTTCTGCTGAACTGTAAGTTTTATCCAAAGTAAATATCTCCAAAATACATTAGCTATTCTCGGTTATTTCGTTTACATTTACTAAATGGCAGGAAAAAATAGCGCTCCGAAAACGAATGAGCAAATTATGGATAATTTGAAGGGCAGGGCGGAAGATCTAAAAAAGAAGCAGGGAGAGACTAATGCCAGAATAGCTGAATTAAAAGAGGAGAGTCAAGCCTTTCTCGATGAAACAGCTGATGATCACAAAATGGATTGATTTGTTAAATTACATAGGTAAAGGTGACCTCTGAAAAGGTCACCTTTTTTCATTCCCAAAATCATATTAAACTATTACGAATAACGAATTTTTTTGAAGGAGTACCACGAGCAGATGATCTGCCATTTTAAAAAGAAAAGATGTCCATAAAAGTAGTTAGGAAAAAAAAGATATTCGAACCCGATTTCAGTAGAGTAATCGCTAGGTTTCTGTTCACGGGCGATGAACGTGGAAAACGCCTGATCACTGCGATATTGGATCTCACCGATAAACAACAGCAAGAGACATTCGATCGGGTGATCCGTAAGTATGAAAAAAGACACCGCGACATTCGGAAGATATTCGCTAACCATTTCGAACACTTGGTGCCGTTGATGAAAAAGATGAGGATTGATCCCAGCAAACTACCACAGCAGCTGCGGTTACTTATCGGCGCGTACTTTACCATGGAGTATTCTATAGAAGCGGCTGCCTTTTTTAATCCCTCGATTGTCGAACACCCTGACCAAACGCTGCTCAAGAGCGGACAAAAGCGCGTAATTATTAGTTTTCGGGCCACTGGAGAAGGCCATATTTCTTCCATTGTGTTCCGGCAGGGAGTTTTGGATAAACATAATGATATAACCATTGATCATCCCGGAAAGCTATTGGAAGCACCTGAACATGTCAAAAAACATACCTACCATAAAAAGTCTTTTTTAGGAAAGCTGAAAGAGATGTGTAGTCAAAGTGGATACCAACATGATGAAGCCTATTTAGCAATAAGTAAACGACTAAAAGATACCTTCACTTATGATGAACTGAAGGAATCACTACTGGATGCAGAGGCGGAACTGGGAGCTAAACCGGAATATATAGCCTTTTTACAGGAAGTAAAATGGCTGGCATCATCCAACTATGAGATGACCTTTGCAACAGATACGCGGGTGTGCGAAAGGGTGATCTTTCCGATTGCTGATACCGAAAGAAACGGTATTGAAGATGCACGTTTTGTGCGTTTTGTTGATGCAACGGGAGAAGTGACTTATTATGCTACCTACACCGCCTATGATGGCATGGCAATACTTCCCAAGCTACTCATGACCAAGGATTTTTTACATTTCAAAGTCATGCCCATACATGGACATATTGCGCAGAACAAGGGTATGGCTTTGTTTCCTAGGCAGATTAACGGGCGGTATGTGATGCTCTGCAGGATAGATGGCGTTAACAATTACATTGCTTATTCGGACAACATTAACGTTTGGCGTGAAGCACAGCGTATACAGACACCGGAACACCCCTGGGAGCTGGTGCAAATGGGAAATTGTGGATCGCCCTTAGAAACGGAGGCTGGATGGCTGCTGATTACCCACGGGGTGGGCCCGATGCGTGAGTATGCACTTGGTATATCGTTGCTCGACCTAGATAATCCTACGCTTGAAATCGGGAGCCTGAGCGAACCACTGCTGATGCCCAACCGTGAAGAACGTGAAGGTTATGTGCCCAATGTGCTGTATTCCTGTGGAGCCTATATCCATCAGGGCGAACTGGTTATTCCTTATGCCATGTCGGATTATGCCTCTACTTATGCTACAGTCAATGTAGCGGATCTCTTAGCAAAGTTACTTGGGAAAAAACAGCGTTCAAAGCGCTAAAATACGACGGTAAACGGCAATATAATCGGCTGTCATTTTTTCCTGCGTAAACTTACTTCTAGCCCATTTTAGGCAGTCATTGCGGGAAAGACTATGGATACCGGCAATAGCCTGAATGGCTTCATCCACACTGTTTACCAAGAAGCCCGTTTGGCCATGTCTGAGCAATTCCGGCATGGAACCCCTGTCCATAGCGACTACGGGTGTGCCGCATAGCATGGCTTCGGCAACACTCAGCCCGAAAGGTTCATCAAAGGCAATCAGGTGGAGCAAAGCGGCTGCATCACCCAGCAGACGATTCCTTTCCGCCGGACCAACATTGCCCACATATTGAATCTGTTTACCATTGACGTGGGGTAAAATATAGGTGGAGAAATAATGCTCATCCTGAACTAATCCTGCAATAATAAGCGGCATAGCCGAGCGCTTGGCAACCTCGATGGCCAAATGTGCGCCCTTCTCCGGGTGTATTCGACCGAAGTATAAAAGGTAACTTTTTGGATTGGCAACGAATTGAAATTGCGAAGTAGCTATGCCATTATATACGGTTGCAATATAATCCAATTCCGGAGATCGATCCGCATCACTGATGGAAACATAGAAACAATGGCGGTTATACTTTTTATAAACGGGGATAATCTTTGGAGAGGAAAATCCATGGATGGTGGTTACCATGGGTGTATGGATGAGCCGTGAATAGGTCAATGGTAGAAAATCGAAATGATTATGGATGATGTCAAAGTCGGCCGCCGCCTCCATAACCTCACTGATGTGCAGGCATTCTTCCACTTTGGCGTCTAAGGAAGGATCTTCCGCGTAGCCACGGAGCGCACTATACCTAAGTCGCCCTTTAGTGATCGAATCCGCCGTAGCGAATAGTGTTACATCAATCCCCTGCTTAATCAGTCCCTCGGTAAGGTTGGAGGCTACCTGTTCCCACGGACCGTACTTACGGGGAGGGGTGCGCCAAGCTATCGGCGCCAGCATGGCTAGCTTCATCGTGTGAAAATTTGCTGTAGGGTATTTCAAATGTATGTTGGATGGCCAGGTAAGAGATGAGGTAAGCGAGCGTACTTTCCGCACCCTGATTACGGTTCACGCCATCCTGTTGCAATCCGTCACAGCAACCGTGAGTCTCAAAATCATACAGACTGACCCGAAGATCATTTTCACCGAGGAACCACATGAATGACGTATATAGTAGACTGAGGTATCGTGGCTCACCGGTATAATTGTAAGCTTGAAGATACAAGAGCACCGTGGCCATTGCATCGATAGGTTGTTGGGCGAAAGGAGAGGGCACATGGCTTTGACGATACCAGTTTTCATTGCCGATAAGACTTAAATAACCTTTCTGTAAGGTGTGCCGCTCCAAAAAGGCCATGCTTTCCAAAGCGGTTTCCCTAAATGCTGTATTTGTCAAAACCTCGGCTGCACATAGCATTGCTAAAGGAAGGAGTGCATTGTCATAGGCCAACAGGGATTCGTACCAATGCCAGTCAGCTGTTCGATTGTCCCGGTACTCCGTATGAAGACGCGTGGCAAGTTTTCGCATCAACTCCGTCATTCCTTCATCAGAAGGATTATCTTGGAGGTAATGGTACAGTCCTATGACGGTATTGGCAATACTTCGGATAGACTTTAAGTTTTCAAAGTGGGGCATAGCCCTGAAAAATAATTGCCGGGCAACTTGATAATAGGCATCCACAGGCGCATGAGCCATAGCATAACCCAAAGCCCAAACAGCTCGACCAAAGGCATCCTCAGAACCCACGTCCTCCAGAAAATTGCGATTGAAATTCATAAAATTCCGGAACGTACCATCGGGGTTCTGCGCATAAAGGATATAGCCGAGATAAATCGGAATGTTTTGAAGGGCGGTTTCACTTTTGGTACGTCGATAGGCCATTAGCATCATCAGCAGGGCACGGGCGTTATCGTCCAGACAATAGCCTTCGTTATAATTAGGGATGCCGTAGGTGGCATGTTGAAAAATACCAACGCTGTCGGTAAGCCGCTTAATATGATCGAAACGTAACGGTGGTAATATGTTACGATCTAAAGCCGGGTCTTTTTTGATAATAGGTTTGCTTGCATTTTTGGCAAGTTCTTGAGCAAGCGCATAGTATGTGGCTCCTGTTTTTGGCCAAGTGATGGTTTTTCCGTATTCCCCTGCGCGCTGCCGGAGAGCTTCCAATTGCTGTGGATGGTCAAGTAAATCTAGCAGTACCCTTGATAACTCTTCCGAATCATTGAAATTGAACAACCGCCCCCGACCTTCTGCCAATAACTCCGTAGCATGCCAGTAAGGTGTGGATACGGCTGCAGAACCTACACCAACGGCGTAAGATAGGGTACCACTGGTAATTTGGCCCTCATTGAGATAAGGGGTAAGATAGATGTCTGAAGCGCTAAGGTATAGAAAAAGGTCGTCTTGCGATGCGTACTGATTCAGAAAGATAACATGCTCTTGAAGATCCAGCTTTTTGACTAGCCGATGCAAAAATAACCGATATTCTTCCCCAGCATGTCTCAACACGTTCGGGTGGGTTTTACCAAGTACGATATAGACTACATCGGGGTATTGTGCCACAACGTCCGGCAAGGAACATATCACCGTTTCGATGCCTTTATTACGACCAATGAAACCGAATGTTAACAACACTTTTTTATCCGTAAGCGCTAATGTTTGTTTTGCAGCTGTCTTATCATACCGGATATCGGGTACTCCATGAGCTATCTTCTCGATTTTGTCGGCCGGAACTTCATATAGCTCCTGAAGCATTTGTATCGCTTTGTCTGCCATCACGATTACTTTTTCAGCAACTCTGGCAATTTCCTTCATGATAACCAACTCATTATACGATGGTTTCTTCAGAACGGTATGAAAAGTAGCCATTACCGGCACTTCCAGGCTATGTAGCATGGTGAGAATGAACACACCGTTCTGCCCACCGAAAATGCCATATTCATGTTGGATAATACAGATGTTTACCTGTTGCTGGTTAATAAATTCTGCTGCTTTTATATAAGTGTCGTGATCCTCTTGATCAATGACATAGGCTACCTCAGGTGGGTAATCGTAAGCATTGCCAGGGTCATTGATTGCTATGACGATATGTTCGGTTTCTTGCGAATATGCTGTTATTCCTTCGATGGTTTCGAATAGGTTTGTTGAGAAGGTTCCAATGCCACATTGCCTTGGTTTATAGGTGCCTACGATTGCAATTTTCATTTTTTCTGTACGTTAACCCTTTGCTTGTGCCCTTACATAAGAAAAACAGATGCAGTTTTGTTTGTTATATACCTATACTAAAACGAATAATTGACATATTTTGTTGAAAATTAGCTTTTTAAAATGTTGAAGATTCGTATGATACGCCTTCGCTAACCTAATTACTTTAAGTGTTCGGAGATTTGCTGTGACCTTCTCATGTAACTATATCTTCTAATCAACGTGTGAAAGTATGTTCACCAGCTTATTGAAGGGATCTCTAACAAAAAAACGATATACACCCCAAGGTTCGGTTGTTGGCCCATATGTGATCTTAAATCCAGCTTCTTTCATTTGAGAAAAGACGCTGTCCACGTCATCCACTTCTATAGATATATCCGGAGTTGGCGTACCTGATCCACCTTCATTTGCAAAGCTGATCTGAACCTGCATTTTGCTGTCACTTCCATAGGTACTGATCCACCCGAAATCCATTAGCGTATCTAAACCAAGTATTTCACCGTAAAATTTCTGGGCTTTTGCAATGTTTGCTGTATGGATATTCGTAACAATCCGTTTCACTTTCATTTTTTGTTTGTTTAAAGTGTTCCGCCCCAGGAAATTTCTGCAAAATTTTCATGCAGGGCCGATTTACCAAAGTTACCAAAAATTTTATGGGAAGCCGTTTTGCTCCTCTTGTTCAAAAGTCGGCTGATTGTGTCCAGATATCAGTTTGTGCATAGCTGGTTTAATGTTTTTGCAAACCATTGAATATGCGTAATAATATCAAGTTAACTTGTTTGTTTATAGTTTTTTGTGTTGTTGATGTAGACAATTTGTAGATTCCCGTATACCGTTAATGTAGATGTTTTGTAGGCGTAATCAAATCATATGACAGGAGGTACAAGTCTTATATTTGGGCCAATGAAATCGGAGCATTTGATTCGATCATATGCTGGTTATTTAAGGCGTATGAAAGATAGCAGATCAAAATAGAACATAATGACGAATAACGATTTACGGGATATAACAAATACTGCGAGTAAAAGTGATACTGCGTCGATCATCACTATGATGGAAGACGCCTCGTTAAAAGTAGAATTTGATACGCACGCACTAAAATCGGCGCTCAGCCAACTGATCCGTTCGTCGCATTATCCAGCATTGGATTTACTGGTTAAAGAAAACATCATATCGACTGATCTTTACGATTATGATCGTTTTGATACGAGTATTATGCGCGAACTGCTGACGCCGATTTTATCTTCGCAAGACGCTATGGACGCGTATGTCGGTTGGTTACGTACGTATTTGGAACAGGTGGAAGATATCGACGAAGATGTCAATGGTTTGACCTTACTGGAATTTTCATTGGAGCTTAAGGCTCCTGTACCGATTATTAAAGCAATTGCTGCGGCAGGAGCTGATGTTCATAGGATGGATAAAAATGGGCAGAACCTGTTGTTTAAGGTGTGTAACTTGCGTATGCTACCCGCCCAGTACCTAGAGGAACTGGTAGATTGGTTATTGGAAGAGGGGATTGACCTGAATGCTGTTTCGGTGGAACGCAAAACACCGCTGCATGTGGCTATTGATTCGGGTAAACCGGAGATCGCCATAAAATTAATAGAGGCAGGAGCAGATCCCAATGCGCCGAATACAAATGGCGAGACTTCTTTTTTTCTTGCAGCGGTTCATCAACAAAATGCCGATTTGCTGGAGCATTTATTGCAATACCAAATACCTGATTTTTATGCGCAAACGAAACAGGGCGAAAACCTATTGAATGGCTTTTTGCGCATGATGTATCAGGAAACGCCCCGTAACCTGAAGATCATTGACTTATTGTTAAGCCATGGCGCAGATCTGAAAGAGTCTTCCCTCTGGTATCATCAAGAGAAAACAGGAGTTGATTGGATGGTGGAAAGATCGGCAGATTTACTTCAAATGGTATTGGAGAAAGGGTATCTGGACGTCGATTATCGCGATAATCTGGGAAATACGCTACTGCATAAAGTTTGCCGGTTCGATATTAATTTTGACGCAAATAAGGCGCGTGATCTCTATAAAAAAGTGAAATTCCTGATCAAAAGCGGTGTAGACACAACAGTAGAAAACACAGAAGATAAGAAGGCGGTAGATTATGCAATGGGTGATGATCTCAAAACGAAAACAGTGGAGTTATTATTAAAGAACCAGTAACATTTAAAAATAAAACACATATATGTCGCAATCATTTATTGTTGCTTGTGAAGGAGGAAAACGTAAGATTGCTGAAATCTTACTGGAAAAGAATCAAGTGGAGGTATCCTATACGGATGAGTATGGGCGCACAGCCCTACATTATGTGGCACACAGAGGGTACGTGGATTTAGCGAAGAAACTGCTTGACGCGGGAGCTTTAATCGATTATGAAGATCATAACGGCGAAACACCTTTGTTTTTTGCCTTATTGCAAAAGCAGAAACAAACAGCCATTTGCTTGCTGGAACATGGTGCGCAGGTGCATATTAACGATTTTCAGGGAAATACATTACTACACCTCGCTGCCCGTACCGGTCAGCAGGATATGGGAGAAAAACTCATTGCGCAGGGATTAGATGTGAACGCCCTGAATAATAAAGCGGAGTCACCGCTTTTGCTGGCGGTAGAATATAAGCACCCGCCTATGGTGAAGTTATTGGTGCAGCTGGGCGCTAATGTGGATATAACGGATAAGGCTGGCAACACCCCTCTGAATTTGGCGATATCTTGCAACTCGGTGCCCATTGTGAATACCTTATTGGACAATGGGGCTTCCGTAAATCTTTTAAATGATCAGAGTGAAGGCCCTTTGCTTTTAGCCGTAAAGAATGGCAATCGGATCATTGCGCAAAAGTTGTTAGAGCAGGGAAGCGATATCTTTGCGGAATCTGCTGAAGGTATTTCTCCGGTATGGTATGTGTGCAACAGTAACCAGAAAGAGTTATTGGCCCTGTTTCTGGATAAAGGGCTTTCATCCGATTACGCCCGTGCGGTGGATTCCTTTGATGGGAAGGATGGTGATTACTTGCAGAAATTGACCGCGCGTGCTGGTGGACGTACTTTTATCCTAGGCTTTGAAACGCATTACGCCGGGGAGACCCTGCTGCAAACAGCAACAAAAATGGGCTTTCTTTCGCTGGTGAAACAGTTGTTGGATAGTGGCGCGTCGATTGATAAGCAGGATGCTTCCGGTAACACGGCACTCCATTATGCGGCGGCCTATGGCAAGAAGGATGTGCTGCGTTATCTCTTGTCTAATGGAGCTGCTACCGATATCGCAAATGTGTTGGAACAAAAGCCGATTGACTATGCTAATATGCAGGGATTCAATGAAATTACTGCACTTTTAATTGACTTTGGAGCAAAAACAAATGATATAAGTGATGGGCCGGTAAAAGCCGGACAGCAACCTAAACCTGAAATACGGCAGGGGATGGACATGACAGACAAGAAACAAGCACTATTTGATCTGAAAGATTTATTGGACGCTGGTATTATCAGTCAGGAAGAGTTCGATCTAGAGAAAGCAAAAATCCTGAAAGCATAGTCGCCCGTTGTTCTCTGGCGTACAGTTAAACGGTATGTCTTAAATTCAATTAACTTAAAAAACTTTGGCAGGGTCAATCTAATGTCCCTTCGATGCTCGTAATGCCGATCTCACTGGATTTTCCCTTGAGCTTTATCATGCCTAAGGGCTGAGTCTTAAAATGATCTTCAAGTCCGACCTGCCGCACCATCTGGGAAGACGCCAGAAAATCTTTGTCAAAGTGGTTACAAACGCTTTGAATCCTTGCCGTAGTGTTGATGGTATCGCCATGATAGGCAATATCCCGCTTTATGTCGCCGATTTCCACGGCCGTAACCACCCCCATATGAAGGCCGGCTTTGAACTCGGGAAAAAAGCCGTAGTTTTCTTTATAATAATCAAGGCGCTTCAGGAACTGGCTTCGGCAGGCAAAGAAAAACAGTGCACAGCGATCATATTGCATATCACGATCTATGCGCCAACTCACAACAACTTCATCACCAACATATTGGTATACTTCGGCGTTGTAAGCGGGCAAAACCTGATTGATGTCATAGAGGCTGTCCCGTATGAACGAACTGTATCTGATATGGCCCAGAATTTCGGCGATGGTGGTAGACGATTTTAGATCCATGAACATAAATACCCGCATTTCTTCTACCGGTCTCCGGTATTTTCCCAATACCAGTGGAATGAGAACACCGGGTCCGTACTTTTTGTTAACCTGATTAATGAAGCCTATTAGCAAGGTCATTAGGAGATAATACAGCAGAAAAAGGTAAATGATATATTTCCTCGATAGGAAATTAGCAGGAGAATCTCCAGGTATAGTATAGGGGACATTGATCTCAACCGAAACCGCAGATAGGATGGCGATTATCACGATAATCATGAGCAGTGAAAGCAGGGCCTTTGCCAGGATGACGCTGCCCAAGGCCATTTTCCCGAGACGATATTTATCAAGATAATATTCCGTTGCCCCGAGCAATGAGCCGTATAAAATACCCAGCAGGGTGAAGAGCATAAACATTGATCCGGTCCGGTATTGCAGCTGCAGGCCGAAAACCTGATCGATAGATTTGGCGTGCAGGTAGAGTATAATACCGATTAGATTGTTGGCCATCACCCAGAACGTGACTTGAATGCCCACATAGCTCAGTGCGGGGAATCTTGACGCAAAACGACGGACATAAGCGGTATAATTGAATTCAGATTGCATCCTGTTTCAGGTATCTGGATAAAGATAACATAATTTGGCGTTGATTGACGAATACCGATCTTATGAATAGAATTGTTTATTTCACCAATCAACTTCGTTAGCATGGGCCCGCCCGATAAATAAGGCTTGGTTGTGGGCTTCAGTACATCGGATGGATAATCTGAACTTAATTATGTAGTATTGCGGTATGCAGATGTACGCTTGAAGTTTGCTGAAACACAGCATCCGGGCTACGGTAATTAATAAAGCAATTGAATGATGAACAGAACCTTTTTACTGGCAGTATTGCTGCTGCTACTGCAAACAACCGGCAAAGCGCAGGAGAAGCAACCGAACATTATCTTTATTCTGGCGGACGACTTGGGTTATGGCGATGTAGGTTTTAATGGGCAGCAGTTTATTCTTACACCTAATATTGATCGTTTGGCGGCCGAAGGTATACGCTTTAACCAGTTTTACGCCGGCACTACCGTCTGTGCGCCTTCCAGATCTGCTTTGATGAGCGGGCAACATACGGGTCATACTTTTATCCGTGGAAACCTAGGGGTAGAACCGGAAGGGCAATACCCTATACCCGACTCTCTGTTTACCATGGCGGAGGCATTGAAGCAAGCGGGATATACAACCGGTGCCTTCGGAAAGTGGGGTTTGGGTCCGGTGAACTCCGAAGGAGATCCCAATAGGCAGGGTTTTGACCATTTCTACGGCTATAACTGCCAATCCCTGGCACACCGTTATTATCCGACGCATTTATGGGATAACGATAAAAAAGTGGTGCTCGAACAAAATGGGGATTTGCTGTACAATAAGCAATACGCGCCGGATCTGATACAACAAGAGGCCTTGGCCTTTATTGATAAGAACAAAGATGAACCCTTCTTTTTGTTCCTACCTTATATTCTCCCGCATGCGGAACTTTTAGTGCCAGATGATAGTATCTTTCAATCGTACAAAGGGAAATTCCCGGAGGAGGTTTTTAAAGGTGATGACTACGGAAAGGATGCGCGCCCGAGCGGCTATGCTTCTCAAGCTTATCCGCATGCTACCTTTGCAGCAATGGTGGCTCGCTTGGATTGGTATGTCGGGCAGATTCTCGACCAACTGAAAACCTTGGGTATCGATGAGCAAACCCTTATTGTGTTCAGCAGCGATAACGGACCGCATGTAGAAGGAGGGGCCGATCCTGAATTTTTCAATAGTGGAGGTGGCCTGCGTGGTTTTAAGCGCGACCTGTACGAGGGAGGAATCCGTGTACCTTTTGCGGCAAGATGGCCAAGTGTGATACAGCCCGGTCAACAGAACGACTTTATCGGTGCTTTCTGGGATCTGTTTCCTACCTTTACGGCATTAGCGGGTGCAGAACAAACGCAAGGTGTAGATGGCATCTCCATAGTGAACGCGCTGACGGGAAAAGACACACAGAAACAACATACCTACCTTTATTGGGAATTTCACGAACAGGGTGGCAAACAGGCCGTACGCTATGAGCAGTGGAAAGGAATTCGTTTGAAAGCTAAAGAAGACCCTGGTGGCCCGATTGAACTGTATGATTTATCGCGTGACCTGCAAGAGCAGCAAGATGTCGCTGCTGAACATCCGGAGATCGTCAAAGTAATCGCACAGTTTATGGAAGAGGCACGTACAGATAGCGAAATTTTTCCCTTCGATAACTAGCTGTTGCGTCTATTTCCAATCCAGAAAACACTGATTTTACAGTATTCCCGTGATGGGTTTGCTGTGTTGATCTTTTGGAATCAAAAAGGAAAACAATTACATGGATTACTGGGGCTGTTCTGTGGATTTCCGTTCAATTTTTAGAGAACCGATTGCCTGAGTTATAATTATGTATTTAATAACCAATGTTGTAAATTAGATGAAGTGAAACCTTAACAGTTTGATCGATCTTAAAACAGTATAAACTTAAATTTTGTATGAAATGGCTACGCTTAGAAAATCACTCTTTGTATTGGCGGTATGCGTGTTAATAACCATACACACGGATGTCAATAGTTGTACACGGATGGTGTATAAAGGTATCAACGGTACAATACTTACCGCTAGATCTATGGATTGGAAAGATGACATCTTAACTAATCTTTGGATATTTCCTCGGGGTATGGAAAGGAATGGGGAGGTAGGACCGCAGTCGGTGAAATGGAAATCAAAATATGGAAGTGTAATTGCCTCCGGTTATGATATCTCGACAACTGATGGGATGAACGAAAAGGGATTGGTAGCGAATGTGCTATGGCTTGCCGAATCGGAATATCCAACATGGGACCAGAAAAGCCCAGGCCTTTCGATAGCCGTTTGGGCGCAATACGTTCTGGATAATTTCGCTACGGTAGCTGAAGCGGTCAGCGATTTAAGCGGTGAACATTTTACGGTCATTACCGCTAATGTTCCGGGACAGGAGCGGCTCACCACATTACATCTCTCGCTTTCAGACCAATCAGGCGACAATGCCATATTTGAGTATATAAATGGTAAGCTTGTCATTCATCACGATACGTCTTATAATGTGATGACCAATTCACCCATATTTGATAAACAATTGGCGCTAAATGAATACTGGGCAGAGATCGGTGGAACCACCATGTTACCCGGTACAAATAGGGCGGCCGACCGGTTTGCCCGGGCTTCCTTCTACATTGATGCCATTCCTAAGACTGACGATAGGTTGACGGCGGTGGCAAGTGTGTTTAGTGTGATTCGCAATTGTTCTGTTCCCTTGGGGATCAGTACTCCCGGACAACCTAATATTTCTTCAACGCGGTGGCGCTCGGTTGCTGATCATAAACATTTGGTTTACTACTTTGAAACCACCACCATGCCGAACACGTTTTGGGTAGACTTTAAAACGGTCGATTTCTCCGAAAATGCGCCTGTAAAAATGTTGACGCTGGGCGGCAATATTTATGCGGGTAATGCCATCGATTCTTTTGTCGAAACGGAAGCGTTTAAATTTCAGGGAATTTAGGTGAAAAATACTTGTTAATTTTTCGGTTGCAGGGAAGTGCTGGATACTGATATTTTTGCTAAAAATACTTAAAGTTATGAGCAATCAGGTACAATCTTTCAGCGCATTACATCAATCCGGGAAACCTTTGTTAATAGGGAATGTTTGGGATGTAGAAAGTGCGAAACGCTATCAGAAACTGTCGTTTAAGGCCCTTGGGACTACCAGTTCGGGAATAGCACGCACCCTGGGATATGAAGATGGCGAAAACATGTCCTTTGAGCAGTTGTGTTTTCTGGTGGAAAGAATCATAAAAAATATCGATATACCATTGAGCGTTGACATGGAAAGCGGCTATGGTAATACCGCGAATGAGGTGGCTGATAATATGATAAAACTCTATCAATTGGGTGTTGCGGGTGTAAATCTGGAAGATAGCGTAGTGATAAATGGTGAAAGAACGATTATCGATAAAACTATTTTTACGGAAAAGTTAAACCAAATTACCACAATTCTAGCGGAAAATAATGCCAACTTGTTTATCAATATTCGTTGCGACGCGTATTTGCTTCAGCTAAATAATCCACTGGACGAAGCGAAGACCAGAATTGAAGCTTATGCTTTGGCGAATATTAATGGTATCTTTTTGCCTTGCTTAACCAGCTTGGACGATATTAGAATGCTGACCACCTTTACCGAATTACCGATAAACCTAATGTGTATGCCCGATCTAGCGGATTTTAGCACCCTCAAAGCGGCAGGCGTAAGGCGGATAAGCATGGGCGACTTCATGAATCAGCATATTTATGAATATTTAGAAAACACAACGCAGACTATTTTAAACAGTGAAAATTTTTCAATACTTTTCTGAGATGGAATTGACAGATGATATCATGTACCAAGCCTTGCTTGAAAAAGATACGCGCTTTGAAGGCCTGTTCTTTACCGCAGTCAAGTCAACGGGCATCTTTTGTCGCCCTTCCTGTACAGCTAGAAAGCCAAAGAAAGAGAATGTTGAATTTTTCCATTCTGTGGAAATATGTATGTCAAAAGGTTACAGACCGTGCAAGATTTGTAAACCTTTGGAAAACTTGAATGAAACACCTGCTTACATACGACAATTGATCGACGAGTTGGCTGAAAATCCGAGTCGAAAGATCAAAGACATTGATCTGGTGCAACGCGGTGTAGAACCTCATCAGATCAGGCGATGGTTCTTAAAAAATCATGGCATTACTTTTCATGCCTATCAACGCATGTTTCGCATCAATACCGCTTTCAAGCAAATACAGCAGGGGAGTACTGTCACCGATACGGCCTTCAGTAGTGGTTTTGAGTCACTCAGTGGTTTCGGTGATAGGTTTAAGTCTGTGTTTGGCCTTTCCCCGAATAACTCAAGAAAAATTAAGATCATCGATCTAAAAAGGATTGAAACGAAATTGGGTACAATGATTGCCTGTGCCGTTGAAGAAGGCGTCTGTCTGCTTGAGTTTACGGATCGGAAAATGCTTGAAACTGAATTGAAGGCATTGGCGAAATCCATGGAAGCAACGATAGTGCAAGGGGAAAATAAGCATTTCCCTATGTTGGAAACGCAGCTGGAGGAATATTTTGAAGGTGAACGGAGAACATTTGATATTCCATTATGCTTGACCGGTACCAAATTTCAGCAGGAGGTTTGGAGAACGCTTCAAACCATCCCTTATGGGAAAACCAGAACGTATAAAGAACAAGCCCTTGCACTGCAAAAGCCATTAGGGGTAAGGGCTGTGGCTATGGCCAACGGGATGAATAAGCTTGCTATAGTCATTCCATGCCATAGAGTTATCGGGTCGGGTGGTCAATTAACGGGTTATGGAGGAGGCTTATGGCGTAAACAATTTTTACTTCAATTGGAGAGTTCTCAGGCTGTTATAGCCTTCTAGCGTTTCAATCATTTTTTAATGTTTTTCTTAAATTGAGAATGTATTTGTCTGTTTTTTCAACGGTTCACCAATAAGTTAATGCTTGGATAAACGTACCTTTTCTAAAATTCCGTGTATGGTCTGCCTTGCTTCGAGATCCTTCTTAGGGTACTGGTAATGAATATGGAGGTATCTGTTATCTTTAAAATAAGCTTTGGCGCTTCCATGAACCTGTTGATTTTCCTGGTCTTCGTCATAAAAGATTTTATTTCCCCGGTACGTGTAAACAGCCAAGGCTTCATGTGCCTTATTAAAAGCTACTTCCAGCTCATCCGTATCTTCCAGTGTTGTAAAGATTTCTACCACTCCCCGGGAAGACTGGTATTGAAAATGGTAATCACCGGTAGTAGGGGCTTGAGATTGTTGCAAAGGTGTATCCTTGATTTTAAGTTGAACTTCACCCAGCATATATCGTCCGGGATAGAGCCTTATAAAGGGGTCTTTCCAAAAGGTTTCATAGGTGTTTTGTTGTTTCAATTGATTGCTGGCGGCCTGTTGCCATTCGGTAATTTGTAAACCTAATTGTTGATTGACTTCTTGCAGCTTTGCTAGGGCCTGCGCTTCATTGGAAGACTGGCAGGGAATGGCTACTTCAAATACCAATTGTTGTTTTTGGTAAAACCCTAGTAGGTATCTTTTGTCTGCCGTTTGTGCCCAATAAATGCCGGTTTTGTATGTCGGAGTTTGACCGAATATGCCTGTTTCGTACAAGGAGGCACTATATGTTTGCATGCTACTGGCAATTCCGCCGAAAAGCGGATTGCCTGTTTTGGTAAAATGCCTATCCAAATAAACTTCTTCCTCATCATAAATCAACATTGCACTTACGAATAGATCACCCCATTCGGGATCTTGGTATAGCACAATTTCTTTTTTATAGATAAGATTTTCCTCCCCGTCATTTAACGACCCAATTTCTTCAGTACCGTTATGGAACCTCGCCATAAAAGGGAAGACCTCGTTAGCATTGGTGAATAAAATTTTGTCTTCATCCTTTTGTTTAAGTTCATTGGAAAATGGTGCCTTACGAAGCCACTTTGAAAGACTTTTGTCTGTTAGCTGGGCTATTGATTCATCCCATACAAATTTGCGTTCGTGTTTCGCTCCGCAACCCGCTATACAAAACATCAGCAAAATAAATTTTGCAAAGACAGTAGGATATCTCATCAGTATATTCGTTTTTGTACGTCCCAATTACGTTTTCTACCACCACTGTGCTTCGGGCACATGATAATAGCTGGTATCTTTTTCATCTTGCCAGGGAGCTAGATCAAATTTCCAGTTATCCGGATTTCCGTCGAATCTTCTGCTTAAAGACATATCTCCCCAGGAATAGCCGACATAATACGTTTTTCCGTGGTATTTGAGTTTGCCGAATAACCATGCGATTGAGTTTCCGGAGACACCATTTGTGTAATTCGCTGCTTTTTCGAAGGTAATTTTAGCTCCGGCGGGAACGGTGCTGATCAGCTTCACTTCCGGCGGATCGAGTGCCATTCGATCTTTATACCACTGATAGTGGCGGTGAGTGCTATCCATGAGCACATAAGGAAAAGCCTTATCGCGTGATGGGAATTCCTGCATCAAATAAGTCGTAGTGTTTAGTTTTACCGTTTTTTCCAATAAATCGCTGAAGGGAGGGACGTTATGCAGATCTTTAGTTTTTGTTTTTATCGTCGAATACAATGCGAGTGCAAACAGCCCGCCGAGTACGATAACCGCGCCGAATACATAGGTTAACATTTTAAAAAGTGATATTTTTGAGCTCATGTTTTTATATCGATAAAGCTATTTTTTAGAATCAAAATAGTACTCCGTTTTTTCGTCGACAGACAACATCCGAATGCTGTAGGTTTCTCGGGTTTTGATCAGCGCTGGAGTGCTTTCCTCCTCGAAATCTGTGCTGTTTAACGTTTCTTTGGCCTTATACACTTTGTTCATTTCCCTTGCAGGGGCGATGAAAAATGTATCTTGTTCAACAGAAACGACTTTAAACCAGCCAAATCTGACGCGCGCGCCCAAAGGGTCTCCTTTTACTTTAAATGCTTCAAGGTGGCCAAAGAAAACATCGCCAACGTTTATAGCTTCTTCCATGGCGATAGCTTCCCGGGATTTAGGTAGTGGAGGCTTTGTTGAGTCATAGGTGAGATAAGCAAAAAAAGCGATAATGGCAAGGATAAAGATGTATCCAAA
The DNA here is from genome assembly GCF_014334135.1 of Olivibacter sp. SDN3. Lineage (NCBI taxonomy): Bacteria > Pseudomonadati > Bacteroidota > Sphingobacteriia > Sphingobacteriales > Sphingobacteriaceae > Olivibacter > Olivibacter sp. SDN3. The sequence goes on from NZ_CP060497.1 coordinate 3,734,901, forward strand.
GATCGTGAACTTAAATGTATAAGGTGCGCGCGGAACCGCTGTTATCTTTTCGTCATGGAACGTGCGCATTGCCGGGGTCCAATGCCGTCTGGCAATCTTTCGTTTTTGAACAGTGTCCCAATATTCTCCCCTTGGCTTTTTAGAATAAGCATTGCAGATCGCAGTCCCCAACCAGGTACGATAAAAAACTAATACCATGGCGTTTGCAGGCGCTATGGGATTCGCTAAACTTTCAGTTTCAAAAACTGCTTCTTCAAATTGTTCAACCCTAAAAAACATAATTTTCCTGTTAGTTTTAATGCCGAGTACGGCGCATTCACCACCGCAATGTACTTTTCGGTAATGCTAATCGCCTAAGAATTATAGCCATGCAAATTTGTAAATAAAACCTGGGGTAAGTGCGATTTTAGATGACACAAAACGTCTACATCATCAAATCTTTGTATATACAAAGTATATACAGATCTGCTAACTATAACATACCAACTAATTTCTAACCAACTTCTAACGAGTATCATTTTTTGCCTGGCTTTTATCTATCATTTTATCGGGATTCCCCCGATAAATCCTTGGATACCGCCCGATCAATCCCCGATGAATCTTGTTAAATGATGCCTTTGCAGTGTTTTTGATCCGAGGTTCGTAAAGACATACCAGGATCGGTATGATACCCGCCTATTACTCCGGTGACCTCCATTATCGATGCTAATTTTGGCAAGCCAGCATAATTATAAATGTAAAGAATTTAATATTTATATTTTTACGCTATTGGTGTTAGACACTATCTGAACATCCTAAATATTGCAAATGATGACACAAAAAGATTTACGGGAACTTACATTGGAAGAGCTGGAGAAAAAGGCGAAGGCCGCTACAGCTTCCATGCCTATGCAACGTGGACTTACGGCAATCACCTAAGCTATAAGGTAAATGGCAATATCAAAAAGTTTAAATAAAAGCTTCTTTCAGATAAATAAACTGTGTTGTTTAACGAGTAGTTTTGAAAGATGGTTCCGGAACGTTTATTCAGGTGGAGTTTACCGCAATAATAATGGGATGCCATATAGAGGTGCTGTCGAAAAACAGGTATAAAAGTTTTTAACATGGACATAAAAGTACTTAGCCCTTTATGGGGCCATGAACATCTTGATTACAAGGAGTTTTTAGAAAAAGTAAGAACTGCTGATTATGACGGTTTTGATCTGTGGATCCCTCACTGCCCCACAGAAAAAAAGCTGTTGTTTGATTTTCTCCAAAAGCATGAAATGTTTATTGTGACACAACAGCATAGCGCAGCGGGGGATACGTTTGAAAGTTTTAGGGACTCTTATGTGAAAAAATTATACGAATGTGCGGAGCCCGGTCCTCTGCTTATCAATTCACATACGGGCAGAGATTATTTTTCGTTGGAGCAGCATCTTGAACTACTGGATGCAGCGCAGGAGTTTACGGAGAAAACGGGTATCACCGTGGCGCATGAAACACATCGGGGAAGGCTAGGGTATTCGCCACAGCAAATGGAGCAGATCTTTAAACTTAGGGACGGCATTAAAATAACGGCAGATTTTTCGCATTGGACTTGTGTCACAGAGAGTATGCTGGAGAATTTTACAGACACGGTTACCGAGGCAATAAGCCGTACCAGACATGTTCATGCCCGCGCGGGCTACGAACAAGGCCCTCAGGTAGCTGACCCCCGGGCGCCGGAATGGGATTATGCGTTACAGCATTTTTTGCAATGGTGGGATAGGATAGTTGATTGCAATGCGCAGATCGGCAGCAAACAATTAACCTTTACCACAGAATTTGGCCCTGCACCGTATATGCCGCAGATCCCCTTTACCTGCAAAGCGGTAGCAAACCAGTTTGAGATCAACTGCTTTATGAAGGATTTGCTCAAGCATCGATATAAAAAAATTAATTTTTCTTCATTCTAAATGCCTTTGGGGAGCGACCATTTTTTTTCTTGAATAAACGTGAGAAATAAAATATGGAACCAAAACCTGTTTTATAGGCGATTTCGTTGATGGTTAAGTTGGTCGATGAAAGAAGCTCCTTCGCTTTATCTAAGCGGAGGTCAAGATGGTATTGGTTGGGTGATACGCCCGTGATGGCTTTAAAGCTTTTTCTGAATTTTGAATAGCCCATGGGTAACTCCTTGACCATTTCTTCCAAATTTATTGGATTTTCAATGGATTCCTGTAAGAGAAACTTCGCTTTAGAGATCAATTTTGATTGATGGTCTACTTCGAAGGTGCGGTATTTGGATACGGTATTTAACAGGCCTAAAATCTGTAAGGTAATTCCTGTGATGATTTGACGGTAACCTGCTTCTGCTGAGATGACATGACTGATAAGATTGCGGAAGAGCTGTAATAGCTCTTCGCTCATCCCTACCTCGATAAATGGATTTCCAGTGCTGAATATATCTTTTTGCATCAGTTCATTTGGATAAGCTCCATTAAATCCTACCCAATACTCTTCCCATCCGGAATGTGGATGCGGTTTATACCGATGCCATACACCGGGAAATAATAGAAAGCAGGTGCCTGCTCTTACGTTGCACGGCTTTGTTTTTGCGGATTCCAGTATGCCTTCACCCTTGGTGATAAAAACGATATAGTAACCATCGAGTATCCTTCCCTTGTCCCAGGTAAAAGAATGATCTATTGGGTGTTCCCGATTATTCGGGTAGTTTTTATTCGGGCCAACTCTGGCAGAGCCTACCGTAGTGACATAAAAACCCCAGTCTTTCTCTAAACTGCTAATGTTAAGATATTTAACGTAGTTTTCCATGATAGTAGTTGACGGCCAATATAAAACTGAAACAAAGAATAAATAGCGTTTTAAATATCAACAGTTTACTTGTTTATATCGCTTAAATATAGCTGCTTAAACCTGCTGTTTTTATTATAACGGTTATGGTTCAGCAATATTAACAATATTGAGGGATATTGTATCGATGAAGACACACTTTTATATCAAAAAAGACAAACAAAAGTGTTTTTTGGTAAAATATAAATGGTTGGGTAATGGCTACTTTTGTTGAACCAATTAAAAATTATTAACCGTAAAAGATTATTATTATGAACACAACGATCACACCGGCCCAGATAGCATATTATCAGCAGAATGGTTACCTTGTTATCGATGATTTTCTTGATCGTTCGGAACTGGAGTATTGGCGGGCGGCAGTTGAAGAGGCCCTGGCCGAGAGAAATGGGCAAAAAATGCCAGGTAAAGAGGGGAAGATCGGTGACGATGACGGGATCAATAAAGACGCAGAATATTACGGTAAGGTGTTCGACCAGTTGATAAACCTTTGGCAGACCAACGAGAAGATGAAAGATCTGATGTGCGACGCTAGGATAGGCGAGATGGCTGCAAAACTTGCCGAGGTGGATGGTATCCGGATCTGGCATGATCAGGCCTTGATAAAAAAGCCTTGGGCAAACCCCACTTCTTGGCATCTGGACACACCGTTTTGGTCCTTTTCTGATCGTCGGGCCTTGTCCATTTGGGTGGCGCTAGACGATGCCACGCTTGAAAATGGCTGTCTTTTTTTTATTCCAGGCAGCCACAGGGAAACTACGTTTGAAAACCCGGGGATAGGGAAGAATATGGATGCTATTTTTACATTTTACCCATCATTTGTAAAATCTAAATCTGTAGCGGCGCCGATGAGAGCAGGAAGCTGTTCGTTTCATAACGGTCTCACGATTCACGGCGCACATGCCAACATGACCTCAGGTGTGCGACGGGCAATGACATGTGCTTATATGCCGAACGGGAACGTCTATAACGGTATACCCAACATTTTGCCACAGGATTATCTCGATAAAATAAAAGAAGGGGATCTATTGGATAATGAAGATCAAAACCCATTAATATTCAGTACTGGATCTTAACCTTTATTCAGACCCACCTTGCAGTGACAGATGACGTAGTTGAGACAGTGATATAGGATGATGAAATAGTGAGATGGTTAGCTTTACACTGTGAAGTTTTATTAAAATTTTAAACGAATGAACATTAACAGAAGGCGTTTTATCAAAGTAAGTTCGTTAACAGCTGTTGGTTTACCTTTACTTCCAATGGGCAGCCTACTGGCCGTTCCAGCTAAAGGAGGCGATAGTTCGCCAGTATTAAATGAAGAATTTTACAGGGCCTTTAAAGATCCAGCTAACTCGTATAGACCATTTGTACGATGGTGGTGGAACGGTAACCGATTAGATGCGCAGGAGATCATCCGCGAATTAGATGTGATGAAGGCAGCAGGAATCGGAGGTGTGGAAATTAACCCGATACGGTTTCCGGGAGATACCGATGATCTCGGTATCGCAACACTCGACTGGCTGAGCGATGAGTGGATTGAGATGTTAAAGGTGGCCTTAAAAGGCGCCAAGGAAAGAGGTATTGTGTGCGACATGATTGTCGGTTCTGGCTGGCCTTTTGGTGGTGAATTTTTAAGTCGCAATGACCAGTCGCAGATGATCGCCTTGGAAACGAGAAACCTGCAGGGAGGAAAGACATATAAACTATCAGCACAGGAGCTCTTGGATGTTGTCGACCCCGAATTCCATTCAAAACATGAAGACAAGTTGAAAGAGTTGGTTATGGTTAAACTGGTGCCGATGCAGTTAAGTGATCTGAACTCTTGCTTAGACCTAACAGAACAAATCGGCGGTGATAGCATCAGTGTTGACGTGCCGGATGGCGAGTATGTATTGTATTACCTGGTAAAGCTTACCGGCTTTATGGCGGTTATTAATGGTGCACCGGGGGCTGGTGGCCCCGTTTTGAACCATTACAGTAAAACGGCTGTGGAGCGATACCTGAACAGAATGTCTGATAAACTGAAAGAGCATATCGGGCCTTTGGGAGATTATTTCAGATCATTTTTTACCGATAGTTTAGAACTGGAGGGCGCTAACTGGTGTGAAGATATGTTCGAACAGTTTAAGCAAAGAAAGGGCTACGATCTTGCCGGGTATTTTCCTTTTGTATTGTTCAAGGTAGGTGAGATGGGCAATGCCTCAAAGGAAGCTTATGGAGCGGATGTCAGTGACGATTTGCGGGAGCTTTTCAATCGCGTTCGCTATGACTTTGAAGATGTACGTGTTGCGCTCTTCAAAGAAAGATTTATTGATACTTTTACGGCGTGGTGTAAGGAGAATCATGTGCAATCAAGAATGCAAGCTTATGGAAGGGAATGCAATCCTTTAGAAGGTAGTCTCTCCATCGATATACCGGAGTGCGAAACTTGGTTGGGAAGCGGGGAAGGCAAAGAATTTAGTGATGAAGATTATCGCAGAGGCAGGGCATACAGTATGAGCAATAAGTTTGTTTCTTCCGCTGCTCATCTTTCCGGTAAGCAGATTATCAGCTGCGAAGAGATGACGAATACCAGTATGGTGTTCAATGCTTCCCTGGAATTAATAAAGATTGCGGGCGATCAGAGCATCTTGTCGGGGGTTACACATTCGGTGCTGCATGGATTTAATTATAGTCCGGCAGAGGCCCCCTTCCCGGGGTGGATACGCTATGGCACATACTTTAATGAGCGAAACACCTGGTGGCCATATTTTAAACTGTGGGCAGATTATAAGGCAAGAACTTATGCATTACTGCAGCACGGCCAGATGCAGGCAGATATTGCTGTGCTACCGCCATTGGCAGATCTATCTATGAAATTTGGTTTTCAGCGTGATCCTTTTCCGTCTTTCGCCTATCCCAAGTATGTGTTTCAGATCTGGGAAGCTATCCACCAGAATGGTAATGGCTGCGATTACGTTACAGAGAATATTATTGAACAGGCAAGTATTGAAAACGGGAGATTGGTGTATGGAACACGTAGCTATCATACCCTCCTGTTGATACACGTGGAAGCAATATTACCCAATACAGCTAATAAAATAAAGGCCTTTACTGCGGCAGGTGGTAAACTTATTTGTATTGAAAAGACCCCAAGTAGCTCGCCTACTTATCAGCAATTGTCTGGTACCAACGAAGCGATAGATATACTTAAGGATACCGACAGTAAACTTGCAGGTACCGTTCCGGCACCTGAAAAGGATTTTGTAAAATGGTATAAAAATATTCAGCAACAGTTCAGTATCAGCCCGTATGTGGAGATGGACAACGCCAGTCCTTTTGTAAGCCAGGTTTATTACAAGGTTGGCAATCTGGATGTTTTCTTTTTCAGCAATTACAGTTTCAGGGAAGAACATTTGCTCCATGCGAAATTTAACCTGAGTGATAAAAATGCGTGGTTATGGGATCCGGAAACAGGTAAGCGTTACCTATACCCCACAGAAGCAACAGCTAACGAATTAGTGATAAAACTCGGCCCCTCAGAATCGAAAATGATCGTTTTTGATGAGGCAATAAGGGGGGAGATGTTTAATGCCCGGCAGTTTGATGAAACAGCTGCAGTTACTATTGATACGCCGTGGAAGGTGGAGTTACAGGGCATAAATGGTAAAACCGATAGTTTTCAATTGGATAAGCTTGTTGATTTCGGCAAACGAGAAGATCTTCAGACCTTTGGTGGTGCTATTCTCTACGAGAACACCTTTCTATCAGCACAGCATAATAGACGGAAATACCTTCATCTGGGCGAAGTATACGGTGTTGTGGAAGTAGAAGTGAATGGAGAAAAAGTAGGTTTGCAATGGTACGGTGAATCGGTATTTGATATAACCGATATGGTGAAAGACAGGGAAAACACGCTGCGAATCAGATGTGTCACCACATTAGGAAATCACTTAAAATCATTAAAAGAAAACAAGGTAGCCCAGCAATGGACACATTATCAGCCCTTCTTCCCTATGGGTGTGGTCGGGCCGGTTCGACATGTATAAACTTATATAATTTTCCTTAACTTGCGCATCGAAGTGATTGATCTAAGTTTGTACAAAAAAGAAAATGAAACCTATCGTTGAACTAATTACAGAATGGGACACTTATGCGAGCGCACATAGTGAGGTCAACGTGGAGGAGTTTTGCAAATACTACTTGGCAAAAAAAGAGGCTTTGGAAAAAAGAAATTTATTTGCTGGAATGTTACCTCCGGATACCGATTCTGTGCTTGCCAAATTGCTTGGACGTATCGCTGCCATATATGGAACTTATAGCAAAATGGCCTTACGTGACAAGCTGGAGCTGGACGCGTTTTATTTTCTCAATTCGATCTATCACCGGCGGGAATCGCAGAAGAAAGATATCATCCAATTTCACTTTGTAGAGCAATCCACGGGTATGGATATTCTGCGTAGATTACTTTTAGCCGGGTACATTAAAGAACGCGAAGACCCTGCCGATAAGAGAGCAAAACTGGTTAGTATAACCACCAAGGGCGAAAAACTATTACTTGAGGTTTACCAATTGCTCCTCAAACCAACACTCCTCATGTTCCGGCCAATACCGGATAGCGAAAAACAGTTGTTGATCGATATGTTGAGCCCACTTGAGGTAAAACATGGTGAGATACTTGCTAAAAATCGAAACAAACGATTAGACGATATCCTGCTCCAGGAAGTTGGTGAACAGGAGATTCATAAAGCTTACAGTGACTTTTCGGAACAGATCAAAGAATTTGTTAAACACAAGTCGCCATCGAAATAAAGGCTGCTCTCATAATTTAAAAAAAGAACCTACTCATACTGATCCTGGATTTTTTCACGGTTACTTAATAGTGCATACCGGGTTTCATAAGCGTTAATTCATCCATAACCTGCCCGAGTTAGCGTTATCTCTTTAATGCCTGCAATGACCGATGCAAGCAGACCGCTATTATCGAAATAAAAATACATCGAAAAAAATATTATTTGTAACGAATCCGTTTTTTATACGTCTTATTAGAAAACTAAAAGGCAGTATTATGAAAAAATACATCACATTTAAAACTGGATTTATCACACTGTTAACCATCAATATGTTGATTATCGCAGCAAACTATATTTATGTAACCCCTCCGATTAATAATACAACCTTGCCGTTGCCGGAGGGGAAAACTAACGATGTGAAAGAAATAATGGCACTTGAAAAACTTTCGGCGGCAGGTTGGGCAGCTGGTGATGGTGAGATGCTGGCTTCGGTATACACAGATAGAGCTGACTATGTAACGTTCAACGGTGAATGGCTGCAATCGAAAAAAGAGATTGATTTAGTTCATCAAGATTTGTTTGATGGTGTGCTGAAAGGCTCATCGATTGAAAATAGAGAAGTGCGGAGCATCCGATTCATTACCGATAGTGTTGCTCTTGTGCATATGACAGGTGCAGTAAAACATAAAGGCCGTAAAAGGCCAGCCAAAAGTAGAGCTTCTATCCAAACCTTGGTTGCGCTGAAAACAGCTGGTGAGTGGAAATTTACAGCCTTTCATAATGCCCGCATAAGTCGAATCTCGCTTTGGGAGGGTATCAAAATGTCTTTCAATTGATTATGTTTTTAACCTACTCCTGTGCAGGCTTTGCAAAGCGGGCGGCTTATTAGTTTTCTACGGCCATCGCTACTTAACTGTAATGATTTCTGTATATTGCTTTTCCAAATGGGTTGCATACCATAAACCGTGCTACATGGCGGAAATGTATAAGTTGAATCATTAAATAACTATAAAACATGGCTACATACGAAATCAAAGCTTTCGGTACGGAATCAGCCGACGCCGACTTAAAAAAAATGAATATACAGCGCCGCGAAGCGACCCCGAAAGACGTGGAGATTGAAATCTTATATTGTGGCGTTTGCCACTCGGACCTCCATACGGCGAGAAATGATTGGGGCGGAACAATATACCCCACGGTACCAGGCCATGAAATTGTAGGGAAGGTAACGAAAGTGGGGGATGAAGTTACTCATTTCAAAGTGGGAGATCTGGCTGCTGTAGGCTGTATGGTGGATAGTTGTCGTACCTGCGATAGCTGTAAACAGGATTTGGAACAGTACTGTCTCAACGGATTTACGGGAACCTATAACGGAAAGGATAAGCACCTCGATAGCCAGACTTTTGGAGGTTACGCAGAGAAGATAGTCGTAGATGAACATTTTGTGCTGCGCGTTCCTGAAAATTTAGATTTGGCCGCCGTTGCACCTTTACTTTGTGCCGGAATTACGACTTGGTCACCTTTAAAGCATTGGAATGTAGGTGAAAATTCGAAGGTAGCGGTTATTGGGCTGGGAGGATTAGGACATATGGCCATCAAACTTGCTAAAGGTTTGGGTGCCGAGGTCACTTTATTCTCACGTACTCCGGGCAAAACAGAACAAGCTAAAGAGCTGGGAGCTGATCAGGTGGTGATATCTACCGATGAGGGGCAGATGGAAACGGTAGCGGGTAAATTTGATCTCATCATCGATACCGTACCTTATATACATGATGTGAATCCTTGTGTCTACGCTAAATATTAATGGCACATTGGTGTTGGTAGGCTATTTGGGGGGACTGGAACCTATCTTAAATACGGGCCCTATGATCATGGGCAGAAAATCCGTGGCGGGATCTGTTATAGGAGGAATAGCAGAAACCCAGGAACTGTTGGACTTCTGTGGTGAGAAAGGAATTGTTTCTGATATTGAAAAGATCAAAATGCAGGATATTAACCAGGCCTACGAGCGTATGCTGAAGAGTGATGTGAGGTACCGTTTTGTAATCGATATGGCCTCATTGAAAAACTAATTGAATAACACACATTTTTTTGCACTTTCAAAAGACTGGTGTTTCATTATAGGGGAGCCATTCTGGCTTTTTTAGGAACGCTCGTTTCTATTGCGTTAAATCAGGAAATAAGTGACGTTCAAAAGTGGTGTTGAATACCATATGCTTGGCGAAACGGATACTAAAACTGGTGGGGTAGCTTTGGAGCGATATCCCGATGGTTACAAATCCGCTCTCGACAGCAGAGAGTTACGACACTGCGCGTTCACCGATCAGTGATGTACTCCATAATAGGCTACATCAGTATGCCGTTTTTCGGTTGTATAGGTTTCGGAATATTGTTCTCTCCCAGCATCTGTAGGAGATCGATCTCGATGGTCCGGCAGATGGATAACATAGGTGCGTCGTTGAACAGGCCTTCGAATGGATTTTCTGAATAGTCGCCGATCATCTCCATGAGTACATAAATCCAACCAACAAGCACGCCAAATGGGATACAAAGCCATACCACGTCATCGCCCAATTTACTGAATTCGGCAACAATACCGAAAGGCAGTAAAAAGACGAAGATGCTTACAAAAACCAAACTAAAGCTGCCGTACTGTCTCGGAAAAGGGAACTTTTTGATACGCTCGGCTTTGCCCTGTTCGTCATAAAAACTATTTAATACCCGTTGTAATTCAATATGTTGCATCATGTTTACACAGCCATTTCTATAAAGTTTGGCCAAATCCTCGGTCTGTCTGTCGATGAGGTGCGTAGCTTTATTGGCTAAACCTTCATACGATGCTAACTCCTCACTCTCGAGGTAGGGCCTGGTGGAAAGTTCTTCCAGTTCTTTTCGGTATGCCGTCCACAACCTGTCCCTTCGTTTACGGTTATAAGAACCGAAAAGCCAGCGTAAATTAACGTGTTCCCATTCTGTAGGTACCAGAAGCTGTTCCCTTAAGGTATACAGGTAGGCGATATGCCTATATAACATGCGTTTCTTTAGCTGCTGAAGCGTTTGCTGATCGATCGTATCACTTGCCACGAAATGTTTGACCATTGTGGCCAACATTCTACTGTTGTTGATGATGGCACCCCATATTTTCCGGCTTTCCCAAAGACGGTCATAAGACTGATTGTTCTTGAAGCCCACATAAAAGGCCACAGCAGTACCGATGACCGACATAGGTAACCAAGGAATCGTGATCCATTTCCAATGTGTATAGTGATATAGCACGGTTATTAAAGACATCCAGGCAGCAAGCCACCACAAATGGTGACCGCCGAATTCGTAAATTGCTTTGAGGTTAAGGGTCTTTCTGACGATCATAACGGTTGTTGGAAAAGCCTAAAATTAGTTAAATTACGTATAAAGGTAGGAATTGCTCGGAAGATATGCCCACAGCAATTTTTAATTTTTTTGAAGTATCAACAGATAGGTCAAGTCAAACCTGGATAATGTAACTTGTAATTTTTTTTATTTTGCTTGACCCTGCTGAAGTAAATTCATAATGATCGGCAAAAGCAAATGTCTTTTTCTGGAATACGAATGAACCATTACTTGCTGCAAATTTACCATGACTTATTAACTGTGCTATGGTAAATTCCCGTAGTTCTTCATTTTCAGCCGTTTTTATGTGATTTAACACCTGATCTATTCCCGTGACTACTTCTGCCCCCACAATATCTAAAATTATATCTGGAGCAAGGTGATTTTGAATGAAGTCGATATCTTTCTTTATAAAAGCGATGCGCAGATCACGTATTAACCGCCTTTTTGGTGCCTTATCACAATCTTTTGGAACATGGATGTTAACGGGCATAGCATAGTTTTTTATAATGAGGCCAATAAGTATATCGGCCTTTAGAAACATTCGTTAAGCTAAATTAACAAATGTTATTGGAGTTTGCGCAAAAGACAGTTCCCTCGCACTAAACCCGGATAGCCTATGGCATCAGCTAACGCAAATATTTACTAATACTTTATATATTATTTTTAATAAGCTCATGGTAAATTACTTTTCCTGTATTACCATCCCGGGTTCTGCGTAAGGTTTTCATTGAGATAGCGCTCGTTTTGTGGGATCGGCCACAGGTAATGTCTGCTAACGAAATTCCGTTCCACCGCTACCACACGCACTGTGACGGCTTCTCCGCTGTTATTAACATAGGTCATACCATAAACGGGCCCCGGTAATACTTGCTCTGCGCTTTTCCAACGCCTGATGTCAAATAGGTGTAGCCCTTCGAAAGCTAATTCAATCGTACGTTCCCGTCGAATTATTTCACGCAGATCGTCAGTATTTCTGGTCGTAACCGACGGTTGTTTAACATCTGTTCGGCCATTACGTAACTGATTCAGTGCTTGGTAAAGTGTTTCATCAAGTTGTCCCAACTCCAATTTTGCTTCAGCGAGTGTAAGAAGAACTTCCGCATAACGAATAAGCATGAGCGGAATACCACTATTTCCAGGGTTGGCGAAGTCTTCCTGTACTACGTACTTCTTGACGTTAAACCCGGTGGTAGAGGCAATATAGGTACCACCAATGGCATCTGCAGTGCCGCTGTTTGGTGCAGGGTTAAAGGTAGCATTGCTAGGAAGCTGATCGCCCTTGGTATACACGCTAAATTTCAGTCGGTTATCTCTATTATTTGTTGGTTCTAAAGGATTGTAGTTTGGATTGCCGGTAATCAAACTGCCGTCTACCATTTCGTAAAGATCAACTAGTTGACGTGTAGGTACATAAGTGCTATTTCCGTTCTGTTGACTGTAGGGAGCTAGTATTTGAAAGGCATTGTGTGGATAGCTGTTTTTTTGATATTGCCTGGCTAGTATCGTTTCCGAACCATTCGCTGCATCATAACCAAAAAGACTACCATATGTGGGGTGTAGACTATATACGCCCAAATTGATCACGGCAGTGGCCGCATCAGCTGCTTGTTGATAGCGCTCAGCCCATAAATTTGCTCTGGCCTTCAAAGCTAGGGCAGCGCCTTTCGTTATTCGACCGATATCACCACCGGTGTACGATAAAGGTAGGGCCTGCGCGGCTTCCTCAAGTTCTTTGTCTACGAAATCCCATATGTTTTCCGAAGGTGTACGAGTTAAGGTACGAGCATCCTCCACCGAAATAGTTTCGGTGATAAGCGGGACATCACCAAACAGGCCAACGAGCTTAATATACTGATAAGCCCTTAATGTTTTTGCCTCTGCTTTATATCTAGCCAAAAGGTCGGCGTCGTCAAGTGCTACTCTATCTACATTTTCGAGAAAATAATTGGTCGCACGAATCCCTTTATAGGCATTTGCCCACTCTGCATCGACTTTACTATTCGTGCCATCATATACGCCCAATGCGATTTGAGCATCAACGGCAAAGTTTTGGTTAACATGGCCGATTTCAGTCAAAGCGTCAAAGCTGAAAATATTGGTGGTATCTAAATCTAAATATAGGGCATTAACGGCGGATGAAGCATCTGCCGGAGAATTCCAAAAGACGTCCTCGGAAACCCGGTCTGTAGGGACTGTTTCCAGCAGGTCGCGGTCGCACGATACCATGAGGAACGTGATCATGATAGCTGCCGTTGCCGGGAATATTTGATGGAGAGTTGTTTTCATCTGTTTGTTTATAAATATTTTAATCCTGTTGGGGTTCATTTCTCAGTTTGTTTAGTAGGTTAAATTTATGCCAAGGGTGTAAAGCGACGTTTGCGGATAATAAACCGCGCGGCCCGATCCTACTTCAGGATCGAGATTCCATTCGTTTAGTTTGGAAAATGTCAGCAGATTTGTTCCTGATATGTAAACGCGCGCCCGCTGTAGGTGTAGTTTCTTGGCAACTTGCTCTGGTAACGCATAAGCTAACTGAACGTTCTTCAATCGAAGATAGGATGCATCAACTACCAGTCGGTCTGAAGTAGCCACATTTCGTAAGTCAAATTTGATTGGCCTTGGGAATCTTGCATCTGGATGCTCTGGTGTCCAATAGTTATTGGCATATACCTGATGGGTAAAACCTTCTTGATTACCCATTTCAGCAAGCGCACCCGCCAGTCGTGTGTCTACGTCCGCAGCCCCCTGTAAGAGTACGTTGAGTTCGAATGACTTGTAACTGAATGATGAATTTAGACCAAAGGTATAGATGGGAAATGGGTTGCCTATAGCTTCCATATCATTGGAATTAATCAGCCCATCTCCGTTCAGATCGAGGTATTTAACATCACCAGGCTGTGTATTGGCGGCATATGTGGCGCCATAGGCAGCAATTTCCTCTGCGGATTGAAAGAGACCATCTGTCCGGTAACCCCATAAGGTATTTACTGGTAAACCTGTTTGTATGATATAACGTGGATCGATATCTGAGCCATTAATGTAGGGGCCTGTACCTTTGAGGTCGATTACCTCATTATGATTGATGTTAAAATTTGCCGAGACACTATAATTAAATCGATCTGCCCCTCTATTGGAGTTATACCCCAAGCTGAATTCCCAGCCCTTATTTTCTACAGACCCGGCGTTTTGAGGAGGAGCGATTAACCCAACCGTGGATGGGATATCGAGATTTAAGAGAATGTCATTAGTCACTTTTCGATAGTAATCTATGGTGAGATTAAGTTTGCTGTTCAGTAATAGCGCATCGATCCCGATATCCAGCTGCGTAGTAGACTCCCAGCCAAGATCTGTATTGGCCAGAATCTGTTGGCGATAACCCTGGGCAATGGTACTGCCGAAGGGGTAGCCTACCGCTTCTAAAGCGGCATAGTAGCTGTACAGGTCAACGGACTGATTACCTGTTTCACCCCATGACCCCCTAAGTTTTAGATCGTTTATCGTTGATCTTATATTTTCAAAGAATGACTCATCAGCTATCCGCCAGCCAAGGGAGAACGAGGGGAAGAAACTGTATTGCCTGGCACCTGTAAACTTAGAGGAACCGTCATAACGACCGTTTACTTCTAAGAGGTACCGATTAAACAAAGCATAATTTATCCGACCGAAATAGGAGCGTAGACCAAATTCGTGGTCCCATCCGTCATTGTCCTTAGTCCCGTCGTCGGCACCCTGACCGATGGAATTGATATCATTACTATGAAACCGTTCGCGATAGGCTGTCAGGTAATTGCGTGTGTTTCCTATTTGGGAATAACCGATTAAACCCTTTAAGTAATGGTCTTGAAACGTACGTTCGTACGTGAGTAAGTTGTTGATGGTATATTCCTTAAAATTATCGCGACGTTCTAATAAACTGTTGTTAACCACAGTTTTGGTGATGTTGGTATTCTGGTCGGTATTGGAGTATGCATTTGTAAAATTTTTATCATTTGTAAAGTTGGCGCGCCCTGCCAGCTGGACGGAAAAGTCGAGTCCTTCCAGGATATGGATGTCGGCCTTGACATACCCCGATAACAGATCGTCCTTCCGTCTTGATAGTCCGCCCTGTTCTGCAAACATTAAGGGGTTGTTTCCCTGTGTACTCAATCCATAGGTTCCATCGGGGTATTTTGGAACAGCCCATAAGGAGCCATGGAAAAAGTTGTTGATGGGATCTACTGTGGGTGCCGTTGATTGGTTGTACCGATAATTTACGTCGCCGCTGAAAGTGAGCTGTTTCGATACGTGATAGATCGAATTGAATTTGGCTTCGGCCAACTTGTTATCAAAATTGGTGATAATACCATCCTGGCTATTATAGCGAACACTTAAGCGATTCCGGGTTTTATCATTTCCACCGGAAACAGCAATGTGGTGGTTTTGGTGAGGTGCGGTATGCAGCATGGTTTGAAACCAGGTATTTGGAAGTGGATATTGATACCGGTCTGTGGCGTTAACCCAGGTTTGTATCGATTCTTCAGTGAATCTGTCGGGTACCGCGACCCCCGCGTTACTATAGGCTACGGCCTGTAGGTTCATATATTGCTCCAAAGCCATCATCTTAGGTCTGTTGATCGCGTTCTGCAAAGCATAATAGCCGTTGTAGTCAACCTGCACCTGACTCTCTTTGGCTTTCTTTGTAGTAATTAATACTACACCATTGGTGGCTCTCGATCCGTAGATAGCGGTGCTGGCAGCATCTTTAAGTACCGTGATATTTTCGATATCATCGGGATTAATGTCCGTCATCCGTTGTTCAAATCCATCCACAATAACCAGTGCTTCATTTTTGCTCAGATCAAATCCATCTGTAGAGGCAAGATTACTGTTGAAGGTGGTGATGCCTCTAACGCGTATGTTGGCCGTTGATCTGCCAGGAGCTCCTCCACGATCTTGAATGGTTACACCTGGCATGGTACCTTGCATAGCTTGCTGGATATTAGAAACCGGGCGTTGAGTGAGCTGCGTACCGTCAATACTGGCAACTGAATTAGTTAATGATGAGCGTTTTTGGCTGCCGTAGCCAACAACGACAACCTCGTCCAACTGTCCTGCATCTGGCTGTAAGGCTAGGGTGAGCTGATGTTGATTGGCAACGAGCTCCAAGGCAGTGTAACCTATATATTGTACGCGAATGGTAACCGGCAGTTCCTGGGAAAGTTTTAAAATAAAACTGCCGTTTTCATCTGACTTAGTAGATAAGGAAGTGCCTATCACATTAACCGTAGCGCCGGGGAGCTTTTCTCCAGTTTGTTCGTCGATAATGGTTCCGCTTAGTGTTGTCGGTTCTTGCTGTTGCGCAGAGGTAAAGTTAGGCCACATATAACAAGTGAAGGAGATAGCAAGAGACAATAAGGTACGTAGTGGCAATAGCCTTTCTTTAGGCCGATTGCCGCGATAAGTTGCTGACATAAATTAATTTTTATATATCCGATTGGGTTGTGATAATCCGTAGAAATTAATTTCTACAGATGCGAACGCTGCAAATATAGAGGAGGTTGAAATTAAAACCAAATTAAATCTATATATTTTATAGTCTTTTTTTTAATTTGCAGGTGTTTCTGTGTGTGTAATTTGATTATTTTATTGTTAAAATATTTTTATTCAAATACTTATGAATTTTATATGAACTGTTTGTTTGTTTTTGATTTTAGAAAAATACCCGTTAAGGATGGTATTTTAGAACAGCGCTGAGGCATATGCAGGATCAAGCGAGGTATATTTTGTTCCTATGATACGTATATTTTTTTCGTCTTTTCTTGTGATTTTATACCTTAATTTTATCCCATGTCTGCCTCTGCTGAGGGTAATACTACGGTCGCTTTTCCTTTTAATGTATGATTTATCACAGGACTCAGAGGAGGAGGATAATGTGGCAACTAATTATCCCGATACCATCGAGAAGATACAAGCCTTTATGAAAGCAGCTCATAGAGAAAATGCTGTTTTTCCTTTTCAACATGAAAGTGATTGAAGCGAAGGCTAGGTTGCTCTTTTTCAAAAAAATTAAATAAAATATAAAGAATGAATAAACTATTCCGAAGATTACTTTTCCTGGTAAGCGCTGTTAGCTTTACCTTTTGCTTGGCTCGTGCACAACAGCACAATATAAAAAGAAAACCTAATTTTATTGTCGTTTTCACAGACGACCAGGGCTATGGAGATTTAGGTACTTATGGCAGTCCGACAATTAAAACTCCAAATATTGATCAAATGGCCAACGAAGGCCAGAAATGGACAAATTTTTATGTGGCGGCTAACGTGTGTACACCTTCGAGGGCAGGTTTGCTGACAGGGCGTTTACCCATCCGTAGTGGTATGCAAGGTGATAGCGCACGTGTATTATTCCCGCACTCAAAAGGCGGATTGCCGGAAACCGAGATTACGATCGCCAGTCTGTTGAAACAACAGCAATATCAAACAGCCATTATCGGCAAATGGCATTTGGGAAGTCAGCCAGAATTTTTGCCGACTAAACACGGCTTCGACTATTATTTCGGTATTCCTTACAGCAATGATATGGATAGGGTAGACTCCGTGCCCTACGTAAAAGCAATAACGGAACCTAAAAACGAATACTTTCAGGTGCCCTTAATGCGAAATGAGGAGATTATTGAACGTCCTGCCATTCAAAACACGCTCACAGAACGTTATACCGAGGAGGCCGTTCAATACATACGTTCGCATCAGCAGCAACCTTTCTTTCTGTATTTAGCTCACTCGATGCCACATGTGCCTCTATTTGCGAATAAAAAGTTTGAAGGTAAAAGTGCTCGTGGACTCTACGGAGATGTCATTGAAGAAATAGATTGGAGTGTTGGCGAAATTTTAAAAACCTTAAAGGATACAGGGCTTGATCAGGATACTTATGTGGTTTTCATAACGGACAATGGCCCGTGGAAATTATTTAGAGAGCTCGGAGGATCTTCCGGTCCGTTATACGGCGCAAAAGGAAATAGTTACGAGGGCGGTGTACGTGTTCCTGCTGTTTTTTGGGCGCCAGGCAGGGTCAAACATCGCCAGGTAACTGAAATTGGAAGTACTCTGGATATTCTTAGTACGATAGCGAGCTTGGCAGATGCTAAATTACCAACAGATCGCGTATATGATGGCTTTGATTTGAGCGATGTATTAATTGGTAAAAGTGAAAAAAGCCCGAGAGAGGAAATGTTTTATTACCACGGTTCAAAACTGGTAGCTGTTCGAAAAGGTGCCTATAAGCTCAATTTGTATAGTAATAGCGAATTGGGCTATCCTGAAGCTTTAGAGAAGCTGGAGAAGCCTCAGCTTTTTAATTTGAACGAAGACATAGCTGAAAACTATGATGTGGCAGATAAACACTCAGACACCGTAGATGAACTAGTAAGGTTGGTAGATGAACATAAAAGAACAGTGAAACCTGTGGTCAGCCAGCTGGATATTTATTAATCAGGAAGCCGTGTACGATATACTGGAGAATTGTTCGTTTCAACGTGCAGAAGTAGCTTTGTAGGTCTATATACCTTTAAAATAATCCAAAAGTGTTTCGGCCCAAATTCGGTATCCTTGTGCATTCATATGAAGATCGTCTTCCAAAAACAGCTCTTTTCTAGGTTGTTTTTTATTATTTAGCATTAGTGAAAACACATCAATATAGCTACCGCCTATCCTGTTAATAGACTGCTGCAGCATGTTATTGGTTCGTATAATATCAGGAAGTAAATGGAGCCTCGATAGACTTGGTTTGATGCTAATAACGGCCAATGCTTGGTTTGGGTATTTCCCTTGGATTTTGTTCACTAACGCTTTAAATGAGTTCAGGATAGCGGTAGGGGTTTCGCCATTTGCAATATCATTGTCGCCACCGTATAAAACAATATTTTTCGGATACACTCCAGCAAATACCGTGTCGAAATAATATAAGCAATCCTTATAGGTAGATCCGCCAAAACCCATATTCAGCGTATGTAGTGGGCAAAGATCATCTTTCATGTTCGCCCATAGCCGGAAGGAAGAGCTTCCATAAAATGCCACTAGATCGTTGCTATGCTTTAGCTTGGCGGTGCGCTTTTTTATTAAAGAGATTTCCTCATCCCATTGTTCTTGTATTAGATTTTCCTGCATATTATTTAGTTTATGTTATACATCAATTAAGAAAATGTAGTTCATCAATCAATTGCTTACAGTTTACGCTTAGCTTGCTCCAGCTCTTGCTTAAAAGCTGAGCGGTATTTGTTTACAAAATCTGTTATGCCTAACTTCTGATCGAACAATGGGTGCTCACTTATTTTGAAAGGCTTTAAAATCTCACAATATCTTTTTGCTTCATGAATTCGTTTGTCGAAATAAAGCATGACGATGGGTACTATCATGGGTTCGGGATCAGTTTCTAAGGCTAATCGAAAGGCACCGGGCTTGAACTCACCCGGGATATCGTCTTCGGTACGATAAGAGGTTCCCTCCGGACTGATGATGATGTTGTAGCCATCAAGCAAAAAAGCCTTAGCGGTATCGAAAAAATGATTGCGCGCAGCATCGCGTTTATTGGTGTCCGTACTATCTGACTCTTTGGTGAATACATTGATATAACCTAATTTTTCATAATAATCTTGATGGGCAAACTCTCTTGATCGGCCAATCCGTACGGTGCGTATACCGGGATCGCCATATTTAACATCAAGAATCATCGCACTGATGAAATGAGATTCCAAAGTGATCTGAAAATTGTTGTTGAGGGTGTAATCAGGGTGATTAAGTAAATGGTTGTAAATAAAAATATGACCAGGTTTATCGGGTAGGTGATGCCAACCTTCCATTTGATAGTCAAAGAAGGTACAAAGCCTGCGCACAGCAGCTGAACAGGCTTTTCGTGTTTCTGCAGCGTCTGGTTCCCGATTAGTATCAGTGACTACCTCATACACCTCCTGTAAGTGCCTTAAGAAAAGCATCTCCTGTTTTTCTGCTCGCAGCAAATCAAGACAGATGGATGCTATTCGACGTTCACGTGAAGTACCCACTTCTATTAACTGATGTAAAATTTCGAAAGCTAAGTATTTCGTTGTGCGGTGCTTGAGCAAATGCGGTATTTGATGAAGCTCAGAGGATGCTTTGATCTGTGTTTGATAGCTCTCAATAAGGTATTGGATGGTGAGCTGATTAGCATTGAAGTGTAAACTTAAAAAACGGATAAACGCAGCGTTAATGTGGTTATCTACTAACCAATTTAAGCGGGTATAAAAACGCAGGGCAAAACTATTATCTGACTTCAGGAGCGAGTTAAGGCGCGTATTTTCGATGAAGTACGTAGATGTCCTGCGAACGACATATGCCGTACAGATTTCTTTCTCTGCGATCATACAAGGCCAACCGAAAATAAAGCCCTGGTCGGAAATGGGCCACTGACTTAATCGTTGCGTGTGTTCAATACGCTCCATCCGGATGTTGCCCTCGATTAAAATATAAAGTCCATCCGAAAAAGTATCCTGTTGAAAAACAACGTCGTCAGGACGGTATTCCCTGCGGACAGCTTGCTTTGCGATAAGCATCAGTTCTGTATCTTCAAAAAACTCGAAAAAAGGGGATCTCTTTAAAAGCCCCATGATCGCTTGGGGTTGCTGAGCAACAGAATCGTAATGGTGATCATGATCTTGCGTTTTTATTGCACTATCTGGAGGAAGGATGCTTTGCTGATTTAATACAGCTTTTTTAAGGAGCAAAAACTGCTTTTTGCAAACATGTATATGGAGGTTTACATCGGTGAGTGTATGAAGAAAAGTGTGGTAGGCGTGCAATTCTACCCGGAAGAAAGTTGCTCGTTCAGAAGCGACAAGTACATTTTTCGTATGTCTTCCGGGTGGGTTGAGTCCATTCCATCCGATAGGTAGCGCTTGACCGGTAAATTGACATACTTCGATTTCAGGATCTCCTTCATTTAGCGCAACATAAAAGCGTACACTGCCTGCTAAGAGCCAATGGATATACTCGACTTTTTTGTGTATGTGACACACAAGTGTGTCTTTTGTTAGTTCGACACACGTTCCGTCTGGGAAATAACGTTTTAAAACTGCTGAATTGATCAATATGCTGTTAATAAGAACAAAATCTGTTGATATTATTGTTGTTTGGCTTCCTTATTGCCTAATAAATAGTGTATTTATTTTTAATGCTTTGTTTTGTGCTGCTTTTTGGTTAAAAATAATAAAAAATATTTACGTTATTGATTAAAAAATAAAGATATGAATAGCTTCTTTAAGGTTATTTTGCTTTATTCATTATTTAAAATACGAAATTAGTTGATGTTACCTCTATAAAAGGCATTAGATGCCTAACACTTGGCATGAGTTGTAACACAAAACAGAGAATCTAATAATGGAAATAGCTCCCAACTTAGGAAAGTTTTGTATGATCATCTATTTTCTTGTATATACGTTGATTTTCCTGTCAGGAGCATATGATGCAAAGCAGCTGTACGTTTAACGAGGTAACGTTTCTGGCCTGTGCATTTTGTACTGGCTGGCGGTTACCGATTCCAGGAATGCGGCCAGTGCCTGAATTTCTTCTTTGCTGAGATGGAGTTCTTGTAATAGGGGGTCGGTAACCGGATGTAAAGGATCTGCTGCCTTTTGTTCATCAGTGGCCGTGTTCATCTGCATTCCACTGTTATATATGTTTAGCACACCGATCATGTTGTCAAAAAGGCCATTATGCATCCAAGGGTTGGTTTTCATCACATCACGTAGCGAAGGGGTGCGGAATTTGCCAACGTCTTCGGCCTTTCCGGTTACGTGATAACGACCAAGATCTTCATATTTACGTTTATAATAGGTGAGGCCGATATTGTGGAATTCTTCGTCTGTCAGGTATTGCCCATAATGGCAGTTCATGCAACGTGCTTTCGTGCGGAACAGATGCATGCCATAAAGCTCCTGATCAGATAGCCGTTTGTATTCGCCATTGAGAAAGCGATCAAATCGGCTTTGCCGACTTTTCAGGGTGCGCTGGAAAGCGGCCAGCGCCTGTGCAATATAGTCGAAAGTGATGCTATCGGTACCATAGGCTTGATGGAAAAGTTTCCGATAGGCAGTTATTTTATGGAGCTTCCGTGGCAGGGCCTTGACATCCATGGCCATCTCATTATGAGCCTCGATTGGACTTTTGGCCTGTTCTTCCAGTGAACCTGCACGCCCATCCCAGAAGAAACTTTTCCGTTGATCGACATTCAGCAGTGAAAGGGTATTCCGCCTCCCAGACTGATGATCATGTCCCACAGGCACCGATAAATTGTCTGCCCAAGAGGTTTGCGGATCATGACAACTGCTACAGGAAATTTGGTTGGAGCCCGATAAAATAGGGTCAAAAAACAGGTTTTTACCTAAAACAACATCTGCTTGTTCCATCAGACGGAAGTAGGAGGAGTCAGCAGAAGGTAGTGCACTAAACTCTTTCCAGTAAATACCGGAATCGACCGTAGGTTGGGGCCATGCGGTGATAGGCCGTTCATATAACTGACGAAGACTATCCATGGGAACCTGCTTCGGCTGAAGCTCAGGAAAACGGAAAGCATCCAAAAAGATATATCCGACAAGAAGAACGCTGATAAGATAAAGGGCATACGATCGTCTCATGGCGGCAAATCTACAGTATTGTTTAGAATTATTATAAATAATTTGACTTATATGACGGGGTTTCTTACATTTGGCCATTTATTTGAATCAATTCTAAATAACTAATGGGTTTTGTTGGAAAGAGCTTACTGTTTTTGGCTTTTTTTGTGGGATATACAAGAGGTTTCGTCTGGGGGCAAGAGCAGCTGCAGGGGAGGGTGCTGGATGACCAAGGTAAACCTTTAGCAAATGTTTCGGTTCGTTGGCGAGAGGGATCTTTAAACACCTTTACCGATAACAGGGGTAGCTTCGTTTTTAAACGAGAACTGTTGGGCCGTGATACCTGTACTTTGGTCTTCTCTTACATAGGCAAGAAAACGGAAGAAAAACGCTTCTTACCTGCCGGCCAGTCGACAGACCTACCCACTGTGATATTGAGTGACCTGTCGCTGGCCCTGGACCAAATTGAAATCAAGGCGAAGACGGACGGCGGCTCTACCAATTCTTCGCTCATCATCGATCGGGAAATGTTGGAGCGTTACCCTTCCCTCAGTTTGAATGATCTCTTGAATTTCTTACCGAACCGACGTATTGCAGCACCTTCCTTACAGGATATGCAGCAGGCAACCTTAAGGGCGGCTTTTCGGCAGCCAACAGCTGGATCAAGAAATGTACAGGAACTGAACAACGCTTTTGGGGTATCGCTGATCGTCGATGATATCGTCATGAGCAACAATGCCAACATGCAAAGTCGCAATGCCGGCATTCGGGGTTTGAATAGCGCAAATTTATCCATACCGCCTTCGAATTATGGAGATCTTTCGACAACAAGGCACTATAGTGGAGAAAGTACCTTTGGTGGGATTGATCTCCGGCAGATTCCGACGGAAAATATTGAACGTATTGAGGTCATCACCGGTGTGCCGTCTGTCCGTTACGGTGATCTGAACAGTGGAGCCATCATCGTAGAGCGCCAGGCAGGCAAAGCGCCTGCTTTTTTTCGTATGCAGTTGCGCGGCGACGCCACGTCCTATGGCTTTTCCGCTAGTGCGCCATTGCCGGAAAAACTGGGCGACCTTAATTTCGATTTGGGGTATACCAATTCTTATGCCGATAATCGGGACAAAATCAAACAGTACAATCGTGTTAATGGCTCCCTGATCTGGACACAACGCTGGGGCGGAGGCGAAAAATGGAAACATACTTTTTCGGCAACCTATAGTAAAATTATCGATGGGGTGAAAAAAGATCCGGATGATCCGCAGTCTCCCCGGGTTAAATACGATAATTGGAACCTCAATATGAGCAGTCGCTGGTCCTACCAACCCAGCGCTGGCTTTTTTAAGCGGGTAGGACTAAACCTGGGCTATAGTACCAGTCACCAGGAATCGTATCGCGACTATTTTTATAATGGGGCTTTTGTGCTGTACACGCAGGCTTTGGAGACGGGTGTTGTGGAAGGGACCTACGGACCCGGCATTTATCGGGCAGAGGATCATATCGATGGCCGACCGATGAATATCACGGGACGCCTGGAAACTTATGGCCTATGGCATACGGGTGATGTTCGGCATACCCTGAACCTGGGCATGACGGCCGATTATTCGATCAATAGGGGAAGAGGGCGCCTGGCAGATCCTTCGCTTCCGGTGGCCTACCTGGGTGGTAACTTTTCCGACCGCTATTACGATTATAGTTTGATTGTGCCGATATGGGATTATGGCTTTTATGCGGAAGATCGCTTTCAGGTATCCATCTCGGGGCGGCCGCTATCGGTAAATGCGGGTGTACGGGGAGATGTGCAGAACGGCTTTGCCTCTTTTTCACCCCGGACGAACATTAATTACCGCTTGAGTGAATCGCTGCAGTTGGGCCTTGCCTATGGTCTGGCTTTTAAAGCGCCGGGCCTGGCCCACCGTTATCCGGGGCCGATATTTTCGGAGATCGTTTTACTGAATGCCTATAACGGAAGGGAAGCGGAAAGCACTTCACGTATCTATGTCGACCGCTTCGATCCGCCCAGTGAACAACTGAAACCCAGTAGGAGTCAAACCTTGGAATTGACGGCACGTTGGAATAAGCAGGGCCATAATATCGCCCTCAACCTCTTCCATCGAACCAATAGCCATGGTATTGACTCTTATGAACAGTATGAGTACCCTGCATTACCCAACTACCAAGCTATACCGGTGCCCGGGGAAAAACCGGAGGTGATTCAGACGGGATTACGCGTCTACGAAATCGAGCGCAAGTTGATGGCGAACTTGTTGCGCTCCCAGGATAATGGCATAGAGCTGCTGTACAATAGTCCGAAATATGCGCCCTTAGCTACCTCGCTGCATGCCAGCGGCGGGATTTACCGTTCAGCAAGTTCTTCCAATGCGCGTGTAGAGGAGCGGTTAGGCACTACGGGGACCGATCCAGAGGATGTCATCCGAGGCTATTTCAATCCTGACCGCCAGATCAGCTACAGTAGCAATGCCCGTGTGGGGACTGCCACGCACCTGCCGAGATTGAAGCTGGTGTTTGAATTTACGGCCGACTTTCAGTTGATGAACTACAGTAAGTTGCTTTGGGAAAATGCAGTACCAACGGCTTATATAACACGCGACTATACAGAACATGTGGTTGATCCCTTTGATCCGGCTAACCCCATCCATCAAATGCTTTACGACAGAAGGGAGCAGCGCATACGAGCGGCTAATGAAACGAATTTGTTCGTTGCCAACTTTCATTTCAGTATGGCCAAGGAGATTGGTGAAAGGCTTCGGCTATCCTTCAATGTGTATAATTTTCTGGATTATCAGCCCCGTTCTTATTATGAAGTGAGGGATTCTGTACGTATGCCCAACAGTGCTCCGAATTTCGGGGCAATGATCACCTATAAACTATAGCTTATGTTCAACTTAATAAATTACGATATGAAAAAGTTTTTATTGCTATTATGCACCCTTGCTTTATTTACGGCCTGTAAAAGGGATAATCCCGATGTTGTGCCGGTCGATTTGAATATTTCATTGAGTCATGCACTCCAAACAGAAGGGGAAGGCACTTTCCCTTGGGAAGAAGTACAGGTCACGCTGATTAATCTTCGTACGCATACGGAGACGGTACAGTCGCCAAGTGCTTCGGGCGAACTGGTTTTCGAGGGTATCGCGGCAGGTGAATATGACGTACGTGCTGTCATTACGCTTAGCGAGGATGCCTATTTTGACCTTACGGGAGTGGAGGTAGGAGCTGATGTCACCTTGAATGCTTCGGCGACGAATCTGTCTGTCCCTGCAGGTTATTCAGAGGTGCTTGCTATGGAGCTGGTAACCGGCACGGCCGGTCAATTTGTGATCAAGCAGGTCTACTATGCCGGTTCGGATAATCGGGACGGTGCAATGTTCCGTGATCAATTCGTGGAGATCCATAATAATACCGGTGAAGTACTTTATGCGGATGGTTTGTATATTGCCCGTGCCTGGGGACGGCAGACCATAAATCGGGAAGATCAGCACTATCAAGCTAACGGGCAGTTGGATTGGAGCCAATCGGAGGGAATGCCTAATAATATCAACGCGAATGAGGATTATGTGTATTTACGTGATCTCTTCAAGGTGCCGGGCTCCGGTGCGGACCATCCAGTGCAACCGGGAGAGAGCATCGTGATTGCCCAGAATGCATTGAATCATAAGGTGCCTTTTACCGACAACAACGGTAGAGAGATATCGGTGAATGATCCGGATCTGACGGTCGACTTAAGTAGGGCCGATTTCGAAGTGTATTATGGAGATATACCGGGAATCAATCCGCTGCCCTCTGATATTGACAATCCGGAGGTACCCAATATGGAAGCGATAAAATATGACGGTCGTGATTGGATTTTGGATAATCCGGGAAGAGACAGCTACCTTATTTTCTGGGGGAACGAGCAAGCAGATGTGGAAAACTTGCCGGCTTATCCTGCGCCAACCCTCGTGCCGCCTACTAATGAATCCAATAGCTATATCCAGTTGCCGGTAGCGGCGGTGATGGATGCGGTCGAAGTGCAACCTAATCTTGCTGATGATCGGATTCCAAAGAAACTGCATCCGGAACAGGATGCCGGTTTTACTTTTGTGACCGAGGGCTCTTACTCTTCGCAGTCGGTAATCCGAAGGACACAGTTGAACGAAGGTGGCAGGCGTATTTTACAGGATACCAATAACTCCTCGGAAGATTTTGTGGTGATCAAGGCCAATCCGGGAGCTTTTGCGGACGAATAAGATTGACATATGTGGCGAATGAAAGTGTTGTTGATCGCTATGGTTTTAGGCAGTGTTTGGCGGTTCACGGCTCAACTACATGCATCGGTTAAACAGGATAGTCTTTCGAGGCTATCCTATGCCATTGATACGGTATATGGTATGGAACGAAGCTATATACGGCAATATCCGATTTGGACAGCTGATTGGAAGAACAATTTCAATCGTCTGGAGGCCGGTGCGGCAGTAGAAAAGGGAGAATGGATCCGGGCACAGGGCAGCACAAAAACACAAACCTATCGCTTGGACACAGAAGGAAAAACCACATGGAAAGGCGTGCACCTGTATGGACGCTTCTCTTACATGCATGCTTTTGAAGACAGCACCCGTCTCCGTCACCAAACACGTATCAATGAAAGCGCTCCAGTATATTTTGGTTCGCTGCGTTATAACCGTTACGAGCGGTCAGTATACCAACTGAAAGCCGTTTTACAGAAGGATCTGAAAAAAAATAACTTACCATTAACCCTGGGTATCGATTACCGGGTTGGAGAGCACTTCTCGAATAATGATCCGCGTGGTGCTATAAATGATTTTCAGCTGAACCTTTTGGCTGGTCTGGGTTTTCGGCGAGGAGCCTGGGAATACCATATAGATAGTAAGTATGGCTACGGTCGTGAACGCGTGCAGGTTTCGTATAAGAACGAAAAATATACGGAGAACACGGCTGATTCGCTATACGTCAATTGGTTGATGAACGGCTATGGCAATGCTTATGAAAAGCTGTCGGAAATTCACTACAATGACGATATGCGTCGCTTTGGAGCAGGTTTTCACCTGAGATATCAACCTACTCCCGGTTCTACCTGGAAGGCAGATCTGGAATGGCTACGGGAGCAGCAGGACTTCAAGCAGTATACCCAATCATCCAACTTATTTAATTTGCTGAACACTTACCTAAAGGATCAATGGAGAGCCTCGTTGTTTTGGCATCGACAATGGGCATCTAACAGGCACTTTATATGGCTATTTGCGGCCGATGCGGTAGAGGGATGGGATGAGCATCCGGAATTTGCAGTAAATAACTATGTTTATCGGCGAACGGTCTACGCAACCGAATTGAACATGCGTTACGAACAGTGGCTGTATAGTGCAGGTGTTAAGCATGTGCATACCGAAAGGCATGACGGGAATACAGGCGTAGGTAATCAGTTCGCTCAGATAGATGCCCAACTGGGATTCGGAAGGAGCCTATATGGAATAGGTAAGGGACAGTTGCAGCTGCTTGGTAGTTTGGATTATCGCTTGCCGCTAGATGCCTCTCTACAGTTCAATGCCCTTAACGAAACGGTTTTTACCAGACATATTCTCTATTACGACTACTATTATAGTCAGGTCGCATCGTGGAAAGTTGGGCTTAACGCAACATATTTTTTTACAACAGAAAATGGTCAATTTACCTGGTCGGTCGGCCTATCGGCGGATTATGCCCAGCGGAGAGCATTTGAAGAGGATACCGGCCATCCGTTTATGCTTCCCGGAAAAGATCGTTGGAGCAGCATGCTACAAATACGGTTGTTTTTTTAGCTGTATCTGTTTGTATGTACAAGAAAGAATGACATAGCTGCTTTGTGAAGCGTTTTGTTCATAACATTTGGCCTTTTTGTTGAAATTCACATTGGCAACTCTAAGAAGCTTCTATAGTGAATTCAAATGAAAGCAATCGCGTATCTGTCAATAATAAAGAAGTGGCTAAGTTAAAAGTTAACGATCGACCGATTTAATTGACTTGGAAGGTTGTTCATTGGTATACAAAATGTTTTTAGAAAATAAAGAGAAAAATAGCAGATTCTGTAAGCAGAATACTATCGATCATAGACCTGATACTGATTGTATGTAGGTGTTCAACTTTTATTTTTTTTGAACAGGCTTGTCGCCAATAAAATGCCAAAAGCAGCCAAGATAACTGTTTTTAAGGGAAATTTCTTCTTGTTTTTCGTTTGTTCGCTTTTTTCCGATAGCCATGTAATAGCGTTGGTAACCTCGCTATGGCTAAACCCTTTGGCTTCACCCGGTGCTACTTTGCTGAAAGCGTCAGTAAACCTGCGGACACCTTTTTCGTCAGTGACGATTGCCATTTTTTTCCATTGGGAAAAATGCTTGATACCTGCTAACATATCCTGAAACCATGCGGTGGCCGTAAAGTTTTTTACTGGAGTATATAATACGAGTAAATAATAGATTTCGCCATAGCGGTATGTTAACTCCTCTAAACCAGGAATTAGAACATTTTTTAAATCCTCTCCGGTAACTTCCTTTGTAGCTTTCACGCCGAAAACATGTGCTGGAAGGTCCTGTATATTTTCTAACATAATATGGTATATTCGTACATGCCCCTAACAAGTTAAAGGATGTAAATGTTTTAAATTGCACCAAATCTATTTCTACTGTTTACTTATTGCCGTATTACATTAGCATAGCTGTTTTTTGATAAAAGCTAAATGGAAGCCAATAAAACACAGAGACGAATTGAATAAATGACGTCTTTTGCTTCGAGTTTGATACGTCATAAGATTATGATACAGTCTTAATTTTATGACGTATTGATTACCGTGTTAAAACGGCCTGAAAGACGGTCTGCTGGTCAGCGGTGAGAATGACCAGGGGATGGAGGTCAGGATGATGAAAAGTCCGACAGTAAACCAAATGGCCATAGTTTTATATTTTTCCACCGCTGTTGGTTTTCGCTTAGCTTTTGCCGAGCCGATTGTAATGACCACCACTGCTATTAGCATCATCAGACTGTGTTCCATTCCGAAGAATCGGATTTCACGAAGATGGACAGCTTCTTTGAAATGATGCAGGAAGTAATTAACCAGCGGACTGATAACGTACAGCCCCAAGCCAAACAGCAATTGTATGTGTACGATGGTAGCTATCCAGTGTCTCACACCATTATCAAAAGTTGAGAAAGGCTTTCTAGATAACCAACCGTGGTAAGCACGGATGATGGCAAAGAGCAGGCTTATGAGCACGAACCAGCGAGCTGAAGAGTGCAAAGCCAATAGAGTAGGGTAGATATTATGCACGACCGATCACCTGATTTGATATGAGTGTGCTAAGATAATAAAAACTAATGGGCACTTTCAATGAAAAGTGCCCATGAATTTGTTTGCTCGCGAATGCACTTATATCTTTTTTAACAAAGGCATTCCAAAACCGGGTGAAGTAGATGGAATAAGTTTACCGTTTTCTAAGCGATAATTGCTCAAATCCACATCATCCGATGAACAGGTTACACCTTCAATAGTTGGCGTATTACCTAGAGCGCCTGTTAGATGCGCGGTATAATGGGTTTTCAATAATGTACCCCATGCATGTGGTGAGGCCAATATGCCCATTTGTTTTAATTCGGGCATGAGTTGGCGCCAGGGCGTAAAGCCATAACCTAGGATGTCGGTGAGGTGTACATCAATGAGCTTTTGTTCTTCCAGCTCGCGTAATAGTTTGTCGTCTGGATTATGTTCCCCGTCTGCAAGTAGGGTGTTTTTTATATTGTTGGCATGCAGCCATGCCCGTAGTTTACGGTAGTCTTCCGCGGTTTCAAGAAAGGGCTCTTCGATCCAGAACAACGGAATGTCGCCAATACCCTCTAGGTATTGAATGAACTCTTCCACAGTAAAGCCGTCATTGCCATCCACGAGTATGGCACAATCCGGAAACTGTTTGGCCACCGCTTTGGTGATTTCAATATCGCGTTGGACACCTTCTTGTTTTGGCATCCATTTGTTTCCACGACCAATCTTCAGTTTAAATTGACGATAGCCCAGATCGTAGTCCTGTTGACATTCCTCCACCACTTTATTGATACCGGCAGGATTGTCTTTGGGATCGAGATCATCAAAATAAAGCATGCCACTATAGCAGTCGGTAATCGTAGGTTGTTCTGCTCCCATGACTGCGTAAACCGGTTTTTGCAGGATAACGCCTGCGAGATCATGTAAGGCAATGTCATACGGAAGATAGTCCATATCGGTGATGCCTATTTGTGTGTTGAAAACATCGCTGACTTTCTTCCCGGATAGTCTTGATAATATTTGCTCTGCCTCTTTTTTTCCTCTTACCATGCCCCATCCGCTTGCGCCATGATCGGTTTGAATAACGCAAATATCTGATGTTTCTCCAAAACCATGATCATCCAGGCGGGCATTTTTACCGACCTTACGTGGCCATTTCAATTCGACGCTGCCGAACTTAACGGCTGTAATGGTATGATACGCCAATTCCTTTTCTTTTTGAGCAAACGTTTGCTCAGCAAGGCGTGAAGCATAGGTAAATAGCGGGTTGCTAAAAAGATAGGAGCTGATGGTACCGCATTTTACGGCTTGGATAAAATCTCGTCTTTTCATAATGAGGATGTTCTGATCGAATTAACGTTAACTAATATGGTTTATAAGAGGCTACCTTTTGGTGGCATCGTCAGAAAACAAAGTTATTAAAGATTATCAGGATGCTAAAATGTTTTTTCAAATAATGAGGCCTAATATTCAAACATCCTCGCTGGCGATTTTAAATCCAAACAGATCCTGCCTTGAAAACACTGCTTGGTTGACAAATCTATCGACCAAGCAGTACAGAAAGAAGCTCTTATTCACAAATTTCTTTTAATTTATCCAATGCCTTGGGGTAGGTTTCCCGGAAGTAATCCCGCATTTGGTCGTTTACATCAATATCGACGGTTACGGTTGTCTGGTTTCCAGAAGTTTCGAAACTATAGTTTTCAAAACCGGCCCATTCCTCCGCTATCGATCCTGTTGTAATTTCATTTTCGCCATCAAGTAAACCTATATATTCAATAGAAACAAATTGAGGTCGATCCAATTCGCGGATAATCCCTACCATGCCTTCTTTTTTGCCGACTTCGTTGGTGCCGACAAATAGGATTTTTGACCCTTTTTTCCATTCTCCTTCAAAGTCAGAACTCGGGTTAAATACCGTGGTCCAAAGTTTGAAGGTATCTTTTCCAATCATCGTATCAAACACTTTTGATACCGCTGCGCTGATGGTTGTTTTAAATTGCATCTTTTCCATTGTAAAAAATTAAATTTTAATAATAAGTAACAATATGCCCTGTTTATTTCAAAATTAAATAGTTTCCGGTTGACAGCCCATAGACGTTTGCGTCAATTTGCAGGGGCATTTGTGACAAAAAACATTAACAGGTATTCATTTCTTTATTGCTTAGGTACCGTTGTGGTTCTGCGAAATCTCTCCTAAGGAACAGCTGAAATATCCGCGAGGAAATTTTTTATGGATATTTATCATTATTTTCATCCTTATTCAAGATGCAGTATGTAAAATGTAATAAACCTTTATATGAATAATAATTATAGTCTTCGACATTTAATCAATAAAATACAGATACTGTTTGTTTTAATTCTGAGCTATAGTTTAAGCGTCGCCCAATCTTATCCTTACCATGATAAATGGAAGGAAATCGAAAAGCAAGAAGTAGAAGGTCTGTTAAAAAGCATGCAGGGAACGGTGGATGAAATCTACACCCAAGCTAAGAAAGATCATCTTCCGCACCAAAAAATAAAGGCCCTGCTTTACCATGCCAAAATAGTGATGTTTACAGAAGATAGCTTACGACCGGAGGCTAAGCTGCTGGTTCGTTTCAAGCAGGAAATTGCGGAGGCGGGTCCGATAGAAAAAAACATTCTTCAATCCCTAACAGCAGAGTTGCTCCAGGAGTACTATCAGAACAATCGCTACCGGATCGATCATCGCACAGATGCGGAGGGAGCCGAAGAAACAGATGATTTCCTAACCTGGACAGGGTCTTCCTTTAAAAAGGAAGTGATGGAGCTGTATGATGCCTCGTTGAATCCGAGCAAGGACCTACAGCAGGTACCCATTGCCGATTGGGCTTTTCTCTTGGATACAGCCGTTCGATACCGCGAGCTCAAACCGACCTTATTTGATATATTGGCACATCGGGCGATAGACTATTATGCTTTGGATCATCAAACACGTGAAAAAGGGCAGGAATTGCTGCAAAAATTGATGCTGCAACATGAGGAACCTGAAACAAAGAACGCATATTTATATAACTATTTGCAATATTTAAAAAGAGCAGACTTCTCTGAAAATGTATCTCAACGGATAAATCAACTGCGAAACCTCGTTGAAAAGTTTCCAACAGCTTGGTACACCACAGAATTGTTGTTGCAAATGGCACAGGATTATCAGGGCTTACTCGGGAATTCCTATTGGCGAGTGGATGGGCCAAAAGAAGATTTTGCGAAAAAAAAGCAATATGCAGATACGATTCTTAAGATCTGTAATCAAGCGCAGCGGCTATTTCCCAAAACCTATGGGGCAAAACAACTACAATTGATAAAACGCAATATATTACATCCGGATTTCAGTATACAACTTGAAAAAGTGATCGTTCCGGAACAGCCCGTTCCCGTATACGTATCGCATAAAAATACAGACAAGTTGTATGTGAAGATACTGGATTATAAGGTCTCTCCAAGAGGATATCTAGCCAATCAATTAATGACCTGGCGCGATGTAAAAACGCAAAAAGATATCGATTCTGTGTTTCATCTGTATGAGAGTGTACAGGATTATACGGTTGACTTGAAAGCTTTCGACGATTATCAGTTCCATGCTACCATCACAAAGTTTGAACCATTGGTGGGAGGCGAATACCTGATGGTAGTGGCTAATAATCCTTCCTTTCAACTCGATACAACCAATATGGTTGTTTTTCATCGCTTGAAGGTTAGCCCACATGCCGTCGCTTGGCGCGGACAAGAGCTGTTGTTAACAGACCGGGAAACGGGAAAACCGGTCGGGAGAAAGTCGGTTAGCCTTTATAGGGAGGCCGGTAATGACAGGGATATTGATCTGATGGAACGATTGCTTACCGACGCGGATGGACGTGCTGAAAGTAAAAGAATTGCGGGCGCAGAAAAAAGACGGCAGTACTACCGGTTATTTTATCAGGTGGAAGGCGATGATGTTTTCTTTGAGTCTGACACCCATTTCCCACAGGTGAACGTTGAGGATACCGCACAGGCACCGAAAACCCAAGTGCAATTTTTTACAGATCGGGCCATTTACCGTCCGGGACAAACGGTGTATTTTAAGGGAATTGTTTATCAGAATAGCAAAGGAAAACAACAGGTACTAAGTGGTCACAAGACTACGGTTAACCTATACGATGCCAACGGGGAGGGGACATCGAAGGTAGAGCTGACCAGTAATACCTATGGTTCGGTTTTTGGCAGTTTTGTACTGCCGGTGGATAAATTGAACGGAACGTTTTACCTAGCGCATGATGATACGAACGATAGGAAGGAATTTCGTGTGGAAGAATACAAAAGACCAAGTTTTGAAGTGGCGATGGATACCGTGAAAAAATTGTTTAAAATAGGCGACACGATCAACGCAAAGGGCAAGGCGGAGGCATATTCGGGGGCACCCATTGCACAGGGAAAGGTGCAGTATAGGATTGTACGTCATGCACATTATCCTTACCGTACGTGGGATACGGGCAGGCCTTATTACCCACAGAATGGTCAGGAGATTAGAGTGGGTGAAACGATAACGGATGCAAATGGAAACTTTGAGCTATTTTTTCCTGCTGAGCCTGCTGCTGAAAAAAAAGAGGGGGTCTTTAGGTTTTACAATTATCGGGTGGAAGTAACGGTCACTGATGTAAATGGCGAAACACATGAAGGAAACCAAACTATAGCCGTTGGCGATAAATCGATTGTCCTGCGCATACCGCTTGCTGAAAAGGTAAACATAGAACAACTGGATAGCATTGGTTTTCAAACAAGCAACTTGAATGGCCAGCCGGTGACTGCCATTGGAAATATTCGGCTAACGAAGCTGAAGGGGCCAGAAAGGGTGCTGGCGAATACTTCTTTCGGTGTAGTGGATTATATGCTGCTAGACAGTCTGAGATTTATTGAGCTTTTTCCGCATTTGCCTTATAAAAACGAGCAGCACGTAACAGATTGGCCAAGGCAGAAGGTGATGCTAAATCTTGATTTTAACTCGGCCGAAACTAAGCATGTAAGGCTGGATGCGAGTGTTTTGGAAGAAGGGATGTATGTGCTGGAGGCTTATGTACTGGATGGCAAGGATACATTGCGTACCTCGCAACAAGTGCAGTTATACCGAACGAAAAGTAAGAAGCCTGCTTCCGGTGAGTTCTTACAGGTATCGACAGGCAAAAGCTTTTACGCCGCTGGGGAGCAGGCTGAAATTATATTTTCTTCGGCCATTCCGAAGGCAACGGTTTTTGTAACGGTTGAACAGGATGGAAAGATCCTGAAACAGGAGCAGCTTACCCTCCATAATAACATAAAGAAATGGATATTGCCGATAGCTAAAGATACATACGAAAATAATGTATATGTACATTACTATCTGGGCCATTATAATGCAGTAAAAAGTGGTGTGCTCGAAATTCCTATTATGCAGCAATCGGTTGATCTTCAGGTGAGTATAGGTACATTTAGAGATAAAATCCAGCCAGGACAGGAGGAGACTTGGGAATTGAATATTAAAGGGCAGAACAAAGATAAAGTTTCAGCTGAACTGCTGGCTACTATGTATGACGCTTCTCTGAATGAATTTGCAGAGAACTATTTCTATTTTCCACAAGGGGTTAACTACACTTTGTCCAAATTGCCGCAATGGAATATTTCCGCTGCTTTTGGTATGCAGAATGGAAGCGCTGTGACTCGTCATTATCCCAATAATGATTATATGCCGGTGCTTAAATATGAAGATTTGGAACTCTTCGGTTTTAGCTTTGTAGCGAATTCCTGGCGGCAACGGGCTTATGTTAATAGCTTATCGAAACTTTACAACAGGGATGTGCAGCAAAGTGATGTGATGGATTTTAACTCCGTGGATGGTGCCTTTGATACAAATCAGGTATTGGAGGAAGTGGCAGTGGTGGAGTATGGTGCAAGTCGTAAGGTGTCAACAAGTGCTGCACCGGGTGTTCAGATACGGGGAGAAGCTCCCCCGGAGCCTGCCGAAGCACTTTATGTGGTGGATGGCGAGATAAAAGCAGACATTAGTTCATTAGATCCGAATGATATTGCCTCTATGGAGGTGTTAAAAGGAGCGGAAGCCGTTGCGCTGTATGGTACGCGGGGCGCGAAAGGGGTGGTGCTCATTACCACTCAAAAGGCAGCTGAAGAGGTTTTGTTACAACAGGTGAAGACACGGACAAATTTAAAGGAGACGGCCTTCTTTTACCCTGATCTACAGACGGACGCGGAGGGGAATGTGAAAATACGCTTCACAACACCTGAGCGTTTGACCCAATGGAAGTTTATGGCGTTTGCACATACACCTGACCTGCAAACGGGCTACCTGGAGGAAACAGTACGCACTAGTAAAGCGTTAATGGTAGTGCCCAACGTACCACGTTTTTTGCGTGAAGGAGATGAGCTGGTGTTGAGCACCAAAATTATGAACCTTTCGGATACTAACCTGAAGGGGTCGGCTAAACTGATGCTGTTTGATGCTTATACCATGCAACCAATGGATTCCTTATTTGCACTTACAGAAAGCACACAACAGTTTGCGGCCGAAAAAAAGGGGGCGACACAGCTTTCTTGGTTACTGAAGATCCCCGGATCGCAGCGGGCGGTTGTTTATCGTGTGGTGGCTTCAGCTGGCGACTTTAGCGACGGCGAAGAAGCTGCTCTACCTATATTGCCGAATCGTATGCTGATAACAGAAAGTTTACCCGTTTACGCAAGAGAAGGGGAAACTAAGCAGTTCACGCTATCCGCTTTGGCGAAGGCGTCGTCCACCACAAAACACCAGCGCCTGAGTTTGGAAATGACAACTAATCCGACATGGTATGCCATCCAGGCCTTGCCATATTTAGAGGAATATCCCTACGAATGTTCGGAGCAACTGTTTGCTAAATTATATGCAACACTGGTGGCCAAAAAGATCATGGATGCGTCGCCGAAAATAAAGGCGATTTTCGAGGAATGGCAGAAAAAGGACATGCTACAGTCAAAGCTGGAAGCGAATCAGGAATTAAAATCCATCTTGTTGGAAGAGACACCTTGGGTGCGGGAGTCGGAGGATGAAGAAACCCGAATGAAAAGATTGGCGCTCTTGTTCGACGTAAATAACCTGCGAAACCAGTGGCAAAAAACTTATCAGAGGTTTGCAGGCCGACAACTACCATCAGGTGCCTTTCCCTGGTTTGAAGGTGGTAATGCTAATCATGCCATTACGACCCATATCGTTGCAGGTTTTGGTCATTTACGGAAATTACAGGTGGATATGGAAGGGCTAGATGATAGTACTTATAAAAAAGTGCTGCAACAATCAATAGGCTATTTGGATAAGGCTACAGCAACAGCTTTGGATAACGAAGGGCCGCTCACGCACTTGTCGTATCATACCCTAAGCCATTACCTGTATGCCAGAAGTTTCTTTTTAGATCGATATCCGATAAAGGAGGGTATCTGGAAAAAAGCATCTGCAGTTCTGGAGAAAACAGCCGAAAGGCCCCTAGCAGCGCATTTGCAGGAACGGGCGATGCTCGCAGTAGTTTATAAGCGCTTTGGCGAAGAGGAAAAAGCAAGAAAAATACTGCGATCTCTAAAAGAATATGCGGTAGATGATGAGGAGCGGGGGATGTATTGGAAAGAAAATGAAGTCGACTGGGATTGGTGGAAAAGCCCGATTGAAACACAGGCCGTTTTAATAGAGGCTTTTGAGGAAATTGCCGATGTTGCAAATGTTGAACAGCTGAAGTTGTGGCTGATCAAAAATAAACAAAGTAACCACTGGGGCAGTACAAAAGCCACCACAGAAGCGATATATGCCTTATTGTTCAGTGGAAAGCAATGGCTGGCCGAGGAAGGTGATGTTCAGGTAAAAGTAGGTGAGCAAGCGGTAAACCTTAAAGACATTACAGCAACCGCTGGTTATATGAAAACGTCATGGGAACCACAGGCTATTGAGCCAACTATGGCGGAAGTGGAAATAAGCAAAACGGGCGCAGGGCCGGTATGGGGGGCTTTTTACTGGCAACGTTATGAGCAATTAGACGAGATAGAAGACGCATCTACGGGCGTAAAGCTGGAAAAGATGCTGTTTTTGAAACAAAATACACTTAACGGACCGGTATTAAAGGCTATTAACGCAAAGACATCCATAAAGGTAGGTGATTTGATAACCGTACGCTTGGTATTGCGTGCAGATCGTGATTTGTCATTCATTCATCTGAAAGATATGCGGGCCAGTGGTTTTGAACCTGTCAATGTACTTTCAAGTTATAAGTGGCAGGACGCTTTAGGTTATTACGAAAGTACAAAAGATGCCGCTACAAACTTTTTTATAGATAACATGCAAAAAGGAACTTATGTGTTTGAGTACGACTTGAGGGCTAATAATGCCGGAGTATTTGCTAACGGTATCAGCACTATACAGAGTATGTACGCACCGGAAATGAGTGCCCGCAGTGAGGGAGTTACGGTGCAAATACAAGAGTAAGACACCCACTCTCGAGCTAAACACGTAACTGCAGTTAAAAATGGGAGGGCTAATAGTGGTACACAATGGGTTTTGGAAGGAGATTCCCTAGGTATGTTTTCCAATTGATGATAGCAAACATCCATGATAAGGAAATGATCTAAACTTGATCTCGCTTATGCTTATTCGGTTTCATTTCAGAAGTTTTGATCTTTCTTTCCAGGTTTTTTTGATCCCGCTGATTTCTCCTGATTAGCCAGACAATTAGCACGACGACGGCAAGGATAGTCAAAGCGATAATTGCGTAATTTACTTCCATTTTTTCTTCGGCTAACTGTTTTTAAAGAACAACTAATTTTACGAATGGTTTGGTATATAGAACTTCCTTTTGCTGTTAATTTAGAAGGAAAGTCAAAAATTAACGATTCAGTTTACCGTAATTCCAAACACAGCATACCGGATTACTTTAGTCTGGTGTTCAACGAAAACTAATGGAGCTGATTTCATCATAAAGATGATTCCATTGCCAAATAAGCTGATCACCTACCGCTATTTCTTCAGTTTGGGAAATTGAACGATTAGAACATCGGGGTTTGTAAAGGATTATGGTAAAAAGTGAAGCCTACAAAACAAACGTTGAATAAAAAATAATTAATAAGTTTGCGCCGATAGAATTTTTTGTATCCATAAGTTAGCTGTTGTTAGACCATAGTCAGAATATACCTTATTATTATGTTGAAATTATTTGTGTGTAAATTTTTCTTTTTAAGCTGTTTGTTAGCTACGATACCTTTTTTTAGTCATGCTCAAAAACATGATTTCCC
The DNA here is from genome assembly GCF_014334135.1 of Olivibacter sp. SDN3. NCBI lineage: Bacteria > Pseudomonadati > Bacteroidota > Sphingobacteriia > Sphingobacteriales > Sphingobacteriaceae > Olivibacter > Olivibacter sp. SDN3. The sequence goes on from NZ_CP060497.1 coordinate 3,774,095, forward strand.
AGAAAGCCCGATGGAAGCAGAATTTGTCACATCAGATCTCGCTAATTTTTGGACTGCCTTTGACTCGGTAGGTATTGCCGGGAATAATCCTTTTGATCGATATATTAGTTTGGGTTCAAAAGGTGTTAAGGGTTTTATACCGCAAAGAATTATTTCAGCGGATTCCTTATTGAGTATGGTGAGAAGAGAAATGGAAACCTATGAACGCTTCAGAAATATAGAGGTAACCATTCGGGAAAAGGAGAAGGAAATAAGACCCTATTTTTATGCGCTGAAGTACTGGTACCCCGACGCCGTTTATCCCCCGGTATACTTTGTTTTCGGGCGCTTTAACAGTGGAGGAACGATATCTGAAGATGGACTGATTATTGGCGCCGAAAAAATAAATGATGTGGATGGTTTGCCAAACCTCATTGTGCATGAGGCTATACATTTTCAGCAAAAATGGCCTGAACACACACCTACCTTATTGCAACAATCGATTTTTGAGGGCAGTGCAGATTTTCTTGCAGAATTGGTAACAGGTAGGTCTGGTAATGAAAAAGCTTATATATACGGAAATCAACATGAAGATGAACTGTTGAAGGAGTTTGTGAAGATTATGGATGGAACTGATTATAACGATTGGTTATATGGAACTTCGGGTAAGGATGACAGGCCGAACGATCTGGGCTATTGGATAGGGTATAAGATCGTAGAGGCCTATTTCCACAAGGCGGTAGATAAACACCAGGCTGTTAAAGAAATATTGACCGTGGAGAATTGTGAAGAGTTTCTGAAGGCGAGTGGTTTTTTGAATAACTATGCGCATTGAAAAACTTCTCCGATTTCAGAGGGGCAGCCCAGCCGTTAAGCTCGTAATAAAGACCTATGAGATCCTTTTGCTAGATGCTATAGCGTGTTTATAAACTTTTTTTTAATGCCGAAACGTTTGAATGCTTGAGAAATGGTAAAGATCTGCTGAGTTGGATGAATTAATTTTATCCGCTAAACTATGCTGGAGGATGTCTACTATTTCATCCACTTCATGTTTGTCAAGTGAGGCAAAACCTAATCGCATTCCTCGCAGCTTATGATTAAAGGTAAATGGCAGGCCACTAAAGTTGATTCCCCTATTTTTAGCAAGGGCAATCGCTTTCGTCAGCGGAAACTCTTCTTTGAACTGAACCCATAATGCCATACCCCCGTTTGGGACATTAAAATATACCTGATCACCTAATTTTAATCGGAGCTGTTGGATGAGATAGTCCCGACGTTCACGATAGATCTTGGTGGTCTTTTTGATATGGCGCGATAAATCACCATTATTGATGAGTGCCGCCAAAGTGTTTTCCATAATTTCATCTCCCATGATGTTGATGAGCCTGCGTAAACGGTACGCTTTTTTAATAAGCGTGGCATTGGCAATTAAAAATCCAATACGCAAGTATGGCGAAATTACTTTGGAGAATGAACCGACGTAAACAATATCAACCTCTTTCGCCAAACTATAGAGTGGCAGATAGGCGGAATCGTCATACTGAAAATCATAGTCATAATCATCTTCAATAATAATGAAGCGGTATTTTTTAGCTAATTCGAGCAGTTTGTTGCGTCTTTGGGCACAGAGCGTGACTGTGGTAGGATAATGGTGATGCGGAATACAATACACGACGCGAATGGGATGTTCTTGGCATAATATTTCTAAGGCATTCACGTCGATTCCGTCTTGATCAACCGGTATCTGATGTAGTATGGCATCTACATGGCCAAAAACTTCGTCTGCCAAATGATAGCCAGGTGTACCAACTACTACGTGATCTCCCTTTTTCAGCAGGGAGATGGCCGTTAGATAGATACCCATTTGTGCGCCATTGGTTACCATAATATGATCCAGCCGGGTAGATATGCCTCGGGTTTTATGCAGATAATTTACTAACGTATCTCTTAAAGAAGCGGCTCCCCAAGGTAATAAGGGATCTTCCATGGATTGTAAAGCCTTCTGTTTCAGAGAAAAACGATATTCGCGAGTAATCAGTTCGTGTGGAAAAAGGCGAATATCAGGGTACCCGTCATTAACAACGATGCGATGCACTGCTATCGGTTCCTCAGTGGACATCACAGCCTGTGAGAAATGATCCATTTGGCGTGTTTCCTGCCCATCCTCCCATGACCTTGGGCCGAGATCGGGTAACAAATCGACTACCCTAACGCTTTTCCTGGGATTAATATCTATCCAAGACTGGGCGTATAATTCGTCGTAAGCCGAAATAATAGTCTTACGGTGTACATTGAGTGTCTTAGCTAGCGTACGGGTACCCGGTAAGGTCGATCCGCTCTCTATGACACCATTTTGAATAGCCTCGATCATGCCCGACGCAATTTGCTGATAGAGGGCGGTATCCGATGTTCTATCTATCGGAATAAGATGTTTAAAAGGTAACATCAATTTGTTGGTTTTGGTAAACTGGACTGCTATGTTTTGAAAAACTGGACTCCAATAACTATATCCTTCTCGTATAACTTTGAGTAAATCTACAAAAAAAACGGATTTTTATTGTGTTTTTTAAAAATAGTTGTGCTTAATGTTGATAATGTTACCGAAAATACATGATTTCTTTATTCAAAATAGAATGAAAGAGCTTAAATGTAGTCAATCCCGACTTCTAAGCCAATATTTACAAATAAATCACCTTAATCTTAATGCTTATGTTTAAAAATAACTTTTTATGGGTGCTGTTTGTGTGTTTTTGCGTACAAATTTCCTATGCGCAAACCGAACGGACCATTTATGGAACAGTTCGTTCGGCTGAGACAAAAGAAACGCTTCCCGGTGTGTCAGTTCGGGTGAAAGAAACGAATTCGGGGGTAACGACCGACGCTGAGGGAGGCTTTTCCCTGCGCGTCCCGCAAACAGCCAAAACCTTGATTTTTTCATCTATCGGTTTACAAAGTAAAGAGGTACCTGTTCCGAGCACAGATGACCGATTGGATGTCGATCTGGAAGGTACGGACGTTGGATTAAATGAGGTAGTAGTGGTAGGTTATGGAACACAGCGAAGGGGTGAGGTATCGGGTGCAATAGCTTCGGTGAAGGGAGCAAGTATAGAAAACCTGCCTTCGGTGAGTTTGGACAAGGCTATGCAAGGGCGAGCTGCCGGTGTGCAGGTGAATGCGAATAATGGTTTGCCGGGCGGTGCCACAGAAGTGCGGATTAGGGGAGTTGGTTCTGTAAATGCAGGTAATCAGCCTTTGTATATTGTAGATGGTGTGCAGATAAATCCTGCAGCACGATCGACAAACCTGGCTTCTTCAAATCCTTTGAGTGGTATCAATGCAAACGACATCGAATCCATCGATATCTTAAAGGATGCTGCTGCGGCTTCGGTTTACGGGGCGCAAGCCGGTAATGGGGTAGTGATTATTACCACTAAAAGAGGAAAATCGGGTAAACCCCGCTTTAATCTGAATGCGTACACGGGTAACAGCCAGATCCTAAAGAAACCCGATCTTCTGACAGGTCCGCAATGGGTAGAACTTACGCGAGAAGGTGCGGTCAACTCAAGAGATTTAACCGCTGCCCACAATATCGATATGACCTATGGCCCTGCGGCGGATGCACCAACCTATGATTGGATGGATGCGGTAACCAGAAATGGCGTGGTACAGAATTATGAGCTTTCGGTAAATGGTGGGACAGACCATACCAAATATTACTTGGGAGGGTCTTTTAACGACACGAAATATCACTTTGTGGGTTATGATTTTCAGCGGGGGTCATTCAGGGCTAACCTGGATAATAAACTTTCGGAAAAGGTTTCACTTGAAACAAAAATAAACCTGAGCACGGTTCGCCAAAACTCCGCTGATATTCCGTCTTTTCAATTATACAATATCTTCATTACGGGGCTATCTGGTGTTCCTGTTGAACCGATATATAATGAAGACGGTTCCTTTAATACCAACCTTAGAGCGGGAGATAATCCCTTGCAAGTGGCTCAGCAAAATAGGAACCTTGGCGTTACCAATCAGCTCGTGGGCAACTTTGCTTTAAACTATGATATTTTGCCTGGCCTGAGATTTCGGTCATCCTATTCACTGGAATATAGCGGAGTTAATGAGGAGCGCTTTTATGACCCGCGCAACAATGCTGGTGCAGCAGTTGGTGGATCGGTTTATTTTAATGATTCCCGAGTGGTGAACTGGCAAACCGACCAAACCTTGACCTATAACAAGGTATTCCATGAAGATCATAATTTTACCGCACTCTTGGGGTTTAATTACCGTAATGAAGTGTTCACCATACATGGCTCACAGGGAAATGGCGTAGCTACACCGGCTTTTGGTAACACGCTTACAGGTACTACGCCGGTATTGGTGTCTTCTACCTACGACCAATTTAAACTCGCCGGTGTTTTTGGTCGCATAGGTTATACCTTTAAAGATAAATATATCGCTCAATTTACCCTGCGCAGGGATGGATCTTCTCGTTTTGGGGCTAATAACGTTTTTGGATACTTCCCCGCAGCTTCGGCGGCGTGGCGTTTAGTAGATGAGGATTTTATGAAGCCCTTAGCGGTATTCTCGGAGTTAAAGCTACGCGCCAGTTATGGCGAAACGGGCAATAGTGAATTGATGACGAATACCGCAGGTGTGGGGTCATATTACCCGGCATTGTCGTTATTTTCAACCACGCCGGAGGCTTCTTACGATGGTGCTGCTGGGATCAGTTTTTTTCAGTTGGGGAACGCTAATTTGGGATGGGAACGAAATGTAACCAAAAATATCGGTTTAGATTACGGATTGTTTAAGGGACGCATCAGTGGTTCTGTGGATTATTTTATTCGGACCACGAAAGATCTACTGCTGAACAGGCCACTACCGAACACCTCGGGTTTTACCACGATAGCTGAAAATGTAGGTTCGCTGGAAAACCGTGGTCTGGAACTCGGATTGAATACCATGAATCTGGTAGGTGAGTTTACCTGGAGCACCGATATTAATTTTACTTTCCTTAAAAATAAAGTATTGTCACTTATTAACGATGGACAGGATTTACCGGCCAATAACCTTTGGGTAGGTAGACCTTTGGGAGAACAGTTTCTCGTCTCCTGGGCGGGTGTAAATCCGGCAGATGGCCGGCCCATGTGGTATGACGCCAATGACAATATTAGCTATGTACCTGTAGCGGCAGATAGGCGCTTTGGTATCGGGAGTAATCTCATACCGGATTACTACGGCGGCGTCACCAACAATTTCTCCTATAAGGGCTTTGAGTTGGGGATCTTCTTTCAGTTCCAGGTGGGCACGGTGCAGCAGGATCAACCTACAGGTTGGCTGTTGAGCGATTTTCGTTATGCCTTTAATCAGGATGCTGCAATCCTTAACCGCTGGACCGACCCCGGGCAGGTAACAGCTATTCCGAGAATATATCCGGGAGCGACGTTTCCCGGAACCTCCAGTTCTCTTTTTGGTTCTACTGGAGCTGCTTCCGACCGCTTTTTTTCAGATGCATCCTATATCCGCCTGAAAACGGTAACCTTCGGATATACTTTCCCGGCATCTTGGCTGGAACGGACGAAAATCAGCAATGCACGCATTTACCTGCAAGGCTACAATTTATGGACTGGCACCAATTATACAGGGCTGGATCCCGAGTTTACTTCGGGCGGCTATAATATGGGCCTGGCACCGCAGGGTAAATCGTATACATTGGGCATACAGGTAGGTTTTTAATCTTATTGAACGTAAAAGAGATGAAAAGAAAATTGAAATACATATGGATGGCTATCGCACTGATGACCACTAGTTGTGAAAGTATGCTGGAAGTAGAACCACGCACTTACGTGGAATCTGAACAGGCATTAAACTCAGTACTGGGCTTGGAAGCTGCCGTAAATGGCGCTTATGCCAATCTGAGACATAACACTTACTATGGTTTGGGAATGGTGGTGTACCCAGAGTTATTGGCCGATAATGCGCGCTTAGTGCAGGCCGCTACCCAAAGTGGTCGAGGTGTGGGTTATGATGTGAACAATCCGGGAACGCACTTAAACATCTGGACGGAAGCATATTCTGCCATTAATCGGGCTAGCTTGGTCATCGATGCTGCAGATGCGGTGGCAGATGGCACGGATGCCCAGAAAGCCTCATTTAAGGCGCAGGCTTATTTCCTGAGGGGCTTGGTTTATTTTGATCTGTTGAAAATTTATGCCTACAACCCTAAGCATATTCAGGAACAGGCAGATATGGGAGTGCCGTTGCTCACCGAGGGGATTGACGATTTAACAAAAATTATCTTACCCGAGCGGACGGGTATCTTAGCGGGTTACCAGCTGGTAGAACAGGATTTATTAACCGCAATCGCTAATTTCGAGCAGCCGGGAGTAAACACGCAGACAGGGGCTCCTTATTATGGTACCAAGGGTGCTGCACATGCGCTTTTATCACGACTTTATCTCTATTGGGGCGAAGAAAAGTGGGCGGATTGTGTGGAGCAGGCCGACTTGGCTATTGCCGAAGGAGTCGGCGTTTTTCAGACGAGTCCAAGTGCCTACCGGAGTATGTGGACGCAACCGAGCAACCCAGAATCGGTTTTTGAAGTGCAGTTTGCCAATATCAATGAAGTGCCGCAAACCAGTAACAACAATACTATCCAAGCTTTCTATCAACAAGAGCGCAGTGGTGGACAAGTGCTGGGGTGGGGCGATGTCGTAATGGCAAACAATTTTCTTTCGCTATTTGAGGAGAACGATGTGCGGAGACAGGTGGTGGTTCCTTATACCCGAACCAATGGGGAGCAAGTGGTGCAAACAGACAAGTTTTCCGGCAGCAAGGGAATTTTTGGATGGGATAATGTGCCTGTAATACGTATTTCGGAGGTTTACCTTAACCGAGCAGAGGCTAATGCACGTTTAGGGAATGCTGCTGGTGCACAGGAAGATCTCAACCTGATTAGAACACGTGTGGGCTTGCCCTCGGTGACTCCTGTAGGTACGGCATTGGTAGATGCCGTGCTAAGGGAGAGACGCTTGGAGTTGGCTTTTGAAGGACAGCGTTTCTTTGATCTTACCCGCTTGGGTGTAGATATCCCGAAAGAAAGTATTTCGCCCATTCCGTTTTCCGACTACCGTATACTAGCCCCGATACCACAGTCAGAAATAGATATTAACACTAATTTAATTCAAAATAGAGGTTATTAATTGCATAGATATGAAAAGAATTTGGATTCACACCTATATACTGCTCATCATGATCGGCCTGTTTTCGGCCTGTCGCAAAGAACGTGATTTGAGCTACCAGGGAGCAACGGTAGTTGAGTTTAGCAATCCGATTACAGGTACCAACACCAAGGCCTTGGGAGCCAGCATAGGCGGTGGCGATCTGCTGGGGGATAATCCATCAATTACCATAAAAGGGAATCGCGATAGCGTCTTGATTCAACTAGTAGGCCCACAGCGAGACGCACCGATACAGGTGAACTATGAACTGCTTGACGGTACGGCAGAAGAAGGTGTAGACTTTGAGATTATCGGCGAACGGGGTTATGTAACCATCGAACCGAACACTAGTTCGGCTTCGATCTATTTACGCTTGCTGAATGAAGATACCGACCCTTCTGCAGTTAAAAACCTGCAGATCCGTATCACGGATACCGATCAGGCAGATGTAATGCCCAGTGCGAACTATAGTACGTTCTCGTTGAGTATTTTTCCAATGAGGGTGTACCTCGATCGGCAATTGACAGCAGATGCGCCTTATTTTTCGCTGGCTGATGGGGAATCCTATGCACTGCCCACAGGGAACACAGTAGCATTAGATTTCGCTTATGAAAATGGTGCTACGCCGCAACTGGTTTCACCGGAAGGACGAACGACGTTGTTTTCACAAAGGTTGTTTACACCAGATGACGGCGTGCCGGCACATTTGCAAGCTTCGCATGTAACTTTACAACTAAACAATGCCACAAGTACTACCATCAATGCGATTCCGGAATCGGGAACGGCCAGTAATGCCGTTACGGCTAATTCGGCGTCGCTGGTTGTTAATGGCGTATATGCTTTTAAAACAACTGAGGGTAAGAAAGGCTATATTCGGATAAAAGAAGGAAGTACTAACGATATTTGGCTGTTTGATGTCATGTTCCAGCCTTAAGATATGTTTATGAGAAAATATAAAATATGGATAATACGGGCAATCCTAATCGGATTATCTTATCCGGGCCTAAACACCTGTCTGTACGCACAAGAAACCAATGAATTGCCCCTCAAGGGAACGAGAGAAGTGCAAATCGATACGGATGAAGCCACCTGGTTGGCCTTGGATGTAGCTCCCGACGGGAAAACATTGGTGTTTTCGCTGTTGGGCGATTTATACGAATTGCCTATTAATGGAGGGGAGGCAAAAGCCTTGACGTCCGGTATAGCCATGGACGTGCAGCCGAAATACAGTCCGGATGGTAAATCGATAGCTTTTATATCGGATCGCAATGGTGCAGAGAATGTATGGATACTGGATGTTGCGAGTGGTACCTATGAGCAGGTAACCAAAAGCACCGACGAGTATATGGAAGGGTTAAGCTGGACGAGGGATGGGCAATATCTCATTGTATCAAAAGGCGTAGGTATTCCGAAGTTACATATCGTTCATCGCAATGGTGGGGCTGGCAGTGCACTTACTCCTGAGCCTGCTAACATGAAAGCCATTGAACCTGCTGTAGCCGTAAACGACAGTTTGATTTGGTTTGCCCGAAGAACAGGTATGTGGGATTATAATGCTCAGTTTCCTCAATATCAGTTGAATAGTTATGATAGGGTGACGGGGAAAGTCGAAGTAAAAACTTCCCGTTATGGCTCTGCTTTTAGTCCGACACTCTCTCCCGATGGCCAATGGCTGGTATACGGGACCCGTTATGACGAGCACACAGCTTTGGTATTGCATCAGCTGGCAACGGGTGAGGAGGAGGTTTTGGCTCACCCAGTGCAGCGAGATGACCAGGAGGCTTTAGCTGCTATGGGTGTGCTTCCCACCATGGCCTTTACACCGGATAGTAAAAAGCTGATCGCCGCCTATGGTGGGAAAATACAGGCGATCAACTTGGCTGATAAAAAGGTAGAGCAAATCCCTTTCCGGGTGAAAACTACGCTGGCGATAGGTCCGGCACTGGACTTTAAATTTCCAATTGAAGATCAGGATGAATTTATGGCCTCGCAGATTAGGGATTTGGCGCTTTCGCCTGACAGTAAAAAACTTGCCTTTACCGTGGCAGACCGTCTTTATGTGATGGATTATCCAAATGGCAAGCCAATACGAGTGACGAATATGGAGCAAACAGAAGCTCAGCCAGCTTGGTCGCCAGACGGACACAGTTTAGCTTTTGTCACATGGGACGGGAACCAAGGGGCTTTATATACCTGCGGTGTGAATGGTAAAACGGCTCCAAAGAAGTTGACGGAGCAGCCAGGATTGTTTCAGGAACCTGCTTGGTCTGCTAATGGCGAGCGTATAGTGTTTGTGGCGGGTAAGGCTGCCGCAAATCGAATCGGCACGAGCAACACTATGGGTGGCAGAGAATGGATCGGTTGGATAGCAGCCACAGGAGGGGATATCCACCACATCGCCAAAGCGGAAGGGAGTAACCCGCATTTTGGGGAAGATGAAAATAGAATTTTCCTTTATAGCAATGCCGAAGGCTTATATTCGATCAACTGGAGTGGACATGATAAAAAACAGCACCTTAAACTTTCGGGTATACGTACCTATGCCTTTTCGAATGATCATGGCGGAGAATTTCAGTTCTTTAGAAGCAACGCACAGCCTAGTGTTATCAAAATTGCGCCCAAAGGAAATAAAGCATTTGCCAAAATATCGAATGAGATTTATGTGGTGGAAATCCCGATGTTGGGCAATACGGTGCCGGTAATACATGTAGCGGATGTGCAGCAAGCGGAGTTTCCGGTAAAGAAAATTACGGAAATAGGTTGTGAGTTCCCTTCATGGAACAGTGACGGTAGCGTGATCTACGGCGCACTGGGCGCAGTAGCGATGCGTTACGAACTTGGTACGAAGTTATCCGATTCCGTCGTGTTCGCTGAACGTAAATTAGAGATTCCGCTAAAAGCAATGCATTATAAAGGGGATTATCTCTTGCAGGGGGCACGTGTACTGACAATGAAAGGAAATGAAGTATTGGAAGAAGGTGACGTCTGGGTGAAAAATAATCGTATTGAGCGTGTTGGGAAAACGGGAACGCTTTCGGTACCGGCAAACACCAAACGGGTGGATATGAGTGGTTATACGGTTAGCCCCGGTTTTATTGATATCCATGACCACGGCAGTTTGCCTTTAACGTTGCACGAAAAACAACCAACCTCTCTGGCGCTAAATTTGGCATATGGCGTAACCACCACACGCAATCCACAACCGCATGTAACCGATATTCTGACCTATCAGGACAAAGTGCGTACCGGCGAGACGCTTGGGCCCCGTATATATTCTACCGGGCCTGGTGTGGGCTACTGGGGTTATGCAATCAAGAGCTTAGATCACGCTCGACAGGTGTTAAAGCAATATACGCAATATTTTGATACTAAAACGCTGAAGATGTATGCTGTAGGTAATCGAAAACAACGGCAGTGGATCATCATGGCAGCTAAGGAACAAGGTTTGCTACCAACTACGGAAGGGAACTTGGATTTCAAACTGGGTATAACGGAGCTCCTGGATGGCTATCCGGGCCATGAGCACGCGCATCCCATTACGGCACTTTATAACGATTTTACGACGCTTTCCGGTACCGCACAGATTGCCTATACTCCTACATTGTTAATCAGCTACGGCGGACCTAATGCCGAGAATTATTTCTATACCCATGAGGATATATTGGGCGATAAAAAAATAAAAAGACTGATGCCAAAAGAAGAGCTGGATAGAAAAATTCGCCGGAGACCCATTTGGGCGCTGGATGAAGAATACCTCTTCCCACAGCATGCGAAAGCGGCCAAGGCGATGGCGGTAAAGGGTACTGTGGTTTGTATAGGCGCGCATTCGCAATTTCAGGGCCTTGGCTACCATTGGGAAATGTGGGCGCTCGGAGCAGGGATGGAGCCTTTGGATGTGCTCAAGGCGGCTACCATTAATGGCGCTCGGGCCATTGGTCTAGATGGCGATCTCGGAAGTATCGAGCCGGGAAAACTGGCGGATCTGGTGATTATGGAAAAAAATCCGATGGAAGATTTACGGCATACCAACACGATTAAATATGTTGTTAAAGACGGCCAGTTTTATAACGGAGATGATTTGGAAAAAATAATGCCGGATGCCCTTTAAGGACAGCGCGCTCCGGTAAATAAATAAAAGAACATATATGATACGAATAGCGAAAACAGGTTTAGTTATAGGATTCCTCGGGCTCTTCAGTAGGCCTTTATCTGCCCAGGAAGCAGACCGGGTGTTCTTGGGTAAGATATATACCGAAAATACCCAGCAGCCTTGGGCAGAAGCTTTGGCCATCTCCGAAGATACGATTATGGCAGTGGGCCTTGCCCGGGATATTCGGCCGTTGATAGGAGCACAAACGAATGTAATCGAATTATCGGAAGAACAGTTGTTGTTGCCGGGTTTTATCGATAGCCACACGCATTTGGTGGATGGAGGTACCCGTTTATTTTCGGTACAGTTGCGGGAAGTAAAAACGCCTGAGGCTTTCATCGAAACCTTGGGGGCTTATGCCCAAACACTAAAGCCTGGCGAATGGATTACCGGGGGTAACTGGGACCACCAGAATTGGAAAGGGGATATGCCGACCCGTCACTGGATTGATTCGGTGACGCCCGATAATCCAGTGGCCATTACCCGTATGGACGGGCATACCATCCTAGCGAATTCTTTGGCAATGAAGCTGGCAGGAATTAATGAAGGCCAACAGGATATAGCTGGCGGGGAGATCTTGCGTAAGGATGGGCAATTACTTGGGCTTTTTAAGGACAATGCTAAGCAGCTCATTACGGATAAGATACCCCCGATGAGCATGGAGCAGAAGGAGAAGGCACTCATGGCGGCTATGGATTATATGGCTGAAAATGGGGTGACCTCGATTGTGAGTTTAACGGGAACTGGCTTTGGCAGTTATTATGATGTGTATGAAAAGGCGCGAAAGGAAAATAAGCTGATTACACGTATTTATGCCGCAAAGGACATCGAAAATTGGGAGGAACTAGGGGAAGAAGTGAAACGGGATGGTAAAGGGGACCTGTGGTTGCGCCGTGGAGCGCTTAAAGGTTTCATGGATGGTTCCTTAGGTGCACATACGGCAGCATTTAAGGAGCCCTTTTCGGATACTCCAACCGATTCCGGTTTTTTAGTGGTAGACGAAGAGACCATGTATGAGCGGATGAAAGGTGCGGACAGTTTGGGTCTCCATTTGATTGTGCATGCGATCGGCGATCGCTCTGTGAGCACATTTTTAGATATGGTGGCCCAATTGGAGAAAGAAAATGGGCCGCGTGATCGACGTATACGGATGGAGCATGCCCAGCATGTAAGCACTGAGGATTTCAAACGTTTTAAGGCGCTTGGTGTGATTGCCAGTATGCAACCTTACCATGCCATTGATGACGGGCGCTGGGCGGAAGAGGTGATTGGTAGTGAGCGGGCAAAAAATGCTTTCGCCATGAAAAGTATGTTTGATAATGAGGCTAAGGTCATCTTTGGAAGCGATTGGCATGTCGCTCCAGCTTCTCCCATCCTCGGTATTTATGCGGCGGTTACTCGCAGGACGATTGACAATGAAAGACCAGATGGCTGGGTGCCCGAACAAAAAGTCACTGTTCCACAGGCTATAAGAGCCTATACCATCGATGCCGCTTACGGGATCTTTGAAGAAAACAGCCGCGGATCGTTGGAAGTAGGAAAACTAGCTGATTTTGTAGTGCTGGACCAAAATATATTAACGATTAAACCAAACGATTTACCCGATGTTGAGGTATTAAGTACCTACGTAGGAGGAAGAGAAGTTTATCATAAGCCATAAATAAGTATATATGTACGTACCAAAACAATTTAGGGTAGAAGATCAAGAAACGATCTATCAATTTATTCGTGAAAATGGCTTTGCCACCTTAGTGAGTTGTTCCAGCGATTTTCCAGAGGCTACACACATTCCGATCGAATTGGAAGAACGTGGCAATGGTGAAAAGGTATTGTGGGGGCATATGGCGAAAGCGAACCCCCACTGGAAGAGCTTTGCACATTTCCCACAGGTGCTGGCCATCTTTCAGTCGCCCATTCATCATTATATATCTTCGTCATGGTATGACCATGCCAATGCACCCACCTACAACTACATGAGTGTACACGTGCGTGGAAAGATTAGAAGGCTTACTGAAGAGGAGGAGTGGGAGTCGGTAAAGCGTTTAGTTCAGCGTTATGAGAAGATAGCCGAACGTCCTATTGATCTAGAAACCTTGCCACCTGCCGTGCAGCAGGAGATAAATGGACTAGTAGGCTTTGAAATAGCCATTTCGGGAATGGATGCGGCCTTTAAGATGAGTCAAAATAGGGACGATAAGAATCATCAGTTAATTATAGCGGCGCTAAAGAAACAGGGAACACGGGTTGCTGACCAGTTAGCAACCATCATGGAAAATATGCGATAGATAGGATGGACGGACAATCAGCACAATTAACAACAGCGGACAATATACAGGGTTTACTCAGCGAAAACACCTTGTCTTTTATAGCACGTGATCAGCAATACGGGGCGCATAATTACCAACCGCTGCCAGTGGTCTTAAGTAAAGGCAAGGGGGTCTTTGTTTGGGATGTGGATGGAAAAAAATATTTCGATTTTTTGTCGGGCTACTCTTCCCTAAATCAAGGGCATTGTCATCCTAAAATAATCGAAACCTTAATGCGACAGGCACAGCAATTGACGCTTACTTCGCGCGCATTTTACAGTGAGAACCTTGGGAATTACGCAGCATTTATCACCGCTTATTTTGGCTATGATAAGGTCTTGCCGATGAATAGTGGGGTAGAGGCCGTGGAGACTGCGCTAAAAATTGCCCGGAAATGGGCTTATGAGATAAAAGGTGTGGCTAAGGATGCGGCAAAAATTATCACCGTGAGCGATAATTTTCATGGGCGTACCTTAAGTGTGGTATCCTTTAGTACTGATAGGATTGCAAGAAATGGCTTTGGCCCATTCATGCCGGGTTATATTTCCATCCCTTTTAATGATTTAGAGGCTTTGGAAAATGCTTTAAAGGATGAGCAGGTAGCGGCCTTTTTAGTTGAACCGATACAGGGGGAGGCAGGGGTGTATGTTCCAGATGACGGTTACCTTGCGCAAGCGTATAGCTTATGCCAAAAGGCTAAGGTACTTTTCATTGCGGATGAAATCCAAACAGGTCTGGCTCGCACTGGCCGGATGCTCGCTTGTGATTACGAAGATGTCCGTCCTGATATATTGATCTTGGGAAAAGCTTTGAGTGGCGGTACATTACCCATTTCTGCAGTGTTATGCGATGATGCACTGATGTTAACGATTAAACCGGGCGAGCACGGTTCTACCTATGGGGGCAACCCATTGGCCTGCGAGGTGGCCATCAGTGCCCTACAAGTTTTAAAGGAAGAGCGACTGGCGGAAAATGCAGCTAAGCAAGGTAAACACTTCCGTAGTCGGTTGAAGTCACTGCATCACCCTCATATTGCCGAAGTGCGGGGGAAGGGCTTGTTGAATGCGCTGGTGATCCGGCATGAACATCCGGAAGCATCCCAGAACTTATGTCTGGAGCTGATGCGGAATGGTTTATTGGCGAAGCCTACACATGGCGATAAAATCCGTTTTGCGCCACCGTTGATTATCACCCGGGAGCAAATGGATCATGCGATAGCGATTATTGAGCGAAGTTTGGCTGTTCTATCGGACGTAAAGATGTAATACAATGGGATGGTTGCTTATTCCAGGTTGGTGCCCCTTAGTAGCTTGAATGACAATCGAATAGATGCTTTACAAAGTTTCATGCTCTTCCATAATTTCGTCTGGAATCCATCCCTCCTCTCCAGTAGTACAGTTTTTTACCCAGGTCCATCCGTACATTGCCTCGAAGCAATATACATCTTCACCTTCGTCTATTACTCAAATATACAAATTGCTTTTCTTATGGGGTCGGAGTATCTAGTCAAATTAGCTAGTTGGCCAAATCGAAGCTAACTTTATCTTGTGGTGCTGCCTTTACATTAATCGGTATTTTAATTTTAAGCACCAATGGTTAAGCTTTTATTTACCTAAATATCCTTATAAAGTTTGCTGTAAATCACTAAATCGGTAAAAGTTTGATTGCCTAATAACTCTCCATCCCTTTGTATGCCCTCCATTACAAAACCCAAGCGCTCAGGAATAGCTCTGCTAAGATGGTTGTCAACGGCACAGTTGATCTGTATGCGGTTGAGTTCCAGCTCATGAAAAATGAATTGAGTCATCCTATCGACCGCACGTGTCATGATGCCGCGTTTCTGATAAGCTTGAGAAAGCCAATATCCGATTTCGGTTTTTTTATTGGGTACATCGGTATTGTTTAGACCGATGAGGCCGACGAGTTCCCCTTCATAATAAATACTAAACACGGGTTTGAGGAGCTCTTTCGGAGTCTCTACAACGAATTGTACAAAAGCCTCTGTGTCGGAAAGCACCCTGGTCTGCGCAACAAAGGGTAACCATTTTCCAAGGTATATCCTCTCGGCGTTGATGATATTAAAAATGGCAGGCGCATCGCTCATCTGAACTTCGCATAAGAGTAGCGCTTTGTCTATGGATAATATCATGATAACAAAATTGCAAAATATCAGGAGAAATACGGTTAAAAACAGGAAAAAATATCGGTTGAAGGTGTTGCCAGACCTAATAACCATTACGTTATAAACCTTATGTTGTGACTAGTGTTCAGTGTCCTACTTTTTATTTTATACAATATGTTTTGCGAATTGATGGAGCATTCGTAGCTTAGTTTCACTTTGCATAGCTTATTTTAGAGGATGAAATTAGAGCAGATTACCATTATAGAACCAACACGTTTAACAGGAGAAGGATTGGAAAGGTTACAGCAGTATGCCCGAAAACCTATCGTTTATTACAGAGACGTGTCTACTGACGAAGAGGCGATTATTGAACGGATAGGAGACAGCGATGCGATCTTGGTGGGTTGGCAAACAAAGATTACTGAACAAGTGCTACAGGCAGTTCCTCGATTGCGCTACATTGGATTATGCTGCAGTTATTATGGCCCCCAATCAAGTAACGTTGATGTTGCCTATGCCGAGACGCAGGGTATGGTGGTAACTGCCGTGAACGATTATGGAGATGAGGGGGTCGTAGAGTTTATTTTTGCGCAATTGATTAATTATTATAAAGGCGTCCCCGTATCTCTAGCCAATCGGACATCATCTGAGCTTAGTTCCAAAAGTTTGGGAATTGTAGGTTTGGGTGTGGTTGGGAAAATGGTGGCTAAAGTAGCAAAAGCTTTTGGCATGAAGATATACTATACCGGGCGCTTCAAAAGGTCGGATAGTGAAAGTGAAGGGGCTATCTGGCTACCCCTGACCTCACTTTTGAAAACGTGCGACGTGGTGAGCATTCATGTCCCGCGCGGAACGTTATTATTGGATGAAAACTATTTCAATAATAAAAAACCGGGTTCCATTATTATCAATACTTCTCTTGGAACGCCGCTTTCAGAGGAGGCTTTATACAACTGGCTGAAACGAGATAGCGAGGCATTGGCTATTTTCGATGCAGACGGTGCCTCTTCTTTCAGTAAAAAACTTCAAGAAATGCCAAACGTCATGGTGTACGCACAGTCTGCTGGATTAACAGAAGAGTCTAAGCATCGGCTTACTGCGAAAGCGATAGCTAATTTAGTCGGTTTTTTAGCTGATCATGATGTGGAATGCCTCTAGAAGCTTATTTAGCTTTATTCTATTCTGTCACTTGGATGCGTATAGGACTGCCATTTGCCATGCCGCTTACATTACCTGCATTATAATGGATGGTATAATGACCAGGCTTTTCCAGCTGGTATCCTTTCATAATCGAGAAAGCTACACTATCGTGATCTTGCGGTGCTATTAAACAATATGTTTCTGCAGGCGGAGGCATTACCCGTTTGGCCATTGCTCCCCGGTAAGAAACCTCTTTCCCGTCTTCATCAGTGATGGTAAGAAAATTATTCAAAAAGCCTTCAAATGGCGTATGATATTGCGTAAAACGCAGGGTGTCTGTCGTAGGATTGTATACTTTAAAGAGGATAGGCAGACTATCTGATAAACTGACAACACTATCCATTTCGAGTATTGCTACCAAAGTGGTATCACTGTTATTTAACGACTTGGCCTGCTTGCTACGGATGGTTTCTTTCGTGTCGCTTCGTGTATCTGTTGCTTGTTGGCACCCGATGAAAGACGCACATAAACCGAAGGCAAGCAGGATATGGCTGCTGTAGCGTTTGATCATGATCATTGATTTTAGTTCAAACTAGCATTTACTATACTTAATTCTTCTCCCTAGCTGGTGCTTTTTAATGCCCAATATATAAGTACGGGTTGAAAAAACAGCCGGATGAACCGCTTTTTATCGTTATCCAGCCCAAAAGCGTCCCGACGACGTATATACTGCTCAATATTGCCTGGGAAGACGGCGGTAAAGAAGGAAGCCGCAAATTCACCAACTGTTTTTCGATTTCTTTTTGGAGCAAATAGCAGCGCACATCCCAGAGCAACTTCCGCAATACCGGAGTAGACAACGGTATCATCTTTTTTTAGTGGAACCCAATTGGGTACCTGCGCCCGGAATTCTTTCCTGGCAAAGGAAAGATGGCTTACGCCTGCAAAGACTAGTGCAGAGCCCAATAGTATCCTCGATGCACTTTTTAGTTTTTCTTCTTTCACGATAAGTTGTTTTAGTAGTAAACACATTTGCTTATAAAAGGTTCGGGAGCTTTGAATTTTGTGAACGATGCTTTCTCTTGGTTGGAATAAGTTTGTTGTCGTTATATCGAGTCAGTGTATAGGACGATGTTTGACTACCTGAATTAATTTTTCTTAAACTTGAGTAGGCTGGCAGGCTGAAAGCCATAATAGTTTTTGAAAGCTCTGACAAAGGACATGTCTGATTGATAACCAACCAAAGCGGCGATAGCACCTAGTGGAAGTTCACGGCTTTGCAGTAGAGCTAAACTGTGCTTCATACGTAGATGATGTATGTAGCCAAAAACAGTGAATTTAAATAAAGTTTTGAACCCTTTTTTTAGTTTAAATTCATTGATACCTGCCTGTCGAGCTAATGTGGAAAGGCTATGTGATGATAGAAAATTTTGATCTAAGAATGCCTTGAGATCATGTAGTAAACCGATGTCCCGTTGGTTAAATATTTTTAAGGGATCTGAATGTTTTTTTTCCAGACGTTCATTTAAAATGATCAATAGAAGTTCTTCAATCTTGTGACAGATAAAAGAACGCTTTAACATATCGGCCACAGGTGGATGAGTAATTGCTCGGAGGATATGGCTTAAGGCCGGGCCGTAATGCTGCGGGTTATCAAAGAGCGTAAATGGCCGGTTTTGTTCTAGGTCTTTTGCGGTCGATGCCCAGTCATTTCCAAATTGTCTCAATAAGGAAAGAAAGTAATCTTGACGGACACCTATGCAGATATAGCCGTAATCTGCTTGCCTTGGAAACTTGAAGTTGCTGATTGGGTCAACACAGTTCATAACGCCATATTCGCCTTTGCTCAATGGTAAGTTGCTTCTAAAGCCGGATATTTTCGCATTAGAGTGCCCTTTTAATTGGAAATGAAAACTGGTATGATTGAAGTCGCTGAAATTAACTACTTTCAATTCTTCATCAAAAGACGAGTCAAATTGCAATACGTTAAAATCTGAATGGCTCCAGGTACAGGTTTTCGTTTCAAAGGAGCCTAGCACTTTTACAGCTTTGTATTGATTTTCTTTCAAGTCTATAAACGCTCTGTTTACCAGCTGTTTAAATTCATTGCCCTGCATTTTGTACATAAAAATCCGTTTGTGTTGATAAAAATCCGTCCCAGTAATCGGTTCCTGTGGTTAAAAATAAATATTTGCGCTATGAAAAACGAAGTATCTTTTCAGGAGGTCGATATAAAACACTGGAAACGACGTGCGCATTTTGATTTTTTTAAATCTTTTGAAAAGCCTCTTTGGGGTGTTACAACGCAGCTTAATTGTACAAAAGCATTTGCTTTTTGTCAGGCAAACGGGGTTTCTTTCTTTTATTACTATTTGTACAAATCGCTCTGTGCGGTAAATAATGTAGAGGCTTTCCGTTTACGTATAGCTGGAGATAGGCTGCTGAAATACCGTGAGATTGGCGGTTCTGTAACAGTGCTGAGGTATGACGAAACTTTCGGTTTTGCTTATTTTGAGCTGTATAACGATTTTGGTGCCTTTGAAACAAGGCTTAAGCGACAGATTGTCTGCGAAAAGCAGTCGACTGGCTTACAGACAGACCCTAATAAACCAGCTGTTGTTCATTATTCTGTTATGCCTTATCTTTCTTTTACACAGATCGACCATGCACAGTACAACTTGCGCGAAGACTGTATTCCAAAAATAACATTTGGTCAATATGTTAAGCAAGGGCAACAATTATTTTTGCCCATGTCTGTACACGTGCATCATGCCCTATGCGATGGGCTAGACGTGGGTAAATTTATAGCTCAATTTCAACGGTATTTGGAGATCTGATTATAGAGGATTTACCTTCTCTGGTCATATGCTTTAGGAATGCAACTATCCGCTACAAAATCTCTTCGCCTTCGCCAATGCAAAAGACAGTTTCTTTAGCTTGTACAGGAGGAGTGCCTATTTTATACATCACACGGCCTTTTACCGGGGCATGAATCTTTTTTTGAACCTTTCCGAAGAAATCGCTTATATAACCTATCATCTTACCTTTTTCAACCAGGTCGCCGCTTTTAAAATTGCTGTAAAAGATGCCGGAGGTGGGCGCATAGACATAATGCTGTTTGGTTATCAGCTTTTGCGGAGTTAATGTCGTATTGTTGTGTTTGCCGGGAAGCATTTTTTCTTTATGCAATATGTTCAGAATAGCATGAACGATTTGGTCTGTATCGCTGCTGTCTGTGCGACCAAGTTTTCCGCATTCGAGACTAAGCGCCACAAGGCCTTGCTGCGTAGCTTCTTTAAAGGCATATTCGGCTTTATCATGTGGTTTCAGTGTATAAGGGTACGACAAGTTGTACGTAAAGCCGGCAGCGAGAGTTAAACTTTTAGCATGAGCGGTAATACCGGGCGTATCTTTCCGATCATAATAACAGGCAAAAGGAAGGAGATCTTCATTGCCATCACCCGCATGAATATCCAACAGTATGTCGGAACGTTTGATAATATATTGGTTAATGGTAGCAGCTATACGTTCGGTGATGGAACCCGCTAGGTCACCGGGAAATACGCGGTTCAGGTTTTTGCGATCTTGCGGGTTAATAAAGACTGATCGGCCTTCGAAACCCGGTACGTTAGCAACCGGAACGATTAGTAGTGTGCCGCTGAGCTTCTCGGGGTCCAATTGTGCCAGTAATTGTTGAACAGCTAAAATGGGTGTGTATTCATAGCCGTGAACACCTGCTATAATGCTAAAAGTTGGTCCGGGTTGTTTGCCGTGAAGAATACTTATCGGTATGAAAGTGCGGTGTTTTTCATCGCTAACGGGAATCTGTAGATCAACCCGCTGTCCCGGTTTCACCTGATGCTTGTAGAAATCGAAACTTTGCGACATAGCCTTAGGGGAGATGAATAGCAAAAGTACCGCAAAAAACAGAATAGTATAGTTATATGAAGAATACATTTTACAAACATAATAAAAGTGAAACATTGTTGCATCATTATTCCTGTCCTTATACATAATTAAAAAGGCCATCAACAATTAGTAATTAGTGCTGTTATAGTCATAGTTTATCCTATCATCCTGACGCATATGGCAACATTCAATATCATTGTAACACTCATTTACGAGATAAAAAAACCTTCTACTCTTATACTGAATATCGAACCTTTGCATCTTGGTCAGCAAGTCGTTGTCAACGAAAAATTTCAACTGAACCGTGAAGTGGAAATGAAGACATTAGAAACGCAGTATCCATCAAAAAGAAATCGCATATTAAAGGTAAACGAGCCGGGCCCGCTCCACATCACCTATCGGGCGGATGTGAAAACAGCGATGATGGCTATAGCAAAGGAGAAATTACTGGATGTATCGATTGACGAGCTACCGGCTTCCGTTTTAACTTATCTACATCCGAGTCGGTATTGTCAGTCGGATAAACTTTATACTTTCGCGTCCAACCATTTTGGAAATTTGCAACATCCGTACGAAAAGGTAATGGCAATCCGCGATTGGATTTATTCATATGTGGAATATCAATCAGGTTTTAGTGATGCACAAACTTCGGCCCTCGATACCCTGATTGAACAGGTTGGCGTGTGCCGTGATTTCTCGCATATCGGTGTCGCCCTATGCCGTGCATTGGATATACCGGCCCGTTACCTGAGCGCCTATGCCTATCAATTGGATCCGCCTGATTTTCATGCCTGTTTTGAAGTGTATTTGGGTGGCTATTGGGTCGTGATAGATGCCACTAAACTAGCTCCTTTGAATGGCTTGATACGCATATCGTCTGGCTTAGATGCTACCGAAACCGCTATTGCTAGCGTGTTCGGGCAAACCGAACTCCACGATATGGAAGTGAGTCTTACGCTACCCGAAAATGAGCAATTCGTTCCAGTGGATGCGGAACATTCGCTGGTGGGATATACCATGCTGTAGTAGGTGCAATATGTTTCGTAACCCGTCACCATGCAGCAAATTTTTTGATCGGAGCGCGACTTGCGATATTGAAAAAAAACGATATCTTTATTCTTCTAAAATAATTTAAATATCAATAAATTTTTATGAAGAAGACATATGTTTTAGGCTTTACTTGCTGTTTATTGCTTGCTTTATCCGAACCTTTTAGTGTACAGGCACAGGTGGCGCCTATACAATCGAATACGGTTCATGGGGGTGAGCTTATTGGACGCTGGGACATTACGGTTGACCAAAACGGTAAACAGGCCCCTTCTTGGTTGGAGGTAGAACTATCTGGTTTTAAAACACTGGTGGGTCGCTTTGTGGGGGCAGAGGGGAGCGCACGACCAATAGCCAAAGTTAATTTCGAAAAGGGTGAGTTTGACTTTGCTATTCCTCCTCAGTGGGAGAAGGAGGAACGCGATCTTGAGTTGAAAGGAACGGTAACAGGGGGTCAGATCCAGGGGTCGATTACTACCAGCTCAGGTGAGACACATAGCTTTACCGGTGTGAAAGCACCCTATTTAAACAGAGATGTTGAACCATCTTGGGGAGAGCCGATTGAACTATTCAATGGGCAGGATCTAACAGGATGGAAAGCCTTGGGAAAAGAAAATCAATGGATAGTAAAAGACGGTGTGCTTACTAGTCCACGATCTGGTGCTAATTTGGTTTCCGAAAAAGAATTTGACGATTTTAAATTACATGTGGAATTTAGATACCAGGAGGGAAGTAATAGTGGCGTGTACCTGCGGGGTCGCTATGAGGTACAGATTATTGATAATCCAAAAACAGATCATCCCAACAGTCATTCATTCGGCGGGGTCTACGGTTTTCTTGTGCCAAGCGAGATGGCTCTTTTAGGCCCTAACGAATGGCAGACCTATGATATTACCCTTAATGGCCGTATGATAACGATTGTAGCGAATGGCAAAACGATTATCGCCAATCAAGAAATACCTGGTATTACCGGCGGCGCATTGGATAGTAATGAAGGTGAATCTGGTCCTATTTATATCCAAGGTGATCATGGTCCGATTGAATTTAGAAAAATTATCGTTACACCTGCAAAATAGCGTGTAGGCAAATGATGCATAGCCGGCGCTTTTAAGCCGGCTATTTATTTCAACTTAGCTGAAGCTCCATGAATAGGTTAACACGTTCATAGTGAGAATGAACGTTTGGTGCCTCTAATACCTTAAAACCGAATTTTTTATACAGATGAATAGAAGCCGTAAGCTTCGTGTTACCCTCGAGATAGAGGGTTTGAATACGATGCGCTTTGGCCTTCGCTATACTGGCGCTAAGTAAGGCTTTTCCGACACCTAAACCCTGTTTAGTTTCATCTACAGCGAATTTCGATAGCTCATATCGTTTTTTTGTTAACTTTTTCAGTGCACATACGCCAATCACTTCTTTTTCCAACAACGCCACCAAAATAAATCCACCGGCGTTAAGAATGCTTTCTGGATGATTTAACGGTTCTATATCGGCCGTTTCAAGTCGAAAGTGTTTGGTAATCCATTGTTCATTCAATGATTTGAATGCTGATTGGTGGGAAGGTGTGAAATCTACAATGTTAACGCTTACTGTAGGCATAGTAAAATTAATCACAGCTAAAATAATTAATTATTACCAAAAACAAGAAGCTAATGCGAATAGACTGGCCATTTATTAAGCTGCTTCATATCAGAATTACACACAATGAACTTCTTTACCGCTGGATTTAACCTTTCAATTTGCTGTCATTTTTGTACTAGTGATATATGGGGGTATTCTGTATATTTACATCATGAAACCTGCATGAGTTAGATCAAAGAAGTGACTCAGCGAAGCGATCTCTTGAACGCCACTGGGAACAAACAAGAGGTGGAAATATATAATCAGCTTGTGCAAGCTTCATCGCCTTTAAAAAGCAAATTATATAGATGAAAAACCTAAGCTTATATACCATCATTGTCATAATGGCTTTATGGGTGGCCACTAGCTGCAAAAAAGCCGATGACCTATCTGCAGAAATTGATGCCATCGAAAATAACCTTCTGCCTGCTATTCAGGCAGAAGGCGATAGCGTGTATTATAATATCGGGAAACGCATGGAGCACTATCAGGTGCCTGGAGTAAGCCTAGCGGTTATTAAAGACGGTGAGCTCAGATGGGCCAAAGGCTATGGAGTAGCGAATACAGAAACAGGCGCAAAGGTAGATACCAATACACTTTTTCAAGCTGCATCAATTAGTAAACCTATAGCGGCATTGGCAGTATTGAAACTTCTGGATAAGGGACTGCTAAAGTTGGATGAAAATGTTAATGCTTATTTGAAAGACTGGCAAATACCGGAAAACGGCTTCACGCAAAAAGAAAAAGTTACGCTCAGAAGATTGCTGACCCATACTGCCGGAACTACCGTACATGGTTTCCCTGGTTATACTTTTCAGGATAGCTTACCCGATACGCGGATGGTTTTAGAAGGGAAAGGCAATACGGATAAAATTATAGTGGATACGGTGCCCGGAATTGTGTGGCGTTATTCTGGTGGAGGGTATACCATTGTGCAGGAGATAGTTGAAGAGGTGAGTTCTCTTCCTTTTGAAAAATATTTACATGATGAAGTATTGCAGGCATTGGGCATGATGCATAGTACTTTTGAACAGCCAATATCGAAAAGTAAGCAGCAAGTTGTTAGCTTGGCTTACGATAGCAAAGGTGCAGTAATAGCTGGTGGTTATCATAATTATCCGGAAAAAGCCGCGGCCGGCCTTTGGACAACGCCGTCTGATCTGGCGAGATACTGTATTTTTGTGCAGCGATCAGTTGCCGGTAAAACATCTGGGGAAGTGCTTGCTAAGGAGACTATTGATCAGATGCTTACTAAAGACAAGAATAATTGGGGACTTGGACCTGTGTTATCGGGAGAAAAAGATAGCTTGATGTTTATGCACGGCGGTAAGAATGCGGGATTTACCAATATGTTCTTTGCTTTTGCCAATAGAGGTGACGGTTTGATTATCATGACCAGTGGAGATAATGGGGGCGGACTTATCAGTGAAATTCAACGGGCAGTATCCACATACTATAATTGGGATACGCATAAATCGAAATTGGTAAAAGTAGTCCAATTACCTATTGAAAAGCTCAATAGCTACACAGGGAAATATAGCCTGGACGGTAAAACTATAGGTGAAGATAATTACCATGCCACTGTCTCACTACAAAAGGGTAAACTTCAGCTTTTTATAAAGGAAGCGGATAAAACACTTGATCTTTTGCCGATCGCTGAAGATAAGTTTGTTGATAGGGAGGAAGGGAATGAAGTGGTATTTGATCATATGAAAGAAAAAAAAGCTTATCAGCTGATATGGAATGGCGATTATAAGTTTGTTCGCTATGAATAAAAACCAGCTCTTAATTGCGCGTAAAGCTTTACCTATAATTCTTGCCAACGCTACGGTGCCATTGCTTGGTTTGGCAGATACCGCCGCGATTGGACAGGTTGGAGGGGCACGCGAACTGGGGGCTATCGCATTGGGAGCATTGGTGTTTAGTTTTGTCTATTGGGGTTTTGGGTTTTTAAGGATGGGTACCACAGGGTTTACCGCACAGGCATTAGGCGCGAAAGATGTCGCGGAAATACGTGCGGTGTTCACGCGTTCTATGCTTTTAGGTCTTGTGATCGGTCTGTTGTTGATTGTGTTGCAACAAGCGGTATGTGGTTTAGCTTTGTGGTTGATGAATGCAAGCGACGGTGTTAAGGCGCTTGTAAAGCAATATTTTTATGTTAGAATATGGGGCGCTCCAGCTACCCTAGGGATGTTTGCCTTACTTGGCACCTTGATTGGGTTGGGACATACCCGACAGTTACTGCTTATCCAGTTGTTCTTAAACGGGCTTAATATCAGTTTAAATTTATTATTTGTGTTGGGTTTCGGCTGGGGAGTGCGGGGGATAGCTGCGGGCACAGTCATAGCCGAATGGTTTGCCCTTCTGTTGGGTTTGTGGATTGTTTCGAGATCGCTGGCTGTGGCGGCTCCCAATGGTGGTATTCGCCTAGCTTGGTCGCAAATCTTTCGCAAAGATAAATTTATAAAAATGCTCAAAACAAACTCAGACATTATGCTTCGTACATTGGCATTGCTGGCCGGTTTTGCGTGGTTTACCGATCAAGGGGCCCAGTTTGGAGACGTAACGTTAGCAGCAAATCATATTTTACTGCAATTTGTGTCTCTTTCTGCATTCTTTCTAGATGGTTATGCTTATGTCGTGGAAATGATGGTGGGTAAAGCCATTGGTGCAAAAGATCGATTGGCTTTTATACGTGATGTGCGTGATTCTACGCAGCTGGCCGGGTTCACAGCATTGATGCTGGCTTTACTGGTTTGGTTTGGAGGCGATAAGGCTATTGGTTTTTTAACACAAGATATCGCTGTACGTAGCACGGCTTCACTTTACCTATCCTATGCAGCGCTTTATGTAATGGCATCATTTATAGCCTTTCAATTAGATGGTGTATTTATAGGCGCAACTAGAAGTGCAGAAATGCGTAATGCCAGTGTGTTCTCCCTGTTGATATTCATCGGTGTTGGTATAGTGCTCGTATCCTGGATGGATAACAGTGGGCTCTGGATTGCTTTTGTTTGCTATGTATTAGTTCGCGGGATAAGCTTGGCCGTTTATATACCACGCATACTGAATGAGATAAAAAAAAAGCATTTGTCTGTATAATCAGGTAGTGTGGCATATGGTACAGCTAATAACTCAGTCAGATTTTTCCAATAGGTTTTTCAGTTCACTCTCTTCTAGGACAATGCGTTGTGGATTTCCACCGTCTCTAGACTTCCATTCTATGAGCCTGATAGCAAGTTGCATCTAGCTCGATGCCTGTAATATCACCATCATTATAACAACAGCAGCCGGCATTGAAGTAGGTATTTTTCGAATCCTCATAGCGGGTGGAAGCTTCTCCACTGACCTTGCCAGCACGCAGCTCATCTTCTAACTCGTTTGCCAATGTGATGTCCCCTGTTGCTCTGGCGGCGTGGAGTCTTTTATACGTTCGTTCCAGGTGAGTCAGGGAATTGAAAACGGGCTGATGTGTATGGCCGGTAATTAAAACCAAGTCTTTTTGTTTAGCTGTCCACTCGTACATGACCGTATTATGTGCCGATTTTAATTTTCTGTTATTGGCGGGTGTATTTGGATTAATGCGAAGATAGGATTGTAAAGGCCCCCATATGTTAGATACAAACCATTTGCTGAACCAGTTTCCGTCACTTTGAAGATCACCTTGATGGCCATGTGTCAGTAGAAAAGAAAGCGGTTTTTTATCAATGAACATACGGAGAACCAGTCCTTCGTACACCTTTAGTTTTTTTCCGTATACCTTCTCTATGGTTAAAAAGGCAAAGGGATCATTGTCCCAGTATAGATCATGGTTGCCGTATATTTTTATAAATGCATCTCTTTTAACAAAAAGCTTTTCTTTTTCGAAGCTAGCTTTATGATGCTTTATGACGGAAAAAATATTGTTTTTCCATAATTCTTCACTGTCGCCCAGGCAACAATAGGTGTATTCTTCTTGGTTGTAGTAATCGAGTGCGGCTAAATAATTTTTTTCGGATAGCAAAAAATCGTCCCGATAATCTTTGCTTCCCTTATGGTGGTCTGAAAAAATGATGAGTTTGGACGTTCCATTAAACTCCAATACTAAGCCCTTTTTTGACTTGCCATGCTGGATATGCTTAAATAAAGAAGATAAAGCAGTATGTACCCTAGCTCTGTCTGGCCTGGAGGCATATTTATCGGTGAAACGAATGATTGGATTGGTCAGTAATTTCTGAAGCAGTTTCCGCATATAACATTAACAGTTATATAAAAATAATGTTCAAGTAGAAAATAAACCATCGTATGAACCATCTGCATTTAAAATTTGATTTTCATTCGAATGGATAGCGTGTTTATTCACATGTTGTCTATTTATAATGGCGTTCACGCTGCCTTAGGCGGTTTAAAAAGTAATGGAGCTTGCACGCATGCGCTACAGGCTTCTTGCTAGCTTGACACAAGCGTCGCACAATAAACTTGCAAGGATCTTGCTACAATCTTGCAGGGATGACACAACAACGTTGCAAGAAAATTCCTATTCTGACACAATAAACTTGCGGACTAAGCACTGTTTAAGCTTTAGTTAAGCATAAGAGTACATAGGGGTCAATCTATAAATATAACCTAAAGGTTCAATTAGTAGCTTTTACACGTTCTAATCTAATTCGAATACAGGCGGATATAAAGGATGCCATAGCTATTAGCTTATTGGCTCAATAGAAGGCTAATCTATTGTTTATAAGTTTGTTAAAATCTGTTAAATCAAATAATAAAGCAACGTTTTAATTGCATATTCGTTTCATGGAACATTCGATACGTGGTCTTTTATATTTCTTTTTGGGATTGCCTCTGCTCGCTTCTTCGCAAATTCACCTTTCGGGCAAAATGGTGGCGGCCGATACCGAAAAACCTTTAGCCTATGTCAACATCGGTATCAGGAACAAAAATGTTGGGACGGTGTCGAATAGCAAGGGGAGCTATGAGTTGAAACTAAAGCATGATTACGCAGAGGATACGCTAACCTTTTCTTTGGTTGGGTATCACGATTTTGCCGTTTCGATTGGCGAATTACGAGATGGGGGGATGGAAGTAGTCAGGCTAAAACCAAAAACCGTTGATTTGCAGGTGGTGGAGGTATTTGGCAAGAAACTAGTTGAAAGAAAATTTGGGGTTAAGAGACGGAATTTCCTGATACACTTTACCGACGGAATGTTTACTCAGGAAGATATTTTTGAGATTGGCCAGTTGATAAAATTGGGCGAGCATCCTGCACGTATAAAAGATGTCAACCTATATATAAATGCCCCAAGGGAAGACAGCGCTACTTTTCGGATAAATTTTTACCGCTATGACGGGAAACGGCCAGCAGCGAGAATAATCGAAAAAAGCATGATACAACGCCATGCAGTTCAACAGGGATGGCTTCGCTTGAAACTTGAGGAACCAGTGCGGTTGAAGGGAGATTGCATAGTGACCGTTGAATTTATCCCGGAAGAAAAGAAGGATGTGCCGAACATCGCTTATGAAGTTAAATTGGGCGGAACTTCCAAAAGTTTCTACAGAAGAAATAGCCAAGGAACCTGGAATACGCCTCCACATCACTACTGTTTATATGTTACAGCCTTAGTTGATACAGAACAGCCAGAGACCGATGATGATGTCGAATCGATGCCCGCTTTTTCCTTATACAGCAATACGGTAAAGGATAGCTTTAGTATTTTTGTACAGTTACCTGAAGAATATGGTAAGAAAAAGCACCAGCGTCATCCGGTTATTTATCACCTCGATGGCAATGCCTATTTTGACCAGATACGTGACGCGGTACAGCACAGCAAACAAAATAAAGATGCTGTTGAACCAATTGTTGTGGGGATTGGTTATGCAAACGCTTATTTGATGGATTCTCTGAGAGTGCGCGATTATACTTTTCCTCCTGCGCCAGCGGAGGACAGCCTGCTAATAAGTGGTGGCGGAGATAAATTCTATTCCTTCATCAAGTCTATTTTAGTGCCACACGTAGATCGTGTTTATCGAACGGATAGTGCCAACAGAACAATTATGGGGCATTCTTTTGGAGGCTATTTTGTTTTATATGCCTTGTTGCACGATTATCTGGACGAAGGGAATACCACTATTTTTAATAATTATGTGGCGGCAAGCCCGTCTATTGCTTATGGGAGTAATTACCTCTTTAATCGTCTCGTTACCTTAGATAAGAACACATTTAAAAATGAAAAACCTTTAAAGCTTTTTCTAACGATGGGTGAAAGGGAATTGGCTGCTGACGGGAATCACAGTTTTAAATTGTTTTCGGAGTCGCTAGGTCGAGTGAATGGTATTGAACTTAAATCAAAAATATACAAAGATACCGAGCACATGGGAACAGCAATTCCATCGTTTGAGGATGGGATGGATTTTTTTGATTTTTCTATGTCCGGGGAAAAGTAGTTTAAAGCTGTATCTTTGTTAATAACTCAATGTAAATAGCGATTTGAACAAAGTACTGATCATTGGTTCGGGTGGGGCTGGCAAGTCTACTTTTGCCAGAAAATTGGCTGCTCTGACGCAATTATCGCTCATTCATTTGGATGCTTTTTATTGGCAATCTGGATGGGAGCAACCTAGTAGGGAGAGCTGGAGGCAGCAGGTTATCGAACTTGCATGCGGCAACCAGTGGATTATGGACGGAAATTATGGTAGTACATTGGAAGATCGTCTAAGGCATGCAGACACGGTAATCTTTTTAGACACCAACCGATATCGCTGTCTTTGGCGAGCTTTTAAGCGCTATGTTCAATTTAGGAATAAAGTAAGACCGGATATGGCAGCAGGGTGTAAAGAACGGATAACATGGGAATTCATCCGTTATATTTGGTTTTATCCTACGAAGAATAAACCCATGATCTTGGCCAAGATTAATAAGCACACTACCCATAAAAAGTTGGTAGTGTTAAAGGGAAAGGCGGATATCGAAAGTTATTTAGAAAAAATAACTACTCTTGTTACCAGCAATTCGTATTCAGGAAATTAGTTTTTATACTTTTTAATAAATGAGGCTTTAGCGTCATGGTAAGAAGTTACGCCACCTATGAGATGTAGAAACTTAATGTAATACCAGGCAAAATCGATCTGATGTTTTAAAAATCCAGAGCGCGCGCTGCTAGGATATAGGTGATGGTTATTGTGCCATTCGCCAGCCACAAAGCCGGGCCATAGCTGGTTGATCGACAGGTCGTTCTCGTTAAAGTCGTATCCTTTCCTGCGCTTGTTCTGTCCTTTTCCATGACCTTCGTAGTTAAAAGTCCGTACACCAATTGCCCAGAAAGCTGCCGCACCGAAAAGGGCAAAGGCCAAAGCATGTCCGCCGATGATGTAGAAAATAGTGTACCAAACCAGCCAATTTAACAGGCAGGTAAGTATCGCCCGTCCTGGGTGAACAATAGAACCCCATTTTTGGTAATTACGATAGCAATTGGCTTTTACGCCGGTATGTGCCATAAGCGCTGCGGTACGTGAATACTCTTCGACCGTTAAATTCTTCGCAATGGGTTGGTGGTTAACATCCGCTAAAAAACAATATAAGAAACCTCCGCTAGCGTTGTATGGATCGCCAGGCTTGTCAGATTTAGCGTGATGGACATGATGGGATATCGCATAGATCTCTTCTGGTACCATACTAATGGTTAAATTTTGTGTTAGTATACGCCAAAAGCTATTCTTGAATCTGTAAGCCTTGTGTGTACAGTAGCGGTGATGCCAAATGGTGCCATGGGTACCCATGACAATCATGCTGTATATAAACGCGGCGATCAATAGACCTATGCTGAAGTATTTAAAAATAAAAATGAATAGAAGCGGTATTAAAAGTAGTACTCTAAGCCAACTGAAAAAAGGGAGCCAATTCTTTCGTGACTGGAAGATATTGAGTCGTTTAAAGAACTCGCTAAAAAGCTGTTTTGCACTTGGTTTGTTGAACACACCGTGCTTATCCGACCATCCGTATGATGGCGGGTCTAATACTTTATCTAATAACATACGATCATTAATTGGTGAAAGGTACATCTTTTTATCATTAAAAGACGCTATCCATTGAAAGTTAACAAAACTTAACATTTAACCTAGTGTTCAATAAACCGACTTAAGATGTTGTGTTTGTCTTCGGAAAACGAATAATCTTTAACCATTTTAACAGTAAAATAATGGGATAAACGGGATCGATCTCATGCCACCGCCTGCCAAAATTTGCGTTCGACGGATGTTTATGATGATTATTATGGTAAGATTCGCCTAGCATTAAAATATCTACTACTAACAGGTTTTTTGACGTATTTTTAAGTTTAAAGTTGATATAACCATATTTGTGTGCGAACCAATTGACAATGGCTCCATGAAAAGGGCCCATGGTAATGACAATAGGCAGGAGCATAAACCACCAGTATGAAGTTGCAAACGAAAGAAAAAATAGGATGTATGCAACTGTCCACAGCAGACGTGAGATTTTGGAATTTGCCCAGCGGTCAAAACCAGTCCATGTGGGTAGGTTTTTCAGAAAACGTGATTCAACCGGGCGTTTATGATAAAGGATATCTGTATAAATATTTCGTGTACGCCACATCATACTGGCAATATTTGATGAGAATTTTGGTGAATGCGGATCTTGCTCCGTATCCGTGTAAGCGTGATGCATGCGATGCATAATAGCATAGGCTCTTGGACTTAGGTAAGAAGAGCCCTGAGTAAGGTAACAAAAGATGAAAAAAAAGCGTTCCCAAAACCTGTTCATGGTAAAGGAACCATGGGCTGCATAGCGGTGCTGGAAAAAAGTCTGTGAAAAAAGGGATAGATACCATAACCCTATAAAAAAAACTAAAATAATCATAAAATGAATACTTGAATAAACAATAATAAAGAATGCAGAAAATTTTTTTAAAGCCTACTTTTGCTGTAGTGATAGGGAAAAGTAGTAACCTGAAGAATGCTTAACTGTATCTCTAAAGTCTAAATATAAGGCTTTACTTTTGCATTTGCAATAATAAAGTGATTTACATTTTTTAATAGAAAGCTTTAATTAAAAGGAAAATAAAATAGCATACACTGGTTCTAAATTAAATGCTTATCTTTACTAAATATCTCCAAAAATAATTGAAGGGTAAAATTGGTTGATATGGAGCTACCGGGTAGCTTCTGGACTACAGTTATCCTCTTCACAAATACCTGAAATAGGTTTTGCAATATACTCTTTCTTTGCAAACACGTTGTTTTCAATAAATTATAATCAAGGAAAGTTATAACTGATGTTGCGTTTAAATGAAACGTGCATTTAACCATATAAGACAGTATCCACCAAAGTAAATAAGACAATGAAAAGGAAATTATCGTAAAAGCGGTTGTTGACCTTTTTAAGTATTTAATCTCAATAGTAATACATTATGCAAAAAGGAACAGTAAAATTTTTTAATGAAACGCGTGGTTTTGGATTTATCACGCCTCAGTCTGGTGAAAAAGAAATATTCGTACATATTTCTGGCCTGATTGATGAAGTGCGGGAGAACGATGACGTTGTTTTCGACGTGGAGCAAGGGCCGAAAGGTTTAAGCGCTATCAAAGTAAAGATAGCCTAAGCGGATATTAATATTAGGGGCATTCTTTTTACAGGAGAATGCCCCTTGTTTTAGTACTGTTTGTGAGTAATGTAAAATATGAATGAGACAATTAAAGATTTTTGATTCGATTACCAAGCGTGATAACCGATCGCTAAGTTTATACTTAACTGAAGTTAGCAAGTTTGAATTAATAAATGCCGATGAAGAAGTGACACTCGCCGTACGTATACGGGAAGGCGATCACGCGGCTTTAGAACGTTTGACAAAAGCCAATTTACGATTTGTGATTTCGGTAGCCAAACAGTATCAGCACCAGGGCTTGGTGTTGGAGGATTTAATAAATGAAGGAAATATGGGGCTGGTTAAGGCTGCAAAAAGGTTTGACGAGACGAAAGGTTTTAAATTTATTTCCTATGCTGTGTGGTGGATAAGACAGAGCATTATGTCTGCTATATCTATTCAATCGCGTGCCGTACGTCTTCCGGGAAATCAGATTAGCAGTTTGATAAAATTGCGCAAATCGCAGTCCGTCCTGGAACAGCGCCTAGAGCGGGGACCAAGCGTGGAGGAGTTGGCTCTGGAACTCGATGTTTCCATAGATAAGGTTGTTGTTTCCCTTTCAAACGCTGAAAGACACGTTTCTATAGATGCACCATCTATATTTACGGAAGACGAGCGTTTGCTGGATACCCTGCCAAATTCAGAATCTGGCACCGATGAACAATTGCTACAGGATTCACTCTATGCGAGTATTAATCTAATGCTTCAAAGACTTAATGAACGTGAACGAAAGATTCTTACCATGTTTTATGGCTTAAGTAACACAGAACCTCAAACATTGGAAGCAATTTCGTTTCAGTTGAACCTTAGCACGGAACGTATTCGTCAATTGAAAACAAAAGCCTTATTGCATATTAAAAACTCGTCTTTTGGAAAAGATCTGTCGTTTTACTTGTAACGATTACTGGGTCGTATAGGACAGGTATAATAAATTTATTGTATATTTGTACAAAACCTCACTTACTCTGTATCCGGTCTCCTCTTCTGATAGGTCTCCTTTTCATTGTAAACACGGTCATTTCAAGTATATTTATTGTTAAAATAGTTAATAATCTATGGGTAGAAGTCAAGAAACATTCCGAAAAAAAGAAAATCTGAAAAAACGCGAACAAAAGAAGAAAGAAAAAGAGCTTAGAAAGGAAAATAGGAGCAGTCAATCTGCGAAGGGAAAATCGTTGGAAGATATGTTGGCGTATGTAGATGAGAACGGAAACTTGACTACCGAAAAGCCGCAGGAGCAGAAAAAAAACAAAATCAATGCTGATGATATTTTAATCAGTACGCCTAAGATGGCAGAGGAAGATGAAGTGCAACAAGGAAAAGTTAAGTATTATAACGATCAACGTGGTTGGGGTTTTATTAACAATGTACATGGTGAACAACTATTCTTCCTTATTTCTGAAGCCCACGAAAATATCAAGGTAGATGACAAAGTGAATTTCAAAACCAGGAGAGGACCTAAAGGCCTACAGGCCTATGATATTGAACCAGCAAATAACCAAAAGGGTACTACGACCCAAGAGCCTCGCTAACATTCAACGATAAATAAAATACGAGTGTACCTCTTTCGATTTTTTGATAGCGGTTACTTACCTATTATTGGTAGAAACTGGATAAATCAGCGGAAAGAGTGAAGTACAGGAAATAACACTTATGGAAAAGAGGTAAATAATTTCGCTCTTTTTTGTTGTTGGATATTCGTGAATACTAGACGTTTTTCCCAAGTTTAAATTAGCTGTTTTTTCTATACCGTTTCTGAGTTATATTTGTGATGCTTAGTGATTAAGGATGTAAGTTATTTGTAATTAAAATCATTTGTTAAACTGCCTGGTATCATGGAGTGTTTTCTGGGACGTTGATAAATTAGCCTTCATTACCAAAGCTCATAGGAATGTACCTAAAAATGGCAACGATGAATACTGTACTTTTATTAACTGATCTGAACGCTGATAAAGAAGATTTTTATCGATATGCTCTGCGATTCGTACAACGAATGAAGGCCAATCTGGTTTTACTGCATATAGTGGATCATCATGTAGCCGCGGACAGCAAAGTGTTGGATATGAAGCGGCTTAAAACCCAAATGGATAGTGCTTTGGTGAAGGAGGCGACCGACGAGATGGAGGTCACCTACTTTATTGAGGAAGGTGCATTCGCGGATACCGTTAAGAAAATTATTGATCGAGAATCAGTAAACCTGCTTTTGATGGGTGCTGCTGACGGAAAAAACATCAAAGGCCATTTATTTGGGAAGAAGCTTAGAGCTGTTGTTGAAAAAGTAAATTGTCCAATATTGTTCATCCCCGACCAAGTAGCATTTCAGGAAATAGAACAGATCGTCTATGTCACAGATATTCGGTATAGTGATTTTAGCATCATCAAACAGTTGGAAGTTATGGCTTCATTAATGAACGCACAGATATCGTTATTGCATGTATGTGCTTCAGGTCTGCCCGAATTGGATGCCCGAACGGCGACTACACTTTTTGCCGATACTATCGCCCCGCGAATAAGAACGGATATCCGTGTTTACAAGAATGATAAAAATGATAATGCTGAAGATTTTATCCAGCAATTACTGTCTAACAATACACAAACAATTTTAGCAATTGCCCGTCGTAAGTATCATTTTTTTGATCATCTTTTTACCATGAACCCTACAGAAGAGGCAAAAATATATAAGCGGTTACCGGTGTTGATTATGCCTGTGTGATAGAAGACCGAAACTGTTGCCGCATGACCCCGGGTGGACATCCATGCCATTTTTTGAAAAAGTGATTAAAAGCAACAGATGCTTAGCTGTTATGTACTTGGGAAAGGAATTCCTTTCTATAGGAACTCGCAACAGGTAGCGTGTGTCCCTGTATGCTTACCTGATGGCGTTCTAATTTGTCGATGGCTTTTTTGTTAATAATGAATGATCGGTGGATTCTTATAAATTGGTTGCCGGTTAATAGCTCTGTGCATTCAGCCAACGTCATTCTGCTCGTAAAGGTTTGGTTAAAAGTAACAAATGTGACATAGTTTCCGCTGGCTTCTAAATAGAGGATATCATCAAGAAACACCTTCAAAAGGTCGTAACCGCTTTTTATCATCATGAAATCAGTTTCTTCTAAACGTGTTACATGGCGTATATTCAATAGCTCTTTTGCTTTGTTACAGGCTTTTATAAAACGAATAAGTGAGAATGGTTTTAAAAGGTAATCAACGGCGTCTAAATCAAAACTGGTCACCGCATGCTCGGCATAGGCGGTGGTAAAGACTACAAGCGGCTTATGTTGTAAACTGTTGAAAAAATCGATGCCGGAAATATCCGGCATTTTAATATCGAGAAAAAGTAAATCAACGGGTTGGGTTTGCAACTGCTCAATCGCATGAAACGCGTTGGTAAACGTGCCATCCAATTGAAGATAGGGGACCTTTGCGGAAAGTTTCTGTATAACTTCCAATGCAAATGGTTCGTCGTCAATAGCGATGGCCCGGATCATCTTTTATAAATAGTTTTGTTCATGCGATGTGGTTGTTTGCAAAGATAAACGGTAATAGCGTTGTAAGCAAAAAGCTTATAACACAAGCGTTAAATGTATAAAATATTCTTCATTGGTTTGCCGTATGGAGAGTTCATGTTTTCCCTGGTATAGTTGCGCTAAGCGTTGCTGTACATTGACTAGGCCAATACCACTTTTACTTTTTTCGGGATCGTTGCTGGCCTTCTTGTGGATACTATTGTATACGTCAAAATAGAGTTTACCTGCTTCAAGATACAGATTGATCTTGATCCAGGAGTTTTCATTTAAGCTGATACCGTGCTTAAAGGCGTTTTCAACAAACGGAATCAGTAGCATTGGTGCTATCTGATGATTTTCTCCAACCGTTGCCAGGCGATGATCTACCAGGACATTGGACGAGCGTGCGGTACGCATGCACTGTAAATCTATATAATGCTGCAGATACTCGATTTCGCGGACCAGTAATATTTTTTCCTGTATATTTTCATGCAGCATAAAACGCATCATATCTCCCAATTTCTGTATGCCAGATGCCGTCATTTCTGCTTCCTCCATCAGTGCCGTGCCATAAAGGGTATTCAGTACGTTGAACAGAAAGTGTGGATTGATCTGTGAGCGCAAAAAGCCGAGGTTGGCTGTACTCTTGTCTAAAGCTGTTTCCAAATTGAGCAATTTGCTGAGATTGCCTACCTGTTGTTTGTACATATACCAGGTAATCGGAATAAGTATCAGGTTTACACAAATCCACGCAACTATAAACCCGCTGAAGTTGATGGACGTTGGAACTACAAACAGCAATCCGAAAGGTATGTAAGCGACTAATGATACAGGGACTCTAACGAATAAGTAGGTTTTAAGATTGTAGTTTCTCTTGGTGCAAAAAGGTAATATCACGTGTAAATCGACGT
The DNA here is from genome assembly GCF_014334135.1 of Olivibacter sp. SDN3. Taxonomy (NCBI): domain Bacteria; kingdom Pseudomonadati; phylum Bacteroidota; class Sphingobacteriia; order Sphingobacteriales; family Sphingobacteriaceae; genus Olivibacter; species Olivibacter sp. SDN3. The sequence goes on from NZ_CP060497.1 coordinate 3,811,649, forward strand.
TATACATGATAAATGCATACACAGACATGATAAGCCAGAAAGGTCCGAAATGTGCGTTGACACTCATCAGCAAAATAAACACCAACAGGATAACAATGATGGCGATGAGGCTTTCCTTGACGATGCGTGCTGTGAGGTTTCCCTTTTGTTTTAACAAGAATATAGTTCCTTGTTTGATAAGGGTGTACGCCGTTAAAAAAACAACCGTAAAAAAGATAGCTGGAATGACCCTGTTGCGGTTATTGAAGTACAGCCAAACGCTGTGGTGTTCATACATTTTGCGGGCCCATTCGCAAAAAGCAAAACCTAGCCAAATAAAGAAAAATGCAAGGATCGAAACGATAAGTGCTTGCTCGTATCTGCGTTTTGCGATAAATTTTGGAATGATCCAATTGTTGAAGGTAATGAAGGCCACATAAAATAGGGAAGCAAATAATAGCAGAGGAAGTAGGTGGTTTGTATAGAAATTAAAGGGTAGCCCCTTTGCTTTAAAAGGGTCTGCCAGGAAATACGACCGCTGTTCTTCCCAGTTTCTGGTTTCACTACTATGGATTATAATCAACACAAAAAGTATAATAGCGGTTGAGATAATTGCTTCGATGCGTCTTAGTTTCATACCTGTTTAATTTTCGACAATGTTAGTCAATAGCAGAGGTAAACGCAATTAAATGGGGTGAATGTGACTGTTTGTGGGGTGGATAAGACTTTCATAAGAAAATGTTTTGGTTGCTTAGATCGAATATATGAAAACTATAAAATATCTAATAATATTGATGGGGCTGTTTTTCACTACTGAAGTGCTAAGTCAAAATAATAATAACGAGATGATAACCTTTGAAAATCCTGTCACAGTTGCTGCACCTAATGGTTATTCACATGTAGTAAAGGTTGATTTGGGCAATGCTTATATGCTTGTTTTATCTGGACAAGTAGCATTTGATGAAAAAGGTGTTTTGATTGGCAAGGATAATTTTGCCAAACAAACAGAACAGGTTTTTCAGAATATTAAAAATATTATTGAAACGGCTGGCGGTACGATGGATAACTTGGTTAAACTAGGCTTTTTTGTTACGGATATAAGTCAACTTCAACAATTGAGGTCTGTTAGAGATACTTTCATCAATACTGAGCAACCTCCTGCAAGTACATTGGTGGAGGTAAAAGGACTGGTCCATAAAGATCTACTGATAGAAATTGAAGCTACGGCTATCGTTCCGAAAGGTTAGCGCTAAATGGTTTCATTTATAAATAAAAAAGTTGATCTCCCTTTACCGCTGCTTCATACGTACGTGAAAATATTAAATCGAATACATATTGCTATAAACTAAGCTTCTTACGTTTTTTGGTATGCCAACAAGAAGAAAAATCCCGGTAATTACCGGGATTTTTCTTTTAACAACATGTTTTTCTAATTGGCATTTGCCGAAAACTCCTTGCTGAAGGAATAGGGAGCATCTGCTGCAGCTATCCCTCTGCTTTTGTTTGGCTGAGCGCTTAGCTCAAACGTTATCTTGGCCCCATCCGTAAGATCTTCATGGCGGAGGTAGTTTTTAGTGTGTTCAGTGCCGTTTACCTTTACGCTGCTGATATAACGCTTATCTTTATTGTTACCGGGCGCTTCTATCAACACCTGTTTGCCATTTTCGAGATTCAATTTGACTGATTGGAAAAGGGGAGAACCTATTACATATTGATCGGTTCCCGGACAAACGGTATAAAAACCCAGGGCAGAGAATACATACCAAGCTGAAGTTTGTCCGTTATCTTCATCGCCGCAGTAGCCATCTGGTGTAGCAGCATAGAGCTTATCCATCACTTCACGAGCCCAGTACTGTGCTTTCCAGGGCTGGCCGGCATAGTTGTATAGGTAAATCATATGTTGGATAGGCTGGTTTCCATGGGCATACTGCCCCATATTTACTACCTGCATTTCACGCATCTCATGGATCATCGACCGGCTCTTCATACCCTCTGCACCAGGTATGATGAATACAGAATCGAGCATCTGATTAAAGGCATCGTTGCCGCCCATTAGATCAATTAAACCTTGCGGATCATGGAACACTGACCAACTGTAGTGCCAACTATTGCCTTCCGTGAAATCCCTGCCCCAATCGGTGCCATTGAAGGTTTCGCCAAAACTGCCATCAGCTTTACGGCCACGCATAAGTTTGTATTGCGGGTCAAATACGTTTTTATAATTCATGGCCCGTTGTCCATAAACAGCTATCTCTTCCTGTGGCTTGTTGAGCTTTTTGCCTAAGGTATAAATTGTCCAATCGTCATAAGCATATTCTAAGGTACGGGCAACATTTTGACTAACCTTTATGTCGTTCGGTATATAGCCAAGTTGATTATAAGCTTCGTAGCCTGTACGGCCGGAAGCCGATACAGAGGGATGTACATTGTTTGCACCGTGTTTGAGGGCTTCCCATAAGGTTTCTATATCGTAACCGCGTAAACCTTTGAGGTAAGCATCTGCTACAACAGAAGCGGAATTATTGCCCACCATAGTATTTCGATGACCCGGGCTGGCCCACTCAGGCAAAAAGCCGCTTTCCCTGTAGGCGTTTACCAGACCTTCTTGCATCTTTGTGTTCATTGATGGGTATACTAAGTTGAGAAAAGGAAACAGCGAACGAAAAGTGTCCCAGAAACCAGTGTCTGTAAACATGTAACCAGGTAATACCTCACCGTTATACGGACTATAGTGTACAACTTCTCCCTGAGCATTGATCTCGTAGAAACTTCTTGGGAAGAGTACCGATCGGTACAAGGAGGAATAAAAGGTACGGAGATTATCGACGTTATCGTCTTTTACTTCTATTTTCCCTAGTACATCGTTCCAGGTTTTTCTTCCGTTGGCTACTAATTGGTCAAAATTGTGGTTACCTAACTCCTCTAAGTTAATGGCAGCCTGCTCAAAGCTAATGAAAGAAGAGGCCACTCGGGCATGTACCTGTTCGCCCTTTTTCGTGGCGAACCCAATGATGGCCCCACTGTGGTCTGCTGTAGCTTCAAGCTGTCCCTCTTTAATGTCCTGTTGATCTACTGTAGCCTGATAGGTAAAGGGTTTATCAAATTCGATGACGAAATAGTTTTTAAAGTTTTCAGGCACCCCACCGCTGTTTTTAGTGGTATAACCGATGATTTTACGCTCTTCTGGGATAACTTTAATATAGGAGCCTTTGTCAAACGCGTCTACCGTAATGTACGATTGATCTGTTTCTGGAAAGGTAAAACGGAACAGTGCCGCCCGCTCTGTCGGTGTAATTTCGGTTACTACATCATGATCTGCCAAATACACTTTGTAATAATGGGGCGCGGCCACTTCTGCTTTGTGCGAAAACCAACTGGCACGCTCTTCTTCGTCAAATATCGGTTTGCCTGTCATAGGCATTAAAGAGAACTGGCCATAATCGTTCATCCAAGGACTGGGTTGGTGGGTCTGTTTAAAACCACGGATTTTATCGGCTGTATAGGTGTATACCCAGCCGTCGCCCATCTTTCCGGTCTGCGGAACCCAGAAGTTCATACCCCATGGCAGTGCGATGGCTGGATAGGTGTTGCCTGTAGATAACTCAAACTTGGATTGTGTGCCTACTAATGTGCTGACATGGGATACCGGGTCCGTTTGCTCTTGTGCTATGGCCCAGGCGCTCAATATTACATATAATGCCGTTAGCAAAGTTTTTTTTAAAAATCTAGGTGAATTCATTTTTTTGGTGTATTTATAGATGTATAACTGCTATGGTATTAAGGCATTTGAACGGTAATCATTACTGGAAAATGATCGGATGGAACACGAGCACGAAAATCCTTCAGACTTACCTCTTTTGGGAAATTACCTGATTGATAAGCTTCTTCCGGATCTGTTAAGTTTGAACGGTAGGTATCAGTTAATATACCGTATTTCGTTACGTCAAAATCGGTGGTGACAAAGATATGGTCGATGCGGCTATCGGTTTTACTGTTTGGATTAAAATTATTGAACGTTCCGTTGCTTGCATACTTGAAAGCAGCTCTTTCGTAGGCATCTTGCATGATGTCAGACTGCTGCAATACTTCGTAGCTGTCACTGTGCTGATCTACGTTGAAGTCGCCCGTAAGTATAGCGGTATGATTACCCGCTAGTTCTTTTACTTTTTGTAGGATAAGTTTGGCACTCTCTCGCCTGGCCTCCGTGCCAACATGGTCAAAGTGTACATTAAAAAAATATAGCGTTTTTCCGTTTTCTTTTAACTGTAATTTTGCCCAGCTACAAATGCGTGGTAATACAGCATCCCAGCCTTTATTTGGTCGGTCAGTTTGGCTGGACAACCAAAAGTCGCCTGCGTCGAGCAACTCAAATTTTTCGGTGTTGTAGAATATTGCTGAATATTCACCGGCCTGCTTGCCATCATCCCGACCGCTGCCTGTATACGCATAGTTAGGCAGGTTGCCTTTGAGGTCTTCCAGCTGATGGTGAAGTCCTTCCTGGGTACCAAAGATGTCGAATTCATGGAAACGAACCATATCCGTAATGATGGGAAAACGTTGTTTCCAGCCATCACCTTGGGCGGCGTCTTCGGTGTTATTATCATTGCGGATATTATAGCTAGCGACGTTGAGCCGTTGCGCCAATAATAACGAAGAACATAGGCAGAATCCAAGAAATAATAAGGCGAATTTTGGTTTGAATAAATAGATCATAATATACTGTTTGTTTTTGTTTTTTTACAAGCTAAATTGATTTAGCTAATCTGAAATTTCTTAGTCATTTACACTTTTTGTTCTGAAACTGAAAATATGGAAATGGCTAAATGGTTATGTACTTGGCATATGCCATCACAAACTTAGATAAACTTTATTTGATATGCAAGTCTGAGTAGATATTGGCTTGGTGATGATGGTAAGCTTTTTATTTAGTGGTCTTTATTTTTAATTATTCTAAATAAATGTATATTTGCCTCGAATCTTATACTTAATAGCAAGAGGATTTCTTGTTTTTTAAACGAATTTTTAGGTTTTTTTTTATACCTCATAGGTATATTTTATCCGAATGAACATCCTCCAGGAAGCGATAAGATTTGAAGAAAATTTATTAATGGATATATAAACAAATAGAACAAAAGCTTTCAGATAAAAGAGAGCTGTACAGGTTGCAACTGTACAGCTCCAACTCAACGTGTTGAGTTACTTTTAAATCACGATTATCACTTAAAAGCAATGCAAATTAACAAAATTTTGCTTGTAGGCATATTGTGCGCCTATACATTTTTTTCTTTCGCGCAAGGCAGCGGTTTATCATCCATCCAGGGGCGTATTACCAATAAACAGCAAGAGGCTGTAGAGGCTGCTTCTATTCGCTTGCTGAATACAGGTTTTGGCACGGTAACTTCGGCTAGAGGGTTTTATGAGATAACAGGTATTCCGCCCGGAAACTATCGCCTACAGATACGTGCGTTAGGTTATATATCAGTTGTAAAAGACTTTTCAATCAAGCCAGATGAAAAAAATGTGTTTGATGTACTGTTGGAAGATGAATTGAACCAGATGGATGAGGTGTCGGTGATTGGCAGAACGGCCAATCAGACCGCGAATAGGCAAGCGTACAATATTACCTCAATAGACGCACGGCAGCTACATAACACAACCTTGGATTTATCACATGCATTGGATCGAGTGTCTGGCGTGCGTGTGCGCGAAACAGGAGGAGTAGGGTCTAGTTTTAATTTTTCCCTGAATGGATTTATGGGAAGACAGGTGAAGTTTTTTATCGACGGTGTGCCGATGGACAATTTTGGCTCCTCTTTCCAGATAAATAATATTCCTGTCAACCTTGCAGAAAGAGTAGAAGTATATAAAGGCGTGGTTCCTATTTCACTTGGTGCCGACGCTTTGGGAGGAGCAATTAATATTGTTACAAATCAAACACATCGCAACTATCTCGACGTTTCTTACTCTTATGGATCATTCAACACTCATCGATCAACGATTAACGCAGGTTACACATCAAAGTCGGGTTTTACCTTTCAATTAAACGCGTTTCAGAACTATTCTGATAATAATTATAAAGTTTTTGTACCTATCGTTGAAAACCTCTTAACTGGTTACACGTACAATGGTTGGGCACGACGCTTTCATGATTCCTACCGTAATGAAACTATTATCGCCAATATGGGACTGGTCGATAAAAAATTTGCCGACCGCTTACTGATCGGTATTACGCTTGGTCAAAATTGGGCTGATATACAAACGGGTAACAGGATGTATGATGTGTATGGTGAACGAAGAAGAAGGGGAAGTATCATCATGCCCTCTGTGAAGTATAGCAAAAAAGACCTTTTTGTAAAAGGGCTGGAGTTAAGACTGAATGGTAACTTTAATTTTGGGGAGGAACAAACCATAGATACTGCCTTTAAACAATATAATTGGTTGGGAGATTGGATATACAAAGGGGCTGACCCAAGCCAATGGATGGCTGGAGGAGAGCGGTCCCGAACTTTATATAAATTCAAGAATAATATTGGCTTAGCTAACGCTGCGTTGAGTTATGCATTGAATGAGAGGCATTCGCTCGTGTTGAATAACCAGTTTAGTACTTTTAATCGTAAAGGAGAAAATGAACTGGTACCGGAAGATGAAAACGCACGACAACCAAGGAAAACACAGAAAAGTATAACCGGGCTAGCTTATCGGTGGGATGCCAGTTCAAGGTGGAACACGACGGTATTTGTTAAACATTACTATCAACATAATACCTCATTTCAGGTAATCGATCAAATATACTACCAGCAGAAGAATACTTTTGATGATTTGGGCTATGGTTTGGCAAGTACGTATTTTTTATTACCCGATCTACAACTGAAACTTTCTTATGAAAAAAGCTTTCGTTTACCGGAAAATGAGGAGCTATTTGGCGATATAGTGAATGTGGATGCAAATTTTAACTTGAGGCCGGAATCGAGTCATAATATTAATTTTGGAGCCAATTATGCTTTTACTATTAATCACAACCATCGCTTATATGCGGAAGCAAATTTGATAAACCGTATCGCAAAGGATTTTATCAGACCTGTTCTTTCCACAGGAACCGGGGTGGCTCAATTGCGAAATGCCAACCTACGGGATGTCTCCAATTTAGGGTTTGATAGTGAATTAAGGTATATATACAAAGATAAGCTCACGGCTGGGATAAATGTTACTTATCAAAATCTTCGTAACAATACAATGTATGAGGGAGACGCTAATAATGTAAGCCCTGTATACCGTGATAGAATTCCTAATATGCCTTTTCTATACGGCAATGCCTATGCTTCTTATACGCTATACAACGTAGGAAAAAATGGAAATACGCTTTCTCTGGGCTACAATCTTTTGTATGTGCATGCTTATTACTTAAGATGGCCGAGTCAGGGAGAAACAAATAAGGCCGATATCCCAAAACAATTGGCGCATGATGCGAATGCGGTGTACTCATTTGGTGCGGGAAAATATCATGTTGCCTTGGAATGTAGAAACCTAACGGATGAATTACTGTATGATAATTTTAGCTTACAAAAGCCAAGTAGGTCGTTCAACCTCAAATTGCGTTATTTTTTGAATAATCAATAATAGTCAAATGAAATATTAATCCATAGCACAATGAAAATTAAATACATGTATTGTTTAGCCGCATTAGCGGTAGGAGGTATCCTGGCATCCTGCTCGAAGAGAAGCAATGGCCCAGATGATAACGATGGAAATGATGGAGGCCGCTCCAAATATGTCTTTCTGATAACTTCGGTAGGTTCGGGAGACGAGTCTGCTAATTATATTGTACCGGTCGACGATGTTACGCAAGGATCTATTTCTACTACAGGTACCGGGGCCGAGGCAGATGGATATTCTTTTATCGCGCAGCACAATAAAATCTTTGGACTGGTTTGGGGAGGTCAGGGGCCTATAACACCATACGAACTAAATAATGAGGGTAAAGTGGTAACCGCAGGGAGCACCATTAATGCTGTTACCGCACTTACCTATGGTAAGGTAGACGACGATGCGTTTGTTTTTACTTCACTTACTACGAGTAAAGCTGAACCCAATGCTACTATTATGCGCTACGACGCAAAAAATCTAGTGCTTGCAGAACGGAACACGATTGATATTAGCAAAGTTACCGGTACGGATGAAGTTGCTGTATTTACAGGTGTTTTCCAGGTTGATGATGACAAATTATACTTACCTTATTATTCAGTGCCTGGTGTGGCCGGGCAAAATACCAAATATAAAGATAGTACTTGGGTGGCAGTGGTGAATTATCCCGAGCTTTCGGTGAAAACCGTGATTCGTGACGGGCGTTCTAGCCAAAGCGGATTTTGGTTTTGCCAAAATAGTTTAAAGCAAATTGAAAATGGCGATGTCTACCTATGGTCTGGCGCTTTTGGCTCGAAAAATCCTTCTGCGTTTATGAAAATTGCGAAAGGGACAGATTCTTTTGACCAAGAATACTTTTTTAATGTGGAAGAGAAAACCGAAGGAGCAAAGATTGTTCGCGGGACATATATTGCAGATGGTAAATTTTTGATAGCACTGGAAGCGGATAACGGAACGAATGATCCTGAACGCGACGGTGGCGGACCGGCAAGGGTGAAACTAGCGATAGCTGATGTACTTGCGCAAGGTATTACCTATATAGATGGAACGCCGGAGTATGAAGCGCCATGGTATGACTTTCCAGCCTTTACAGAGGATGATGGGCATACGGTACGATTTGTTTTACGTGAGTCTGCAGAAAAGTATGTAGTATACACCATCGATGCCAATACTGCCACAGCCACACGTGGATTGGAAATTACCGGTGCAAATGTCTCTTCAATTAATAAGTTAACCTATTAGACCTTTTCTTAGCGTGTTATCTGGGTAAACAAAACATTTACCCAGATAACATTTTTTCAATCTATCTACCTGTAAAGATCCATTAGGTTTCTTTCGAAAATACGGTTGCAGCTTCTTGATCATGATATTGAACTGGTTGTGTCAATTTTGCTCCAACTCTTCGGGGGCCGTTTACCGCTGAGCTTGTAATCGTAAAGAGAAAGTAAATCTTTTTCTGACATAAATATGTCGCATAAATGAGAAATTAGTCCTATTATTGTGTCAACAACGAAATGATAGATACACAAGAGAAAATTATAGAGTCGGCCATTTTGGTGTTTAACGACGATTTATCTGCTCCGCTGGAAAGGGTTGCTGAAAAAGCGTCGATTACCAGAAGAACACTTCATCGGTATTTTAAAGATAGGAGCGAGCTCATTGCTTTATGCGGGCAGCATATGCGGAAGAGATGTAGCAAAGCCATGGCCGAAGCGTTGAACAGCTCCGAAGTTCCGTTGGAGCAACTGGAGCAGATGTTATATGCAGCGGTAGATTGTGGTGTTAGGTATGCTTTTTTTCACAAACTGCATAGCAGAGAGGGGCACCAACATAGGCATGAGAATAAAGATTGTGCAGAATATGATGCTATGTATGAGCAGTATGAAAGGGTAATTGTCAAGTTGCAAGATGAAGGAACAATAACTAAGCATACCTCTGTTGAATGGATTTTTATTTTTTTTACCAGTGTGATAAATGCTACCGTTCAAGCAGAGACTGCAGGAGCTGTTGCTAAACAACATTTAAAGCAGTTTGCGTGGTTTTCTTTCAGTAAAGGAATTGGATTATAAAAAAATTGCCTCAACATGTCTCATAAATGAGACATGTTGAGTATAGATAAATATTTTTTAATGAATGAATATGGAAACACAAAACAGTTATGATGTAGCGATCATAGGGGGAAGTTATGCTGGGTTATCCGCAGCGATGGCCTTGGGCAGAGCTATACGTAGAGCGCTTATTGTTGATAGTGGCAGCCCATGCAACCGCCAAACGCCACATGCACATAATTTCCTTACCCAAGATGGGCAAGTGCCGGCCGATATTGCTGCATTATGCAAAAAGCAGGTATTGGCTTACCCAACCTTACAGTATACAAAAGACCGCGTAGAAATGGTAAAAGGAGAGAATTCGTCTTTTTATTTGGAAACAACCTCAGGAAGGCGTATGCAAGCAAAAAAAATACTATTTGCAACGGGTATCAGGGATCAAATGCCCGCAATAGATGGTTTTGCAGATTGTTGGGGTATCACTGCTATTCACTGTCCTTATTGTCATGGTTATGAATATAGAAATGAACCGACTGGAGTGATTGTAAACGGCGATATGGCGTTAGAGAAAGGGCGGTTGATCCATAACTGGACAAAGAAATTAACCCTTTTTACTAATGGTACCTCTACTATTAGCACGATACATCGGGAGCAATTCGCGTCCATGGGTGTTGAGATTATTGAACAACCTGTAAAAAAGGTAGAGCATAAGGAAGGTTATATTAACCGGGTTATATTAGTAGATGGAAGCTCGATAACGCTCAAAGTACTTTATGCGCATTTACCTTTTGAACAACATTGTAAAATACCAGAACGTTTGGGCTGTACGATCAATGAAGTTGGACACATTGCGGTAGATGGCTTTCAGAAAACGAATGTGCCCGGTATTTATGCCGCAGGCGATAACGCTTCCCCGCTTAGGAGTTTGGCAATGGCGGTTTCAACAGGGGCAGTAGCGGGCGCATTTATCAACCATGAGCTGATAACAGAAGGGTATTAAGGTTTGGTTTACGAATAGGTAGCATTTCTTCACCCATTACGTAAGATTTATAGGTATGAACATAGGTTAGGTCAACATACATTTGTAATATACATAGAAATAAAAAAAGACAGTTATGCACTTCTTCAAGCCCCTGCAGGTAACGCTGCTAATAGTTTTTACTTTAAATTCGTGGAATGCCTTTTCCCAAGCGAAAGACAGTAAATTAAATGTGCTGTTTATAGCGGTAGACGATCTGAATAATGATCTAGGGGTTTATGGCAATACCTATGTTAAGTCACCAAATATTGATAATCTGGCAAAACGTGGTGTTACTTTTGAACGTGCCTATACGCAATTTCCACTCTGTAGCCCAAGCCGTTCTTCGTTGTTGACCGGGCATCGCCCGGATGTCACCGGTATCTACGAACTACAGACACATTTTCGCCAAAATTTACCGGATGTGATCACTTTACCTCAATTATTTAAGAATAACCAATATTTTACTGCTCGTGTAGGAAAGATTTTTCACTATGGCGTTCCCGGACAGATCGGAACAAATGGCCTGGATGATTCGATATCTTGGAATCTTCGGATTAATCCCAAAGGAAGAGATAAGACGGAAGAGTCAAAAGTGATTAACTTGACACCAGATAGAGGGCTGGGAAGTGCTCTTGCTTATCATATTGCCGAGGGAAGTGATTTGGAACAAACCGATGGCTTGGTGGCCACGGAAGCCATTAAGTTATTGCAAGAAAAAGGAGATAAGCCTTTCTTCCTCGCCGTTGGTTTTTATAGGCCGCATAGCCCATACGTTGCTCCTAAGAAGTATTTTGATTACTATCCGACGGCTTCTATCCCACTTCCTGAAGAAAAAGATAACGATTTGGAGGATATCCCAGAAGCTGCTTTGTTTACTAAACCGGCACATTGGGGTTTGAACGAAGCACAGCGTAGGGAGGTTTTACGAGCATATTATGCGTCTATATCGTTCATGGATGCGCAGGTAGGGCGATTAATAGCTGCTTTAGATAGTTTGAATTTGAGTGATAATACGGTCGTCGTACTGTGGAGTGATCATGGATATAACGTTGGTCAACATGGGCAGTGGATGAAGCAGAGCCTGTTTGAAAACTCCGCGCGAGTACCCTTAATAATAGCGGCACCTGGAGTTGATCCAGACAAGAAGACGGGGCGCACGGTTGAGCTGCTGGATATTTATCCTACATTAGCTGAGTTGACAGGCCTAAGCGCTCCTGGCGATTTGGAGGGCAAAAGCTTAGTGCCACTATTGAACAACCCGTCGGAAACGTGGGATAAGCCTGCTTATACCCAAGTGAGACGAACAGATTTTTTTGGGCGAAGTGTTCGGACTGAACGCTGGCGTTATACCGAATGGGATGAAGGAAAGGCCGGAGTGGAGCTGTACGATCATGCGGTAGATCCTGGTGAATTTAATAACCTGGCGAACGATGAAAAATATCAATCGACAGTAAAAGAACTGGCTGAAATCCTTCGGAAAGGTTATCGGTAAAAGTAGAATTGATCAACTATAAGTTTTCGATGGCATTTTTTGTCATTTTAAATAGATTTACCTGGTAATATCATTATATTGCTATCATCAATAAAAATGAATAGCAATGCAAATAAATAGTACGCACAGATTTAGCAATAGGGTAGACGATTATGTCAAATATAGACCTTCTTATCCGCCTACGATTATTTCTTTATTGCAGGAGAAATACCAATTAAAAAATAACAGTCGCATAGCCGATATTGGGTCGGGCACCGGGATTTCGAGCGCGCTGTTTTTGGATGCTGGCTATGAAGTAATAGGAGTGGAACCTAATAAAGAAATGCGCGATAGATCAGTCGAGTTGCTGGCGAATTATACAAAGTTTGAGGTGAAGGATGGTACGGCCGAGAATACTGAATTGGAGGCACACAGCATAGATGTGATAGTTGCCGGTCAGGCTTTTCATTGGTTTGACCGCTTGAAGACAAAAAAGGAATTTCAGCGTATCCTAGCTGCCAGTGGGAAAGTCATCTTATTATGGAATGAGCGCTTGACGCAAACACCTTTTGAAAAGGATTATGATGAATTGATCGTTAAGCATGGAATCGATTACGTGAGCGTTGATCATAGAAATATTGATGAACAAAAAATCCAAACCTTTTTTGAACCTGGAGCTTGTGCCATCGAGGTGCTTGCCAATTGGCAAATATTCGATTTTGAAGGTTTGAAGGGACGTTTGCTATCGTCTTCATATATGCCTTCGCATCATGAGGCAGGATATGAAGAGATGGTCGGCGACTTACGGCTATTGTTTGACCGTTATCAACAAAACGGAGAAATACGGATTAATTACGAAACCAAACTTTATATCGGATCATTTCGCTAATAAAGCGTTAAACTGCATGCAGGTTCAACTATTGAAGAAATGCTTTTAACACATTTCTTGCTTTTTCATTTTCCTCCGGCAGCCCAATGGTTATCCGGATCCAGGTATTGTAGGGAGCGAAGCTACGACTGACATGAATTCCTGCTTCCTCAAATTTGCGATAGGTATCCTGATAAGGCTTTTTGGCGTCGAAAAATACAAAATTTGCTTGGGAAGAGGTATAGCGAAGTCCGAGTTGTTCCAGTAATTCAAACCATTTTTGTCGTTCGACGTCTACGGTATGTTTGACATGGGAAACAAAGGCCTGATCTTTTAGCGCAGCGCTTGCCGCGGCAATGGAAATTCGGTTGAGCTCATGAGGATTGCCCAATCCTTGTTCACGAAGGAATTTGGCAAGTGTTTTGGGTGCTACTGCATAGCCCATGCCTAGCCCCGCGAGTCCATACATTTTAGCAAAAGTCCTGAAAACAATTACTTGGTCGCCTGCTTTCAGGTTGTTTACAGCAGTTCTTCCGGCAAAATCATCTGTATATTCCAAATACGCTTCGTCTACTATAACCAGCGTTCGGGAAGATACCCGGTGTAAAAACTGGAGGAAACGATCTTTATCATTAACGGTGCCAGAAGGGTTGTGTGGGTTAACCAAAAAAACGGCTTGTGTTTGCGGGGTAATATGTGCCTCGATGGCGTCAAGGTCATTTTCCAGATGCTCATTCAGTGGTACTTCGATAATTTTGCCACCAACACTGCCCGCGGCTTCTGCCAGTACCGGGTATCCGGGAACAGTGTAAATAAATTCACCACCGGCACCTCCTTTTATCCCCAAATAAATGCCAAGTTGTGCTAATAACTCGCCGGGAATAATCTGATCGGTATCTACTCCTTCGTATTGGGCGAGGGATGCTATAAAAGCTTGCCCTTCTTCTGCTGTGTAACGGGCAATTTGCTGACTTTCCTCTTGAATTTTTTCCAGTACGCTTTTGGTGGGTCCGAAAGGATTTTCGTTGAGTGAAAGCTGTATGCTTTTAGCCGTCGTTTGTGCTTGAAGGATAGCCATGGAGCTGATCAGGGCAGCGACTAAAGAAAAAAGTCTCGATAGATGTTTCATTAAATGATAGTTTAGTTGATAGGTATTGATTTAGTAGGCCAAAAAGGTGATTCAGTTCGACAATTTGCCAAATAGCTATTGATTTCCTCTAATACTTCGGGATATTTAGCAGCAAGGTCTGTCTGCTCTGCTATATCCTTTTCCAGGTCATAAAGCGCTAGTTTATTAGCACGTTTGATAGCTTTCCATTTACCATAGCGCACGGCTTGTTCAAAACCTCTTTCGAAAAACTCCCAGTATAAAAATCTCTTTTTAGCTTGAGGACTGCCCTTGATAGCGGGATAAATACTGATGCCATCTGTTTGATAGGCGTTTGATGCACCCGCAATTTCCCCTAAAGTGGGCATGATATCGGCGAAATAGGCGGGGGTTGTGTTCTTATTAGGATGGCGGGTAATACCCGGTGCCCATACAATAAATGGTACACGGATTCCTCCTTCATACAGGTCGCGCTTGTATCCCCTAAGGTCACCATTGGAGTCGAAAAAATCAGCCACTGCAGTTAATTGCTCAGTACCTTCAGACCTTGGCCCGTTATCCGAACAGAAAATAATAAGGGTGTTTTCTGATAAGCCATTTTGAATGAGGTGATTTTTGATTTTGGCTACTGACTGATCAAGATAATGCGTCATCGCGGCATAAATCTTCATATCTTCTGGCCAATCTTTATCTTTATAAATGGCGTGATCGGGTGCGTCCAGCGGTGAATGGGGGTTGTTGTAGTTCACCATTAGAAAGAACGGTTGTTGAGTATTTTGTTGCCTCGACAAAAAATCAATCGCTTCATCTGTACAAAGATGAGTTTCATAATAGTTTCTGGAACCTGAAGCGTTTTCTTCAATAGCTATTAATTCACCGTTTCTATAACGTTTTCCAGGCCAATAGGTGCTGGCATAAGTTTCGGGCTGGTTAATCAGCCATCCCGTAAATTCATCAAATCCCCGATGTAATGGAGTAGCCAGGGAATCATAACCATCTACATGCCATTTCCCGACCAAAGCGGTCGTATACCCAGCGTCTTGTAGAAGGTTACCGATGGTATAGTCGGTGTCAAGTAAGTTGGCACGGTAAACGGTTTGCTTACCTTTTTTGCCCGCGATGCCTCCTTCTATGGTTGCGTTTCCCCGAATTGTAGTATGCCCGGTATGGAGCCCGGTAAGTAGTACACTTCTCGAAGGGGAGCAAACGGGGGCGCCTGCATAAAAGTCAGTGAAAATAATACCCTCCCGCCCGAGTTGATCAATGTTGGGCGTTTGGATGAGTTGCTGTCCATATATACCCAAATCTCCATACCCTAGATCATCTGCCAAGATGAAGATAATATTGGGCCGTTCAGGAGCAGGTTGAGCATACAAAAAAAAGTTAATGGTTAAAAGTAGGCTAAAGGCGAATGCTGGAATGAGTTTCATATATTTTATTTATAACTAATAAAGAACAAATATAACAAAGTATATAAAAATGGTAGACTTTGTATTATTTTATTGCTTTTATACGCTATATTTGGCAAATTGCTATATGGTACTTAGTTAAATAATGAAAAAAATAATATGCTATTTACTGTTGTGCTGGTTAATGGCAGGTTGTAAAGAGTCGGCACAGGAAAAGCCAAATATCGTATTTGTGCTGGCAGATGATATCAGCTGGGATGATATTGGTTGCTACGGTAACCAGGCGATCCGCACACCGCATATTGACCAGCTTGCACAAGAAGGGCTTCAGTTTACTAATTTTTATGTAACTTCCAGCTCTTGCAGCCCAAGCCGCACCAGTATTTTGACCGGTCGCTATCCGCATAATACAGGTGCTGCGGAATTACATACCGAACTTCCGGCGGAACTTAGCTATTTTCCTGAACTGTTAAAAAACGCTGGATATTTTTCGGCTTTAGTCGGTAAATGGCACGAAGGCGAAAATACCCGTAGGGCTTATGACACCTTGTTGGTAGATAAAAAAATCAACGGTGAGGGGGGCGAGGAACAATGGATAAGCTTATTGCAGAATCGACCAAAAGATAGACCATTTGTTTTTTGGTTAGCGCCTTATGATGCCCACAGGGACTGGTCGGATGACGACCAGTTTAGCAAGCCCTACAAACCGGAGGAGGTGCGTGTACCGCCAACGCTGCTGGATACGGAGGAAACACGAAAAGATCTAGCGTCTTACTATAATGAAATTACCCGTCTTGACGCACATATAGGCAAATTGCGTGAAGAATTGCATGGCCAGGGAATTACAGAAAATACGATCGTTATTTTTATGGCAGATAATGCGCGTCCTTTTCCCGGAAGTAAAACGCGTTTACTGGATAGGGGTACCCGTACACCCTTCTTGATCTGTTGGCCTAAAGGTATTGCGCATCCGGGAAAATCGGTTGATGCACTGGTAAGTAGTATCGATATAGCGCCTACCTTACTTAAGTTGAGTGGAGTAGAAGTGGCGGAAAGTTTTCAGGGGGAGAGCTTTGCCACGTTGTTGGATGAGCCTGACAAGGATTTTCGGCAATATATCTTTACCGAGCATAATTGGCATGATTACGAAGCCTATGAACGTGCGGTTCGAACCAAAGATTTTCTTTATATCCGTAATGAAAGGCCACAATACGCAAACGAGGGGCCTATCGATGCCAATCAGAGTCCGTCGGCAAAGGCCTTGAAAGATAATCTTCATCTGTTGAATGATTACCAGGTAGAAGCACTGAAGAAGCCCCGGTCAAAAGAGGAATTTTTCAATAATAAGGAAGATCACTTACAAGAATTTAACTTGATAGATGACCCTGCATATGGCGGTGAAATCGACGAGTTGAGAAAAGTATTGAAGCGGTGGCAGGAAGATACGGGAGATAGTTTGCCTCAGCGTTTAACTCCGGATTGGTACGATCGTAATACCGGCCAACCATTACCAGAGAAAAACAAAAGGGGTGAGATGCCCGGTGCATCCAAAGTTGCGACAAAAGTAAACAAAAAAGGCCCCTTTTAAAGATCTGATAATATGTATATAAAGAACCTTCGAAGTACTGATTCAGCCGTACGGCACCATTTTATATTCCCCAAGCCGTAACGACCAATTTTCTTTTCCCGCCATAATTGCGGTGTTCACAAAGATAGATACCCTGCCAGGTGCCAAGAGCCAGTTTACCTTGACGAATGGGGATACTAACGAAACTTCCCAATATCGATGATTTTAGATGGGCAGGCATATCGTCAGCCCCTTCATAGTCGTGGCGGTAATCAGGATCATTCTCGGGAACGAGCTTGTTAAAATACATGGAAAAATCTTGTCTGACAGAGCCGTCGGCGTTTTCGTTTATTGTTAATGAAGCTGAGGTGTGCTGAATAAATACCTGACAGATACCGGTTTCTATCTGTTTAATCTCATGGAAATTGCTGATAATATCGTTGGTGATTAAATGAAAGCCTCTTGGCCTTTCCCTTAATTGTATATCCTGCTGGTATATCTTCATGAATAATTAAAATATATAGATGTCTGACCTTACTATTGCTTAACGGAGAACTTTTTCAAAAATAAATTTTTTAAAGAGCTATTTGTAAAAACAGAAAAAGTATTCTTTGTTGGCAGTTTATGTACTAACAGACATAGTGAGATTAGACTACTCAATTTTCACAGTAAGTTACTTTTGATAGCAGGTTATTATTTGCTTTCTTCAAGAACAACCTCTTGGTTATATATCTTGTCGACAACGAGTAAAAGTACCGGACGTTGAGTGTAGGATTGCTTTTCACCTTTTTCGACGCGGTAGGTTAACGTCAGCTGATCGGAACCAGTATTTGCTAAACTAATGGGTGCAATCGTTGTTAGGTGCTCTGTGCTTGCTTCAATAACCGCTATTACAAATTGCTTGGTAAAATCAATGGTAGTTGGTTTTCCTTCTTCACCCATGGTAGTGGCCGCTCCAAAGTATTGATTGAACGTTTCTTCATCTTCAATTTTTGGATTCTCTAAATTCTTTTCGGATACGGTATTTTTTACAAAATAACCTTTTACTATATCATAAGGTACCCCCTCACCGGAGTTTTCTTGGGTTATAGCATTTGTATCTGCCGGTGTCTTTGATCGATGATCCTGCTTGTTCTGACAGGAAACTAATAATACTATTAAAGTGAAAACTGTCAAAAATAGTTGCTGTTTCATAATGACTTATTGGATGTTTGTAGTAAACAAATATTAATGAGTCCGCCATAGGATAGCAGATGGTTATACCAAAATTTTTGTTGGCCGTGAATTATTTACGTAAAGCCATGTTTGCATAACATTTAAATGTGTAATTTGTTTAGAGATTTATTAGTTAATTATACTTCTAAGGCCGTTTATAAGAATTTATTATCAAAAGCTGTAATGGGAAGAATTTAATTGCTTTATCTTGTTTTTTCTTATTTTACCCGAATATTCTGGCGTGAAGTGAAACTTGTTACGGAAGAAGAAAAAACAATTCTAGCATGAACGGGAGAGATGATGTTAATTCATAATGGAGTGTTTCAGATGATACATAGCAACAAGCATTTGCTATATTTGGTGAACAATATTTAGCCCAACTGATGATGGTAACTGTCAATGCATTGGATAGCTGTAACTGCAGAAATGGGATCTATTGAAAGAGGATGCCTGAAGTAATTTTTTCTAAGGTAATTCATTGCCTTATGCTGTTAATTGATTAAATTATAATTAATGAAAAATGTGATTTTGGCCAGTACATCAACATTGTATGGTGAGGCGTATCTGACCTATCTTAAAGAGGAGATTACCTCACTTTTTAACAATGTGTCGGAATTGATATTTATACCTTTTGCTCGTCCGGGAGGTATCTCCTACGAGTTATATATGCAAAATGTATCAAACTTTTTTGCTTTACTGAATATTCGTGTAAAAGGTCTACATGATTTTCAGGACCCAGCAGAGGCTATCAATATGGCACAAGGTATTTTTACTGGCGGTGGTAATACCTTTTTACTGGTAAAAACATTACACGAACTTGGTGTAATGAAAATCTTAAAGGAAACAATAGAAAATGGTACGCCATATTTGGGCACCAGCGCTGGCAGCAATATTGGAGGGGTAACTATGCAAACCACCAACGATATGCCCATCGTATATCCGCCCGATTTTAAAACCATGGGCTTGGTGCCTTTCAATATCAATGCGCATTACCTCGATCCAGTTCCCGGCTCAAAACATAATGGTGAAACAAGAGAAACGCGTATACGCGAATTTCATGTGTTTAACGATATTCCTGTTGTGGGTCTACGTGAAGGTAGCTGGATACGGGTAAAAGGAAACAATATCAGCACTGAAGGAAAATATACTTCGAAAATTTTTTTGCCAAATAAAGAGGCATTTGAATTGATGCCAGGCGCTGCAATTGACTTAGGTAAACATGGTAGTGAGGGATAAATGAGAGATAAAGAAAACAAAAGATGCTTTTTTTGACTTTGTTAAACAATTACCCTTAAATAAACAGTCGTAGATAATCATATATGAAAGCCTTTATAAATGACACAGATCAGGTCGTTAATGATTCGTTGTTGGGCGTCGCAACTAATCCTGATGTACAACTATTAGATACGTTCCCAAAAGTACGTGTCGTTGTGCGCAGAGATTGGAAAAAAAATAAAGTGGCCGTCATTTCTGGTGGAGGTTCTGGACATGAGCCTGCTCATGCAGGATTTGTTGGAAAAGGGATGCTTACTGCCGCTGTATGTGGAGATATCTTTGCTTCTCCATCCGTAGATGCGGTGCTATCTGCGATTTTGAGTGTAACAGGAAAGAAAGGTTGCTTGCTAATTATTAAGAACTATACCGGCGATCGGCTGAATTTTGGCCTGGCCGCTGAGCAAGCCAGAGCCCTAGGCCTTCGCGTGGAGACAATTACCGTAGGAGATGATATTGCGTTAGGTAAAGAAGTGCAAAGGAGAGGTTTGGCGGGAACTGTTTTTGTACAAAAAGTGGCTGGACAATTGGCGGAAGAAGGTAAATCTTTAGATAAAATTGTCGACAGTGCACAAAAGGTCGTCAATCATACGGTGTCTATTGGATTGTCGCTAACCGATAGCAGGCATTTTGATCAGGAGGAGCCTACACGCTTAAAATCCGAAGAGGCGGAGATTGGCTTGGGTATTCATGGCGAGCCAGGTGCAGAAATTATTTCTTATGAACAGGCTGATAAGTTGGTTGCTAAGGCCGTGCAGAAATTAAGGGCTAGTTTGCCAAAGACAAAGGCTAAATATGCGCTTTTATTAAATAATATGGGAAGTGTAAGCCCTATAGAAATGAATATCCTTATTCATGCATTTGCTAAAACAAGACTCGCTAAACAGGTAAGTTACCTCGTTGGTCCCGCGCCCATCATGTCGTCTATTAATATGAGTGGATTTTCGCTTTCTCTTGTGTTGCTGAATGATGAGATTGAGCGTACGTTGTTGAAGCGTGTCGGACCGTCGTCATGGCACATAAGCCGTTTTACAACGCCAGGTAAAATAAAAAGTCCTAAACTACCTGAAATTATTCCCTACAAGTCTTCTTCCAATAAAGCGGTAAAACAGCTGTTGGAGAAAATTAGTTCACTTCTCATTTCACTGGAAAAGGAAATGAACGCATTAGATAATAAAGTGGGTGATGGAGACGCCGGAACAACTTTTGCTCATGCAGGCAGAAAGATAAAATCTGTTTTAAATAAATTACCATTAAATGATAATTCGAAGCTGTTGTTAAGTATAGGCAGGCTTTTGGCGCGCGAGGCAGGAGGGTCAAGTGGGGTATTGCTATCGATATTGTTTACAGCTGCGGGAAATGCATTTCCTGATAAAAAAGAGTTGGGTGGGGCTTTGATGGTGGGGCTGGAAAAAATGAAAGAACTGGGTGGAGCTGATTTAGGCGATCGCACAATGATAGATGCTTTGCAGCCAGCTTTTGAGGCTATGGAGGCCGATAAGTCTCTGGGAGAAATTGCCGAAGCCGCGAGAAAGGGGGCCGAGGACACAAAAAAAATTACAAAGACAAAATCGGGTCGATCTTCTTATCTCTCCGCGCGGAATCTAAAAGATATTCCAGATCCTGGGGCGGAAATAGTAGCTCGTATTTTGGAAGAGCTGAAAAAATAAAATGAACCGAGTTTATTTGTATACCTTTAATATTTCACCGTTGATGTTTTCTTCTATACACCTAACGTAGGCTTTTTCAATGTTTTGCATAGGAATAGGTGTTAAATCGGGAAAAAATGATGCGAAATCTTTTGCGGATTCTTCCGCCATTCCCGGGCTTACCGCATTTACCCTTAAACCTCTATCTAGCTCAAGAGCAGCTGATAAGATGAAACTGTGTAATGCACCACTAATTACGCCGCCACCCGTAACCCCTTTTGCAGGATGATCGGCAAATATGCCCGATGTTAAAGTGAAAGAACCTCCATCGTTTAAGAAATGCTGACCGATTAAAACGAGGTTCATCTGACCGAATAATTTACCTTGCATATTTTCATGCAATTTGGCTTGTGTTAGGGTTTTGAAATTGTCCATAGTTCCCGAAGCAGCTGTACAGATACAGGCATCAATAGTTTTTATAGAATCAAAAAGATATTTGATTGATTCTTCTGAGCGGATGTCAACCTGAATATCTCCACTGGACCTTCCTGCCGTAATGACTTCATGGTTGGCGGATAATCGTTGTGTTACTTTTTTTCCAATAGTACCGTTACCACCAATGATTAGTATTTTCATGCTATTTTTTATAAGATAGTTTTTTAATTGTTTAATCGATAAGCTGCTTCTGCTCTCAGATCGTTTGCATAATTGCCATTTACATACTGACTTAAACCAATATCAATAAAGTCATAGGGGAAGCCTAAAGTTTCGCTGCTTAGGTGATCTAGGTCCTTAAAAAGCTCGGTTATTTTTAAACCAGTGTTTCCTAAAAGCTTAATTTTCATAAGTTCTCGTTTTTGTTTTGACTATACTTTTTATAGTTGTAAAGTTAAGATGCCTTTTTTACCTTTACAATAACTGTCAATTTTGACAGGTGCAAAAAAAAAAGTCAAGATGATTATTGATGGTAAAAATGTGGCTTTTAAGTTAAATGATAAAACCTATCATTGTGCCCTGGATATTACAATGGACTTCATTGGTGGAAAATGGAAGTGTGTGGTACTGTGGTATTTGAAGTCTGGCAAACTTAGATTTACGGAAATTAAACAGTATATACCAGATATTACAGAAAAAATGTTGAGCATCCAACTCAAGGCATTAGAAAGAGACGGATTGGTAACTCGGGAAGTATATGGAGAAAAACCTCCTATTAGGGTAGAATATTCGCTTTCTGAATTTGGAAAAACACTTATCCCTGCTATAGATACTATCGCTAAATGGGGTAGAGAACTGGGAGAAAATAAAGGTAAATTGATAAAGCTTAAATAAGCTCATTGTTTAACTACAAATGATAAATCAGCAATCGGGCCTATGGAGCATTACAAAGTGGTAGCAGCAGTTATAGTACATAATGACGAAATCCTTTGTGTACAAAAAGGCGAACATAAATTTGACTACCTCCGCCATAAATATGAGTTCCCAGGGGGAAAAGTGGAGTCTGGCGAGCGGGAAGAAGATGCTCTGATAAGGGAAATTGATGAGGAGCTTGGGCTAGCGATTAGTGTTGATCGTAAAATTGCGGTCGTAAATCATCAATATCCTGATTTTATGATTACGTTAGCAGCTTATTTATGTGTGAGTTCTATAAGGAAAGTTGAACTTACCGAACATATAGATGCTAAATGGTTACCCAGGTCAGCGTTGAAAACGCTTCATTGGGCGGGGGCAGACCAACCGATTGTGCAATTCCTGCTAAATAGTAGTTTTTAATATAGATTGTTTTAATCTTTCCTCAATACAACTAATGGCGGTTGATTTAACGTAGACCGACTGTTAAAAAGGCCAATCGCCAAGGTTAGCCCGGATACACTACATAGCAGTATCAGTATAACCATCAAATTTGGCCTGAACGATGCTTCAAAAACGAAAGTGGCCAGTAAAAAACTAGCAATTAAGGCTAGTATAATGCCTGTTAATGAGGCTAACAGACCAAGTGAAAGATATTCACAGGCTGTAATGGCAAAAATCTGTTTTCGACTGGCTCCCATCGTTCTGAGCAATACATTTTCGCGTATGCGCTGATATTTGCTTATCATTACCGAAGCTACTAGCACTACAACACCCGTAAGGATACTAAATGCTCCGATAAATTGGATGACAAAGCCTATTTTATCTAAAATGGTGTCTAACACACTCAATACCAGTCCGAGATCAATTATGGATACATTTGGGAATTGTTTTACTACCTCCTGTTGAAAATATGCAGCGGCCTGGTCATTTGGTACTTTCGTCATAATCACATGGAACTGTGGAGCATCATCAATCACACCAAGAGGAAAGACAACTCTAAAGTTGGTCTGCATCCTGTTCCAATCAACATCGCGTAAGCTGCCTATTATTGTAGGTATAGACACGCCCTGTACGTTGAACTGTAGATGATCTCCCACAATTACGCCAAGGCGTTCGGCATAACGTTTATCTAGCGATATACGAGCGGTATCTCCATTCAATACTTTACCTGTCCAGCGGCCGCTGGTAATTTTCTCCGAGTCGGTTAATTTATTGCGGTAGGTAGACCTAATCTCTCCACCAAATGCCCTTGAAGATATATCGATGGTGCTATCTTTACGTAGATCTGCCGCAGTGTAACCTTTTATGGCGGTTAATTGCATGGTTACCACAGGCACTTCTTGCATTATAGGAAGCTTTAACTTACGTGTAAGTGCTGTAACTTGATCTTTCTGTGCCGATTGTACATCAAATAATACCATATTGGGCTGCGTCCCTGAGGTAGATAGCATGATCCGATTGAGTAATAGCCCTTGTGTGAAAAAGAGTGAGGCTATTAGTGCTGTACCAAGCCCAACGGCCACCATAAGCATCACCGTTTGGTTATTAGGGCGGTATAAATTGGCGAAGCCTTGTCGCCAAACATATGGCCAGGAAGTGGGGGTATACCGCCTTAACCCTTTGATTAATAGGATGGCTACTCCGTAAAGTAAACCGAAGGCTACTATAATGCCTACTATAAAGGAGAGCGTTTGGTACCAACTATTTAGCTGGAAGCGGGCAAATCCGGCGATGAACAACAATATCAACAGGTAAATTGCCCATTTGATACGATCGTTAAAAGCGCCTGATACTTCATCATCATCTACCCTGAGGGTGCGTAGAGGTGAAACATGGCGCACACTAATTAATGGGATGAGGGCAAAAAGCACGGCCATGCAAAGGCCAATGATGATGCCCTGAAGGATGGCCCGCCAAGAGACCGCGTTATCTACCCTTACCGGTAAAAAATCTTGAAGCACAATAGGTAATGTTTGTTGCACTAGCGTGCCGAGGAGAGCACCTAATATCGCCCCAATTAACCCGATACCTATAATCTGCACCAGATAAATAAGGAAAGCTTGAAGGGAGCTCACTCCTAAACAGCGCAAAATGGCAACACTTAATAATTTCTCTTTAACGTAGACATGTATAGCACTGGATACGCCCAAGCAGCCGAGCATCAGAGCGACGAAACCAACGAGTCCAAGAAAATCTGTGAGATCGGCAAAAGACCTGCCTGTATTTTCTTGGGTAGTAGCAATGGTAGAAGTACGGAGGTTCAACTGTTCCAGCCGTTCATCTAGACTTTCTATTAGCTCATCCACTTTGTAGTTAGTTGCAAAACGGAAATAATATTTATAATTGATGCGGCTCCCTTTTTGTGAAAGTCCCGTTTGTTCAAGCAATGCTAATGGCATAAAAACACTGGGTGAAACAGAACCGGATATGGCTGTTTTACCAGGCTCACTAAGCAATGATCCCGCAATCTGAAAGGTTAGATTACCCAATTGTACAGAGTCGCCCACCTCCGCCTCAAACTGCAATAGTAATGTTTTATCTATCAGTACTTTTTGGTCCGTTAGAAAGGTATTGGCCGCTTGGGTAGGTAAAGTTTCCAGTTGCCCATAAAAAGGATAAGCTCCTGCCAAAGTTCTTATTTGCACTAAACGGGTACCTCCGTTTTTTGTGAAACGTACCATAGAGGCAAATTGCTGTTCCTCGGCATGTGCGTCGCTGAGCGTAATCAAAGAATCAATCAATTCTTGAGCGGGGCCAGTTAGCGGTTTATTGCTGCTTACTTCCAAATCTGCTCCTATTAAACTGGCTGCCTGATCGTTGATTTCTTGCTTTAGGTTGTCGCCAAAAGCTGCAATAGCGACCAAAGCGGCAATACCTAATACAATGGAAGAAATGAAAAACAATAACCTCGAACGGTTTTTGCGGCTATCACGCCAAGCCATTTTGATTATCCATTTTCCACTCACACTAATACCCCTCCCTTTAACCGGATAACATGTTCCGTTTTAGCTGCTAGATCCAGGTCGTGTGTAACCAATATTAATGTAGTACCTGCATCTTTATTCAATTCAAAAAGTAATTGTTCAATTTTTTGTCCGGTTTCAGTATCTAGGTTTCCGGTTGGTTCATCAGCAAATAGAATTTTAGGCCTATTGGAAAAAGCCCTCGCTAAGGCAATACGTTGCTGTTCACCGCCCGAAAGTTGGGTGGGATAATGGTCAGCACGATTGGACAACCCAACCTTATCGAGCAGTTCTAAACCTTGTTTCTGAACATTGGAAACACCCTGTAGCTCCATCGGAACCATCACGTTTTCGAGTGCAGTTAAAGTAGGTAGTAATTGGAAATTTTGAAATACAAAGCCAATATGTAAGTTTCGAAGTTTTGCCAACCCGTCTTCATCCAGTTTATCTAACAATGTCCCATTTAAAGTAATACTACCACTGTCGTAGCGGTCAAGGCCCGCACAAAGTCCCAACAAGGTCGTTTTTCCACTCCCCGAAGGACCAACAATCGATGCAGTTTCTCCAGGAGCAACATCAAAACTGATGTTATCTAACACTGTTAAGGTTTTAAGACCACTTTGGTAAATCTTTGAAATATTTTTTACACTGAGCATTGTTCTATAAATGAGAAGGTAGTCAAATTAATTGCTTAATTTAGCCTTAATTATGCACTTAAGATCTATTATATTATCAATTGTTACATTGCTTACAGTATCCTGTACCAACAACCGTAATGAAAACAGTAAGGACGGGCAAAAAGATACAAGTGAAAAGGAAATGCGAGAACCTTCTGAAGAGCAAAAATACATGCTGTTTTTTGGCAATAGCCTTACGGCAGGATATGGACTGGATAGTCAGGAAGAAGCCTTTCCTGCGCTCATTCAAGAGAAAATAGATTCCTTGGCGTTGCCCTATGAGGTGACCAATGCGGGGCTCAGTGGAGAGACCAGTGCCGGCGGAAATGAACGTATTGATTGGCTACTAAAGCAACCGGTGGATATTTTTGTGCTTGAACTTGGTGCAAATGATGGACTAAGAGGCATTGAAACAAAAACAACTTATCAAAATCTGGCAAGTATTATCAGGAAAGTAAAGGAGGCGAATCCCAATTGTAAACTTTTATTGGCAGGGATGATGGTTCCACCAAGTATGGGTACAGCTTATGCAAAAGAATTTCAAGCGATTTTCCCAAGGTTGGCAGAAGAATACCAAATGACGCTTATCCCTTTTTTATTGGATGGAGTGGGAGGTAACACCGAACTTAACCAACAGGACGGTATCCACCCTACGGCTGCCGGACAAAGAATTATAGCAGAAAATGTTTGGAAGATATTGGAACCACTTCTTATACAATAGCATTAGAGATTACCCACGTAGTCGACATAGTTATCAATGAAGTCAATATACGCACCTCGTTGATAATAATAGTAGGTCGTGATAAATAAACCGTCTTCGTAGAAAGTTTCGGTATCATCAGGTCTGCCCCAAAACCTTTCGACCTCTTCAATGCCTTGCCCCGCCCGAGGCCAGTAACTATCAGGAGTGATGTCGCTTACTTCACATGATACACACAATGTTAGTGTAGTTATTAAGAGGTAAATACATTTCCTGACGACTTTAACGGCAGGAAATATATATGTCTGGTGAATCATTTATTGTTTTACTTTTAAGAAACTAAAAAAACAAATTTTTCTGCAAAGAAAAGGATTAATTTAAATTTCTGCTTAATTTAATCCCTCACAGCATGTACGGTGTCTGTGAGGGATTGGTATTTTAAAGCCTAATGCTTCTACTTCCTCTACCTTGCTGATTGAAAACCCGGAAGGTTAAATACTCTTGAAAGGGGATGGGGGCGGTGTAGACAGTACTATTAATGGTTGGTTCAGAGCCATCTGTGGTATAACGTATTGTTAATCCGGGGAACTGCGTATTCGCCTGAACCATTTCCCCAGCTCTTTTGACCCCCGGTGTTGGAATGCGATAACTGAATCCGCCTTTATAGTGGTCAAGTCTAGGCAACTCACGCGTCCCAACAGCGTGGGTAAAAACCGACCAAGCTTGCCGATAACTTTCGTCGTTACCTGCTGTCGTGTTGGCCCATTCTGGATCCGGAGCCCAGGCGCGTTCTGCTAAACCTAATATTTTTGGTAAAAGTAAGTATTCCAAACGATCAGCATCGATAATTTTTTCGCTCCACAAAGGTGCTTGTAAACCAACAATGTTCTTTTTTCCGGTCGCCGTTAGCTTTTCTTTTCCCACAAAATGCCCGTGAGGCAAGGAGTTCCCACGCTCATCTTCTGTTTGGTTGCGATAATAATCGTAAGGGATGAAACGGAAAGGCTTCTCTATATCAACGTATCCACCCCAATATTGCCCAAGCTCATAAAAGCTTGGGTTATAGGCTAGATCAAGGTACATATTGGTAACATTGGTTAATACTACTTGGTAACCGGCATTGGCCAGCTTATAAGCCAGATCTTCATTACCGGAAAGGTTATTCCATACGTCAACATGGAAATTGTTATTGGCAAAACGCGGCTCTACGACCATTTTTTTATTTCCGTCAGCTGTCGTTGTTTTGGTTAAACCAATTTCTTCCCATCCAGAAAGATATATTTTTTTTGAAGTGAGCATCTGGTTCAGCTTGTCGAAGAAATAATGCCAAAGGTCTTCGTTTGTTTGAATGTTAGGTTGGCTGGCCATGAGTTTTTTTACAACTGGCGATTTCTCCCACACGCCTTCAGGCACTTCGTCTCCACCAAAGTGAATGCTCTCAAGTGGTGCCTTTGCTTCCTCGTACATAGAAATAAGTTCGTCCGTTACTTTTTCTAGAAAGGTATACGTGGAGGGCAACGCCACATTGATGACATTATCATCAAAACCCTGTACAGACCGATATACCGAGCGATCGCTGCTGTCGTGTAGCAAATATTGCTCGGCTTCTTGCTGTTTCCCTTCTTTTACCAGTCGTTCATATCGGGCTCCCATTGCCTTTATGGCTGCCCGGGCATGCCCCGGTGTTTCAATCTCCGTGATGACCTTGATATGGCGTTGCGTTGCATAACGGAGAATCTCAATATAATCTTCACGGGTATAATAACCGCTTCCCGGAGAATTCCCAGCCGTAGCTCCCGACCCGTAAGATGGTAGTAGATGATCTTTTTCGTCATAAGTGTGCCCCCTATTGGCGCCAACAGCGGTAAGCTCCGGAAGCCCAGGTATCGCTAACCGCCAGCCTTCGTCTTCCACTATATGAAAATGGAACACATTAAGCTTATAGAGTGCCATCAGGTCCAATACTTTGAATACTTGCTCCTTGGATTGAAAGTTTCGCGCTACATCTAATAAAAAAGCACGATGCGAAAAGCGGGGCTGATCTCTGATCGCAACTTGGGGCACCTCAATTTGCCTTTGGCCCTGCTGCCAGGTATTGGGTGGTAGTAACACTTTAAGTGATTGGAGGGCATAGAAAACTCCTGCGTTGCCTGTAGCGCCAATCGTTATTTTTTCGGGGGTAACATCAAGCTCGTAAGCTTCCGTATTGGGTAGTTCCTTTTTTGTAATGTGTATGCCGGTTTCCGTGAGTTCTTGATTAATTAAAAGCTTACTGCCAAGAACTTCTTCCAACTCATCTACGAAATAATTTGCTTCAGGAAGAAAAGCCGTATCGCAGTAAATAGGTGTCTGATCGCTTATCGAGAATTTCCCCGTTTTTTTTGTATACGATGTTGGGGTAGGAAAAAGCAACGGTAAATGCGTACTATCAATGGAGTTGATTTTTTGATTCTGTTCAAATATGTATGCTGCCAGACCCACCTCCTCTTGCTTAACATAGCTAGGCGTATCTAACAAGAAAGGTAAGTCGATCCCTTGTGTAGTATCTTCGTCAAGAACAAGGTAGAAGCCTGCAGGGAAGTCCGTGAGATTACGGATTTTACGTGAAACAAGCTGGATGGTCAGCGAATCACCTTTGGCCAGGCCTCTAAAAAGGGAATCGGGAAATAGCCTGAATGCATCACCATTAATCTGGGCAACTTGTACATGAGACGTATCATCGTCAGCGATAGCTAAATTGCCGATATTGAAATATAATTGCCAACCTTGTGCCGGGAGCGCTGTTTCGCCTGTGTTCGTAACCGTTAGCGAGGAGTGCCCCCGCGACCCTTCATCATTGATATTGCTGGTAACTTGCCAGGTTAAATGAAGGGGTGCGTTGGTAGCATTTTGTTTCGATACGGTAGAACAAGCACTAAAAAGCAAAAATAAACAGCTTACAAGAAGTATGGAACGTTTCATTTTTAATAATTTTAGGCTAAATATCGGTTTAAAATATTTATTTTCAAGAGTTATGGATATTTTTTATATAATCGCAAAGGTTTTATTGATCTATAAGAATATTTCTTTTACCTCTTGCCTGAAACTGAACTCTTCGAAGCCTAGGTTGTGACTATGCTGCATGATATACGATTTGATTTCTTTATAATTGCTGTGGTAAAATTCAGAAAGTTTTATTACTTTTTTTCTGCCCTTTTTTAAATATAAGTACTCATAACTTCCCCCCCCTTGACGTAAGTATAGAGGTAGTGTAGCCATCAAAATAACTGAGACTGAAATAGCTTGAACTACCTAACCCATAGAACCTTCTTATATATATTGTATCTTTTTCAATCGTTATTTTTAATGCTTTTGTGCGCATCTCGCCGTATCCTATCCATAAACACAGTAAACAGCTAGAGGGAAGGAAATCCATGCAAAAATGGGTATATCTTCATGAGTACCTGAAAAAATAGACAAAAGGAAATTATATATAATAAAAAGCAGCAACACGAGCAACAGAACCGAGATAAAACTGAAAAAACCAAATTTGGATTTTATCATACTTTTTCGAAATGCCTTAATTAATGAATTAAAATATGAAGTCCCACTAAAGTAGAAATTTATCTTTAAACTATTAAAATCTGTGATATTCTGGGTAGTATTTTACAAAAAATTATCATCCTCGTATTGGTAATTGCATATAGAAAGGGTTTGCGTTAATTTTATGTGGGAAGTCAGAAATTAAACAATAAACAGATAAACTTACATTTATGTATAACCGACGCATAAACCATAACCAAAAACATATAAAAAGACGTGTCAAAAGTGGGATTTCTTTTACTGAAAAAAACCAGGATTCAGACTATTCCGCTTTTATACTTTTTGCTTTTTTGATCATCCTCATTACGGCCGTGTATTCCATCGATGATGCGGAAATTTTAAACTGGTTTAATATATTTAGCGCACGTTAGTGATTTTTAACAGATTGATGTACCGCTCACATCAGATCGTCTTATGGAGGAACGGCAATTTGGGATGAGGGAATAACAAAAGTGTCCATTGATTTTGAGAAGTTTTCTTAATCGGTAAAACCATATCCTGAATTGGGAGTTATATCTTTGTCTATTTATAGGTGAAAGACAAATGATAATATACATGTGGAGAGCGACTTACAAGCAACAGTTTATTGAAAAAATCAGGTCGGTTTTTTGGATATTGATTTTTAATTTATTGGGTTTTAGTACCTATGCAGCCCAGGATACAATTTTTTCCACTGGATTAGGAAGTGATAGTTTATTTGCATTACGAGTAGATTCGGCAAAAGAAACTTATAAGAAGCTAAACCCTCAATTTCTTACAAATATCAATGTTAGCTTTTTAGCAAAAGAACTATCGGGGTACGAATCGGCTAATAAAGAAACTATCCAAACATTGGATAGTTTGGGAGATGGTACCGCTGTAGATACTTTTAGGATTTACGCGGAAGCAGGAAAAGAGCGGTTGAATAGGTTACAAGGCTTCAGAAACACCATAAAAAATTATCAGAGTAGTATAACAAGTGCCGTTAGAGATTACCACCAATTAGCAACAGATAGTCTTTTTAGCTATGCAGATGATTCTATAGCGGCAGTTTATCGTAATGAGCTTGCTAGCTTAAATATGGAAGTAACACGATCGGAATGGCAAGCGCGGCAAAAGCTCGACTCTGTCCAGCGTTTGATCAGCAGGTCTGACAGTGTTTGGCAAGCTACCAGCGATATGGTGTTAATGCTGGCCAACGACGCGAAACAGCAGCGTACTGTGCAGAATAGGAGGGGCGCGAATGCTATTTGGGCGACGCCAAGAACATTTAGTAAAGATAGGATGATGGGAAGCTTACAAAGCACTTATCTTGAAACAAAAGCAGTAAACAAGTATTTGCAACAGACGGAACGAACAAGTAGAGTTTTTTTGATATTGTTGAGTATTGGCTTCTTTTACTGGATATACAAAAATGGCAAGACCATACATGACTACCGGTACAAAGGTGAGATAAAAATACCTTTTTATAACCCTGGGATAGCTATTGTCAAAACACTTATTTTCTTTTTTACATTACTTCCCTTATTTTCTGCATCAACACCGAGCATACTTCTTCAGTTGACACAGTTGCTGATTGTTTTGCTGTTTAGCATTATTTTATACAAAACATTAAGTAAAGAGCAAAGAAATTGGTGGTTTGCTATTATATTTTTTTATGT
Organism: Olivibacter sp. SDN3; assembly: GCF_014334135.1. Taxonomy (NCBI): domain Bacteria; kingdom Pseudomonadati; phylum Bacteroidota; class Sphingobacteriia; order Sphingobacteriales; family Sphingobacteriaceae; genus Olivibacter; species Olivibacter sp. SDN3. The sequence continues at coordinate 3,843,809 of NZ_CP060497.1, forward strand.
TCTGGTTGTATCGATTAATTCACTTGTTAATGAAGGCTTCGTCATAAGAATTGCCTCTCTTGTGTTAAATCTTTCTGCATTGTATTTAAGTTATGCTGGCAGACGTCGATTGAAAAAGCGTGAAACCCATGGCTACATCAATAACAGTATTTTCTCGATTTTCTTGTTAACCAATACCGTTGCTTTTATATTGAATGTCATCGGTTATGTGGAGTACTCCAGATACTGGAGTATAGCTGGCGCCGTAATTCTTTTACAAGCCTTTTGCTTGATTGAATTTTCAAAAATGATGAAGAACGCTTTGAGGTTACAATTTCAAAAAAGTCGACTCATAAATGGTTTTTTCAAGAGATTTAATGAGAGTAGAACATTGAAAAGTTTGGATAGCCTGCTTCGCTTTCTATGCCTAGCATTACTTATTGTGGTTCTTGCGAATAACTTAAGAGTATTGCAATCCCTGATAGAATTTATCGATGGCTTTTTGAATGCACCGCGGCGAATTGGAAGCATCCAATTTAACTTTGGAAATTTAACTATTTGCGTCCTTGTTCTTGCGATAGCTAACTGGCTTCAGAAAAACATTAATCTGTTCTTTAAGGAGCCCAGCATACAGGAATATGATTCCAATGGGGTAAACCATGCGAACCTATTACCATTATTTAAGCTTGTTATTATAATTTTGGGATTCTTGTTTGCCATCAGTACCCTGGGGGTTGGTCTGGATAAATTAACCATTATAGTGGGTGCTTTGAGCGTGGGTGTGGGACTGGGTTTGCAGAATATCATTAATAATTTTGTTTCGGGAGTGATTTTAATCTTTGAGCGGCCATTTAGGGTAGGCGACTATATCGAATTAGCTGACAAAAAAGGAAAGGTGCAGCAAATAGGTATTCGCGCCAGTACCCTACTCACCCAGGAAGGATCAGAAGTGATCATTCCTAATGGAGATTTGCTCTCCGGTAGAGTGGTTAACTGGACCTTAAGCCGATCTTACAGCAAAACGAGCATAAATCTTAAAGTAGATCGGAAAGCAACAATGGAAACTATCAAAACGATTATTAGGGAAGAGATGCGCGAAATAACTTACGCGATGGATAATATGGAAGTGGAGATTTTATACGAAGACCTTACAACAGATACTATTAACTTGTTGATTACCTGTTGGATTATAAATATTTATAATGAAAGACTCTTTAGGAGCCAATTTCTTGAAAAATTATATACGCGTTGTACCAAAGAAGATATTTGTTTAGTGAGTGCTTAGGGGAAAAGTGAAAAAAAAATTGTTATTGTGTGATTTGTACACTATCTTTGTGGCATCATAATTTAGGTTTATAATTGGTTAGTAAGGTCTTCAATCTCCCCGGTTGAAGACCTTTTTTTGCAATAATAAATGTTTGAAGTCCTGTGTTTTTTATTTCACTGCGCATAATTTATCATGACGGGCGTAATGCTAGTTTGCTTCCTTGTCGAGATAAAATAATTTTTTGTCGTAAGCTATAAGCTTGGTCTACAAAGTTCCTGGCAAAAATAAGCAGCTTGTCACTTACACATTTGGAACAATGGCGGTGTCTCAGGAAAAACGGAAGGTATGAGGTGATTTTTTTCGAAAAACCGGATTAACGGGTAGGGGTAAGATAAAAAAAGAAGGCGTCTAAAAAGGGCGCCTTCTTTCGTTTTGTATCTACCTGTAGAGTCTATCGGTTTTAGGATGTTACTCTATGCGACCAATGGTTGATAGCAGTAGTTTATCCATTTGGGGTCATAAATAAGGGGATTATTGTATTTAGGTTCGTTGTTTGGGCCTGACGAAGTTGTTTTCAGGAGCTTTTTCGACCATTTTCTCAGGTTATGCCCTATACACATCAGGGCGAACTCAATATCGACCTTTTCAAGCCCCCTCATGGTTAACCTGTTGAATCTGTTGTTGCTTTTCATCTGTCCGAAGACCGCCTCCACTTCTATGGGGCGTTTACTCCGGTGGTACTTTCCTGTTTCCGATGTTAGACGTTCGCGTGCCCTGGTCTTCAGTTCGTTCAACCGGTGGTTGACTTCGATGATCCTGTTTCCCTGCGCTTTATGGCACTGCCCCCGAAGCGGGCAGCCTTCACAGCGTTCGGCCCTGTAATAGCTCACCCGGGAACTATATCCATTGGTGCTTTTGCGTATTCCCTTACCGGCAAACTCCATCTTCTGTCCCATCGGGCACACATAGAAGTCCTGCTCTTTATGATAATACAGGTTCTGTAATAGAAAAGGATTGTTCCTCTGGTTGCGTTTCTGCTCTTTGTGGAAGTAATTATATTTCACGTAACCTTCTATGTTCTTTGATTCCAGCATTTCATAGTTCTCTTCACTTCCGTAACCGGCATCGGCCACCACCATATCGCTCTGCCTGTTATATTGATCTTCGAAGCTATCAAGATGGTCTTCCAATGTGGTGGTATCGGTGCTTGTCTGGTGGATACTGTAGTGGGTGATGAACTGTTCTTCCGTACTGATCTGCGTGTTGTAGGCCGGTTTGAGCTGCCCGTTCTGCATGTGGTCATCTTTCAGCCGCATGAAGGTGGCATCTTCATCGGTTTTGCTGTAACTGTTCCTTTCCCCCAGTGTAGCCAGTTGCTTTTCGTACTTTTCCAGCCTTGGAAGATGTTCTTCCCGCAGCTTTTTAAGCTGTTTTTGGGTAGGTTTTGCTGTTGCTTTGAGCTTTTCGTTCAGTAAAGAAAGTCTGTCCCTGAGCTCATTGCTCTTAATAGGTTTGGGTGTTTCATCCCTGCCCAGTTCCGATTGGTCCTGTTTTATCTGTGATTCAATGTCCGAGAGGACCGACTGTATTTTATTTTCCAGTTTTGCTTTGTTCTTTTCCACCGAACCTTTCCATACAAAAGTGTAACGGCCTGCCGCCGATTCAATCTTTGTACCGTCTATGTACTGGACCTTTAGGCTTACATAGCCCAGTTCGGCAAGCAAACGGACAACATCGGCAAAAAGGGAATGGATATGCACTTTAAGTCTTTTGCCACGGAAGTGGTTGATCGTTCGGTAATCCGGTGCACTGTGGCCCGAAAGCCACATGAAATAGATATTCTCCTGTAAGGCCTTTTCTATCCTGCGGCACGAATAGATGTTGCCCAGATAGGCATAGAACAGCACTTTGATCATCATACGCGGATGGAAACTGCTCGTGCCGCCACCTTTGTACTGTCCTATGATGTGGTCGATGTTCAGTCTGTCAACCACTGCATTTACCAGACGTACCGGGTGGTTCTCTGGGATCTTTGCAAAAATATCTTCCGGAAACAGGCTCGGACTGTTGGACGGTAATGCTTTGAATAGTATGTTTGCCATATTGTTTGGGTGCACCTAAAAATAACTGTTTTTTAGGACAAAAAATAAAAATCCCCGACACTTTTTCAGTATCGGGGATCTTCTATTAATAGGGCTTTTTAGACAGCTCCTTTTCACAAATAGTTTTATTGTTGTTGATTTTCCTCTTGTTTAGGAAGCAACTCGTCTATCTCCTGTTTTACTTTATCGCTACTCTGATAGGCTATGATGATTTGTTGATAGGTCTCTATATCGAGCCCCTCTTGTTTAATGCTCTCTTGCATTTGACTATCAACTTGTTGACTCATACCCGTAATTTTTTGGGCTGCGCTATTGAAGGAAGCCAGCTCTTTTTCGTCAGCTTCTACCTTTTTATCTGGGTTTTGCTGAGATTCGGCAATTTCATTGAATCGTTCAACGGTGAATCCTTCGTCTTTAACTACTTTTATCATTTCCTCCTCACTAGCCCTTTGTATAGCAACAACTTTTTGGTTGGCTTTAACAAACGATTGTAGTTCTTCTTTCTTAAAATCTTCCTTTATAGGTGCTTGTGCAGGCATTTGCTCTTGAGGTGCAGGAGTGTCCTGCGCAAATGTTAAGCTGCTGCTGGTAGAGACTGCAAAAAATGCTATGGCAACTGCCAGCACACCTTTATTTTTTAAAATACTCATTTTCTAAATTTTTGTGGTTTTCAAATAACTTATTCTATTAAACTTATTAAACGTATATATGCTGATTTATTGTGTTTCGAACACGAATACTCGATTTATGTTGGATTCTCCTGACTGAAAAATCATTAATTTAATATGAATGTCATTTGTTTTACTGACTATTTTATTTTTATAGTCTAATATTTAGTTTTGATCCGTGTGTATTTTGTTATACCAACAGAAAACGAATTTGCCGTTTCCTGTAATTAAAAATTAGTTATCTTATTTTTAGTACTGAAATCATGAGTGATAAGCTAAATAGCTTAGAAATAGCTGTAGTTACATTTGCTTTTATTGGTGTAGCGGTAGGTGTTATTGGAGCTAATATCAGTGTAGATTGGTTTGAAGAAATTTATGCCGTGGAAGATGGGATAATAGAAAACCTTACTTTAGTGCCATTATTTGTTATAATAGTTGTTGGTATAACTTATATAAAAAACCTGCGTTTTATACGTAGTAAACTATTTGTCATAATAATTTCATTATCTGTGTTGTTTGCGGCATTTGTGATTGGGGAAGAGATTAGTTGGGGACAACGAGTTTTTAATGTTGAGAGCTCGGCTTTTTTTCTTGAAAATAATGCACAGCAAGAAACTAACTTACATAATTTAGTAGTTGGAGGCCAAAAAATCAATAAAATTGTTTTTTCCCAACTGATTATAGTATGCCTAGCTTTTTATCTTATCTTGCTGCCATGGCTATATCATAAAAAACCAAAGTGGCAACAGTTTATTGATTATGCTGGAATACCTTTACCACGTACGTATCAAATAATAGCTTGTTTAGTATTGTTTATTTCGATATCCTTTATCCCTTCAGGGAAAAATGCAGAAATATTGGAGTTCGGTATTACTCATTTATTTGCTCTTATCTATGTTTTTCCTAAAAATAAACACATTTTTAGGAAAAAGAACAGATTTCAACAAAGCAGCTCTTCTCAAGTTCATAATAAGGTGGCCTAATCATATAAAATGGCGCTGTGTACATTATAATAATAAAAATTTTTTAACCCTACTTAGAAGCGTCTGAGTGAAAGTGTTGGCCGATTTTCAATAAATCTTTTGGAAATATGAAGACGTTTCGAATTTTCTTGATGATTTGAATTTTCTTCACAACTAAGGAACGTTGTTTTTCAGCAGTGCTTGGAAGGTATAGATACACGTGATAAGGCGTTCTGTTGAGGATACTTCAGGATCTATGCTATTTTAGGTATAACCATTTGGCGATTAAAGCAAAGAAATAGGTAAAGAAAATTCTTTTGTTCTACATAATGTTTGTTAAAATTTGCATCTTGCAACATGGACAACTCAAAAACAAATGCTAGAGGTCTGAATTTTGACCTACCCAAACTGACCAATATAACCATGGCTGATCAGGTCGAACTCAAATTAAGAGAATATTTTAAGAAAAAGGCTTTTAAACCGGGAGATCTGTTGCCAAAAGAGTTAGAGATAGCTGCTTCTTTGGGGGTTAGTCGCAATATTGTTCGCGAAGCACTTAGTCGGCTAAAAGCACTGGGACTCATCGAAACAAAGAAGAAAAGAGGAATGGTATTGGCAGAACCAGATATTTTGGGTTCCTTTGAAAAGGTGCTCGACCCATTGATTATGGGCGATAGTATTCTATATGATATATTCGGCTTACGACTGGTGTTGGAAATGGGCTTGGCGGATATGTTATTTATGTACAAGACGGAGAAAGATATTGATGAGTTAAAACGAATAGTTGCAAAAGAAAAGTCCACCAGTGAGAAATTTAGGATTAAGACGGAAATAGCTTTCCATGGCAAGCTATATGCTATGACAAACAACGACACTTTAAAGCGATTTCAAAATATGTTGTTGCCGCTGTTTGATTATGTTGTTGCATTTGAAGCAAACCATTATAAACCCGGAGGTGTGTCTCATGCAGATTTGGTACAGCTTTTAATTAATGGTACGGTCGATGATTTTAGAAAAGGCATGCGGATTCATTTAGAACCTCACTTCGCTTGGTTGGCGCATATTAAAAACAATTCATTGTAGAACGTATTGAAAAATATAAGCCTATATCCTTGTATTTCTTGAAATTGTGTTTACCTTTGTTATGTAGTACATAACTACAATATTAACCAATATTTATATAACTGAATGAAGAAATACTTTTCTATTTTATGGTTAATTAATTCGCTATACCGAAAAGCAAAAGGTGTGTTACGCAGCACAGCATATTTTCGGGTTTATGCATTACACTGTGAATTCGATGGTGAAACCCAGCTGGATATCACTAACGTCTCACTAAATTTTATAGCACACATATGAAGATAGAAAAAATGGAAGGCTTAGTTGCCGCAACATTCTCTAATTTTGACAGCAAAGGAAGTCTAAAACTTTCAGATATTCCTAGCCTTGTCGATAAATTATATAGAGATGGCTTGAAGGGTGTTTTTGTTTGTGGAACAAATGGTGAAGGGCCAAATTTAACCTTAGCAGAACGGATGTTGGTTGCCGAAAGATACGTTAATGCAGCAAAAAATAAATTGAAGGTTTTTGTGCACGTAGGTCATAGCGCTATCGCTGAAGCAAGGGAGCTCGCAATACATGCTGAGCAGATCGGTGCAGATGCTATTTCCGCCGTTGCAGCCTTCTATTTTAGGCCCGTGGATACACAAAATTTAGTGGATTGCATGGCCCAAATAGCGAATGCAGCACCTACACTTCCTTTTTATTATTATCATATCCCCACGCTAACTGGCGTAGGAATGGATATGGTCAAATTTTTGGAATTGGCAGAAGAGAAAATTCCTAATCTAGCTGGTATAAAATATACCGCTTCTACGCTATATGAATATCAAGCATGCTTGAACTATAAAGGGGGGAAGTACGACATGCTGTTTGGTTACGATGAAATGCTGTTGCCTGCATTGGCATTGGGAGCTAAAGGAGCTGTTGGTAGCACATATAATTTTGCTGCGCCTCTTTATTTGAGAATGATGGATCTTTATAAGTACGGGCAATTGGAGAAAGCCCAGGAATTGCAATATCATCTAGTACAGATGATACGTGCATTTGTTAAGTATTCGCCAATACCTGCACAGAAAGCTATTATGCAGATGTTTGATTTAGATATGGGGGGGTGTCGATTGCCACTTCAGGGGTTAAGAGACGAACAAAAAGAAACACTGAAGAATGAGTTAGACAACCTAGGTTTTTTTCATTTACTAAAAACAGGTCTTCGAATTTAAACGGAAACCAATAAGTTGAAGAATATGCGGTACCTAAAACCTTATACACTAATATTTATGCTCATCGTTGGAGGGATGAATTTATTAGCACAGGAGAAATCTAGCCGTAACTATTTTCAGTGGTCGGAATTACCAGCCGTTCCAGATAAGCATGGCTTTGCGGGCGCCTTTGCTGGTGTATCGAATAATTGTCTGCTATTGGCCGGTGGTGCAAACTTTCCAGACGGAGGAATTACTGGGGGAGGTGCAAAAAAGTGGCACCAAAAGATCTACGTGTTGGAAGGACCTACCGGCAAATGGAAGAAGGTTGGTAAGCTTGAACGGCCACTGGGATATGGAGTTTCTGTGGATTATGATGGAGCACTAATTTGTATAGGTGGTGGTAATGAACAAGTGCATTCGGCTAATGTTTTTTTACTTCGTTATAAAAAGGGTATAATTGAAGAAAAAACTTTACCAGATCTACCAAAACCTTTAGCCAACGCCTGTGGTGCATTGCTTGGTGATAAATTGTATGTATGCGGAGGCACAGTAGGGCCGGATGTGTTTGAGGCAGTAAACGATTTATATGTATTGGATTTAAAGGCCCCCGGTAACGAATTGAAATGGAAAACCTTAGATCCGCTACCCGGAGTAGGTCGTATGCTGGCTGTTGCCGGTGCCCGAGACGGCGCTTTTTATGTATTCAGTGGGGTTTCACTTAAAAAAAATGCAGTAGGAGAAATACAACGAACTTATCTACAGGATACTTACCGTTACATACCTACAAAAGGTTGGGAACGAAGAGCTTCTTCGCCGGTACCGGTTGCAGCGGCTCCTGGTCCTGCCTATCCTGCAGGAGAAAGTCTTCTGCTTGTTTTCGGCGGCGACGATGGAGCGTTGGCCACAAATACGGAATCATTAGGAAGCGTACATCCGGGCTTTTCTAACCAAGTCTTGGCATACAATACAGTCACAGATGCCTGGAGCAGCGTCGACACGATATCTACAGCTTCAAATTCAAGTTTCCCGGTTACAACTACAGCTGTGTTGTGGAGGGGTAATATAGTAATTCCAAATGGAGAAACCCAGCCCGGCGAACGTACTCCGGGAGTAATAGTGGCATGTCCAATAAAGGTGCCTTTACAATAGGGAAAGGAAGTTAAAGCAATGTTTTTCTTAATTAATGATGCCATATCGGTGCACGAATCCCATCATAAAAAATGCAGACTAATAAGGGAGTGTGCCTTATTGGTTTTAAATGATCAAACTTTAGCTGACTTTTGTAACTGATCTCTTTTTGTTGTTAAACAGAAGTAATGCGTATTCTTGTGTAAGGTAAATGCTTTTCGTAAGTATTAATGAATACAAGCTATTGTTTATTTTATGTCAAAATACTCTATTTTTGACTTTTTGACCCTTTTTATAAAGTTATTACTTGCTTAAATGTTGATTTAATCGGTAATTTGTTCTGTTAACACGTTGTTAAGTGGTATCAATATTCAATTAACCGCAGCAACTATTATTCATTCTAAATTCTCATTATCAAAACATGGCGTATACTATTAAACCATCCGAAGGCAAACTGGGTATATTGATTCCTGGTTTGGGAGCTGTTGCTACGACCTTCATTGCAGGTGTTGCAGCTATTAATAAAGGCTTGTCAAAGCCTGTCGGATCGCTTACTCAGATGGGTAATATTCGTTTGGGGAAACGAACAGAAAATCGGTATCCATTGATTAAGGATTTCGTGCCGTTGGCTGGCCTGAAAGATGTTGTTTTTGGAGGATGGGATATTTATAAAGATAATGTTTTTGAAGCTGCAACTAACGCTAAGGTGTTGGAACCTTTGTTGTTGCATGCAGTGAAAGATGAGCTGGAGGCAATTAAACCTATGAAGGCGGTGTTCGATAAGAATTTTGTTAAGAATTTAGATGGCGTGCACGTGAAGGAACAGACACACCGTCGGGAGTTGGCTGATGCACTCTTAGCAGATATTGAAGAATTTAAGTTACATAATGACTGTAGCCGTTTGGTGATGATATGGTGCGGTTCAACGGAGAAATATATTGACGACTGCGATATTTTTCAAACGTTAGATGCTTTTGAACTGGCTTTGGACAATAACGACCAACGTATTTCTCCTAGTATGCTTTATGCGTATGCTGCTATCAAGTCGCATGTGCCATTTGCCAATGGAGCACCAAATTTAACTTGTGATATCCCGGCGATGATTGAATTAGCACAACTCATGGAGGTGCCAATTGCTGGCAAGGATTTTAAAACGGGACAAACCCTAATGAAAACTATTCTTGCACCCGGTTTGCAGGCTCGTGCATTAGGTGTAAAAGGATGGTTTTCTTCCAATATCTTAGGAAATAGAGACGGTTTGGTACTGGATGATCCCGAAAATTTTAAAACAAAGGAAGTGTCCAAATTGAGCGTGTTGGAAGAGATATTAAATCCTGAAATTAATCCAGAACTGTATGGTGATCTATACCATAAGGTCAGAATTAATTATTATCCGCCACATGGCGACAATAAAGAGAGCTGGGATAACATCGATATATTTGGCTGGCTGGGATATCCTATGCAGATAAAAATCAATTTTCTTTGTAGAGATTCTATATTGGCAGCACCTATTGTGTTAGATTTAGCTTTGTTTTTAGACTTAGCTCACCGTGCCGGTATGTCGGGTATCCAGGAGTGGTTGTCGTTTTACTTAAAATCTCCGCAAACAGCTCCCGGATTAAAGGCGGAGCACGACATCTTTAAGCAGCTGATCAAATTGCAGAACACGTTGAGACATATTATGGGCGAAGATCTGATTACACATTTAGGCCTTGATTACTATCAAGAATTAGTGGATAGTTTGTGAAAAAACAAACATGATTATGTTTAAGGCATACCAACACAGGTGTACCTTCATCTTTTTTTTCTAGATTTGTGCGGTTTAATAATTTTATAAGAAATAATGGATTTTGCAATAATAGCTGCGGGGGAGGGGTCGCGTTTGGCTAAAAGTGGCTATCCTTTTCCAAAACCCTTGGCGAGGCTTCAAGGGGAGACCTTGATCGAAAGATTAATGGATATATTTGATAGCTATGGTGCAAATGCCGTTAATATCATTATAAATGAAGACTCAGAAGCATTAGCCGATTACCTGTACAGTTTTTGTTCCGAGAGGCGTATACGAATTATTAAAAAGACAACAGCGAGCTCCTTGCATAGTTTTCATGAACTGCTAAAAGAAATCCCCTCGTTTGACGAACTTTGTGTCACTACAGTAGACACTATTTTTAAAAAAGAGGATTTTGCCGCATATTTGAAATTTTTTAACGAGCGTCAAGATTTAGATGCATTAATGGCCGTTACACCATTTGTAGAAGATGAAAGCCCACTTTATGTGCAAATAAACCATAAAGGGGAAATTACTGCTTTTACTGATAAGCAAAATCAAGAGGGAAGTGAAAATATCTTGGTTTCCGGAGGGGTTTATGCATTGCGTAAAAGAGCATTGCTTTGTGTTGAAAAAGCTATCGCCAGTAATATAGAGCGTATGCGTAATTATCAGCGGCTATTGTTAGAAGAACAGCTAAAGGTTGAAGCATTTACATTTGAAAAAATAATAGACATTGATCATCTGACCGACCTGCATACGGCTGAAGCATGGCTGAATGAGTTGAAAATGTCTTAACCAAACAACGTGAAAAATATAGAGATTATAGGAATCCAAAGGGGAAAAACTTTTTCTCCGAACCACATTGGCAATGATGAAGCTATATTTCAGTTAACTATGCAGGCACTCAGGGAAGAGGGCTGCAAAGTGACTATTTTAAACGAGGAAACGTTTTTATCTGGAGCCGATGTCACCAAAAGCATGGGTATTGTTTCCATGGCACGTAATAAAGATGCCGTCAAGAAACTTCAACAACTAGAACGGGACGGAGTGCCTGTAGTTAATTCTGGTTTTGGGGTGGAGAATTGTTTCCGTACAAATATGACTAGTTTGTTGATTCAACACCAGATACCATACCCTAAAAGCAAGATTGTATCTACAGATAAAGTTGAGGATAATTTATTTGATGGATTTTCTGAGTTAGGGGTGTGGATTAAACGAGGTGATTTTCATGCTATTCATAAAGAAGATGTAACTTTTGCTTCTTCTAGACAGGAAGGGAAAGAAATTTTGAGAGAATATGCACTGAGAGAAATTCCAGATGCAGTTCTTTCCGAACATTTGATCGGCGACCTCGTTAAATTTTATGGTGTGCGAGATACGGATTTCTTCTATTGGTTTTATCCATATGAGCACAATCATCATAAATATGAGCATTATGAGCAGTTCAACGGTAATTTAGTTTACAATAATTTTGATGAAGCATATTTGAGGCAGGTTGCTTTAAATGCTGCGGAGGTTTTAGATGTTTATGTGTTTGGTGGAGATGCCATCGTCGATAAAGCAGGCAACATACACATTATTGATCTGAATGATTGGCCTAGTTTTGCTCCCTGTAGAGATACAGCGGCTCCGTATATAGCACAATTACTATTAAAGAAATTTGAGTATAAGACTGATGGAATCATTGCACGCGAAAAACAGTAAAGCAGCTGATAAAACTGTTTTTGAAAATTCTCTAAAATCCAACGACACTGAAGAAAAGATCGATATATATTTTTATCGTCCGATAGGGCTTCGCATAGCTTTATTTTGCCAGAAAGTTGGGTTGACACCCAATGCAGTTACCATCATCAGCATTTTCTTTGGCGTGGCGGCAGGTATTCTCTTCTATTACCCTTCATTATCTATTAACTTTATAGGAATGCTTTCGTTGATGTTTGCCAATTCTTTGGATAGCGCAGATGGGCAGCTGGCACGTTTAACAAATAATAAGAGTAGATTCGGTAGAATTTTAGATGGTTTTGCAGGCGATTTTTGGTTTGCATCTATCCATATTGCTATCTGTTTGCGTTCTATGAACGAAGGTTGGTCTGCAGCAATATGGGTATTAGGTATACTTGCGGGAGTTTCACATATGGTACAATCTGCCATGGCTGACTACTACCGAAATGTGCATTTGTTTTTTATTAAGGGTACCAGCGGTAGTGAGCTCGACAATAGTAAAGATTTGCAGGCAGAGTACGATCGGTTAACTTGGTCAAACAATGCTTGGATGAAGTTTGTCTTGAAAGGTTATCTGAATTATACAAAAATGCAGGAGCGTTTTTCTCCAAAATTACAGCGGCTTTTGGAGGTTATCCGCGCCGATTTTAGCAATGGCTTACCGGCCAGTCTCATAAAAGACTTTAGAGAGCAGAACAAGCCCTTAATGAAATACACCAATATCGTTCAATTTAACACACGGGTAATTTTTCTTTTTCTATGGTTGATCATTGATTATGCTTGGATATACTTCTTCTTTGATTTGTTTATTCTGAATCCCATTCTTATATACATGTGTAATAGACAGGAGAAAGTTAGTACTCATTTTTATAATCGTATCAACGAATATAAAGCTTAGATGGCAAGCAAAATATATAAGGTTCTTTTTTTTGTCATAGGCATGACCACATTGTGTTACATGGTGTATGCCTTGGGCGTGGATGTCATCTGGGAGAATATAAAAAAAACCGGTTGGTGGTTTTTACCGGTTATCGGCAGCTGGCTCATAATTTATATATTAAATGCCATTGCTTTTAAAGCGATTATTCAAGAGCCGACCATTCCGGCGAGCAATTTACCTTTCCTGTCGGTGCTGAAGCTGACGATAACGGGGTATGTCATCAATTATATTACTCCGTTTGTAGCCTTGGGCGGAGAACCTTACAGGATTATGGAACTCAAACCCCGTTTAGGTGTTCAGAAGGCAAGTTCCTCGGTACTCCTGTATAGCCTCATGCACATGTTCTCCCATGTGATTTTTTGGTTAGCCTCCATTATCCTGATATTGCTTTATGTTCCTGCTAATACCATAATGATAACAGGATGCTCCGTCATGTTTATTACCGGCGTTGTTTTATGTTATTGGTTTGGTAGGATTTACAAAAAAGGTTTTACTTTAAGTATATTTAAAGCGCTGGCGAAAATTCCCGGATTAAAAAAGAAAGTTGGGTCTTTTGTTGCAGAAAGACAGGATAGCTTACGCGAAATTGATCACCAGATTACTGAACTTTATGCAAAACGCAGGGGTCGCTTTTGGCAATCACTCAGTTTTGAATTTATAGCACGTGTGGTGGGATGTATTGAAATATACTGTACGGCAAGAGCCATTGATTTAAATATGTCCGTTGTACAGTCGCTTATTGTAAGTTCCGGCTCCTCTTTATTTGCCAATCTGATTTTTTTCTTTCCGATGCAGTTAGGCACACGGGAAGGAGGGCTTGCTTTAGCTTTAAAGAGCGTTGGGATGCCAGGTGCTGCAGGGATTTTCATTGGTATTATTATGCGGATAAGGGAATTGGTCTGGATTATTATCGGACTTTTTTTAATGAAACTAGCTAAGCCTGCTTTAAAAACTGCAGAACAGGTGGAAAAAATTGAAACGAATACAGAGATTTAATAAAGAATATGGTAAAAGGTGTTTTAATTGATTACGGTGGAACAATAGATACTAATGGGAGGCATTGGGCAAATGTGATATGGGAAGCGTATAAGAACACTAAATTGGACGTTGAAAAAGAACAGTTTTTACTTGCCTACGCACATGGCGAAAGATCACTAGCTATTCAGCCTATTATTAAGCCTTTTCATACATTTGACGACGTACTGCGGTTAAAAATAGCGAAACAGTTCGATTTTTTGAAACTGGATGAGCAATACCAGGATAAAATAGACGAAATTGCTTCTATTTGTATGGAGTTAGTACTTAAAACAATAAATCATGCAAAGCCTATTTTAGAAGTACTTGCCGAACGATACCCCCTTGTACTTGTCTCTAATTTTTATGGAAATATCCATGCTGTACTAAATGATTTAAATATCATACACTATTTTAGTGATATTGTAGAATCTGCTGTGGTAGGCGTACGTAAACCTAACCCAGAAATCTATCAACTGGGCGTCGAACGCATAGGCCTTTTAGCACAAGATTGTGTGGTGGTTGGTGATTCTTTTAAAAAAGATATCGTTCCGGGTAAGGCAATAGGTTGTCAAACAATTTGGATAAATGTAGAAGGGATTGAAGAAGACTTCAATGAAGCGGAAACAACAGCTGCCGATATTCAAATAACAGATTTTGATCAAATTCCCGCGGCACTGATTGCTTTATAGCCCGTTCGGTCCAACTATCCTTTTGCCTTTAAAGGTAAAGGGCTGTAGTCGTCCTACTAAAAAATTGCCAATATCAGCAGGTCTTTCTTCGATGATCTTTTCTACGTTTGAAATAATAATTATTTTTATATGATATCATTCTGTTGAAGAGCCAATATACGTTTCCATTCTGGATGACGTCTAATGTAAGCAACAACCATCGGGCATAGCGCCACTAGTTTATACCCCTTATCTTCAATATGGGTGAGCGCTTTTTCAATAATCGCAGTTGCAACCCCTCGTCCTTCTAGCTCTTCGGGATCCTCAGTATGTATTAGAAAAATTTTATCGTTTCGCTCTTTATAGTCAATAAAGGTTTGTAGGTTATCGACCTCCATTTCAAAACGATGTTTAGCTTCGTTCTTCATGAGTTTTAATGGCTTAAATTCTTCTTTCATGACGATTTAATCAGATGCTGAAGGTGTGTTAAAAGCTTTTCAAATGTATATGCAATTTAAAGGTTTAATTGATGAAACCAAAATGCTAAGACTTCCATTCTACAATAACCTGACCCAGCCCCACAGGTGAAAGGCATACGTTTATTGAAGCCAGTTTAGCTTTAAATATCTGCTTAAATCCTTAACAAAGTTGGGGCTTGACTAGTTTGCCAATAAGTAACATCTTTTTGTTTTCGTATAACGCGACGATAAGCCAGCGCCTGTCCTTGGCGATACACGCAATACAGAATAGTCTGCATAGCTGTCAATAAATTCGAGATAATTACTACCTTTAAAGGCTTACAAACCGTACAAATAAATAAAATGAAATCACTAAAACTTACATTTACGCTACTTTTTATTCTCTTTTTGAAGCACAATTCCATTGCGCAGGCCGAGAATTTTTCTGTGATAGCTTATTACATGGGCGATGGAGAACAGATTAATGAATATGAAGTCGACAAACTTACACACATCATCTTTAGCTTCTGCCATCTAAAAGACAATAAATTGTATGTTGATAATGCGAGGGATACGGCAACCATTGAAAAGTTAGTAGCTTTAAAGCAACAACATCCAAGGTTGAAAGTGATGCTGTCACTTGGTGGATGGGGTGGCTGCGCTCCTTGTTCGGAGGCTTTTTCCACCCCTGAGGGGAGGAAGATATTCGCACAGTCAGTAAAAGACATAAATAGCTATTTCGGCACAGATGGCATTGATCTCGACTGGGAATATCCAACTATAGAAGGGCATCCTGGGCACCTTTATCAACCGCAGGATAAACAGAATTTTACCTCTTTGGTAAGTGAGCTTCGCCATGTTCTCGGAGATGAAAATGAACTGAGTTTTGCAGCAGGTGGGTTTCAAAAGTTCCTGGATGAGTCGGTAGAATGGGAGAAAATCATGCCTTTGCTGGACCGTGTAAATATTATGAGTTATGATTTGGTGAACGGGTACGCAACGGTTACCGGGCACCATACTCCCTTGTATGGTACAAGGCCTGAAGATGAATCAACAGATAGAGCAGTAAATTACTTGTTAAATCTTGGCATCCCGTCAGAGAAATTAGTAATAGGTGCTGCTTTCTACACACGTGTATGGAAAGATGTTCCGGCTACGAATAATGGCTTATATCAGAAAGGGGAGCATACAAAAGGATATAACTTTCGCTCTTACACCGCTAACCTTACATCAGCTAATGGATGGGAATATTTTTGGGATGATAAAGGGCAGGCACCCTATTGGTACAATAAAAAGCTAAATCAGTTCGCTACGGGTGACGATCCCAAGTCTGTTGAAGAAAAGGCGAAATATGCGTTGGATAAAAAATTAGGAGGTATTATGTTTTGGGAATTGACTCTGGACACGCCAAAAGAAGGGCTGCTTCAGACTATAGATAACGTAGTAAACCAATAAATATGCCGTTAAGGAAAATAAATGTTATCCGTTATATTACCCCTCTGCGTGAAGGCGGGTCTATGCCCGCCATTGTAGAGGGGGATGATGATTTTTTATATGTATTGAAGTTCAGAGGAGCCGGGCAAGGAGTGAAAGCGTTGATTGCTGAATTGTTAGGAGGCGAGTTAGCCCGTGCCTTGGGTTTAAAAGTTCCCGAAATTGTATTTGCTAACCTCGAGAATGAATTCGGTCAGACAGAACCCGATGAGGAGATTCAGGACCTGTTGAAAGGTAGTGTAGGGCTAAATCTTGGGCTTCACTATTTATCGGGTGCAATTACTTTCGATCCCTTGGTGGTTTCTATAGACCCTTTGATTGCTTCCAAGATTGTTTGGTTAGACTATCTATTGATGAATGTGGATCGTACAGCACGAAATACCAATATGTTATTATGGCATAAGGAGTTGTGGCTTATTGATCATGGCGCCTCTCTGTATTTTCATCATTCGTGGCAAAACTGGGAAACACAGGCAAACAAAAAATTTGTACAAATTAAAGATCACGTACTATTACCGTGGGCAACTCAGGTAGAAGCAGCAGATAAAAGCTGTAAGGAAATGTTGAGTGAAGCAATTATCAACGATATCGTTCAGCTTATTCCAGATGAATGGTTAATGCACGATTCGCCGTTTGAATCGGCAGCTGAGCACCGGAAGGCATATATTAGCTTCCTGACAACGCGTATATTGCATGTAGAAGTTTTGATGAAAGGAGTGCGAGATGCAAACGAATAGTGTATTTGAATATGCTGTTATTCGTGTGGTACCGCGTGTAGAACGAGAAGAGTTTCTAAATGTTGGAGTGGTTCTTTATTGCCGCAAACTTAAATTCCTAAAAGTATCTTTCGAGCTGGATGAAGCGCGTCTGAAAATTTTCAGTAAGGATTTAGATGTATCCGAAATAAAAGAACATCTACATGCTTTTCAGCGTATTTGCGAAGGTGGGAAAACTGCCGAACCGATTGGTCTGCTGCCCTTAGCCGATCGCTTTCGCTGGCTAACGGCTACTAGAAGTACGATTGTGCAAACGTCTAAGGTACATCCTGGTTTATGTGTGCATCCCGAAAATACGCTTATAAAATTGTTTAACGAACAGGTTTTATAAATTATTCTGTCCTGTCATAAAAGGAAGCCAATGAAAAAGAGATATACGCTTATAATATTTATGTTATTATTATGTGGCGGTTTTTGGCTAATGGCTGAAAAACCTTACGTACCACTCGTGTCGAAACAGAAAGCGCCAATATGGAAGCTGCAATGGGCAGATGAGTTTAATGTTAACGGTTTACCAGACAGTAACTTTTGGTCTTACGATATTGGTGGGCATGGTTGGGGAAACAATGAATTACAGCATTATACCGCAGCCGATACATTTAATGCGAAGATACAAGACGGTGTGTTGTTACTACGAGCGCAAAAGAAAAAGCTGGAGAATCGTCCCTATACCTCGGCCAGGCTGGTTACCAAAAACAAAGTGGATATGAAATATGGAAAGCTTGAGGTGCGTGCAAAGTTACCAAAGGGAAGAGGGTTGTGGCCCGCCATCTGGATGTTGCCTACTGATCGGAAGTATGGTGGATGGCCTAAGAGCGGAGAAATTGATATCATGGAACATGTGGGGTTTAAACCGGATACCGTATATGGTAGTGTACATACCGACCGATTCAATCATATAATCGGTACGGAAAAAACCTGTGGAATTGCTGTAGAAGATCCTTACAATATTTTTCATGTCTATACCATCGTGTGGAACGAGCGATTTATTGACTTTCTGTTAGATGGTCAGCAATTTTACCGATTTGAAAACAGTAATATGGGCTATGCGGAGTGGCCTTTTGATCAATCCTTTCATCTATTGATGAATATTGCCGTTGGCGGGAACTGGGGAGGTCAACAAGGGATAGACGAGGATGTCTTTCCTGCTACCATGCAAATAGATTATGTGAGGTATTATACACTCAACTAGCGGCGCACTTCATTAAATAGCGGGAGTTCTTCCACCATCTACCGGTATGCTTACTCCGTTCATATAAGAAGCTGCAGGGGAAGCTAAAAAAGCAATTACATTAGCTATTTCTGCTGCTGATCCAAATCGCCTCATCGGTATGATATTGGTCATTTCCTTTTGTATCTCTGTAACATCTGTTCCCTGAGCGGTGGCCGACGCCTGAATAAGACTATGTAAGCGGGTTGTATCAATTGATCCGGGAAGTACATTATTTACAGTAATATTGTATTTCCCCACTTCATTCGAAAGACTTTTCGCCCACGATGCAACGGCTGCCCTAATGGTGTTAGACACGCCGAGATTTGGCAATGGTGTTTTGACAGATGTAGAGATAACATTAATAATTCGGCCATAATTTAGTTTTTTCATGCCCGGAAGTACGGCAGTGGCTAAAATATGATTACATAATAGATGCTGTTTAAATGCTTCTTCAAATGCCATAAACGGTGTATTGGACATTTCGCTTGGAGCAGGGCCGCCCGTGTTGTTAACTAGTATACTGATGTTTGTATCTTGTACGATCGTTTGGATAACACCATTAACAGCCATCAAGTCGGTGAAATCTGCTACGGCGTAATCGTGTTGTTGTGAAAGGTCATTTGGCAGTTGGTTGATAATTTCTTTCAACCTTTGCTCGTTTCGTGCAATTAATAAACAATTAGCGCCCATGCTAGCTAGCTCAAGGGCAGTTGCAAGTCCAATCCCTTGAGTACTGCCGCAAATGATGGCATTTTTTTCTTTTAGTGAAATGTTCATAACTTCTGAATTTAAAAGCCTAGATATTTTTTATTAAAATTTTTGCAGCGCTTTTTGTAAATTTAACCCAAAGTAATAATGTAAAGTTAGCATAAGGTATTAAACTAACGTAAAAACCAATTATAATAAAAACTTGTTTTCCTAACAGCAACTAGAAATGCATTTAACTGACGAAAACAAGAAAAGCAGCGTAATTAATGATGCGGAGTATGGTAAATGCAAGCCGTATCGAAAATAGCCATCAAGATGAAAATACTAAAATTTATCCTATTTACAATCTTAGGGATTGTCGTAGTTGTACTTATTACAGCATTATTTGTTAAGAAGGAGTATGCTGTTGAACGTGAAGTAGTGGTCAATAAACCTCGACAGGAGGTCTTTGATTATATTAAGTACATAAAAAATCAAGATAACTATAGTAAATGGAACCAGATGGATCCGGATATGAAAAAAACATATCAAGGCACAGATGGAACTGAAGGTTTTATTTATGCTTGGGAAAGTGACGATCAAGGTGCCGGAAAAGGAGAGCAGGAAATTAAAAAGATCGTAGAAGGAGAGCGGGTTGATTGTGAGATCCGTTTTAAAGAGCCTATGGAATCATCAGCCCCGGTATACATGACAACAACATCTGCAACAAACAACCAAACCCTGATAAAATGGGGTTTTAATGGTAAAATGCCCTATCCGATGAATGTGATGTTATTGTTTATGGATATGGATGAGATCATTGGAGATGATCTACAAACGAGTCTCGACAAATTAAAAAATGTACTCGAAAATGATATATAGTGTGATTTTCCGTACGACGAGAAGAAAGATATGTCAATGACGGTGCCCTGGTTCCCATATGAGCCGCAAAAAGCTGCTTAACTTTTCTTCTTCTTTCATTAATGGAACACCTGTTACAATACCTATCAATAAATTATCTGCAATACTTACACGCATCTGGGGCCTAGCTACGAGATTAAATTTCTCATTATCAATGTCTTTGTTGAATTCAATGCCGACGAAATTTCTGGTATTGGGAACCATGTAATGAAAACTGGTATTGATTTCAAAACTTGTGTTCCAAGCAGGAGAGCGGAATGCTCGTTCTATTCTAGGTCCGGTATACACGAGACTATGAAATTGAGCGCCCAAACGTTTAGCCATTACCAGAAACGGATTAAACAGATTACCACTTACAAGTGGCTCTTTACCGTAATTATCAAAATCAGTTAACAGTATTTCATTGATATAGCCAAGGGCAAAACTAGACTGATATTTCTCGGATACTAAAAATGTCCATTGTATAGCACTTTTGAAGCTTTCAATTTTCGATGAACGCCCACTGCTCCTATCTGCTGCCGCGGTATAAAAGGTCACGGGTACTTCAAATTCTAAACCTAACCGGTCTGCGGGAGCAAATTCGTATTCAACCAATGCTTGATAATTGTCATATTTTCTTTTGTCAGTCAGTCCAAAAGCAAAGTTCCATTCCTTTTCACCCTTTCTTGCACCTAAATCTCTAATAAGATCAATATAAAGCGGTTCGGCGTGCTCTATTTTAGGTCGTTCTTTTTGCTGTGCAATCGCAAAAAAAGGTATACAGGGCAAGAAAGTCTGGATGATTATATTTTTAATTCTCACAATACAGCATGCTCACATATGATAAGTTGACAAAAATAAGGTAGCACCTTGATATGTGGAAAAATAACTGCTATTATTAGAGAATTCTAATGTTGCAGAATGCTATATCAAAGGTCGTCGCACCATTCATGGTCTGGCAATTTAGGGAAGAAAGAAATGCCAGTTTCATGTTATACGGTATATTACCGTGGTAATATATTGTGTATGAATCTATTATAGATATTTATTTCAAGGTATTACTATAACGTTTTCGTAAAAAAAAAAGAGGGAGCCCGCCCTTTTAAGAAATCATATTGCTATTATTGTTCTGTTATCTATGTTATAAACAATAACTAAAAAACTGTTTTGCCAATCATCGTTTTCGTTGATTCATCACAACGACTAACGAGCTATCTAACCAGTATTTAACATTAACTTAAATTGATGAGAATGATATCCAAAAGAAAAGTAAAGAAGTATGTGTTGCCGTTTATTTTGCTTTCATCACCATTGCTTCATCCATTGCCAACATTCAGCTCCGAAACCTCATTTACTGTAGGAAATATCGCAGTGATATCTGCGCAAGCACAAGAGATTAGGGGAAGGGTGACGGATGAAAATAAACAACCTTTAGGAGGTGCAACAGTATCGATTAAAGGTACTACCACGAGTGTTTCTACAAACGATGATGGGATATTTGCGATAGAGTCGGCCTCTGACGCCGATGTATTAGTGGTTTCCTATATTGGTTATGAGCCTAGTGAATATCCGCTTGCCGGCAAAGACCTCAGTACTGAAGTTGTCATTACTCTTAAACCCGATGAAGAAACGTCGCTTGATGAAGTGGTGGTCGTTGGGTATGGTACCCAGCGAAGGCAGGATGTAACAGGAGCTGTATCTTCAGTGAGCTCCAGAGAAATTGCTGAAGTACCGGTAACGCAGCCATCACAGGCATTGCAGGGGCGTGCCGCAGGTGTTTTCGTTACAAATACCAATAATAAACCCGGTGGCGCCGCAACTGTACGTGTTAGGGGCAATAGGTCTTTTTCAGCTGGTAATGACCCGCTATTTGTAATTGATGGTATCCCCATAACAGGAGGCCTCGAAGATATCCCGCCACAAGACATTGCGTCAATGGAAGTGCTCAAAGACGCGTCTGCTACGGCTATTTATGGTTCAAGAGGAGCTAATGGTGTGATCATCGTCTCCACTAGGAGAGGTACACCGGGAAAAACAACGGTCAGTTACGATAATTGGTTCGGGTTTTCCCAGGCGTATAATAAAATCGATATGATGAATGGAGAGCAGTTCGCGGAATATAAACGGGAGTCTAGAAGAGCGGCTGGCCAATACGATGATAGTGACCCCAATGCCGATCAAAATACTCCAGGTCTGTTTGATCCCGTAGAGCTGGCCTCTATAGCACAAGGTAGAAGTACCAATTACCAGGATTTAATGCTGGAGACGGGGCATGCGCAAAATCACTCGCTAAGCGTCCTTGGAGGTTCCGAAAAAACACGGTTCAACGTGTCTTTTAACTATATGAAGGATAAAGGTATAATACCAATTCAGGAATTTAATCGCTATGCCATGCGGGTGAATCTCGATCATGATATCAGTGATCGTATACGTATCGGTACTTCTATACTCGGAAATTATAGCATCAGGGATGGCCAGAACTTGAACCCTTATGATGATACATTGCTGGAAAACCCTTTAGGCGTACCCTATGATGAAAATGGCGGACTTATATTCTTGCCAACAACCGATGGTTTAAGAAGCAACCCTTTAAGTGAATTGGTTCCTGACGCATTAGTTAACAAAAATCGTCGGATGCGGCTGTTTACCAGTATATATGGTGAAGTAAAAATTGCTGAAGGCTTAACTTACCGATTGAATTTCGGTCCGGATCTGATTCATAGTCGTACCGGGAATTTTCAAGGTAAGTTCACAAACGCCCGATTGGGAGGTACTGCAGCCGCACAAGGAGAAGAAGACCTGGTATTTAACTATACCTTAGAAAATATCCTGAAATACAATAAGGTGTTTCAGGATAAACACGCATTGGAGATCACGGCATTACAGGGTTTACAGCATCGACAGCAGGAAGCCACCAATATTAGTGTCAGGGGCATACCGGTTGAACAGATGCGGTATTTTAATTTTGGCGCTGCCGAAGAAATTTTGGCTACCGGTAGTGATTTTAATCGTTGGGATATCATATCCTATATGGGAAGAGTAAATTATGTTTTCGACGATCGGTTTCTAGCCACCTTAACGGCACGTGTAGACGGTTCTTCCCGTTTCGGCAGAAATCACCGCTATGGTTTTTTCCCTTCAGTAGCCCTGGGCTGGAACATAAGCAACGAATCTTTTATGCAGGACAATGGTGTGTTTGATCTCTTGAAATTACGGGCTACTTATGGGGAAACAGGAAATACGGGGATCGATCCATACGGTACCCAAGGCTTGTTGCAGCGAACATTTTATGCTTTTGATGAAGCAGCAGGTTTCGGATTTCGGCCTAACCAACTTCGGAATGATAATCTGAAGTGGGAAACGACTTCACAATTTAATGCGGGGTTTGATTATGCGCTATGGGGTGGACGTTTATCTGGAGCAGCAGAATTCTATATACAAACCACGCGGGACCTTCTAATGGAGCGGCAACTTCCGTTTACCAGTGGCTTTGGTTCCATAATGGAGAACGTGGGTTCTACCAAGAATACAGGGTTCGAATTCAGCTTGTCATCCATCAATATACAGCCTAAAGACGAGAATGGTTTCAGTTGGTCTACCGACTTGAATTTTGCCACCAATAGGGAAAGTATTTTGGAATTGTACGGGGGTACACAGGATGATGTAGGTAACCGATGGTTTATTGGTCAACCTATTCAGGTGTACTATGACTTCGAAAAAATCGGTATTTGGCAAAGTCACGAAGCGGAAGAAGCGGCCAGTTATGGAAGAGTGCCCGGTGAATTGAAAATTAGGGATCAGAACGAAGATGGTGTGATTAATGATAATGATCGTGTAATCTTAGGTAACAATAGGCCAACACTTACCGGAGGTTTGACGAATAGATTTGCCTATCATGGCTTTGACCTTTCCGTATTTTTATACTTTAACTTCGGAAATATGATTTACAGTACGTTCCATGAAGCGCATAACACGCTGTTCGGGAGGTATAACAACTTAAACGTGGATTACTGGACACCTGATAATCCAACGAACGCTTACCCACGGCCTAATATGAATCAGGAAAGACCTGTTTATAGCACGTCTATGGCTTACTTTAGTGGTTCTTTTGTTAAAATAAGAAATATTAATCTCGGCTATAACTTTCCTGAACGCTGGGCGGCAAAGATTGGTGCGCAGTCGTTACGTTTATACGTGACGGCGCAGCAGCCGCTGATTTTCTCTCCTTATATTAATCAGCATCAGGGAATAGACCCCGAGGGAATTGACTTTAACGCCGATAATGAAAATTTGCCGGTAGATACCCCGCCTTCCAGAACATGGTTATTTGGTTTGAACGTTAAATTTTAGAATGATGAATAAGAAAATATTGATAGGCTTCATAACATTATGTGTAGGAATATTTGGTTCTTGTAAACGCATGTTGGATGAAGAAATACGCTCGCAGGTGAGTGACGAATATATATCTACTCCAGAGGGATTTGAGGATGGGGTCAGAGCTGCGTATTCTACCTTACGTACCTTCCATGCTAATGAAATGGGAATGACATTAACCGTATTCGGAACAGATACCTACACGATGGGTTCTGATGGCTCTTATAAGTTTATTAACGAATATACTTCACAATTTGATCCACGTGTTGATTTTGTGGGGAACCTATGGAATGACCTTTACATTGGAATCAATACCTGTAACACGGTCATCGATCGATCTGCGGATGTTGAAGGGCTGCCAGAAGAACAAAAAAATGTAAGAACAAGCGAATTGATGTTTCTGCGCGCTTATTATTATTTTACCTTGGTACAACAGTTCGGGGCGGTGCATCTTACAACAACCGGTACGACAGAAGCTACAACGGAAGCTTCTAGAACACCTGTTGCAGAAGTTTATCAACTTATCGAAGACGACTTACGTACGGCTATAGCAAATCTTCCAGATACGCAAAACGACTATGGAAGGGCCACGAAGCCTGCCGCTGAACATTTATTGGCACGTGTTTTACTTACTAGAGCCAGCTCCGAGGCAGCTCAGGATAGTGATTACGCGGATGCGGCAGCACTGGCAGAACAGGTGATCAATAATTACAACTTCCGTCTTCTAGATGATTTTGCCTCGGTTTTTGAGCAAGGGACTGGTGAACGCAGCGAGGAAGTCATATGGGCTGTTCAGTATACTAGAAATGCTATTACAAATGGCGCCAATGCTGACGCTGATGGTACAGGAAATGCAGCACATCGGTATTTCCTCATGGAATACGACATATTGCCGGGTATGAATCGAAACGTAACGGACGGGCAGCCTTGGAAACGTTTTATGCCAACAGATTATACCCTAGAAATCCTTTTCGAAGATCGTGTTAATGACACAAGGTATAAAAAAAGCTTTAAGGATGTCTTTTATTGCAGCCGCCCGGGAACTTATAATGTCAATAATAAGCAAGTAACCTATCAATTAGGAGATACCGCTGTTTGGTTGCCTGGTTATCAGTTAGACCCTGAAGTCAGAGCTTCCAAGAATTTTTTGGTAATAGAGCCTAGTAATTATACGCAAAGATTATACCCCACATTAACAAAGTTTTTAGACCCCGAAAGGCCTGATATGAATTACGAGCAGGGGTCAAGAGACTTTTTAGCTTTCCGCTTGGCGGAGACATGTCTGATTGCAGCTGAAGCGTTTATGTATAGTGGTAATATGGACAAGGCCGTCGAATATATAAATATGGTTCGTGCCAGAGCGGCTTATAATGGTCTTGATGAGGCTGAAGATGAAACACATCGCCAAGCAATGTTAATTGACGCCAGTCAATTAACGATTGATTTCATTCTTGAAGAGCGTGGAAGAGAATTACTGGGTGAGCAGCTTCGTTGGTATGATTTGGTGAGAACGCACCAGTTGGTCGACCGAGTACAACAGTATAATCCGGATGGCGGAAACAATATTCGGGAACATCATGTGCTACGACCTATTCCGCAAGACCAGATTGACCGCACAGAAGGAGGCACTAGTAGTTTCCCGCAAAACCCCGGTTATAACTAATTTTATTATACATTGATTGTATTCCCGATAGCGTCTATTTGACAACCGCTGTCGGGAATACAACAAGAAAGGCCAGTTCTCGTTTTATGACCCGGTTTGTGACAATAGATGTACGATGCGATAAAGAACATCAATCGCTTTTTATATAGGTACTGATGGTGATGAAGGTCTGATTGGCGGTGAACTTGCTATGCTCAGGCAGAATCATGGGTTCCGATTGAAGAATTAATTTATTGTTTGTGTATCTGTATTTCATGATCATTTCATTTTGCAACCCCAAAACCTTAGCAAATATGGTGTCATTTGATGTGAAATAGGTACCCCTTTGATCGTCCATCACGATTGGATGATCTGTACCTTGTTGATGAATGGTAAACTGTCCAGAAGAAATGAATTCACCATTTGACTTAAAATCCATTATACTGAAATTCCGCTCATCAGACGCTAATTCAAACGATTCCATTAGCTGCCCGTTATTAAAGATTTCAGTTTTAAATGATAAGCTTTTCCATTTTCCTATAAGGATATCGTCCTTTCTCTGTCTATTGTTGTTTTCACTACAGGATAACAAAAATAATGAAAAAAGAATGAGGGTGTAGATAGGAGACAGGTTAGGTTGCATCGTTACGGAATTGCTTAGAATAATACTGACGGATTAAGGTTGTAGAGCTATCTCTTTACATTATTTAATTAATATAGTGCCTGATAAGCTTGAGGTTCTGGTTACTATTGTGTGGCAGTCCATAGCATATGGTGATTAATCTGTAAAGGTACAGATAGTTTTTTGCTTATCGGCTTATATATAGGTTTTCATTTAATTTAAATTTATGTTTGGGGGTTTGTGAAGACTTTATATCTTTGCCGCTGGAAAGTTGGCAGAGTGGTCGAATGCGGCGGTCTTGAAAACCGTTGTCTGTAACAGGACCGGGGGTTCGAATCCCTCACTTTCCGCTGAGAGGGTCTTCATCAAGAAGACCCTCTTTTTTTTCGTAAATCATCAATCCTTTTTCTTTCATTTTTTGTGTGTTATGTGTGAAGATCTCCATCATTGTGTGTGTTCGATAGATGCCTTCTTTGTAGTAAAGATTTGAGTCGAACACCATGTTTACGATCTGTTGCTTGCCAATCGTATTAGATGACGTATAAACGTACCGCATATCCGTCAAAAGATCCAGCTCATTGCTCAATGTTCTAAAAGCTTTCGTATGAGTTTGAGACCCCATACGAAGCCATTGATTATTTCAAGTAACAGCCGAACAGCGAGCTTGCCATCGGAAAGGACGTGAGAAGCAGGACGAAACTTGCACAGATTGAAAACTCGAAAATGATTTACACCGAGCGTTCGTTCCGTCAAACGTACAGCCAGCCACCACTACCGCAGACCTTTTACATTGATTCGGGAAAAGGCTTTACCAAAGAACAGGCGGGCAACCTCATGTTGGGAAATGCCGTTTATCGGGATGACCTGTAGTCAAGTCAGGTTTTTAAAACAAAATGCTTCTTCAATAATACTATTTGCCCTAAGTGATAATAGCAGTGCTCGATCATCGACTCTATGTTTAGAAGATAGGTGCCGTATTTCTCATCTATAAACATCTCTTGTAGACGTTCTTCTGGCATTTGTTCAATAATTTGAGCAAATTCAATGGAATCGTTCCAAAAGACACTTAAAAAACCTTCCCATTGGTCACTCGAGGTTATAGCCGGAAAATCAAAGCTATATTTATCACTTATGGTTAAAGTTCCTTGCTTAAAAGCATTTTTAACTCCTTTTACGTAGTAATGAATATGTTGTGCGAGGGTAGCAATTGAATTTAGATCACCCAATTCTTTCGTTGCCAATTTCCAGTCAAAACCGTCTAATTGGTCTCTATAATTGGTGTTCGCTATAAAAGTTCCATTCAAAACCACTTCTCTAAATCTCCTTGCCAATTCGTAACTAAGTTCCATTATTATAGTTGTTTTAGCTGTAAAGTTACATAATTTCTCTATCTATACTATTTCCTAACCTTTCTACTTTCCAAGCCTGTCCATTCCCAAACCAAGTTTCCACCTGTTTTTCGCCAACCTAATTTCTTTCCAATCCAACCCTACCTGATAAGTTTTCGCTATCAGCAGTAGGCGAATTTCCTTTGGCCTTTTCGTTGGCAAATTCCCCCACAATCCCTCAGTCGTAAAGGCCAAGCCCCAAGGGGTTTGTTCAAAAAAATCTTCCCTGCTCGCTTCGCTCCGGAGGTATTTTTTTGCCCAAAGCCTTGCCTTACTGTGGGATTGTAAGGAGCGGTCTTCTAACAAAAAGCCAGAGGGCTGTGTCCTCGGGTTTCGCTTAAAAATTTTGGATATGGAAAATTTGACAAAAATATTAGCCTCACGTGCGCCCCCT
Organism: Olivibacter sp. SDN3; assembly: GCF_014334135.1. Classification (NCBI taxonomy): domain Bacteria; kingdom Pseudomonadati; phylum Bacteroidota; class Sphingobacteriia; order Sphingobacteriales; family Sphingobacteriaceae; genus Olivibacter; species Olivibacter sp. SDN3. Next base: position 3,872,245 of record NZ_CP060497.1, read on the forward strand.
CTGATAGCCTATTTATCGGAACTTTTTAAACAATATTTTTTTACACATAAATTTTAATATCATGAAAACGACAGCAGTCAATAACAAGATTGCCGAACTGCACCGCAGGAAAGTACAGCGTGACCGACTTTTAGACACCATTTCCAACTTGGATAAATTCGAGGTTGAGCTAAGGGAAGCAGGTTTGTTCTTTGCCAAGAAAAAACAGGCTTGGTATTACCGTAGCGATATGTTTAAAGTCAGGGCAGGCAGTAATATGTCTTTGGACGAGATTAAAGTATGGGTGCAAGGTCATCAAACCCGACAGCCTAAAACGCATATCTCATCTCTTATAAATCTATTCACATAAATACTAAAGAAATGAAACCGATAAATGAACTTACAAACACTGTAACCTATGAACTTGAAGACGTAGTAAATTATCTTGACAAATTAGGTAACTATTTTGAAACTCTTCCATTTAAGGAAGTTTGGCTTTATACAGGATATTACTCCGACCTCGACGGAAATAATGCAGAATATAGTTTTGTGCCATTGAAAGTTGAAGAAATAAAACTTGAAAAACTGAAAAGCAAATTGAAAGAATGAAAGACACCGAATAGGGTGTCTTTCATCTTACCAATTTCCTCTAAAACACCCTCAAGGTGTTCTAATAGACTCTCATCCACCCCGCTAGAAAAGCACCTTTTAAAGGTGCTTTTTTTGTACTATCCGGATTCGAACTTTCTCTTGAGCAGGTATAGGGTAAGGTAGGTGCGAGCGAAAAATCCCTCACTTTCCGCAGAATGGGTTTGAAGAATTTTTCTCTAATGGTTTCTCTACTTCGGGAAGCCTTTTTTGTTTATAATCAGGTTGTTATGATGGGTAGTTGGAGTCGCGCAGTTGGCTGTGAATGTCAAGCAGCACAAAAAAAATACAGGCGGTGTAGGTGGTATACCGGATGAAGATAAAATATGAAATGAAGTAGCCCCGGGAGATATCCGGTTGCAGGGTTTTGATCTGAGAGGAGGCTGGGTGCCTTGATACAAGGAACATAAGGTATCGGCTGGTTTAATAGATGTGCGCAAACATACGAGAGATAAAAAGTGGAAGATCAACTTGTATAACTCAAAAAGGATTAACAAATTTGCGTGTATAGTCAATTTAAATTTAATTCAATAACCAGTTAGTTGTATCATAATAAGACAAAGTGGGGATTTTATAGGTATTTTATTCTAGATGAGTCCAGTATGAGTCCAGTATGAATCCAATATAAGTCCAGTTTTTTCTTATAAAAACTGGACTTATATTGGATTAACTATGGAGATATAAAAGTATCATATGAAAGTAGTAGTAAATTAGACCATAAGGGAGCACAGAGGAATTTGATAAGTGGGGGTGGATTTCGTAAAACCTATATCCGAATATAGTAAATGAGTATTAAGTAATAGTAATAACCTGAATTTCAGTATAATGGCAAGACAAGATAAAAATGGTAAGATAAAAGGTAAAATTAACAATATTGTATATCGTGGTTATCGCAATCAGCAGATTTTGCAGGGGGCACCTGGAAAAGTAAAACAAACGGATGCCACTAAGCTAAACGCCTTGGAATTTGGTTTAGCGAGCACACAGGCAAATACGATCGCCAGATTTTTTAAGTTGTTTTCGCTGGTTACCGATGGTCGTATGCAAGTGCGAACAAATGGTGTCGTTCGGAGATGCATCCGCTCATCAGAGGTGCCCATAGGCGAACGTGATCTGCACACGGGTGATATCAGTTTTTTAAATGGTTTTTCATTTAATATTGATGCCGCTTTTGAAAAACTGCTATCCGTATTTCCAAAACTCGAAGTGTGTGAAGATGGCGCTATTCTGTTAGAAATACCCGCATTTGATGCGGTTGAGGGCCTGTCTTACCCAAAAGGAAAAAAAAATACTCCCCACGCCTCAATAAACTTTGTAGTGGTAGCATTCGACTTTCATAAAAACTATGTACAAGTATATGATACGTTTAGTTATGATATTGAAAACACTTCAAATAATGTTATAGCAATCAACTGGGAATGCAAACAGGAATTATACGAAGATAGCATAGTAGCAGTAGGTATGAGCTTACGTTATTACACGAAGAGTTGGTTGAACGAAAATCAATACATATATGACAAGGATTTTAATCCCAACGTTATACTAAAGGCTTTTCATGTAACAAATGAAATAGCGGAAAACAGCGTTAAACAGGGTTTTGATAAACCTACCGGTGAACGGTGGGGGCTCGAGTCTAGAACTAAAGATATATTGAATGAAATAAAACGTTTCAAAAGAGAGGCAGAAAAAAAAGCCAAAAAACAAACAAAATTAAAGGAGTTCGGCAAAAAACAAAAGTGATTTCCTAATATGTAAGGTCCAATAATTCCATTCATGTCCTCCTGAATATTCAAAATAGCGATGTGGGATATTGTATTGCTGCATTTGCTGGTGTAATTTCCTGTTTTCTTCGATCAACAAGTCTTCCTTTCCACAATCGAAACGTATGGCCGGAAGTTTTTCCCGGTGATACAATAAGGCAGCGATAACATCTGGATATTGCTCATCAGTAACTGTAAAGGTTGTTAAATCTTCTTCAATAAATAATTTCATCTGGTTAAAAGCAGTAATTGATGAATGTGCGGACACTCCGACGAATAGGTTAGGATATAAAGCAGCTAAGCGTAGAGCACCATAACCACCCATGGATAGACCACCAATGAATTGCGGAGAGCGATTACTTACTTGCGGAACTATCTCCCTTACAGCCAAAGGAACATCTTCAACGATCCATTGCTCAAAGTTCTTATCGTGATGCGCAAGATAGGCTGAGCCGTCGCCCCATAATCCATCAGATGGCATGGCAATAATCATGGGAGGTAATGTTCCTTGTTCTATCATCTCAAGTGCTTGTATGTGGACACCTGCTCCATAGGGCCAGCTCCAAGCACTGCCATAAACACCGTGGAGTAAAATGACAAGCGGTAGATTTTTATAATTCATTATATTTGGAGGAACAAAGACAGTAATATCTCCCCGGCCTTTGAGGTGTGGCGACTTGATCGTTATGAAACGAAGATGGGCTTTTTCAAATTGTGGATTAGAAAGTTCAAGTGTTCTGAATGTCGACATTTTATTTTTATTTAAAGGTGATGACTCCTTTAGCATTTTTGCCGTTTAGCATGTCGGCGAAGGCTTGTGTTAGTTCTTCTAAAGCATAAGTCTTTGAAACCATTTCGTTTAACAAAAACTGGCCACCATCATATAGTTGCACGATTTTCGGGAAATCGATATGTGGTCTACATTTTCCGTATAAAGGATTGATATAAACCTTATCCCATTCAAATAGGTTCATATCAAAAGTAATGGTTTGTTCTATGCCGCTAACCTGTACAGCGGTTCCGGCATTTCGTATCATTGCCAATGGTGCCGCGCCAAGCGCCGGAACCGCCGTGCATTCGAAAGCATAGTCAGCTCCCCGCTGTTGCGTTATTCTTTTTACTTCGGCAGCGACCGTTAGAAGTCCTTCATCCGCTCGATTTGCTTGTATCGTATGGGTTGCTCCAAATTTTTCAGCCAACTTTAATCGATTTCTGTTGATATCAACGGCAATGATCTTTGACGCTCCCGCTATTTTAGCTCCTTGTATAACACTTAAACCAACACCGCCTGAGCCTAATACAACAACTGATGAGGCCGGTTTTACTCTGGCGGCATTCACCACAGAACCATAACCAGTCATCACACCACAACCTATCAAGCTGGCCGCTTCAAATGACATGTTTGGAGAGTCGTTTTTTACAACCGCGGCTTCTTTTACAAGAACATATTCTGCTAATGTACCCAGGTGAAACGATCGCGCTATTGGACGACCATTCCATAAGGTACTATTTTTCGAAGCGTGACCATTGGATTCAAAACCCGGAGGACCACATACCGGTGAATGCCGTTCACATATATGAAGGTTTCCCTCTTGGCATTGGTAACAGCGGCCACAGGGAACAGCCCAATTAAGTAATACCGAGTCGCCAATATCAAAACCTTTAATAGACTTACCCAGTTTTGCTATTATTCCAGCACCTTCATGGCCTAAAACCAATGGGCTGCCCCAACTGAGCGAATCAAAATCGGTATGGCAGATGCCTGCTGCTTTTACTTTAACAAGTATTTCGTCTGGCGCCGGATCTTTTATTTCAATCTGTTCAATAAAAAAATCGCCATTACCAATGGTAATCGCTGCTTTGCAAAATATTGACATAATTTTCCACTCGCTATATGTTCATAATAGTTATTTTCGTGTTCAAAATAGCTGTTTTTTTATAAATAGCTATGGTGTAAATTACTGTATTAATGGATTATCTTAGCCTTTTTTATTTCGTATATTTGAAATTAAACCAAGAAAAGCTATGTTGAAGGCGTCAGAAGAGATATTGCGGCAGCATCACCAAAGTTTTCTGTTGAGGGAGTTTGGAAGGGAAGCTTTTAACGCTCCTTATCATTTTCATCAGGAATATGAGCTTACATATATTACGGAAGGTATAGGGAAACGGTATGTTGGGAGCCATATGGCGGATTTTAAAAGCGGAGATCTGGTACTATTAGGCCCTCATCTACCTCATTGTTGGAAGCTAGACCCTGCTGATTCTGACCATGCGAAGGTGGGAGCATTAGTATTACAGTTTACGAGGAGCTCACTGGGAGAGGATCTGCTTAATAAAGACGAGTTTGCGATCATCAAACGGATGTTGGATAAAAGTATTTATGGTATAAGTTTTGGAAAGAAAGTGCAAGAGGAAGCTGCAGCTCACTTTGCATTGCTAGAATGTAAAGATGGTTTTCGGCGGTTAATGGCTTTTCTGGAATTACTGTATCAATTAGCGTTAACAAAAAAAATTAGCATACTTGCTGCCGGAGAACAGCCATATTATTATACAGCAACTACTGAACAAGCTCGTATTCATGCAGTTTGGGCCTATATAGTTGAGAATTTCAGAAAAGAAGTATCATTGAAGGAAGCCGCCTCCATAGCAAGTATGACCTCGACAGCTTTCTGCAAATTTTTTAAGAAAAATACACGTAAAACCTTTATCGAGACGATAATGGAATATCGCTTAAACTACGCAACCAATCAGCTTATTCAGACAAATAAACCCATTGCTGAAATTGCTTTTGATAGTGGTTTTTCTGATGTTTCACATTTTTATAGATCATTTAAAAAGAAAACAGGAATAAGCCCGTTGAGTTATCGCAAAACATTTGTTGGTGAGCTAAATACAGAAGAAAGAATTACTTGACTTCGTATATTTGCAGGCCATAGGGTGGAAGGGAAAGTCTCTTTTTTTTCGCCGTTATTGTTGTATTTTCAGGACTCTCAAATATACCGCGGAGATTTTGACCGCGCATGCTGGAACTATCAAGTGTGCATTTTTGATTACTACTGGATAGGTTCACGGCAACGAGTACCGTTTGCTCCATAGACGAACGTAAAAATGTTAACACCTCCTTATTATCGTTTGATACACCAATGTAATCACCATTAGTTAGTGCATGATTGTCTTTCCGTAAATTTAGTAAGGTCTGATAGAAACGCCAAATGGATAGGCTATCATTTTCTTGTTCCTCTAATGATATACCGTCATGAGGTTTTAGCTTAGATTCATCCCACCAAGGTCCACTGTCTTTGTACCAAATAGCCATTCCTTCACCTGCATTACCCGCATACCATTCGAAAGCTTCACGGGAAGGAATCTCATTAGCATCTGTAATGACCTTTCCATATTTTCCAAATTCGGCATTCCCCAACATGCCAATCTCTTGTCCGTAATAAATAGAGGGGATCCCACCGATGAGCGTATTGATCGCCGCGCCCACTTTCAATTTTCCTGGATCACGATCAACAACTATTGCAAAACGAGGTATGTCATGGTTTTCTATAAACATGATCTGTGCCTTGTTCCTCGGGGTGTTGCCGAAAGTTGTGTCGGCAAAAGCCTCGATTTTAGCTTTATCCAAAGTTCTGGTGGCTTGTTGCACCCTGAAAGCAAATACAGCGTCTACGCCAGCTCTTTCCAAATAGTCAAAACCGTATGACAACCAGTCGGCCTGCTCGGCCATAATCCGAAGGTTTGGATTTACCGCTTTCAGTTCGGTTATCAACGGGACCCAAAAGGTTTCAAAAAGATTGGTTAATATACCTTTGTTGTCGAGATCGTCCATCATATGGTCTAACCTAAAGCCATCTACACCATCATCGAAATTACCGTCACCGTTAGGATCCAACCAATACTTAAATAGTTTTATATTGTAATCTTTAACCGCTTCTGCCTTAAGGTTGACGGTGGTGATTTTTCGCACAGTGCCGTCATAGCCCAATAACTCCGTAAGGTTGAATACGATAGACTCGGGCTTGGTTTGCGCAGAATCATTGTAAATAATATAATCACTGTATTCAGAAGCGGGGTTACTATAAGAATCGCGCCACCAGAGGTGATCTTCGGTTATGTACTGTGTTTCCATATCCATATAGATCTTCATCCCTCTTTCATGAATAGCTTTAACCAGAGCGATGTAATCTTCTTCCGTACCATATTGGGGGTCGATCTTTTCGAAATCAGTTGCATAGTAATTGTGATAGTAAACAGACTCATAAAGCGGGGTAAGAAGAATAGATGTTACGCCTAAATTCTGGAGGTAGTCCAGTTTTAGCCGTATGCCATTAAGATCTCCATGCTGATCGCCATTACTGTCATAGAAGCTTCGTTGGAAAACGTGGTAGATGACTTCGTTATGTATTTTGTCTCTTTTGGGAATACTTTTACAGCCTACCAAGAATAAGAGGCAGTAGAAAAAGCACAGGCAAAGGTTTTTTAGTTGAACCATTATTTAGGCTTATAAAGGGTATTGTAAATTATAATAATAATGGATTCATTTCAGAATCGGCTAAGGTGCCCGGCTCCTTACTCCCTAACCACTGTTTTAGATCATTCTCTTGATAGGCGTGTTGCGGGGTGGTTATTCTGGCACCATCGGCATAATAAATAATGGTCATCACTTCCCGCATGTCAGTTGAATTATTGCCTGGTGCATGATGTATGGTAAATCCATTGTGCCAGGTTGCGTCGCCTGCTTTCATGGCCGAAGGTTTAACCAGTGGAAAACGTTTTTCCCTTACGTATTGCTCAAAGGCATCTTCCGATTCGTCGGAGATGACATAGTCGAAAACATTACCTTGCAGATGTGAGCCCGAGGCAAATGTAAGCATCCCCATATCTGGATGTGGAATGTCTACCATTGGCATCCACATGGTAATGGTATTTTTAGTGTCTAGTGGCCAATAATTTTGGTCTTGATGCCAAGGTGTTGGTCCACCGCCGGGTTCTTTAAACAGGGCCTGATCATGATATAAACGAACATTGTCTACGCCAAGTAAGCTGGCCGCAATACCAGCAAAACGTTTTGCCAGTACAAATCGTTTTACCTGTTCATTCACTCGCCATAAGTTCATGATCTGTAAAAATGCTTTTCCATAAGTGTCGCGCTCAGATAATTGCCGCTTTTCCTGATTAAATTCATCGGCTGCTTTGCTAATAACTTTCTGAAAAGCGCGTACCTCTTCTTTTGAAAGTAAGTCGTAGGTAATGATATGACCGTTGCGTTGGAACTCACTCACTTGCTCGGGAGAAACCGGTTTCAAATCGTCTAAAATCGGTAAATCTATCGTTTTCGCCTCCATAATTGATATAGTTTATGTTACAAATTACGGGAATATTCGCTAAGTCTGGTAGGATGATATTATTCAGATTATGGACTATTTTGCCCAACTTAAAGCCATAGGTTTTTTTAAAGATTAATAATCGCGATGTTTTGATGTTGTACAGCTTTATTAAACTAATAAAATAGTTGATATAATTAATTTTTTAGTTATTTTAGTGAAATGTTACAATAAAGAGATGGTTTATGAATTTTTATTGGTTGAAGAAGTTGCTATTTATTATTGGGATTTTAACGCATGTTGTGAGCTTGTATGGGCAGCATATGAGCCCGTCTAAAGAAAAATTGGTAGATTTCTACCAATCTCAGCGTTACGATGAAGCTGCCACATATCTGAGTGAATTTTATGTTAAAGGCACGACGGATGAGGATTTGTTAGCCGGTTTGGCTTACACTAATAGAATGGCAGGTAATTATATGGCCGCTGAACAGTATTACTTAGCCTTGTTGGCCTTGGATACTGTGAATATTAAGACGTTATTAAACCTAGCTAGCATTAGCTTTCAACGTGGGAAAAACCGCGAAGCCAGGGCTTATTACCTTCGTGTGCTAGCTCAGGATAGTGTCCATATCGGTAGTTATAAAGCACTTGCTAATATCGCTCAAGTAAATGGCGAATTGGAAACTGCGCATACTTTTCTAGAAAAAGCCAATGTGTTGAGTCCTTTCGACATCGACATAGCTTATGAGCTGGCACAACTGTATATCGCTTCGAAGGATTATCGTGTGGCTGATGCGGTTTTATCAACAGCATTAACTGCAGACACCACGAACATGTTGCTACTAAAGGCAAAAGCGCAAGCAACATATGGTATGCAGGTATATGGTGAGGTTGTCAAGATCGGAGAGCGCTTGTTAACGCACGGAGATCAATCGGATATGCTATTAAATCTATTGGCTCTAGCATATTATTTCGAAAATAAGTATGAAAAATGCATTGGTATATTGCAAATGCTGGAAGATCGGGATGATTTAAAAGAGGCGCAATTATATTATATGGCCATGAGCTACAAGAAGTTAAATAGGTCGAAAAATGCGGTCATTTATTTCGATAAGGCAATTGAAACCGCAATTTCTCCTAATGTTGCCAATTATTATGTGGAAAAAGGAATCCAGCATGAACAACTTTCTCAAAACCTTAAAGCGGTTCACGCTTACCAAAAAAGTTTGCAGTTTACGGTGATGCCTATCACGTATTATAGTTTAGGGTTACTATATGACCATAAATTTAATAATAAGAAAACAGCCCTTCGGTACTATAGAAGCTATTTAAATGAGAAACCTTCGGATAAAGATGCCAAAATATATAGCAAATATGTTCATCAGAGAATTTCAGAATTGGAGCATGCCAAGCCTTAACTTTTTAATGAAAACAGCTTTGCCACGTATTTTCCAATGATATCAAATTCAAGGTTGACAGCATCTCCCTGCTTGAGCATGTGGAAAGCAGTATGTTCATAGGTATAGGGAATAATTGCTACCGAGAACTGATTGCTGTCCGAATTAAGGACGGTTAGGCTCACGCCATTAACGGCTATTGATCCCTTTTCTACCGTGATATTTCCTATCGTTTCATCGTAATTAAAAGTATAGACCCAGCTTCCATTCTGGTCGTCTATATTAGTGCAAACGGCTGTCTGATCAACATGTCCTTGCACAATATGACCGTCCAGGCGGTCTCCGGCGATCGTGCAACGTTCTAGATTTATTTTATCGCCTATCGTTAGGGAGCCAATATTACTTTTTGCCAGTGTTTCTTGAATAGCTGTTACGGTATGTTCTCCCGGAGCAACGCCCACTACAGTTAAGCATACACCATTATGAGAAACACTTTGGTCTACTTTTAACTCGTCTGAGATAGATGAGCGAATAGTTAGGTGAAGATTGGTGTTTTCTCTTGCGATATTTTGGACGATTCCAACGGTTTCTATAATTCCTGTAAACATTTGCTGTGATTTTTTGACAAAGGTAGCCTTCCTTACTTAAATCAAGAAAAGTCAAATTGTTTTTTTAAACAGCTAATTGTAAAAAGTACACTATATGTTTCACACATGCGCTAGTTCTAAATAATGGTTTTAGGTTATTTTATTGTTGTTTTTGAACTGAAACAAAAAACGGTATACATAATTTATTTATTTATTTTAATGTATTTATTTGTATTAATATATTGAAACGTGTATTTTGTGCCACAATTTTCCTATACAAGGAAATTTTAACCATTTTAAGAAGTAGAAAAAACAGATGGGAATTAAATTAAGAAAGATATAAATCAATATTAACTAAAACCAATAACATGATCATTATTGCAGATGGCGGTTCAACCAAAACAAATTGGTGCCTGATCAATGACTCCGGAAAAAAAATCTATTTTAACACTGAAGGATACAACCCTTATTTTGTTTCAAGCGATTATATTGTGAGTTCCTTAAAAAGAGGATTACCTAAAGACTTACCGTTTGAGGAAGTTAAAGAAGTAAATTATTATGGTGCGGGGGTTCACAATGAAGAGAAAGCTGCTATAGTAGCAATGGCTATCAAGCAGGTGTTTAAATCTTCCGAAGTTTTTGTAGGGCATGATTTATTGGCCGCTGCAAGAGCATTGTTGAAAGACAAACCCGGTTTTGCCGCTATTTTGGGGACTGGAACGAACACCTGTATTTATGATGGAAAAGATATTGTTAAAAATATCGATTCTGCGGCATATATTTTAGGTGATGAAGGTAGCGGTTGCTATATCGGTAAGAAATTATTAACAGATTACGTGAGAGGTTATATGCCTCAGGATGTGAGAGAGGTTTTTTGGGATACCTTTAAATTGTCTCCGGATGATGTGATGGATGCTGTTTATACAAAGCCTTTGGCCAATCGATTTTGTGCAAGTTTTAGCAAATTTGTGTACGATATTAATGTAAATATGGAATACTCTAGAGGCCTGGTAAAAAGCTCTTTTGAAGACTTCTTTAAAAACTTAGTTGTACACTATCCCGACTACCAGAAGTATTCTTTCAACTGTATAGGTTCAGTCGCTTATAATTTTAGAAATGTATTGGAAGAAACGGCGCAGGAGTTTGAGATGGAATTTGGAAGAATAGTACGGTCTCCTATAGACGATCTTGTAAAGTTCCACCAAGATAAAATTAATGCCTAATTGTTTAGGCGGTTAAAGGTAGAAGTTTTTGTCTTCTACCTTTGTTTTATACTATCTCGAGAAACTGAGCTCATTTTTGAAGATCTTATTGTATTTACGTTTGTCAAACTTATATAACTTGGCGGCGCGGTAAGAAACCCCTTTCTGTTTTTCATCGAGCTCTTTTAATACATTGTAATTAAGCATTTTCTTTCGAAAATTTCTTTTGTCCAGTTTTTTGTCCCAAATGGCTTCATAAAGCTGCTGAAGTTGCGTTAAGGTGAATTTTTCAGGGAGGAGTTCGAAGGCTATTGGGCTATGGCTTATTTTTCGTCTAATTTTCTCGATACTTTTCTCAATGATATTTTTATGGTCAAAGGCCAGCTCGGGAAGACTGTTCAGTGGGTGCCATTGAGCTTTTCGCACGTAATCAGTACTGGGCTTTAAATTATTATTAACAGCCTCCAATCTCAACATAGCGTAATAAGCCACCGTTATGATTCTTCCTTGTGGGTGTCTTCTTAAATCGCCAAAGGTATAAAGCTGCTCCATGTATATACCTTTTAAACCAGTATGTTCCAATAAAATGCGTTTTACGGCATCATCAATAGTTTCGTTGTGTTCTACAAAAAAACCGGGTAAACCCCACCAGTCTTTGAAAGGGTATTCATTTCTTTCGATCAACAGTACTTTTAGTTCACCTTCGTTAAAACCGAATATCACACAGTCGGCAGTAAATATAGATTGTAAATGTGGTAAATTAGCTTGCAAAATTTTTATTATTTTTAAGGTTCTACAATATTTCAGTAACTTTTATATAGCAGCATAAACCTAACATAAAAAAATGAACATTAAACGATGAGGGCAAAAATTTTATGCTGCGTCAACTAATAAACTCAAAATTATAGAAGAAAACCATAAATGCAAAACTTCCGTGGCAGTATGTGTGTCTTCTTTTACGATTTAAGAACATGTCAACAAATAAGCAGTAATAAACGGAAAAAAATTAAAAAAAAATACAAATAAATAGCAATGGTGTAAAAAATACACCTTATATTCGTGGTTGGATATGGATAGGGGCCTATGCGCCTGTGTAATGGTCTTGTGGCTTGTTTGTGGAGGTGTTGATGATAGTGGCTACTTCCATAACAGAAATAAAATTCATTTGAAACCTATAGAGATATTTTACTGTGAATAATTCAATTAAGCGTATTGGCGTATTTACTTCGGGAGGCGACGCACCGGGAATGAACGCTTGTATTCGTGCTGCTGTGCGAACAGCAATTTACGAAGGCAAAAAAGTGAGTGGCATATTACATGGTTATCAAGGTATGATTGACCGTAATATTATCGATATGAATAGCCGGTCAGTAAGTAATATTTTACAATTGGGGGGGACCATATTGAAAACAGCCCGTTGTCTTGATTTTAGAACTCCGGAGGGACGTAAGAAAGCTTATGACAATATCAACGCAGAGGGAATAGACGCTTTAGTAGCGATAGGAGGAGATGGTACGTTTACAGGAGCAGAAGTTTTTTCCAGGGAATTTGATATACCAGTTGTTGGGGTGCCAGGTACTATTGATAATGATCTTTATGGATCTGATTTTACTTTAGGCTATGATACAGCAAACAATACAGTGATTGATGCTATTGATAAGATTAGAGACACGGCGGCTTCTCACGACCGTTTATTTTTTATAGAGGTTATGGGCAGAGATTCGGGATGTATTGCGTTAAATTGTGGAATAGCGGGAGGAGCGGAAGCCGTTTTATTGCCTGAAAAAGAAACCGGTATTGACGAGCTCATTGAAAAGCTTGAAAATGCTGCTAAAGACAAGAAAACTTCTACCATAGTTATAGTTGCTGAAGGCGATAAAAACGGAGGCGCTTATAATGTGGCTAAGCGCGTGCAGGAAAAATTTGATTTCTATGATACGAAGGTAACAATTTTGGGACATTTACAACGTGGTGGCTCTCCAAGTAGCTTTGATCGTGTTTTGGCAAGTAGGCTGGGATTTGCTGCAGTAAAAAACCTGCTGCAAGGAAAAACGCGAATTATGGTGGGGTTAAGAGGAAATGAAATTGTAACGACACCATTAGAGGAGGCCCTGCGTAGCAAGGAATTTAAGTTGGCTGATGATATGATAGAAATGACTAACGTGTTGGCTATTTAATTGATATATGATAGCAGTAGTATACAGTGGATCAAGATTTGCCGATTGGAGGTTAGCCGAAAAAGGGAAGATTGTGGCTGGGTTTAAGACTATGGGTATTAACCCCTATCATAACGACGACAGATTTATTAGTCAGGTACTTCATAAGAACAATACGCTCATTAATTACGCGGAGAGGATAAAGAAAATATATTTTTTTGGAGCTGGAGCATCGTCTGAGGAACGTAAATCAACGGTAAAGCAAGCTTTTAAAAACTTTTTTCGCTATAGTAAGGTTTTTGTAGAACACGATATGTTGGCAGCAGCTTTAGCTACCGGAGGAAACGAAAAATCTTTGGTAGGCATATTGGGTAGCGGTTCTAATGCAGCTTATTATGACGGGAAGAAGGTGCTTGAAACAAATTACGGTCTGGGATATATTTTAGCTGATGAAGGCTCTGCTAATTGGATGGGAAGGTTTCTGTTGCGTAACTATCTTTCCGAAACCTTACCGGCAGATCTAGAACGTAAGTTTGTAAGTTATTATCCGCTAGATAGAAAACAAATTATGGATAAAGTGTACCGTAATTCAAATGCGGCACTTTTTCTGAGCTCGTTTGCTGATTTTGTGGCTGAACAAAAAAATCATGTTTTCATACACGATATGGTGATTGAAGGGTTTCGATCATTATTCGAAACGTATTTCGTACCACTAAGAGATAAATTTGATTTTAACAAAATAAATTTTACCGGAAGTGTGGCTGCCGGTTATGAAGATTGGTTACGGCAAACAGCTCGCCATTATGAAATGGAGGTTGAAGTTGTAATTAAAGAGCCTATTCAGAACCTTTTAAATTATTATTTAAATAAAAATTAATTAAAATGAAAATTGGAATTAATGGATTCGGGCGTATCGGACGTCTTGCTTTTAGAGCAGCAATTAACCGTGAGGGTATCGAAGTGGTAGGGATCAATGACCTAGTTGACCCCGAATACATGGCTTATATGTTGAAATATGACTCTACGCACGGTCGTTTTGATGGTACAGTAGAGGCGAAAGACGGAAATTTAGTGGTTAACGGAAAAACGATCCGTGTGACGGCAGAGAAAGATCCTGCTAATTTGAAATGGGGCGATGTAGGAGCTGAGGTAGTTGTGGAGTCTACAGGTCTGTTTTTAACCCAAGAAACCGCCCAAAAACATATTGATGCCGGAGCAAAGAAGGTTGTAATGTCTGCACCTGCAAAAGATGACACACCAACTTTCGTTATGGGTGTTAACCATAAAGAGTTAAAAGCTGATCAACACATTGTTTCTAACGCTTCCTGTACAACGAACTGTTTAGCTCCAGTTGTGAAAGTTTTAAACGATAAGTATGGTATCATAGAAGGTTTAATGAGCACTGTACACGCGGTTACTGCTACTCAAAAAACGGTAGATGGCCCTTCGGTGAAAGATTGGAGAGGTGGACGTGGAGCGTACCAAAATATTATCCCTTCATCAACAGGAGCAGCTAAAGCTGTTGGTTTGGTTATTCCTTCTATCAAAGGCAAACTTACGGGTATGTCTTTCCGTGTGCCTGTTCCTGATGTATCGGTAGTTGATTTAACGGTGCGTTTAGAGAAGCCTGCTTCTTACGAGGAAATTAAACAAACATTTAAAGAAGCTTCAGAAGGAGAGTTGAAAGGAATTTTGGGTTATACTGATGAAGATGTAGTTTCTGAAGATTTTAAAGGAGATGCGCGTACATCTATTTTTGATGCAAAAGCAGGTATCGCGTTGAATGACAATTTCGTTAAAGTTGTTTCTTGGTACGATAACGAATGGGGGTACTCCAATAAATTAATTGATCTGGTACAGGAGATCGGTAAACTATAACATAGATAAAAGAGTGGAAAGAGCCCGTCCAGCAAATAACCTGGATGGGCTTTTTTATAACAAGGCAGTTATCTTTCTGATTTTTTCTTCACTACTTACTTCGATCATACCTCCCATATTTCGTATGGCCGGGTTTTGGTAATTCATGGTACTTGCTACAGGTACTTTTGCAGAAGTATGGTATTCTTTTGCATTTGTTTTTTCGATTAGTTCCTGAATATTGTTTTCATTTACTCCGGAACCTGGCATAATGATAATGTTGTCTCCAGCTTTGTCTACCAATTCTTTTAAGAAATTGGCACCGTCTATTGCAGTGTTCTGCATTCCTGAAGTCAGAATACGTTCACATCCGCAATAGATGATCGTTTTTAAAGCCTTTAAACCGTCGTTACAGCAGTCGAATGCCCTATGGAATGTTACTCCCATTGGAGAAGCCAATTTCACTAGCTCTTTGGTACGTATGCTGGCTACGTTACCCTCCTCGTCCAACAGGCCAATGACTACACCGTCGCAACCTAGCTGTTTACAGTTGAGGATATCCGCTTTCATAATTTCAAATTCTTCGTCTGTATAGTTAAAGTCGCCTGCTCTCGGTCTAATCAATACGTAGACCTGTATATGTAGTTGTTCACGTACCTTTTTGATGGTACCATATGATGGTGTTGTGCCACCTTCATTTAAGTTTTCACAGAGCTCGACCCGATGTGCTCCACCATTTTGTGCTGCTAAGGCCGAAGCAAAAGAGTTCGCACATATTTCCAGTTTCATTTCTTATATTTTAATAGTTAAGGCGATGCTGCTCGTTTTTCGTTAAAATATACTTTTTCCTTGAATTAGTAAATCTTGCTGTTGTTCATGGCATACGGCGAACGAAAAACCTTCCTGTAATGCGTAGGCGCCATATTCCCCTTTTTTATTTAGGGCTAAAAAGCCTACCTGTATTTCTTTTGCTTTTTCAGGTTTCTTTTTTACAATGCGTGCTACTGCTTCTTTGCAAGCGTCTTCTGGAGAAAAACCCTGTCTCATTAACTCAACCACAAGAAAACTACCAACAGTTCTTACAACTTCTTCGCCAACACCTGTAGAAGTGGCTCCACCTATTTCGTTGTCTATGTAGAGGCCTGCCCCTATAATCGGGCTGTCTCCCACGCGACCGCGCATCTTAAAAGCCATCCCGCTAGTTGTACAGGCGCCACTGAGATTTCCATTGGCATCAAGTGCTAACATACCGATAGTATCGTGGTTGTATTGGTTTCCCGGTAGTTTGTTGGGAGAGAAATGTTGATTCTCAATATTCATGATAGGCTTATACTCGGCATCTTTCAGCCATTCTTGCCATGCTTTTCCGGACTCTTCCGTGAGAAGGTTCTCTTTTTGAAATCCGTTTTCCAGGGCAAATTGTAGAGCGCCTTCGCCTGCGAGCATTACATGTGGTGTTTTTTCCATTACTAATCTTGCAACCGAAATAGCATGGGTAATATGTTCCATGGCTAATACCGCACCGCAATTGCCATTTTCATCCATAATGCATGCGTCTAAGGAGACATGCCCATCGCGATCTGGGTAACCGCCTTTACCAACAGTAAGATTTTTTAGATCGGCCTCAGGCACTTTGACGCCAACTTCTACAGCATCTAACGCACGTCCATTGTTTTTAAGGACTTCCCAGGCAGCTAAATTAGCTGCTATTCCAAAATCCCATGTTGAAACAATAATTGGTCCGCCATTTTTATTGTTTTTTTGCTGTTTTTGAGAGGCCGCGTAAGCCGTGTCGACAAAATGTAAGGTAGTTGCTCCAACGATACTATGGTAAATGAATTTCCTTCTGTTAATCATCTGTTATTGTCCTATATTATCGGCAAACATAAATAAACATGGCGAATATTTTGTTACAAATATTGCTTTAGTTGGCGTAATTTTCACTAATAAGTAGCCTTATTTTAATACGTTAATCAATTTTATGCGGTATTATGCATTTTTACGGCAAAAAAATGCATAAATAATTTTGTTTTCGGGATGTTTCATCTTATCTTGGTCGTATATAACTCCTTCCTAAACGCTATGAGAAGTATTGGTCTGTTTTTTTTCTTTAGTTTGTTATTTGTTCATTGCCTAAGGGCAAAGAGCGATTCAACACTGTTAAAAAAAATGGAGTTTGTATTGGATAGCTTGAAAGAACGACGATCGCTAGACAGAAGAACAACGGTTTTCAATTTGAGGGAAGATACTTTGGGGAATTTGGTGTTGGAAACAACCGATAAGACAATAGCAATGGACCTATATCATTATTATGATAAAAAAGAGGCCTATCTACCTTTAAAAATTAATTTGCTTCCGGATACTTCTATTAAGGATACGTTGGGACTGGTGAATGTTTCTGTAGGTAATATTCGGAGTTTACCCAAAAATACTGCTGAGATGGCTACGCAGGCACTGCTGGGCTGGGAGTTGGATATTTTAAAGAAGCGTGATGGATACTACCTCGTGCGTACCCCCGATAAGTATATCAGCTGGCTGGATGTTTCTGCAGTTAGTATTAAAAATGCAATGGAAATTAAACAATGGAACAGTAAACGGTTGATATGTGTAGCAGATTATGATCATGTTTATAGTGCGCCTGATGACGAAGCACTGCGTGTGTCGGATCTCGTAATGGGAAATATCCTCCACTACGTAGAAGAAGACGGAAGTTATTATCGGGTAGGGTTTCCCGATGGCAGGACAGGTTATGTGAAAAAGCAAAGTATGCTGGATTATGATGAGTGGAAGCAGGCAGGTGAGGTGACCGCAGAAAATATTTTGCAAGTAGCCAAGCGAATGATGGGAGTTCCCTATTTATGGGGAGGGACTTCTATAAAAGGAGTGGATTGTAGCGGCTTTACAAAAATAGCTTATTTCATGAACGGCTTAGTCATTCCCCGAGACGCTTCACAGCAAGTAATGGTGGGCAATGAAGTAGCTATTCTTAGTGGAGGAAAGCTTGATACCGCAATGGCTCTGAAGAATTTACGGGCAGGTGACTTGCTTTTTTTTGCTAGTGGTAAAGACAGAAATGCAGACGCCCGCATTACACATGTGGCGCTTTATATGGGGGATGGAGAGTTTATACATGCTGCTGGTAAGGTTCGTATTAACAGTATGTTAAATAATGCAGAAAATTATGATGATTTTCAAACACGCACCTTGGTTGCCGCTAGAAGATATATAGGTTATGTAGGGACTGAGGGTATCCAAAAGCTGTAATTATAGAAAAGTAATATCATTCGACAATTAGCACAATAATTAAAATACATGATCAATCGCCGCAATTTTTTAAAAAGCAGTACGATGGCAGCAGCTTTTTCATTTAGTCCCTATGCTACCTTATTGGCTGCGGGAAAAACTACCACACACCGTACAGGAAAATTTGTGCTCAGATATAAACCTTATACCCTAGAACTGAAGCATGTGTTTACCATTGCTGCCGGATCGCGTAGCACAACGCCGGTTGTGTTGACCGAATTGGAATTTGATGGTATCGTTGGGTATGGGGAAGCTTCCATGCCTCCGTACTTGGGAGAATCGCATGAAAGCGTGCAGTCTTTTTTGGCTAAAGTTGATCTGTCTGCTTTTAACGATCCTTTTTTAGTAGAACAACTTTTGGACTATGTGGATCACATCGAGGCGGGTAATCCTGCCGCAAAGGCCTCTATAGATATTGCTTTACATGATCTCGTAGGCAAAATGATCAAGCAACCATGGTACCGTATATGGGGGTATAACCCTCAACATACACCAGACACTTCGTTTACGATCGGCATCGACGAGCCTGAGGTGGTCAGAGAAAAAGTACGTGAAGCATCGCCTTATAAGATATTGAAGGTGAAACTAGGTCTCGATACCGATAAAATGATGATTGAGACCATCCGCGAGGTCACAGATAAGCCCTTATGTGTGGACGTGAATCAGGGTTGGAAAAAGAAGGCATTTGCACTGGAGATGGCACACTGGTTGGCGGAGCGTGGTGTTGTCTTTCTAGAACAACCAATGCCCAAAGAACAAGTGGATGATAATGCCTGGCTAACCGAAAGAAGTCCTATTCCAACTATCGGAGATGAAGCTGTACAGCGTCTGCCCGATGTTCAGAAAGCATATGGTGTATACCACGGCATCAATATTAAGTTAATGAAATGCACAGGAATGCGGGAAGCGCATAAGATGGCTGAATTGGCTAGAGCACTTGATATGAAGGTGATGCTTGGTTGTATGACAGAAACTTCGTGCGCAATTTCGGCGGCGGCACAATTATCACCAGTGGTAGATTGGGCTGATCTAGATGGTGCTTTGCTCATCGGAAATGATGTTTATCAAGGCATGTTGGTACAGGAGGGAAAGGTGATATTGCCGCCCAGACCGGGGATAGGCATCAGTAAGTTATGAGTTATCAATGCCAATAAGGCAAAATTTTATATGAAATCTATGAGAAAAACTTTACAAACAAGATAAACAAAAACAACCATCCAGTATTAATCATCAAATATTTAAGACATGAGACAAAAATTACATTTTTGGTGTTTTACGCTCCTTATGTTCCTCGGTGTGCAAAGTTTGTTTGCTCAACAAATGGAAGTAAGTGGCGTGGTTAAAGATGCCACTACAGGAGACGTGCTGCCTGGCGTGACCGTCACGGTTACGGGGACAAGTACCGCCACGAGCACGGCTGAGAACGGAACCTATCGTATTAACGTACCCAATGGTAATGCTACATTAGTTTTTAGTTTGGTTGGATACGGCCGCTACGAGGTAAATGTAAACAACCAAACCACCATCAACGCTAGTTTAGGTGAAGATCAATCGCAACTTTCTGAGGTGGTAGTAACCGCCATGGGTATAGAGCGAACCGAACGCTCTTTGGGTTATGCCACACAAAAGGTAGATGCTACGGAATTGAATTTCAATAAACAACCCAATATGGTAAATGCTTTGCAGGGGAAGGTTGCCGGCGTGACGATTAGTAGCACTGGTGGTGCGCCCGGACAAGGCTCTAGCATCCAAATCCGTGGTATTAATTCTATCGATCCCGGACGGGATAATCAACCGTTATTCGTAATCGACGGCGTACTGATGGATAATAGTACATCTACATTTGGAGATGGGGCAGAGCTACGTGGGATGAGTAACCGTGCTGTTGACGTTAATCCAGATGATATTGAGTCCATAAATGTATTACGTGGAGGTGCGGCGACTGCACTTTATGGTTTACGCGGGGTGAATGGCGTTATCGTGATAACAACAAAAACGGGGAAAGCAGGCCGAATTAGTATTAATTATAGTGGCACTTACGGTTTTGAAAATGTCAATAAATTTCCGGAGGTACAAACCACTTATACACAAGGTAATACGGGAGTATATGATCCAAATAGTTTTTGGCCTTCTTTTGGTCCTACTATAGAGGAAGCCAGGCGTATTGACCCAACACATCCTACGAGGTTATATAGTCATTTGGAAGATGCCTTTGATACCGGATATCAGTTCCGAAACAACTTATCTATTTCGGGAGGCTCAGAAAGAGTTACTTTTTTGAGCTCCCTGACGCAATTTAACCATAATGGTATTATGCCCGGTACTGACTTCAAAAATTATCAGGCGAGATTAAATTTAAATGCAAAAATCAGTGAAAAAATTTCCGCAGGTGTGAATATGAGCTTTGGAAATACGGGAGGATCTAATTATAACGCGATCAGGTATAATGAACAACTCACCTACTGGTCGCCACGGCATGATATTAGAGATTATATGAAGGAAGATGGTACCATGCAGTCATACGGGGAAACAACCAATCCGATGTATGTTGCGAACACCAATCGATTGACAAATAATCTGGATCGATTTATTGGCAATTTCAATTTTTCTTATAAGCCCTTTGAATGGCTCGATTTCAGTTATCGTATAGGGATGGATACCTACAATGAGCACCGGCTGCGGACGGCACCCGGCTTCCGTGGTTTGCCTGGAGAACTATTAGTGTCTGAAAATGGCGCATTTGGAGCAAATGGACGAGGGTTTGTATTTGATTATAATACACACTACAGGTCTATCAATAGTACATTTGTGGCTAGTTTGAAGCATTCATTTGAAAATGGTTTAAACGGAACGCTCCGCTTAGGGCATGAGTTATACGACAGAAGCATCCGAAATGCTGGTGTCGAGGGCGCCGATTTGACCGTATATAACTGGTTCGATTTAGGTAATGCTAATGTGTTGAATGTTCTTCGCGACGAAAGAAATGTATTGGATTATCGCCTCGGAGGGATTTTCGGTGAATTGACCTTAGATTATAAACAATTTATTTATTTGACACTTACTGGAAGAAATGACATCACATCCTCACTCCGGAGACCTAATAATTCATTTTTCTATCCATCAGCGACTCTTAGTTATATCTTCACGGAAAATATCGCAATGCCCGCATTTATAACCACCGGTAAAGCACGATTTTCTTATGCTTCGATTGGAAAAGATGCGGCGGAGTACGCAACAAGCCGAGGGTTTAGAAGTTATGAAGGGCTACCGACAGGTATAAATGGCTTTACCCGTGCAAATTTGCTCGGAGATCCAAATCTCAAACCTGAGTTTACCAATACCTACGAAGCTGGCTTGGATATGTCTTTTCTTAATGATCGTTTGGGTTTTGAATTTACTT
Organism: Olivibacter sp. SDN3; assembly: GCF_014334135.1. NCBI lineage: Bacteria > Pseudomonadati > Bacteroidota > Sphingobacteriia > Sphingobacteriales > Sphingobacteriaceae > Olivibacter > Olivibacter sp. SDN3. The sequence continues at coordinate 3,893,864 of NZ_CP060497.1, forward strand.
ATTATCACGCCACTAGTAAAGACCAAATCATAAATATTCCCGTTTCTGCTGCTACTGGCTATGAAGAGGCCGCTTTAAATGTAGGAACAATGAGAAACAAGGGTGTAGAACTTACTGTGCATGGCTCTCCTATACGCAATGAAAACTTCTCGTGGAATACCTCGTTGAATTTTTCAGCAAACCGAAATCTCATCGTAAGTCTGCGGGAGGATATCAGAGACAGCCATATATCTGTTGCTTCTCAGTCTGGTTATTTGAATTCTGCAGTATCTATGCGATTAGTAGAAGGACAACCTTATGGGGCGTTGTTCGGAACCTCCTATCAACGTTATTATACGTCAGAAGAATTAGCCGCTGGGTTAAACCAGGGAATTTTTATTGATGATTCCCGTCCATTGGTAATAGGGGCAGATGGTTTTCCGATTAGAAATCCGATTTCCGATCAGCGTATTATGGGTAACGCGCAACCAAAATGGATAGCAGGATGGAGTAACACGCTTAACTATAAAAACCTGTCGCTAAATCTACTATTTGATGCCCGGATTGGTCAAGATAAGTACAATCAACTAAATAATTTCTATGCCGCTTTTGGCTTAGCTAAATATACGGAAGATCGAAACGAATACCGTGTATTTGAAGGCCTCTTGGCGGATGGTACACCGAATACGCAACTGGTGTGGCTCGGTCAGGGAATCGATCCGACGACAGTTGATCCAAATGAACCAGGTAGTGGTAGAAATTATGGTGAAGGATATTACCGAAATGTTTACCGTGGTGTTTCGGAGCATTCGGTGGAAGATGCTTCTTGGGTACGGTTGCGTTCAGCGACGTTCAGTTATAGCTTTCCCAGTGAATGGCTGAGGGGGTCTTTTGTTCAAAATGCCACCTTAAGTGTCACAGGTAACAACTTGTGGTTATGGACAAAATATACTGGATATGACCCTGAAGCGAGCTCTTTTCCAAGCGGATCGAATATCGATGGCTTTGCCGGATTCACTCATCCTGCGACACGTAGCTTCTTATTTACCCTTAATGTTGGATTTTAATTTACAGACATATGAAATCTATGAATAAAAATATATATGTTTCACTATTTGTATGTTGCTTTATCTCCATGCAAAGTTGTCAGAAATATTTTGATTTGGACGATAACCCAAACTTGGTTCAGGAGCCACCATTGGAGGCAATGCTCGCCACAGTTACGCAAAAAACAGGACTAAACAGTCAGCTTTTTTCTAATTTTATCAGTTATTATACGCAATATTTAGCAAGCCCTTCTGCTAATGGAGTTTCCGATACGTATCAGATATCGGATAATTCTTTGGCGTGGAATGAGGCATATTATGCGTTATCCGATCTTTTTGATATGAAAAATCGAGCAATGGAAGTTGGCGCTACTGAATATGCTGGAGTCGCTAATATTTTGTCGGCATATCATATCGCTTTAATAGCCGACACTTGGGGTAGTGCTCCTTATACGGAGGCTTTTTTTATAGAAGAGATAACACTAAATCCTCAATATGATGATGAAGAATTTCTGTATAATGTACAGGTACAGTTGTTAGAAGAAGGAATCGTGCTATTGAAGGAAGCTGAAGATGCGGAGGTTTATCAACTGTCGGCAAGCAGTGATTTAATTCATGCCGGAGTTAAAGAGTTATGGCTTAAAACGGCTTACGCGATGAAGGCCCGTGTGCTCAATAAAATTACTAAAAAATCGAATTATGATGCCGAAGCTGTTTTAGGGGCAATTGATAGCTCCTATACTTCCAATACAGATGATGCTGGTATGGGTACCTTTTTAGCAGCCAACCCATGGTGGCAACAAGCTGATGGAAATACAAGGAACCTCTTAAATGGATGGCTTTCTGATAACATTATTCGCCACTTGAATGGTGCAAAGTATGGTGTTTTTGATCCAAGGATTGAATATATTACGGACAGAACGGTTAATGACGACTATATCGGTACACGTAATGGTGAAGGTAACCGACCGGTTTATGACTCGAATGGTAATTTGATGCCTAATACCGTGAGAGACGAGTGCTACATCTCGATGACCTCACCTTTGAGCAGTCAGCAATCGCCACTATATTTAGTTACGTTTGCCGAGGTAAAATTCATCGAAGCAGAGGCTGCATTTCGAGTGGGGGATAGGGAGCGTGCATATGCGGCATATATAGCGGGCATAGAAGCTAATATGCAAAAGTTGGGTGTTACCGATGCAACCGCATATTTAACCCATTCTTCAGTTGAAGTTGGTGCATCAAATCTCTCATTGGACCTGATATTTAAAGAAAAATATGTGGTTACTTACCTTAACCCTGAAGCTTGGAATGACATGAGGAGAAATGAATACGAATACGAAGATTTCCAGATGCCCGTTAACGCAGCATTGTCTACATTTATAAGACAGGTAGCTTATCCACAGGACGAAATTAATTCCAATGGTGCGAATGTTCCCGATCAGGTATCTTTAGATACTCATTTATGGTGGGACCAACCCTAAATAGGATATCGGCTATATCATGCGAAAAGCGGCCGATTTTCGGCCGCTTTTCATTTTACTGCGGGTATTCATTTACAAAGCATCATGTATCAGCGCTATTGCACGTAATTTTTGTACGTCTCTTCCGGCTCTTTATTCAAATCAATTAAATATCCATTTACGATGGCATAAACTGGCTTACCATCTCTGGCAAGGAAAAAATTGGCTTGACTACCCAACGTTGGGCTATTCCCATAGATAGTACCTCTACTACTTAATAGTAGTGGTATCCGATGGTGTCTTCCCCCCGCTATATTGGTTAATTGGGCGGCAAGGTAGCCTTGCTTTAACAACGATACCGCTCTTTGAGGTGTCAGTTCTTTTATACTATTAAACGGTGTTGGATAGACCTTGCCGCGCATGAACGTTAAGCCTTGAGCATCTAGTTCGTCATAACCGTAGCTGTCTTGCAAGTCGCCAACATCATCAATTCTTCCCCTGATATAAAATATGCTGTCGGGAGCGGTGATTTCATCTCTTTTTATGGCTAAATCGACGTTATATCGAAGTGAGTCTCGTTCTGCCTCTATATTTCTTATGAGTAAATCAGCCAATTTTGAGGAGTTTTCCGGAATTTCTTGATAGTTATTGCGATCGTACTGTAGATAACTTTCCTGTGCAATCTCAATCAGCGCATTCAGAATGATCATAAAATTCAGTTTTCGAATGTACTGCTTTTCGGGATCGCCTTTATAACCACCAGACTCTATGAGCACGGTGCTTGCTCCCCATTTCTGGAAATTGTCGCCAAAACCTCGCGGTTCATGGGTGTCATCGTATTTGGCTACGCCATTTGGAACATATTGCTGTAATAGCTTATTCATGCCCACGATGAGTTGCATTGCCCGTCCTCTAACCTCATTAACGTCTTTTTCATGGTTGTATGCCGGCGCTAAGAAAGAAATGGTTGCTGGGTTGGGAGTTCCGGGGACATTATAATAGATGTGCTGATCATGTAGATTGAATCCGTAAGCAGGTTTATGTTGCTCGGCTGCAGCTTTTAAAATAACAGCTTCCGGACTTGCAGTTTGCCGAGCATCTCGGTTCAGGTCGATATCAAAAGCGTTTCGCCGGTTAAAAATTTCCGCTCCGTCAGGATTGATCATGGGCAAAAAAATAAGCGTCGTCTTGTCCTTAAGTAGGGATCGGATGCTGTCATAACCATCTCCTTTACCTTCAAGAAAATTAAAAATATCAAATAAAGCCATTGTTGCTGTACTTTCATTGCCGTGCATTTGCGACCAAAGCATTATTTTCTTTTTGCCATTTCCATGGCTCAATTGATACAAGATTCTTTTTTGTACCGATCGCCCCAATGTTTTAACGCTGAATAGATCTTGAGCTTTGCGTTTCAAAATAAGCGGTTCAATATCCTGGTGTTTGAAACGACGGTGGGTCAATGTCTTTTCTTTATAGGTCTCAAAAGCAGTAGCTAACATAGTTGTATCTGGAGTATAGCTTGCTTTATTAGTTGAACCTGGATTTGTTTGTTGGCAAGAATACATGATTGCTAAGATAAATAGGGAGTAAATAGACTTTTTCATCTGTAAATAATTTTTCATTCATGTTTTACTTTTGGGGCATTAAGAGCCGGTGGCTTTTTTTATCCTTCGATCAGCCCCCTGTTTGCTGCAATTGGGGAGCCTACATGTTCTAAATTTATCTTTTACTACTTGACGAAAATGACATTTTAAACAGGGGTTATTCATAATAAAAAAGTGTCTTGTTTATGATGTATTTCCAACGACCTTAAGCCTACTTAACCATTGAAGGACCGAATATGTTTGTTGCTACCGAAAATGTGCCATTATCCGCATTTAAACGGATAGGAGCGCCCACAGGTAGAATGAATTGCTCGCTTATATGTCCAATCAGTGCTCCCTGATAAGCAGGAACGTTCAATGGCCTAATATAATCATCGAGTATTTCGTCGAGCGTAAGTGAGCCATATCCGCCGCTAGGTGAACAATTGGTGCATTTACCGAATATAAAGCCTTTGATTTGATCTAGTGTTCCGTTTAATTTTAGTTGACAGAGCATGCGTTCTATTCGATATGGTTCTTCGGCCACATCTTCCAAAAATAAAATGGTGTTTTCGAAGTCTGGAAAATACTTGCTGCCGGATATTCCCGTAAGAACGGTTAAGTTACCTCCTAATAATTTACCACTTACTTTACCTGGATTGATGGTTTGTATACGGTTTTCGCGAGGAATTAAGTCATCTTTTTTGAGAAGCGGGTTTTCATAGTGCGGCATTCCCCCCTGAAAAAAAAGGGTTTCGAACTGTTCAACAACAAAGGATGGCCAGGAACTCGTACCTACTGGCCCATGAAAGGTGATTAAACCTGTTTGACTATGAATGGCCGCATGCAGAGCCGTAATGTCGCTATATCCCAAAAACACTTTGGGATTTTTTTTGATCAGAGGGTAATCGAGTTTATCTAGTAAACGTGCAGCTCCGGAACCACCTCGCATACAAACAATGGCTTTCACCTCCCGGTCTGCAAACATTTGGTGTATATCTTCCAGTTTACCTTCGTCACTACCAGCCAAATGGCCCAATCTGCTTTGTGTAAACTTACCCCATTTTACGCGAAACCCCAAGGCCTCGAACGTTTCTTGAGCAAGTTGAAAAGGTAAGTTGCCCACAATAGCTGATGATGGAGATATAATTCCGATCGTATCACCTTTCTGCAATTTTGGCGGGTAAATAAGGGGTAGTTTTGTAGATACAGGGAAGTCCCTGGCAAAACCATCATTTTTACCCGTTAAGAAAGCAGCACTTGCTAAACCCGTACCTAATGTTCGGAGAAAGGTTCTTTTGTTCATATTACTTGATAATTATGAATGATTTTAGCCGCGATCAAATGTCAGTCGTTGTCCGGGAAGATCGTTTAACAAATGGCCATTCTCAAAAACCAAATTACCAGACACTAGGGTATGCGTAATAGAGGATTTAAAAGTATGTTCTTCGAACGGCGACCATCCGCACTTAGATAATATATTGGACGGGAGTACTTTATATGGTTTGTTTAAATCAACGAGAACCAAGTCGGCATAATAACCTTCCCTTATAAAACCTCTATGCTCAATCTGAAAACAGGTGGCCGTATTGTGAGCCGTTTTTTGAACAATTTCCTTTAACGTTAGCTTACCATCATGATAAAGATCTAGTAGGGCTTGTAGCGCATGTTGTACCAGTGGCCCGCCTGAGGGGGCTTCACTGTAAGGTCTGGACTTTTCTTCTCGGGTATGTGGTGCGTGGTCTGTTGCGATAACATCTATACGGTCATCTAACACAGCCTTTAAGATCTCGTCTCTGTCTTCCTTGCCTTTTACCGCGGGGTTCCATTTAATTAAGTTCCCCTTTTCTTTATAGTCTTCATCGCTAAACCATAAATGGTGAATGCAGGCCTCAGCTGTTATTTTCTTTTCGCTCAGGGGGCTGTTGTTCTCGAAAAGACTGGTTTCTTTTGCTGTCGAAATATGTAGTATATGAAGTCTGGTTCCGTATTTTTTTGCCAATGCGACGGCATGGGATGATGATTTATAACAAGCTTCTGCAGAACGTATTAACGGATGCATATCAATTGTTAGTTCATTATTGTATGTTGTATTGTACCTGGCTAGATTTTCCCGGATAGTTGCCTCGTCTTCACAGTGAGTGGCTACTAACATTGGCGCGTTTCGAAAAATATGCTCCAACGTTTGTTCGTTATCTACCAACATATTCCCGGTAGACGAACCCATAAAAACTTTTATACCGCAAACCTTCTTTGGATCTGTTTTTAAAACTTCGTCGATATTGTCGTTGGCGGCTCCCATGAAAAAAGAATAGTTGGCCAATGAGTTTTTCGCTGCAATGTTGTATTTATCTTCTAAAAGCGTTTGTGTAAGTGTGTTTGGTACCGTATTGGGCATTTCCATGAAACTGGTCGTGCCGCCCGCTACTGCCGCCCTGCTTTCATGCCAAATATCTGCCTTATGGGTAAGACCCGGTTCCCTAAAATGTACCTGGTCGTCAATCAGGCCCGGAAATAAGTGCAGACCTTCGGCATTAATTATTTTATCTGCCGGATGATTGATTTCATTAGCGATCATTTCGATGATACCATGGTTGATATATATATCTGCTGTATAAATTTCATTTTCATTAACGATCGTTGCGGATTTAATTAGAATAGCTGGCATATTTTTGTATTATTTATAAGGAATGTGTCGTATTTTCTCCCAAAAGTACATATTTTGGGATTGTTTTTACATATTAAATACATTACTTGTTATGTCTTCGAATAATTTAGTTCTTGTACGATTATTGCTTTTCTGCTTGTTGATGAAGGGGGCTTCCATGCAAGCACAGCATTTTGAATTGAAAAGTATTTACAGCTTTCCTTTCCCAACTGGGTTAACCAGTGCAGCAACAGGATCAAAAATTGCTTTTGCTCTTAACGAGGAAGGTAAGAGAAATATATATGTTTCTGATGATGAAAATTTTACACCGATAAAATTAACAAATTATTCAAGTGATGACGGGCAAGAGATCAGTAGTCTTTCCGTTTCCGATGATGGCGAATGGGTGGTGTACGTGCGTGGTGGGGATCATGGTGGGAGCGGCGGAGCAGCAGTTAACTCTCTTTCCTTACCAGTGGCACCTAAGGTTGAAATCTTTTCACTTCCGTTCGAGGGTGGTGAACCACAGCGGATCGGTGAGGGCGACTATCCTATAATTTCCCCAATGAATGATCGTGTGGCTTTTTTAAGGAACGGTCAGGTTTGGGTGGCACCCATAGATGCTTCTTCTCCGGCAGAGCGGTTGTTTGCTATCCGTGGGAATGTGCAGTCCTTTAGCTGGTCTCCCTCTGGAGATCAGGTAGCATTTAGTTGCTTGAGAGACGATCATGCTTTCCTTGGCGTCTTTTCTCACTTGGATCAACCTATTGTATGGTTATCACCGGCCTTTGCATGGGATAGCAATCCGGTATGGTCGCCTGATGGTTCGGAGATAGCTTTCGTTCGTACGCCCGGTAAAGGCGGCGCGCCCGATTCTTTGCTTGCGAGAAAACATCAACCTTGGGAGATCTGGGTGGCTTCAAGTGTAACGGGGGAGGGAATGCGCGTATGGAAAGCTCCGGAAACACTGGCGGGATCCTTGCCTACTACACAGGGAGGGGCAAATTTGCAATGGGGTTTGGAAAGCCATCTTAATTTTGTTTCTTATCACGATGGATGGCCGCATATTTATGCGCTTCCCTTGAAACCGCAAGGACAACCTATTTTATTAACGCCGGGAGACTTTATGGTTGAGCACGTAACATTAAGTCCTGATAAAAAAACACTTGTCTTCAGTGCAAACACAGGAAGTGACAGCCTGGATCTTCACCGTCGACACATAGGTAGGGTAGCTGTGGATAAGCCAGGAATGGAACTTCTGACCGATGGTAAAGGGATGGAAACCTATCCGCAGATAACGGGCGATGGTAAGGCCTTGCTTATGTTGAAAGCAACGGCAGAACAGCCGCTATTGCCCGCAGTAAAAATGCTTGAAGAGGGCGGGGCATCTGATATTAAAATTTTAGGCGAAGATTTATTGCCGGCTGACCTTCCTCTGAACCAACTGGTTACCCCAAAAGCAGTTACTTTTGAGGCAGAAGACGGGATGTTGGTGCATGCGCAATTGTACGAACCGGTTAATTCAACAGGTGATCATCCTGCTATTGTGTATATACATGGCGGTCCACAGCGACAAATGTTGTTGGGATGGCATTATATGGACTATTATGCGTATAACTATGCACTCAACCAATATTTGGTAAACCAGGGTTTTACGGTATTGTCGGTGAACTATCGCTTAGGAATTGGCTATGGTTACGAAGCACATAAACCAGCCCATGGTGGCATGTATGGTGCCGCTGAATATAAAGATATTAAGGCTGCTGGAGCATGGCTTGCTCGCCAAGCGGGAATAGATAAAAATAAGATAGGTGTATATGGCGGATCATATGGCGGGTATTTAACGGCAATGGCTCTAGCCAGGGATTCCGAGATATTCGCTGCCGGTGTGGATATCCATGGTGTGCATAACTTTATGGGAAGACTATCGACTACAGATGCGGAGCTTGCTCCTGATACAGAGGAAGCTTTGCGTGCTGTACAAAAATCTTCTCCTGTAACATGGCTTGATCAATGGAAGTCACCCGTGCTTATTATTCATGCGGATGATGACCGGAATGTGTCGTTTCATCAAAGTGTGGATTTGGTGCGTCGCTTCGAGCAGAAGGGAATTCCTTACAGTTACCTGGTCATACCAGACGATACTCATCATTGGATGCGTCATGCCAACGCATTGAAGGTAGCAGAGGCTACTGCTGATTTTTTAACGGAACAATTGATGCATAAGAACGTCAATAATTCCCTATCTTTGTAGGCTATGCACAAAACGTTTGAGGATTTTAAATTCAATAAACAAATACTGAACGCAATAGCGGAGGCGGGTTATACAACGCCTACACCCATTCAGCAAAAGGCGATTACTCCCATACTAGCCGGGCAGGATGTGATGGGGATTGCCCAGACAGGAACAGGCAAAACCGCAGCCTATGTGCTACCTATCGTGATGAATTTGAAATATGCACAGGGAAACGATCCCCGCGCTTTGGTTTTATCACCTACACGTGAGCTGGCCATGCAGATTGAGGAACAGGTGAGGCTCTTTGCCAAGTATACGGACCTGAGGACAACCGTGCTTTATGGCGGTTTAGGTCCTAAAACACAGATAGCAGCACTAGATGCAGGAACCGATATCATTGTTTCGACTCCTGGACGTTTTCTAGACCTTTATTTAGCAGGGCATATTAATCTCAAGCAATTAAAGGTGATGGTGATGGATGAAGCGGATAAAATGATGGATATGGGTTTCATTAGCAAAATCCATCGTGTTTTGGAGATCGTGCCACGTAAAAGACAAAACCTTCTTTTTTCCGCTACAATGAGCGAGCTTGTGCATAAAATAGCAGGAGATTTTCTGGCTTTTCCGACAATCGTAGAGGTAGCACCGCAGGCTACCCCGGCGGCGACCGTATCACAACGGCTTTTTAAGGTGCCGAATATCAAGACAAAGATTAATCTTTTACAGCATCTATTAAAAGATGACAGTGAATTACATCGATTGATTGTATTCTGCAAAACCAAAGTGTCAGCAGATAATGTGTATCATTTTCTACTTAGAAAATACGGTGAAGAGGGCGTACGTGTAATTCATGCAAATAAGGGACAAAATACCCGAATCAACTCGATCAATGCTTTTAGAGACGGTGATGTACGGATTTTGGTTGCTACAGATGTAGCGGCAAGAGGACTTGATATTAGTGATGTAAGTCATGTTATTAATTTTGACATACCCATTGTCATAGAAGACTATGTACATCGCATTGGAAGGACAGGTAGAGCCTATAAAACAGGAGTGGCCATTAGTTTCTGTTCACCTGCGGAAGAATATTATGTTAATAAGGTTGAAAAACTGATTAGACAGACAATACCGATAATGGAAATCCCGGAAGGTGTAGTTATAGAAAAAACAGGTATAGAAGAAAAACAAGCCATAGCCAAAGAAATAGATGCGCAGAAGCGAAAAGAGAACCCCGATTTTAAGGGTGCTTTCCACGAAAAAAAGGCTGCTAATTTGAAGAAGAATAATACGAAGAAGGCATCAGCCAGAAAGCCAACATTAAAGAAAGCGGGTACGAAAGCTAAGCGCTACCGATGAAGCAAATTAGAATAACGCCACTGAATATTGCCTGCGCCTCCCTTGCTGCGTGGATCCTATGGGAGTCTGTCATTGGTCACGTTGCACTACATGCGGCAGGAATGAGATTGATTTTGGTTTTAGTGCTCGCTGTAGCTGATCAATTTTTTCGATTTTTCTTTAAAAAAATGAAACAGATTTGGTTGGTCGAAATAGGTTTTATAGTTTTTACAGTGCTGGTAGTTTGGGTCATTGGACTTGGTGGCTAGTCATCTTGAATAGTTAATATATAAGTTATAAAATGGTTATTTTAGATTAGTAGAGTCGTTTGTCTAATCAATTTTGTATTAAATTGATGCCTGTACAAAGGAGGCAAACTACTGAAATTCGTTAACCTGATAATAGAGAACATATGAGAAAAGCAGAGATTAAATTGACGATTGAATTGGACGACGCGAATATCCCTCAACAGATCACCTGGGAATCAACTGAAGGCGAGAATAAAGAAGCACTACCAACTAAGGCAATGTTTCTGGCATTATGGGATCATCATTATAAAAACGCCTTACGTATAGATTTATGGACTAAAGATATGCCATTAGATGAAATGAAACGCTTTTTTTATGAAACACTGCAAACAATGGGTGATTCTTTCTTGCGAGCAGCAGGAACTGACCCCTTGGCGGAAGCCGTTATTGGCGATTTAAGAGATTATTGCGATCATTTTGCTGAAAAAATGGAAGTGACACAGAAGAAGAGTTAAACTTTGTTGTTGTTCCCATCAACAAATGGGCTTGAAAAGTATTTTTTAAATGTAAATTTAATTAACTTGTCCCTGTATTAAAATAGGGACTTTTTTTATTATATGCGTACTAGAAAGATAGCAGTGGTTGGTGGGGGAAGTTGGGCGACAGCCATAGTTAAAATGCTAAGCGATAACGATAGGGAAAAGACGATTTATTGGTGGATGCGAAATAAAGAAACAGTTGAGTATATTAGACAATATCGCCATAACCCCAACTATTTAAGTGCCGTTGAGATCAAACTTCCTGCCAAGCAAATAACGGATAATTTATTACAAGTGATTCAAGAGTCTGAATTAATTGTATTAAATGTGCCTGCGGCCTTTCTGAAAGATGCGATGCATGAAGTAAAGTCTGAAGATCTGAAGGGTAAATATATTATCAGTGCCATTAAAGGCATTATTCCCGACGAAAATCAGCTTGTTGGAGATTATTTACAATCAGCTTTCGGTGTTCCAATTGAGTATATAGCAGTGATCAGCGGCCCTTGTCATGCGGAGGAAGTTTCATTGGAAAAATTGTCTTATCTAACCATTGCCTCGGACTCCTTGGATACGGCCACAACTTTTGCTGATTTATTAGATACCCGGTATATAAAAACCGTTCTGTCTGACGATATCTATGGAACAGAATATGGCGCAGTGCTGAAGAACATCTATGCGGTAGCAAGTGGCATCTGTCATGGTGTAGGGTTTGGAGATAATTTTCAGGCAGTACTGATTTCGAACGCTATTCGGGAGATGGCGAGATTTTTGGCAAATGTTCACCCAATTAACCGGGATATTAACGAGTCTGCTTATCTAGGGGATTTATTAGTAACTGCTTATTCTCAGTTTAGCCGCAATCGTACGTTTGGGAATATGATAGGTAAAGGATATACTGTTCGATCGGCACAATTAGAGATGAATATGATTGCGGAGGGATATTATGCCTCGAAATGTATCCATCAAATAAATAAAACCTATCAGGTAGAAATGCCTATTTGTAGAGCCGTATATGCCATATTATATGAAAAACATTCGCCACATATTGAGATGAAACTGCTCGCCGAGTTATTAACATAATGGTTTAAAAACAGTGTTATATGAAGCAAAAATTACTTGATCAACTATTTGTTACAAAAACAAAGCTCTTTCTGCTGTCTTTTTTTATTTCAGTTGCTGCTTATGGGCAAACTCCTGTCAGTTACAAAAATGGGCTAGTTGTCTCCGCTCACCCTTTGGCTTCGGAAGTAGGTGTTGATATTCTTAAAAAAGGAGGGAATGCCGTAGATGCAGCTATCGCTGTTCAATTTGCGCTTGCCGTTGTTTACCCGAATGCGGGTAATATCGGCGGCGGTGGGTTTATGGTTTATCGTTCTTCGAATAATGAACGGGCTGCGCTGGATTTCAGGGAAACGGCTTCTGAGAAAGCCAGTCGAGATATGTATTTAGATGCATCGGGGGATCCTATTGAGCGCTTAAGTCTAGATGGGCAGTTATCTGTGGGAACACCTGGAACGGTAGACGGCATGGTGAAAGCACATGAACGATTTGCTAGGTTGCCGTGGAAAGATCTTCTGCAACCAGCGATTGATCTAGCACGGAAAGGTTTCCCGATAACCGCTATGCAGGCTGACGAACTCAACAGGAGAAAAGAAATTTTTCAGCGCTTTAACCCACTGGGAACGGCCCTTATAAAAAAGAAAGGCCACTGGGAGGAAGGCGATCGCTTAGTACAAAGGGAATTGGCACGTACGCTTAGATTGATTAAAGATCGAGGAAGGGCGGGTTTCTATGAAGGAAGAACAGCATCTTTAATTATAGAAGAGATGGGGAGGGGTAATGGCATCATTACTACGGACGACTTGAAAAACTATCAAGCGAAATGGCGGGAGCCTATAGTTAGTAGTTATCGTAATCACGAGGTTATTTCGATGCCCCCGTCATCCAGTGGGGGGGTAGCGCTAGTTTCGTTATTAAAAGCGGTTGAACCATATCCCTTATCTCGATGGGGTTTTCAGCGTGATTCGACAGTTCAATTAATGGTGGAAGCCGAACGTAGAGTATATGCTGATCGGTCGGAACATTTGGGCGATGCTGACTTTTATCCCGTTCCATTGACAGGATTGTTAGATAGTAATTATCAGCAAGAGCGAATGCGTGACATAGATTTTTCGAGGGCAACGCCCAGCAGCGCGGTTAAGGCGGGTGACCCTAAAACATATGAGAGCGAGGAAACCACACACTTTTCGATAGTAGATAAAGAGGGTAATGCTGTGGCGATTACTACGACGCTGAATAACTCGTATGGTTCGCAAGTAGTGGTAAAAGGCGCCGGTTTTTTGCTGAACGATGAAATGGATGATTTCTCTATAAAACCGGGGGTGCCTAATTTATATGGTTTGCTAGGTGGTGCAGCTAATGCCATAGAGCCAGGCAAACGCATGTTGAGCGCTATGACTCCCACTATTCTTACTAAGAATAATAAGTTATTTATGGTTGTAGGTACACCGGGAGGGTCTACCATTATCACGTCTGTGTTTCAGACCATTTTGAATGTAATAGACTTCGGCAAAGATATGCAGGAGGCGGTCAGTGCTCCGCGTTTTCATCATCAATGGATGCCAGATGAAGTTTACGTTGAGCAGGATGCAATTCGAGTTGATGTACGAAAAAGACTGGAAGCAAAACACTACAAGTTTACGCCAAGAGGTAGTATAGGGCGGGTTGACGCGATTTTAGTGAATGCAGACGGCTCATTACAAGGAGGTGCCGATCCTAGAGGTGATGACGTAGCTTTAGGGTATTAAAGAAAATGAGTTACTTATTATGTGTTAAGTATGAGGATTTGTATCCTACTCTTAATGCATAATAAGTAACTCATGTTTTATAGCTATTTCCAATGAATGACTATCGGAGTAGCCTGTGGCCGATTACCAGCGTTTTTTTTCGCCTTTTCTTTCGCGACGTTTGCCCGAAAAATCACGGAACCCACTGTCGCTACGATCACGGCTACCACTTCTACGGCCGCCATCTCCACCTCTAGAAGATCTACTTCTGCCACGGCTGCCGCCACCGCCATCACGATCACCTGCTAATTCTACCCTTACCGAACGGCCGTTAAAATCTGCTTGATTAAAGCCATTTAATACTTTATCGGCTATGCTGTTTTCAACCTCAAAGAATGTATAGACACCTTTAAGGTCAATTTTACCTATAGACTTGCCACTGATTTGCGCATTGTTGCATATAAATCCAAGCATGTCACCTCTGGTAAACTCATCAACGGAGCCTAGATTGATAAACAAACGTGTGTAATCCGATTTATAACCATTACGTCCAAATTTATCACCACGTGCACCACGATCACTACTTTTCGACTCAATTGCCGCAGCATTTAAGTCAGGAGCATTCTCGTAATAATCTAAGAAGCGGTTGAATTCAATCGACGCAAAATGTTTGATAACATCTTCCTTGCTGAATTCAGCAAATTCGTCCATAATTCTAGGAAGGTACTGACCTATTTGATCTTCATTGACGTCTACAGCCTTTACCTTATGAACTAATGCAAATAATTGCTTTTCGCAAACGTCGAATCCACTGGGAATTTCAGCTTTTACAAATTGTTTGCCGATTACACGTTCTATCTGACGTATTTTTCCAAGTTCTCTCGCCGTAATTAGGGCAATTGAAACACCTGTTTTTCCTGCACGTGCTGTTCGCCCACTACGGTGGGTATAATTCTCAATTTCGTCTGGTAGCGAAAAATTAATCACATGGGTAACGTTGTTAACGTCGATACCACGTGCTGCAACATCGGTAGCAATAAGTAACTGAAGACTCCGTTCGCGGTATCTTTTCATTACTTTATCACGTTGTTGTTGCGACAAATCTCCGTGCAGGGCGTCAGCATTATAACCATCTTTTATGAGGGCCTCCGCAATTTCCTGCGTTTCAATTTTAGTACGGCAGAAAACAATTCCAAATATTTCTGGATTAAAATCTACAATACGTTTAAAGGCTGCATATTTATCACGCGGTTTAACCACATAATATTCGTGATCGATGTTTACATTACCGGTATTTTTCGTACCAACGGTAAGCTCAAAAGGATCAGTCATGTAGTTCTTCGCAATGCGACGAACTTCTGCCGGCATTGTGGCAGAAAACAGCCAAGTTTTTTTCTCTTCGGGAGTTGTTGAAAGGATATTATTAATGTCTTCCTGAAAGCCCATGTTGAGCATTTCATCTGCTTCATCCAATACTACGTAGCGTACTCCAGAAAAATCGATTGCTTTGCGGCCAATAATATCTAACATCCGTCCTGGTGTTGCTACAACAATTTGTACACCACGGCGAATCTGACGTAATTGATCGCTAATGTTAGCTCCACCGTATACTGCTACGACGTGCACATTATCGATATTTTTAGAGAATTTTTTTAAATCATTAGCGATTTGCAAACATAATTCGCGCGTAGGGCAAAGTATCAGTGCCTGGGGCAGATTTTGCGAAAAGTCTAATAATTCTAACAACGGCAGGCCAAATGCTGCGGTTTTGCCGGTTCCTGTTTGGGCCAATCCGACAAAATCGCTGCTGCCTGTAAGGAGTGCTGGAATAGCTTGCTCCTGGATGGGAGTTGGGTTCTCAAACCCTAACTCTGTAACGGCATTAACAACATCATGACGGATTCCCAATTGACTAAATGGGTTCATGAAATTCAAAAAACGTTAGGCTTCATTGCCTAAGGAAGGCGCAAAGGTAAAGCTAATAATTAATAAAAGCAAGCTTATGCAAAATAATTTTACAAAGCCTGCTTTTATTTATGCTTTTGCCGCAGCTTCCAATTCGTGGATGAACTCTTTGCCCCAATGTTCAATGTCATAATGGCTCACAGTCTCATAGAGCCTTTGGATGCGTAATTTGCGGTCGCCAGCCTCCATGGTAAGAGCCTGTAACAGGCTTTCCTTCATGTTTTTCGGATCGTAAGGATTGGTCAG
Source organism: Olivibacter sp. SDN3 (assembly GCF_014334135.1). Lineage (NCBI taxonomy): Bacteria > Pseudomonadati > Bacteroidota > Sphingobacteriia > Sphingobacteriales > Sphingobacteriaceae > Olivibacter > Olivibacter sp. SDN3. The sequence goes on from NZ_CP060497.1 coordinate 3,909,937, forward strand.
GATCGCGTAGGGAAGTTCCACCGATGCGCCCGCAAATTCTGAGATAACCAGTACGCCGTTAGCATCTTTATTTAGTCCTTGAACGGCTACGTACTCTTTGGCAACAAGGTTAAGCCCGTCTCGTAGTGGAGTTATCCATGCGATGTCGGCGATGGCGTAGTAAGTGATTACCTCCTCAAAGGGCACCGATCGGAAAAAAAATCGTATAGGTGTCCATTCTAGACTTGAATATTTGCCGTTTATTTCCCCAACAGCCTGCTCCAGCTCTCTTTGCGTTTTTTCATAGATTTTCATTCCCTGAGAGGGCGGGGTACAGATATTAATAAGTTCTATTTTGCCATGAAACTCCGGATACTCTTCCAAAAACTCACCAAATGCTTCTATTTTTTCTAGAGGTCCTTTGACGTAATCCAGTCGTTCAACAGATAAGACGATGTGTTTACCCTGTGTTCTTTTTTTCAGGCTTTCTATACGTTGTTGTGTTTTCTTCTGATGATAGATGCGTGTGATATTTTTAATATTGACTCCTACGGGTTGCGCGCCAAGCCTTATACGCCGGTTGCCAACCTCTATTTCTTTGGTCATTTGATCGATGCCCAAGGCGCAGCTATACGTGAGGAATTGTTTTGCTGCATTGATTTTCTTTATCACGTTTACTGGAGAATGACTACGCAATACATCTACAAAATTTTCGACGTATCGCGGAATATGAAAACTTACAAAATCACATTGTAATAGACTTCCTATTATTTCCCGACGCCAGGGGATGATGTTGAATATATCCGCAGGGGGAAAGGCTGTATGGTGAAAGAAACCTATTTTAACATCGGGTCGTAATTGTCGTAAAAAGGCAGGTACCATCCATAAATTATATTCATGTACCCAAACAAGTGCTCCTTGGTCAGCTTCTTCAGCTACGCGCTCGGCAAATAGCTTATTTATCCTTACATAATGTGCCCAATGTTCATGATTGAATTTCGCCCGATCGATAAATGAAAAAATGGTTGGCCAAAAGGCCTCTTTAGAGAACACTCTGTAAAAAAGATCGATGTCCTTTTTAGGAAGTGATATAATTGAAGCTGTTAAGTTGGGATATTTTTTCTCATCAATGAATTGTTTTTTAACGGCGCGGCTAGTATGTTTATTCTTTTCTTCCTCTTCTCCAACCCAAACTCCTGGCCGTCCATTCTCGAAAAAGCCCAGTAAAGAAGGTATAATGCCGTTAGGACTTTTGGGAGGAACTCTTATTTCTTCATCATTTATAATTTCCTTATCAAATGGTAGGCGGTGGTATACCATCAATAGCTGAGGTTCTCCCGCCTGCTTGCTTTTTTTTGCCTTTTTTGCTTCTCTATAATAACTTTTAAACGCTGGGTAATGTAACATTGATTCCAAAATGCCTCCCGCGCCTTCTGCTTTTGCATGATAGGTGTTTTTTAATTGTGCGGTTGCATCTATCAGAAGTGGTTCTGCTCTTCCTACGACAACGCCTTTATAATCAGTTTCATATAAAGACAAGTCGTTCATCGTATCGCCGGCAACCAATACCATGTCTGGTGGAAAGTTGAGTGTTTTAACTAATTGTTTTAAGGTTTCCCCCTTGTTAATTCCACCGGGAAGAATATCTAAATATTGTCCGGCTGATAGGAGTACATCACAACCGTATTTAGCAGCAATTTCTTCGATAGCTTTGATGTCGGTATCCTTTTCATAGTAGAACGAGCATCGGCGCTGCTGCGGTACTTCTTGAAATTGTAGGCCCTCGATGTGCTGTAGTTCGTCACGAAAGGTAAATATGCCAGGCCATTTCTTTTCAATTTGAGACTGTATAGGTTCTATAGGCTCCATTGTTCTACCATTTAATATAGTAGCACCCACGTCGCATATAATATAATCAGGATTGGGGATGATAGGGTCGTTTAATAACGGCATGACCGATTCTAACCCTCTGCCTGTTACAAACGCCAGGCGTATATCCTGGTGTTTTTGAATGAGTCGATATAAGTTTAATCGATCTACATTCTTTCCACCTAAAAACGTTCCGTCTAGATCTGTAGCAAGTAACATCATATTGTTTTTTTTTAAGGTAAATTTGTTTTTGTTTTAATTTTAAAGCTGCAATAGAAGATTAGGTATTACAGCAGCTGGCTTTCCAGTATTTTAAATTCAACGTAGGGAGAAATATGATTATGCAAAATACGATATACTGTAGAGACAATAGGTGTATGCGCCCGTATTTTTTTTGCTACCTCATAAATTCCTTTTGCGGCGTTATATCCTTCTGCAACCATGCTCATTTGTGATTTAGCCAGCTGTACAGAGTAACCTCTTCCAATCATTTCTCCGAAAGTTCTGTTACGACTGAAATTAGAATAGGCGGTTACCAGCAAATCGCCTAAATAGGCGGATGTGGCTATTTTAATGGAATCTAGTTTTAAGGAGTTGAGAAATTGCGACAGTTCATTGATCGCATTCGAAACAATCACCGCCTGAAAATTATCGCCGTAGTTAAGTCCTTTTGCTATTCCACAGGCTATACCGATAATATTTTTGTAAATAGCAGCATACTCTATACCAATAGGATCATTGCTAGTATGTGTTACCAGATAGGAAGAATTGATGGATTGTTGGAGTTCCTGAGCAAATTTCTGGTTTCTTGACGCTATAGTGATATAGGTTTTGCGTTCCATGGCAATTTCTTCTGCATGACAAGGGCCCGCTATGATGGCTTGTTGATCCATGCTTATTCCGAAGCGATCCGCTAGGTAGGAGGAAGGCAAAACATGTTGTCCATTTAAGGTGCCTTTAATTGAAGTGATGATTCTCTTATTCACGACATCCCCAGGAGTTATTTCGCTCGCGACTCCCGCTAAATAGGCACTTGGAACAGCGAAGAGAAGAATTTCAGCTTGTTGGATTACTTCATCTAAGTGGTGAGAAGCAGATATGTGTTGCATAGGAAGTTGGAGATAACTAAGGTAATTCTTATTCCTTCCAGATTCTAAGAGGCTGTCAACGTATTCTTTTTTTCGTAGGTACCAGGCTATATCAATTTTGTTTTCAGCAAAAATCTTAATTAAAGCAGTGGCCCAGCTGCCGCCCCCAATCACACTAATTTTTTTCAATCTTTCGCGGAGTTAAATGGTGAAACTTTAAGACGGAACTTTACTTAATACGTAAGGCCCCTAATACGAAGATTGCAAATATAGTTAAAATAGCGCGTATATCAAAAAAAAGCCGCCCCAGGGATAGGGCGGCAGTCCATCTTAAGGGGAAAGCGATGGACTTCAATCAACCTAATCGTGCTCGAGAATAAATGCTTTGAATTTTTGCGCATCATCCTCGGTTTCCATAAAGCCACTGGCCATTATGGTATAATATTTTCCTTCTTTTGGCCTGAATTCCAGGCTCGTCAAAGAGGTGTTGCTCTCGTGATTTAGTATGTTGAGCCTATAGACCGCACTACTGTCGATGGCTGGAATATCACCAAATGGGGTGTTTTCCTTAAATTTTTTATTATTGGCCAATAAAGTGTCTATACTGCTCGCTTCTAAGTCCAATGAAAGAGAATCAGGACATAAATTAATAAACCTCACTTTTGAGTGGTTTTCTAAAGGCTGATCTCCGTATTCAAAATCCCGAACACCTAATAATTCGAGTGAGTCTACCCGATCTGTCGCAAAGATGGTATAACACATGCCAGCCTGAAGACTCCAATGCTTAATGTCTAGCGCTTTGTTATCTGCTGCCCGGTTTGTTTGAAACTGATAAGATCCCGGGTATAATAATTGATAAATGATACGGTTACCAAAGTTAAACGATTGATTATCTATTCTACTACCATTGATGCCCATTACAAGTGGTCCCGCATCGGGAGAAGCATGGACTATGGATACTAAGGTTCCGGGAATGCTTCCATGTTGCGCGTCATTATCTTTTAAACAAGCACTTAATGAAAGCAATAGGACGATAAAAAAAATGTATCGATAGTTGTTTTTAAATTTTTTAAATAAAAGGTGTATATTCATACATTCACACAAGCAACATTATTTACTAATATTTTTTATATAGCTAGTTGTTTAACGGTTTATTGGCAGAAAGTGCTACAGCGTTTGATATTTTTTTAAATAATGGAATGGTTCTTCGTCCGAAAAAATCCATAAGTTTGTACCAACGAATTATTATAGATTAATGTCTTTAAAAGGTAATCAGTTTAGATCCAGTGCGATGAGAAACGAAGCGAAAATTAAAAACTCGGCTTCTTCCAGATCGCCTCGCAAGGAAAAACCAAGTGAAGGAGGTTTGTTTTCAAAGAAAGTAAACTTTGAAACAAGTAAAGCGGTAAAAATTGCAGGACTGTTTTTTTTGGTGTTATCACTTTATTTTTTGATAGCTTTTACTTCTTATCTGTTTACATGGCAAAACGACCAAAGTTATGTTTCTGCAGCTAACGGTGGGTGGTCGACTTTGTTCAAGACACGTGAGGAATTGGAAATATTGGGCTTCAAGGAAGCAATGGTGGAGAATTGGCTCGGGAAATTGGGAGCATTATTAGCTCATCAGTTCATTTTTGAATGGTTTGGCATAGCTTCTTTTTTGTTTATTGGTGTTTTTTTTGTGATAGGCTATCGATTGTTGTTTAAAGTGAAATTATTGCCTTTAGATAAAACTTTTAGCTATGGTTTTTTTCTCTTGCTCTTTATTTCGGTTACCATTGGTTTCTTTCATGGTTTTATAACAGATTATCCTCATTTTCTTGAGGGATCATTTGGGTTTTGGTCGAATAGGATATTAGAAGCCCAAATTGGTTCGGCAGGCGTTGGTGGTTTATTATTATTTGTTGGCTTAACAGTATTGATAATTGCTTTTAATATTGATTTTAAGCTACCAGAACGGCAAAAGAAAGTAATGCTTCATGAAGAGGATGGAGAAGTTTTGGATTCGGAAGATGAAAAGATTCATATGGATGTAAAAGAACAGGATCAACAGACAGATTTTCATCGAAATCAATTGAAAAATGAAGAAAAAGCTATCGAGGAAGATGGACAAAGACTGTCGCAGAACTTAGCGGTCAAACCGAAAAGTGCAACCGAAGAGCCAGCTGAACCAGAGAAAGGCCCTTCTTTTGAGTTTGAAGCAATGCCATCGGAAGCGGAAGAACCGAAGAAAAGCACACCGTCGAACGCGGTAAAGGAGACGCCTAATCTAATGGTGGAGGAGGTTAAGGAAGAAAAGACATTAACGGCAGCGGATACCTTAGTGGAACAGTTTGGTCAGTACGATCCAAAATTAGATCTCTCGGGATACCAACACCCTCACCTCGATCTTTTACGAGATTATGGGTCGGGCAAGATTGTGGTTAATAACGAAGAATTAGAGGCTAATAAGGATAAAATTGTAGATACCTTAGCCAATTATAATATCGAAATTGATAAAATAAAGGCTACTATCGGTCCGACCGTTACGCTTTATGAAATTATACCAAAGCCGGGAGTAAGAATATCGAAGATAAAAAACTTAGAAGATGATATTGCGTTAAGTCTGGCTGCTTTGGGTATCCGTATTATTGCACCTATGCCAGGTAAAGGTACGATAGGTATTGAGGTGCCTAATACCAAACCTGAGATGGTTGCCATGCGTTCGGTTTTGGCTACTGAGAAGTTTCAACATACTGATATGGACCTGCCTATTGCCTTGGGTAAGACCATATCAAATGAGGTATATATTGCCGACCTGGCTAAAATGCCTCACTTATTGGTAGCTGGAGCTACCGGACAAGGTAAGTCTGTAGGTATTAACGCGATAATTACTTCATTACTTTATAAAAAGCATCCAGCAGAATTAAAGTTCGTGCTGGTAGATCCTAAAAAGGTAGAGTTGTCGCTATTTAAAACAATCGAACGCCATTTCCTGGCCAAATTACCGGGTGAGGAAGATGCCATTATAACAGACACCAAAAAGGTTATCAATACGCTTAATTCGCTATGCGTGGAGATGGATCAGCGCTATGATTTATTAAAAAATGCGCAGGTACGGAATTTAAGGGAGTATAATAACAAATTTATTAACAGAAGGTTGAACCCGGAAGATGGACATCGATTTATGCCGTTTATTGTGCTTATCGTGGATGAGTTTGCGGATTTAATGATGACGGCAGGAAAGGAAGTGGAGGCTCCTATCGCGCGCCTCGCCCAATTAGCCCGTGCCGTGGGTATCCACTTGGTTATTGCCACGCAAAGACCATCAGTGAATATCATCACTGGTACTATTAAAGCCAACTTTCCTGCACGGTTAGCCTTTAGGGTGCTATCAAAGGTTGATTCCCGGACAATTTTAGACTCGGGGGGTGCCGACCAACTGATAGGTAGGGGAGATATGCTACTTTCTACCGGGAGTGATCTGATCCGTATTCAATGTGCTTTTGTTGATACCCCAGAAGTAGAAGAAATATCGGAGTTTATTGGTGCACAACGTGGTTATGCTTCAGCATTTATGCTTCCTGAATACATTGATGAAAACGGAGAGGGTAGTGGTTTAGGGGACGTTGATCTTGTCAATGACCGCGATGCCCTGTTTGAAGACGCCGCTCGTTTGATTGTGTTGCATCAACAGGGTTCTACCTCATTGATTCAACGAAAATTAAAACTGGGCTATAACCGTGCTGGACGTATTATCGATCAGTTAGAGGCCGCGGGGATTGTAGGTCCTTTTGAAGGTAGCAAAGCCAGGGAAGTACTTTACCCGGATGAATATTCCTTGGAACAGTTTTTGGAGACTTTGGGTAAAAAGGATTTTTGATCTATTTGGATATGAATCCTCGAAGGATACTGCCTTTGTTAGGTACTTAACCATTGGATAAAAAAAATAAACAGATGAAACGTATAATCTCAGTTGTAACACTGGTTTCTTGTATTATGATGGCTTTTGCACAGCATGATCCTGAAGCGCAAAAATTATTAAACGCTGTCAGCAAAAAATACCAGTCGTATAGTACGGTGAAAATTGATTTTGCTATAAAAGGGACTAACCATCAACAGCAGGTAACGGTAAATGACAAGGGGGAATTGCTTTTAGAACCGAAATCAAATAGGTACCGTATTTCTATGCAGGATCAGGAAATGATTTCAGATGGTAAGGTACAATGGACGGTGTTAAAAGAAGAACAGGAAGTACAGTTAACTAATGTAAATAACGAAGAAGTAGAATCGTTAACACCAACAAATATTTTTACATTCTATAGAAAAGGTTTTAAATACGCCTCAGCTCAAGACGAAAAAGTTAACAACAAGACATTGAGTGTCATTGAACTTACACCAGAAGATAGTAAAAAACAGTTTTTTAAAGTTAGATTGAGAATTGATAAGGCCATTAGTCAGATTTACGATGCCACTGTTTTTGATAAGAGTGGAGCAAGGTATACCTATACCATCGTGAAATTAAACCCTAATCAACAATTTGCAGCGAAAACTTTTATATTTGACAAGGGCGACTATCCCGGAATGGAATTGGTAGATTTGAGATAATTACACTTCATAATGTTATCTAGAGGAATATTGGTAGTCAAAATAGTATATTTAACAATCACTAGAGCGTTTTAAAATTGTTGCCTTTTACACAAAATACGTTAGATAAACTGGAAGCCTTGTTTAAGCGTATGGGTTATAAAGTTCGCTATGAAAAAGGTAATTTTAGAACTGGTTCTTGCATGTTGCAAAGCAGCAAGGTTATTGTTGTAAATCGATTTTCTAATATTGAAGTGAAAATAAATTCTTTGCTTGATTTGCTAAAAACGATCGATCCAGATACTTCTAAGCTTGATGAAAAGCAGAAGCAATTTTATTATACAATAAAACAAACGCTTTGATAATTGAATTTTTAGGAACCGGAACATCTCAGGGGGTACCTGTAATTGCTTGTAATTGCCGTGTCTGTACGTCAGATGATGCCCGCAATAGACGTCTTCGCTCCTCAATTTTAATTCATGTACAAGGGAAAACGTTGGTGATAGATACTGGCCCTGACTTCCGCTATCAAATGTTAAGAGCAGAAGTAAAGCATTTGGATGCCGTTCTTTACACACATGCCCATAAAGACCATATTGCAGGTTTGGATGATGTGCGTGCATTCAATTATTTTCAAGGAACGGCGATAGACGTTTATGGAGATCATTTAGTGCAAGACGCATTGAAACGTGAGTTTTATTATATTTTTGCTCCACACAAATACCCTGGTATACCGCAAATTAACTTAAAGGATGTAGGTAATCAGCTCATTGCTATAGGAGACGCTCAAGTACAACCTATTGATGTTATGCACTACAAGTTACCCATCAAAGGCTATCGATTTGGAGATTTCACCTATCTAACAGATGTAAAAACGCTTCCTGATGCTTCCTTGGAAAAGGTACGGGGAACAAAAGTGTTGGTATTGAATGCTTTGCAAAAAGAACCACATATTTCTCATCTTACTTTGGACGAAGCTATTGCTTTGGCCAAACAAATTAATGCCGACCAAACTTATTTTACCCATATTAGTCACCGACTGGGGCTTCATCAAGAGGTGTTGACAGAACTGCCCAGCAATATGAGTTTAGCGTATGATGGTTTAGTGCTGGAAGTTTAAATTTCCACGGTTCTTTTTGCCAGGATATCTTCTAAAGCATCATCCCATAAACGGATACGCACAGATAAGGCCTCTTTTACTCCTGTTATGGCCTCGTCCCATTTGGCGTCCGAGTCGCCGCACAATTTGCTTGTCATTTCCAAGGCTAAATTGCTGTGATGGTCCCCATCTACTTCTATATGTCGTTCCAGATAGTATTTAAAAATACTGATACTTTTCGGGAATTGTGCATTTAGATCGTTTATAATAGCGATAAACATATCGGGGATCAGATCTTCTCTACTAAAAGTAAATACCGCTGATTGTACATGCGTTTTACTACTTCGGATAGTATCGAATGTATGCTTGATGAATAGGTTTGCAGCGTTGGGTATCTGCTTATCTTCGAGCGCTTCTTCCAGGTTTTTTCCTGCCTTTAATTGTTGTGCAAGAGCTAACATGCCTTTTCTATCAGCGCCGCTTTGTTCCATTGCTTCCAAATATAACTCATAATGACTTTTACGTCTTCCTTTATGGTCAATATCAGACTCTTCCCCCGTCACTATTTCATTAATGAGATATCGGGTATCTGCGTCACCTGTCGGAAACCAAGGTAGATCTACACAGGTTAAATTTCGTTGGAGAGCCTTAAGCAGCGACATGAAATCCCAAACCGCGTAGATGTGGTATTCCATAAAGATATTTAAATCGTCTATAGATTTAATAGCTTTGTATAATGGATGGTTAACTATTTGTTCCTTATAGGGTCGTATTGCTAGCTCTAATTTTAGCAGCTGCGTCTCTTGCATCATTTGATATTATATGTGTTTGAACAAAACTTTGCGAAGTTACTGGTGAAAATGGTTTTTTGGATAATGAATATGTCAAAAAAAATAATCTTTGATACATTTTTGGTGGTGCTGCTTCTTGGACACAAAGTTTTTTTCTTTTCTAAAAGAACGGTAAATGATGTATTTCTCTTATTTTTATTACCTGATGGTACTTTTGATAAGGAGAGACAAGCCTGTTGGTACATAAAAGTCTCATGCTAATGTTAAGGAGCTAATGTTAAAAATAAATAAATGAAATATATAGTTGCGGTAGATATAGGAACTTCAAGTACAAAGGCGATTGCTTTTGATTTATTTGGTAAAAGCTTGGTAGAATACCGCGTAACGTATCCTATTATATCTTCTGGACCAACCTATTGTGAGCAGGAGCCCGAATGTTTATTTGATGCTGTGGTGACATGTATAACACAGGTTTGCCTATTAATGAAACAAAGATTTTCAGTGACCTCTTTGTTAGGAGTAAGTTTCAGTAGTGCCATGCACGGCCTTATAGTGGTAGATCAAAAGGGAACACCTTTAACAAATTGTATTATCTGGGCTGATACAAGAAGTGAACCTTTTGCTGCTGACCTCAAAGCCAGCTCAATAGGACACGATATTTATATGAACACTGGAACGCCCATTCATGCGATGTCACCCCTTTGCAAAATAGGTTGGATGCAAGTCCATATGAAAGATACTTTTGATAGCGCACATAAATTTATTTCCATAAAGGAATACGTTTTCTTTAAATTGTTTGGACAATACGTGATTGACTTTTCAATAGCATCTGCAACCGGATTATTAGAAACACGTACACAGCGGTGGTACGCTCCTGCGCTTGAAGTTGCGGGGATTTCTCCGGAGCAACTTTCTACATTGGTTCCCATCACCCATATTTTACACGGGCTGGTTCCATATTATGCAGATCTCATGCAAATAGACGATAATGTTCCATTCATAGTAGGAGGGAGCGATGGCTGCTTGGCAAATTTAGGAGCAGGCGCTGTAACGGCTGGACTTGCTTCTGTTACCATAGGTACCAGTGGTGCTATCCGTCTCGTATCTGAGGAACCTTCTACGGATCCAAAAGGTCGTATTTTCAGTTATGTCATTTCCCCGGAAATTTTTGTTTTAGGTGGGGCTGTTAATAACGGAGGTAATATACTTCAATGGTTTCAAAATGGATTTATTTCCGATAATGAGCAGCCACTTAATATTACTATTCCTTTACTCACGGCAGAAGCGAGCACCATAAGCGCAGGGTCTGAAGGCCTTATTTTTCTGCCTTATTTAGCCGGAGAGCGTGCCCCTTATTGGGATGCAAAAGCTAAAGGAGTGTTTTTTGGAATACAGATGCATCATCGCAAGGCTCATTTCATTAGGGCAATTATGGAAGGAATCATTTTTGGTATGTATAGTATAGGAAAAGCGCTGGAAGAAACTGTTGGTGCGATTGACCTGCTTTTAGCAAGCGGAGGTTTTGCCCGTTCCGGTGTTTGGATACAAATGTTATCAGATATTTTCAATAAAAAAGTATGTGTCAAAAGGACGGTGGAAAGTTCAGCAATGGGAGCGGCAATTGTTGGGATGGAAGCATTACGTCTCATAGACGGCTTTAAGCTTTGGGACGAAAGTGATTTCCCTATTGCCGAGTTTTACCCCGATCAGGATAGACATCGAATTTACATGGAGAATTTTATTGTATTCGAACGCTTATATATCAAATTGAAAGATGAATTCTAATGAATAAGGCTTTTTTGCAGTTAACAACGTAATTAGATTAGATGGGCAGTTTTTACATTAGTATAACAGGCGACTTAAATATTTAGCGACTTAAATTTGTTATTGTCAATAAAAGTCGATTAATTTGATATACTTTGTATGAATTAAACTAGGAGGATATAATGAGTCTACAATTAGGTGATACCGCTCCCAATTTCCAAGCGGTTACAACAGAAGGAAATATCGATTTTTACGATTATGCAGGTAATAGCTGGGTGGTGCTTTATTCGCACCCATCGGATTATACCCCAGTGTGTACTACTGAATTAGGTAAAACGGCAGCTCTGAAAGAGGAGTTTGATAAGCGAAATGTGAAGGTGCTGGCGCTGAGCGTAGATGACATAGAAGATCATAAAGGCTGGGTTAAAGATATTAATGAGACTCAGCATGTTGAAGTTAATTTTCCGATTATCGCAGATAAGGACAGGAAGATTGCAGAGGCTTACGGAATGATTCACCCGAACGCTTCTGCGACAGCAACTGTAAGATCAGTATATATTATCGGACCAGATAAAAAAGTTAAATTAACTATTACATATCCAGCATCAACAGGGAGGAATTTCCAAGAGATTTTACGAGTGATTGATTCTTTACAGCTGACTGCTGACTATAGTGTTGCAACTCCGGCCGATTGGAAAGACGGGGAAGACGTTATTGTCGTGCCTGCGATAAAAACCGAAGATATACCCGCGAAATTTCCAAAGGGCTATACGGAGATAAAATCCTATTTACGCACCACGCCGCAGCCGAATAGGTAATGAGACGATAGTTTATTCACAATGTTCAGCTAATAATTGTTAACTGTTGCTTGTTCGTAAACGTTAAAATAGAAAAGCTAACAGCTAATATCTAAAAGCCGTTAGCTTTTTTTAATTTTTTATACAATAATTGAAATTTTAAAAATTTTATAGTAGGTTTGGTATTGTTTAAATAAACTTTGTTCCGTTTTGCGGCCAGTTGTTCGACTTTTTCTGTTGGTAGTTGATGCGGACCGTTTCTTTAAGCCCAGATTTATAGAATTAACTTTGTGACTCCTAAATTATGAATACTTCACAAGGGTATTAAGGTATAGGCTTCGCAATAAATTAGTACACAACAAATATTTTTATTAATGAAAACCGGAAAAGTTAAATGGTTTAATGCCCAAAAAGGATTTGGGTTTATCATTCAAGAGGATGGAACCGACATTTTTGTTCACTTTAAAGATGTGCATGGAGGGATTGATGCCATAAGAGATAATGATGATGTTGAGTTTGAAGTTGCTGATGGCAGAAAAGGTCAACAAGCAGTAAATGTAAAGAAAGTTTAATATATATATTATTTTTTCTTAGTCTTCAGAAACAGCCTAACTTATGTTAGGCTGTTTTGTAATAAGTACTATAAGTTTCCTCTTTTTTCCTGCTCGCGTTCGAGTGCTTCGAACAGCGCTTTGAAATTTCCTGCTCCAAAGCTCTGCGCTCCCTTTCTTTGAATAATTTCGAAGAATAGGGTAGGTCTATCCTGAAGAGGTTTAGTAAATATTTGTAACAGATACCCTTCTTCATCTTTGTCTACCAATATACCTAAAGCTTGTAATGATTCGATTTCCTCATCTATTTTACCAACCCGGCTTGGCAACATTTCATAATATGATGTGGGGGGAGGGCTTAGAAACTCAACACCATTTTCTTTTAATCGCTTCACCGTATATAAAATGTCTTTGGTTGCGAGTGCAGCGTGTTGTACACCTTCTCCTTCATAAAATTCCAGGTATTCTTCGATTTGTGATTTTTTAATACCCTCTGCCGGTTCGTTGATAGGAAATTTAACATAGCCATTCCCATTGCTCATTACCTTGCTCATCAACGCTGAATATTCCGTGTTGATTTGTTTGTCATCAAAAGACAGAATATTTACAAAGCCCATCACTTCTTCATACCATTTAACTGTTTCATTCATTCTATTCCAGCCTACGTTACCCACGCAGTGATCGATATATAGTAAACCGCTTTCAAATGGTTGATAATCGCTTTTCCATGGCGTAAATCCCGGCATAAAGGTCCCAGTATAATTTTTTCTTTCAACAAAGAGGTGTACGGTTTCTCCATAAGTATAAATTCCTGCTGTTTTTACTTCACCATATCCGTCTGTACGGGTTTCTAGTGCCTGATAGGATTTGGCACCTCTTTTTATCGTCTCTCCATATGATTTTTGGGCATCATCTACCCATAATGCTAACACTTTCACCCCGTCGCCATGTTTTCTGATATGATCGGATATTGGATGATCAGATCGAAGGGCTGATGTTAATACCAATCGTATTTTACCTTGTTTCAATACATAAGACACCCGGTCACGTACGCCAGTTTCCGGTCCGGCATAAGCCTCTGATTGAAAGCCAAATGCTGTTTTATAATAGTGTGCCGCTTGTTTGGCATTTCCTACATAAAACTCTATAAAGTCTGTTCCATTAATAGGTAAGAAGTCTTGCGCTTTTGCTATTTTCTCAGCAAATGTTGGTGTATTCATATCTTTTTTATCTTTATTATTTCACTTGCATGGTCTACCGTATGTCCAACCCATGTATCTAATGTTCGTTCCAGGATTTAAAGTATTTAGGGTCTTCGATTGCAATAGCTTCCGCGGTTAACATCAATGGTCGGAAAGGGTCTATCATAACGGCTAATTCTTTTGTTTTTTGCTGCCCAATGCTTTTTTCCACTGTTCCCGGATGTGGTCCGTGGGGTATTCCAGCTGGATGTAAGGTGATTTGTCCGCGAGATACCGATTTTCGGCTCATAAAATCACTGTCTACATAATACAGTACCTCATCTGAATCGACATTGCTATGATTATAGGGAGCAGGAATGGATTGGGGATGGTAGTCGTACATTCTCGGACAAAAACTGCATAAGACGAAGTTGTCGGCTTCAAAAGTTTGATGTACCGGGGGCGGTTGATGTAGTCGACCGGTAATTGGTTCAAAATCGTGAATAGAAAATGCCCAGGGATAATGGTAACCGTCCCAACCAACAAAATCAAATGGATGTGTTCCATAGACATAGGGGTATATATGGTCTTGCTTTTTTATGAAGACCTCAAAATCTCCCATTTCATCATGTGTTTCCAGATTCTGTGGCCTGCGAATATCCCGCTCACAATAGGGTGCATGCTCCATAAGTTGTCCAAATTCATTCCTATACCGTTTTGGTATACGTATTGGGCTGAACGATTCAACAATGAATAAACGATTTTCCGTATTATTAAAAACTAATTGATAAATAATTCCCCTAGGTATTATGAGGTAATCGCCATACGAAAATGGGATCTCACCGTAGCCGGTTTTTAATATGCCACTACCTTCATGTATGAAAATAATTTCGTCAGCTTGGCTGTTTTTATAAAAATAGCTATGCATGGATTGCTGAGGGGCCGCTAAAGAAATATAGAGATCATTATTAACCAGTACTGGTTTTCTGCTTTCTAGGTAATCTCCTGCTGGCTTTATTTCAAAACCTTTTAAGCTGGTATGTTTTAAATGTTTTTCGCGTGCTATTTTCGGAGCTATGGGTTGAGCCTCGCCAATATGTTTTACCATGGTAGGTGGATGGCAGTGATATACCAAAGAATACATACTGGAGAAACCATGGGTGGATACCAGTTCCTCCGCATAGAGTTTGCCATTGGGTTTCCGAAAAACAGTATGTCGTTTAGTAGGTATATTCCCTGCTTGATGATATATAGGCATAATGAATTAGTTTTTAGTGTTTAACTTGTCTAAAGGTGTAAAAATTGGTAAAGAAAACGTTTGTTAATGAAGCAAACTAATGAGCAAAAATGTTAGTATTGTGCAAATACAATCTTTGCCAGCAAAGCTCTTGTAAACAGTGATTTGCCGATGCTTTTATTGCCAGATAATATGTTTACAATGGTAAGCATACGCGAGGTTTTAATGGTTTTTACAAATTTAATAAAAATGGTGCTTAAAAAAGGTAGTTTATTGTAAAAATCATAGATTTGAAAAACAAACGACCAGCGAATATAAAAGTCTGATAAATGAAAATAGTTTCTTTTCTGCTTGATAAACATTATCGTATCGGCTTATATACTATAAATGGTATATATGATTTAAATGCATGTAATTATCAAATTATGGCTAATATGAACGATTTTTTGATGGGAGGAGAGCGAATGATGGATGCAGCCAGGCGCGTGGAAGAACAGATTCTTCAAGATCCGGCCCGCTTTCCAAGTGTAGACGTAGCGTGTCTATCAGCTCCTGTACCATACCCATCTTCAGTACGCGATGCTTACGCTTTCAGACAACATGTGCAAACTTCTAGGTCAAATCGTGGCTTGGACATGATTCCTGAATTTGATCAGTTTCCTGTGTTTTATTTTTCCAATCATCAGGCAGTTTATGGTCAGGGTGATATCTTTTGTATGCCAGATCATTTTCAAAAGCTGGATTTCGAGTTAGAAATAGCTGTTGTTTTAAATAAGAAAGGACGTAATATCAGTGCGCAGGATGCTGGGGAGCATATTGCCGGTTACATGATCATGAACGATTTTAGCGCTCGTTCTTTACAAATGGAAGAAATGAAGCTTAGTTTAGGGCCGGCAAAAGGGAAAGATTTTGCTACCACCTTTGGGCCTTGGCTCGTAACGCCAGATGAATTGGCACCCTATTTATTGGACACTCCTTTAGGACATGAAGGAGAGCTCTTTGATCTTCGTATGACCGCCGCGTTAAACGGAGAACAGATTTCGAACGGTAACATGTGTGATATGCAGTGGACCTTTGCCGAAATTATTGAACGTTGTTCTTATGGAGCAACACTTTTTCCTGGTGATATTATAGGTTCAGGAACTGTGGGAACGGGTTGTTTACTCGAAATTAATGGAACGGCCAAGCGTGCGAATCCGGATTATAAGGAACAGTGGTTATGTCCGAATGATACGGTAACCTTGGAGGTGACCGGATTGGGAGTCTTGACCAATACAATTGTGTCAGAAGATAATACTTTGCGAATATTCAAAAAAAAAGAATAAATAATGACGATAAAAACATTAACACCATCTTCAGTGGCGTTTGAACATATATTAAAACATGCTGTGGCTCCGCGGCCTATCTGTTTCGCAAGCACAATTGATAAGGAAGGAAATATAAATTTGAGCCCCTTTAGCTATTTTAATATTGTGAGTCATAATCCGGCGATCTGTGTTTTTTCTCCACTGAGACGCATGCGTGATGGTACAACTAAACACACATTGGAAAATATAAAAGAGGTGCCTGAAGTGGTTATCAATATTGTGAATTATAATTTAGTGCAACAACAGTCGCTAGCCAGTACAGAATATGGAAAAGGTATTGATGAATTCGTGAAAGCGGGGTTAACGCCGATACCTGCTACTATGATTAGACCACCAAGGGTAGCTGAATCACCAGTACAATTGGAGTGCAAGGTAAAGGATGTTATATCTTTTGGAGATACACCTGGAGCCGGTAATATGGTGTTGGCTGAAGTTCTTTTGATGCATATCAAGGAAGAAGTATTCGGCGAAGATGGTGAGATAGATCAAGCGAAGTTAGATTTGGTGGCAAGGCTTGGTGGTGATTGGTACTGCCGTGTTGACCGGCAAAATTTATTTGAAGTGGCAAAGCCTTTGAGAAAACTTGGAATTGGCGTCGATCAAGTTCCTCGACAGATTCGCCAATCGACCGTGTTAACAGGAAACCATTTGGGACAATTGGGAAATATAGAACAACTACCAAATGAGCAACAGGTAGACGCACTGAGACTTGAACCTGAGATTAGGGATTTATTGAACGCATTTATCGGCGACCGCGCGACCTTAGAAATTCATTTACATCGCAAGGCCGCTGAGCTACTAGACGTAGGAGATGTTGAAAAAGCCTGGAAAGTGTTACTGTTGTAAATAATTAATGAGTGGAATAGTTATTTCTTGCAGCTAGCTGTAAGCCATCGTGTATCAACTTGGATAACGTGGTTTCCTGAGTAGCTTTGGTGAGTAAATAATGTTTGATGTCATGAGCTATTTCGTGAAGCTCGTCATGTTTCAAAAGTAGTTCTAAAATTTCTAATGGACATAACCACTCTTTCGGATAGTGCGTTGACAATTTTTCCCAAATGACCGGTAGTTGATCAATAGGAGATTTATTTGTGCGGATATCTCTTACATGCTGATAAAGCTGATGGAGGGCTTGTGTTTCTTTTGAGTAATTAGGGGAAGGGATGATGGTTTGCGTCGGTATGATGGTTTCTTCATAAGCATTTTTATCGGCAGCGCCGCAAAAGACAGAAACGATCTTTTCACCAACCGCCATCTCATAATCACCCCATTCGGGCCTAAAATAGACCGCCTCATCCGTTATATTTCGAACAGTGCATTGGGATAAGGAAATCAATACTATCTTACCATACCTGTATAGTATGTTTTTAACTATACCAGACACCTTAATGCCCGAAGTAAACTCCAGCTGTACTTCTTGATTCTTTATAATGCCAGTAGATTGCAGTAACTCATCGGTAAAATCTTCCAACGAAATCTCATGATCCACGAGCTTGCCGACAGGTGAACCAAAACCACTGCTATGTCGTTCTTTTGCATGACCGTTAATTTGCTTATTATTGACTGCCAGTGCAGTTGGACCTTTAGTTTGCACATAAGTAAGGCTGTGCTGGTTGTTAGCACTTACAAATATTCCCGAGATCTGCAAACCGGAACTATAAACTACCGTACAAACATTCTTACATTCGATTGCTTTTTCTACACTTTCTTTTCCGCCAACCCTAAAAGCCATCGTATTGGCAAAATTATTAAGAACATCCAGCAGGTGTTCAAAACTTGGTGTTACAAACAATTGGGGTTGGGGCTTGGTAATATCATAAGGATAATTTACGGTATTCAAATTATATGGAAGTTTCTTTACATCAGCTCGCATGCACGATACACTTTCCCCAATGGATGAAAGCAGACCGGCACCATATATTTTGGGATTTTCCAATGTGCCTATCAAGCCGTATTCCACTGTCCACCAATGGAGTCTACTAAGCAACGCCATTTCGGAAGGTTCTCCCATATGCTGCTGTACGTCTATGAGATGGTCTTCAGCCTCTTTTATTTCCCGGTCGGTAGCATTTGCCTGTTCCTTTAAGATGGATAATTTCCTAATGGCCTCGTATTGCTGGAAATCTTTAAAGGAGAACATGGCTTTTGCCCCTACTTTGCCAAAGTAATTTAAGTATTCTGCGTATGCTTTTTCCGCTATAATCGGCGCGTGGCCAGACGACTCATGAATGATGTCGGGTGCCGGAGTATATGCAATATGTTCCAGTTGTCTGATATCCGCGGCTATGACCAATACATGATAGGCTTGAAACTCCATAAAGGTTACGGGTGGAATAAATCCATCAACCGTAACTGCTCCCCATCCAATTTGTTGAAGATGATCATTCATTTGCTGTAAATGAGGTATTTCCTCAATGCTTATACCTGCTTTCCGTAAACCTGGAATGTATGGGTAGTAGGCTACATCTTTCAGATAGCTATAATTTTGACGCATAACGTAACGCCAAACAGCCTGGTCGACGGGTGTGTAGCGCTCGTAATGTTGATCTACAACATATTGTTTTAAATGGTTGGGCAGCTGTTCTAATATAGGATTGCCGTAGGTGTTCATAAGCGCATTGGTTTATTGCACTAATTTAGCAATTTTTTCTATATTAATATTGTTTTGTTTGGTTGGAAATGTTTTGTACAGTTTAATATTCTGTTTATTGTTTGTTTGTGTGTTTGTTTATTCTGTATAGACTTCTGGGTTGACGACATGCGGTAATCTTTTCCCGTTCAGCGCAGCTATTACGTTTTCTGCCGCTAATTTTGCCATACCGTCTCTGGCTTCTTTTGTTGCAGAGCCAATATGGGGAAACACAGCAACGCTGGGCATCGACAATAATGGATTGTCGGCTTGCATCGGCTCAGGGTTCGTCACATCCAGTCCGGCACCCCAAATGGTTTGCTGTTTAAGTGCTTCAATCAAATCGTTCTCGTTGTGTACGCCCCCTCGGGATGCGTTAATAAACATTGCCGTTTTTTTCATTCGGCTAAAAGCATCTTTATTAAATTTGTCTTTCGTCTCGGGAGTAAGTGCTGAAAAAGCAGCCAATACGTCACTTTGTTCAAGAAGTTCTTCAAAAGTAACCTTACGAGCATCGAGTTCGTTTTCTGCTTTCTCATTATGTGATCGGTTGTGATAAATAATCGACATTTTAAAAGCCGCTTTTGCTTTCAATGCTAATTCAAAACCGATATTTCCTAAGCCAAATATACCTAATGTCTTTCCGGTTAATGACACGCCCAGATCATCTATGGGCTGACTGAACCCCCACTGGCCGTTTATAATTTTTTTGTGAAGATATAGTGCTTTTCGTGAAACCGTTAACATGAGTAGAAATGCTGTGTCGGCCGTGGCCTCACTTAATACATCTGGTGTGTTACCAATAGGGATTTTTAGATGTGTAGCTTCATCTACATCTACACGGTCGTATCCAACGGAGTGTAAGGATATCACTTTTAAATGTTTACATGCTTGGATGAACTTTTTGTCAAGTGGGCCCCATCCTGCAGATAGTAAAGCGTCGTGCTTGCTACAGCGCGCTATAAGTTCTTCCTGTGATAGCTCACGGTTTTCTGTATGTTGTTCAAAGGTGATTCCTGCGTCATTTAACAAATCGATACCCAGTTGGGGGATTATTCTATCAATAAATACGGTCATACATGAGAAAGTTTAAGCTTTTTACCAATAACAATAAAAATAGCCAGAGGTTTTGATAAAAAATGTACTAATGGGCAAAGCCGTAAAAAATGCTGAAGCAGATAATTCCTATCACAATTAAAGTTATACATACATATAGGTAATCTTTTTCAATAAAGAAAGCAATCAGTGAGAAGAATACTCTTAAAATGGGCGTAAGAAATAGAAGTATGATCCCTAGAAGTATAATGGCATCACCACTTCCTGAGAAAGTTCCGCTAATAGTCTCACTTATGAGTGCAAAAATTGTTTTATTTTGCTCGATAAACGTACCGTAGTGTACGGTTTCCTGTTCATGGTTAAAAAGGTAAATGATACCCCCCAGTACCGCTACGCTTAATGCGATCCATACGCCGTATCTTAACAAGTTGCCTATGATGTATTGTATATCACGGTCACGTATTTTACTTTCCATACTTATATATTACCAACTATTCCGTTATAGATCATATTAAAAGCCAATCCGATAATAATAAAAGCAAAAAACAATCGTAGATTTTTTGGATTCGCCTTTAATAGTATACGGGCTCCCGCCATTGCTCCCAATAATACCCCAATGACCACCGGCATGCAGATACCCGGTTCGATATAACCCCGCTGCAGATAAATAACAGCACTGGCTGTTGCCGTAACCCCCATCATAAAATTACTGGTAGTGGTGGAAACTTTAAACGGGATTTTCATAATATTGTCCATAGCGATCACTTTGAAAGCCCCTGAACCTATACCTAATAGGCCAGACAGCACGCCTGCTACGCTCATCATGGTGAACCCGCCGATTACATTTTTAGTACCATAAGAAGTGACGCCTATAGCGGTTGGATAAGTGTTGGGTAACTTTAATTTATTTGCCAAATTGCTGGATACTTCTACATGATGCTCTGATTTTTTTGTTAAAGAATTAATAGCGGAAAAGATAAGGGTGCAACCAAATAAGATTGCAATAAAACTGGTAGGAGCAACCGAAGCCAGTAGCGCACCGGCAATAGCACCGGCGGTAGTGGCTATTTCTAAAAACATTCCCAATCGCATATTGGTAATACCTTCCTTCACATAGGCCGCCGCCGACCCCGATGAAGTGGCAATTACCGATACCAGTGCCGTCCCGATAGCATAATGTATGTCAACTCCAAGTACTACCGTTAATAATGGAATGATAACTACCCCCCCTCCCAATCCTGTTAATGAACCTATTAAACCAGCGCAGCAAGCGCCCAGAAACATAATAAGCGTGAAAGTTAATACCGTCATCAAGCATTGATTTTGGCCCAAACTTAGATAAAATTTCTTTTATATGAACGTAATTCTTGACATATAAAAGAAATTTTATCGGTCTCTCCTGTGTCAATTAGGGGTCGTTTTACAGCGTAAATATAGCTCTTTATAGATTATATTCTGAACAATTAAGCGCAGAGGAGCAAAACGGCAGCAGCAGGGCTAATGTAACTGCCTAATTTATTGGTAGTAAGCGTGCAGACCACTAAAAAAATATTATTAAATTTATTTAAAGCTATCATATATAGGTAATTAGTGGATTATATAGATCTATTGCTGCTTTAATATAGACAGTTGTTCGTTAATAAATTTAACTTATGGCTTTTGCTGTGGAGACTGATAATAATTCTCCGCGAGAATTTTCGTTTATTATATATAATTACTATAATGCATAAAATAGAAACGCTATGGTGATGACACTAATATGTAAGTAATACATTGTATAGCGTTATTTACTATCTGCGTTAAAAAATGTTCAGTGAACCTGTATGAGCTAACGTTCTGGAGGGAATAAATAACTGAAGGGCTTTTTTGTGCGTTATTGAAAGAACAGCAACAGATAAAAAAGCAGCTCATGCAAGCTTCATTGCTATTACAGGAAAAATATAAGGAGGCGGCCTCATTGATGTCGTTATAAAACAATAGTCATATCAATAATTATTCTGATGAAAATATTACATACTGCTGATTGGCATATAGGAAAAAGATTAGACCGGTTTTCACGACTGGAAGAGCAAAAGGCGGTGCTTGACGAAATCATACAGGTAGCGGAAGATCATGAGATTGATGTAGTATTGGTGGCTGGCGATGTCTTTGATGCATATAATCCATCAACAGAATCAATAGAACTTTTATATAAAAGCTTGAAGTTGCTTACCAGCGGCGGAAAGCGTGCAGTAGTAGCTATTGCCGGGAACCACGACTCGCCTGACAGAATCGACGCGCCAGATTCCCTGGCTCGGGCCTGTGGAATTGTTTTCGCCGGGTACCCTCATGCTCACGTAGCAGTAGGGGAAGTGGGTAGCGGTATTTACGTGTCGCATAGCGAACCTGGTTACTTGGAATTAAAGCTTCCGAAATATGACTATCCGTTGCGTTTACTGCTTACACCCTATGCAAATGAGTATCGCATGAAGACCTATCTAGGAGCAAAGAATGAAGAAGATGAGTTACGTTTACTTTTAGAACAACACTGGCGCCAGTTGGCGGATAAGTATTGTGATGCAGCAGGTGTAAATATATTAATGGCCCATCTTTTCATGATGAAAAAAGGAGAACCTCGACCAGAGGAACCGGCAGACGAAAAACCTATACTGCATATCGGTGGCGCCCAGGCTATTTATAGTGAAAACCTACCTGAGCAGCTTCAGTACGTAGCCTTGGGTCATCTTCATCGCTATCAGGAAATAGATAAGGCACGTATGCCCATTGTATATAGCAGTAGCCTGTTGAGCTATAGTTTTGCAGAGGCCGGACAACAAAAATATACCGTATTGGTTGATGTAGAACCAGGTAGAGCTGCGAAATTTGAGCGTTTGGCCATTAGTGCTGGTAAACCTTTGTATAGAAAGCGATTTGAGACATCCGAGACCGCAATAGCATGGTTAAGTCAACATCTAGATGCGTGGGTGGAACTTACTATGGTTAGTGATGATTTTATGCGAGCGGAAGAGCGTAGGCTGTTATTACAGACCCATGGAGGTATTGTGGCCATCATTCCTGAAGTACGAAACGGACAAACATTTACGAAGGAGGGTGAAGTTATTGACCTCAGTCAAAGTGTAGATGAGTTATTTAAGCAATATTTTGCACATAGAACTGGACAACAGCCCAATCCGGAAATTTTAGCCTTATTTAAGGAAGTTAGAGCAGAACAAATTGAAGAATGATACCTATTTCATTAACCATTAAAGGGCTTTTTTCTTACCAGAAAGAGCAAACGATTAATTTTGATCGACTAATAGAAGGACAGCTATTTGGAATATTCGGAACTGTGGGTTCGGGAAAATCATCTATATTGGAAGCGATATCTTTTGCGCTATATGGCGAAACAGAAAGGCTAAATACCAGAGATGATAGAAACTATAATATGATGAATCTGAAATCGGATGAGCTGTTGATTGATTTCGTTTTTGACAATTTTGATGAAAAGAGATACCGATTTGTAGTAAAAGGGAAGAGGCATGGGAAAAAGTTTGATAAGGTAAACACTTTCGATCGGGCGGCTTATGTATGGACGGGAGAAGTGTGGCAACCACTTGCCCAGGTTAACGCTGAGCATGTTTTAAGATTAAGCTACGATAATTTTCGAAGAACCATTATTATCCCCCAAGGTAAGTTTCAGGAATTTCTTCAACTTACGGATAAATCGCGTACAGACATGTTGAGAGATATTTTTCAACTGGATAAGTATGAGTTTTTCCATCAAGCTGCGTCTTTGGAGAAAAAAAATAATGCTTCACTGCAGCTATTGCAGGGCAAACTGAGTTCTTTTGATTCGGTTACAGCAGAAGGCATTACAATGGGAGAAGAACATTTACGTTTGTTACAAACAAAGCTGGATGAATTAAAAACAAGCTTATCTACCCACGAGTCCAAACTTAAAGAGCAAGAGACGTTAAAGCAATTGTTTAGAGAGTTAGCTGATACTGAAGAGGTTTACCGTGATATGGAGGCAAAATCAATTGAGTATAACCGACAAAAAGATAAATTAGCCGACTACGAATATTGCGAACGATATTTTAAAGCTGATTTAATGCGGATGGACGAATTGGTTCATGGAATCAATAAAAGAAAAGAGAGTTTATTGGAGTATGAACATAAGCTTAAAATATGTGACACACAGCTTATGGAGCTGCAGCAGGAGTTTGTAACCTTGTCAACGAAATACCATAATTTGGACAAATTGAAAGACAAGCGCAGCGATTACGAAAAAGGGATATCCATTACCGAAATAACTGAAGCCTTAGCAAAATTGAACGACCGTATTAAAAAAGGAAAACATTTTGTAAATACGGCCCAAAAGGAGAAGTTAAACTATGAAAAAACTATTTTTCAGCTAAGAGAAAGGCTTAAGAATAAAAGAGTTGAAAAACCTGATGTATCTCAGCTTGCAGATGTAAAGACCTGGTTTCAGCGACGCGAGCATTTGGAAAAGAATAAGGAAGAGCAGACAAGAGACTTAGACCGCTTAACAGAGGAAATAAAAGTGACGGATATTGCCATAAATGAACTCTTTTCGAGCGCGGACTTGTCTGGTGAAGCGTGGTCAAAAGAAGGACTTCAAGAAAAGATTGCAGGTTTTGAAAAACAGCTGGAAGAGAAAACTACGGTTATCACTCATTTGCAGCTTCAGATGAAGTTGAGCGATTTCACTGCTGCCTTGCATAGAGGCGAAGCTTGTCCGCTCTGTGGGGCAGTTGATCATCCTAATATTTTGCGATTAGATAATGTCCAGTCTCAACTGGTAGCGGCGGATCAGGAATTTGATGATTTAAAAATGATATTGCAAAAAAGTCTGTCGAATGCGCGCGAGTTCGACGTGCTCGAAATCAAGAAAACAGATCTTTTAAAAAGACAGCAAGAAGCGCAAGAGAAGCAGGATGCCACCAGCATACATTTACAGGAACATTTAGATGCCTTTGTTTGGTCGGCCTATGATAAACATGATGCGGCCTCTGTTGATAGACAATTGGAGGCATATAAACGGTTAGATGTAGAAATAACGGCTATTGAACAGGAGATAAATGAAAGTGAAGTTGCGCTGAAAAAAGCAGAGGCAGATCGTGATGCATATGATGCGGCCGTTAAAAAGATTGAGCATGAACATCAAGCAAAATCGGGCAGTTTAGAACTGTTGGTTAAACAGCTTAAATTATTAAAGCTGGAGGATTTAGCCAACAGTAGTATAGTGGATATGGAACAAAAGATAACCGATATACATGCTGAAATCGATGGTATCATAGAGCGTCATGAGTTTTTACAGCGCCAACTACAAGAGCAACAACAGCTGAAGGTGACATTTGAAACTAGGCTTAGCAACGTTGTTGACAATATGGAAGCAGAAAAGGAGCGTCTTGATTTTGTGCAAGAGAAAGTGGAATCTAATCTTTATAATTCTAAGTTTACTTATATAGAAGAGGTTAAAACACTGCTGGGTTCTGATATAGTGACAGATGATCTGAGAAAGAATATCGAAAGATTTTTTCAACAGTTATTCAACTTAAAGGAACAGCTTCATAAACTCCAAACGCAAGTCGAAGGCAAGTCATTTGATCAGGAAAAGTTTTCAGCATATGAAGAGGCCCTTGATGCGGTTAAAAAAGAAGTAGTAGCGGTACACGAGCGGTATGTAGCAGATCGAGCTAATCAAGAGCGTTTATTAAAACTGCTGACGGAAAAGCAATCTTTACAGAAGGATTTGCAAAAACTTCAGGAGCGAGCTGAAAGTCTTCATATTTTGAAGAATTTGTTTAAAGGTAGTGCCTTTGTGAGTTATCTCTCATCAGTCTATTTACAACAATTATGCGATGCAGCAAACAAGCGGTTTTACCAGCTCACCCAGCAACAACTTAAATTAGAAATTAACGAAAGGAATGAATTTCAAGTGAGAGACTATTTAAACGATGGGAAAGTACGTTTAGCAAAAACCTTGTCAGGCGGACAAATATTTCAGGCATCGCTTTCACTGGCGTTGGCGTTGGCAGAATCTGTTCAGCAACAGCATAAGTCGAAACAAAATTTCTTCTTCCTGGATGAAGGCTTTGGTTCCCTGGACAGTGCATCCTTATCAATAGCTTTTGATACATTAAAATCCTTAAGGAAAGAAAACCGCGTCGTAGGCATCATTTCCCATGTAGAGGACCTGCAACAGGAAATCGATGTGTTTTTGAAAGTAGAGAATAATCCCTTTACAGGCACACAGATCAAAGGCAACTGGGAGTTATAGCATTTTCGGAGTAATCTTTTATTGTTTACTAAATGCTATTTTTAGTCCTAATGTAATAAATACAAGTCCCGAAATTTTACTAAACCACTTGTGAAATGAAGTGTGTTTTTTTAGTTTATGGGTAACCGTTGAAGCTCCTAAAGCTAGTAAGGTGAACCATATTAAGGTTATTACAACTGTTACAGTGCCTAATAATATGAAGGGCAGGGGATTATTAATTTGAGCTGAATCGATAAATTGAGGAAAGAAAGCAAGAAAAAACAGGGCTACTTTTGGGTTAAAAAGATTGGTAATGATAGCCGAGGTGTAAATCTTTTTTAATGATTCATTTTTGTAACCTTTTATCTTTTGGGCAGAAGATTCTTTTTCGAATACTTTATTTACTCCCAAATAAAGTAGATAAATCGCGCCAGCAAATTTTAAAATGGTGAACGCTATGGCCGATTGTGCTAAGATTACAGATAGACCAAATGTGGCTAGACAAATATGAATACACAATCCGGTAACGATACCCAGTGTTGAATAAACACCGGCTGCTTTACCCTGTTGTACAGATCTGTTTAAAATGTAGAACGTATCTACACCCGGAGTTACCGTAAATACCATCATGGTAATTAGGAAAGCTTGTAAATGTATAACCCCCATAAATAGTTATATATATTAACGGAAAAAATTGGTAGCAGCCGCAAATATAGAAAGCTTTGGCTGGAAGTACAACATTAGGTTCTAGATATCAACCCACTTTTGGCAATATACTTGGGCAATAACATCGCTATGATCTTTTCAAGTGGAGCTAATATATCCCATAGCCTTCGATTAGTGTCTTTTTCTTTTTCACCACAATCGATTATTTGGGAGCTTTTACTGACTCGCTTTAGCACCTTGTTATTGTATAGCTTTAGTAGATGGCTGATTTTCAGCATATAGTATTCGATATATACATGGCCCCAGATCTCTAAGACAAACGATTGGTCGGCAATGATTAGTGGGGTTCCAAAAATATCTAAATAGTCAGTTTTAATCATTTGCACCAACCAGCGCGTACGTTTTTCTATATTCTGGTTTAGAAATTGCCAAAAATAAATATCGTTTTTTATACGGATAATTTGTTTTTCGAAAGTTACATTAATATGCAATTCATGGTGATAATAGGTTTTGTCCATGCTTACAGTAAGTGCTTATCCGGATCAAAGGTACCGACAAAATCCATATTTAAAAAGAAGATATTACTTGCTATCAGCTTTGAATAAATTTTTTGTGTAATTTATAAAGGATTAAACTCAAATTATCTTTGGCTCCTGTTTTATGTATCAGGTTTTGGCGTAAGTCCTCAATATTTTTTTTGGTAGTAAAAAGACGGAAGGCAATTTCTTTATTGGCATAACCCGAAAGCATGAGATCTAGTACATCGTCTTCTTTCTGTGATAACGTAAGGTTTGTATTCAATGAGCTGATATAATCTTCGAAATCACTCAATTTATTGAATAACTTCATGGTTAACGACGGATCAATGTACTTTTTACCTTGTGAAATGTACTTTATAGCAAAAAGTAGTTCATCTTTTTGTACATTTTCAGTGATGTATGCACTCACTCCGGAATTGATTGCTTTAATGGCAGGTTGTATGCCATTATCCTCATCAAGTATAGCAATTTTTAAGTTCGGAGCACTATCTTTAAGTGTCTGCACAAACCTTTTATCTATCGGTATCTCGGGATCGGCTCCCCAGATCAATATGTCTACCCCCGTTAAGTGGCCATTTAACGTTTCAGTGCAATTAAATGAATAGTTTACTTCAAAGCCATGTTGTTGCAAAATAGCTTTAATACCATCTCTACGTATAAGGCTATTATCTGCAATAGCTAGTCTAATTTTCATATGGTTGTTGTCCAATTTTGGAGTTTAAACATATTGACTTTAACATTTTTACCAATAAGGCAACGTTCAGTTAAATTTTTGCGGCTAAAGTCCTGACAACAACAAATTTAAGATTAAGAAAAAATACATATACGTATAAATACGCTATTGCAGCCTCGGTAAATACGTTAATTGATTCAGGTGATCGGAAAAAAGGAGGAAGTTTACGCTAACTAAGCAGACCGTTTTGAAAGGCAAATCTTATCAACGCCGCTGTATTTCTGACATTTGTTTTTTCCAGTAAACTTTGCCGATATCCTTCAACCGTACGTTTACTGGTAAATAGCTGCTCGGCTATTTCTTGATTAGTGAATCCCTCGGCAGTCAAACCCAGCACCTCCATTTCTCTATCATTTAATTGTAATGAAGTGGCTTCACTATTTGGTGTTTTTTTCGATACTTTTATTGCTTGTTTTAGTAACCTCATACTTATTTCAGAACAGATATAGTATTCTCCGTTCGCGGTATGCCTTATGGCAAATAACAATTCATCCCTACTAACATTTTTAATTAAATAAGCATTTGCACCAGCCTCCATGGCTTGTGCCACATATTTTTCATGATCCATCATAGACAGGACAATGATTTGGACGTGAGGATAACTTTCCTTTATTTTTTTAGTAAGCGTTATTCCATCTGTTTTAGGCATATTGATATCCATGATAATGACGTCTATTGGCTGCCCCTTCTCAATAAAAGTTATCAATTCTTCCTGTTGGTCGGTTTCCCCTATCACCGTAATATCAGCCTCTATTTCTAAAAGTGTTCGAATACCTTGTCGCACGATGTGGTGATCATCAACTAAAATGATATTTATCATGTTTTATTATTTACCAGTACACCATAAAAATAAAATACTATATGTAATTAGTGTTAAGATTTTCGTGTTATTTCAAACTTCCAATAATTGGAATGGGAATTTTTGTCCCGATTTTTTCAAAATTGGAAGCGCTACATTGAACACCCTTACACCTCCAGACGTTACCCCATTTAGTTGGCCTGCATGCGCATGTCCGTGGAATGCGGCATATACTTTTCTCCTATGCAAAGGGTCTGCCAGTCTAGAAGATCCCAAAAAAGGAAAGATCTGCTCCGGTTCGCCAATTACAGTTTCTTTTATAGGGGCATAATGTAACAGCGCAATTTTTACAATTCCCGGGTTATCTTGTTCTAACCTAGCCAGCGCTCTATCAAGCAGTAATGACTGGTCTACTGCCTCCTGTACGTAATTTTTCATGGCATCTTCTCCAAACATAGACAACATATACTTATCAAAACCTCCACCGAACCCCTTTGTTCCGGCAAAACCGATATCCTCAATCACAATGGCTTCTCCATCTAATATTGTCATGCTGTTTTCGTGCAGTACTTGTCGAATAAGTTTTTGCCGTCCTTTTTCATAGTCGTGATTCCCGAGTACTCCTATAACTGGGATGGTGCACGATTTCAGTTCCTCGGCCAACACTTGCGCTTCTTCTTCGTCGCCCGTATCTGTAAGATCTCCACAGATCAGTAGAATGTCGGCCTTTTTCGATATATGGGAAAAGTAGTCGGCCCAACGACCTTTATCGCCTATTCGAGTATGGATATCTGCAATTGCTGCGATATTTATTTTAGTTTTCTTTGCCATGGTACTAGATGGTAGTTATTGTGCATGTCTTATAATTCCACTCTTTGATATCTATCTGGTATTGGGTCTGATCAATTAAAGGACCTCTGCAAACCTTCTCGACAGGGGGAGGTAACTCATACTGCTCTTTTGCTCGACGAATCAGTTCATCGAATAGCCATTTTGGAATAACTTCGTTGTAGTCTGCCGGATATACGAACTGAAATGTTAATAGTTGCGCAAGTAATAAGTGCCAATGCTGGTCGAGCCTTGAAAGTAGTCTTTGCCAGTCAATTTGTTTACCATACCTCAGGAAGATATGGTTTATATCCGCACTGTCATTTCTTTCTCTATTTTGCACATACATTTTGCACCAGATGAGTTCCTCGGGAGGGATGAATTTAACGGGAACACCTACTAGTTTTCCATCTTGTGCATACGTATACCAAGTGTCGTCAACAGTACAAATGTTATTTACTGTGTCGAAAATGATATCGATAAAATAATCTCCTTTGAATACTTTGGCCAGCCATCGTACATCTGTGAGTTCTGTTCGATAACCCGCTGTAGCAAAACATTTTAAAAGATGAGGGTACTCACTGGATTTGCAAAAAATATCTAAATCTTTTGTGTTTCTAAAAATTCCAGTATAATTAAACATCGCAAAGGCTCCGCCCAACATATACTGAATTTTAGCTTTATTGAGCAGCTTGAGCGATTCTTTAAAGAATGCGTTCGACAAATTTCGCTGTTCTTGTGTCTCGATCATCTTTTTTTATTATTAGCTAGTTATAACAGTGCAACACTGAATTTGTTGAGGCGACCCGTACCATTGTCATCAGTATCATTCAGCCATTAATGATTTCCCCACCATTGGGATGAAGGATTTGTCCGGTCATATAGTTACCATCATTCGAGGCAAGAAATACATAACATGGTGCAATTTCGCTGGGTTCACCTGCGCGGCCCAAGGGAACATCAGAGCCGAATTTAGCGACGTGATCTTCCGGAAAGCTCGCAGGGATTAAGGGAGTCCAAATAGGTCCTGGAGCGACACCATTTACTCGAATACCCATGTCCGCTAATGATGCTGATAAGGATCGTACAAAGGAAACGATAGCTCCCTTGGTTGCCGCATAATCGATTAAGTGATGACTGCCTCTGTATGCGGTAACGGAAGTAGTACATATAATGGCACTGCCTCTTTTTAGATGGGGAAGTGCTGCTTTCGTCAGATAGAATTGTGAAAAGACATTGACGCCGAACGTTTTCTTTAACTGTCGGCCGGTAATTTCTGTTAGATGCTCCTTGGGATAATGTATAGCGGCGTTATTGATTAAAATGTCTAGTTTTCCAAAAGTTTTAATCGTTTCTTCGATTATTTTCTTACAGTGGCTTTCATCTCCCACATCGCCTGCCATCAATAGCACTTTAGCACCTGTCTTTTTGATTTCTTTAGCAGTTGTTTCAGCGTCCTGATGCTCGTTGAGGTAACTTAACACCAAATGCGCCCCCTGCTGGGCAAAGGCCAGCGCTACAGCCTTTCCAATACCACTATCTCCACCAGTTATAATAGCAATTTTACCCGCTAACTTTCGAGAAGAGTCTGTCGGGACTGTCTGTGGACGCGGGCGCATTTTAGTTTCTTCGCCAGGCTGCTTTTGTTGAGATTGTTTGGGCCTTATTTGTTTTTTACTGTCTTTTTTCATTTGTTTCTTTTTTATCCGTTTGTTCTTTACCAGAAACGAAGAAGATAAAATGTCGCAAGAAAAACGGGGTTCTTATTGGACTGCTACGTCGTTTTTTCTTTTAAAACATATCGTCTAATGTGTTTGTTCTTCCTATATTAAATAAAATAGAACTGTTATGGCAAAGTATTCGAAGAAGGCAAGTGAAAAAGTGGGGGAGACTATGAAGGAAATGAAAGCAGGAAAACTAAAGACCGGCAGCGGCAAAAAGGTAACTTCGAAAGATCAGGCAGTTGCCATAGGCCTGTCTGAAGCTAGAAAAGAAGGTGCTAAAGTTCCAAAGAAAAAGTCGTAAATTACGATGTTAACCGTGCTATTGGAGTGTAAAGAGCAACGAGGTTATACACATCACAAAAATCCCAATTAAGATGGCCATACGAAAAGAAAGGCACCTATCTCCGCTTAAAGATAAACCTTTTAAGAAAAGGGAGGCGAAGCAAACCGAAAAAGGGGGGGAGCGCATTGATGTTGATCGGTCTTATGAGGCTGGTGTTGATTCTCAGCAGGACCAATTGAACCGCATTCCGAAAAAGACAGAAGATAAACAAAATGTAAATGAAAATGATCGCTTAAAGTGAGTACTGATCGGAGACAGTGTCAGTCGACCGATCCACTTCATTGAGAAAATCAATGTCTTTAGCTTTTATCTTGAGTATTTTGTTCGTGAAACCAAACGGTTGTTCGTTTCACTTGCGGTTACCGGGCCTTTGCTGTAAGCATTAGCGTAGCAATTATAGCCACTTTTTATAAACGACGTATTACTTGATTTCCATATCATCTTTCCGGCGTATAATTTTTCGTTAAAGTATAGCAGCCTAGTCTATGTTCAGTTATTTGGTAACGATGTCAAAAGGTAGGAACTTTAAGGAACCGGTATTGCTAGGAGAATTAATACGACGGATGTTAGCGAAGAAAAACGTCCCGTTATTAGTGCCTTTGGGATGGAGTATGCACTATGCGATGGGCT
This sequence comes from Olivibacter sp. SDN3, assembly GCF_014334135.1. Classification (NCBI taxonomy): domain Bacteria; kingdom Pseudomonadati; phylum Bacteroidota; class Sphingobacteriia; order Sphingobacteriales; family Sphingobacteriaceae; genus Olivibacter; species Olivibacter sp. SDN3. The sequence continues at coordinate 3,942,435 of NZ_CP060497.1, forward strand.
ACCTTATGACGATTTTTTTCCAAAAATTGGCCAATTTTGAACAGAATCAAAATAGCGTACTTTTAACAATAGAAGATTCCACTGATCATTACGGGGAACGCAAACGTACGGAAGACAACCCTTCTTTATCCATTTTTTCCAGCACTACAACTACTTTCATTGGATCGCCTATGGTAATGTTAACCACTTTTGTATTAGGATGTTCCTGTTGCGCTATGGAAGAAAAAAAATTTTCTGTCAAAGGGGTTAAGTCCGGGTTTTCCTTTGATAGACGACTTATTTCATCTTCTTCAAAAATTCTGTTAAATACTTTGTTCATATGAATTAAATTAGCCTCTTTAACATCGAATAAATTCTTTGTGCAGCCTATAAAGGATGAGTCCCAAATTGTCCTTTGCTCCAGTCTTTTTAATCATTTGTTCCCGAATTTCTTCTACTTTTCGTTTTGTCGTAAAAAGTCTATAGGCGATATCCCGATTAGCATGACCGTATACCATTAAATCTAATATCTCCTTTTCTTTTTCGGTTAAGGTAACGTTTGCATTAAATGATGCGATATGTGCCTCGAATTCGCTCAAACGGTGAAAAAGTTTTGCGGTTAGATCGACATCAATATAATCATTGCCTTGATAGACGTAATTTAAAGCAAATAGTAGCCCATCCTTATCTAAGTTTTTGGCGATATAACCATTTACGCCGGCACTTATGAGTTTTAAAGCGTGCTTAATACCGTTGATGTCGTCCATCACAACAATCTTTAATTGATTGTTCGTTAATTTAGCATTTTCGATAATATGCAATACGGTGTCGACATTTTGATCAACTACCAGTAATAAGACGTCTATACCGTAAAAATCGTAAGCTGAGATAGCCGTAAGAGACTCGTTTTTACCAATATCAATTTTTTCTTGCAGAAGTAGCTCAGCTAATGCATATCGACGAATGGAATTTTCATCTCCTATCGCTATTTTATATTTCATATTAAGAGATAATAGTTACAAACCAATTATAATTCCTTTAACTCCTTTAAGTTGTTTTAATAACTAAATAACAACTGACCGGTATAAGTGTTTGACTTACGATTAAGGGGGTGTGAAATTGTTGGATCCATTATACCTTGTACCGCCAACTCACCATTGGTGTTTGGCGAGAATATTGAATTCGTTCAGCTTATCTGTTTTATCGCTAATTGCTTGATAGCTCCTTTAACGTTTGCTGTCTCAGTAAATCTACTATTGTAAATGGCATCATTTGTCTTCTATTCACCTGAGATCCCCGCGTGATCCCCATGTGATCCGCCTAATATCCGCTTTTACCCCCCTAAAAGCGTACTATTAGTGAACTAATAGGGGCTAAGTAGGGACTGAATGGGAAGGGGATGGCGTGTGGAGGTAACTTGAAAGTATCTTTTCTTTCTGTCGGCCGTCATACCTTTTTTACCGCTGTCAGGTGGGCGGCTTTTTCTTTGCTCATTCCGTCATCTCGCAATGCGTCATACTTTTTATCGTCCCTGATTTGCTTTCCATGATTCTTGGCTATAACATTTATGTTTATCAGGTTATTAATAATACGTGCCATATGATGTAACTGGTACAAAATTTAAACCACACTCCTTTGCCATACTCGACAAATATTCGATCTTCCTAAATTATTGCCCTCCTGTATCTGTCTCTTTACCGATACTATCTGTTTGCATGGGATACATTTTTTCTGACAAAGTAGAATCTGGCGGAGCGGGTGCGTTGATCGTATCGGCGTCAAATTGCTCTTCCACGTCATCAGGTGATTGGCTATCACAACCACAGCCTGAAAAAAATACGCTCGACATCACGATTGAATAAATTATGTTTCTCATAACGGTGTATGGATTGTTGTTTACATTCAACAATGTTTGGCGTAATAAGTTTACTTCGCGTGGTTATTGATTATTGGTAGAAGTTTTTGATTATTTGTGTGTTTTTGGACTGATTTTTACTATGTACTAAAATCTATATAAGTTGTCGCTCTTTTCTGAGTATGTTGTTCATATTGATTCCCAAATTCGTGGCATGGTACTGCTTCTTTAGTCGCTGAGGATATGCAGATGCCCGCCTGTACGAATCTCAACTATTGGCAGAAATATTGAATTTGTTATTAACATATCCTGAGGTAATTCGTGTCAATCCCGTAAATATTATAGCTAACACATCATAAATTTAAAAAAGGCAGATTATGGAAATTACAATGAAAGAACCAGGTACCGAAATGGACGTTACACTACAGGTGGTGCCAGAAGATTACAATGGCGAGCAAGGTCTTCGGATTATTTATCCGAGCAAAGATTTTTTTGTGATGACGCAGAAAGGTGGGGAATGGAAAGTAGTCGATGAAGAACATATCAGTCCTTGGAACATGTTTTAACGGATTACAAGGGCCAAAAATATCCACTTGTATTTTACCGGACAGGTATAAATACGTTGTATTTCTTGTTACAAATACGTTTTCGCGATTTAATTAGCCATTAGCGAAACAGCAAAGTGATAATTGCATAAATGTTGATGTAAGGCCTATCCGACAAATGGTTTGTCGAAAAAAAATCACCTGATCGAATCGATAGCAGAAGTATCTTGTCTTATCGTGGTGTCCATTAGTGGCGCTTTTGCGGTGGCCGTGTCCCGGTCAAAAGCTTCGGTACCAGACCCAGATCGCCCACAAGCGAAGGAAATACATATTATCAGTGACAAAACAATTGCTTGGATTACTTTTTTCATAATACTAAGTTATTTTGTATAATTACAACTAAACCTGTGTAATGTTTAGATAGGATGTATGAAAGTGAAAAGTATTTCAAGAAGTACATTGGCCCTACTGTTAGTGATATGTAATATTAGCTGTGATCAGCTATCGAAAAATATTGTTCGTGAGCATGTTGCTTATTATGATCAAATACCTGTCATCCCAAATTACGTTACACTGACAAAGGTGGAAAATGCTGGCGCTTTTCTTAGTTTAGGCTCAGCACTGCCGGATATATTGAGAATGGCACTATTAACACTGTTACCTTTGCTGGTACTGGCTTACGGTTTATATCTGCTGTTTGTACGGCGGTCTACACCGGGCGTATTTATGATAGGTTTAAGTTTCGTCCTTGGAGGTGGGATCGGAAATTTGATTGATAGACTATTGTACGGCTCGGTTACTGACTTTTTACATATTGATTTTATTGTTTTTCAAACAGGTATCTTCAATATGGCAGATGTTTCTATTTTGATTGGAATAGCTCTACTGTTTTACCATATTTATCTCGCCAAAGGGTCGAAGTCGTAGACACCTCCTCTAATTGTCGTTTTTGTACATCGTCCTGCGAGAGCAGGAGAGCGGATGGCAGGGGGGGGTGAATGTTTTAAAACCTATACTGAGGGTTCTAACACGTCATAGGCATATTGTTATAACCCAGTTTTCATATATAAAATTTTGTGTTGCTTGATAAAAGCATTATTTTGGTTAAATCGTGGTTACGATAAATAATCTTTTATTAATCTTAATACGTTAATTTATATGAATGAAGAGATAAATCAGCCGTTACCAGTGGCTTATAACGATATAAGAGAAGCAACCAAGCAGTCCGGTTTTTCAATGGCTTCTGATATATTGACATGTTCGCTGCTCCGAACGCTTGCAGGAACAAAACCGTCAGGTAGATTTCTTGAATTGGGAACAGGAACAGGGCTTTCAACTGCTTGGATTTTAGATGGTATGGATAGTTGTTCCTATCTCATCTCTATTGATAATGATGCTCAATTTATAAAAGTTGCTCACCGTTTTCTCGGTAAGAATGAGCAGCTGAATCTCATAAATACGGATAGCGGAGAATGGATCACCAACAATAAGGGACAGAAATTTGATTACATTTTTGCAGATACCTGGCATGGTAAATATACCCTATTGGAGGAGGTTTTGGCGCTATTAAATAAAGGAGGCCTTTATATCATAGATGATATGCTGCCTCAACCTAATTGGCCGAGTGGGCATTCAGAAAAAGCGACCACTCTTATTAAATATTTGGAAAGTAGGGATGATTTATTATTAACTAAGCAAACTTGGGCGACTGGAATAGTTGTAGCAGTGAAAAAGTGACAAATTTCCTTCAAATTGAGATTTTCATGACGATTTATATTAAAGGTAACTATTTGCTATTTTATGTAATTCGATCTTGTTTCTCAATATTTCACATTATTTCACAAAAAATGAAAACATTTTTTTAGGACATTTGTTAGCATGGTAGGTTTAGGTTGATTAAAAAAACATAAGTTTTGCCCGGCTACCCCAATGCCGGGTTTTTTTATAACGGGATTATTTTAATTCTTCGTAATCTTGGAATTTCCATGACCCTAATTCGTCTTTAGCATAAGATACTTTATATTTTTTTTCCCCAATAGATATATCGAAACTGAAAGGTTCATCTTTTTTTGTCTCATCCTTGTAATCATTTAATAGCCCATCGGCATATTCTTCAATTTGTTCTTTTGAAAATTCTTCGTTCATAACGTATTCAATTAATGTTTTACCTATCAAACTTAGCATATTGTATTTGAAATTCAAACTTGTGAATGAGCATATTTTACGCCATCAAAAATTAGGCAATCGGTTGCGTTTACAATGGATTTGTTAATGCCTTGTTTGAAGCTTATATTTGATCTCCACATATATAAAACCTGAATTTTATGCGATTGTTTTTAATATTCTTTTGTTGTGTATGGAGTTGCCTTGGCTATGCCCAGCATAAATCGACGGTTTCAGTAATTCCAGAACCGATGTCTTTGGAAGTGATGAACGGAAATTTGATACTTGACCAAACTGTTTTTATCAAGTATCAGAAACCAGAAGAAGAGCAGGTTGCGCAGCTATTTCAAAAGTTCCTTAAAAGTAATTATGCTTTTGAACTGCGCAGATATACCGGAAACGAAAAAGGAAACACCATAGATTTTGTGCTGGATGAAAGCATGAAGGATGAAGCTTACCATATCGATATTGATAATGAAGGTGCAAAAATCAAGGGAAGTACATCCGGACTGTTTTATGCGTTGCAAACTTTACAACAGTTGATGCCTTTAGACCGTAATCAATCTTTATACCTGCCTTATGTGAAAATCGATGATGAACCACGCTTTGCCTACCGCGGCCTGATGTTAGATGTAGGAAGATATTTCTTTTCTACCGATTACTTGAAGAAATTTATTGATCTGATGGCTCAGTATAAACTGAATGTCTTCCATTGGCACCTGACAGAAGATGCTGGTTGGCGTATTGAAATAAAAAAATATCCGCGTTTGACAGCAATTGGTTCAAAACGTGCAGGTACGCAAACTGGCCATAAACCGGAGGACTTTGATCCAACTCCTCATGAGGGCTATTATACGCAGGAAGAAGCCAAAGAGATCGTAGCTTATGCCAAAGAAAGAAATATTACCGTAATTCCTGAGTTTGATATGCCTGGGCATACGATGTCTGTGTTGGCCGCTTACCCCGAATTTGGCTGTACCGATGGGCCTTTTGAAGTACCTGTTAAATGGGGTATTAAAGAAGATGTGCTGTGCGTGGGAAAAGAAGAAACCTATGCTTTTGTAAACGACGTACTAGATGAGCTAATAGCTATTTTTCCATCGCCATATATACATATCGGTGGTGATGAAGCACCTAAAAGTCGGTGGAAAGAGTGCGTTACTTGTCAGCAGCGGATGAAAGAAGAAGGATTGAAAGATGAAGAAGAGCTGCAGAGTTATTTTATTCATCGTGTGGAAAAATATATTAATAGTAAAGGAAGAAATATTATTGGTTGGGATGAAATATTGGAGGGCGGTTTAGCTCCAAATGCTACTGTAATGAGCTGGCGTGGTGAAGAAGGTGGGATAGCTGCGGCTAAGCAGGGGCACGAAGTAATTATGACACCTAATAATTATCTTTATCTTGATTACTACCAATCTAAAGATCATGAAGCTGAACCAGTAAATATTGGGGGGGATCTTCCGCTATCAAAAGTTTATAGTTATGAACCTTTCACGGAAAAACTGCATTTGGATGAACAAAAGTTCATCAAGGGTATACAAGGAAATGTTTGGATGGAATATATTCATACGGAAGACAAAGTAGATTATATGACGTGGCCCAGGGCTTTAGCCCTAGCTGAAATTGCTTGGTCGCCGTCGACAAAAAAAGACTATAATCATTTTATAAACAAATTATCAAAGCCGTTAGCGCATTTAGACCAGCAAAGCATAGTGTTTCGTATTCCGGAACCATTGGCATTTTTAAACTTGGCAGACTCGACGGTTACTGCAGACAATAATCAACAGGTTACCGTAGATTTAACACCTGTAGTTGAAGGGACGCGTGTCTTTTATACCTTGGACGGGAGTGATCCTAGCCTACAGCAAAATGAGTTTACAGAGCCTGTGTTTTTGAATTTGACTGAAGGGCCGATTACAGTTAAGTATTTCCAGGTTTTACCCTCGGGTAGAAAGAGTGCGATATATCAAATGAAGTATGAATAATGATACATAGAATAAATAAGCGGTTTGCTTTTATTGTATAAACATATATATTTGTTTGTTTATACATGAAACTTCATTCGGATTCCAAAAATAAAAAACCCTTACATATCCAAGCGGAAGAGCTGATTAGGGATATGATCAGGAAGTTGCCCTACGCAGAGGGTGCCTATCTTCCTAATGAGCTGGAATTAGCTGCTTCCCTGGGAATTTCAAGGACTACGCTTCGTCAAGCGCTGAATAAAATGGTATATGATGGACTTCTGGTGCGTAAAAAGGGCGCTGGAACGAAAGTCGCCGATAAGGTAATCAGTTCAAAATCCAATAGATGGCTAAGTTTTTCACAGGAAATGAAAGCTCGGGGAATTCCTATTAAAAATTACGAGTTATTGGTAAGTTGGGTTTCTCCGAATGAACAGGTAGCTGATTTTTTTAAAATAAAACCTACTGAAAAGGTGCTGATGCTTAGACGGCTTAGAGGAAATCTTCACCAACCTTTCGTTTTGTTTGTTTCCTATTTCCACCCATCTATAGGTTTTACGGGTGAAGAAAACTTTATACGCCCGCTCTATGATATTATGGAGCACGATTATAATGTGCGGGCACAGCTTTCAAGAGAAGAGATTAGTGCGATGGCTGCGGGTAAAGAGCTTGCTGTTAAGCTGGATATTGAAGAGGGAAGCCCGGTATTATGTAGAAGGCGATTGGTATATGATCAGGATCAAAATCCCATTGAATATAATTTAGGCTATTACAAGGCAGAAAGTTTTGTGCTTACCTTTGATAGCGCTCGCTAAAATAGTTGTATGTATATACATATTTAATTTTCTATTTTTTTGCTTATTCCTGATTTTCAATTGGTTGATCCGAACATCTGAAAATATATTCCAAAAACCTTGCTTATATGTATGTACATATGTATGTTTGCTTATGTAATTGATAAGCCATACATATAAACATGAATAATTCCAGTATTTTATCAACAAAATCTAAGTCGTACGAAATTTTGCCTGTACATCATCTCGGACAGGACCAAATTCATAAGGGTTTTGATTCACTTGTTTCTTATATCGTCGCGAATAAAGCAGTTAATATCGACGGTTATGTAGGGGTAGATTGGGCCTATATTCGACACCAACTTGATGTTCGCTTAAAAGAACAAGGTTTTTCTATACATTGGGTCGATACAGCAGATGCCCTTAAAAATGAGGATGAAATTGATGAAATGACAAGGCCTTTTTTGGGTGGAGCTAGTACGGTTTGGGGCAAGAAAACGGATTTAACGCTAGCAGATTTTTTTGATCAGGAGAAAATTATCAAAAGTAAATCCTTTACTAAAGAAGCGGATTTGACTATAACTATCGGGCCTAATGCGTCGTCGTTTGCTACTGCTCATGCTAAGCTTCTCTATATAGATCTACCTAAGAACGAATTGCAGTATCGCATGCGTCGTAAGGAAATCGTAAACTTGGGAGCAGTGCAGCCTGATGACGCACAATCGATGTATAAAAGGTTTTATTTTGTGGATTGGGTGGTGCTTAATCTACATAAGGAACAAATATTCGACAAGGTTGACGTGATGATTGACGGGCAGCATCAGGATACCGTTACCTGGAGTTACATGGACAAGCTGATAGAGGGTTTAAAAGAATTATCAACATCAGTGTTCCGTGTGAAGCCTTGGTTTGAACCTGGCGCTTGGGGCGGACAATGGCTTAAGCGGCACATTAAAGATCTCAATCAGGAAGCTGTAAATTATGCTTGGTCTTTTGAATTGATCGTGCCCGAAAATGGGTTGCTTTTTGAAAGCAACGGTCATCTTTTGGAGATATCATTCGACTGGTTGATGTTTGCCAGAGCTGAAGCTGTACTTGGAAAACATGTGACAAAGTATGGGACAGCTTTTCCGATTCGATTCGATTTTTTAGATACATTCGACGGTGGAAATCTCTCGATTCAATGTCATCCTTCGTTGAAATATATACGTGAAAAATTTGGAGAACGTATAACGCAAGATGAGACCTACTACATTATGGATGCTGGAGAAGGGGCAAGTGTATATATTGGTTTTCAGGAGGATATTGATCCGAAAGAATTTAGAAAAGATCTGATGGATAGTCAAATATATGGAAAAGAGGTAGATATAGAACGATACGTGCAGAAACTTCCAGCAGAAAAGCATGATTTATTTCTTATTCCCAATGGTACCGTGCATAGTGCAGGAAAGAATAATCTTGTACTTGAAATCAGTGCGACACCTTATATTTTTACATTTAAGATGTACGATTGGCTGCGAATGGATTTAGACGGTAAACCAAGGCCAATAAATATTGACCATGCTTTCCAAAACTTAGATTTTAACCGAAAAGGTTCGGTAGTTGAGGATGAATTAAAAGCTAAACCCTATTTGCTGAAAAATGAAGATGGTTGGCAGCTTTTTCATTATCCCACCCATGCTGAACACTTTTATGATGTTCACCAGATTGTGATAAGCACTTTCTACCAAGAATCAACCGAAAATGCATGCCGTGTTTTGATGCTAGTCGACGGAGCGCGTCTGATGGTTGAGACAGCTGATGGTGTAAAAAGAACCTATAATTACGCAGAAACTTTTGTGATTCCGGCTGCAGCTGGAAGCTACACAATCATCAATCTCGATGAAGAGCCTATAAAAGTAGTGAAAGCTTTTTTAAAGTAGCAATAACATGGCACTCGATAATAGAAAATACTCCAATAAAATATATTGGATAGGAAGCATAGCCGCTTTCGGTGGTTTCCTTTTTGGGTTTGATATGGCCGTTGTTTCGGGGATCTTGCCATTTATACAGAAACAATTGGCATTGAGTCCGGGACAGCTAGGGTGGTTTGTTTCCTCAGCACTTGTGGGATGCATTACAGGTGTAGGATTATCGGGTGTGCTTGTAGACAACTTAGGCAGAAAAAAAATGATGGTAGTAGCTGCTGTGCTTTTTCTGGTTTCGGCGGTAGGCTGCGCTTTTTTACCCAATTATCCGTTAATTATTCTGGCGAGAATGCTAAGTGGGATTGGTGTTGGTGTTGCTTCGAATATCGTGCCTTTATACATTTCAGAAATGGCACCAAGTAATATTCGCGGCCGCATGGTTACCTATTATCAGCTCGCGGTAACATTTGGTATCTTAGTGGCTTATATCAGTAATGCAATAATTGTCAATTTAGAAACCTCACCATCAGATGCTAATTGGTACCATTATCTTTTCTCTCAGGAACCTTGGCGTGGGATGTTTGCTGTAGGCATTATACCCGCTATAATTTTTACAGCGGGTCTTTTTCTATTACCTGAAAGCCCACGATGGCTTTTGCAAAAGCAGAAAATAGATCAGGGAATGTCGCTTATGAAGAATCTGTACGGGCAGGCAGAAGCGGAGAATATATTTCGGACGTTTAACAGTATTAAAACGGAGCAGTATGACGGGGGCTCCTATCGTACATTACTAAATAAAGGTGTGCGTGCGATGCTTCTATTGGGAATATTGCTTCCTTTATTCTCGCAATTTAGCGGTATAAATGCTATTATTTACTATGGACCGACCATTCTTAATGAAAGTGGAATAAGTTTGGAAAATTCGTTTACGAGCCAACTTATTTTCGGCCTGGCAAATATGCTTTTTACTTTGTTCGCTATATGGAAGGTCGATAAGCTAGGCAGGAGGCCACTCTACTTAATTGGAACCTTAGGTGCTACTTTTAGCTTGTTACTCACAGGTTTTTTTCTTACGGACACAAGCATGAACACCACTGTGCTCATGCTCTCCGTACTCCTTTTTCTTGCCTGTTTTGCCTTTTCTATCGGCCCGCTGAAGTTTGTGGTCGCCTCGGAGATATTTCCCGCAAGAATACGAGGTAAGGCAATGGCAATGAGTATAATGGTTATGTGGATAGCAGATGCTATTGTAGGGCAATTAACACCTATCATGTTAAGCAGCTTTGGTGCCAGGTATACATTCTGGATATTTGCTTTTTTCTGTTTAATAGCGTTCGTGGTGGTATATCGTCTGTTGCCCGAGACAAAAGGAAAATCTTTAGAAGTGATTGAACAACAATTGAAACAGCATGAAGAAATATAATATGAATTTAAGCTTATCTATAGGCCGTTTTTTATTACTCGTTTTATTTTTTTCTAAATCTTTCACTTTATCTGGGAAAGAGTCTGCTGTTATTTGGCAGATAGGAAAACAAGATGGCTCGCCGAGTGGAATGGCACTGGCTCCGAATGATTTTCAAGCATTTGTTGAAAGGGATTTTGGTTTTGAAGATCGTTTTTTCCTAATTGGCTCGTCTGATCCAGCGAAGGATTGGCCATATGTGCTGCCGGGTCCTGCCAATAGTTGGGGCGGGACCGGTCGAACCGCCGGAATACGTTCGCAGTTCTTAAATATTTATTTTGAATTGGCAGATGTTCCTCCTGCTGACACGTGGACTTTCGTAATGGACGTTTTAGCGGTAGACCCCAAGAAAGCACCAAAGGTAAAGATTCTCATCAACAAAAAACCCTATGTTTTTGAACTTAAGCGGGGCTCTGGTGGGGAAGATCCTGTTGGCCCCTTTAAGGAAGAAGACCGTCAGCAATTAAGTATTGATATTCCAAAAGAACTAATAAAAACGGGGTGTAATGAAGTAACCATAACGTCTTTAACAGGGGGGTGGCTGGTGTTCGATTACTTGGCGCTTCATGGGCCGGCAAGAGCTAAGGTAAAAGAACCAACCGATGCATTAGTTAAATCGATTGAGACAGCAAATTATGAAACACTGGTTGACGGGAAATATTATCAACCCCTATTAGTAGACGTGTGTCACCTAACCGGAGACCCGTTATTGGAGGTTCGGCTCGATGGTGAAACGATTCTCAAACAAGAACTTGATAGTGGAAGATATCAATTGGAAGCTCCGATGCCAGCTGTTAGCCAAACCACTAAGAGTAAATATTCTGTTTATATTGACGATACCCTGTATAGTGAAGGAGAGGTTGATCGTAGCCATAAAGATTTGGTTACGCCTGCCGATTATGTCAACACAATGATGGGTGCGGCACATTCCCGTTGGATGATTGCTCCCGGCCCATGGATGCCTTTTGGCATGGTGAAGTTAAGCCCGGATAACCAAAACAGCGGTTGGCAGGCGGGCTATGATCCAACCTTTGAATCAGTAGGCACCTTTAGCCATATACATGAGTGGACTATGACAGGTCTAGGTACTTTTCCGGTAACCGGACCATTAAAAACAACGGTGGGTGATCAGGAAGACACGGGTGGTGGTTATCGCTCCCAGATCGACAAGGCATCAGAGGAGGCTCCGCTCGGCTACTATAAGGTTGATTTGGTGGATTATGATATTACCGCAGAGCTGACTGCAGGTACTCGCAGCAGCTTTCAGCGTTACACCTATCATAAAAGCGATAGCGGTAGGGTAATGGTTGATCTTAAAATTCCCACGGAGTACGATTATCAAATCCAAGGCGTGAGCCTCAAAAAAGTGAATGATCACCGTATAGTAGGTTACAGTCAGCAAATTTCAAGAAATGTGTGGTCGGGAGGGGTTGATCAGGAGTATATCGTGCATTTCGTAATGGAATTTGATCAGCCTATTCTAAATTTTGGTACATGGAGAAACGGTGAAGTCAAAGTTGCGGCAGATTTGGTAGCAGATAGTGTAGAGAATGCCGGAATGTTTGTTGAATTTGATACACGTGATAATAAAGTTGTACAAGTACGCACAGGTCTATCTTATGTTAGTGTTGAAAACGCAGCTTTGAACTTAAAAGAAGAAATAAGTGATCCTTATGGATGGTCTTTTGATGCCGTTTATCAAGGCCAGAAAGATACCTGGAATGAACTTTTGGATCGTATAGCTATCCGATCGAATGACTACCTCCAAAAAGAACGTTTTTATACCAATATGTACCGATCGTTGGCCAGCAGGAATACCTTCAGTGACGTAGACGGTCGTTGGCGTTCGGCAGATGAGAAGGTAAGGGAATTTGTTGATAAAGACGATCGGGCACTGGGGTGTGACGCTTTTTGGAATACGTTCTGGAATCTCAATCAGTTTTGGAATCTGGTAACACCCGAATGGTCGAGTAAATGGGTAAAATCTCAATTGGCAATGTACGATGCCAACGGATGGTTGGCCAAAGGGCCAGCTGGTATGGAATATATCCCGGTGATGGTGGCCGAACATGAGATACCACTTATTGTAGGGGCCTATCAGATGGGAATCCGTGATTACGACGTGGAAAAAGCTTTTGAAGCGGTGTACAAAATGCAAACGACTCTACCTTCCCCCGTGGAAGGCGGCTTCGCTGGCAATAGAGATTTGGCAACTTATCTGAAACATGCTTATGTTCCCCATGACGAGGGTCGGTTTTCTAATTCTTTGGAGTACAGTTTTGACGACTGGACGGTTTCACAATTTGCCAAAGCTTTAGATAAACAGGAAGCATATGAGATGTTTAAAGAAAGAGGTGGGTGGTGGAAGAATGCCATTGACGCTGAAACAGGTTATGCGCGGATGCGGGATGCCAAAGGAGAGTGGCTGCCCGATTTTGATCCCTTCAAATCGGGAGCAAATGAACATTATGTAGAAGGTAATGCTTGGCAATTAACTTTTTTCGTGCCGCAAAATGTTCCAGCTTTGGCAGAATATATCGGTAAGAACAGGTTTTTAAAACGTTTGGAATGGGGTTTTGGTGAAAGCTATAAGTGGCGATTTAATGGCCCGAATGATCAATATTGGGATTATCCGGTGGTACAGGGAAACCAGCAATCGATGCACTTTGCTTTCCTCTTCAATTGGGTTAAAAAACCGTGGCTTACACAGCAATGGAGCAGGGCCATCGGTGAGCGGTATTATGGTCATGGTATTGCTAATGCTTATCTAGGTGATGAAGATCAGGGGCAGATGAGTGCCTGGTTTGTGATGAATGCGTTAGGACTATTTCAAACAGACGGTGGCACAAGGGTAAATCCAATTTACGAAATCGGCAGTCCTCTTTTTGAGCAAGTGACGATTGATCTGGGCCGTCGATATGGAAGAGGCGAAACATTTATTATTGAAGCTAGGCATGCAAGTAAAAAGAATAAATATGTGCAACATGCTGTGCTGAATGGGAAAAAGCTCGACAACTTTTGGTTTGACGCCTCGGAATTATTAAATGGGGGATCACTGATTTTAGAAATGGGAGAAAAACCAAATAAGGAATGGGGTACAGCAAGTTTACCTCCAGCACTTAAGTGAAAATAGAATCGTAAAGATATATATGATGAGAAAAATGTTTTTTTTTAGTTTGCTTTTGTTTATCGCGGTTGCGTGTGGTCCGGGAAATAAAGCTAAAAACGATTTAAAGGAGGCGATTATCGCTGATAGTAATTTAACCCTCGTGAAAGAGAAAGCGCTGGAGATAGTGGCTCCCGGTTTTAACGCGGGCGACGGATACAGGGAGGTATGGATAAGGGATTTTAATACCTTCATGAACTTAGCTGCACAGGTACACTCGAAAGAAATACTTAAAGAAAATCTGATTATTTTTTTTCAACTGCAAGGGGCCGATGGAAATATTGTTGATGGCTTTGTGCCTAAATCAACTATAGAAAACGGCGCTGTTGGCTACGATTACCTATACAGCGAATTGGCAGCTGATTATGCCGGACATAAAAATACCGTGGAAACGGATCAGGAAACCTCGCTGATTCAAGCTATTTATAAATATGTGCAGGCTACTGGCGACACCGCGTTCGTAAGCGAGAAAATTGGCGGATATACGGTAGCTGATCGTATGGATAAAGCAATGGATTTTTTGATTGATCATCGGTATAACGATGAATATGGCTTACTTTGGGGAGCTACTACCGCCGATTGGGGGGATGTGCAGCCGGAACACGAATGGGGAGTATATCTGACTTCAGATTCTCATTTGGCGATTGACATTTACGACAATGCCATGCTTCTTATTGCTTTGGATAATTTAATGGAACTCGTGCCTACGATGAAAGTTAAGTGGAAAGAGGTTCGGGAAAAAATAGCCGTAAATGTGATGCAGCATTTATGGGACGATGATCGGAAGAAATTTATTCCGCACATTTACCTGAACGGATCTCCCTTTCCTGAGGATTTCAATGAAGATGTTATCTTTTACCATGGGGGAACAGCGGTTGCCATTGAAGCTGACCTGCTATCAAAAGAGCAGATCAAAATATCCTTAGATCAGATGATAGCCAATGTTGAAGCTGCGGGTGCCGCTACTATAGGCCTTACTTTGTATCCAACCTATCCAGAAGGAGCTTTTAAAAATGAAGGAATGTATCCTTACGGTTATCAGAATGGAGGAGATTGGACATGGTTTGGTGGCCGGATGATCCAACAATTAATACGTAACGGTTTTTATCAAGAAGCCTATGAACAGCTAAAGCCGATGACGGCAAGGGTGGTAAAAAATGATGGTTTTTTTGAATGGTATACTGTGGATAACCAGCCAAAAGGATCGGGGACTTTTAGAGGTGAAGCTGGGGTGTTATTCGATGCTATTCATATGCTTGAAATGTTTGCACAGAAATAAGTATTTCTAGGGGATTTTGCTTTGGTTTATCGGTTATTTCATTTGTAGTAGGGCGTGTATGGGTACACTATGTTGTTTCCCTTTGAGTGGAATATGACCTAAAATCTTACTTTGATAGCTTTTAGCGACATTTAACATAGATAATAGATCGGAGCTGATAATAAGCTCTTGATTTAATTCTCCACACTTTCCTAATATACGGGAGGTAGTGTTCAGGACATCTCCCGAATAGGTAATATCACGTTTGATGATACCTATCTCACCTGCTATGACATTACCTGAATGGATACCCGCTTTAAAAGTCGGGATTAAATCATAACGCTCTATGTATTTTTGCCGTTTTTTATCAATAGCCATTTTTATATCGAAGAAGCACTTTAGGCACTGCGTGTTTTCGATGCCGTCCTTATAATTCCATGCAATGACTACTTCGTCGCCCACATATTGATAAATATTACCTTTGTTCTCCAATATGGGATAGGTGATATCTGCGAAAAAGTCTTTCAGTAAGGCATGGTAAGTTTCATTACCCAATTGTTCGGCAATACTCGTGGAAGAGTTGAGGTCTAGAAACATGAAGATTCTTTTTTCCTTTTTAGGTACATTATATTTTCCGGTAATAATATTTAGAAATGTTTGATGACCGAATTTACTACTTACCTGTAACAACAACTGGGTCAGCGAAACGATAAATGCCCAAACTAAGCCATTTTTGAGCGGGTAGCTGTCGGTAACGAAATCAAAAAAAGCTTTTTTTGTCATTGGGTCGGCTAAGGGTCTCCCGGTTTGCCACGGTACAATCGTGACGCCCATAATCAAAGTAATTAGGAGGATAATGAAAATAAAACAAGTGCCGACAATAAGAATAGTGTAACCGTATGGTTTATCATTAAACTTTTCATTTACGTAGAAAACTAAAATGCTTCCACCCAGTAGACCGCCAATAAGGCCCGCCCCCATATTTCGAAGTATCGAAATAAGAAACGAGTAATTTGCCGCTGGCCCCATTGAAACGTGTGTGTGTAATACAAGATAGTCATATACAGCTATAAAGAAGCCTATGATTAACCAGGAAATAATAATAGCACCTAGTTGTTTTATCTTTAAATATGTTCCTCTTTTCATAAATAGATGTCAGTAAAAAGGTTCTTATGAGCTATATGGAATATTTCGAATGAATAACTGGTTGTTAATGAAGCTTGTATCTTAGATGATAATGTCTGTTATCAGCTATAGCTCGTTACAAATATAAATTTTATAGCGATTCCAAGTAAGATTTTTTCAAGGAAAGGTTGGGTCTGCGATCGGGCAATAATGGGCAGATAAACCTAGATAATTTCGCGATATATGAACCTTAATAACGTAGATTAAATCATCAACTGGGTAAAAGACATGAAGCTAAAGTAAACAATATATATGTATGTATAAGCTATCGCAGCTTCATATTATACGTTATGAGAAGGAAGATCCGTTATTCTCAATACCTGTTTAATAAAACAACACTTTGAGCATTATTAAGGCAGTTGACTTAGTACGGTAGAAAATGTTTGGCAACAGAAGAGACTAGCTGTATGCGCTACCCTGTACTGAATCTCTTCAGTATATTATAATGCGATTTCAGCGCGCCAAAAAAAGTATTGTTTTCAATGTAAGGAAGTTTATAGGCTTCCGCTGTTTCTTTGATAATTTTAGAGATAGCTGGATAATGAATGTGACTGATTTTTGGAAAAAGATGGTGTTCAATTTGGCGGTTTAAACCACCGAGTAAGAATGATGCTAATTTACTTTTGGATGAAAAATTTGCCGTGGTTTTCATCTGATGTTCTGCCCATGCATCTTCTATATTACCGTCTTTGTTGGGGACTGGAAGAGCTGTTTCTTCTACTAAATGAGCTAATTGAAACACCAGTCCCATCACCAGTCCTTGTGCAAAGTGCAGTGCAAAAAAGCCAATCAAAACTTGCCACCAACTTAAGTCTGTTAATAATAGCGGCCCACCAATAAATATGAAACAATAGAGTAACTTAAAGAAAAATAAATTGAAGTATTCTATTTTTGGGTGTTTTGCTTGATGCTGTCCTATTTTTGCTTGGAAGAACTTCTTGTAATCCTTACGGAAAAGCCAAGATAAAGATGAGAGACTGTATAAAGGAAACGCATATAGATGTTGAAAACGATGGAGCTTGTTTAACTTTTCTTCCTTAGATAAGCGAATCAGCCCAGGGGCGATCTCAATGTCTTCATCATGCCCAGCTACGTTGGTATAAGTGTGGTGCACTATATTATGTGAAATATTCCATACATATGGGTTCGCACCTACTAAATGAAATGTGTAACTAAAAGCTTTGTTTACCTTAGCGTTAGCAGACAACGATCCGTGCATTGCATCATGACAGACATTGAAGCCAATAAAAGCGCTGAATACTCCTAAAAGAATAGCCAGTAGCAGCATAACAGGAATAGGGAAGGGATTAGATATTATAAGGATATATAAAAGGAAATATCCGAAAAGAAAAATCGATGCTTTGATCCAAAGGGCAGTATTGCCGTGTTTTGAAATATCTTTTTCTTGAAAATAATTGTCTACTTTCTCCCGGACCGTCGAAAAAAAAGAGGAACGACGTAGGTTTGTAAATTTTAATTTAGCAGTCATGATCTCTTGCTTAATGAAACAATAAAATAATTACAGGACACTGTGAATGATTGATCGACCGTAACTAAATTATAGTTCATTACTCAAAACACCATAAGCTATTATAAGCTTTCCATCCCCAAGTTTGTAACCAAACTCGTCGTTAAAGATAGCAATAAAAACCAAGAAATCCAAGTTTACTTGATGTTTGATAACACCTAGCGAATTTGCCCATGATATGGACCTCCTAAAAGGTCGAGAAATACGGTAAATGGTGCTATATGGTCTCTTTATGAGGTATGTAATAACTATGTAATTTAAAAAGCTTCATTTAAACCAAGAAAGAATCCGCTTGAGCCATACTTTCCGAAAGCATAATCTAGGCAAAGATTTGTACGTGTACTTTTGTTGAAGAGTACTCGCAAACCGAGACCAGCTGCCGGTTGCCATTGTTCAAACAGTTTGGTGTCTAATTGATGACCGGCGGTTTGCATATTTACAAAAGCAGCTCCACCTAGGAATTTATTTCTTGTTATGGGAAAACGGTATTCGATTTCAGAATAGAAAAAAGAAGTTCCATTATAATAGCCGATAGTATACCCTCTTCCGCTGCGGTTGTACATATCTTTTCCGGTGCCCGGTAATTCCAAATAAGGTAATGTGCCCGTTAGTAAGTAGCTTCCCCAATGCCAGAATGCCAATACGTGCTCTGGGTTATGTTGAGATAAACTCCAGTACTTTCTAAAATCGGTAGTGAGTTGTACAGCGCTTTTATTGCTGCCTAACCAAGATTGATTTAGACGGATTCCAATATCAGAATGTATTCCTTTATAAGCTCGGTTGGGATGGTCACGCGTGGTATATTGTATATTAAAAAGTAAACCATTTGCGACGTAGTGATTATTGTTGAATCCGTTTTCCTGACTATATAAATAGTGCGGCGTTAATTCATCTTCTAATCGTTCATCCTGTATTCGCTCTCGTATATCGAACGATATGCCAGCACCCAAAAAAAGGTTGGGGTATACTTGCTTGTATATTTTTTCATTGAAATTATAATAATGGTAGCGAATCATGTAAAGTTCGCGATCTGGGTTTAGTAAAATATTATCGTTTAAGTTTTCTCCTGTTTTATTACCGATACCCAGTCCGTGGTCAAGCGCAACCATATTTGCCACTCGCCAATTGCCTTGGAGATTCCACTTGTTGCCGGGAGTGAATATATTGTGACTAATATAAAAAACCAAGATCCCACGGGTTGTAATGGACGCAGAGCTGGCGGCAACAGACATGAGTGTTTCTGATGGTTGTTTGCCAAGTATTTTGCCACCTACAGCCTTGATACCAATTTGAGCGCCAATACTGGGATTGTAGGCAACATTCGGTAAGAATGCCAATCCAGATTTGGTTTCAAAACTGTCGATACGACGGTTGGGGTGGAAAATGTTGCGAAAAAGGTCGCTAATATCATACTGATAAGCAGTTGAATTAATTGTTTTGGTAGAATCGTTACTATTATTCTCCTGTCCGTACAGTCTTTTGTTTGGAGCCAATAAAATGATAGCTATAATAACGTTGCAAAAAATAAAAAGTCTTTTAATAGGATAACTATTCACAAAAGTGCTTATATTTAATTTCAAAAGCTTAATTTACAAAGGTAACCGATATACACTGTTAATTTATATATAGTCTTCGGTTTTCATCATCTTTACAACACAAAAATTGACAAATATGTTTAAGTGAATATGTTTTCTGGTTCTACATGTTGATCACCAATAGGAACACTTTTCACCTTCGGATTAAAAACCATATCCGTTAATTTAAACACTAACTTTCATTTAGTATCTAATGCCCCTGCATGTAAGCAGCTGCCATTGCAAAAGATAAGGCTGTTTTTTCTTGAATGACCAATTATGATGAGTACTTTCCCCAAATTTGCTTTTATTAAATGCTTCGTATTTTTCCAGTGTTTTGGAGCACTGGAATACTACAATAGACCAAGATTAATACAACCATATTACCCTTCTTGTTTCAAATTTAATGACTATGTATAAAAGCAAAGTAATGCTTTTGAAAGGTTTTAGTATATTTTCATTGATCTTTTTTTGTATAATATGTTGACGCGACAGTTTTTTATTAGCTATATGAATAAATCTCTATAAACAATAATCTAAAAGAAGTGTTTAATCGTACAGGTATACATGGATTTTGGGATATGTTTAAGTTCCCGTAAGAAAGGGTATTTGATACCGCTGCGATCGACCAGTTTATTTATGTATCACCAGAACTTAGTCACTACATTCAATATGTAGCATCTATTTATTGTTAGAGGTAAACTTTTGAACCTAGCTACTTACTATGGAAACACAACAGGATTCAAATTTTCGAGCATTTTTAATAGAACAATTAAAAGTTGCTTATTGGGCTGATAAAAAAATAGTAGAAGTGCTTCCTGCCCTGCAAAAGGCGGCGAGTATTGCTAAACTTAAAGAAATTTTGACCATTTTTTTAGAAGAAAAGAAGAACCATATTATTCGTTTAGAGCATGCTTTCTCCCGAGCAGATGAACCCCCAGCTACAAAAAGATGCCAAGAAATTATCGGTATTTTAGCTGAAGGAAACAAAATAATGGATGATACTCAAGGAAGATCAGTACTACGAGATGTAGGAATAATTTTTATGGCAAAGAAGCTGGTGCACTATGGTATCGCAACTTATGGAGCATTGTTAACATTAAGCCAAATTATAACTTATGAACACATGGATGAAGTTCTACACGAGAACCTTGTTGAATCAGAAAAAATGGATTCATCTTTAACAGCAATAGCTAAAAATGATATCAATATCGAAACTGATCGAGAGTCTAAAGAATGAAAGCTATTATATGGAGTTCATATCAATTAAATTTTCGGCAAGCAATACGTTTTTAACAAATCGATTAACCGTTACTAAATGCATCGTTATTAGCGATTTTCAAAATTAGATAGAGTCTTGACCGAGCGAGTCTTTTTTTGTCAATTCTTCTGTAGGTTGATCGTTTCGCATATTATTATCATTAAGGGGGGTAGAAGATTCAACGGTGTCGCGATAATCACTTTCTTCGTCGTTCTCTGAAGTAGATTGACCGCAGCTTGAAATGGCAAAAAGTCCTAATAGGATAAACAAACCGGTTATTTTTTTCATAATTTTCGTTTTAATATGTATTTGTGTAGTATCAAATGAATTACTATAATTAATACAGTTAAGACGCAAAATTGTTTAGCTCACCATCGTATTAACTTATCGATACGAGTTTGCTGTTCGTTAGCTTTTAAAGGTCATTCTCGGGTTTATCTCTTTCAGGATCGGTTATGTATGAACAGTCTAATTATCGGCCTAATTAGTGTCGGGCGTTCTCCCCGGATAAAATCCAAAGTATAAGCAAGAGCCCATCTAAGATTTTCAGGATGGGCAGCGATAGTTTAGAAACTTCTTTGGAGAAAGCGTATGAAGAACTTCAATAAATCATCAATGTCTATGTAAAGCTCCCATAGCAATTCGAGGAAATTTATATAATGTTATAGGCATATTTTTACAACCGAAATTGCATAAGGTTTAGAAAGTGTTAGATGATCGGTCTAATTTGTATGTGTCTGGCGAGTATTTTGCCATTTTGTTGAGAAAATAAATAAATATTAATAGATTTATAATCTAAAATGAAATTATTTTATGTCAAGAACCTTTAATATTTTGGGGCTTGCCTCCGGGTTAGCAATAGTTATGGCCTCCTGCAGTTCTTCTGCAAACAAGAACAATGACCAAACGGCATTAGATTCTGCACGTTTGGACCCGGTGGAAACCGGAGCTCCTAATAGTGATTATCAACCGGCTTTTGATGGACAAACACGCATTGGAGGAGTGAAAACTACGACTCCATATGATGTTGCGGTATTAAATAAAGATCTTAAGCAACCCTGGGGAATTATTGCCCTACCGGATGGACGGTTTTTAATTACCGAGAAAGAGGGTACAATGCGTATCGTGTCTAAAGAAGGTACTTTAAGTGAGGCTATTAAAGGTTTGCCTAAAGTGGACCACAGAGGACAGGGTGGGTTACTTGGCCTGACGCTTGATCCTGATTTTTCAGAAAACAGCATGGTTTACTGGACTTTTTCTGAACCGTTGGACGGTAAAAACCTCACCGCTGTAGCCAAAGGAAAATTGTCTGAAGATGAGAAAACTATCGAACAGGTAAAGGTTATATACCAAGCTACTCCCGCTTATGATGGCAAATTGCATTACGGCTCCCGTATTTTATTTGACAAAACAGGGAATATTATTTTCAGTACCGGGGAACGTTCTGATTTGGAAACAAGGCCGCAAGCTCAAGATTTAAAGTCGGCACTAGGGAAGATCATACGTATTACCAAAGATGGCGAGCCCGCACCGGGAAATCCATTTGAAGAAAACGCTGAGGCCAGACCAGAAATTTATTCCTATGGACATAGAAATGTACAGGGTTTAGCATTTCATCCAGTGACAGGTGACCTTTGGGAGACTGAATTTGGACCGAGAGGGGGCGACGAAGTAAACCTGATAAGACCGGGTAAAAACTATGGATGGCCTACTATTACCTATGGAATTGAATATAGTGGAGAAAAAGTGGGTGATAGTATCCAGCAGAAAGAAGGGTTGGAGCAACCTGTTTATTATTACGACCCCGTAATTTCACCCAGTGGCATCACATTTTACAGTAGTGATGTTATTCCAGAATGGCAAAATAATTTATTTATAGCAGCATTGAGTGGGGTGCATATCGCGCGATTGGTAATCGATGATAACAATAAGATCGTAGGAGAGGAGAGATTGCTTTCTGATCAAGCGCAACGTTTCAGAGATGTCACTGAAGGAGCTGATGGCGCTTTATATGCTGTTACAGATTCGGGGTGGTTATTCAGAATAGGAAAGAAAGAAGATCAAGATTAATTTTCTGTTATTCATTAACTAGCGTACAATAATTTGTCTATCGCTACGTTTTTAATATTAGGTTTAGGTTGATTATATGACAAAGGCTCTAGCTTTCCCAAAAAGCGGAGCCTTTGTCCCTTTTTGTATATCCTGCTGGATGTT
This sequence comes from Olivibacter sp. SDN3, assembly GCF_014334135.1. NCBI lineage: Bacteria > Pseudomonadati > Bacteroidota > Sphingobacteriia > Sphingobacteriales > Sphingobacteriaceae > Olivibacter > Olivibacter sp. SDN3. The sequence continues at coordinate 3,965,293 of NZ_CP060497.1, forward strand.
TTTTGTTAAATGTTGATGTTATTTATCACCTGAGGTATTTTATCCGAATGATTAAGGCGTATTCTGGGAAACATTCAAAAAAATAATTCAATAAATTCAGGTGCCCTATGCCATATAACCAGTATGCGATCATCTTCGGTGGTCGCTATTCGCAGAATATAATGTTTTTTGGGTTACAGGAACTACAACTTCAACCCCACATCGACCGATATTAGGGTTGAAGTTGTAGTTGACGTAATGAGGTATAGTCTAAGATAATTGCTCTCCCAGTAATTTCATACTATTTGCGAAAAGCTCATCAACGCGTTCCTTTGCTTGTAAAGCTTTGTTTTTAGCCGATACGGGGTCCTGTGCCAATGATAGTACTGCTGGCGTAATTCTTTCGACATCTGCTGGTACATCAACATCAAAAAGCCAATCTTCCAGTCCGATATCCGCCCACATATAACCTTTGGAGGTCTGCTCCTCAAATCTGCCAACAAGTGCCGGTATGCCGTTGCCAATGCACATAATAGGCGAGTGCATTTCTAGACCGAACAAACCAGCAGATCGCTTATAAGTACTTAAAGCTTCATCTGTAAGCCAATACTGATCTCTCCAAACAACCTTATCGCGTACGTCTTCCGGAAGCTTGTCGATAATGGCTGTTTTTCCCAATTTTACTTGAGTAGCGTCCTCTGGACATACCAGCACTTTCATGGGGGTTTGGCGTACTACCTCTATAATTGCATCCCTTATGGGTTTATTATCATGTTCTCGCATTTCCTCATTACGTGCATTCTTTCGCTCGTCAAAAGTGGCATTTTTTTCAGGGAGTTCCCACCATGGGGTATAGCGTTGCCGTGGAATGGCACATAGAAAATTGCCCGCTTCCAGTTCATATTCTTTTAGGAACTGTTCAGCGGCCTCATCATTGCTAAGGTCTACCGCAAAAGCACCATCGGGGCCGAATTCCATGACAGGACAGTTGGCGCCATTTTGTTTTGCGAATTCCAGCGATACGGAATCTCGAAAATAACAGAAATTGGCTTGACTTAGCAACTCGATGTTTTGATCCAACGCTTGTTCCTGGGAAGGAGTTGGTGGACCATAGAATCCCGGAAAGGTGATCCCATAAATACCATAGGGCTTACCTGTTTCTTCTTTCCATCTGCTAACATCACGTGCGGCAACTAGCGAAGGGCCGGAGCCGTGAAGTAGGAAGTCGCATTCCCTGAAAGCTTGTTGTACTTCTTCATCGCTTTGGATGATTTTTACCTGCGGAAATCGCTTTTCTAGCATAGCATCGACTCCGTTGGTTACACTCATTGGCCATAAGCGAATGTCTATATCAGGTAGATGTTTTTCTAAGAGGGTTAATACACCTGGTGTATGCCCAATATCACCTATATTAACCGTTTGCCAAGATGATCGTAATAATATGGATTTTCTTTGTCGCGAAACGGCAAATAATCTGTTTCCTAAAAGTACTCCTGCTGTGAGGGTTCCTAAATTTTTTAAGTATGCTCTACGTGTTAACATGATTTGTTCTTTTTCTTTTTTTAAAATTAATTAATAACCTGGGTTTTGTTCCAACAACGGATTGACATCCATATCGAGTTGCGGTATGGGAAGCAACACATGATGGACTTGTATTTGAGCATTCCGATTAAAGCTATTATCCGCACGGATGGTTTCCACTAGCTTATCGGTTCGAAGCAAGTCAAAAAAACGGTTATTTTCAAAGGTAAGTTCCAATCTTCGTTCCAACAATACAGCTTCTTTAAAACTTTGGTAGTCGAGATTAGCCAAAGGATTTAATCCTGCCCTGAAACGTACGCGATTAATCGCTTCATAAGCTTCTGCTGTAGGGCCTCCGCTGGCTTCATTTAGAGCCTCCGCATAGATCAGTAGTACGTCTGCAAAACGTAATATGGGAATACTTGTGCCTTCGCCACCATTTGTGGTGGCCGTTCGGTCCCATAGTTTTTGGAAGGATACGGCATTGGCAGGATTGGGGTCAGTTACTGAGAGTTCTACCGTGTTGCCTTGGTAAGTATAAGAGGTAAGGAAAGTTACTGCTTTGCGCTGATCATCATCTGCATAAAGATTGAAAAGGTTTGCTGTCACTCGCGCAATACCAGCGCCGGTACCCGGGTAGATGGGGGCAGCTCGGACGCCGTAACCCCTACCCAAACTATGTCCCCTTACATCCGTGATATGTTGTATCTCGAAAATGTTTTCTATACCTCCTCTAGCTGATAAGGCAAATGCTTCGGCAAAAGTCGGATATAGATTATACACCCCACCGTTGATTACCTCTTCCGCTTTAACTGCGGCTTGTGCCCAGTATGAAGACCCCTGATCGGCACCTGCTCTAGTGAGATACACTTTGGCCAACAAGCCCCGTGTAGCGCCTTTCGTTACTCTACCTCTATCGGTGGCGTCGTAGCTTTCGGGTAGTATTTGTTCAGCCTCTTGCAGATCACTTTCAATCAATGTATACACTTCTTCCACGGTTGCCCGGGGTGCTTCCAGTCCTTCTGCACCTTCGGTTGCCGTAGTGACAATTGGTACGCCCCCATACAATCTTACCAGATTGAAATATGCTAGCGCACGTAAAAATTTGGCCTCCGCAACATAACGTTGTTTAAGACCTTCGTCCATTTCAATGTTGGGTATGAGGTTGATGACGATATTACAACGATTGATATTATTGTAGGCACCGGGATAAAAGCGTATGTAACCATTATCGGGTGTGATATCGTAACGCCAAAGTAGCGGTCGGTTAGCGTCGCCGGTAAGAAAAGGCACTGCATCATCTGCCATAGCCAAATCAATAAAGACATCTGGATTACTAATGTTTGCATAACAGGCACCCAATGCTGCTTTTGCATCTTCTTCGGTATTGTAATAGGTTGCGTCTGTCAGATTCGACAGCGGTGTGACGTCCAGGCGTTTCTCGCATGAGGTAAAAGCGAGTAAAAAGGATAGTATGATCATGCCGAAGCATATCTTTGTTGAGACTATCTGTTTGTTAAGATTCATACTCATTTTGCTAAAATTTAAGGTTTAAACCAAAAAGATAGGTTTTTGCGGCCGGATAGGCCCCGTAATCGATCCCTTGACTGATCGTAGCATTTCCGAAGCGGTTAACTTCCGGATCATATCCAGTATAGGAAGTGATGGTGAAGAGGTTCTGTCCGGTAAGATATACACGGCATTCACTAACAGAGAGCGATTGTAACCACTTTTTCGGGAAAGTATAACCAATAGATATATTCTTAAACCTAATATAAGAGCCGTCTTCTACATGTAAGGTTGATAATAAGCGCGACCCTCCGGCAGCATTGGCACGTGGTACGGTATTACCAGGATTTTCTGGCGTCCAGCGATCTAATACGCGCGACGATTGGTTATTACCTCCCGTCATGTTCATCTGGTCAAATGTGCCGTAGTTCAGAATTTCATTACCAAAGGTGCCCTGAATAAAAATGTTAAGGTCAAAACCCTTATAAGAAAAGGTGTTATTTAATCCGCCAAAGGCGTCTGGATTGGCATTTCCGATGATATCTCGATCATCATCGTTGATCACTCCGTCGCCATTCATATCAATGTAGCGGAGGTCACCCGGTTGAGCATTCGGTTGTGCAGAGGCGTTAATTTCCACTTCATTCTGGAAGATACCATCTGTTCGGAAGCCAAAAAAATTGCCAATGGGTGTGCCAACACGCATCAGGATAGGTGTCATTGTGGTATTATGTAAATCAGAAGCTGTGCCGCTCCTGAATTCGTTCCGATTATCCAGTGCCAGTACTTTATTTCTATTAAACGTGATATTGAATGCGGTGGTCCACATAAAGCCTCCACGATCGATATTGGTACTGTTAATAGCTAGTTCAAACCCACGGTTTTCTACACGGCCAATATTTTGTAGCATGTTAGAGAAGCCGGAATTAGTGGGTACACCTACATCGAACAATAGATCGGATGTTGTCTTTATATAATAGTCTGACGTTAGTAACAGGCGGTTATTGAATAGGCCTATATCAAGCCCAATGTCTAGCTGAGCATTTTTTTCCCATCTGAGGTTGGGGTTGGTGATACCGGAGGGCGCATTTCCAGATAGCAATGCACCGCCCAGCACATAAGCGTATGGCGCAATGTTGGCAAGAAATCGATAGTTGTTGATTTCCTGGTTCCCAGACAAACCATAGCTTATTCTTAATTTAGCATCCGACAGTGGTTGTATTCCTTGCATCCATTGCTCGTTATTAAACTTCCAAGCCAATGCGCCTGAAGGAAAGAATCCGAACTTGTTATTTGGTCCAAAACGAGAAGAACCATCGCGTCTCCCTGTTAAGGTGAGCAAGAAGCGATCGTCATAACCGTAATTTACCCGCGCAATATAGGAAATTAAGCGCCACTGATTAGCCTCAGATACAGGAGGAACCAAAGTGGATGCTGCGCCAAGGTTATGATATTCTGCAAAATCATCATTGAAGGTATTGGCCCTGGCAGTAGCCGTTTCATAGTCAGACTGCTGGTAGGTATAACCCAATAACGCATTTAGTTGATGTACTTCTCCAAATTGTTTATCATAGGTTAGGGTGTTTTCATTAAGCCAATTGATAGTTTGGGAGGAAGCAACAGAAGCACTGCCACCGAGGGTAGCGCCGGCGATGACCAACCGTGATATATAGGAACTTGTTTTGTTCGCTTGTAAGTCTGCACCTAAAGTGCTTCTAAATTTCAGGTCATCGGTAATTCGAAATTCAGCATAGGAATTCGCCAAAAAGCGGATGAGTGCATTCTTATTGGTGAATTCCTGTGTCATAGCATAGGGATTATCGGCCTGTAAGCCATTGAGCGGTCCTGAATTATTATAGTAGGAACCATCTTCATTGAATACGGGAAAAGTAGGAGAATAATTCAGGGCCGAGGGTATGATACTCCCATAAGACGTGTTACCATCTACTTCTGTACGGGCATTGTTGCCGTGAGTATACACTCCCTGGGCAGATAACCCAACTTTTAGGCGAGAGGAGACATCACTGTCTAGATTAGCCCGTAATGAATAACGATTGAAGTCGGAATTATGGACAATCCCTTCCTGTCCATAGTAGCCAAGCGATATGGCGTACCTGGTTTTGTCAGAACCTCCCATGGCACTTAACTGATGATCTTGTATGGGGGCCGTTCGTAAGATCACGTCTTGCCAGTCAGTACCAACCCCCAAGGAGGAAGGAAGCGGTCTTTCCGAACTACTGCCATCAAAATAGGGTGCAGATCCGTTGTTTATATAAGCGTCGTTCACAAACTCGGCAAATTGCTGTGCATTTAGCAATGGGATTTTGCGACGAACGGATTGTTGACCATAATAGCCGTCGTAAGTGATAATCGACTGCCCCGCTTTACCACGGCGCGTAGTAACCAAGATCACGCCATTGGAGCCTCTTGAACCATAGATGGCAGTGGCTGAGGCATCTTTTAGTACTTCCATGGATTCGATATCGTTAATATTGATTGAATTTAGATTGCCAGTTGGAAAACCATCAATAACATATAGTGGCTCATTCCCGGCGTTTACAGAACCTGTTCCACGGATCCGAACGGTGGTTGCACCGCCTGGACGGGCAGAATTTGTGGTAACATTGACGCCTGCTACACGCCCTTGCATGGCGCGATCTAAAGCAACAATGGGAGTAGCCTGTATGTCTTTTTCACCCACCGTAGAAACAGCTCCTGTGAGATCTCCTCTTTTTACGGAGCCGTACCCAACCACTACCACTTCATCCAAAGCCGATTCGTGTTCTATCAAAGTCATATTAATCTGTGTTCGGTTATTGATGGTTTCTTCTACTCGCTGGTAGCCCGTGTATGAAAATACCAAGGTGTTACCACTTGTTACTTTAAGGGTATAATATCCATCTTTATCGGTGGCTGTACCTATTTTAGGTTGATCCTTTACGATCACAGATACCCCTTCCAAAGGATCACCTTGTTGATCTAAAACTCTTCCTTCTATGATTAGTTGTTGGAGGTTATAACTTGTATATATGTTTGAGGGAGGAATAGCCTCTTTTAGTTTGATAACGATGGTTTCATCTTCTCTAGAAACAATGTCAATTTGGAGTGGCGCAAAACACTGAGCCAAAACTTTCTCAATAGGTTCCCTCTTGACATTTAAAGTAACCTTGGGGAGTTCACGTATCAAATCGGCGTTGTAGATGAAATCGTAACCACTGATTTTACTAAGCTTGAGCAAAACGGCTTTAACTGGTTCTCGCTTTACTTCTATTGTAACGAGCTGTGCTTTGATGGATGCAAAACTGTGTGTAAATAGAATAGTTAGCATGAAAATGAGTTTCATCACTACAAATAATTTTGTGGAATAGCTGTGGCATAGCCAGCTATTCCATGCAGCATTTTTTTTGTACATTTGAATATTAGGTTATAATGAATGAATTTTTGCGAATTTTACCTAATGTTAAGCTATCGCTTTTCTATCAGGAGTGCGCCAACACTCCTGATATTCTTTTGGTAATTTACTCAGACATGATTGTTACCCTCCTTCCTGTTAATTTGTAACGAATTTGTCCGGTTGATGCTAGACTTTTTAAGAGTTGCTGAAGACTTTTATTCTTTGAAAAGGTGCCACCAAACAGGCTATCTTTAACATTACCTTCATAAACCACTTCCACGTCATACCATCTACTTACTTTTTGCATAATGGTTTCTATGTTTTCTTCGTTGAAGAGAAAATAACCATTTTTCCAAGCTGTGGCTTCTTGAATATCCCCAGGAACAACGGATAGATGTTCTGAATGCCGGGAGCTTCTCGCTTCCTGGCCAGGCTTCAAAATCTGATGGTCTGCACTTGTCTGAACGCTGATAGAGCCTTCAACCAACGTTGTTCGCATGAGTACCTCATCATTGTAGGCAAATACATTGAATTTTGTGCCTAAAACTTCGATGGTCTGTTTGTTAGTGGAAACTATAAAAGGTTTGTTGCTATCCTTTGTTATTTCAAAATAACCCTCTCCGGCTAACTCTACATAACGTTCTCCTGTTTGAAATTGTGAAGGAAATTTAAGAGAGGAGTTTGCATTTAACCATACTGTCGAACCATCGGGCAGCGTAATCTGATATTCTCCTCCAAGTGGAGTGCAGATGGTATGATAGGCAGGATGTGCAACTTGAGGTGTGGCTTTGCTGTAATCGCAGCTAACCTTGCCATCGGCTGCCTTGGTTATGACCATGCCCGCTTTATTGGTTGTTTCACCTATGCGCATGCTATCCAATGCCACTACAGAGCCGTCTTGCAAAAGCAATTGGGCGCTATGTTGACCTGGGGGTATGTCTGTTACCGATTTGGAGTAAAAAATATTGTCGTGCGATATCAAAAATAAACCTACACCTATTATTAACATGACAGATGCAGCTAGCACATACCGGGACCACTTCCGTTTGGTACGATAAGCCTCCATACGATGTTTAAGTCGACTAACAGAACTTTCCACATCATATTTTTGCATTTTTTCTACTAAGCGGTGGACGGACTGTTCATGTTCCAGTTCATGAAAAAGAGATTTGTTTTTTGCAGACTCGGCCTTCCATCGCTGGATCTCCAGCTCTTCTTCTGCTGAAAGCTGTTGCTGCAATCTTTTGGATAATAAGTATATCATCCGTTCTATCTCGTGAAAAGAATCGTATGCCATCTCAGGTAAATTGGTTTATAGGTTAATACGACAGTAACCCAAAAACGTACCTATAGATGCTTTATTTTTTTAACGACATAATATATGCACAACTAGCGCTAGAGCAATGCCGTTTCCAGAAAGCTGTTGTCTCAGTATTTTTAAGGCCCGTACCTTGTGATTTTTGACAGTTTGGATGGATAGCGCCAGTTCCTTGGCTATTTCTTCATTGTTTAAACCGTCTATAAACTCTAAATGGATTACCTTGCGACATTGTAGCGGGAGATTGTTAATTGCTCTATAAATTTCTGATACCACTTCTGAACGGATGATATCATGTAAATGGTCGTTTTCTATCGTACTACTCTGCAGATTGATGAAGTCAAGATTACGGTGTTTCCTACCCGACATTTTTATGAAATCCAGACAAGCATTTTTAGTAGATTGGTATAGAGAAGCCTGCATGTGCGAGACATTCATAAATGTTTTCTTTTGCGTCCATAAACGAAAGAATAAGTTCTCGATAATATCTTCACTTTCTTCATCTCCTACATACTTGGCGGCGAAGAATCGAAGTGAAGGGTAATATAGCTTATAAACCTCCTCAAATACGACACTTTCTCCTAAGTTTATAACGTTGGTCATCATATTTTTTGCTTGTGCAGTTGTGTTTTGTTTATAATTGTTTACAGGCGGCGGAGGTCTCCGTTACACATTTATACCAGTAAAGGTAAGAAAAAAATAAGATTTAGTGATTATTATGTATGTTTGAAGTGTAAACCCAAGAGTTCCAGCTGTGGTATTGGATTAATTTTCTTGGTTTTATGAGAAATGATCAATTTAAAAAACGTTTTAGCAATGATTTATTAAATAATAATAGTAATTTCATTGCCGTTAAATACTAATTGCTAAATAACCATATATAATCTGATGAGACAGTTTGAAATACAGGAGCAGGAGCAGCTTTATGATGCGATTGTTGTAGGTTCAGGTGCCGGGGGCGGCATGGCGGGTTATGTGCTCGCAAAAGCAGGGCTCAAAGTGTTAATGCTCGAGGCAGGTCCTTTTTTTGACCCTGCAAAGGATGCTTTACAATTGAGATGGCCTTGGGAATCACCAAGGCGTGGAGCGTCGACAATACGACCTTTTGGCGATTTTGATGCCGCTTATGGTGGGTGGGAGTTGGATGGTGAACCTTATACCACTGCGCAAGGTACCGAATTCACTTGGTTTCGAGCTCGCATGTTGGGAGGTAGAACGAACCATTGGGGACGTATCTCGCTTCGGATGGGACCGGATGATTTTAAGCCTAAAGATGGAGTGACTGACGAATGGCCCATTACGTACGAAGAGGTAAAACCTTATTACGATAAGGTAGACCGCTTCATCGGTATATATGGTACAGTGGAAGGAATTCGTAATGAACCCGATGGCATTTTCCTAAAGCCACCAAAACCTAGGCTTAATGAGTTGTTTATAAAACGCGGAGCAAAAAAGGCAGGCGTTACTGTTATTCCTGGACGAGGTTCCGTTTTGACCGAAGCGCTGCCGGGCATGGAAGGGAGGGGTACTTGCTTTTTTTGTGGTCAGTGTGGTAGGGGATGTAAGGTATATGGAGATTTTTCTTCTTCTTCTTGTTTGGTTATTCCAGCAATGAAGACGAAGAATTTGACGGTAGTAGATAATGCCATGGTACGAGAAGTGTTAACGAATGATGAAGGTCTTGCTACTGGGGTTTCTTATGTTAATACTGTTGATTTTCAGGAGTATACTGTTAAAGCTAAGATGGTGATACTCGGCGCAAGTGCTTGTGAATCTGCTAGGTTAATGCTTAATTCTAAGTCTAAAACACATCCAAGTGGCATAGGAAATAGTAGTGGTTTAGTGGGGAGATATCTCCATGATTCTACAGGATCTAGTATGTCTGGTTTTATTCCTGAACTTATGGAAAGAAAACGTTACAATGAGGACGGAGTGGGCAGTGTGCATATTTATTCTCCCTGGTGGCTGGATAATAAAAAGCTTGATTTTCCACGAGGTTATCATATTGAATATGGCGGTGGTTTACATATGCCCGCTTATGGTTTTCTAGATTGGGTGCCTGCGGTTAATGGTATGGTGCCTGCAAAAGATGGTTCCAAAAAAGAGCAGGGAGGGTATGGCGTTTCATTGAAGAATGATTATAGACGTTTTTATGGAGCGAATGTAGGGATGGCGGGGAGGGGTACCGCACTGGCGCATAAGAATAATTACTGTGAAATAGATCCGGATAGGGTGGATAAATATGGGATTCCGGTACTTCGTTTCCATTATAAATGGGCAAGGGAGGAGGTCGCACAAGCCAAACATATGCAGGAAACTTTTAAATCTATTATGCACGAAATGGGGGCCATTGTTACTTCGCCTGAGCAGGGGGCCGATACGTCTTATGGATTGGAGACCCCGGGAAAGATTATACATGAGGGTGGAACAACAAGAATGGGAAATGATCCAAATACATCGGTAGTCAATAAATGGTGTCAGGCGCACGATTGTAAAAATCTATTCGTAGTAGATGCGGCGCCATTTGTACAACAAGGAGATAAAAATCTAACTTGGACTATTTTGGCTTTATCGATGCGTACAGCGGAATATATTTTAGACCAGCGAAATAAACTAAACGTATAAACGATTATGAATAGAAGGGAATCTCTAAAAGCATTAGGTCTGACCACAGTTGGTACAGGCTTACTGCTGGAATCGTGTAAACAGGGCGATTCAAAAAAACAAACGCTCACTGAAAATGCTGAAAAGCAAAAGCTGCCCGGCGTACAGGATTTTGAGCATGCAAGGAATAATCGGTTAAATAGTGAACGTTTCTTTGATGATCACGAAATGGCGACAATCAGCATTTTGTCAGATATTATTATTCCTAAAGATGAATTTTCCGAGAGTGCTTCTACGACAGGTGTGCCTGATTTTATTGAGTTCATGGTAAAAGATATACCAGCTTATAAAATACCTATGCGTGGAGGATTAAAATGGTTAGATATACAGTGCTTAAAAAGATATAATCACGTTTTTATCGAGTGCGATGCAAAGGAACAATTGGAAATGTTGGATGAAATTGCTTATCCTAATAAGGCCGAACCGGCAATGCAACAGGGGGTGACTTTTTTTAGTCTGATACGTAATCTAACAGCTTCTGGCTTCTTCACCAGTGAAATTGGAGTAAAAGACATTGGTTATGTAGGGAATAAACCTGAGTTCTGGGATGGGGTTCCTCCCGATGTGTTGAAACAATATGGTTTTACTGGAGAAGACTGACACGAAACATTTAGGTTAATTACTTGTTTCTTGGTTAAACACACAATCAATGGAAACAAGAGAGAAAATTGCAGATGTATTAAATGATTTAATAAAAATCAACAATGATCGGATCAAAGGTTACCAAACCGCAGTAGAAGATACTTCCTGGAGCGACGTTGATTTGAAAGCATTATTTGAGTTTTATGTAGCACAAACTAAAAAATTTAATAGAGAGCTCTCAGAAGCTGTTGCTAAGTATGCAGGTGAATTGCCGGATAAAGGAACGACGACGACGGGGAAATTGCACCGTATTTGGATCGATCTTAAGACAACTATTACAGGGAAAGACCGGCAATCTATTTTACAGGAATGCGAAAGAGGAGAAGATGCCAGTAAAAAAGCATATAACGATGCATTAGGCGAGGCGATAGATTTTCCAACAGAGGTGCAGCAGTTAATTAGAAATCAGGCTGACGAGCAACTGCAAGGTCATGATAAAATTCGGGATTTACGAGATAATGAATCATGAAATACTTTATAAGCAAAAAGCGGACAAATTTGTCCGCTTTTTGCTTATAAAGTATTTTCTATTAATTTGTATATTGTTTGCCTAAAGTTTCTTTTATAATTTTAACTAGTTGACATTTTTACCCATTTATAGCCGTATTCTGTAAAGCATACAAGTTTATGAAGAAAACAGCTCTATCGATATTTCTCGGTTTTATATTTACCATGTTATACGGGCAAGAGGGGCTTTATGATGAAGACCAGATTCCACCGTATTCGCTTCCTGATATTTTAAAAAGGAGCAATGGGCAAACTGTTCATTCAGTGGCTGAATGGGAGCGATGGGGGCGTCCAGAGACCCAGATGCTTTTTGAGAAAAATGTTTATGGTAAGACCTTAGGTGAAGATCTTTTTACTTATGAAGTCACTTCTGAAGACACGCAGGCAATACACGGAACAGCTATAAGAAAAGAAGTGACTATCTATTTATCGTCCGATAAATCAAAAAAAATAGCCTTATTGATTTATCTGCCTAAAAGGAATAAACCCGTTCCGGTATTTCTTGGATTAAACTTTATTGGCAATCAAGCTATTTACCCAGATACCGGAATAACCATTTCTAAGCAATGGACAGCTTTTGGTGGAAAACCAGGATTCACGGAATCAGGTTATGCCACAGAAGAGAGCAGGGGCGTGCGATCGTCTCGATGGCCGGTAGAATTAATTCTTTCTAAAGGTTATGGTTTGGCAACAGCGTATTATGGTGATGTGGAGCTAGATAAACCAACTATTGATCAGTCAGAAGAAAGTTTTCATAAATGGTTTTTTGAACAAACAGGAAAGAAAAAAGAGGCCGACAGCTGGGGAGCTATTGGCGTGTGGGCTTGGGAGCTCAGCAAAGCATTGGATTACCTTTTTGAGGATGCCACAATAGATGCTCAACGTGTTGCCGTAATTGGCCACTCGCGTTTAGGTAAAGCAGCACTATGGGCGGCTGCTCAGGATAAGCGTTTTGCCATGGCCATTGCAAATAACTCTGGTGAAGGTGGTGCTGCTATTACGCGACGACGGTTTGGCGAAACGATTGAAAGAATAAATAAATCCTTCCCTCATTGGTTTTGCGATAATTTTAAACAATTCAATGGTAATGAAGACAATTTGCCAGTTGATTTCCATCAGTTGCTAGGACTCGTAGCACCCAGACCGTTATATGTAGCGAGTGCATCAGACGATTTGTGGGCGGACCCATTGGGAGAATATTTATCTCTTTACCATGCAGGGCCTGTTTATCAGTTGTATGGGCAGGAAACACTGAGTGAAGCAGACCCTCCGCCAGTTGGAAAAGCTGTTACGAAAGGTAATTTGGGGTACCATATTCGACCCGGTAAACATGATATCACGGTTTACGATTGGACGAAATTTTTAGATTTTGCAGATAAGCATTTGTAGCTTGATCGGTTTGATTTTTTCTATTTCTTTCAGTATTTTTTGATGATGTGATTTTTCTCTTAAAAGCTTGTATGAAGTTACTGGTCTTAGCATAACCGAGCACACAAGCAATCGCGTTTATATGTATATCCATTTCTTGAGGTAACAGCAAAGCTAGCGGCATTCTCCTGAGGCGAATGAATTGCAATCCATGTGTTAACCGATGTGTGATTAAGGGTGAGTTTTTCACAACGTCTGGTATTCCATAGATCTGTAAAAAATTTTTGCTTCGTATACTCATAAACCAGCTGATGGAATGATGGAAGATAAATTGCTGATTGTGATGTTTTTATTTCAATTGAAAAAACGGATACACTATAAAGAACAATAGTGAGAAGGACAAGGAACTTAGGAGGTGCTTTTCGTCCGATGGATTTTTAACGTTGCCGTATGGAATAATTTTGTAGTTAATAGATAATAATCGATATTCCATTACGTTTACTATTTTAGGTTTAGGTTGATTAAAACATATTAATATGTTTAGAGCCCTGCGTCCCCAAGCAGGGCTTTTTTATTTCATTAATCCCTTTGCTGTTAAATCATCTACTCTCTTGAACCGATATATATATTTGCCATTTGACGTTTGAAACAAGCTATCTTGTTGTTTCTGTGCTTGCTTCGAATTTAAGTAAATAATTTTATAAGAGACAAATTCTTCAATAGGGTTTCCGCTTACTTTTACATCGTTAATGTATTGATAAGGTGTGTTAACTTTATATAACTCACGGTTCCATTTGTGAACTTCACTGGCCATTGATGAATCTAGTTCTTTTTTGCTGCAAGAAATTAACAAGCATGCTATTAAGACACCTATAGTATATCTCATTTAATTTTTTTTATTAACAACGGCTAATTCCGATTTACCACGATTTTTATTCGTAACAAAAGATGGGTCAAAAAATATTCCAACTGTTCGATTTATTATTCGAAGAATATGGATTTAACATTTGTTAACAAGATTAGGGAACGGAGTAAAGACGAAAAAAAGAAATGAAAACCTTTTAGTTAAAAAACACAAATCTAGCGGAGAATTTATCAGTAACTGAATGGTCAACTGTGTGAAAGTTTGTGTGTTTTGGTCAAAACTTATTTTATATCATAATATGGCCGTCTATTGCAGTGAAAAAAAAATCAATTGTTCTGAATTTCACATAAAAAAATAGGAAATTTCCTGTTTTTTTATGTGAAATTCCCTCTTCCATTTGTGTTTTCGATGATTTTCTTTTGTAATAGAAATTACCATTACCAAAAATAGGAAAAACTATGAATAAGCACTGTGGCGAAATTGTTGAGAAAACTATTAGAAGAAACGGTTGTAGTATTAGTGAACTGGCAAGACTAATGAAGGTAAATAGAAGGTCCATTTATAATTGGTTCAACCAACCAAAGTTAAAAGAGGATGTTATTTTTAAGATTGGTTGCGCGCTAGCACACGATTTTTCCTCAGAGTTTCCGAAACTCTTCTCAAAGGAAGACTTTCAGGAAGCCTTTCTTTATAATGGCAAATTGAAGAATTCAAATCGTCTTGTTGAAGAACAGGAAAAGGTGAATTATTGGAAAGACAAGTATATTGCTCTACTGGAAGAATATAACCAGATACTTTCAATTAATAGTACCGGTAAGTTTGATACCATGGTCTTTTCTACCTAATGAAATAGACTTCAATAAATTGGTCCCATGATAATGGGGCCAATATTCATAGTTGTCTAAATTGTTGCTTTCACCAGCACCTCACTTTAATCAATCGACTGTAAAAACAATCTCATTTTTCACCACTTCACTGATTTGTTATCGGTGCACGAAGTAACGCAGTTTTATATCAAATATGGATGTGGTTTTATAGCATATTATAAGAAACATTAACATTTCTTAACATTTAGCCAATTAAACTATTCGCTAAAAAGCAGCTCTAAATCTTCAAACAAAAGGAAAACATTATGAGAAAGTTAATTTTATCTGCGGTATTGTTCATTGGAATGGGTAGTATCGCATTTGCACAGGAAGATAGTGTTACAGTTAAACCAGAACGGAAATTCGAACGTAAAACTCCTGAGGAGCACGCTCAGTTTATGACAGATGCCCTTGATAAAAAACTGTCGTTTACTGAAGACCAGAAAGGCAAGATATATGCGATCAATTTAGAAAGCATTAATAAAATGAAGGCGCATCGTGAACAAGACAAGTCAAAAGTCAGAGGTGCTATGAAGGAGAGAGATCAGGAGATTAACAGTGTTTTAGACGATTCGCAAAAAAGCATCTATCAGGAGTTGAAGAAAGATAGGGTGCAAGGGAAACAAAAATATCAAAAAAGGGGCAAGCATTGGAAAGGAAGAGGTGAAGATAAAAAGTCAGATGCATAATCAAGCAGTTAGGGCCGGCATTAATCTCCGGCCCTTTTTTGTTACCGTTCTAAAATAGGCCATAAGCACTCAATTGTTTAAAGAGCCTTCTTTAGCGAAAGAGGTGTGTTCGTTTATATTCCAAAGGCGTTAATCCTTTATGTTTTTTGAAATGTCTATAGAAGTTAGATACATTATTAAATCCGCATTCAAAGCAAATAATTTCGGTAGGAAGTTTGTCTTCTATCAGCATACGGCAGGCATGGCTAATTCGTATTTCTATAAGAAAATCATAATAACTTTTACGGGTCATCATTTTAAAATATCTGCAAAACGAAGTAACGCTAAGGTTACTGATAGCAGCAATTTCCTTCAAAGAAATTTCCTTTTTGTAGTTTGCAAATGAGTAGGTATATACTTTATTTAATCTAATCGTATCCGCTTCATTGGGTGAATTAAAAGCATTGTTTTCATTGGTAATCAGTTTATACTCTTTAGTTTCTGAAATGATCTTAAGAATGGAGAGAAGAGCTATAATACGGTCGAGGTCGTGTACCGCTTTTGCATTCCGCATGAGGTGCGCTATTTTTTCCTTTGTTTCGCCGTAAAACATCATCCCACTTTTTGCCCGTTCATATAATTTCGGTATAAGATACGCTTCCGGAATACCTGTCCAATCTTTTCCTAAATAATCA
Source organism: Olivibacter sp. SDN3 (assembly GCF_014334135.1). Taxonomy (NCBI): domain Bacteria; kingdom Pseudomonadati; phylum Bacteroidota; class Sphingobacteriia; order Sphingobacteriales; family Sphingobacteriaceae; genus Olivibacter; species Olivibacter sp. SDN3. The sequence continues at coordinate 3,981,289 of NZ_CP060497.1, forward strand.
GGAAGAAATTGTATGACAATTGCTTCAATATTTAATTGAGTGTTATCCTGATAATATTCATCCCGACAGCGCCAGGCATGGGGTAAGTTTTCCCCGAGCAAAATAATTTCTCCAGATGTGAAGTTGTCAATATTATCACCAATGAATCGGAGCCCTTCTCCCTTTATATTGTAATGTAATTCCAGTTCAGGGTGATAGTGCCAGATATTGCCAAAATTGGGAGAAATATCATGATTAATATTAAATGAGCTTTCGAGTTTCGCGCTGACTTTTTTGAGACGAGGTTTCATTAAGTTAATAATTTGTTAGCAACCGTTCTATGCGGTATTGTAATATGGTTACATCAAAGCTAGTAGAAATTTGATTTCTTTGCAAATATTGTACATGATAAAGGGAAAATTGTACAAGATACTCCTTGCCCTTAGGGCTATCTTTGATTCGTTTTATCTACCGGATGATCCGTTAATATAAAAATATTAAAACCATTATAAGCTGATGATTTGTTTCACCTTTGCCATTTGAATTATTTACTATCTAGCAAAATCTATACTGAATGACGATAAATACTGATATCTTAAAAATAACATTTCCACGGCGAATGTTTGTGGGCAATGGTACATTAGAGCCCTTAGCCAACGAGATAGAAGGCAGTAGAATACTGATTATTACTATACCGCCATTAGTTTCTGGTATAAAAGAATTTATTGATAATCTTAAAAGACTGAAACGTACTGTTTTTTTAGATATCTATATAAACGACGAACCTTCTTTTATAGATATTGAAGGTTTATTGGAAAAGTTTAAAGATCATGATATCGATACGGTTATCGGTATTGGCGGAGGCAGTGTACTGGATGTGGCCAAGCTTTTGTCTGTTTTGCTAGATCATCATCAGGTTTTAAAAGATACAGTAGGCAATGGTTTGATAAGTTCTCGAGCAAAACGATTAATCTGTGTACCAACAACAGCCGGTACTGGTAGTGAGGTTTCTCCAAATGTTATATTGATTGATCCTTCGGATGATCAAAAGAAAGGTATAATTAGTCCTTTTTTAGTGCCAGATATAGTTTGTATTGATCCTTCGCTTACGCATACAGTACCTCAGGAGGTTACTGCCGCAACGGGCCTTGACGCTTTAACACATTGTTTAGAGGCTTATGTAAATAAACATGCACATCCCATGATGGATTTGTATGCATTGGAGGGTATCAAATTGATTGGGGCAAATATTTTGCGGGCGGTGAGGAATGGTGAAGATGAACATGCGAGATATCAGGTAGCCATCGGAAGTTTATATGGAGGCCTCTGTTTGGGTCCGGTTAATACTGCGGGTGTACATGCACTAGCCTATCCGCTAGGTAGTGGCTACCATGTGCCACATGGATTGTCCAACGCCTTATTATTACCTCATGTAATGCGGTATAACATACCATCAGCACCTGAAAGATACGCACAGGTAGCGATTGCTTTAGGCTGTGAGCGAGACGTTAGTCACAACAATACAGCCAAAGCTGGCGTGGAAAAAATAGAGAAAATAATAAAAGACTGTAAAATGCCAGCCCGATTAAGAGACCTAAAGATTCCCAGAAACGCGCTTCCGCAAATGGCAGAAGATGCGATGAAGATCACGAGGTTACTGGTTAATAATCCTCGGGATATCCAATTAAAGGATGCTTTAGATATTTATAATTCAGCATATTAAATTGTTTATTAATATAAGGATTATTTATATACGTCAAAACTTCGAAAACGAATAATTACTCTAATGAACATAGCAAAGAAACATCATGGCTTAATCGTCCCACTTGTTACTCCAATGACAGCGGATTTACAATTGGATAAAGAGGCGGTTAGCAGAATTTTACTTAATCTAAGACAATTTAATGCATCTCCTTTCATATTGGGAACAACTGGCGAGTCTCCATTATTAAGTCATCAGGTGAAAATAGAATATTTAGAAACGATCATTAAGCTTAAGCCAAATAACGTCAAATTATATGTCGGAGCACCTGCGAATGCTATAAAGGAAACCATAGAGTTTTCCAAACAATGTTTTGGATTGGGAGCAGATGCCGTTGTGGTGTCACTTCCTTTTTACTACAAGTTATCGGAAAATCAAATGAGAAAGTACTTTTTAAATCTTGCTGATCAACTTGATGGCGATATGATCGTATATAATATTCCGGCTACCACGCATATGTCTATTCCGTTGACATTGATTGACGAGTTAAGCTTTCATGAAAACATCGTAGCGACAAAGGATTCTGAACGTTCAGACACACGGCTGGACGCATCATTAAAATTGTGGTCAAATAGAAAAGATTTCAGTCACTTATTGGGGTGGGCTGCAAAATCAGCTTATGCATTGCTTCATGGTAGTGATGGTTTAGTTCCAAGTACAGGTAACTTAGTGCCATCGATTTATGATGAAATGGTACAGGCACTGCGGCTAGGGCTGCATGAAAAAGCTTATTATTATCAACAATTGTCTGATCTTTTAGGAAATATTTATCAAGCAGGCAGATCACTAGGAGAATCTATCTGGGCATTAAAGGTTTTGATGCAACAGGTTGGTCTTTGCCAGAGTTATATGACACCTCCTTTGCTTGGGATGTCTGTAGAAGAAGAAGAGCGTCTGAAATTTTCGTTTAATGAATTAGTTAAAGAAGAAAATATAAAATTGAGTATATATAATCATGTATAAGAAGCCAGTCATAGGAATTACGATGGGAGATCCAGCAAGTATCGGTCCTGAAATAGCGATAAAAGCATTGCTTTCTAGGGACATTTACGACACTTGTTGCCCAGTACTCATCGGAAATGCTTGTGTGTTTGAGCATATCATAAATAAACTGAATTTAGGTGTCACTATTAACCGCATTAACAACGTAAATGATGCAAAATACCTATATGGAACACCAGATGTATATGACTTGGGTGAGCTGGATCTAACAGCCATAACGTTTGGTGAAATTTCTGCTAAAGCTGGGGATGCTGCTTTCTTAGCTGTTAAGGAGGTTATATCATTAGCGCTAGAGGGGGCTGTTGATGCTACTGTTACCGGGCCGATTAATAAAAAAGCCATTAACGAAGCCGGCCATAAATTTCCAGGGCACACCGAAATATATGCTCATTTTACCGCTACGAAAAAATATGCTATGTTGTTGATAGAAGAACAGATGCGCGTAATACACGTTTCAACGCATGTCTCTTTGAGACAGGCGTGTGACCTTGTAAAAAAAAATAGAATATTGGAGGTTTTAGCGTTATTGCACCAAGGTTTGCAAAACCTAGGAGTTACTAATCTCAAAATTGGTGTAGCTGGGTTAAATCCTCATGCAGGCGATTCAGGGTTATTCGGAACAGAAGATGAAGAGGAGATTGCACCAGCTGTAAAGGAAGCACAACTTTTAGGCTACGATATAGACGGACCTATACCGGCAGATACTTTGTTCTCGAAGGCTGCGACAGGCCATTATGGGGGAGTAATAGCGATGTACCATGATCAAGGACATATTCCTTTCAAATTGACGGGATTCAAGTGGAGCAAAGAAAAGCAACAAATGGAAAGTGTAAAAGGCGTTAATATTACTTTGGGGTTGCCTATTATCAGAACTTCAGTTGATCATGGAACTGCTTTCGAAATTGCTGGAAAGGGTATTGCGAGTTGTGACGCAATGTTATTAGCTATCAAAGCTGCTGCAAAATTGTCGATTAATAATTTTAGCTAGAAATGATTGTAGTTATCGCAGATGATTTAACGGGAGCAGCTGAAATAGGAGGTATAGGGATAAGGTTTAACTTAGCGGTTACTATGGTTAACGGCGTTTGTACAGACCGCGATATAACAACGGATCTTTTGGTTATCAATACAGATACTCGTTCGCTACCTAGGCAAGAGGCTATGGTTGTTATAAGTAGCGTATTGGATTGGGTGGCTAAGCTTCCATATAGTTATTTATATAAGAAGGTCGATTCTGTTTTGAGAGGGTATGTTAAGGACGAGTTAATGCTCCTGTCGGAAAGATTTACTTACCGACGAATCATATTAATCCCTGCAAATCCTCTCCTCGGTAGAGTTGTAAAAAAAGGATGCTATTTTGTAAATGATAAACTTATACACGAAACAGCTTTTGCGATGGACCCTGAGTTCCCGACTAAAACATCGGATGTGCTGGAAATGTTGGGCAATAGCCATACGTTTGTTGTAAAAAATCAGGGTGAGCCTCTCCCGGATAAAGGCGAAATTGTTGGAGAGGTTAGTGACGTTGATGATTTGATATTATGGGTAGACAAAATAGAGGAAGGGACTTTGGCTGCGGGGTCATCTGCTTTTTTTGAGGCGCTGTTACGGTTAATACTTCAGCGTGAGCCTACCGTACCTATGGCTAAAGTTGACCTCCTGTATCCGCAATTGTTTGTCTGTGGGAGCAGTTTTCCCGATAGTATTAAGCAGGTGAAAATGTGGCATAAGCACCATAAGTCAGTGTTTTTTTTGCCAAGCAACACTTCAAATATCACTAAGCAATACCAATCCATGATGGAATGGGCTATTTCCCCGATATTTTCGTTATTTCAGCAAAAAAAAGCTATTATAGCATTCGAAAGTGATCAGCCGATTAACCTGAAAAATAATGCTGTCATGCTGAGAAATTTAATGGCAGAAGCGGTCACACTGGTGTTGAATGAAAGTCCTGTAAAGGAACTTTTTATAGAGGGTGGAGCAACGGCAGCAGCTATTTTAAAGGCATTGGGCATTACACAGCTATACCCAAAAAATGAGCTGGCACCAGGCGTTGTACGGTGTGCTGCTATTGGAAAAAGAAAACTGTGGATAACAATGAAACCTGGCAGTTATGATTGGCAATCAGTTTTATAAAAAATTATTTTATACCAATTCAAATTCTGATCATATTGCTAACCGTTATGGATAGACCTACATTGAGCATAATAGATTATATCATAATCATTATTGTTATATTAATTACATTGTACCTTGGGTTAAGGTATGCGAAGAACCAACATTCCACACAGTCATTTTTTGCTGCAAAAGGTCGGGTCCCAGCCTGGGCTATCGGTATGTCTTTGCTGGCAACGTTAATTAGCAGTGTGACTTTTTTGGGGTATCCTAGCGAAGGTTATACATCTAATTGGATACTTTTGGTTCAAGGCTTAATGGTGCCAGTAGTGTTGTTGGGAAGCATCTGGTTCATCGTACCTTTGTATAGAAGAGTAATACGATTAAGTACTTATGAATATTTTGAAAAGAGGTTTGGTTCATTTGCAAGATATTATAGCTCTATTGCTTTTGTACTTCGTCAATTTTCGGGCATGGGAACCGTGCTTTACTTATTAGCAGTGGCTGTGTGGAGTATGACGGGGATCAGTACCTTTTTTGTTGTCGTTTTCGTCGGAAGCATTATCATCATTGTTAATCTACTTGGAGGATTAGAAGCGGTTATCTGGTTAGATGTTTTCCAAGGGTTTATGCTATTTATAAGTGGTATTTTATGTTTGGGTATAATCTTTTATGCGATGGATGGTGGCATGAAAGAAGTGTTTAGCATAGCAGAAAAAAATCAACGGACGGGTTTTGGTCCATATACGCTCGATTTTAAGCATCTAACGTTCGTAGTAGTGGCTATAAATGGCTTGTTCTATGGTGTCCAAAAATATGGTACTGATCAAACCGTAGTGCAGCGCTACTTAACCGCAACTACGAATAAGTCGGCTATTAGGGCTTCTTTATTAGGTATCTTATTAACTGTTCCAGTATGGGCCCTTTTTATGCTAATTGGTACAGCGCTGTTTGCCTATTATAAGCAACAGCCACTACCTCCCGAAATTGATGCCAATAGTGTCTTTCCCTATTTTATCACTACAAAGCTCCCGGTGGGAGTAACGGGTTTTGTTATGGCAGCTATGTTATCTGCTGCAATTTGTAGTCTTAGTGCCGATTTAAATTCACTCGCAGCAGTAGGTGTAGAAGATTATTTTAAGAAAATGAAACCGGGTTTGCCGGATCGTATTTATCTTAAGAGCGGACGGTGGATTATTTTCTTTTCAGGTTTTTTAGCGATAGCTATCGGAGCGCTATACGTTTATATAGGAAGTGAAGGGATCCTTGGAATTATATTTACGCTTTATGCTATTTTTTCTGGCGGGATAGTAGGTGTCTTTTTGCTAGGATTGTTTTCAACAAGAGCAAACGAACAAGGGGTGAATATCGCTATTGTAACCTGTATTTTATTTACAGGTTATGCTGTTTTGACTTCTACTGCGATTGGTAATCGGGTAATATTAGATTTAGGGCAGTACAACTTCAGCCATCATAAATTGATGTTGGGTGTTTACAGTCACGTATTGGTTATTGTGGTGGGATATTTGGCAAGTTTATTTTTTCCCAAGCCATCTATTGATCCCAATCTTTTGTACAAAGGAAGAAAAAAGAAAAACACTTCAGTACCCGTAAGCAGTAAACAAATGAATGTAGAAACACCTGCAAAAGTTTAAATTTTCGCAGCACCTCACATAAATCAAGAGAAATTAGCGGTAGTGTTTTTTGCAAAAATTTGCAATTTTGCAAATTTTTGCAAAAAACACTACCTTAGCACCCGAATTAATAAATCGTTTATTATGTCTGTATGCATTGCTATTCCCTTAGAAAAAAGAATTGTATTAAAAGCACGACGAGCGACGCAGCTAATCTTTCTATTGTGTGGATTGGGAGTTGCTAGTTGGGCACCTATGGTACCGTATGCCAAAGAACGACTAGCTATGAACGAGGCTAGCCTAGGCTTGTTGCTCTTGTTACTGGGAGGTGGAGCTTTAATAATGATGCCTATTACTGGTTTCCTTATACATCGTTATGGCTCACGAATAATAATTCTGCTTTCTGCATTAATGATAGCGTTGTTATTGCCGTTGTTGTTAATGATGGGACAGCCGGTAAGTCTTGGTATTACACTGTTTTTTTTTGGTGCCGGTGTAGGTGCAGTTGATGTTGCCATGAATGCACATGCAGTACATGTTCAAGAGGTATACGGTAGGCATATCATGTCTTCATTTCATGGTTTGTTTAGTGTAGGTGGTTTGTTCGGTTCATTAGGTTTAGGTGCCTTAATGAAACTTGGACTCGAACCGATAGCTGCTGCTGTGACTATAGCGATATTATTAATAATTATCGTATGTAGTCAATATAAAGATTTATTTAGCGTTAGCACAGAAACAGCATTGACAGCGCCTATAGGTAAAACGGCTGGCAATAGTAAAATTGGAGGAGCATTGTGGCTAAACCACGGTGTCCTATTTTTAGGAGCCATGTGTTTTATCGTTTTTTTAGCGGAAGGAGCAATGCTTGACTGGAGTGCAGTTTTTTTAAGAGAGGAACGATCAGTGGATGCGGAATGGTCTGGTGTTGGTTATGCAGCGTTTTCAATAGCTATGGCATTTATGCGTTTAGCGGGCGACCGTCTAGTAGAACATTTCAGTCCAAATAAAACAGTTGTGCTTGGTAGTTTTGTAGCTGGGATTGGTTTTTTACTGGCAGTGTTATCCCCGTGGACATTTGCATCAATCTTCGGGTTTATACTATTGGGTTTAGGAGCGGCAAATGTTGTTCCTGTTTTTTTTAGTGCCGCCGGAAGAATGCCCGGCATACCAGCTTCTGTGGCTATTCCGGCGATTACTACAATGGGATATGCCGGGCAACTAGCAGGACCTGCCCTGCTGGGGTTCGTTGCATTTCAGTTTTCTCTGCCAATAGCTTTTGCATTGGTGGCATTGCTACTATTTGTAGTTTCTTTAAGCTACTTAAAGAGAAAATAATTAAATACCTAACTGAGTTACTATGCTTCGGGAAGAACGTTTTAGAAAAATATTAAATCAGCTGGAAACAAAGACAAGGGTTACTTACCAAGAGTTAAGTTTAATTGTCAACGTATCAGAAGACACTATCCGTAGAGATATTGACATGTTAGACCGGACTGGTCTACTCTCGAAAGTGAGAGGAGGCGCTATTCCACGTTCGAAGAATCCTTTAACGTTTCATGATCGTCAATCGTTTTTAAATGAAGGTAAGGAGGTTATAGCGTTAAAAGCACAACAGTTTCTAAAAGATGGACAAACGGTTTTTTTGGATGGAGGAACTACTATTTGCCAACTAGCAAGTCATTTCAATATAAACCTTAGTATACGCGTCGTAACGAATAATTTAGCTTTAATTCCGATTTTAAAGCCTTTTAAGAATATAGACGTCATTGTGCTTGGAGGTAATTATCTTAACGCAACTGAAACAAATATAGGCATGACGACCTGTACCCAAGTGCAGCAATATGTTGCTGATGTATATTTTATGGGGTTGTGTGCTACGCACAGCGCTTTTGGTATCACCACTGCTATAGCAGCGGAGGCTGAGGTGAAGCGAACCATGTTTCGCTCATCATTGAAAAGTATTGCACTTAGTAACTCGGAAAAGTTAGAAAACATAGATCCATTTCGTGTTTGCGATATCAATCAGATAGATGTATTAATAACAGATTTAGATAGTATGGACAGCAGACTTGATGCCTACCGATATAAAACATTACAGCTGCTTTAAAAATGCCAGGGGGATTTGTCTCGTATGTTGTTCTTTTATTTGCTAATCCAAAGTGTAACCGATAGATTAGCGACAAAATATATCTTAAGTATTTAAAAATTAGCTTTTAGATAATTCATAATATGGCAAATAAATATCCCAACAAAGTATATTTAAATGGTGAGTGGTTGAATGCTGATAAAGCGAAGGTGTCAGTTTTCGACAGAGGTTTCATGCTTGGAGATGGCGTGTATGAAGTGATTCCTTTCTATAGAGGTAAACCTTTTTTAAGTTCAGCACACATAAGAAGACTAGAGTATTGTTTAAATGAAGTGTCTATTTTGTTGGAGCAAAGATTTGCATGGAGCGAAGTAATTGATGAAGCAATTGCTCAAGCTGGTTTAACAGCATCGGATGGTGCGGTTTACATACAGATAACCCGAGGTGCGGCTCCACGGACACATTATTTTCCTCAAAATGTGCTTCCTACCATCTTGATATATGCCTTTGAGCTACAGCTGAGTGGCTTCGAACACCGTAAAGCGAAGGTGCTTGTTGCAAAGGACTTGAGATGGCATAGATGCGACATAAAATCGACTTCTCTGATAGCCAATGTTCAGGCAAACGAATATGCGCATGGTTTAGCTTTCGATGAAAGTATACTTGAACGCAACGGAATAATCACCGAAGGTACGCATACGTCCTTTTTTTGTGTTCGCAATGGAGTTGTTTATACGCATCCGGCCGGACCGCATATTCTTCCCGGAATCACTCGTGATTGGGTTATAAATATGTGTTTTAAGCTTAATATTGAAATAAAGGAGGAGGCTTTACCTATCAACGACCTGCAAGAAGTAGATGAATTGTTTTTAACCGGCACTACAGCCCAAATACTTGCCGTTACTGAAGTTATGCTGGCAGACAGAAGTACCATTACCAAAAGAACTGGCTCCATAACCAGCAAGATGCAGCAGGCTTTTATTGAAGAAATAGAAAATTTATAATTGGTCTTTTAATTTAGTAATGCTATTGATCTTTTTGCTTAATATGGAGTAAAGGTAACACTTTATCTAAAGGAAGAGATTCAATTGTCCTATTGTTTACACCTGTGACTGATTCGGCCATAAAAAGTGAATTAATGATCGCTTCTTCTGTAGCTTCAATGGCAGCCATGAAAAGAGGAGAGAGCTGATCATTTGGCACTAAGCTCGTTTCTAAAAGATGATGTTCGGTGTCATGCGGTATACGTAATTGCTTTGCAGTAGAAAAAGCAATTACGTAATCTCCACTGCCATTCGAAGCTATACCTCCCGTTTTCGCCAGTCCCATAAAAGCTCTTTTTGCCAATCGATGGAGGTTTCTATTATCCAATGGTGCATCGGTAGCTACAACGATCATGCAAGAACCATCCACATTATTCAAAAGGTGGTTACTGAAATCGAAAAATCCTAGAGAGCGTCCAATATTTACACCATCGATCTGTAGAACACCACCGAAATTACTTTGTATTATCACCCCAACAGTGTATCCTCCCAGCTTTTGAGGTAATTGACGTGATGACGTGCCAATCCCACCTTTAAATCCAAAGCATACGGTGCCGGTGCCAGCGCCAACATTTCCTTCCTGTAGTAGACCACCGTTAGCTTTTTGAATGGCATTGATCACGTCGGCTTTGGTCACGTGCCGTCCACGGATGTCGTTTAGGTAACCATCATTGGTTTCACCAACCACAGCATTGACTGATTGTACTTTTTCGTTTCCTTTTTGTTTTAGCGTATAATCTATTACGGCATCAATTCCCGTAGCTACATTGAGTGTATTCGTTAAAATAATAGGCGTTTCTATATTGCCTAGTTCTGTAATCTGTGTGCTACCCGCCAATTTGCCAAAACCATTTCCGGTAAATACTGCCGCAGGAACTTTTTCTTGGAATATATTTCCTTCATGGGGGAGAATAGCTGTTACTCCCGTCCGTATGTCGTCGCCTTCAAAACGTGTGACGTGCCCTATTTTTATACCTTGTACATCTGTAATGGCATTTAAATGGCCGGTAGGGAGTACGCCTATTTGAATGCCATAGGAGCGCGCCCTTTTCTGTTGCGTATAAGCTTGCATCGACAAGCATAGAGCAACAACGAAGAGGGGATAAAATTTAAAGTGCATCGTTTCGTTTTTTTATTGCCAGAAGGCATTGATAAATACCTTTAAGACTGCTTCATAATACAAACTTAGAGAAAATGCATTTATATACAAATTACAAGCGTTATTGATCCCATATCTCTTATTGAGGGATTGCATAGTAACCCGATCCAATAGTTCTTTGATAATATTAAAGATACTGTCAACTTTTTGTTTATGCCGCTTGTTTCAATGCAAGATACACATGTGTGTTCAGCTGTTTAATATAAAGAATAATGAGAAGTAATCACCTTTTTTTTCCGTGGTGTATTTGTCTAACAATATTTTCTGTGATTTCCTGCAACAACCCTATCACGAAAAATTTATTTAAAGGAAAATATGCACATGAACGTTATGAGGAACAATTGAAAGCGGCAGGATTAGGAAATACCATATTGTTTAGCCATTGGCAAAAGGCGGCAAAGGAGAGTCTATTGCAACCACAGACGATAACAATTCCTTATCAGGAGAAAGGGTTCTTTACCGCAGAAAATCCGCAGGCTACGGGTTTCGTTTTTGATGCAAGGCAGGGGGAGTATTTGCAGGTACTTATCGAGAAACATTCAAAAGACAGTGTAAAGCTCTTTATTGATTTATTTCAGCTTATTGATGATATGAGTTCAGAACGTAAGCATTTGATTTCCATTGATACGCTTTCGGATACGCTTGCATATGAAATTAAAACTGATGGAACCTATCTTTTACGTATACAACCTGAGCTTTTGGCAAGTATATCGTATAACGTAAAAATTACAGCGGAACCTTCGTTGGCATCTCCGGTAGCTTCTTCAGCCCGTGCTAACTTTGGTAGCTTTTTCGGTGATGGGAGAGATGCTGGTGTGAGAAAACACGAAGGTGTTGATATTTTCGCAAAACGATTAACACCAGTTGTAGCCGCTGCTTCAGGAAGAGTAAGTAGGGTAGGTACAAATAATTTAGGAGGGAAAGTGGTTTGGCTGAAACCTGCCGATAGGAATATAACGCTATATTATGCACATTTAGATTCACAATTGGTTACTGGTGGTCATGAGGTATCTAGAGGAGATACTATAGGTTTAATGGGTAATACCGGTAATGCGCAAACGACAGCTCCCCATTTACATTTTGGTATTTATACTGCTAATGGAGCCGTAGATCCCATGCCTTTTTTGAAGCCCGATAAATCTAGTCCTCCAAAGATTTTAGTCAATAACTTTTCGCCAGGAGATACCGTACGCATATTAACAAAGCCGAACAGGTATGCTCTTGGCATTATTCAGGCCGCCATGAAAAATAGTTACAGAATTGTATTGCCTGAAGGAATTAACACAACGATAGACCAACGACAGGTATCGACTTTAAAGTCTCCTTTACGTACCCATAAATTGAAAGAAACGCAATTGCTCTACCATCAACCAGATTCTTCGGCCGCGCATGTGAGTGAGTTATTGGAGGGAACGGTGATTGATATATTTGCTGAAAGTAATTCTTACTACTTTATAAAAAAAAATGACAGAAGCGGATGGATATCCAAATGATAATCTTTCTAGGTAAGATGTTGCAGAAGACGCAATGACTTGTTTGGGATAATGTGGGTTGTAAAGCATAGAAACCAACATGGAAAAATTTGCTCAACAAAATAGTAGATTTGTAATAGTGTTATTCTAAAATAAACATATGGGTAAGATCTAAATTCTTGCACAATTTAAGTCTTGAAGATTTTGTCATGAGTTCTAGTTGATTCAAGAAAAACTTCGGGTTATCTATAGACAAGAAGTATGATATAATGAGTTTGGTCTTCTTAATAAGTGGAACCCAATTTAACATATACCATAGTTACCTTTTTTTCCGGTTCGAAACTTCAAATTCATCAGCTGTGCCCGATAGCGCAAAGTTGACATTCCCGTTACCCTCCCAGTCGAGATTTAGAATACTACCAATTGGATGCTTAGATGTTTTGAGATTAACGAAACGAATTTCAAGGTCGCAGTTGTGGTTGTTTTTTGTTGATGCATGAATCTGAAAGCAACGGTCTCGACTGCCAAATAGCATGTAGTTGGCGGCACCTCTGTTATTAGAACGAGTGATGATTTTTTGCTCATCCGTCCATTCAATATCTATTTCAACAGAGGTTTTTGCCGGAATGATTTCAGGAAAATGCCAGCGATCCATTTTGTAATTCTTTTGATAAGTCTTGATCCAATCGTAAGCTGTACGATTTATCAAATTTAATTTTCCCCGTTGTCTCATGGCAATTGAATTTTTGAGGTAAAATCAGTTATAACATTCCAAATAACCTTTGCATCAGTTAAGTTAAGCTAAATTGGTAAGCAAACCTAGAAAATTACACGAAAGTGCAGTTTCCTTACACATAAAATGATTTTTAGACTCAAAAGAGTAGTATAGTCATAATAAAACCTATTTTATTATCGATTGATTTACGTTTGCTTATACGTGGGCTTTCGGGTGTAATTACGGCAATCAGAGGGGTTGATTGCGACTGATCTTTAAGCTACCTTTGAAGGGTAATACCCAATGAAGACGGAAGCAACTCGGTTTGCGGTTGACTAACTATAATGATGAAACCATAAGCTACTGCTTAAAAGAAACGTAAACAAAGATAGTTCATGCAAGGCTCATTGCCATTAAAGAAGAACCAAGCATAAGGGAGCTTATTGATGCCATAAAAAAACTAAAATATCAATAATTTATTCGAATGAAAAATATCTCGATAGTAGTTCCCGAAGGGGATGTAAGCTTAAGTAATATTGAAGCATCTTTTAAGATCTTCTCGAAGATTAATGAGGCAATGGAAAAACAGGGTAGGTCAAAGCCTTTTGACGTACATTTAGTGGGGTTAACAAATCAATCGACGTTGTCTAATGGTCTATTTAGTGTAAAACCTGGAAAATCAATTGTGGATGTTGATGGTACTGATCTGATATTGATACCCGCAGTTCATGGGGAAATGAAGGATGTAATTGCTGCAAATCAAGATTTTATACCGTGGATTCTTAAACAGTATAAAAAAGGGGCTGAGGTAGCGTCCTTATGCATTGGTGCCTTTATTCTGGCATCTACTGGATTATTGAATGGGAGAAAGTGCACGACGCACTGGTTAGCTGCAGAGGAGTTTAAAGTGATGTTTCCAGAAGTCAATTTAATGCCCTATAAAATTATTACAGATGAAAATGGTGTATATACGAGTGGGGGCGCCTATTCGTCATTAAATCTTATATTGTATATTGTAGAGAAATATGTAGGACGCAATATGGCCATTCGTTCGTCAAAAATCTTTGAGATTGATATTGATCGGAATAGTCAATCGCCTTTTATAATCTTCCAACGCCAAAAAGATCATTTTGATGAGTTGGTAAAAAAAGCCCAAGATTTTATAGAAGGTAACTTTCACGACAGAATAACTGTGGATCAATTAGCTTCGATGTTATCATTAGGGAGAAGAAACTTTGAAAGACGATTTAAAAAAGCGACGACAAACACCGTTTTGGAGTATATCCAACGTGTAAAAATTGAAGCCGCGAAAATGAGCTTTGAGACTTCCAATGACAATGTGAATGAAGTCATGTACAATGTAGGATACAGTGATACGAAATCTTTCCGTGGTACCTTCAAACGATTGACAGGATTATCACCAGTTGAATATAGAAATAAATACAAAAAAGCCAAGGTGATATAATATGAGTTTTTTATTAAAAAAACGTATGTAACATAGCAAACTAAGTCTATCTTTGTTGCCTACATGAAAATGAAATAAGCTATAACTAATGTTATTACGGCTATTACGATTACCCATTTTATCGTATTGCCTACACTACGGTCATCTTTTTCTTCTACGGCCTCTTTCGATGGACCGGGGTTGTCCTGATGAGCACTATAGTCCGTTTCGATAGCGGTTTTTGAGCTATTCTCATGCTGATCTTCCATAATTGTTTTTTACTTTATAAACATATTTAGCGATTTATTGTTTGGTTTAACAGTAATCCATTCGCGTGGGCGCGTTGGCTAAAATGACCTTATAGCGATACGTCCAAGAGGTTTTTTAGAAAAATGATTTAACTATTAAATAAATGGAAGTGAATGACTTAGAATGGGTGTTAGAGCGCAGAGATATGATGAGTATTTTCGTCTCCGTGATCTGTGGATGCATTATAGGACTTGAACGCGAATACAATAATAAATCTGCGGGCTTTAGAACGATTATATTGATATGTTTGGGATCAACGATTTTTACAATCGTGTCACAACATGGTGCAGGGAGTGATGATCGTATCGCAGCAAATATAATTACCGGTATTGGTTTTATAGGTGCTGGAGTGATTTTTAAAGATAGATTGTCTGTTTTGGGGCTTACTACAGCAGCCGTGATTTGGACAACAGCAGCTATTGGTATGGCAGCGGGAATAGGTTATCATGCATTAGCATTTACGCTAACAATTATTACCATCCTGATTTTATCCTTATTCATGAAGATAGAATCTTTGATAACTTTGATACACAATCGTAAACTTTTAAACATCACATTTGTAAATGATGATATAAGAAATTTATATACGATAGAAAAATTTCTCATAAATAAGCAAGTGAAAAATAAAAGAGTGTCCCTTCGTAAACATGATAAGATATTACATGTTATTATTGAAATTACCGCCAATAATAGACAGCTTCACGAACTAGAAGAAGAAATTTTAGTATTACCGTATGTTAAGAGTTATAGCTAAGTGGTGTCTTTTTTATGCTAAGACCCGTTTTGTTAAATCAATTATTCCTCTTTTTATCATAAAATATTAGCTAATGGAGATAATCATCATTGTAATACTCATTCTATTGAACGGCGTGTTTTCCATGAGTGAGATAGCTTTGGTATCATCAAAAAAATTCAAACTGGAGGTGGTTAGTAAAAAAGGTGATAGAGGTGCAGAAAGAGCGCTTTATCTGGCTAAAAATCCCAACACGTTTTTGTCGACAGTACAAATTGGAATTACACTTATCGGTATTTTAACTGGTATTTATAGTGGGAAGAGCCTTACTGCCATCCTCGGCCGATTTTTGGCAGAATGGGACGTTATAGCGGCCTATGCAGATTCGCTAGCTGTTCTTTTAGTAGTTATAGCTATAACTTATCTTACCATTGTCTTTGGTGAATTGATTCCTAAGCGATTCGGACTATATTTTTCCGAAAAAATAGCCTCTTCGATTGCTTTGCCGATGACTATCATATCAAAGATTTCACTCCCGTTGATTTGGATATTAACAAAAACCAGCGATGTTTTTTTTAAGTTGTTTGGAATAAAAGATTACCAGGAGCAAGCTGTTTCCGAAGAAGAAATCAATGCAATAATAAGAGAAAGTACGAAAGGAGGAGAGGTACAGCCTATTGAACAGTTGATAGTTGAACGGGTGTTTGCTTTGGGCGATCGACGTGCGGCTGAACTTATGACACACCGAATTGATCTTAAGTGGTTCGATGTAAACGACGACTTAAAAGATGTAAAGGAAAAAATCAAACAAAATACACATTCATTCTACCCAGTATGCGATCGTTCGTTGGATAACATATTGGGGGTAGTCTCGGTAAAAGAACTTTTTCTGCAATATTTAGATGGCGCCACATTTGACTTAAAAAAGTTTGTTCATAAACCGTTATATGTTTCAGAATATACCGCGGCCTACCGGGTGTTAGAGCGATTACGGTCGTCAAAAAGGCGTTATGCGATGGTATTAGACGAATATGGAGATCTACAGGGATTGATCACAATAAGCGATGTGGTAGATGAACTGATTGGAAATCATGTTAAAGCGTATGACGACTATAAAATTGTTCAACGGTCGTCAGATAGCTGGCTGGCTGACGGGCAACTTCCTTTTTTCGAGTTTATTGAATATTTTAATTTAGATGATGTTCAGGAAACAGCAGGTTTTACAACGCTAGGAGGTCTTATACTTGATCAATTGAACCATATACCTGTAGTAACTGATAGGGTTAAATGGAAGG
This sequence comes from Olivibacter sp. SDN3, assembly GCF_014334135.1. NCBI lineage: Bacteria > Pseudomonadati > Bacteroidota > Sphingobacteriia > Sphingobacteriales > Sphingobacteriaceae > Olivibacter > Olivibacter sp. SDN3. Next base: position 3,998,037 of record NZ_CP060497.1, read on the forward strand.
GCTTTAATTTAGAGGTTATTGATATGAATGGTATGAGGATTGATAAAATTTTAATTACCCGAACCTCTTGATATTTCATTTTTTTGTTTCTGGAGAAAGTGTTTCTTACTAACTATTGATTGTTTTATGTCGTTAGAATTAATTGTTGAGTGCAGTAAGCTTATCGCAGATAAGGGCTTGACGATAGCCTTTGCAGAGAGTGCAACCGCCGGGAGGGCCTGTTCGCTGTTCTCGTTTACTCCTTATGCAGGAAAAGTACTGAAAGGTGGTGTTGTCTGCTATGACGCATCTGTAAAGATTGGCCTACTGGGCATCCCAGCAGCGCTTATCAGAAGGTATACACCAGAATCGGCCGAGGTGACAGAGACAATGGCAAACGCATTGAAAAAAATGATGAACGCAGATATCTATGTAGCAATAACAGGGTTAACTGCCAGTGGCGGGAGTGAGTCACCTGTAAAACCTGTTGGAACTATGTTTATACATTTGTTATTAGAAAATCTTACTTTATCTGTTAGTAGCGTGTTCTCTGGAACCAGTGAAGAGATTGTTGACCAAACTATCTGTAAAATTGCGAGTTTGTTGCGGGATGTTTTACGAAAATAGATTTGGGCAAGCAGATAATGTTTGTTAGTAATTAATTCGCCATATTCATTTGCTGATTTTAAAGAGATGACCTGATATTTATTTTTTATGCCGATATAAGTCATAGATTTTATTTACAACAAAGGCCATGCGTTCAATTTTCACATTTTCATCTTTTGTCTCATTTATCCAATCGATGTAGTGCTGTTGTTCTTGGCTAGCGAGTTCATTATAATAGGCGAGTGCCTCCGGTTCGTCTGCTAATACTTCGACGAATGCTTCTTTAGTTATATTAACAGCTTTTCTAACAAAAATTTTTAAATTGACAGTATCGCCAGCTGATTTCTTAATCGTTTTACGTATCGCAGCGTTAATTGGAAGAAAGAGTGTACCATTACCAAAAGGCATTAAGGTTGCATTTTTTAAGGTATAGTTATCTATAGAACCATTTATTTTTACCTGCCCTGATTGATTACGATAATTTGGTGTTATTTCCGGCACCGATATATATGTCCAACCACCCTTTCCTGCAAATTTTTCCAATAGTGCCTGGCGATTAATTATAACCTCTTCCATTTTTTAAAAGTACTTTTAGGGAGCCAAATTACAAAATAAAAAGAAATGGAATCACCCCATACCCATGTTAACCACAGCGGCAATATGGGGTAATATAAAGGTCGCTTATAACCGTATTTTATCCGTTAATGTGAGGAGGGATGATATTCTACAATATCTACTCCTACGCCATTTGGATCCCTTATTGCAAAATGCTTATCGCCCCAAGGCTCTTCACGTAAGTCTATCTCTATGGTTACCTCTTTACGCTTAATTTCTTGATAGATTTCATTTATATTATCAACTTCAATAGTAAAATAAACTCCTCTGCCTTCAAATTTAGATTGGAAAAGCACTTGTTGGCTGGGATGATCGGGAAGCAAAAAACTGATTTCACTTGTTTGGTCAGGCGTATGCATCAACAAGTAGAAGTCATTTTCAAAAGTGATACCGAAATTTAAAATGCTGCGGTAAAAATCTTTAGTTTCTTGCAGCTTATCTGTGATAATTCCTGCGTTTAATTTCATTTTTTTCATTTTTTCAGTGATTAAATCGGTTTGTGCAAAAGTATTGGCCATGCTACATAACATGATGCAAACGATAGAAAACGATAACTTTTTCATTATTAGCGTTGTATTATACAACAAAAGTGGCCTTTACCAGGGAAATAAAATTGTAAAAAACGGACATCTCTATTTTAAGGCTTTAGACGGGAGGAGCCCGTACATATTTTTAAACTCTTTAATGAAATGCGCTTGATCATAATAACCGGCATTAAAAAAGAGTTTATTTTTTCTTAGATCTTCTAATGAAGGTTTTGCGTGCAAGATATTCTGGAAACGAACAATCTTACTGAAGGTTTTAGGAGACTCGCCAATATAGAAACTAAATAAACGTCTGAGCTGCCTTGAGCTCAGCGCAACATCTAGATCTCTTTCAATGTTTAATGTGCCCCGCGCATCTATAATGGATTTGATGGCATGAAATAGTCTTTTATCTAAGAGCGAATTTTGTGCTAAAGCTAGCGACGTGAAAAAAGTATTAAATGCCTCCTTTAGTATTTCAAAGATACTGTTTGTAGTGTTTATTGCTCCTGCCTCAGCTTTATTAGATTTATAATGTAGGTGCAGTTGCCGTGAAATAATCTCAGATAATTGTATTTGCAATGTGGGCACTACATCGTTGACAAGCTCAAAGCGATTAGTAAGCTCGTGGGCATCGATTTGAAATAGCAAGGGAAAAACCGTGGGAAGAAATCTTATACCTATATAGTGGAATGTAGAGGGTAGCAGAAACTCTGTGTAACTACTAGCTATTCCCATGATGTATATTTCTGGGAAAGAATATATATCGAAAAAAAGATCAATACAGCCATCTGCGACAACTTTGTAGGCAAAAGCATCACCTAAGCAATTTTTCGTTTTCAGTTCCCAAAAACAATAGATATGGTTTGCCAGATATGACGTAGGTGGAGATTCTAAATAAGTAACGTCTTTATGGCCATCGATAGTTGGTTGGACAGGCCTAAATGAGGAACCAAAATTTAGAAAACTCGCCATGAATGTTTACAACTATTGGTTTTTACAAGCTTATGTTCTTTCCAACAAACTTAGATAAAATGCGTTGAATTCACGAACGTAGAATAACAAAAAATCATCGCAGGTAAAAGCGCTGTATTTCCACATTTGTAGATGAAGTTATGGTACATCATAGCAAGCGCTTTGTCTATATGTAGCACAATTTGAGCCTTTCTCGTTCCCTAATAATAGAAACCAATATTGTCTAGCTATGAAACGATTAAATTTTAGAAAGTTAATTCCTTTAATTCCTGTTATGGTTCTCTTGGTCACTTCTTGCCAGAAGGATGACGATCGAACTGATGGTGAGCTTATTATACGATCTGAGTTTTCTGAAGGTGAAGATGGCTGGATAGCAGATTTTGCGGAATACAATGGAGACAATGTGGAGATTTATGAGCTTGAAGAGGGCATTACCAATCTTCCAGAGCCATTGGATACCGATCAACAAGCCTATCGTATATCAGGTGTCAATAGGAGTGATGACTTATTTATGTATCTGAAAAGACAGGTAACCGATTTAAAGCCATTAACAACTTACAGGATAACCTTTACCGTGGAATTCGCTTCTAATGCGAGGAGCGGAGGTGTGGGTGTTGGCGGCGCCCCGGGGGAGTCCGTTGGCATGGGAGTCGGAGCAAGCTTTGAAGAGCCTGTTTCCGAACCAAATGATAATAATTTTTACGAAATGAATATTGGTAAAATCAATCAGTGTTGTACTGATGGTGAAGATATGGTAGTAATAGGGGATGTAGCTAACGGGACTGAGGAATATGTATACACCATGCTAAGTAATACGGGAGAATTTGTGGCACAAACTGATGATGCGGGTAGTATTTGGGTAATTGTAGGTACGGATTCCGGCTTTGAAGGCGAGACAGCTTTATATTATACAAGCGTAGAGGCTGTTTTCAAAGAATTATAATATATCCTGTTTAATATATTGACCTCATCAAGCTCTTCAATAGCCGATCCTTTTGCTGTTTCTTTTTAGTTGGTCTGCAGAGAATTTTCCAGCGCCACTAAAGAACAAAGAAAAGGACGAAAAGAGCATGAATAGGGCGGGAAACATATTTGTATAGCTGTCGCTGATATGTACAGCTAAAAGGGCTACGGTGAAATTGATAATCATTAGTAGGGCTGCGATACGCAGGTAGTACCCAACGACAAAGAGGATGCCGCAGATAAGCTGTGCATATACGGAAATATACGCTGCAATGGGAGGGGCAGGAAAGTTATAGGTACTCAAGAACGCGCTGAATTTGCCCATAGCCGCTTGATCGATAATATTATCATGAACACCATATATTAGGTGGAAACCTACTATTAATCTTATGAAAAGTGGTGCCCATGCTCCATTTTTTCTAAAAAAAAGATTAGGCCTATTGTAAAACATAATAAGAGGTTAATAACGGTAATTGTATCTACAGTTATCAAATATCACGAATTTTAATGATTTTAAAAAAGAGTATTGGAATAAAATCTATATAACAGCTGCGATATGCTGATTCACAAATTGGTTGGCTATTTTGTTCTCATCCCTTGTTAAACGCAAAAGCCTTTCTTAGTGAGAGGCTTTCTTTGTTCACCCGAAGGGATTGTTGGCGTCCCACATATTACCCGCACGCTTGGCTGCCAAGAGAAAGTTCGAACCCTGTCTTCGCTTCTGTTCTCATCCCTTGTCAAACGTAAAAGCCTTTCTTAGTGAAAGGCCTTCTTTGTTCACCCGAAGGGATTCGAACCCCCATCATCAGAACCGGAATCTGACATTCTATCCATTGAACTACGGGTGAAAAATGTTTGGCAAACATAGATAAAATTGTTGTTATATGCAATTTTAAACGAGTCGGCTCGTATCGTATTTTCTTTACGTACGGAGCTACTGTCCTAAATAGATAATACGCAAAGAGTTGTGCCCAGACAGTGGTTAAACATTGAACCTGAAGTGCATAATGTCTCCATCCTCCACCACATACGTTTTTCCCTCAACACTTAGTTTTCCAGCTTCCTTACATGCGTTTTCAGAACCATACGTTATGAAGTCGTTATATTTAATAACTTCTGCACGAATAAATCCCTTTTCAAAATCTGTGTGGATAACACCGGCAGCTTGTGGCGCGGTAAAACCTTTATTTATTGTCCAAGCTCTTACTTCCTGTACGCCAGCGGTAAAATAGGTGGCAAGATCGAGTAACTTATAGGCCGCACGGATGAGTTTATGAACACCTGATTCGTTTAAACCCAAATCCTCTAAAAACAGTTGGCGTTCTTCATAACTGTCAAGCTGTGTTATTTCCGACTCAATCTGAGCAGATATCACTAAAACTTCCGCATCTTCATCTTTAACCGCTTCCTTTACACGATCTACATATGCATTTCCAGACACTACAGATGCTTCGTCGACATTACAAACGTATAATACAGGTTTGATTGTCAATAAACTGAGGTCGTTGATGTAGTCGAAATCTTCAGTTGATATAGGAGCAGTACGGGCAGATTTACCTGCTTCCAAATGACTTTTTACAACGGAGAGAATGTCAAACGTTTTTTTGGCATCTTTGTCTCCACCTGTTTTAGCCATCTTTTCCACCTTTTGTATACGTTTGAGAACAGTGTCTAAATCTTTTAATTGTAACTCTGTGTCTATAATTTCTTTATCTCTAATAGGATCTACAGAGCCATCAACATGTATGACATTGCCATTGTCAAAACAACGTAGTACGTGTATAATAGCATTTGTCGTTCGTATGTTACCCAAGAATTGATTTCCCAGTCCTTCGCCTTTGCTCGCCCCTTTTACCAGACCAGCAATGTCAACAATTTCGATAGTATTCGGAACTACCCGCTGCGGTTTTACAAGCTCCGCTAGGTTGTTTAACCGTTCGTCCGGCACAGAAATAACCCCTACGTTAGGTTCTATTGTACAGAACGGGAAGTTTGCAGCTTGTGCTTTCGCATTTGATAAACAATTAAATAATGTGGATTTTCCTACGTTGGGTAAACCAACGATGCCGCATTGTAGTGCCATTGGTGATGAATTAGATTATATAGCCTCAATATTTTGTTACAATAGCCGCAAAGATAGGAAATAAAAAGATTTTTAAAATATCTATGTTTTTGTTACTAAAAAAGAGGTTTTTATCTTATATAAATATATAAGTATAGATACTTTTTTAAAAAAAATAATAAGTTATTTGTTTTTTATTTTTATTACTTATTATGTTTGCTATATCAATCTAAATTATCGTGGAAGGTAGATCGGATAAACATAGCGCATTGAGGCTTGATATTTTGAGGCATCTGTATTATAAAGGTGCTTTATCTATCAATGAATTGAGTAGACTTACGGGTAAAAGTTTACCCTTGATTACTGCTGTGGTCAATAGCTTAAAAATAGAATCATTTGTAATCAACAATCAGCTAGCGCCTTCTACGGGTGGAAGGCGTGCCCTCGAGTATTGCTTGAATAAAGCAGCCCATAAATATATTGTGGCGATATCTATTGATCAGGTCGTTTCATGTATAGCCTTATTTGATCTTCATAATGAGATTATTATTGGTCCGAGTGAGCAGAAAATAAATCTCTGCAACTCTAAGGAATCATTGTCGCAATTAATAGCTTTTCTTAAAGCCTATATCGACGGACTTGCCGTGGCTCAGGAACACATTTTAGGTATTGGTATGGCTATGCCTGGTTTTGTGAATGCTGAACAAGGTATCAACCGAACCTATTACGGCTTGGGAGAGAACAGCATTTCTGATTATATCAGCGAGCGGATCGGGCTTCCAGTATACGTTGATAATGATTCTAGTGCTATTGCTTTAGCGGAGTTGAATTTTGGTGCAGCAAGAGGAATGAAGGATGTGATGGTAGTAAATGTTGGGTGGGGGATAGGCTTAGGAATGATTGTTAATGGGAAGCTTTTCAGAGGACATAACGGATTTGCAGGGGAATTTAGCCATGTCCCGCTGGCAGACAGTAATAATTTATGTGCATGCGGCAAAAAAGGATGTTTGGAAGTAGACTCTTCTTTATTAGTATTAACAAGGAAAGCTCAGGAGGAGATGGACCGTGGAGTAGCGTCGAAAATGACTCAAATGTTTACCGAATCTGGCGTGCTAACGGGAGAAGTAATTCTTAAAGCAGCAAATGCCGGAGACCAGCTAGCGATCAATTTGCTTTCAAAAGCAGCTTTTCTGATCGGCAAAGGTATAGCTACATTAATACATATTATGAATCCGCAAGGCGTAGTTATCAGCGGCCGAGGAGCTATAGCCTCTAAAATATTGTTAGCTCCTGTGCAGCAGGCTATTAATGAGTTTTGCATTCCAATGCTGGCCGAGCAGTGCATAACGATACCGTCTCAATTGAACAAAGATGCGGAATTGCTTGGGGCAGCTACTCTGGTCATGGAAAGGATCGAGAAGTTTTAACACTTTATGAAAATCAACCCTTAATCAATTGCCTATGAAGTAAAAATCACTTAACCAATGAGTCTTATATGTTAGGACTAGTCAATTTAGACATCAATCAACTACAATTAAAATTTTAACAAACCAATCAAGTCATGAAAGAAAGTTATTCAAGGGCTTTCGCTGTTGTGATATGTTGCTTTATAGCACTCAGCAGCTTTGCTCAACAAAATATTACAGGTGTTGTGTCTGATAATCAGGGAGCTATACTTGGAGCAACCGTAGCTGTAAAAGGGAAAATCAGTGTGCAGACCAACGCCAACGGGCAATTCGCAATTGAAGTTGTACCTGGCGATATCCTTACCATAAGTTTTGTCGGGTATCAGCCGAAGGAAATTGCCGTTACAGAAGGGATGACAACACTAGATATCAATCTTTCGGCAGATATGTCGGAGTTAGGTGAGGTGGTTATTACTGCGATGGGTATAAAACGCGAGCGAAAATCTTTAGGTTACGCTTATCAAGATATAAAGGGTGAAACATTAACCGGTGCTAGAGAAACTAATATTACAAATTCGCTATCCGGTCGTGTTGCGGGTTTACAGGTTGCCAGATCGAGTAATGGCCCCGCGGGATCAAGTAAAATCGTTTTGCGCGGATTCAATTCCTTAACTGGAGACAACCAGCCGCTAATTGTGGTGGACGGTATTCCTATGGACAACTTTACCGGCGCTAGCAATAATGATTTTTGGAATCCATCAGAGGACCGTGGGAATGGTTTAGGTGACATTAACCCCGACGATATTGAAAGCATGTCGGTACTTAAAGGTGGTGCAGCCGCTGCTTTATATGGATCTAGGGCTGGTAATGGGGTGATCTTAATTACGACAAAAACAGGGTCAAAACAAAATGGTTTAGGCATTACCTATTCATCTAGTTTAGGATTCGAGTCAATTTTCACTAATCCAAAGTTTCAGAATGAATTTGGTCAGGGAACTGGAGGATCATTTGATGATCAGCAGAATTTAAGTTGGGGACCGCGGATTGAAGGTCAAGAAATTACCAATTGGAATGATGAAACGGTTAGTATGCGTGCTTACGATAATGTGACCAATTACTTTAATAAGGGGTTTAATAACATACAAAATATCTCGTTTCAACAACAGATACAGTCTACCTCTGTTTATTCTTCTATTAACTTCTTGCAAAATAGCGGAATCATTCCTGGGAGCAAATTGACTCGGGCAAATATGATTACCAGAGCAGTAAGTAAATTCGGAAAAGACGACCGATGGACGACTGATTTTAAGGTGCAATACATTAATTCTAATGCACAAAACAGACCTGTGAATGGTGTGAATACCTCTAATGCTTTTTTAACTACTTATTTGATGCCAAGATCTTTAGATATCCAGGAATTTAGTGCAGCTACAAATGAGCTTGGCTCTATGCTGTGGTATGGGGCGAGTAATCAAATTAACCCTTATTGGAACTATCGATATAACCTCAACCAAGATGTTAGGGATCGTTTTCTATTAAATGGGAGTATACGGTATGATTTCAATGATTGGTTGAATGCGGAAGTGAAGGTCGGTTCTGATTTATATACAACAGCAACAGAGGCTCGCCAATTTGCCGGAAGTCCTTTAAGTCAAACAGGTAGATATAGTAAAGGGAAAGAGACCTTTGTGGAAAACAACTATATTGCGATGATTAATGCGAAAAAGGATAATATCTGGAGACAGCTAGGGTTTACTGCTTCATTGGGTGGCCAATTAATGCAACAAACAAGAGATAACTTAAGTAGCAGCGCTGGTGAACTGGAGGTCCCGAATTTATTCTCAATTAACAATGGAAAGGCCAATCCTACAGTGACCGATTTCTTTTCCGAAAGAAGAATAAATTCTGTTTTCGGGTCTTTAGGACTTAATTGGGATGGTTATTTCTTCTTGGATGGAACAATAAGAAATGATTGGACGACAACCTTGCATCCGGATAACAGGTCTTTCCTTTACCCCTCGGTTTCGTCTTCCTTGATTATCAACGAAATGCTTGAACGCTCGGGCGGTTCCATGCCATCTTGGGTAAGTTTTGCAAAGGTTAGAGCTTCTTATGCCGAGGTAGGTAATGATATGCAGCCGTATCAGCTCTATAATATTTTCACCATTGGGAAGGATCCACTAGGAAATACTACAGCCGGTAGAAACACCACAAAATTTGATCCATTTGTTCGAAGCGAATTGATCAAGAATTGGGAGGTAGGTGCTGATTTTAGACTCTTTAATAATCGATTAGGTATTGATGCCGCATTTTATAAATCCAATGCAACGAATCAGCTTATCTCCTTGCCAATGGACCCTTTAAGTGGTTATCAAAATCAAATTGTAAATGCCGGGGATATAGAGAATAAAGGTGTGGAATTGATGTTGACCGGTAGGGTACTCGATAATCCAGCAGGTTTTTCCTGGGATTTAGGCGTGAATTTCTCCAGAAATATCAATACCATTAAAGCGCTTACAGATGAAATTGAGCGTTATTCTCTTGGGGGGTTTGATAACGTGAGTGTAAACGCAGTGGCAGGACAATTATATGGACAGATTTGGGGAACAAAGTTTGTTAGAGTGGAAGATGCTAATAGCCCTTATAACGGTGAGTTGGTTTTAACTGCTGGAGGCTTGCCACAATCAACCCAGGAAGCGCATCCGCTGGGCGACCAACAAGCTAGGGCCTTATTAGGGATAACCAATACTTTTACTTACAAAGACCTATCCTTGAGCTTCTTAATTGATGGTCGTTTTGGAGGAAAAATTTTCTCTAACACGAATCGGTCTATGCAACAAAGTGGAACAGCTTCGATAACTGCAGAAAATGGCCGTTCAAATTTTGTAGTTCCTGGTGTCATTTTAGACGTGGAAAGCAATACCTACGCTCCTAACGGGGTAGAAATACGTCCAGAGCAGTATTGGACGGCGATCACGACATCCGGTGGTAATTTGGGTATTAATGAGGCCAATCTTTACGACGCATCGAATATCCGGGTTAGAAATATTCAGTTAAATTATAACTTACCGAGAAGGTGGGTACAAAATACACCAATACAACGGGCTAGAGTAGGGTTTACTTGCAATAACGTATGGCTAATCTCTAGTCATATGAATGGTGTAGACCCCGAATCCGTTTTTGCTACTGCAACGAATGCCGTAGGATTTGAAGGAGGGAGTGCTCCAACAGCAAGATCCTTCTTATTTAACCTTTCTGTAACGTTCTAAGTGGTAATTTTAAAATTGAAGTGTAATGAAAAATAAAATGTATAAAAATATTGGAAAGAGCATCTTTGCCTTTGCTCTCAGTTTCACCGCTGTTTCCTGCTCGAAATTTGATGAGATAAATGTCGACCCTAAAGTGGCAAGTATAGATCAAGTTCAGGTGGAATATTTTATTAACGCCGCTATCGTTGGAGCTCAACAGGACCCCCATGTTGCCGAACGTGCATTTGTGTTGTATTGGAAGACTGCGGGAAGACAGCATAGGTCGAATGGTTTATCTACCGGGGTTTATACCGACGATTGGAGCCAGGATTATTATTCTGCAGCTTCTGGATGGCTGAATGCAGCGTATACCGCCGTAGAAGTTGCCGAGCATCAGATGGAGACTGGCGAGGCTCAGCCCTATACAAATAACCTGTTGCAAGTTGCTCGGATTTGGAGAGCTTACTTGTTGAGTGAACTAGCAGATAACTTTGGACCCTTACCTATCAACGGCTTTCAAGGAGAAAACCCATCATTCAACAATCTACAGGAGGTGTATTATTTTATGTTACAAGAGCTCAAAGAGGCCGTGGAGGCGATAGATCCATCGGTTACGAACCCCGATGTGCTAAGAAATTTTGATCACGCGTATAATTTCGATTACAATAAATGGATTAAATATGGTAATTCGTTAAGAATGCGTTTTGCTATGCGTTTGTCGGAAGTAGATCCGGGCAAAGCACAGTCGGAATTTGAAGATGCGATAAGAGGTGGTTTATACATCACAACAATGGATGAGGCATTTCAGGTAACCGAAAGACCAGGCTGGGATGGTTTGACAGGAGTTATGAGTCGTGAGTGGAATGGACAACAGATTTCTGCCACATTAAACAATCTATATTTGGGATTAGGAGGAATACCTTCTGAAAATCAATTGGGTACCAATTTGCATCAATATGTGAAGGATGAAGATTATATTGGTTTAAGATTTTCCGAACATTTCTCTACATTAACCAACGATCCATCTGCTGGTTATTGGTTGGATGGATTACCAAAAGTGATTGATCCCAGGGCATATAAAACTTTTGCTATTCCAGGTGATTTGAACAATCCCGATTTTAGCCGTTATCCAACTTATACCCAAGATGCCGTGACGACGTCCAGAAACTTGGTCAATGCAAATGATGGTGTTGTTAAAACGATTGAGGCACGATATACTTGGAATGCTTTTGCTATCGGTAACTGGGGTTTGAAAGGTGCCAGAAATCAAGTATATACATACCTTGGCACAAACCCTCGTTTAGTGCAACGTTATAGAAGCAGTGATAATGTGCGTATTTTTTTCGCGCCCTGGGAAACCAATTTTCTTTTGGCGGAAGCAGGTGTACGAGGCTGGTCTACGCCGGTTGCCGCTAAGGAAGCGTATGAACAGGGCGTTAGGCTCAGCTTTGATTACAATAATGTGGGCGCTCATTTGGGCCAATACCTGTCGTCTACCAATTATAACCGGGTGGGAACCTCTGTGAGTTGGGACCATACACCAGAACCTCCTGCTTCACATCGAATGACTTTTGTGGACGGCTATGCGAATACCACCGGTACGGTGGATATTCCATACCCATCAAACACGTTGTATCGAAACGGTGCCGTGAAAAATGATCATTTAACGAAGATTATTACGCAAAAATTTATTGCGCAGTGTCCATGGTTGCCTTTGGAAACGTGGTCAGATCATAGGAGATTAGGTTTACCATTTTTTGAAACACCTGCGGTTGAAGAGCCTAATACAAATTTACCTGATTTAACAAGATCCAATTATATGAATGCATCAACCAAATTCTTTCCGCAACGGTTGAGATATCCCTCTAGCTTAAGGAACACCAACCAGCAAGGTTACCAGCAAGCCGTAGGGTTTTTGGAAGGAGAAGATGGTGTTTTAACTCCTTTGTGGTGGGCGAAGCGTTAATTGATTTAAGGAGTGAATATAAGTATAACAAAAAACGGGCGCCAAATGCTGGCGCCCGTTTTTTGTTAATAAAGAGTTATAAATAATAATCCTGCTCCAATTCAAAATCTGCAGATAGCTTGATATCGTCAGAAGCTGAACCTATCAGTAGTTTAAACTTACCCTTTTCTGCTACCCATTTCATTTCCGAGTTCATCAGTTTTAAATCGTTCGCTGTCAGCTCGAAATAGATTTTGTTTTCTTCTCCTTTATTCAGGTGAATACGTTTAAAATCTTTGAGTTGTATAATGGGCGTCACCGTACTGCCAACTTCGTCGCGAACGTAAAGCTGTATTACTTCATCGCCGTCATATTCGCCCGTGTTCTTCAATGTAAACTGAATTTTCACAACAGGTTGACCCTCGTCATATTGCATTTCATAGGAAAGATCGCTATAGGTAAAAGAGGTATAACTTAAACCGTACCCGAAACTATATAAAGGCTTGGCGTTAACTTCTACATAATCGTGCCGTGATGGACTCCTGTAATTATAGTAAATGGGCAATTGGCCGATTGCTTTAGGTACTGATACGCTTAATCTACCAGCAGGATTATAATCCCCAAATAGTACGTCGGCAATGGCATGACCGCCTTCTTGTCCGGGGTACCAGGCATCGATGATTGCCGGAATATGCTCTTGAGCCCAGTTGAGATTTAGTGGTCGTCCTTTGATGGTCACCAGCACCACCTTCGTACCCGTTTCATAGATGGCCTGCAATAACTTGATTTGATGACCTAACATATCCAGTGTCGCGCGATCAAAACCCTCACCACTTTCCATATCACTAATCACACCTTCATCTGTTTTTACTTCAGCCGCTCCTGTTTCCTGATAGGATGTCTTAAAATCACGAGCACTGGAACCTCCGAGTACCACGATAGTGACATCGGCCTTCCTGGCAATGTTAACGGCCTCTTCAATTTCGGTATTGGTCGTGTCTCGAATATCACAGCCTTTGACATAATTCACTTGGACGGTGTTTCCCAATTTTTGTTGGATGCCCTTCAGAACGGTCACGATGTTGTCATTAGCTTGAGGTGCCGTATAATCTCCCAGTTGATTATAAATATTATGAGCATTAGGGCCAACGACTGCTATTTTCTTCACAGCTTTGCTCAGCGGTAGGGTTTGTTGATCGTTTTTTAGCAGGATAATCGATTCTTGTGCAACCTTTCGGGCTAACGCAACATGTTCTTTGCTACGGACTATGGATTTTACCCGATGGACATCTGCATAAGGTTTTTCAAACAGTCCTAAAGCAAATTTCTGTTCAAGCACACGCCTTACGGACGCGTTAAGTGTCTCCTCAGACACCTTTCCTTCATTTATTGCCTCAAGCAATGCATCGCCAAAACCATAGCCACTAAGATCGGCGTCTAAACCGGCATTTATGGCTTGCGCAGCGGCTTCAGCTGGATCGGAGGCGGTGTGATGACTACCTGCAATACCAGATATGCTCCCTAAATCAGAAACCACAAAGCCCTTAAAATTCCAATCATTTTTCAGCGTTTCTTTCAATAACCATGGATTTGCCGAACAGGGTATACCGTCAATTGAATTGTAGGCTGTCATCACCGAAAGTGCTCCTGCATTAACTGCCGCATGAAAAGGTGGTAGATAGGATTGGTAGAGCTCACGTAGGCCAATGCTTACACTGCCACCATTATGTCCACCCTCAGGAACGCCGTAAGCGGTAAAGTGTTTCAGTGTTGATATAATATTTTTCCCACTTGTTAAATCGTTTCCCTGAAAACCTTTAACCATCGCTATTCCCATCTTTGCATTCAACACTGGATCTTCTCCATAGGTTTCTTCTAATCGAGACCATCTAGGATCGCGGGCAAGATCTAATATCGGGCCGTAACCTATATGGCTTCCTGTGGATCTAGCCTCTTTTGCTATTACCTTTGCCATTTTATTAATGAGCGAAGGGTTCCAGGTACTTGCCTGTCCGATAGCAGTGGGGAAGACTGTAGTTCCTATTGCCATATGCCCATGTGGACACTCCTCAGCAAGCAGTAAGGGAATACCCAAACGGGTACTATCTACCATATATTTTTGTAAAGCATTTGTTGCCTGAGCAGCTTCTTCAGGTGATAAGCCGTTTTCCAATGTTTTCTTTGTCCAAGGGTCCGCCCGTAAAGTAGCCCATAACATACCAATATGCTGTTGTTGTACAGCTTCTCTGAATTGATCGCTTATCCCAATACCTCTGCTTGTTTTTTTATACATTTCCCAGCCTAGAAGCGTTGATAATTGTCCTACTTTTTCTGCCAGTGTCATTTGGCTTAATAGGTCATCTACACGTTGATTGATCGGGAGGGAAGCGTTTTTATAAGCAGGTTTGTCTGCTGGCTTTTTAAAAGAAAATAATGAAAAACAGGTGATTAAGATTAAACTTAAGTAATAATATTTGTTCATATTGTTTATACACTAAATATTCGGAGGGATTGATCTTGTAAAAATATGCAAAAAATAAATAGGTGTCTGTAGTACAATTATACTTTTGGACAAAAAAATAAACCGTTCCAACTTCTTAGAACGGTTTATAATTTTATGGTTGAACTAAAAAGTTTATTTACTTCGATTTTTTAGATCCTTCTTCACCTTCCATTTGCTCTTTTAATTGAGCTAATACATCAAGATCACCTAAAGTAGATTTTTCAACAGAATCTTTCACCTTTTTAACGGCATTAGATGCTGCTTTTGCTTCTTTCTTACGGTTATTGAATTCTTCAACGCGAGCTTCAGCTCTTTCATCTTCCCAGATACGGGAATGCGAAATAACAATACGCTTGGCTTCCTTATTGAACTCAATAATTTTGAAATCAGCAGTTTCTTCTGCTTTCAGCGCTTTACCATCTTCTTTGATGCTATGTTTGCTAGGGCAGAAACCTTCTACACCATAAGGAAGTGCTACGATATCTCCTTTATCAGTCACTTTAAGAACAGTTCCTTCGTGAATAGAATCCACTGTGAAGACGGTTTCAAAAGTGTCCCAAGGGTTTTCTTCCAATTGTTTGTGACCTAAGCTTAATTTACGGTTTTCTTCGTCAAGTTCCAAAACAACCACATCTAATTCTTCGCCTACCTTAGTAAATTCATTCGGATGGTTTACTTTTTTAGACCAAGATAAGTCAGAAATATGGATCAATCCATCTATGCCTTCTTCGATCTCAACAAATACACCGAAGTTCGTCATATTTTTTACAATCGCTTTATGTTTGCTTCCGATAGGATAACGTTCAGCTATGTTTTTCCATGGATCTGGCGTCAATTGCTTAATACCTAAGCTCATTTTACGTTCATCACGATCTAAAGTCAATACTTCCGCTTCGATTTCGTCGCCAACTTTCAAAAATTCTTGTGGGCTACGTAAGTTCTGAGACCATGACATTTCTGATACGTGAATTAAACCTTCAACACCTGGTGTAATCTCTAAGAAAGCACCATAATCTGCAACGGTAACGATTTTACCTTTTACCTTAGAGCCAACTGCTAACTCGGTATCAAGAGACTCCCAAGGATGCGGAGTAAGTTGCTTCAATCCTAAAGCAATACGCTTTTTCTCATCGTCAAAATCAAGCACAACAACATTGATTTTTTCATCTAACGATAATACTTCTTTAGGATGCTCTATACGGCCCCAAGAAATATCAGTAATATGCAATAAACCGTCAACACCACCAAGATCGATGAACACGCCAAAATCAGTTATGTTTTTAACAGTACCTTCCAGTACTTGCCCTTTTTCCAGTTTAGCTACAATTTCAGATTTTTGGTTCTCTAGGTCGTCTTCGATTAATACCTTATGTGACACCACAACGTTCTTAAATTCATGATTGATCTTTACAACCTTGAATTCCATTGTTTTTCCAACATAAATATCATAATCACGTATAGGTTTGATATCTATTTGCGAACCAGGTAAGAATGCTTCTACACCTTTAATATCAACAATAAGACCTCCTTTGGTACGGCTCTTTACAAAACCATTGATAATGGTGTCATTTTCTAAAGCTTCGTTGATAGCTTCCCAAGATTTTTGCGTTTTGGCACGTTTACGGGAAAGCACCAACTGACCATTTTCATCTTCACGAGACTCAACGAATACGTCTACCTTATCACCAACTTTTAGTTCGGGTAGATCACGGAATTCAGAAAGAGATACCAAGCCATCTGATTTAAATCCGATGTTAAGTACCACATCTTTGTTGTTGATAGAAACTACGGTTCCTTCAACAATTTCTCCTTTGTTCACGGAGTTGAAAGTGCCTGCGTACTGCTCTTCTAATTTAGAACGTTCTTCGGCGCTGTAGTTGCCGAAACCTTTTTCGTCTTGGTCCCAATCAAAGTCCCCTTCCGGAGTGATCCAAGTGTTAGATTTGATTTCGTCGATGAACTTTGAATCAGCTTCTGATTCGATGTTCTCTTTTTCCTTAACTGATTTTTCGTCAGTGTCTTGAATTTCAGCTTGTTTAGCTTTTAACTCTTTTTCTGCTTCTTGTTTTTTTGCCATTAATTAATTTATCTCCTTTTCCCAAAATTCATTGGGACTGCAAAAGTGCAAAAATTATTTTTAAAACAAGCAAAAAGTGTCATTTTTGTTTAGAAACATTGGTGATTTACAGATTTTTGCAAAAAAAAAATTACTAAAAATTGTTTCATTGCATCCTTTAAGACCTAATCAAACAGGCTGCTGTGCAGTCGCCCTTGACCAAAATCTTTCCTCTGCTGAAAATCACAATTTCACTATGATCACATCGTCATTCAGCTTTTATTCCCTATTACCAAGTGACTTGATCAGTAGATGTCGGGAGGATAGAACAAGAATATGACTTGGATGGTATTCAGACTTCTGGGTGTTTGTATTTATTTTGATTAAGCATGGACTTTCTCTACTTCTCCCAACACAAATTGAAGTTGCTCTTCTTCGTTCATATTGGTGTTATCTAATATTACGGCGTCGTCGGCTCTAATTAATGGGCTCTCTTCTCGTGTAGTGTCCTGATAATCTCTATGGGCAATATTTTCGAAAACCTCTTCTAAAGTGATTTTTTCACCTTTACTGGTAAGTTCTAGAAACCGACGTTCTGCCCGTACTTTCGGGTCTGCGGTCATAAATATCTTTACCTGTGCATGCGGAAATACGGTGGTTCCGATATCGCGACCGTCCATCACTAGATTTTTTCGGCTACCCATTTTTTGTTGCTGTTTAACAAGGGCCTTCCTGACGTTTCTGATCGCGCTAACCGCACTCACATTTTCTGATACATGCATTTGTCGGATTTCTTCTGATACATCTTCACCATTAAGGAAAATTTTCGTAACACCAGCTTCTTTATGCGAATCGAGGTGTATGTCTTCAAGTGCTTGATCTACTACGCCTATATTGGTTATATCAATATTGTTGCGTAAAAAATATAAGGTTACTGCTCGGTACATCGCTCCACTATCTACATAGACATAATGGAGCTCCTTTGCCAATGCTTTTGCGACGGTGCTCTTGCCGCATGATGAATATCCATCAATTGCTACGATAATATTTTTATTACTCATGGGCTGGCAAAAATAACTAATTATGATGAGACTTATCACTACGTCTGCCATTTAACGTTACGGAAAGCCTATTTATGATTTTAAGTGTTAAATTTGCGAAATGCTATTCCCTATTGACATAGAAGACTTAAAACCGTGTATACAGTATAACACTTCAAGGAGCGGGGGAAGTGGGGGACAAAACGTGAATAAAGTTGCAACAAAAGTTGAACTGCTCTTTGATTTTGAAAAATGTCCTTTGTTTGATGATCAGCAGAAATTGCGTCTATATCAAAATCTAAGGGAGCGTATACAATCGGAAAGGAAAATACAAGTCGTTAGCCAGCAAGGCCGTACCCAATTAACTAATAAGAAAATTGTTCAGCGTAAATTGATTTCTTTGATTGTAAGTGCGTTGAAGATTCAAAAGGAACGTAAACCAACGAAGAGAAGCAGAGCATCTGTTGAAAAGAGATTGGAGAATAAGCGAAGGAAATCTCTACTGAAAATAAATAGACGAATAGAAGAATAAACCAATTAATTAGAATGTTTCTTAATAATAGACGAGCCTTGTATTGTTACCTCCTATCTATTAGTATTTCGTATTTTTGCAGAAATTTAATTTTGGACAGGATATAGTATATGAAAAAGGGCTCTATATTAGGGATAATAATCATTGCAGTAGCGATTGCAATGATTGTCAGTATTTATACAGACTCAAGTACTTATGCTTCATTTAATGATGCACAAAAAACTGAATCTGAGATACATGTTGTGGGTGAACTGAACAAAGCTAAAGAACTGCATTATAAACCAATAGAAAACGCCAATTATTTTGCTTTCTACATGATAGATAATGATGGTACAGAATGTCGGGTAGTTTTTAACGGCTCTAAACCCCAAGATTTTGAGCGATCTGAGCAGATCGTATTAACAGGCAAGATGGTAGGTGAAGAGTTTCATGCTTCAAAAATTTTGATGAAGTGCCCTTCTAAATATAACCAAGATGAGGTGGAAGTTACAGAATCGGTCGCTTCGAACGTATAAAAACAGCAAAGTATAGATTTAAACAGCATCTCCTCATTTACTATTTAAATATTTTAAATGGATATTCAATTTCAGGGCGAAAGCCTTTTCCCCGGCCAATTAGGTCAATTCTTTATTATATTATCGTTTGGCACAGCGCTTTTATCTTGTATAAGTTATTTCTTTGCTTCAAAACACAAAGACGACCGTTCTTGGCAAAAAATAGCCCGTATTGCTTTCTTTAGCAATGTAGTTGCAGTTATTGGCATCGGTTGCTGTTTGTTCTATATTATTTACAATCATTTATTTGAGTATCACTATGCGTGGGCCCATTCCTCACGCACTTTGCCTGTTTACTATATAATTTCCAGTTTTTGGGAGGGGCAGGAAGGAAGTTTCTGGCTGTGGATGTTCTGGCAAGCAGTATTGGCTGTTGTGGTAGTAGCGCGGAGCAAAAGCTGGGAAAGCCCGGTAATGACTATAATCATGCTTTGTCAGGCAGTTTTGGCATCTATGCTATTGGGAATTGAGGTGTTTGGCGAAAGGGTAGGAAGTTCGCCGTTCATTTTGTTGCGGGATGAGATGAACGCGCCTATATTCTCTAATCCTAATTATTTAAGTATGATTGCCGACGGTCAGGGTTTAAATCCGTTATTGCAGAATTATTGGATGGTGATACACCCGCCTACCTTATTCTTGGGTTTTGCTTCAATGATCGTGCCTTTTGCTTACGGCATAGCGGGGTTGTGGCAAAGGCAGTATAAAGACTGGTTGAAGCCAGCGCTGCCATGGTCGCTGTTTGCTGTTATGGTACTTGGAGCAGGAATTATTATGGGATCGTTTTGGGCTTATGAAGCGTTAAACTTTGGGGGCTTCTGGGCTTGGGATCCGGTGGAAAATGCTTCTATTATACCTTGGTTTACGCTGATTGCTGCGGTACATGTGATTGTGGCTTATAAGAATTCTGGACATTCGTATTTTACTGCAACTTTTCTAGTACTGATCAGTTTTGTATTAGTAATTTATGCTTCATTTCTAACCAGAAGTGGGGTGCTGGGAGAGACCTCTGTGCATTCCTTTACAGATTTGGGGATGTATTGGCAACTGGTGGCTTTCAATTTGCTCTTTTTAGTTATAATGATTTATTTTTTAATTTCCAGATGGAAAGAATTGCCTATTACTAAAAAGGATGAGGAGACCTACTCAAGAGAATTCTGGCTATTCATTGGTGCATTAATTTTAGTGGTTGCCTGTGTACAGATTATTGCAACGACCTCTATACCGGTATTCAATGCCATGTTTGGAACAAAAATAGCACCACCAGTAGATGCCATTGCTCATTATAATAAGTGGCAAGCGGCCTTTGCTATTTTGGTGCTTATATTGTCTGCTATCGGGCAGTTTTTGAAGTATAAGAAAACTACACCAAAAGTATTTTATGCCAATTTATTGGTGTCTGTTATCGTGGCTGTGGTAGTGACGGCTATCTTGGTCTATGTGACGAAAGTATTTACTAATTTTATTTATATCTTGTTATCCTTTTCGGCTGTATTTGCCTTAGTAGCGAATGCCCGTGTTTTGGGAGATGCATTTAAAGGGAAATGGAAGTTGGCAGGATCGTCGGTAGCGCATATCGGTTTTGCATTGTTGTTAATTGGGGCTTTGGTAGCCGCCGCTACAAATAAGGTCGTATCCCTCAATTCTAGTGGATCCATTCCCATAGCGGGTTTTGAAGAGGCAGAAAAACCGGGTGAAAACCTATTTTTGTATATTGATGAACCAATGGAGATGGATGATTATACCATTACTTATGTAGGGGATAGCACCTCTGGACCAAATACCTATTATAAAGTGAATTATGAGAAGCGAGATGGAAAAACAGGTGCTGTTCAAGAACGCTTTCAACTGACCCCAAACGCACAACAAAACCCGAAAATGGGATTAATAGGAACACCGAGTACTAGGCATTACCTTACGAAAGACATTTACACCATTATTACGTCTGCACCTAAGCTAGACGATCCGGACGAACATGACCACAACCACGAGGGCCATGATCCGAACGAGGGCTATGAGGAGCCTTCAACCCAGCTGGTTAATATAGGCGATACCCTACGATATAAGAATGGCTTTATTGTCGTTAAAAGTATCGATAGAAATGCTGCCCTACAGAATATGCCTTTGGCAGGCGATGATTTGTTGTTTGCACTGCAATTGGAAGTTCATGCAGCAAATGGTGAAATTTACGAGGCCGATCCTAAGTACCTGATCAAAAATGGTAATAGTTTCGATTTTGCCAGAGATATTGAAGAGCAGGGATTGCGATTGAGATTTACGAAAATTGTGCCTAATGAAGGTATGGAACTGATGGTTTATCAAAAACCTTTGCCAGAAAAAAAATGGGTGGTAATGAAAGCTATTGAATTCCCTTATATAAATTTCTTTTGGTGTGGGACAATTATCATGACTATTGGTTTCTTATTAGCTATCTTAAGAAGAAATAAAGAGCTAAAAGGTAAGATAGTTTAAACTTTTATACCCTTTTATTGTTAATTTTATCCCATGGGGGCTGTGGTATTTAGCTTACCACGGCCCCTATAATTTTTCAGACAATACATATGGATATTGTAATCTTAGGAAGTGGAAATGTTGCTACGCATCTAGCATATGCCTTGAAAAAGGCCCAGTACCACATTAGACAGGTATATAGCCCAAATTTTTCTCATGCCAAACATTTAGCAGACGGTATTGGAGCAGAGCCTTTAGATGACTTAAGGTATGTGACTTCTGAGGCAGATGTGTACCTAATTGCCGTAAAAGATGAAGCGATAGAATCGGTGGCAGCTGCGTTGAGGCTTCGAAATAAAATATTATTACACACGTCAGGTAGTACAGATATTAACGTTTTGACACCCTTCTCCTCTTGTTATGGTGTGATATATCCCCTTCAAACCATATCTAAAGAAGTAGAATTAGATTTTACTAAAGTACCACTTATTTTAGAGTTTTCAGATCCTGAAACAAAAGCCGAGCTTATGAATTTGGCTTTTAAGTTATCTCCCCTAATTTATGAATATAATTCAGAACAAAGAAGATGCCTTCATTTGGGGGCGGTAATCGCTTGTAATTTCAGTAATTATCTGTACGCGATAGCTCATGATTTTTTAACGGAAAAAAAAGTAGATTTTAATTTATTGCGGCCGCTGATTGTCGAAACTGCAAACAAGGCGCAAGATCATAATCCGAAAGACGTACAGACAGGTCCCGCGGTAAGAAACGATCAGCAGATTATTGATAAACATATTAATCTGCTTCAGCAACATGAGGATTGGCAGCGGGTATATCGGTTGTTAAGTGAGGGGATTGTAAAAAAATTTTGGAATGAAAGTAAGTACGATGATAAAATTTAAACTAACTTGCCCTGAAAATGTTATTTGATAAAATAAGAAAGGTAAAGGTGCTGGTGTTTGATGTGGACGGTGTGCTGACCGACGGCAAGGTTTTAGTGACAGAAAATGGTGATCAACTACGAACCTTTAATATACGTGATGGATACGCGTTGCAATTAGCTGTAAAGCGAGAAATGCCCGTAGTGGTTATTACCGGAGGAAAATCTCAAGGTGTTCTTATGCGTTTATCCGGACTGCACGTAAAACATATTTTTTTGGGGGTCAACAATAAAATAAAGGTCTTGAAGGAGTGGTTAGATGATCACAGATTTAATCTTGACGATGTATTATATATGGGCGATGATATGCCCGATTTGGGTGTCATGAAATTGGTGGGAATGGCTGCTTGTCCCGCTGACGCAATAGAAGAGGTAAAGTCTATATCTCATTATATTAGTGCTAGAGAAGGGGGGAGGGGGGCTGTAAGAGATGTGATAGAGAAGGTTTTAAAATTGCAGGGTAAATGGGATCACGAAAATGTTGTCAAAAGCATTTAGGCCTGTTTTGAATCTGAATAATAGATAATCATGGAAGATTTAAGTCAAAAGACTATCATTTTAGCTTCGAAATCTCCACGGAGAAAAGAACTGTTAAGTGCATTGGGATTAACATTCAAAACGGATGTTAAAGAGGTTGACGAGTCTTACCCTGATACGATGAATGGGGCTGCCGTCGCACTTTATATAGCAGGTAAGAAAGCGGAGGCCTTTGATGTGGTGTATGATAATGAGCTAGTGATTACAGCCGATACTATCGTTTGCGTCGATGATCTAATTCTAGGGAAACCGAAAGATTATGATGAAGCATTTCAGATGCTTACACGCTTGTCGGGAAAGAGACATGAAGTGATTACTGGCGTTGCTTTAAAAACAAGAGATAGAATTAGGACTTTCCATGAAGTAACAGCAGTTTACTTTAACCAGCTAAATGACGAGCAGATAAAATATTATATTGAAAATTTCGAACCTTATGATAAGGCTGGAGCCTATGGCATTCAGGAATGGATTGGAGCAGTTGCTGTTCGTCATATCGACGGTTCATATACCAATGTTATGGGACTGCCCACAGCTAAACTTTATAATGAGTTGATCAAGCTACTATAAGCTTTGGAGATTAATGACAAAAGTAGGACTACTTTCAGACACACATGGATATTTAGATAAGGCTGTCTTTAAACATTTTGCCAAATGCGATGAAATTTGGCATGCTGGAGATTTCGGTAGTGTCGAGTTAATAGAACGTTTACGCGATTTTAAACCATTTCGGGGAGTATACGGTAATATAGATGGTAGAGACATTCGCGTATCTTACCCAGAAGATTTAAGGTTTTTTTGTGAAGAAGTAGACGTTTGGATGACGCATATTGGCGGATACCCCGGTAAATATACGCCGAGAATACGTGATGAGATATACGAAAATCCTCCTAAACTATTTATCACTGGGCACTCTCATATCCTTAAAGTTATGTATGATAGAAAAATCGATTGTTTACACCTAAATCCAGGTGCCGCAGGAAAACAAGGGTGGCACAAAGTGCAAACCCTGATGCGTTTTACAATCGATTCTAAGATTATACGAGACCTTGAGGTTATAGAAATTAAAGGTTATTAAATGTACACCTTAACAGTTTTTTTTATTACTATTATTTTTTCATAATCGTCTTTTTATTAGTTTATTGTACGGTTTTACGTGTATAAAATACACATGTTTTTGTTTATTTTTATTACACTAAGTTGTTTATTTTTTAGTATTTTTACTGTGTGCTGTTTTTTTATTGTCAAATAAACAATTATTAATTAATCGTAAAAAGCTAAATTATGTCTGTAGTAAAAACACTTGGTCAATTTATAATAGAGAAGCAAGCGGATTTTCCATATGCTAAAGGAGAGTTGAGTCGATTATTGCGAGACATTGGTATCGCAGCAAAAATTGTTAATCGAGAGGTGAACAAAGCCGGTTTAGTCGACATACTAGGTGATGCGGGCACAATAAACATTCAGGGCGAAGGACAAAAAAAATTGGATGTTTATGCAAACGAACAATTTATTTCTGCTTTAAGAAGTGGTGGAGAGTGCTGTGTAGTGGCTTCAGAGGAACACGATGATTGTATATATATTGAGTCTGAAATATCAAAAAATGCTAAATATATTGTAGCAATTGATCCATTGGATGGTTCGTCTAATATAGATGTCAATGTAGCAATTGGTACAATATTTTCAATATACCGCCGCCAAAGCACTAATGGAAAAGCACTTATTAGCGATGTACTACAGAAAGGCAGTCGGCAGGTCGCCGCGGGTTATATTATTTATGGGTCATCTACTATGCTCGTTTATACGACAGGAAAAGGAGTCAATGGTTTTACTTTGGACCCGTCGATTGGAGAGTTTTGTCTTTCGCACCCCAATATGACTATACCTAAAGAAGGTCATATTTATTCGATTAATGAAGGGAACTACGTGCATTTTCCTCAAGGAGTTAAAGACTATATTAAGTACTGCCAGGAAGAGGATGTGGCAACGAAAAGACCTTATACTTCACGATATATAGGTTCAATGGTGGCCGATATTCATAGAAACCTTATTAAGGGGGGTATTTTTTTATACCCTGTTTCTGCGGCCTATCCTAAAGGAAAGCTACGGTTGGTTTATGAGTGCAACCCGATGGCTTTTATTCTAGAGCAGGCTGGGGGGGGGGCTACTGATGGTTTTAACCGAATATTAGATTTGACACCACTTAAGCTGCATCAACGATCGGCAATTTTTTTGGGTTCTGAATTAATGGTGCTTAAATTAATGGATTGTTTGAATCAAACAAATAAAGAAAAAAAACAAGTGAGTTAATCCAGCATTAAAGGCGTTCTTTTACCTCAATTAGAAATGCCTTGAGTTTTTCTAAGGAGTTAATGACGCGCTGATTTTCCTTTGCTTGATTTTTATTGGTTTTGAGGTAGTCCCTAGCTCCCTGTAAAGTATACCCCTTCTCTTTTACTAGGTTAAAGATAATTTTGAAGTTTTCAATATCTTCAGGAGTAAATAGCCGATTTCCTTTTTTGTTTTTCTTCGGCTGTATAATATCGAACTCGCGTTCATAGAACCTTATTTGGGATGCGTTTACCCCAAACATTTCCGTAACTTCACCCATCGTGTAGTAAAGCTTATTAATTTCACGTTCTTTATATGGCATTCTTTTTCAACTGATTAATGTTACGCATAAGATGCATTGCCAATAAAATAATAATCAACAAATATGATATGCTTTCCAAAACTAAATGAAAATACCTAAATATTCAAATGGATCTAACGTTTTGGTCAACTATATGAGCAATGATTTTTATTTTGGTTGAAAAAGAACCTACGTGCTTATTTGATGGATAGGAAGTAACTACCACCGTTTTTTTATTTTCGTAAAATTCGTCCTTAGCTGATGAGAAAATTAATTTAAAAAGCTATATTTATAAGCTAACGGTTAAAGAAAGCATATCATAGTAGAACCATCATTGTTTATGAACAAGAACTTTTTTGAGCATATAGCCCACGCATTTGAAACACCGCTAACGAACTCTGTACTCATATTTTCCTTAATTTTATTTATTATCTTATTGGCGCCGATCTTATTGAGAAAGATCAAAATTCCAGGGATTATAGGTTTGATTTTATCAGGAGTTGTTATTGGCCCGCATGGACTGAATATCTTGGAACGTAGTTCAGCGGTGGAGTTATTTTCTACTATTGGTTTGTTGTACATCATGTTTATTGCCGGATTGGAGCTAGACATGAATGAGTTTAGGAAAACGAGGCATAAAAGTCTAGTATTCGGTTTTTACACCTTCATCATACCCATTTTAATAGGTTATCCGGTATGTTATTATATGCTGGACTTCGATATGGGAGCTAGCATATTGGTATCAAGCATGTTTGCTACCCACACACTAGTCGCTTATCCGGTAGTAAACAGCTATGGTATTGCGAAAAATCAGGCGGTGGCCATTACAATCGGAGGAACCATACTTACTGATACGGCTGTTCTTATTATTTTAGCTGTCATTGTAGGTTCTTCTCAGGGGCAGCTGGATCAACAATTCTGGATTAAACTTACTATATCCTTTGCCGTCTTCCTTGGTATTATGTTTGGTATCATTCCTAAAATTGCAAAATGGTTCTTTCAGAGGGTTGAAAGTGAAAAAACATCCCACTATATTTTTGTATTACTTGTCGTTTTCTTTGCCGCTTTTATGGCGGAGGTTTCGGGACTGGAACCTATTATTGGAGCATTTGTTGCCGGCTTGGCACTCAATAAATTCATTCCACATTCGTCAGCCCTAATGAATCGAATTGAATTTATTGGAAATGCGATTTTCATACCATTTTTTTTGATAAGTGTAGGTATGATCGTCGATGTAAAAGTGCTTTACAGTGGTCCGGCGGCATTGATAGTTGCTGGCACGTTAACAGTGGTGGCTATATTAGGAAAATGGATAGCTGCCTGGTTCACACAGGTTACCTTTAAATACAGCTCGGCACAAAGACAAGTTATATTTGGCCTGAGCAGTGCCCACGCTGCAGCTACATTGGCTATTATTATGGTTGGTTACGCCAATGGCATCATCAATGAAAATGTTTTAAATGGCACAATAGTACTCATATTGATCACCTGTATCGTGGCGTCTATTGTGACTGAAACAGCATCGAAAAAGGTTATTTTGGCAGGTGAGCAGGATGTGATATCGGAAGATAAGGATGTGCTAAAGGATGAACATATTCTTGTACCTATTGCTAATCTTAATAATATGGAGATTTTATTGGATTTTGCAACAATGATAAAAAACAAAAGGTCACCCCATCCCGTTACTATATTGTCTGTGGTACCAAACAATGATCTCGCAGAAGAGAATTTAAAAAGAGCTAGGAAGAATCTTGACTCAACGGCAAAGTATGCATCAGGGAGTGAAATTGAAGTGAATATGATGGCTACTATTGATTATAATATTGCGGGGGGGATCAGTAGAGCATCGCGGGAGATCATGGCCGACAGTATATTACTAGGCTGGCCAAGTCAAGTAGGTATTATTGAAAAGATGGTTGGAGAAAAGACGGAGAGCATTCTCAATAGGACAGACATTAATATTTTTATGTGCCATTTTGGTAAGCCTTTTGTAGGCAATGATAGAATTTTACTCATATGTCCTCCAATGGCTGAGGATGAGAAAGGATTTTCGTATTGGCTTAACAAGTTAGCACGTTTAGCTCAAGAACTTACGTTACCGATCTTTTGTATAGCTAACCAAAGGTCTGAGCATGCGATACTAGATTATTTTAAGAAAAACAAGGTTAGTGCTACTATAAAATTTCTCCTTCATGAAGTATGGGATGAATTTCTTTCTTTTAAGGCTTATGTAAAGGAGTCTGATTTACTGGTTTTTGTTTCAGCACGGGCAGGCGAAGTTTCTTATCAACGAATGTTTGATGGCATTCCGAAGAAATTGGCTCGAAAATATGAACATAATAATAGAATATTAGTTTACCCGAGCAGAAGGCCTACCAGTATGTTCGACAATTATGAAGAAGTGGGTGCAATTCCAATCAACAGCGGTTTAACCCATTTGCAACGTGTAGGTAAAGGGCTTAGTAACGTGTTGAAAATCAAGGTAAAAAACAAGGTGTCGAATAAATGAAAAATGATTTATGGCGGATCGAATAACAAGTAATGAAAAAGGTCAGTTAAGTGTTCCAGCAGTTCCTATTATTCCGTTTATAATTGGGGATGGCATCGGGCCTGATATATGGAAAGCTTCTGTACGTGTATTTGATCATGCAATTGAGAAGGCGTATGTTGGCAAAAGGCGTGTCGAATGGAAAGAAATATTGGCTGGTCAGAAGGCGTATGACACAATAGGGGAATGGTTGCCGGACGAAAGTATAAGCGCAATGCGTAATTATGTAGTGTCTATTAAAGGACCTTTAACTACCCCGGTTGGTGGAGGTATCAGGTCGCTAAATGTGGCTATTCGACAAGCTCTTGATCTTTATGTTTGTCAGCGTCCATTGTCATGGATTAAAGGTGTCCCTTCCCCTGTCAAACACCCAGGGGATGTAGACATGATAATCTTTAGGGAAAATACGGAGGATATTTATGCAGGGATCGAGTTTGAAGCAGGTAGTGAAGCAGTAAAAAAATTAACATCTATTTTAATGGACACCTTTGCTATTGACTACCCATTTAAGAAAGAAACCGCTATAGGTATAAAACCGGTATCTAAAGCAGGCTCTGTACGGTTGATTAGAGCAGCCATTGAATATGCCATACAGCATGGCTTACCTTCAGTAAGTTTAGTGCATAAGGGAAATATAATGAAGTATACGGAGGGAGCGTTTAAGAATTGGGGCTATGAACTGGCGGAGGAAGTATATCCCGATAAGGTGTTTACATGGAACCAATGGGAAAAGTTAAAGGTGGAGGCTGGGGAGTCCGCTGCTAATGACGCGTTGAAAGCCGCAGAGGAAGAAGGAAGAGTAATTATTAAAGACGTGATTGCAGATAATTTCTTGCAACAGATTCTTCTTAACCCTAAAGACTATGCGGTTATAGCCACGTTAAATTTGAACGGCGACTATATTTCTGATGCACTTGCTGCAATTGTTGGTGGCATAGGCATCGCTCCTGGAGCTAATATAAATTATTCAACAGGTCACGCTGTTTTCGAAGCGACGCATGGCACTGCTCCCAGGTTTGCTGATACGGACACCATGAATCCGTCATCTGTTATACTAAGCGGTGTAATGATGTTCGACTATTTAGGGTGGCGTGAAGTTTCGGAAGTTATAAAGACAGCTCTGCGTAAAACAATAAATGAAAAGCGAGTAACGGTAGATTTCTTTAATCAGATGAGCGATGCTACGCTGCTTAAAACAAGCGAATTTGCAGATGCTATTATAGGTAATATGGCTCATCAGCAGAAGTAAAAAAACAGTTATAAGTAATGAAATATTTATGCTATATCTTTAGTGCTAAATAAAAATAGTACGTTTGTAGTTTAAATATATAATACTGTTGGAGGACAGATAAACGGTTATATGGCAAAAATCTTGCTTGTAGAAGATGATACTACATTTTCAGCTATTTTAGATGGCTTTTTGAAAAAAAATGGTCATGATGTTGAAGTAAAATATAATGTAAAAACAAGTATCAAGACGCTGGACGATTCCATTGATCTCATGTTATTGGACTATCGTTTGGGTGATGGTACCGGATTGGATGTTTTAGAGGAAATGCGTAACAGGGAACTGAATATTCCTGTTATCATTATGACAAGCTTCAACGATGTGCGTACTGCTGTAAGAGCCATGAGACAAGGAGTTTTTGACTATATCACGAAACCAGTAAATCCAGACGAATTGCTAATGGTGTTAAACGAGGCTTTAACCAACAAGACCAGTATCTATGTCCCAGACACATCTAAAACTGAAAAAAAGCAAGATTCGATTGAAACGACTGATTTTGTGAAAGGTATCAGTCTGCCGTCAAAAAAATTACACGAGTATATAAATTTAGTAGCTCCTACTGATATGTCTGTGTTGGTAAGGGGTGAAAGCGGTACCGGTAAAGAATACGTGGCGAGGTCTATTCATTTAAACAGTAATAGAGCAACCAAGCCTTTTGTCTCAATAGATTGTGGGACACTATCAAAAGAATTGGCGGCCAGCGAATTGTTTGGTCATATAAAAGGGTCTTTTACGGGGGCACTGACTGATAAAAAAGGGCAGTTTGAGGAAGCAAATGGTGGTACACTATTTCTAGATGAGATAGGCAATTTGACTTACGATGTACAGGTCAAACTATTAAGGGCATTACAGGAACGAGTTATTCAACCAATAGGAGCCAATAAACACATTAAAGTAGATGTCAGGGTAATTGCCGCTACAAACGACGATTTGTTGGGAAACTCTTCTGCCGGGAGTTTTAGGGAAGATCTATATCATCGTATCAATGAGTTCGAGATAATCGTACCAGCCTTAAGAGATCGAGAACAGGATATGAATACATTTATAGAATTCTTCGTTGATAAAGCTAATAAAGAATTAAATCGCAATGTATCCAGTTTGTCTGATGAAGTGCGATCTATTTTTTATGCTTACGATTGGCCCGGCAACCTCAGAGAACTAAAGAATGTAATCAAAAGAATGGTGCTTCTAACACCAGGAGACAGAGCCGAGATTTCTGCACTACCAGATGAAATGGTATTGTCTATAAAACATGATAAACAGCTCAAAGTAGTAGCAGATCATGATCATATTGCTTCTGATTTGAAATCACAAAGTGAAGCACATGAGCGCCAGTTGATCATAGATGTCTTACAACAGGTTAAGTACAATAAGAGTAAGGCAGCTCAAGTTTTAAATATCGATAGGAAAACACTTTATAATAAATTAGAGAAATATGGTATCTCATGATTGAACATTTATGAGGAAATACCGGTATTTATAGCTGGAGTGTGCAATTCGTCGTTTAGATAATCCAATAATCGGTATAGCTGATCAATTGTCGATTGGATTTCAAGAATATCAAAGGTGTTGCTACGTATGTCGATTTCCAGTTTTCTTAATTTAATAGCAATTTTTTGCCCACCTATCTGTGAAGTCCTACCAGCCAGTTTATGGCAGATTAGTGCCATCTGATCTCTATCATTAGCTTGCAAAGCATTTCTTAATCTAGCGAGGTCCTTTGTGGTGTCCTTTTTAAATATCGTGAGTATTTTGAGCATCTGGTTCTCATCATTAAAAACCATCTTCCTAAGATTTGAAAAGTCGAAATCACGCAAGTCATTTCTATTTCTTATTTTTATGGTCTCTTCAATGTCCTTTTTGAGGCCTAGTAGCCGTAATAAATCTATTTCCTTAAAAGGTTTTAAAAGTAAACCGTCGAAACCTTGTGCTAGTATTTGTTCACGTTCTTCGGGTAGTGCTTGAGCCGTAAAGGCATAGGTTTTAACATGATCACCTATACGGGGTTTTAGTTCACGGTTCAATTCAATACCGGTCTTTCCAGGCATGCGCATATCCATTAATAAAATGTTTACTTCTGGGTCCCAAGAGGTGCTAAGTAATTCTTCTGGGTTGGAAAATGTGCGGTGATCGATCCCATATTTATTAAAAATATTATGACAAAGTTCTAGTATAAAATCGTCATCATCAATAACCCAAATGGTGCCTGTAAAATCGTGTATTGGCAGGAGATCCTCTCCTAAAGCCTTATCTGATAGCGGATAGGCGGTCTTTAAGGGGATGTAAACTTCGAATATAGATCCTTTGCCCAATTCGCTGTTAATATTAATGGTGCCTTGCATAGCGTCACATAAGGTTTTAACAATGCTTAATCCTAAGCCGCTCCCAAAGTGCACGCCAGAATTTGAATTTTCAGCTTGCTCAAATTCATTGAAAACCCGATGGATATCTTCCTGCGGAATACCTCTTCCTGTGTCATTTACTTGTATATACAGTTCTGAAGTGGCACCACGTTCCTTTGTTTCTACATTTAATGTAATAGTACCTTCGTCTGTGAATTTAATGGCATTGCTAAGTAAGTTATATAATATTTGTTTTATGCGAAAAGGATCTCCATAAACATATCCATTTTGATCAATATCTTTGACGAATATAAGCTTTAAGGCTTTTTGTTCTGCCTGTAACTGCATGGCAGCAATCACTTCATCAACGAGTTGCTCCAAATAAAAGTCTTGGTTATTAAAGTTAAACTTACCTGAATTTATACGGTTATAATCTAATATTTCGTTTACTATCTGCAACAAATGTTCCGATGATTGATAGATAACATTTACTTTACGACTATTTAAGGGATTTTCTTCGCGCAGCTGTTCTGCGTAACCGATAATGGATTGTAAAGGGGTACGTAGTTCATGGCTCATATTCGAAAGAAAACGTTGCTTTGCAGCGCTGTGATATTCTGCTTCCTCCTTTGCTATTTCCAGCTCCATCCGATAACGATTGCTTTTTCTAATATCGGCCAATATCAATAATACCAACACAGCGGTGATCACAAAGAAGCCCAACACAACTAAGTTGATTCTATTGACACTGTGATTGATAACCGAACGCGCTTGGGCATTTTCGTCTTCCATCTGTAACATGCCCTCGTTCTCAACGTCATTAAGAATATTAAGCATTTTACTGACCAATAGGTTACCCGCGTAAGTAAGCTCAATTTCTCGGTCAATGAAAGAGCTGCTCTGTGCTCGTTGGGTTTCTTCAATTTGCCGTAATACACTATCGATAAGTTTAATGGCGCTGTCTTGCCTAGCCGTACTAATAGTGTCTATCAAGACATTTAATTCTTCTTTAACAATCCGGCGCGGTTGTGTTACAACATTGGGTTCTATTTGAGGTCTTTTTCTAGAGCCAAATAGTTTGCCAAAAAAAGACCGGTCGTCTTGCATTGAAAAGGAATCTATTTTTGCAACGTCGCCAGGCTCAATAGTCGTTGTTTCAATTTTCTTTCTACTGGTGACTACCGTACTATCTGCCTGAGGAGTGTTTTGTAGAATATCTCCTATTGTTTGCAATTGTTCTGAGAATTCATGACCATCTACTAGTCTTTCTCTTACTTGTACATAAGCTTTAAAAAGCTTATCGCGTTCCACCAGCAAATGTTTTATGGAATCAATTCTCTTGATCTGTTCGTTTTCTTCGGAATATAGACTTTTAAGCGAGTCTAGTGTCTGAGAAACGAGTTTGGATTCTTGCTGAAACTGATCGTAAGTGTCGTTGTCATAAGCCAACACTTGTGCACGCTGCAATTGATCAAGTTGCATAATATCTTTTGATACCTGGCTTACCAGCCGCATCTTTTCATTCGGTTTGGCAATATTATCGACAGTTGAAAGAACACGTGTAAATGCATCTTTACTGATAATCCAAGCCGTTCCCAAAGCTGCACAGCAACAAATGAAGACAAATATTACTTTTCTTCTTACATTTCTGTTTGATTGCTTTTGATTTACCATTATTGTAAAGTTAATGATTTTTTATCAGTGATAAATATGATGTTATTCATAATAAAAACTTACTTTTGTTTTCATGCCGACCATCTTTCGGTTGCTTTGTTAATTTAGACCGCTCCTTCCATATCCAAAAAATCTGTAAAACTCCGTTCAAGTCCGCTACTTCTTTCGCTTTCATTCAGCTATACTTCGCTCATACTTTACCTATGCTTCGCCTATTCCTCAGCTGTTCGTCACCTACTATCGCCTATAAGACGCTTATAACCGAAGCGGATAGGAGCGAGGTACCACATGAATGGAATAAGGATTTACCATGAATATCCAGTCTGAACATATAATGTGTTTTTAAAAGGGAGGCAATGGAAATTAGCATAATTGATTAAATGAAAAAGCCTATAGACCAATCAATTTGGTCTATAGGCTTTAACGATCGTAAAAGCAGCCTTATTGGTTTCCTTGCAGGAACACAAATTTATTATCGAAGGTGTCCAGTTTTATCTTACTTTCCTTATCTATTTTTCCAGCAAGTATTTCTCTCGATAATTCATTGAGAATTCTTTTTTGAATAACCCGTTTTAGTGGACGTGCTCCAAACTGTGGGTCATAACCCAATTGTGCAAGCCAATCCAAAGCTTCGTCAGAAGCGTCAATTTGTATGCCCATTTCTGCCAATTGCCTTTGTATGCCTTTGAATTGTAAACGTACTATTTCTCCAATTTCCTCTCTATTTAGCGGAGTAAACATGATTACTTCATCAATACGATTCAGAAACTCTGGTCGGATTGATTTTTTTAGCAGTTCAAAAACTTCATTTTTTGTTTTTGCAATAACCTCATCTTTATTTA
The DNA here is from genome assembly GCF_014334135.1 of Olivibacter sp. SDN3. Lineage (NCBI taxonomy): Bacteria > Pseudomonadati > Bacteroidota > Sphingobacteriia > Sphingobacteriales > Sphingobacteriaceae > Olivibacter > Olivibacter sp. SDN3. The sequence continues at coordinate 4,032,293 of NZ_CP060497.1, forward strand.
CTTCATTCAGTTCGCTGAAATTTTCCTGTATCAAATGGGATCCAATATTGGAGGTCATTATGATGATCGTATTTTTGAAATTTACCACGCGTCCTTTGTTGTCCGTTAGGTGTCCATCATCGAGCACTTGTAATAGTATGTTGAAAACATCGGGGTGTGCCTTTTCTATCTCATCCAAAAGTACAACAGAGTAAGGACGACGGCGAATGGCTTCGGTGAGCTGTCCGCCTTCTTCATAACCAACGTATCCTGGAGGCGCACCAATCAGCCGAGAAACAGCATGGCGTTCTTGATATTCACTCATATCAATGCGCACCATCGAATGTTCGTCGTTGAATAAGAATTCTGCGAGTGCTTTCGCCAGTTCGGTTTTACCAACCCCTGTGGTTCCCAAGAATATGAATGAACCGATCGGACGTCTTTTATCGCTTAACCCAGCTCTTGATCTACGGATTGCATCTGAAATAGCCTCTATAGCCTCACTTTGTCCCGCTACACGCTTATGAAGTTCTTCTTCTAAATGAAGTAATTTTTCTCTTTCACTCTGTATCATTTTGCTCACAGGTATGCCGGTCCATCTAGATACCACGTCAGCTATATCCTCCGCCGTTACCTCTTCTTTGAGCATTCGCCCTTTACCTTGCTTTTCTTCTAATTCTTTTTTTAACTGTTCAAGCTCGTCCTGGGCCTGTTTGATACGACCGTAACGAATTTCGGCTACTTTCCCATAATCTCCAGCCCGCTCTGCTTGTTCAGCTTCGAGCTTAAAATCCTCTATTTGCTGGACATGGTTATTTAAATTGTCAACAAGTGACTTTTCACTTTGCCACGAAGCTCTTAGAGAGTCTCTTTCGGAGGCGAGGTTGGCAATTTCTCTGCTGAGCTCTTCAACTTTAACCGTATCGTTTTCCCTTTTTATCGCTTCCCGTTCGATTTCCAGCTGCATTATTTTACGCTCAATTTCGTCCACGGCTTCTGGCACAGAATCCATTTCTAAACGCAATTTAGAAGCGGCTTCATCCATCAGGTCAATAGCCTTATCGGGTAGAAACCGATCAGCAATATAACGTTGAGACAATTCCACTGCAGCGATAATGGCTTCATCTTTTATCCTTACTTTATGATGGGTTTCATACCTTTCTTTGATACCTCGTAAAATCGATATAGCATCTTGGGCATCCGGTTCGTCAACCATCACTTTTTGGAATCGACGTTCCAATGCCTTATCTTTTTCAAAATACTTTTGAAATTCATTTAATGTAGTGGCTCCGATAGCACGTAATTCACCTCTAGCCAACGCCGGTTTTAGAATATTAGCCGCATCCATAGCTCCTTCACCTCCTCCGGCACCAACTAATGTGTGTATTTCGTCTATAAAAAGTATAATTTCACCGTTGCTATCGGTTACTTCTTTCACTACAGCCTTTAAACGTTCTTCAAATTCTCCCTTGTATTTGGCGCCTGCAACAAGAGCCCCCATGTCAAGTGAAAAAACAGTTTTGCTTTTTAGATTTTCCGGAACGTCACCTTTGATAATTCTGTGTGCAATGCCTTCCGCTATAGCTGTTTTACCAACACCTGGCTCACCAACCAAAATTGGGTTGTTTTTGGTTCGTCTAGATAAAATTTGTATAACTCTCCTAATTTCATCATCTCTCCCAATTACCGGATCTAACTTGCCCGACTCCGCAAAATCATTTAAGTTGCGTGCATATTTGTTCAGCGCATTATAAGTTGCCTCCGCATTTTGGTCGGTTACACGACTATTGCCGCGTAACTCTGTAATTGCCTTTTTTAAATCTTTTTCTGTAACACCTTGATCTTTCAGCGAGGCAGCTGTCTTATCTCCAGCATTTAAAATACCTAACAAAAGATGCTCAACCGAAACAAACTCATCTTTAAAATCTTTTAGGTATCCTTGCGCCTTCTGTAATGCAGTGTTTGTTGATGTAGATAAGTATACATTACTGCCACTTACTTTTGGAAAACTATTGATCTGTTCATCCAACGAATCGTTTAATCTATTTATATTAACATTAAGTTTTTTAAATAAGTGATTTACAACATTTTCATCCACCATTAATAGGGCCTTGAGTAAATGGGCATTCTCTATGGCCTGGTGCTGATTTCCACCAGCTATTTCCGAAGCTTTCTGAATAGCCTCTTGTGCTTTGATTGTAAAATTGTTTAAATTCATTTTTTTATTATTAAAATACATTTCGATGAATATCCGGAAGTCACCTTCCGCTTCTTTTTCTTATAACTGAAGAGGAGGTAATTGGTAAAGAAAAGTAAATTTTCCAGTACGAAGAACGACGTTACTTCCGATATTTTTCCGTAATTTAATATCAAAACGAATACCAGCGGAACAAGTTTTTATAAAGTAGACATTTTGTCTTATAAATTTATATGAATATGACTAAGTGTCTGTTCTATAGTTTCTTATGATGAAAAAATGTCGTGCATATCACTATTGAAATTTGCAGGGATTTTATGTTGAAGTGAAAACGTCGCTGGGGGCGGTGATAGAGGAAGTCGAAAGTGTTAACTATCAACTATGTTTCTAGTGTATTTTTTAGTTTAGAAGTCTCAAAGTCTACCAGCTTTTTTAGTGGGCCACTAGCAATCATTTTCATCATCATATTTAAATCGGCAATAATTGTAAATACAGCTTCAGTTGCCGTCGCATCAATCATATTTAGTTTCCAAGTAAGCGACAGGTCAAAGGGTGCTTCTCCAACCGGTACAAATAAGATCTCTTTATTCTCTATCCGCTGACCTATCTTTAGTGATAATTTGGTCATATTCTGAACCGTGAAGCTGGCTTCATCTGTTGTTGATGACCAATTGTACACGTTCTCCGGCATTAGTTGTTCGTGATTGTTACAATCCGACAAAAAATTATAAACAGTCTCTATAGGTTGTTTTATAATGCATTTGCTTGCTATAGTAGTCATAGTAACTCGGTGTAAATAGGATTATACAGCTTTAGGTTCCCAGTTTGCAGGATCCCTTCGCCATTCGCGTAAAAGTTCTTCTTCCTCATGGGGTATAAATCCGTTTTCAGATGCATATTTTATCAATGCGTTGTAGTTTGATAAAGTAGTATACCTACATTTCGCTGCTTTGAAGTTTTCATCGGCAACATCAAATCCGTAACTGAAAATGGCTACCAAACCTACTACATCACAGCCTGCTTGACGAAGAGCCTCAACAGCTTTTAAACTACTCTTTCCCGTAGAGATTAGGTCTTCTATAATAACAACACGCTGGCCCTCAATTATTTCTCCCTCAATCATGTTTTGTCTGCCGTGATCTTTTGCACTTGCCCTTACATAAGCGAAAGGTAATCCTAACTCTTGCGCTACTAATACGCCTTGAGGTATACCAGCGGTGGCGACGCCGGCTACCATACCTATGGAGCCAAACTCCTCCTGAATGACTTCTGATAACTTCTGACGGATATAGGTTCTCACCGTAGGATGTGATAAAGATATGCGGTTATCACAATAAATAGGCGACCTCCAACCTGAAGCCCATGTAAAAGGTTTGGAAGGTTGTAATTTAATTGCTTTAATTTGTAATAAAAATTCAGCAACTTTTTGTTCAATCTCACTTTTGTGATTCATGACGCAAATTTATAAAATTTATATGAACGAATCGGTCCTTATTGTGGCTGATTTTAAACCTACCGAATTAGAGGGTTATCAACAAATTGATTTACAGTTATTTGATTTTGTTAAACTTTTTAAGAAAAGTAAATTGTTGGCTCAACCCGATAATTTTCTATTATTGGTTGAAAGTCCGAAGACATTTTTCAGAGAAATTAAGAAAAACTTACGTGTGATCGGCGCGGCGGGCGGTCTGGTGAAAAATGGAACGGGTAAGTTTTTGTTTATACACAGGCTGGGAAAGTGGGATTTGCCGAAAGGAAAAATAGATCCAGGCGAAAAAAGTAAAAAGGCCGCTGTTAGGGAAGTGGAGGAGGAGTGTGGGATAAAGGTTGATTATTTGGGTCAGAAAATACTATCTACTTATCATGCCTACGAGATGAAGGGTGAGGTCGTGCTAAAGAAAACAAATTGGTATGAAATGGGGGTGAACAAATCTCCGGAATTGATACCACAATATAGTGAAGACATCACAGATGCGCAGTGGATTCGTAAAGAGAACCTATCGAAAGTATTAAGTAATACCTACGGCCTTATAAAAGATGTGCTTAAAGAAAATGACTTATAAATAGTTGATTACTTCTTTGGGAACTAAATGATTTATTATACCATTGTTTTTTAAAATATCTCTAACGATGGTGGAGCTGATGTGCCCATTGCCTGGGCTGCTCATTAACAAAATAGTTTCGATACTGGGAGTTAACTGTAAATTGTTTTGTGCAATGGCATTTTCAAAGTCAAAATCCGTGCTATTCCGCAATCCTCTTAAAATATATTGGGCATTTATTTTTTTGCAATAATCAACTGTTAAACCTGTATATGTGCCAATGGTAACGTTGGAGTTGCCGCTAAAGATTTCGTCTAAGATATCAGAACGTTGCTGCAAGGTTAACAATGGCGTTTTGGAACTGTTGAGCCCAATAGCCACATGTACTTCATCAAAGAGCGGGAGTGCTCTGCTAATAATATCTAAATGAGCATTGGTAATAGGATCAAATGATCCAGGGAATAGCGCAATTTTTTTTCTCATAGTGTGGCTTTAGTAGTTGAACTCGTTTTTTTCAAACTTATGTAAAATTGGCTTGATATACAAAAATGCAGCATCTAGCCGCTTGTTACGTAATTGTCCATTTCATAAAAACTAAACGACGAGTAACCATATTTTCTTTGTTCGGTAAAACAAGGGTGATCATTGATTTTTTTTGTGCTCGGATGTTCGAGTACGAATAATCCATTGGGCTGTAGTAGTTGATATTTAAAAATCATAACTGGTATCTGAGAAAGCTCCGGCAAATCATAGGGTGGGTCAGCAAAGATAAAATCGAAGCGTTGTCGACAATTAGGTAGAAACTTCAGTACGTCGTATTTTAACACATCGATTTGTGGCAAATCGAACTTCTTCTTCAATGATTGAATGTGTAAACAGCATTTCGCGTGTTTATCTACAGCGCTAATATGCTTAACTTGACGGGACGCTAATTCCATCGTAATATTGCCCGTACCACTAAATAAATCGAGGGCTATAATATCTTCCCAGTCTAGTCGATATTGTAAAATATTAAAGAGAGCCTCTTTCGCAAGGTCAGTTGTAGGTCTAACAGGCAAGTTTTTTGGAGCCACAATTCTAGTCCCTTTTAATGTGCCGCCTATTATACGCATGACAAACCCAGAAGTGTGACGTTTCGATATAACTTATCAATTATCAAACTATTGCTGCATTGTACCTGGTCGGTCAGGTCTAAGAAACGAACACGGGTACTGTATTTAGTAAGACGTTTGTAGTAATCACTTTTTTCGTCGACTTTTCCGGTGACTAATATGGATGTGTCTACTAATTTTATGTTTAGCTGTTCAACAATAGTTAATAAGAAAAAATTGAATTCATCGGCATCGACGGTTGGCTGAACGGCGTGATATATTAGCTCCCCACTTTCAAAATATGTGAAGTCAGATGCGCTTTCTTCAAAATTTATAGCCAATACTGTATCTTCTCCCCTTAGTTGTTTTTGAAGTACATTTAATAATATGGCAGACCTAGATATAACGTCAAACTCCTTGTACATGTTTTCAACAGCACGCAACGTATCATAAGGTGCAGAATACAAACACTGTATGCGCTGGTTGCAAGTGCTATTTCCTAATAATTTATGCTGTTGCTTTGATAGACACAATAAGTTAAGATAGTATATGTTTTGCTGTTCCGTATATAATTCTTTGGGTATCAGTAGTATGTTGTTGTTGTTGTATATTATTTGTTTAGATTTGTAAGGTAAATTTAGGAGATGATTAACTCGATCCTCTTCTAGATCGTTTTGCCAAGATAATAATAATAGCAATGCATGGCTGTTGTCAAGAATAGATAGCTGATTTCTAATCTCGCCTAGCTGTATGAATAATTGGTAGTCCTCACTTTTTTCAACTGTGAAGTTATCGTCTATAAATTCTATTCGTAATAATTCACTCATCATTAGCAAAAGTACCCTTTAGAAACGATATTGCAAAAAGCAATTTTTTGTATTAGGTTTGAATGTGGAACTTACACGAGCGCTTATCCAATCTTTTTTGGGTACACCGACTACACAACAGTTAAATGCATTTAAGCTGTTTGAGAAATTTTTGGTTACTCCAAACGATAAAATATGTTTTATCCTGAAGGGATATGCAGGAACAGGTAAGACAACTGCAATCAGTGCGATAGTAAAGGCATTACCAATGATAAATATGCGTTCCGTTTTACTTGCACCAACAGGACGGGCTGCCAAAGTGATGCAAACATACGCTGGGAAGAAAGCGACTACCATCCATAAAAAAATCTATAGAAAAAAGGTGGCAGGTACACCGGAAATGAATTTCAGCTTATCCGATAACCACCACAAAAATACCTTATTTATTGTTGATGAGGCCTCAATGATCTCGAATGAGGATATTTCACTTGATCGAAAAAGTTTATTGGAAGATTTGATAAACTATGTGGAGCAAGGTAAGGATTGTCGTTTAATGTTTGTTGGAGACGTTGCACAGCTTCCACCTGTTGGTTTAATAGAAAGCCCAGCTTTGGATGCTGCTTATTTAAACCGTTTTTTTGGTTATGAAGTATTCAGCTATGAGTTAACAGATGTCGTAAGACAGGACAAGCATTCAGGCATTCTGTTCAATGCTACATCGATTCGTGAACAGATTAGGCTTGATTCAGATTGTCATGATCGACTTAGATTTCCTAAATTAAAGGTGGGAGGTTATAGAGATGTTTTTCGTATGACGGGTGAACGTTTAGTGGAGGGACTGCATTATGCCTACGATAAATATGGTATGGAGAACACGTTGGTTATCTGCCGTTCAAATAAAAATGCTAACTTATATAATCAAAACATAAGAAATCGTATATTATATCGTGAGGAGGAACTTACCGGTGGGGATCATGTGATGGTTGTTAGAAATAACTACTATTGGACATTTGAAAGTGAGCAAATCCAAAGTTTCATTGCAAACGGAGATATGGCGGTTGTAAAACGAGTTAGAAACGTACACGAGCAGCATGGTTTTCGCTTTGCCGATGTGACATTGCGTTTTATTGATCAGGAGGAACAGGAGCCTTTATCTTGTAGGGTGCTGTTGGATGTACTATATGCGGATGCGCCCGGTTTAGTACAAGAAGACCATAGAAAGCTGTTTGAGGCGGTCATGAGGGACTATGAATATATTGAAAATAAGAAAGACCGACTAGCTGCTATAAAAACAGATCCATACTATAATGCCCTACAGATCAAGTTTTCAATGGCTGTTACCTGTCATAAAGCACAAGGTGGGCAATGGGATGCTGTTTTTATAGACCAGGGTTATTTAACCGACGAAATGTTGGATACAGAGTTCTTACGTTGGCTTTATACGGCTTGCACACGGGCGACAACAGAATTGTTTCTTTTAAATTTCAATGACCAATTTTTTGATTGATATACGAAAGCGCTCTGTGTTGGTAAACTGATAGCCAGTAAATCTTAAGAGTTAGTTATTTTCAGGTGTTTGGCCGAAACCCGTTCACCATAGAATAAAGCAGCTTTTTGATTAAAAGCTTTTGGACTTTCGGTTGTATAGAATTCCTTTATACCATTTTTTGAACATGTTAAATCAATTTCGGAATGTCTGCTAAGGTAATCAGCTAAGCTTTTCGCAACAATATGACCTTGAGTGAGTAGCCGAATACCTTCAGGGGTAAGGTTTTGTATAATAGGGAGTAACAGCGGGTAATGTGTGCATGCTAATACAATAGTATCAATGTTTGACGAAAGATTTAATAATCTTTGTACATGTTGCTTAACAAAATATCGCGCACCGGGTGAATTAATTTCATTGTTTTCCACCAATGGTACCCACATGGGGCAGGCTTCCTGGTATACAGTAATATCGGGAAAGAATTTATTTACTTCCAGTATATATGAATGCGAATTAACTGTGCCCGATGTGGCCATGATACCGACCTGTCTGGTTTTTGTATAGTGACCTATAATTTCTGTTGTAGGCCTAATGACTCCAAGTACCTTTCTTGTATCCGTATACGCCACCAGATCTTTCTGTTGAATAGTACGTAAGGCCTTAGCAGAAGCAGTATTGCAGGCGAGTATCACTAGCTGGCATCCCATACTAAAAAGCTGTTCTACACATTCCAAGGTATACATGTAAACGGTTTCAAACGAACGTGTGCCATAAGGCACGCGCGCATTGTCACCCAGATAGATGTAATCATATGCTGGTAATACTTTTGCTATTTCCTTAAACACGGTTAAACCGCCATATCCAGAGTCAAATATGCCTATAGGTCCCATTTACTTTTCAAAAGGCAAACTTAGATAAACTTTCCCTTGCATACAAGGGGATCGCGCAAACTTAAAAAGCTTGTTTAATCAGTCATCGGTTTTCTGGCCCATTCCAGTTCTTCCCAATTAAGTTTTTCGAAGTTTGGAGTGAAAGAATACGGATCGCTAATGGTCATAAGTAGTTCGAATTGTTTAGCGTAAGGTGTTTTCAGTAGAGAACCTTTTGGAATATAAGGATAAGTGTCTAGGTATGTTAAAATTTTGTCTGGCGATATTCTTCTATGAATGTAAGCCCGATGGATATCATTTGGATGTTTTATTCCTGCTGCGGCCATTAATTCACACGCGCTCTTAATGGTTTGTTTATGAAAATTGGCTACACGCACTCTTTTGTCTTCTACAACCAATCCTCTTACGAGAGTGGGATTTTGCGTAGCAACTCCTACAGGGCATTTATTGGTATTACACTCCAATGCTTGAATACAACCTAAAGCCATCATCATTCCTCTAGCGCTATAACATAGATCAGCTCCAAGCGCAAAACATTTCACTAAGTCAAAACCAGTCGCAATTTTGCCGGAAGCCATAATTTTTATGTGTTTCTTTAGATCAAAACCAGTAAGAGCATCATATACAAATGCCAACGCATCACGCAAGGGCATTCCAACATGGTTAGAAAACTCCAATGGCGCGGCTCCTGTACCACCTTCACCGCCATCAACTGTAACAAAATCAGGGTATATCCCCGTTTCATTCATCGCTTTACAAATAGCTATGAATTCGCTTCGATGGCCAATGCATAACTTAAAACCAATAGGTTTTCCCTTGGAGAGGGAGCGTAGCAGTTTAATAAAATTTAAGAGTTCAATAGGAGTCGAAAATGCACTATGATAGGGTGGAGAATCAACATCTTTACCTTTTTCTACCAAGCGTATGTAGGCAATTTCATCCGTTACTTTTGCTCCTGGAAGCATGCCCCCGTGGCCGGGTTTAGCTCCCTGAGATAGCTTTATTTCAATCATTTTGACTTGTTCCATGTTAGCCCTTTCCTGAAAAGCATCTGGATTAAAATTACCATCAGGATAACGACAGCCAAAATAACCGGTACCAATTTGCCAAATAATATCACCACCACCCTCTAGGTGGTACTTGCTTATAGCTCCTTCTCCCGTATTATGCGCAAAATTTCCTAGTTTGGCTCCTTGATTTAGCGCCATAATAGCATTTTTACTTAATGAACCGTAACTCATAGCCGATATGTTGAAAACGCTGGCAGAGTAGGGTTGTTTACAGTTCGGGCCGCCTACAATTACCCGTGGAGGTTCAGTGATGGTATTAAACGGAAGGGCGTTAATACTATGGTTTAGCCATTCGTAGTTGTTCTCATACACGTTTAGCTGTGTTCCAAAGGGTGTGGTATCGAGTTCTTGTTTAGCTCGTTGATATACGACGTTTCTATGTATCCTACTGAATGGACGGCCATCCGTATCACTTTCGATAAAGTATTGCTGTATTTTAGGTCGAAGGTCTTCCAAGAGATAGCGGAATCTTCCCACTAATGGGAAATTTCTCCTAAGAGCCTGCCGTGGTTGAACAATATCAAGCAAGCCTATAACGAATAAAGGTATGGCGAGTAAGAGTATCCATAGAATTGGCGTCCACCAAAAGCTTCCGATAAATATACTTAAAAAAGTGAAGATAGATGCATAAATAAATGTGGTTTTCATATTGCTGATTTAGTCCTTTGTGATACTGTTTCTTTCGACAAAATATTATCTTTGTGCTATATAATTTGAAACAAAGGTTATAAGATATTATGAGAATGAAATAAGAAAAGGTGGTTTTTCTGATAGCATGACGTTTTTATGATTTAATTTTATCACTTTTTGACTTAAAGTATATTAACCATATGCGTTTTTGGCTGAAATAATTCGGTATAGCGGATTGGAAATATTAAAAAATTACTGATGAGAATATTACTTATTAATGGGCCAAATTTAAATTTATTGGGCATTCGCGAACCTGGTATCTACGGAGATAAAGGCTTTGAGAATTATTTTGCCGAATTAGTCGAAACTTTTCCGGAGGTTGAGCTGAATTATTTTCAAACAAATCACGAGGGAAGCATTATTGACAAGCTGCATGAGGTAGGTTTTTCTTTTGATGGTATTGTGATCAACGCAGGAGCCTATACCCATACATCAGTGGGTATTGCCGATGCCATAGCAGCAATAGATACACCTGTTGTTGAAGTGCATATATCGAATATACATGCAAGGGAAGTGTTTAGACATCAATCTTTTATGGCGAAAAATTGTATGGGTGTTATATGTGGTTTCGGATTAACTAGTTACCGCTTGGCCGTACAGAGTTTTTTATAAAAATAATCATAATTGTTATTTGTACATCTTGCTCCAAATTTCGTAAATGGGATCACCTTTGGAGCTAGCGCCGCTATGATGCCATTGTCCGTTTTCTATTTTACCATCGAAACTTAACGATGCTCCAACACGGTCATTGTCTCGCGAGAAAAATTCAATATGCTCGGTATATTTATTATTGTCAAAGGTATATGTACCTCCACCAGTTCCAGAAAATTCTCCGGTTTTTATGTTGATCGCTATCCATTGAAATCTTGTTCCTGAAAGAATTTTAAGTGTTCTACGATCTCTCAAAGGCATTTCATTCATTTTGTCGTTAACTTGCCTACCGGTAATTCTCCAAACGCCTGACAAAGGAGCGTTGTTGTCATCGATTTTTGTCCATGATAAATCTTTCCCACTAATATTGGTTTTCAAAGTGTTTGATAAGGAAGCCATATATACGTGCCCACCACCAACATCGGATTTGTCTTGAGCATTAAATTCTACATTTACCTTTAATTTATCACCCTGTAAACTATATGGTCCCCCGCTTGTATTAATAAATTTTTTATTTTTGACATCAAATATACTATAAGATAGGTAGCCGTCTACCAAAACGAGGGTATGTTCGGTGTCTCCTTCTTTAACATGCCATGTACCCTCTATCGTAGTTGTTTGCGCATTTATAGTGGCTACAAAAAAAACAAGAAGAAATGAACTGATAGCTGTAGATAGTTTCATATTTTAACTGGTTGTCTATAGACTATGATAACAATAATCACGTTTTTTTGTTTTTTAGACTATAGATGTCGTCACAAAAATTTTTCTTGTTTTAATTTGCTGTATTTTTTTATTCCCCGAGCAAAATAGTCCCACACAATACTCCCATTATAGACGCACGAAATTTTATAGTTTTTTATTTGTTTTTTACGTTTATTTGCAGTTTTTCTGAAGTTTCTAAAAAAACTAATGTGGGCTTTATTTACAGCTAACGCATCTTTTCGTTTACCCTCATATAGGAAGCGGATCAAGGCTAGTAGATCTAACCATAAGCGCAGACAAATAACAAATAATGCAGATATTAACGATAGATTCTTCTGTAGCATATAAAGGCTATTTCGGAAGTTAAGATAAGTTTTATAAGGATTTTCTTTGTTCAGGGTACCTCCACCAACATGATAAACCGTTGATTGAGCGCAATACCAAATTTTATACCCTGCGGCTTTTAATCGCCAGCATAAATCAATTTCCTCCATATGTGCAAAGAAATCATTATCTAGTCCATGCATCTCCTGCCAAGCGTCCCGTCTGATAAAGAATGCTGCTCCAGTTGCCCAGAATATCTCTCTTGATACGTCATATTGCCCATGATCGGTTTCGGTAGAGTCAAGAATTCTGCCGGCACAAAACGGATAACCAAATTTATCTATGTAACCTCCGGCGGCCCCCGCGTGCTCGAATTCTTCAGGTTGACGATAGGATAATATTTTTGGTTGAACTGCGGCGATAGCAGGGTCACTTTCCATCATTTTTATAACCGGTTTTATCCAATCTCTACTTACTTCGACATCCGAATTTAACAGGATGAAGTAGTCAGCATCGACTCGATTGAGTACGTAATTATAGCCTGCAGCGTAGCCTAAGTTAACTCCTGTCTTAATTTGTTTTATCTGTGGGTAATTATGTGCTAAGAATCTTACGGAATCATCCGTTGAACCGTTATCACCCACTACAATCTCCAGGTTTGAATAGTTACTTGAGCAAATAGATGGAAGAAATTTCTCTAAATACGATTTTCCATTCCAGTTTAATATAACAATTGCTACTTTTTTGATCATGAGATTGGTTTATATTTCCATCGGCGATGTGACCACAACCACAGTTCAGGCCGCTGCTTAATGATGTTTTCCAGAAACTGAACGTGTTTTGCGGTTATCCGATGTGCATCAGCATTTTTTGGTTCCGAGCACAGTGTCGTGAAAGTGCATTCATAATACCCACGCCTTAGCCGATTAATATGGCAATATACAACTGGAAAGTTGGTGCTTCTTGCTATTTTCTCTACCCCTTGAAAAACAAGTGTTTCCTGACCTAAAAAGGGAGTGTAGTAGTTGGATTCACTGGGTGCAGGTGTCTGATCGGAAAGAAAGATGCTTACGTGAGGAATATCTTTATGAGATAATATTTGCCTGAGTGTTTGCTTCATCGGAACCATCTGAGCACCGAATCTACTCCTTATTTTATTAAAAATACTTTCAAAGCCTTTGTTAGTTAAGGGTTTATAGATGATTAGAACCGGGTTGTTTATCATTAATGATAAGCTGTGTATCCCTAATTCCCAGTTGCCGTAATGACCTGTGACCCCAATAACAGATTGCTTGCGGTCTAGATATTGATATACTTCTTGTGGGTTGTTAAGTCGGATTCTTTTACGTACTTCCTTAGCGGTGATGGCTTTCATTTTAATGGTTTCCAACACCATGTCTGCAAGGTGTTTGTAGAATTTTTTAGTAATCTTGTTTCTCTCACTTGTTGTTTTTTCTGGAAAAGCCTGAGATAAATTTTCATCGACAACGCTTTTGCGGTAGCGAAAAACATAGTATAAGAGAATAAATAATATATCGCTTAATACATATATTAACCAAAAAGGAAACAAAGACACTATTCCGATTAAAAAGGATAGTATGCGGTTGCCGATATTCATTTAATACTAAAAACTAATTTGTTCCTGTTAAAGAAACGTGCGCAAAACTACAAAGTGCAAATATAATATTTAGTACTCAGCTTTTGTTGCGAAGATTTGATCACGAATATGTATTTTCGTCTTTTCAAAAAGCTAATCTTTATAATGGAGAAGAATAATTTATTCCCTTGTCTATATTTACCACCTATTGCTGCTGTATCAGAAATGTTAAAGGAACCAGATAAGCAAATACTTATAGAGCAATTTGAACATTTTCCGAAGCAGACATATAGAAACCGAGCGGTTATTCATTCGCCTAATGGCAAACTGAATTTAATCATTCCGATAGTGAAAGGAGCAAAGGTACATACGATAATGAAAGACGTAAAAATAAGTTATGAAAGTAATTGGCAACGCTTACATTGGATGAGCATACAGACATCTTATCGGAGATCGGCCTATTTCGAGTTTTATGAAGATGAGTTTATACCTTTTTTTGAAAAAAAGTACGATTTTCTAATAGATTATGATGTAGCCCTATTATCGTTAATTTTGAAACTGCTGAAAGTTAATAAAACAATATGCTATACCAACACTTATGAGAAAAATTACACAAAAGGCATAGATCTGCGCGAAAGTATTCATCCTAAAAAAAAATACCCAACCTATGATGTTAAGCCGTATTTTCAAGTATTTGAACCAAAAAACGGCTTTATAGCTAATTTGAGTATTATTGACTTATTGTTTAACCAAGGTCCTAATAGTTTAAATTATTTATAATTAGTAAAACAATGCCATAAGGCTAAACGTTCGTATAGGCAGTAAGACAAACGTTATAACCATGCTAAGGCTTTTTTTATTGTTTATATTTACTACGCTTTTTGCTCAGGGTATGCTGCTTGCTCAACAGCAGCGGTTTAGGTTGATAACTAAGGAAGGAACTAACCAGAAAATAAGTAAACATACTGATACGATTCATAGCAGCAAAGTGTATATTGTTAGTGGCAGTTTAGGTGTAGGTATTCCGATGGGGAGAACACGGGAGGTCCTGGATGTTCGTTTAGCGAGTAGTTGGGGGATGGATATTTCTTTACCCAACAGACATTATGTGTTATATCCTTCGCTTGATATGTGGTCTTTTGGGTATAATCAGCAGAATTTAGACAACCAGTCTTCGTACTTAATAGAAAATGGTCGCGCCCGTTATTTTAATTTAAATCTTCCAATTGGAACACGTAGACAGTTTCATCGATTAAACTCTTATGTAACTATCGGCCCTTCTGTCGGGTTATTCTTCGAGCCTCGTGCAGTTGTTCAAAGTACACAAGTGATACGAAATGACTTTACCAGTAAATTGCTGATGGGCGGACGGATAAGCGCTGGAGCGGATTATAAATTTAAAGGCTTTTTTATTTATTTTGATACAGGCTGGATGCATTCATTTGGCAGTATACAAGACAGACCCTTAAATATATTATCGTTTTACGTAGGGTTAAAAACCGATATTACCAATGTAGCCGATAGGGTAATAACTGTATTTGAGAGAAAGGGGACTGACGTCAAAGCTGACCCGCAGCAATGATGCAGACGTTAACTGTTCGGTGAATCGACCTTTAATAGTTCCATTTTCTCACAAACCTTGTTAAGGTCTTGTGTTATTTTCTTTATGAAGAGAACCTGTTCGGTGATGAGTTTGGTTTCTTCATTAGTTATTTCGTTTTCATTTATAGTTAATTTCGCTAAAACGTCAATTTCGATAAATGGATCGTCTGTTTCAGAAGGTTTAAATTGTTTGATAGTTCGCGCCAATTGCAGTAATACACTCTTTAAAAGCTTAATATGCTCATGTATTATAGATTCTTCATCGGCATTGATTACAACGTTTACTAATGCTACAGAGTAGGAGGATAATATGTGATTGTATATTAAGAACTTATTTAAATCGTTTGCATTTTTTTGTTTGCTCTTAGGTTCTGTAATCATCCGCTGGAAAGTCGATGTCATATTGGCCATACAAACATAAACATCTTTTCTCACCAGTTTATATTCTGTTTGTGTAATTGTTATACCTGCCATATATTCTAAAGCTTTAACCAAGTAGTTGTAGTTGGCAATTAGTAACTTTCGCATAGTGCTTTGAATATTTTTGCTTTCCCAGCTAGGAAAAATAATATAGCTTGATGAAAAGGCGAGTAAACTACCTATCACAGTATCAACTACCCTTTCCTGTAATATTTGAATGGTTCCTATTCCCAAAAAGCTATAAAGTATAAGTAAATAGGGGGTTAAGAACATTACACCAAGGATGTAGTTTCTTCGAATGAAGCTATAAGCAAGCACCATAAAGACCATCAGGA
This sequence comes from Olivibacter sp. SDN3, assembly GCF_014334135.1. Classification (NCBI taxonomy): domain Bacteria; kingdom Pseudomonadati; phylum Bacteroidota; class Sphingobacteriia; order Sphingobacteriales; family Sphingobacteriaceae; genus Olivibacter; species Olivibacter sp. SDN3. The sequence continues at coordinate 4,048,178 of NZ_CP060497.1, forward strand.
AAGCAAAGCGTGCAACCTCTTCTTCTACAATTAATAACACACCAACCCCTGCAACTCCTCCGATGATTGTTCCGACCATACGTTGGTAGTTTCGTTGTTTGGTAAGGCTGAAACCCGGTTTTAAAATCACCAATACTGTCATTAGTATCCAATAACTATGATTTCCAAAAGGAATAAATTTAGAAAGTCCGTATGCAATGAGCATCACAATTACCATTCGGAGCGCATGTCTAAATGTTCCAGAACCCAAACTAATATTGTCTTTTAAAATTTTAGGATTGAAAGATTGGTGAGAGAGAAATTTGCTGAGATCTGTCTCATCATTTTTATCTAAAAGACGTTCTTTTGTAGTAAAGTGTTGGTAGATGTTTTCTATCTTATCTGTCAAATCTCTGATGTTTATCAATACTTTTTTGAGCACCACGGCATTTTTTCCATGTGCTTCTATTTGATCTATTGCAGTTTTGATATTCTCAATATTCGACTTAAAATTATAAAGCTGTTGAGGCCTTTTATTGGCATTAATGTGATAAGCTAAGTTGTCCATTTCGTTTGCAATACGATTTAACGTTAGCTTGATAATACGTAGGGCGTGTGTATTATTGAAATTCTTCCTAATGGCTTGATAATCATAATGTGTAGCCATTATCTTTTCAAAGACATCCACCATATCGGTAAAGATAACGACAAGTAGACGGCCTATTTGGGTCGTATCTTTTACAATAGCTTTACTTTTGAAAAGCAGTTCACGTACAGTATCTTGATGTTGGTGGATAATCACTTGCTGATCAATCAGTTTTTGATAATTTTTTTCACTATCTATTTTTAAGTCATAAAAGTTTGCTTTTAATCGCAGATAGGTGGCCGTATTTTGAATAGACTCAGCTAAAGCCTGCTGCGAAAGGCGAAAGGGTCTGAATTGCGTGAGTGTTAAACTCAAGAGCATATACCAAGCGGCACCTACTGTTATAAGAAATGCATGCGCCAGAGGGGTGTCTGCACCCATTTTTAAATCGTCAATATTTAGAATCATGACGAGGATAGATGCGGTGCCTAAGGCTGCCGCTCTTGCGCCATAAACAGCTATCATACACATACTAAAGCAAAGTATGGACAAAAGAAAGACGGTCGCAGGCTCATATTGATTGATCGTTTTGGTTATAAATGAAATCAAAAAAATGGAGCCTACCAATACCAACATAGCATTTCTACGATCTTTCGTAGGCCCAGGAGTATCTACTATACTGGTAATAATAGCCCCTAATGAAACTACAGTTCCTATTTTAATATCTCCAATATAGGAAAATAATAAAGCGGGAACCAATGCGCCAAAGGCAATCCTCAATCCGTCTGCAAAATACTGGCTGTACAGAAATGATTTAATCTCTTGCGTTTGTTTCATTGGTATTTACCACTTTTTAAGACTTTGCGGCTATCTTCTTTCATCGGTATCCTACTTAACTGCTTTCTTTCTTATCAGCGTTCCAGTAGATTTCACGAGAAAAAATCAGAAAATTCAATTTGATATGATACGCTAAACCAAAATTGTGCCTATCTTGGATTTATGGACGAATATACGAAATAATTGTATTAGTTCCGGCTATTTCTATTGTAGGCTTTAGCCGCTTTATATCTTCATAATTTGCTATAGGTTAGGTAGGTTTTTATTCCTTTAGCTTATTTGCTCCAACTAAATTGCAATAGGATTGTTTAAGATCAAAAGAGGTATTATCATAGTACGTGATAAAATAATTAATTCGTTAGCAGATGGTTGCTTTGTTACTGATATATCGCGGTATGAATTGTTTATTATCTATTCATTTTTGTTGAAAAATATTTGTATTTTGTGCCGTTTTGTTGAAAAAACGACAGGTAAAAAATCAAATCCTAATAAAGCATTTTAAACATATATTAACTACTTACTCGAAATTTTTATGAAATTAAGTCAGAAAGAAGCTGTTTATGAAAATGAAGTTCTTACACGCTTCGAGCTTTATAACAGTCTTTTTTTAACATTGCCATTTTATCAGATTAAACATACAGGTACATTGTTGCCATTTTTTTCAACGCACATCGAAAAAGGAGTTGCAGATAAATTGGATCCCGAAGCAATCATTGAAAGTTTTTTTGGTCAATATGAACAGTATATTCACAAAGCAGATCGTTTTGATCTACTGTTTCGTATCATACAATATATTGAGCGTCAAGTGGTGCTTTTTGATGCGATAGAAGATGCCGCTTTTTTTAAAACGGGTAAAGCAGATGACGGTGGTTCTTTGGAAGAGTTATTTAAGCGTGCTGAAAATAATAACTCATTAAGAGATAAGGTGGTAGAGCGTTTAAAGGAGTTTTCGCTTCGGCTGGTATTAACCGCTCATCCCACACAGTTTTATCCCGGGGAAGTGCTTGGGATAATCACTGACCTTACTCTGGCATTAAAAAATAATGATATCAATGATATCCATTTGTTGTTACAACAACTAGGAAAAACACCTTTTCTCCAGAAAGAAAAACCGACTCCCGTTGATGAAGCACGAAGTTTGACTTGGTTTTTAGAACATGTTTTTTACCCTGTGGTGTCTGATATACAGTTCTTGGTTGATAATAATTTTGATTTTCTACCCGAAGAAGAAAAACAATTGGTGGAGTTGGGGTTTTGGCCCGGAGGTGATAGAGATGGGAATCCCAATGTGACCGTAGAGAGTACAAAGGAAGTTTCATCACTCCTTCGAACTATTCTTTTTCGGTGTTATTATCGTGACTTCAGAGTTATCAAACGCCGGATTACGTTCAAGGGTGTTGAGAAATATATGGATGCTTTACAAGAAGTGTTCTACGAAAATAGTTTTAACCCTGTGGAGAAGCCAAAGAACGATAAAGAGGCGATTATTCATAACCTGAACGAAGTGAAACGAGTACTTACGGACTACCACGATGGTTTATTTGTAGATTTAGTGGAAGATTTATTAAGGAAAGTTAAAATCTTTGGTACATATTTTTCCAGTTTAGATATTAGGCAAGATAGTAGTGTGCTTCGGAAAACTTATAAATATCTTCATCGTACATTTCCAGAAGAAACTGGTATAAGCGAAACATTTGAAGAGATGGATGAGAAGGCCAAATTAAAGCTCATCCGTTTCCGTGAAGTGGATCTCCCCATAGAATCAGATGATAAACTAATTTTAGATACGGTAGAAACGATCAAATATATCCGTCACATACAGCTTTCGGGTGGGGAGAAAGCATCTCATAGATTTATAATAAGTAATTGTCAACAAGCAACAGATATTTTATGTTTGATTGAACTTTTTCTATGGAGTGGCTGGAAGGAGTCCGAATTGACAATGGATTTTGTTCCATTGTTTGAAACCGTTGATGATCTCAATAGAGCGGCTGATGTAATGGAAACATTATATAACAATACGTATTATAAAAAGCATTTAAACACCAGAGGCGGTAAACAAACCATTATGCTCGGTTTCTCTGATAGTACGAAAGACGGTGGATATTTAATGGCAAATTGGTCAATTTATAAAGCCAAGATTGAACTTACTGCCATAGCGAGAAAATATGATATAGATCTTACCTTCTTCGATGGACGAGGAGGGCCGCCCGCACGTGGGGGTGGAAAAACGCAACGTTTTTATGCTTCTATGGGAGATGAAATTGCCAATGATCATATACAGTTAACCATACAGGGGCAAACTATCAGTAGTCAGTATGGTTCATTTGATACTGCACACTACAATATCGAACAATTGTTAAATGCAGGTATGACTTCTGGTATACAGAATAGTCCAGGTGATACTTTAAACAAAGAGAAAAAGGAGTTGATCGATAAAATGGCGGCAGCTAGCCATAAGAAATTTATGGAGTTGCGTCACCACCCGTTATTTTTAAAATATTTGGAAGAATTTAGCCCGCTTAAATTCTTATCTTCAATAAATATTAGCAGCAGACCAGTAAAAAGAAATTCAACGTCGGAATTAAAATTAGAAGATTTGCGGGCAATTAGTTTCGTTACGGCTTGGAGTCAATTGAAACAGAGCGTGCCTGGTTGTTACGGTGTAGGTACTGCATTGAAAAGCGCGGATGAAGCAGGAGAATGGGGAAAGGTCGAAGAATTATATCAAACTTCGGGCATGTTTAAAACCATAATAGATAATAGTGTTATGGCCATGAAAAAATCCAATTTCGATATAACCTCTTATCTTCAAGAAGATCAGAAATTTGGAGAATTTTGGAAAATGTTATTTGAAGAGTTTGAGATAACGAAAAAATACTTCTTAAAACTGACGAATACCGAGACTTTAATGGAGAGATATCCGGTAGAGCGCAGATCGATTGCTACAAGAGAGAAAATCATTTTACCTCTCGTGATTATACAGCACTATGCGATCAAAAAGCTTCATGATATTAAGCAGGATGATCCAAATTATGATGTATACGGCAAGCTTTTAACAAGAACAGTTTATGGAATAGTAAACGCTGGAAGAAATTTAGTTTAATAGTTTATCAACATCGATATTAGAATAGACGTAATTACAGTTAAAATTGAAAATAGCGAAATTTTGTATTAGGTTTGCTATATAAAATTAAAAAACAAATTGACAATGAATAGTAAATTTGCTTTATTAGGTGTTTCTGCTTTTGCTTGCCTTATGTTAATGAATTCGTGTACAACTGTTGGCGAACATAAGACCAGTCCTTCATTATATTATTTAAACTTTACAAAGGCGGATACCGAGGAATATGACTTTTTAAGAACAGTTTATCAGCTGGCTAGTGATGAAATTGCATTTGCTCAAGTTGTGTCTCAGAGGGGGACATCTGCAAATGTAAAATCCTTAGCCGACAATCTGAGTAACCAATACGGTGAGGTGTTGTCAAAATTAAGTGAGTTAGCAGATGAAGCAAATGTATTGTTACCTTTTCCAGGACAGTCGACATTTGAATTAACGGCAGGTTTGGACTCCGCAGGGACAAATGTACTGGAAAAGGTGTATGTTGAGCAGTCTCTTCATAACCAAGAATACATCATCCACCAATTTAAGAATGTAACGAATAACACCAAATTATCTACTAACCGTTATGCTTCGGAAGTCTTACCCATTTTAAAGAAAACAAAGGAAGAAACTGAAGCGTTATTATAACGATAAAACGACAAATTACTTAATCTAATTGGGTCTTCAGATCTGATTAGATTATGTTTTATAGATAAAATATTGTTGTTCTCATTTTTGTATAGAACTTATATAGTTTCATTATGTCTAAATACCCAATAATAACCGGCATATTATCATATGGAATGTCGGGAAGAATATTTCATGCGCCATTTTTAGAAACGAATACGCGTTTTAAATTGAAGGCAGTAGTAGAGCGAAGTAAAAAGCAAGCACAGGAGCGGTATCCAAACATTATAAGCTATGACGATGTAGAGCAAATGCTTAACGATGAGGAGATTGAATTGGTTGTGGTGAACACGCCTAATCAAACGCATTATGATTTTGCAAAGAAAGCGCTTCTAAGGGGAAAGCATGTTTTAATTGAAAAGCCATGTGCAGCTACAAGTAAGGAGGTAAAGGAACTATTTGATATAGGAAGGCGACAGCAGAGACACGTTATGGTATTTCAAAATAGGAGGTGGGATAGTGATTTTAAATTGGTTAAGAGAATTATTGACAGTGGAAGTTTAGGTGAAATTATCGAATTTCATGTGCGCTTTGATCGCTATAGAAGAGAGAAAAGTCCGAAGCTGTTTAAGGAAACGAAGCAAAGTGCCAGTGGCCTTACTTATGATTTAGGACCTCACTTATTAGATCAGATTATTTCATTATTTGGTAAACCCGAAAAAAGTATAAAATTATGTTCTACTCATCGAGAGCATTCAGAAGTAGATGATTTTTTTACTTATGTACTGAGTTATAACAAGGGGTTAACGGTATTTGCCTATGCGAGCTTACTAGTTGCACAACCTTTACCAGCATATGTAGTGCATGGTACGAAAGGTTCTTTTCAAAAATCCAGGGCAGATGTGCAAGAAGAGCAGTTAGACAAAAGTATGTGGCCGACCGACGAATTGTTTGGATTGGAGCCGGTAGGTGAGGAGGGGCTGCTCACAGTTATTAATAAAAACAATCAGAAGCAAATTTCCTTCAAAGAAGCTTTAAAAGGGAATTATAAAGGATTATTTAATGCTGTCTACGAACAGCTGCGTAAAGATAAACCTTATCCAATTACAGAAGAGCAGATTCTTTGGCAGATGGAGCTGTTGGAACAGGAACCATGGAACTGAAAAAAATGCCACTGGGCCTTCATGCTACTTTGTTAATATATCAATTAAAATTAAGCGTGTTATGGCAAGGAAAATAAAAAGTATAGACAGGAAGGCGATCCAAAAATCATTAGTGAAACGCCTTAAATCGTTGTTGGGCAAATTCGGTGGTGAAACAAAAAGTTTTACTAAGGATATTAAGAAAGCAAGTAAAACACTAACTGATAAGCTTTCAAAAAAAATAAGTAAAGCCGATTTGAATAAGAATAAAAAGAAGAAAGCGGGCAAACGAGACAAGCGGAACACGAAAGGTAAGACGCTAGAAACCAATAAAAAAGAGCTAGCCAAAGAGAATAAAAAAGTATCTATAAAGAAGAAAAGCGATAAAAATAGAGATACTATTCCTAGTATAAAGGACGATGGAAAGGCAGTTACTAAGAATGAAGCGCTTGAAGTAAATACGATAAAAAAGTCGCAATCAATAGGGCAAAGTAAGCCGAATGGGGATCCGATTAATCAGGAAATAAACCCTGAAGTTACGAAAAAGATTATTAAACGACCCCAGAATGCTAATATAAATACAAAATCCCTTGTAAATAAGACCGTTGAAACTGCTAAGAAAAAACCTCTTCGAGAAAAAAAAACAACAAAAATTATTAGTAACTCTTCAGGAAATGTACCGGTAGTAGAAGCTGAGGAGAAAGTGCAAAAATCGGCTGTCAAAACAAAAATAACTCCAGACGATACCAAAAAGTCAACTTGAACTCGTTTTAAGCTGTACTCAGATAGCGTTGACTGTTTGTGCAAATAAAGGTTCGATTGAATAAAAGGTAATATTTGGTTAACAAAAAATTAACATTTTTATGTAACCTTTGTTTATTAAAATAAAGGTATTTTTATTGATGTCTGCATCTTTTAGGAGTAAAGCTCCCTTAATAAATAGAGAAATCAGCTGGCTGTTTTTTAATGAACGTGTTCTTCAAGAGGCAGCAGATGAGACTGTACCTTTAATTGAGAGACTTAGGTTTTTAGCTATCTTTTCTTCTAATCTTGATGAATTTTACCGGGTGCGCGTAGCGACTTTAAACCGTCTAACAGATGTAAATACTAAGGCAAAGGAATTCTTGGGCTTTAGCCCTAAGAAAATACTTAGTGAAATTAAGAATATTGTTGTAAAACAAGAGAAAAGATTTGAGTATCTCTATGAACACAAAATAATAAAAGAACTTGCCGAACAGCGGATATTCATTATTAATGATACACAACTTAATGTTAGTAGAGGACAATTTGTTAGGACCTATTTTCATGAAAAGGTATTACCTGATCTTGTGCCGATAATGTTAGATCTTTCAACTCCGGAAAAGCCTTTTCCGGAGTTGAAAGATAGGCGTATTTACTTTCTCGTAAAATTAACATACAAAAAAAAAATAAGGTATGCGTTATTAGAGGTACCTACGAAAAGTGTGAGTAGATTTTTAGTTTTACCGGATAGTAATAACCTTAAATTTATTATACTTTTAGATGATATCATTAGATATTGTCTAGATGAGCTCTTCTTTATTTTTAAGTATGATAATATTGAAGCTTATACCGTGCAATTAACTCGTGATGCAGAACTTGATATTGATGTTAATGTAAGCGAAAAATTTATAGAATCTTTAAGTAAAAGCTTGCAGCGCAGATCGAAGGGTAAGCCTATGCGCCTTCTTTATGACAGTGAGATGCCGTTGGATATGATTAGCTACTTGGTTTCCCGCATGCACTTGCACAATAGTGTTTTGATTCCAGGAAACAGATACCATAATTTTAAAGACTTTATAGATTTTCCTAATGTAGGAGATACCTCTCTAGAGTACGCTAAGACGCTGAAGCTGGCAGTTAAGGATCTTGACCTGGGGAAAAGCATTTTTAATCAGGTGGCCAAACGTGATTATTTGATCAGCTTACCTTACCAATCTTTCGATTATATTATACATTTTTTAAGAGAGTCTGCCATAGATCCTAAAGTCGCGGAAATTAACATCACCTTATACCGTTTGGCAGAAAACTCTAAGGTTATTAACGCATTGATTAATGCAGCAAAAAATGGAAAAAAGGTGAATTGCCTAATAGAAATAAAGGCCAGATTTGACGAAGAAGCAAATATTTATTGGAGTAATAAACTGGAAGAGGGCGGGGTCAATGTCAACTTCGGTATGATGGCATACAAAGTTCACTCGAAAATTTGCTTGGTAAGTAGATACGAAAAAGGGCAGTTGACGTACTACGCAAATTTGGCAACGGGCAACTATAATGAAAAAAGTGCAGGGACTTATTGTGATCATAGTTTATTTACGGTTCATCGAGGGATAACGGAAGACTTGAAAAGGCTTTTTAATGGGTTGGATAATAAAGAGTTTTTTAAAGGATATAAATATATTATTACGTCGCCCCTGGAAATGAGACACTCCGTTTATGACCTTATTGAAAATGAAATCTCCCATGCAAGAGAAGGGGCCAAAGCCTATATGATTTTGAAAATGAATAGTCTCTCAGATGAGGAAATGATTCTTAAATTATATGAAGCAAATAACGCAGGCGTTAAAATACAACTAATTGTTAGGGGAATGTGTTGTTTGGTGCCTGGGCAGGTTGGTTATAGCGAGCATATTGAGGTGATAAGCATTATTGATAGATACTTGGAGCATGCCCGAGTATGGATCTTTGGCAATAAAGGAAACGAAAAAGTCTATTTATCATCTGCTGATTGGATGACCAGAAATATTGATAGGAGGCTGGAGGTAAGTTTTCCTATATTGGATAATTCTATAAAAAAGGAAATCCGGGACATTATAGATATTCAATTGAATGATAATACAAAAGCGCGTGTAATTAATGCAACAAATGATAATAAATATGTCAAACGAGAACTAGGAAAATCTAGCCGTCGCGCCCAGCATGATACTTACTACTATCTAAAAAATAAGAATAATTAATATGAGATATGGAGCTATAGATATTGGTTCTAATGCCATTCGACTTTTAATTGCAGACATTGTTGAAAACGGCGCAGTTGTTTCTTTTAAGAAAAATACATTGATAAGAGTTCCTTTACGTTTAGGAGATGATGCATTTATTGATAAAGCAATCTCAGAAAGAAAATCAGAAGATCTTATCAAAGCAATGGCTGCCTTTAGAAATCTGATGGATGTTTATAAAGTCACTCAATATATGGCCTGTGCAACTTCGGCAATGCGTGAGGCAACAAATGGTGCAGAATTAGTAAAGAAAATTAAAAAGGTGGGGGTAGAGCTAGAGATTATTGATGGGGTTAAGGAAGCAAATATTATTTATAACAGCCATATTGAACAACAGTTAGAAAGAAAGAAAAATTATTTATATGTTGATGTAGGCGGGGGAAGTACGGAGTTATCTATATTCAGCAACGGAAGTTTAAAGGGGTCGAAATCATTTAACATTGGTACCATACGTATTTTGGATAATCAGGATAGTGAAGAAACTTGGTATGAAATGAAGGAGTGGATAAAAGATCATACGAGGCAATATAAGGGGATTATAGGTATCGGTACGGGTGGTAACATTAATAAGCTTTACAGATTAGCTGAGGAAAAGGCGACAAAGCCATTATCCTTCAATAAGTTAAAGGCTATTTATGAATACCTGAATTCTTTTTCTTTAAAGGAACGCATCAATGTGTTAGGCTTAAATAGCGATAGAGCAGATGTAATTATTCCAGCTTGTGAGATCTTTCTGAACGTGATGAAGTGGGGTGGAGTGAAGAGTATAGTGGTTCCAAGAGTAGGGCTAGTGGATGGCATCATACAGACATTAATAGATAGGAGTAACCTCAATTTCAGCATAAAATAGGTGTGGTTTAGTTTTATATTTTAAATTAATTGTGCTTAAATGTTATTATTTTATAATAAAAATAACGTTTTTTTAATAAAATAACATTTTTTGATTACTTTTGGCACCCCGTATAAAATAGTACTTTTTATACGGGGTTTCATGTATTAAAAATTCTAATAGCTGAAGAGGGATTACAGATCAAAGTTTTATGAATACCTTATGGTAAATAAAGAATTTATGTACCCTTTCGATAAATTGCATATAAAGGGCTGTTTATCTAAGTTTGTTGTGTATTTTTGTACACCATCAAAAGCAGATAAACAACTTAAGCAATTATTTAATAGTATAAAAGCCTCGGTGTAAAAAGAGTGATAAGCACATGGCGATTTTAATAGGATAAATTAATTAACTAATGAAAATTTTAAAATTCGGTGGAACATCGGTGGGAAGTCCAGAACGCATGAAAAAATTGCTGGATATTATTCGTCCTGCTGAAGAGAAACAGATCGTTGTTTTATCTGCTGTAGCAGGTACAACCAATACACTGGTTGAAATATCTCAAGCATTTATTGCAGGAGATAAGCGAAAGGCCGAAGCGCTTATAAAAGGGCTACGTGCTAAGTATGACGAATTTGTTGACGAATTATTTCTTTCTGCTGAAGGAAAAGAGAATGGGAGGGAGTTGATTAGTTATCATTTTGATTTTATACAGTCATTTGCAAATGAGCTATTTACGCCTATAGAAGAAAAGATAATATTAGCACAGGGTGAACTATTATCGACCACCTTGTATCATTTTTACCTAACAGAGATCGGTGTGCGATCTAAGCTACTGCCAGCTCTTGATTTTATGAAAATTGATGAGGACAATGAGCCCGTAATACCATATATCAGTGACCATCTGGAAGTAATACTTGGAGGGCTTACTGATCATAATCTCTTTATCACGCAAGGATATATCTGTCGTAATGCTTTTGGAGAAATAGATAATTTAAGAAGAGGCGGGAGTGATTATACGGCTTCGTTAATTGGAGCGGCTATACATGCCAAAGAAGTACAGGTATGGACTGATATAGATGGTATGCATAATAATGATCCAAGAATCGTGAAAGGCACTTATCCGATAGCACACCTTACGTTTGATGAGGCAGCGGAATTGGCTTATTTTGGTGCAAAAATACTGCATCCGCAAAGTGTATTTCCTGCGCAAAAATATAATATACCGGTAAGACTTTTAAACACTATGGAACCAAAGGCTCCAGGTACGCTGATTAGTAAAGATGGTGCCATAAAGGGAGAGGTCCGGTCTATTGCTGCGAAAGATGGTATCACAGCTATTCGAATCCATTCGTCGCGCATGTTATTAGCTTTTGGTTTTTTGAGGAAAGTGTTTGAAGTTTTTGAACGTTACAAAACACCTATCGATATGATTACAACATCAGAGGTTGCGGTTTCCCTGACAGTTGATGATACACGTTTTTTAAGTGATATTGAGCGTGAATTAAAGGATTTTGGATCTGTGGAAATTGATGTTAATCAAACTATCGTTTGTGTAGTAGGTGATTTTAGCATAAACACTCACGGCTATGCCTCACGAGTATTGGATGCTGTTAAACACATTCCTATAAGGATGATATCATACGGAGGTAGTGATTTTAACATTTCCTTGCTGATAGATGCTGAAAATAAGGTTGAAGTCTTACGTTCTTTGCATAATCGTTTGTTTTAATTGTTGAGTCCTAAATGGATATAACCCAAATTCATGTTTAATAAAGATATAATAACTGCTTTTGAGCAGAAAGAAACGCCTTTTTTTTATTATGATTTAGATTTGTTGCAGGCTACATTAAAAAGTGCGCAGGGCGCAGCTAATGCTTTTGATTTTCATATTCACTATGCTATGAAAGCCAATTTCAACGAACGAGTATTGACCGTTATTCAGCAAACAGGTATTGGAGCTGATTGTGTTAGCGGTAATGAAGTGCTTAAAGCTATCGAGATTGGTTTTGCTCCCAAAGATATTGTTTTTGCGGGGGTTGGCAAGGCCGATAAGGAAATCTTAAATGCACTGGATCATAATATCTCTGCATTCAATGTGGAATCTGTACAGGAGCTTTCTGTTATCGCAGATCTTGCAAAAGCAAGTGGTAAAATAGCAAAGGTGGCACTCAGAATAAATCCTAATGTTGATGCACAGACACATAAATATATAACCACTGGTTTGGACGAGAATAAGTTTGGTATAAAAACTTGGGAACTAAGTGCTTGTCTGGACGTTATTAAGGAAAATAAATCTATCGAGCTTATCGGAATACATTTTCACGTAGGTTCTCAAATAGTTGATATGAATGTGTTTAAGAGCTTATGTGTGAAAGTTAACGAATTTAATAGCTGGTTTGATGAACGAGGTTATCGACTGAAAATATTGAACGTAGGCGGAGGTCTTGGAGTGAATTACAACGAACCGGATAAAGAGTCTATTGTTGATTTTAGGAAATATTTTGAAATTTTCGATCATTTTCTGGAAAGAAAAGCTGGACAGGAAGTGCACTTTGAACTAGGGCGTGCTTTGGTTTCCCAGTGTAGCAGTCTGATTAGTAAGGTGCTATATGTGAAGAATGGTATCAAAAAGAATTTTCTTATATTGGATGCAGGTATGACAGAACTCATGCGTCCCGCCTTATATCAAGCATATCACAAAATAGAAAGTTTGAAAGCTATAGAGAAGAAGGATAGGTCCAATACCTCCGATTTTACACATTATGATGTCGTAGGGCCTATTTGCGAAAGCACCGATTGCTTTGGTAAAGAAGTTGAGCTGCCTTTGTCAAAAAGGGGGGACTTAATTGCTATTCGTACTGTGGGCGCTTATGGTGAAGTTATGGCTTCCAAGTACAACTTACGTGATGAAATTAGGTATGTATATAGTGATGAATTATAAATACGAATTTTCCTAATAAAAAAAGCGATAATATTTCATTTAGTATTGTCGCTTTTTTATTTTAAAGATACGCGATCTTTCATGCACCAATTAATATACCTGGCTTATTCAATAGTGGTACCCGAATAAGATTGGAATCAATAATACTTTCGGGTAAAAATATATATTTTTTATCATATATAGTACCGTTGATATAATAACTTAAAAGATACTCGTTTGTTAAACCAAAAACTTGCTCATCAATTGCTTCGATTAGCGAAAATTTCTTTGCTGCTAAATCACCAATAAAATGTCTTAAAACGGATGTTTTGACTTCTCGATCATCTTTTATACCATAACCTTTACTACTAACTAATACATTGTCTATCTGTTCATTTTTTTCATTGATCAGATAGACATTCCAGACTTTACCCTCTGGCGATTCATTTTCAAGGATAACCGCGATGTAAATATCTTCTACAATATTTGGTGGCAAGTCTTTTTTCATTAGAATAAATGGTTTTTATAGCGATGAAGCTTGCATGGGTTCTTCTTTATTTTTCATTTTTTTTAGCGGTGTCGAAGAGATCGCTATGCCCCGTTTATTATTTTTATTCAAGTACTTCTTAGCGGAGAATTAGGACTTCTTTTTAACTGCTTTTTTTGCTGTCGCTTTTTTTCGAGCCCCAGAAGTTCCCGTATTTTTATCAGCTTCTGCGAGTTCTACAATTTCGCTGTATGTTAATTTTTCAGCGTCTTTGTTTTTAGGTATTTTAATATTTTGTTTACCAAAACGTATAAAGGGTCCCCATCTTCCCTGTTCAATTTTTACTTCAGGATTTTCGTCGAAAGTTTTTATTATTTTTTCGATATCTTTTTTACGTTTAATTTCAATGATTTCGATAGCTTGATCTTCATTTACATCCATAGGATCTATTCCTTTAGGTAAAGAGTAGAAGGCGCTATTGTGACGGATGTAAGGTCCAAACCTACCAATAGCAACCGTCATATCTTTATCTTCATAAGTCCCCACCTTTTTAGGAAGCTTAAATAGTTCAAGTGCTTCTTCAAGGTTTATGGTTTCGATCATTTGTCCGCTTCTAAGACTTGCAAACCGAGGTTTTTCTTCCTCATCAGGAGAGCCTATTTGAACTAATGGGCCAAAACGGCCAATTCTTACACTCACCTGTTTCCCACTTTCAGGATCAATTCCCAACATTCTTTCACTACTTGCCCTGTCTGCATTTTCTATCGTGTTTTTTACTTCGCTATGGAAAGGACCATAAAAGTTGTGCAGCATTGCCGTCCATTCTTTTAAGCCATTAGCTATTTCATCAAACTCCTTTTCCACAGTGGCAGTAAAATTGAAATCAACAATATCTTTGAAATGCTCAACTAAAAAATCATTGACTAATATGCCAATGTCTGTAGGAAATAATTTTGCTTTTTCTGCTCCTGTTATTTCTGTTTTTTCCTGAGCAAGTACCTGGCCAGAAGATAAAGTTAGTACACGGTAATTACGCAGTTTCCCTTCACGATCTTCTTTAACCACGTACCCACGATTTTGAATAGTTGAAATGGTTGGAGCGTAAGTAGAAGGTCTGCCAATACCAAGCTCTTCCAACTTCTTGACTAAGCTGGCTTCGGTATATCGAGCAGCAGGCCGACTGAACCTTTCTGTAGCAATCATTTCATTTAATCCGAGGTGCTGACCTTTTTGAAGAGGAGGAAGAAGCGTATTGTCACCAGATTCGTCTAAGCTTACTTCACTTTCTTCATCAGTAGATTCAAAATAGACCTTTAAAAAACCGTCAAATTTCATTACCTCTCCGTTTGCAGTGAACTCCTCGTTTCGGGTAGAAATACTTATTTTGGCAATGGTTTTTTCAAATGCCGCTTCGCTCATTTGCGACGCTATGGAGCGTTTCCATATCAATTCGTAGAGTTTGCGTTCTGAAGCATCGCCTTCAATGCTATGCTGACCAAAATAAGTAGGGCGGATGGCCTCGTGCGCTTCCTGTGCTCCAGCAGATTTTGTTTTATACTGTCTTCTCTTATAGTATTTATCGCCATAAGCAGATTTTATTTCTTGCTCTGCTGCTTGTAAAGCAGTATTACTTAAATTGACCGAATCTGTACGCATATAGGTAATTTTGCCCGATTCGTAAAGTCGCTGAGCGATAGTCATCGTTCTGGCGACCGAAAACCCTAACTTGCGGCTAGCCTCTTGCTGAAGAGTTGACGTAGTAAATGGAGCCGATGGGTTTCTTTTACTAGGTTTTGTCTCTAAGCTTTTGACTTCAAAAACTGCTTTTGCACAATCTTGTAAAAACCTTTCTGCTTCATTTATATCAGCGAAACGTTGAGACAATTCAGCCTTGAAGAGTTCCTTTTTATCGTCTGTGAAAAATAGTGCGACAACTCTAAATGCCGCTTCGGGTTCAAATCTATTGATTTCTCGTTCTCGATCAACCAATAGCCGTACCGCAACGGATTGCACACGACCTGCCGAAAGTGAAGGCTTAACTTTCTTCCACAATACCGGTGAAAGTTCGAAACCAACCAGCCTATCTAACACCCTTCTGGCCTGTTGGGCATTTACTAGATTAAAGTCGATATTACGAGGTTGTTCTATTGCTTTTAGAATAGCTGGTTTAGTGATTTCATGGAACACAATGCGCTTGGTACTTTGTGCCTTTAGGTTTAGTGTTTCATATAAATGCCACGATATAGCTTCCCCCTCACGATCCTCATCGGATGCTAGCCATACCGTTTCGGCAGCTTTTGCAAGCTTTTTTAGTTCACTAACTACTGCCTTTTTGTCGGAAGGGACTTCATATTTTTGTTTAAAATTATCGTTGGTATCGATGGCATCGTCGGTCTTAACCAAATCACGTATGTGGCCATAACTTGATTTGACTAGAAAGTCTTTTCCTAAATATCCTTCTATGGTTTTTGCTTTTGCCGGTGATTCTACAATTAATAAATTCTTTGCCATTCAGTATCTTGATTTTTGCAAATAAAGGGATTTATTCATGTTTTAGCAAACCCCTTTAAATTTTTTGATAAAAAACAAGCCGAAGAAATTGAACTCCGGCTTATGTATCATGGTGATCAAATGTAATTATTGAAAATTAATATTTAGTGCTTTCTGGATTAGAATTTTATTAAAATTTACGTTAACAAAACTTTACATTAAAAACCCTCCACCTAATAAATCGTTATCTTCATAAAAAACTGCTGATTGGCCAGGAGCTATGCCTTTTACATGATGATGAAAATCAACTTTAATCTTTCCATCTTCTTCCACTATATTACTCAACATACCCACATCTTTATACCGTATTTTGGTAGCAGCTTCAATTGGATCAATTATATGCTCGTATTTGATTAGGTTATAGTTTCGTACAAAGGCGCTGTTTTTAGCTAAATCTTCTTCTGATCCCAACATCACGGTATTGCTCTCGGGTAGTATTTTTGTAACAAAAACAGGCTTGCCAAGTGCGATTCCAAGTCCTTTGCGTTGACCTACAGTGTAGTAAGGGTAACCTGCGTGTTGACCTACTACGGTTCCATCTGCTAATATAAAATTTCCTGCACCAATACGCTCGTCAATATCTTCTACACGATGCCGCAAGAATGCTCGATAGTCATTTTCTGGAACAAAGCATATTTCATAGCTTTCAGATTTATTGGCTAGTTCAAGTTGGCCCATTTCTAACGCCATTTGTCTAATTTCAGCTTTCGTGAAGCTGCCTAAAGGAAACTTTGTTCTAGCTAAATTTTTTTGTGATACGCCCCATAAAACATAAGATTGATCTTTATGCTCGTCTCTTCCTTTGGAAATGACATAACGTCCGTTTTGTGCTAAACGGATGTTTGCGTAGTGACCGGTCGCGATAAATTCACAATCAAGTTTATCTGCGCGTTTAAGCAATGCTTCCCATTTAATGTGGGTATTGCATAAAACACAAGGATTTGGTGTACGCCCGGCCAAGTATTCATCCACAAAATTATCGATTACAAAATCTCCAAATTCGTTACGAATATCTAATATGTAATGTGGAAACCCATAACCAACGGCTAATGAACGAGCATCGTTAATGCTGTCCAAACTGCAACAACCAGTTTCTTTTGATGATCCACCGGAAGAAGCATAATCCCAAGTTTTCATCGTCAAACCAATTACTTCGTACCCTTGTTCATGAAGCATTACTGCTGCAACAGAACTGTCAACCCCGCCACTCATAGCAACTAAAATACGTCCGTGCTTGCTCATTACCGATAAATATAAATAAGCCGCAAAGATAAAGCTATTTTTTAATAATGATTGATATGAGAAGTCAATTCAATGTAATATAGCAGCTAAGCGCCCTGTCCTAAATTAATACTTAATCCTCCATCCACAAAAAATGTTGCTCCAGTAACATAATCACTTTCATCCGAAGCAAGATATATGGCAATTCCGGTTATATCTTCAGTTTTCCCGGCGCGTTTCATGGGGATATTTTGTTCTGCCTCTTTTCTTACTTTTTCATCATCCATAGCTTTCTGGTTCATAGGAGTAAGAATCATGCCTGGGGCTATATTATTGACATTTATATTCTTATCAGCAAGTTCAAGCGCTAAACTTCTGCTAAAGTTTTTGACGCCACCTTTGGAAGCGTTATAATCAGCATTCCCTTTATTGTTGACGTCTTCGTGTACGGAACTTACGATAATAATCTTGCCTTTTCTATCAGAGGTTTTGAGCTGTAAAAACTCCCTACAGCAAAAAAAAGCACCATATAAATTGGTTTTAATACAAGTGTCAAATGTTTTGGTATCCATGTCTGACACAGGGATGTTACTGCCATTTACTCCTGCGTTACTCACTAAAATGTCTATGTTGCCAAAATGATCAACTACTTTTGAAAACACCGTTTTTACACTATCTTCATCACTGACGTCCAACTGATGAACTACAGATTCGGCGCCTATCTGGATTAACTTTTTTTCTACTTCGTTTGCTGCTTCTTCATCTGAATGATACGTAATAACTACTTTTGCGCCTTCGTTTGCGTAGGCTTCAGCTACTGCTCTTCCAATGCCCGAGTCCGAGCCCGTTATCAGTGCTACTTTATCTTTTAATCGTGCCATATTAAATTTGAATATTATAATATTAGGATTCAATGTTTAGTATCTAAACAACATGGTTATTAAATTGTTGAGCACTTAATGAGGTGTTTTAATACATATTTGATGAACCCGCTCGTGTTCAAAATTTCACTTTCGTTTTACAGTATGTGGATTTTAGACGTGGTAAGTTTCCCGCCGATAGTAGACGGGCACCCGACCGACGAGGTATAAAATTATTTGCGGATGAAAAATACACACAATAGTTATAAACCAATAGAAAACTATGGTATTATAGGAAACATGAAAACAGCGGCGCTTGTTGGTTTAGATGGATCAATCGATTTTTTATGCTTTCCTAGATTCGATTCTCCCAGCGTTTTTGCACGTATTTTGGATGCAAAGAAAGGAGGCTTTTATTCTGTCGAACCACAGATGAAAAGCATGCACACAAAACAGTTATATATTCCTGGAACGGCTGTACTGATTACGCGTTTTTTCTCTGATGAAGGTATCGTTGAACTAACAGACTATATGCCGGTGCGTGAAGACACTTGTACGAGTTATAATGCTATTGTGCGAAAGGTAAAGGTTGTTCGCGGTACCATCAAGTTTTTTATGCATTGCCAGCCACGGTTTGATTATGCTAGGGAGAAACATAAGAGTAATAATGAAAATGGTGTCATTACTATAAATGCTGATGACGGTACGAAAACAGCCATGCGTTTACAGGCTACTTTTTCATTATCGGTGAAGAAAAATGATGGCTATGCTGCTTTTGAATTAGAAGAGGCGGAAGAGGCTTGGGTTGTTTTAGAATCGGTTGATGAGGGAAAAGAGGACAGTTTTGCTGATATTTCATTTTATCAGCATAAAACCTATTTTGAAACGATCAAGTTTTGGAGGTCGTGGGTTAGTAAATCGACATACTCGGGTCGTTGGAAGGAGATCTTACAACGGTCGGTGATTACATTAAAATTATTAACGTCAGCGCAATTCGGATCAGTGGTTGCTGCAGCAACCTTTGGTTTACCAGAAGAGATTGGAGGCGACCGTAATTGGGATTATCGCTATACGTGGATTAGAGATGCTGCTTTTACTATGTTTGCTTTTCTCAAGCTTGGTTTTGCTGACGAATCTGTAGCTTTTCTTAAATGGATTATAGCGCAAGATAAAAATCGGGACCTTCATTTAATTTATAAGGTGGACGGTGAGTCGGATATGAAAGAAAAGATACTCGACCATTTAGAGGGCTATAGAAAGTCAAGTCCTGTACGTATCGGTAACGAAGCAGATAACCAATTACAAATGGATATCTACGGAGAGCTTCTCGATACCATCTATATATTTAATATGTATCATCGCCCGATCACCTTTGAATTATGGAAAATCATTTGTAAAGAAGTTAAAATAGTTATAAAAAAATGGCGCCAAACGGATCATGGCATTTGGGAAATAAGAAATGAAAAACATGAATTTCTCCATTCCCGTTTAATGTGCTGGGTGGCCATGGATCGAGCAATTAAAATAGGGCAGCAACGGTCGTTTCCTTTTCCTCAGGAAGAATGGATAACAGTACGAAATGAGCTTTATGAGGACATTTTTAATAACTTCTGGAATGAAAAGTTAAAATGTTGGGCGCAGTACAAAGATGGTAATAAAGTCTCTGATACCGTTGATGCCAGTGTGTTGTTAATGCCGCTTGTACACTTTGTGACTCCGGAGGAACCTCGATGGATCTCCACGTTGTCCGCAGTAGATAAACAACTTCGATTGGATGTACTGGTATATCGCTATAACAATAATGTTAATAAAATTGATGGCTTGGAAGGAGAGGAGGGAACTTTTACTATGTGCTCTTTTTGGTACATTGAGTGTCTCGCAAAAGCTGGAAGATTAGATGAAGCCGTTGAGAATTTTGAGAAAATGATTGGGTACGGGAACCATCTTGGTTTGTTCGCTGAACAAATAAGTAAAAAGGGAGAACATTTGGGTAATTTTCCGCAAGCGTTTACACATTTAGGGCTAATAAGTGCCGCTTTGGAATTAGATAAGCAGCTAAGTAGAAAGTAGCTATTACAAAACCGTAAAGGATTAGGAGGTGGCTGTTTATTTTAAGTAATTTTTATTTATATTTAAAACCTTATAAGCCAAAATAACAAATCAATGAAAGAAAAGAAACGAAGGAGTAAAGCATGGTTCTCACGTGAAGGCAAGGATGGTTTTATATATCGTGCTTGGATGAAAAACCAAGGGATTCCCCATGATATGTTTGACGGAAGACCAGTGATTGGGATATGCAATACCTGGTCTGAATTGACACCCTGCAATGCGCATTTTAGAGACCTAGCTGAATCGGTGAAGAAAGGTGTTTTACAAGCAGGTGGTTTTCCTGTAGAATTTCCAGTGATGTCGTTAGGAGAAACTCTTATTAAGCCTACCGCAATGCTCTACCGTAATTTGGCAAGTATGGATGTGGAAGAATCTATCAGGGCTAATCCCTTGGACGGTGTTGTGTTACTTTGCGGATGTGATAAAACCACTCCTTCATTATTAATGGGAGCCTGCAGTGTAGATATACCAACTATCGTTGTTTCAGGTGGACCTATGTTAAAAGGCCATTGGCGAGGAACAGATATAGGTACGTCGGATGTTTGGAGATTTGACGCAGCCTTTAAATTGGGAGAAATTACTGAAGAGGAGTTTATTGATGCAGAAGCCTGTATGGCTCGTACACAGGGAAATTGTGCGGTTATGGGAACAGCATCTACCATGGCTACTATGATTGAAGCGCTGGGAATGAGTCTGCCAGATAATGCTACGATACCTGCGGCAGATTCGAGACGGAAGGTTTTGGCCCAGCTCTCAGGTAGGCGGATTGTAGAAATGGTAGAGGGAGATTTAAAGCCTAGTGATATACTGACTAGACAGGCTTTTGAAAATGCTATTATGGTCAATGCTGCAGTGGGAGGATCTACTAATTTTGTTATTCATTTATTAGCAATAGCCGGTAGAATTGGTGTTGATTTAACAATTGAAGACTTTGATAAATTGTCTCATAACATTCCTTTACTGGCAAATGTACAACCCTCTGGTCAATATTATGTTGAAGACCTTTATTATGCAGGGGGGATTCCAGCTGTTGTAAATGAATTAAGGGATTTTCTTCATTTAAGCACAAAAACAGTTAATGGATTATCAATAGGTATTAATAGTGAAAAAGCTTCTATTTATGATATAAATATTATCGCTTCGGTTGATAAACCCATCAAGCCTGAATCTGGAATCGCGGTATTAAAAGGTAATCTTGCACCAGAAGGTGCTGTGATAAAGCCTTCTGCTGCTTCACCACATCTGATGAAGCATCGGGGTAAAGCTGTTGTTTTCCAAACAATAGAAGATTATCACTCGAGAATTGACTTGCCTGATTTGAATGTAGACGAAAACTCGGTGTTGGTGTTGAAGAATGTTGGCCCAAAGGGATACCCTGGTATGGCTGAAGTTGGAAACATGGCTTTGCCAAAAAAAATACTCGAAAAGGGCGTAACAGATATGGTGCGTATTTCTGACGGAAGAATGAGTGGTACAGGTTTTGGAACCGTAATTTTGCACGTATCACCTGAGGCGGCTGCCGGAGGCCCCTTGGCATACGTGAAAGACGGTGATTATATAAGTGTTAACGTAGCCGATAGATCAATTGTTTTGGAAGTGAGTGACGAAGAATTGGACCGTCGTAGAGAAAATATGCCTTTGATAAATCTAGCTATAAAAAGGGGATATGTTGGTTTATACGTAACGCATGTAGAACAGGCACATTTAGGAGCTGATTTCGATTTCCTAAAAGGAGGATCTGGAAGTGCTGTTCCAAGAGATTCACATTGATTTCTTTGCAATGACTGTGATAATAATTTACTAACACAGTCATTTTGAATGACTGAAAACATGAAATTAGAATTTCATGTTTTCAACTTCTTCAGCCGTATGCTCAATTTTTTCTTTTAATTCTTTTTTGAAATTGAGGATGTTTTGAGCAAGTTGTTCATTGGAAGTAGCGAGAATCTGTGCGGCTAAAAGTCCTGCATTTTTTGCTGCATTTAGTGCCACGGTTGCTACAGGTATCCCATTCGGCATCTGTAAGATGGACAGTATGGAATCCCAACCATCTATTGAATTGGAAGACTTTACTGGCACTCCTATAACCGGCAAATGTGTGATGGATGCGACCATGCCCGGTAAATGGGCCGCTCCTCCAGCACCTGCTATAATTACTTTTATTCCCCTTGATGCAGCATTTTGAGCATAGTCAAACATGCGTTCGGGAGTTCGATGTGCAGACACTATTGAAACCTCAATGTTAACGCCTAGTTCTTTTAAAATCTTTATAGCGTCTTCCATTATTGGAAGGTCAGATTTACTACCCATAATGATTCCTACAGCAGGGTGTTGATGAGTATGCATACGTAGATTTATTTAAATGTAATGTATTTTTTTACGCAATCACTTCGATGGTTTGCTGCACCTTTCGTGCAAGCTCTATGGCCTTATCCCTATCCTCATTTACAATGGTTACGTGTCCCATTTTACGAAACGGTTTTGTAAACTTTTTACCATAAAGGTGAACATAAACACCTTCTTCTGCCAGTATCTCCTCCAGGCCTTTATAGATTGCTAACCCTTCAAATGGTGTTTCCCCCAATAGATTGATCATAACGGCATTGCTCCTTACATTAGTGTTCCCAAGAGGTAAATTGAATATGGCCCGCAGGTGCTGAGCAAATTGAGATGTAAAATTACCTTCTACAGTATGATGGCCACTGTTATGAGGCCTCGGGGCCAATTCATTTACTAATATATTACCGTCTTTGGTCAAAAACATTTCTACAGCCAATAATCCCACGATCTGCAAGTCTTCTGCTATTTTTATGGCAAGTTGTTCTGCTCGTTGTTGGATCTCAAAAGTTAACGTAGAAGGGGAGATGAGAAACTCCACCAGATTTGCTTCTTGGTTAAATTCCATTTCAACCATGGGGAAAGTCGCAACATCTCCTTTGTCGTTTCTGGCTACTATTACGGCTATCTCTTTATCAAAGTCTACCCATTGTTCCACTATACTTGGGGCATCAAACGCATCATTCAAATCTGCTTCACTTATTACTTTGTAAACACCTTTTCCATCGTAACCGTCTTTTCTAAGTTTTTGTATATAAGGAAAAGGTATTTGACACTCTCTTAGGTTGTCCTTCGATGATGCCATTTGAAAAGCTGCTGTAGGAATGTCATTTTGCTTGAAAAACTGCTTTTGAAGACCTTTATCTTGTATTAGACGGATTACCCTTGCCTGCGGGTAAACAGTTACACCCTCTTCTTCCAGTTTTTCCAAAGCATCAACATTGACTTTCTCTATTTCAATGGTAAGCATGTCTAGTTGCTTACCAAACTTATAAACGGTGTCAAAATCATCCAATGCCCCTACTTCAAATCTATTACACAATTTTTTACAAGGTGCATTTTGGTCGGGGTCGAGGACTGATACATTAACATTTAGATTGATTGCTTCTTGTATAAGCATACGTCCGAGTTGCCCCCCTCCGAGAATACCCAAACGCAAATCGCCATAAAACTCTTTTTCCATATTTATTATAGTTAAGTAATAGCCTTAACTAATATACTTTCTCTTTTTAGGTGTTAATTTTTTCGTTAATAATACTTTCTTGGCCGATCTTCTTTTGTAATTCTAAGAATGCTCCAATTAATGCTTCTGGTCTAGGGGGACATCCCTGCACATAGACATCAACAGGAATTATTTTATCTACCCCTTTTACCACATGATAGCCGTGTTGCCAATAAGGCCCTCCGCAATTGGAACATGAACCCATTGATATCACATATTTTGGTTCAGGCATTTGCTCATATAAGAGTCGTATCCTGTCCGCCATTTTAAAGGTTACCGTTCCAGCTATGATGATAACGTCTGCCTGACGTGGCGAGGCCCGAGGAAAGACTCCATATCTGTCCAAGTCATAAGTAGCCGCCATGGCACCCATCATTTCTATAGCGCAACAGGCAATTCCGAAACTGACCGGCCACATAGATGATAAACGAGCCCAGTTTAAGAGATCATCCAATTTAGCTACTACAATCCCACTTTCTGTTGTCTGTTTACTAATACTCATCGTTAAGAACCTCTTTTTATAAATTTAGGTTTAAAAGCAGGCTTCGCTGATGCCTTGGAAACGATTTGAGCATTTGCTATAGCTGCTGCTACGGAGTGAAATGATTTAACAATATAAACTTCGGTATTTATACACTCGTATACGTGAGCCGGAGTTGTACTTTTAATGACAGGTATTTTAGGTGATGGTTTTACCCAATCCAAATCGCCTTTTTTCCAAACGTAAACCAGACCAGTTATTAAAATTCCTACAAAAATAAACATTTCTGCTATGGTATACCAGCCCCATCTATTGTCTGCGGCGATAAGGTCTGCCGACCCGAAAACGGTTGTCCATGGAAAAATAAACACCATTTCCACATCGAATAATAAAAAAATAAGCGCAATAATGTAAAATCTTGAATTAAATTGTATCCACGAACTTCCTTGTGATACTTCTCCGCATTCGTAAGTGCTTTGTTTTTCTTTATTTGGTTTGTTGGGAGATATTATTTTTCCAAGAAGAAGCGTGAAAAGAACCAATAATGTGCCAATTATCAAATAGATAAAGATTTTACCGAACTCCGTTATTTGAGAACCGTCTTCCATATTTTCAAAAGTAATAAAAATTGTAGGGTTTACGGTGTTATTTATTCAAATTGATTATTTCCTGTGTTCCTGTATGTGTTTGACTATTTGCCTGGCATGTATCCTTGAGTTCTCTATAAACCAAAGATGTGTGTTCATACCACCACATACAACTCCAGCAAGATATAAGTTTGGAATATTGGTTTCCATTGTAGTCGGGTTATGTTGGGGTATAAGTAGTTCGTCTTTAGAAAGTTCAATATTTATTTTTCTCAAAAAATCAAAATCGGGCTTATAGCCTGTTAATGCCAAGACAAAATCATTTGGTATAGTGATAGGGCCTTCTGGAGTGTCTATATGCACCGAGGCTTCTTCAATTGCAGTTAGGCAACTGTTGAAATAGGCTCTTATAGATCCTTCGGAAATGCGATTGTCAATATCGGGCCTTACCCAGTATTTCACGCGTGAACTTATTTCGTTTTTTCTAACAACCATGGTTACGTGTGCTCCTTTTCTGTAAGTTTCTAAAGCCGCATCCACCGAAGAGTTACTGCTACCTATGACCACTACATGTTGATTAGCATAATAGTGCGGGTCATTATAGTAATGTTTTACTTTTGGAAGTTCTTCTCCTGGTATGTTCATGAGGTTTGGTTTGTCATAAAAACCAGTTGCAATGATAACACTTTTCGCTTTGTAAGCACTTTTTGTGGTTTGTATCGAAAAATAATAGTCTGTTTTTTTAACAGCTACTACTTGCTCGAACAATTTTACATTTAGCTGAAATTGCTGTTGTATTCTTCTGTAATATTCTAAGGCTTCCAGGCGCTTAGGCTTTGGGTTGACGGACACAAAAGGGATGTCACCAATTTCCAGTTTCTCAGAAGTGGAAAAAAAAGTCATATGCTGAGGGTAATTGAAGAGGGAGTTAACCAAACAACCCTTTTCAAGGACCAAGTAACTGAGTTGAGCTTTTTTTGCTTCTATTGCACAGGCTAGTCCGATGGGTCCTCCGCCAACAACGGCAATGTCAAGTATATCCATGAAAAAAAGTCAATAAATAGCAAACTTAGATAAATGTTAATGATTTTGGTATTCAAGCGACCTTCGCAAGTAAGTGAAAGTTTTCCAAGAGAGCACATAAAAGAAAATGATCAGTATCTCTTCTCTACTGAAACCGAATGATTTTTTACTAGCATCAAATCTTGGTGCTAGTAAAAAATTAATATGCTATGCAGGCGTACTGCTTGAATTTGTAAATAATAGTTATTTCCCTGCTGCTTTGGCGTGGTCTGCTAAAAATTGTGCTAGTCCACTATCTGTAAGCGGATGTTTCAATAGGGCTAAAATTGCGGATAACGGTCCTGTCATGACATCGGCACCTATCTTTGCGCATTCCAGAATATGTATAGTATGACGAATAGATGCCGCTAATATTTGCGTTTCAAAAGCATAGTTATCGTATATTAGTCGTATGTCTTCTATGAGCGCTAAACCATCTGTAGAAATGTCGTCCAAGCGCCCAATGAATGGCGAAACGTATGTGGCTCCAGCTTTTGCTGCTAAAAGAGCTTGCCCGGCAGAAAAAACCAATGTGCAGTTGGTTTTGATTCCTTCGCTGGTAAAAAATTTGATTGCCTTTACGCCTTCCTTAATCATAGGTACCTTAACAACGATCTTGTCATTTAGCTTAGCAAGTTCACGGCCTTCTTTAATGATATTGTCATAATCGGTACTGATCACTTCTGCACTAACATCCCCATCGACTATATCGCAAATAGCTTTATAGTGATTAGTTACTTGCTCATTGCCGCTGATGCCTTCTTTAGCCATCAAACTTGGATTAGTAGTAACGCCATCAAGCACACCTAGATCTTGGGCTTCTTTAATTTGGCGGAGATTGGCAGTATCTATAAAAAATTTCATAAAAATTAGCTGTTAAATTTGGATATTTGATTACTACAAAAGTAACCATTATTTACAATTTTATAAACACAGAAAAACAAAATGAGGGAAATAAAAAAAGGGCAAGCCCCTTTTATCGCACCGCTCAACCTCTTACCCTTGCTGTGTTCCCACCCTGGGGGAGTTCAAAGGGAGCTGGTCGTAAAAGACTTACCCGTGGCAAAAGTAGAAAAAAATGTTAAATTAGTACTATAATTTTTATACTTTGTTGTAGTAGCTTGGTAATCAATGTATTTTTTTATAACCAGTTACTCGAGTAGTTGCATAATAACAAAGAAGAATAAGCTCTTAGATGTGTTTATGATTTTTTTAAGTATATTGTGTTATTGTGAGTATTTATTCAAGCTTTTACTGAAAAAAATAATAAAAAATTAATTTTGTCGATAATAAATATTATTTTAGCAATCTATTTAAACTAAGCAATAATAATGACAGTTGAAGATATGGAAGAACAGGGATTATATCGCTCTGATTTCGAGCACGATGCATGTGGGGTTGGATTTGTAGCTCATTTAAAAGGAGTGAAAAGTCACCGCCAAGTTCAGGATGCGTTGACTATGTTGGAGAATATGGAACACAGAGGTGCTTGTGGTTGCGATGAGGAAAGTGGAGATGGGGCTGGTATCATGATTCAGTTGCCCCATGAATTTTTATGGGACGAATGTAATAAATTGGATATTAGATTGGGAGAGCCTGGTTATTACGGTGTGGGAATGACCTTTTTGCCAAAGGATCCGATTTTAAATCAGCAGTGCCGCGCGTTGATAGAGGTGGCTGCGGCACAGTTAAACTTAACTTTTTTAGGTTTGAGAGAGGTGCCGATTACCTCAGAGGGTGTAGGAGTGACCGCTTTAAGTGCCGAGCCTAACATTGTTCAATTCTTTATCGACAGACCGAAAGGGATTCGTAATACGGAAGACTTTGACCGTAAATTATATGTTCTAAGGAGGTTGATCGTTAAAAAAGTCAAGGAGGAGCTTCCGGAGGTTAAAGAACAATTATACATTCCGTCGCTTTCGAGTAAAACAATCATCTATAAAGGTCAGCTGACTACTTATCAAGTGCGATCTTATTTTAACGATTTATCAGATGAGCGTGTGGTGTCTGCTTTCGGTTTAGTTCATTCCCGGTTCTCTACTAATACCTTTCCTTCGTGGAAACTTGCCCAACCCTTCAGAATTGTGGCCCACAATGGAGAGATTAATACATTGACCGGTAATCTTAATCGTTTTTATGCGGGACTTAGATCAATTTCTTCTCCATACTTTACCGACGAAGAGCTTGATATATTACTACCTATCGTGGATCCTGGTTTGTCTGATTCTGCGTCGTTAGATAACGTTGTGGAGTTGCTGTTACATAGCGGGCGATCGTTACCACATGTTATGCTAATGTTGGTTCCGGAAGCATGGGATGGAAATAGTGCTATGGACCCCTTGAGAAAAGTGTTCTACGAATATCATGCAACTATTATGGAGCCGTGGGACGGTCCTGCTGCGCTTTGTTTTACTAATGGAAGAACCATTGGAGCGATGCTAGATCGTAATGGTTTAAGACCTTTGAGATATGCAGTCACCGAAGATGATAGAGTTGTAGTCGCTTCTGAGGCTGGTGCATTGCCAATTGAGGAGGGAATAGTTATCAGAAAGGGAAGGCAACAGCCAGGGAAAATCTTCTTGGTGGATATGGATAAAGGAGAGATATTAAGTGATGCCGATATTAAACATGAACTTGCCAGTAAGCAGCCTTATGGAGAGTGGCTGGAAAAGTATAAAATAAATATAAAAGACCTTGCTGAACCACGAGTAACCTTTACTTATCTTTCAAAAGAATCGGTGTTCAGGTATCAACAGATTTTTGGATATTCAAGGGAAGACATTGAGGGGATTTTGATACCCATGGCCTTGGAAGGTAAAGAACCTATTGGATCGATGGGAACCGATGTTCCCTTGGCAGTGTTATCTGAACACCCCCAACATTTAAGTAGTTACTTCAAGCAATATTTTGCACAGGTTACCAACCCACCTATTGATCCTATCAGGGAGCGTTTGGTGATGAGTTTGTCAACTTTTATTGGTAACTCTGGTAATATACTTGACGAAGACAAAATGCATTGTCATTGTGTAGCACTAGAGCATCCGATTGTAACTAGCAGAGATTTAGAAAAACTTCGTAGCATCGATACAGGTATTTTTCAGGCTAAAACAATACAAACTTATTTCAAAGCAGATGGAAGTGAAGGAGCTCTTGAAGAAGGACTGGCTCGTTTGTGCCGTTATGCGGAAGATGCCGTGCGCGACGGTTTTGAAGTACTTATATTATCAGACCGGGCTATAGACTCACAACATGCCGCAATCCCGTCGTTATTGGCTGTTTCAGCTGTCCATCATCATTTAATAAAAACTGGATATAGAGGTGCTGTTGGACTGGTAGTTGAAGCAGGTGATGCTTGGGAGGTTCATCATTTCGCCTGTTTGTTGGCATTTGGCGCCACTGCTATTAACCCTTATATGGCCTTAGCCTCTATTAGAACACTTAAAGAAGAAGGTGTAATTGAAACTCCGTTAAGCTGGCCCGAGCTGTCTAAAAATTATGTTAAAGCTATTTGCAACGGCCTTTTGAAGATATTTTCTAAAATGGGTATTTCCACACTTCAATCGTATAATGGTGCGCAGATA
This sequence comes from Olivibacter sp. SDN3, assembly GCF_014334135.1. Classification (NCBI taxonomy): domain Bacteria; kingdom Pseudomonadati; phylum Bacteroidota; class Sphingobacteriia; order Sphingobacteriales; family Sphingobacteriaceae; genus Olivibacter; species Olivibacter sp. SDN3. The sequence goes on from NZ_CP060497.1 coordinate 4,077,718, forward strand.
TTTGAAGTGCTTGGCATCAGCAAAGAGGTGGTGGACAATTATTTTTGCGGAGCTGTATCTAGGATCGGTGGTTTGAGTTTGGATGATATTGCGAGAGAAGTGCTCAGTAAACATAATAGAGGGTTTAAAAATAATAAGCGAAATACTTTATTGCCTGAAGGAGGGGTTTACCAATGGCGCAGGAGAGGAGAGGCGCACTTGTTTAACCCTACAACTGTGCATTTACTTCAACAAGCTTGTCGAACCGATAACTATGAAATATATAAGCAGTATGCAGAACATATAAACAACCAGAAAGAACGTATGTATACGTTGAGAGGATTGTTCGATTTTGCAAAACATCGTGCTTCGATCCCTTTAGAAGAAGTTGAGCCGGCGGAGAATATCATGAAACGCTTTGCTACAGGAGCGATGTCTTTTGGTTCAATATCTCATGAAGCGCATAGTACGTTGGCTATCGCTATGAATCGTATAGGAGGGAAAAGTAATACAGGTGAAGGAGGAGAGGATGAAATTAGGTACAAACCATTACCCAATGGTGATTCCATGCGTTCGGCAATCAAACAAATTGCCTCTGCTCGCTTTGGTGTTACTTCTCACTACCTATCGCAAGCTGATGAACTGCAAATTAAAATGGCTCAAGGAGCAAAACCCGGGGAAGGGGGGCAACTTCCAGGTCATAAAGTTGATGAGTGGATTGCTAGGGTAAGACACGCTACACCTGGAGTTGGATTGATTTCGCCGCCACCACATCATGATATTTATTCAATTGAGGATTTAAAACAGCTTATTTTTGACTTAAAGAATGCAAATCGTACCGCTCGTATAAATGTAAAGCTAGTATCAAAGGCCGGCGTGGGGACTATCGCGGCCGGTGTGGCTAAGGCTCATGCCGATGTTATATTGATTGCAGGCTACGATGGAGGTACCGGTGCTTCTCCTATCAGCTCTATAAAACATGCTGGCCTGCCTTGGGAACTTGGTTTGGCAGAGGCACAACAAACGTTAGTGAAGAATCAGTTACGAAGCAGAGTCGTTCTTCAGGCAGACGGTCAGTTGAAGACCGGCAGAGACCTGGCGATAGCGGCTTTGCTGGGTGCAGAAGAATGGGGCGTTGCTACTGCTGCGTTGGTAGCAGGTGGTTGTATAATGATGCGTAAATGTCATCTCAATACTTGCCCTGTTGGAGTAGCTACACAAGATCCGGAACTGCGTAAGCTGTTTACAGGAAAACCAGACGATGTGGTTAATCTCTTTAGATTTTTAGCGGAAGAGCTGAGGGAAATAATGGCTGGCCTTGGTTTTCGGACAATCAATGAGATGGTCGGCAGAACGCAGTTTTTGAAAGTAAGAGAAGATCTCGATCATTGGAAAGTAAACAAGTTGGATTTATCAGCTATTTTATATGCCGCGCAGAATCCTTCAGGGCAGAGTTTGTACCAAACAGAATCACAAGATCACGGTATGGATATGATACTCGATTGGGGGATGTTGAAGCAAGCTGCCAAAGCCTTAGAAAGCAAAACACCAGTATTCGGAACCTTTAATGTAAAGAATACTGATCGTACCATTGGAACATTACTATCTAATGAAGTTTCCAAAATATATGCTTCAGAGGGACTACCGGATAATACCATTAATTTTAAATTCATAGGATCAGCTGGACAGAGTTTTGGAGCATTTGCCGCCAAAGGCTTGTCTTTTGAATTGGAAGGAGAAGCTAATGATTATGTAGGAAAAGGTCTTTCGGGGGCCCAGTTAGCTATTTATCCAGCCGCTGGAAGTAAACTTGTGCCACATGAAAATATTATTATAGGTAATGTGGCATTATATGGTGCGACTTCTGGTCATCTGTTTGTCTGTGGACAGGCAGGGGAACGGTTTGCTGTTCGTAACTCAGGCGCTACTACAGTAGTGGAAGGAGTGGGCGATCACGGTTGTGAGTATATGACTGGAGGTAGAGCGTTGATACTTGGCGAAACCGGAAGGAATTTTGCAGCAGGAATGAGCGGTGGGATCGCCTGGGTTTACAACTCTAGTGGCACTTTTAAAGACAGATGTAATCTAGAGATGGTTGATCTGGATCCTCTTGAAACAGAAGATGAAACGCAAATCATCAATCTACTGAAGAGGCACATCAATTTGACAAATAGTAAGCTTGCTTCCAATATTTTAAGTAATTGGAAAAATGAAAAAGACCTGTTTGTAAAAGTATTCCCGAAAGAGTATAAAAAAGTTTTACAGGCAAAATTAGTTGAGGCATAAAAATATTTAGGAAAGAGAAATGGGAAAAGTAACTGGCTTTAAAGAGTTTAAAAGACAGCTTCCATCCAAGGATGCTCCAAAAGATAGACTCAAAAATTATAATGAATTTGTACGTAGTTATACCGATGAGGAGCTAAATACACAAGCAGCACGCTGCATGGATTGTGGCATTCCATTTTGCCACTCAGGATGTCCGTTAGGTAATGTAATACCTGAATTTAATGATGCCGTCTACGACGGGAAATGGGAAGAAGCGTTTGAGATACTGTCGTCCACGAATAACTTTCCGGAATTTACCGGACGCATCTGCCCTGCACCATGCGAATCTGCGTGTGTGTTGGGAATTAATCGTTCGCCGGTAGCAATTGAAGAAATTGAAAAGCATATAGCGGAGATAGCTTATCAAAAAGGCTTTGCCAAGGCAAAACCTGTATCAGTTAAAACAGGAAAAACTGTTGTAGTGGTAGGTTCCGGGCCTGCGGGTTTAGCCGCCGCCGCGCAGTTGTCAAAGGCAGGGCATGAGGTTACGGTTTTTGAGAGAGACGATAAACCTGGCGGCCTATTACGCTATGGTATTCCAGATTTTAAATTAGAGAAATGGGTTATTGACAGACGTGTTGAGCTGATGAAACAAGAAGGCGTTGTTTTTAAGTGTAATGCTGAGGTCGGCTTTAACGTTCCCACGGAAGAGCTAAAGTCTTTTGATGCTGTGGTATTAACTGGAGGATCTACCGTTCCAAGAAATTTAAATATCCCTGGACGTGAATTAAAAGGTGTTCATTTTGCAATGGAGTTTCTCAAACAACAGAATAAACGCGTGGGTAATTCTACTTTTGAGGAAGAAGATATTCATGCGAGAGGAAAAAATGTTCTGGTAATAGGTGGGGGCGATACCGGCTCAGATTGTGTGGGGACTTCCAATAGACATGGAGCAGCCTCTGTTACGCAGTTTGAATTAATGCCTAAACCTCCCGATCAGCGTAGCGAAGCTATGCCGTGGCCAACTTATCCTATGTTATTGAAAACAACAACATCACACGAGGAAGGGTGTAAACGCTTTTGGAGTATCAATACAAAATCATTCATAGGAGATGATAATGGTAATCTGAAGGGAGCCCTGGTGGTCGATCTTGAATGGGAAACCGATGCTATGGGACGTCCAGTGAAGTTTAACGAAGTGGCTGGTTCTGAGAGAGAAATACCTTGTGAGCTCGTTCTTTTGGCTATGGGATTTTTGCACCCGCAACATGAAGGATTACTCAAGGAATTAGGGATTGAATTAGATGTAAGGGGGAATGTGAAAGCCTCTGAGAGAGCTTATAGAACAAGCCAAGACCATATTTTTGTCGCTGGGGATATGAGGAGAGGACAATCACTGGTAGTTTGGGCAATATCGGAGGGCAGAGAGTGCGCTCGTAAAGTGGATGAATACCTCATGGGCTATTCTTCATTAGAAAGTAAAGATGTAATAGTAGAACATGATATCGTATAGCTTCTGCTAATGCTAATTGAAATTGCGGCAGGCGCTATTGTTGTCTGCCGCTTTTTAATTTCAGCTTAGAATAAAAATCCCAGAGTAGAATACCTGCAGATATTACAATATTAAATGAATGTTTTGTGCCAAATTGAGGAATCTCGATACAGGTGTCAACCATTTTCATAGCTTCTTCGGAGACACCGTTTACTTCATTTCCAAAAATCAATGCATATTGTTCTTCTTGCTCCGGATTGAAGTCGTGTAACATAGAGCTCCCTTCTGCCTGTTCAATTGCAATAATTTTTTTACCTTCTTTCTTTATTAAGGTAAGTGCATCTACGATATTTTCCATGTATATCCACTCCATGGACTGTGTAGCGCCTAAAGCCGTTTTTTCAATATCTCTATGTGGTGGCTTACCTGTTATACCACACAAAATGATCCGTTCAACAGCAAAACCATCTGCTGTTCTAAATACTGAACCAACGTTGTGCAGACTTCTAACACTGTCTAATACCACAGTAATAGGCAACTTTTCCAATTGTTTAAATTCTTCAACCGATGCCCTTGAAAGCTCTTGCATTGCCAATTTGCGCATATATATTGGATTAGGTGTAAGCGTTTACAAACAAAAAAGACCTGAAAGTATATTTTTCAGGTCTATGCTCTATAAAATGATATCGTTAAGATATACTTATTTATTTATTGTTGGTGGCCAATTTATTCAAAATTTCATTGTTTTTGGCAATTTGGCTTGCTCCAGATTCTTTGGATCTGTCTCCAACTTCAATATTACGTCCTAATTTCAGGAACTGTACCTCAAGACGAGATACTGTTTTATTTCTTCTATCTTTTCTTTTTAAGCGTGTAACTCCCATGGTTGTTGTACTTTTAATAATTTTTTGATGAGGTCGGAAGCGGATTCGAACCGCTGTAGGAGCTTTTGCAGAGCTCAGCCTAGCCACTCGGCCATCCGACCCTTTTCCCTTCTAAAGGCATGCAAAATTAGTAAAATAATATTGTTTTACTAATTTTTTTCAAATTTTATGTGGACTTATTCTCTCCGCCTTATCTCTGAACAACATATGGCGGTAGATAATGCAACGTTCAGCGACTCTGCGCTTCCGTATCGCGGAATAGTTATACCGATAGTATTGTTCGGTAATAAGTTTTGATTGATACCACTTCCTTCATTTCCAAGTAATATCACTCCCTCGTTGCCAAAATCGGTTTTATAGATGGATTGACCTGTTAATAATGTTGCGTAGACGGGTACGTTGATGTTGGATAAAAAGCTTGTCAGATTGGTATATACGACCGAAACATGAGCTAAGGATCCCATGGTGGCTTGCACAACCTTGGGGTTGAATATATCAACGGTGTTTTCTGAACATATTATCTTATGTATGCCGAACCAATCGGCTGTTCGTATAATGGTACCCATATTTCCCGGATCTTGAATAGTGTCTAAAACCAAAGTGAAATTGCCACTTAATTGATTGTAATTGATAGGTTCATCAGAGGGTATTTCAACGAGCGCAAGTATACCTTGAGGAGTTTTAACGGTGCTTATAGCGGCTAATTCTCTCTCAGTTATCGTATTTAGTTTTACATTTTTCAAAAAAATGTCGATTTTTGGCCCTAGGTTTGAAGAATGGAAAATATGATGGACAGTATAATCTGATTGCAGAAATTCCGTTATGGACTTAATACCTTCAACAATAAAAAGTCCGTGTTCTTTTCTGAACTTTTTATGGTGTAATGATTTAATAAATTGAAGCTGAGACTTTGGGAGCATCACGATTGTTTAACTTATTTTTATTTGCAATTATAACGTTTTTGTTGCTATTTACCTCATCTTGTCGGTCTACAAGACTATTAAGCGATGATCAGGCACTAGTTACAAAAATCAAGTTAAATGGGGTGAATAAAGAGTTTAAAGACCAAGCGGAAGAATATATACAGCGTGATATCAGACCTAATTCATCTATTAACTTATTCATCTACAATTTTGCAAACAGTAAAGGGGGTAAATACAGAACTGATAAAGTTAGAAACGTAGGGGAGCCTCCCAGCTTGCTCGATAGTTCGCTGGTTGAAATTTCTAGAATGCAAATTCAGCGATTTTTAGCAGCCAAAGGATACTTTAACGCCAGGGTGCAAAGTAGCATATACAAAAAAAGAAAAAAAGCCCATGTGGTATTTGATGTTCAGCAAGGGGGTGTATTTCGTGTTAGAAACATCGAGAAAGAAATTGTAGATCGTAAAGTTGATGAAATCTATGACGCGTATTCCAACTATTATTCTTCTTTAAAAAGTGGGATGCGTTTTGATGCAGATTCGTTGGCCAAAGAACGCGAAACGATTTATAATTTAATGAAACGTAAGGGCTACTACGATTATGTGAGACAGTATGTACGGTTTGAAGTAGATACTAATTTAAATACTAGTCAGGCCGACCTCCGTCTTTTTATTGATAATCCTGAAGATAGGGAAGCTCATGCTGTTTTCGAAATAGATAGTAGCTATGTGGTCATCAAGGACAGTGAAGGTGAATATGGCGATAGTTTAGCAAATAAAAGCATTCTGCCCGGAGCGCTAGTTATCGATGACTTTTCAGGACGGTTTAAGGCAAAGACCTTAGCGCGTTATATCTACCCTAGGAGGGGGGATGTTTTTGATATAGATCGGGAGAACCTAACTTATGACAGACTGTATGAGCTGAACAGCTTCCGAGGAGTTAGAACAACCTACAAGAAGAAAGATTCTACGAGTCTCATCGTTAACTATGAACTCATTCCACTAAAAAGAATGGCTAACCGAGTAGAAGGAGAATATACTTTTGCATCGGGTAGAAGCGGATTCAATATTGGAAATACTTATACCAATAGAAATCTATTTGGAGGATCCGAGCATTTAGAGATTAAGGCTCGATATGGCGTGTTGTTCGATCCACGTTTAAGTGGCCCCCTTTGGAATAAGGTATGGAATAGAGACTTTCAGTTTGGGGCAAATCTTACTATTCCTCGTCTGATTGTTCCCTTCCGGATACCAGTAATGGGAAAAAACGGTATGCCTCACACCATTTTTTCGACAAATTGGCAAATATTTGACCAGTTAAATACTTATAGCAATAGGTATGTTATTAATTCAGTATCCTATAATTGGTACGACACCCGATATAAATTGCATAGCGTTACACCGTTGGCGTTAGAATATCGATTGGGAAGGTTGGATCCTATCTTTCGAGATACCCTTCAAAGTTCGGGTTATGAGCTTTACGTTCAAAGTAATGACCGAGCCTATTTTGGTATTGGAAGTCAGTATGCCTATACCTATAATACATTGCGCCTTACCACTTACGATAATTTTTTGTTCTTTAGAGGCGCTTTGGATTTAAGCGGAAACACGTTGAATCTTCTGAGCAAGATCATAAACTTTAAAAAGAATGACATCGGACAGAATACGGTTTTGAATGTGCCGTATCTACAATATGTAAAAGCAGAAGTTGATTTTAGAGTGTATCGGCACTTAGGAGGAGAAAGACAATTTGTTGGAAGAATAAATTCAGGGGTAGGTGTTCCATTTGGTAACAATCAGGAATTCTTGATCTTTGAAAAGCAATTTTTCGGTGGAGGGATGAATGATATACGGGCATGGCAAGCTCGGACACTTGGACCCGGAAATTATAATAGAGCTGTGCTATCTGACGAATTGAGATCGAGACTTAGAAATTTAGACCAGTTAGGTGAAATAAAGATCACGGGAAACCTTGAATATAGATTTAAAGTGTTAAATAGTTTTTTTGGAGCGAAACTGAAAGGCGCAACGTTTGCTGACTTTGGTAATATTTGGCGACTGAGGGAGGCAGAGGAAAATCCGGGAGGAGAATTTAAACTTGATAAATTTCTGGGGCAGATAGCTATTGGAGCGGGGGCAGGGTTACGGTTTGACCTGGATTATTTTGTGTTCCGTTTTGATGCGGGCGTTAAAGTCAAGGATCCGCAGTTTGAAGGTGAGAAACAGTGGGTGATAACTGAACTTTTTAATAGTAGGGAGTTTAAAGATAGTTATCTTCAGTCAAATAATCCAGACCGCTATAACTTTATTCAATACAATTTTGGAATAGGCATGCCTTTTTAGAAAACTATATTGCGTATACCGTGGTATATGGTCTCAAATATACCTTCAAAACTCAATCCCTTATTGTAATTAAAGTAAGCAATGGCGAGCAATGCAATAAGAGCAATTAAAAGAAGACGTTTGTAAATGCTTGCAATAATGATAATGCAAAGTGGAACAATCAACAACAACATCCAGTTTATTTTTATCGGTTTGAGACCGTCATCACTTTTGACTACATAGTATAATTTGGTGTGTATGCCATTCTGATTTTGATGTTTAAGAAAAACAAAAGAAGATTTATCAATCTCCTGTGGGGCTATTGCGACGCCATCAGTAAATACTAATGCTTGTTTAAAACCATTAATAGTGAAATTGAACGTACCGCTTATCCGATCGCTAGGCTGATCAGAAGAGTCGCAGGCAATAATCGCCAATTTATCGTTCTTGATTAAGTTCTCTTTAATAATAAAATTATCGAGTGCATATTTTGAGCCTTTTGCATGACTGTAGAGCGTGAGTGTCGACAGTAAAATCAAATGAAAAATAAAACACCTAGTTGTTGGCTTCATGAGGGCGTCACTTTATAAATTCTTCTGACATATATTAACGGCAGTACCAAACCTACTAAAAACTGCGCTAATATAGTTAAGCGGCAAAAAAAATAAAACTTTTCTTATCAAAACCATTCGGCGCTGTTTAGATTGTGTAAAAATTTCAAAAAATCAGCTGTTCAATATACTACTAATACTATATACTTTATATATTTGCTCCTTGTATCTATTATCGACTTGTAATACAAAATCATAATAAATTTCGATATTTTTAATATTGTTTGTATATTGTTGATGATTTTTAAACAGAAGAGGGCGAGACCTAGTATTAATGAAAGTGTAAAGAAATGCAGAGTTTTAGAACTGAATTAGAGAATCCGGTTGTTGAGCAGGATATTATAGATCTCGAAAAGAAAATACATGCTTTTCGCGAAGGGACTATTCATGAGGAGAAATTTCGAAGCTTGAGGTTAGCCAGAGGAATATATGGCCAGCGACAGCCAGGTGTGCAGATGATACGTATAAAACTTCCTTTCGGTAAGGTGAGTTTTAAGCAGTTTTTACGTATAGCTGATATAGCCGATGAATACGGGAGTAGTAACATGCACTTAACTACTCGTCAGGATATACAGATTCATTATGTTAGTCTTGACCGTACACCGGAGTTGTGGGCTAAATTGGAGCAAGATGATATTACGATCCGGGAAGCATGTGGGAATACGGTAAGAAATGTAACTGCTTCTCCAACAGCGGGTATAGATCCAGAAGAACCTTTTGACGTCTCACCATATGCCCAGGCTGTATTCGAATATTTTTTAAGAAACCCTATCTGTCAGGAAATGGGTAGGAAGTTTAAAATAGCTTTTTCTTCTAGCAATAAAGATACTGCATTTAGCTATGTACATGACGTTGGTTTAATACCTAAGGTTAATGAAAACGGTGAACGAGGGTTCAAGGTATTAATTGGTGGAGGGCTTGGTGCACAGCCGATTCTTGCACACCCTATTTATGATTTTCTGCACGAAGACAAGATTATACCGTTTATTGAGGCTGTTATACGAGTTTTTGACCGTTATGGAGAACGTAATAATCGCAATAAAGCACGTATGAAATATCTGATTCAGAAGTTCGGATTAGATGAAGTTTTAAAGCTTATTGATGAAGAAAAAACTGCTGTTAAATCCAAATCATATATAATCGACAGGGATACCGTTAGTTTACCTGTAGTACCGATCGCAGCAGAACAGAAGGCCGGCCCAGATAATGAACTACATTATCAACAGTGGTTAGATACCAATGTATTTGAACAGAAGCAAAAGGGTTTTTACGGCGTTTATATAAAAGTGTTGGTTGGCGACATTAAAACAGATGTGGCGCGTAAATTTATATCGCTAATTAAACCCTTGGTGGCTGACGAGATTCGTATTACCCAAAATCAGGGTCTTCTACTAAAATTTGTTCCTGCGCAAAACTTACCTGCACTTTATAATGCATTACACAGCATTGGTTTTACACAACGTGGGTTTGATAGCCTAGCAGATGTTACGACCTGTCCAGGAACAGATACGTGTAATCTAGGGATTTCAAACAGTATGACTTTGGCTGCGGTGCTTGAAGACGTAATTTATAAAGAATACCCTGAATTTATATTTGAGAAAAATATTAAAATAAAGATAAGCGGTTGCATGAATTCCTGTGGTCAACATGGTTTAGCGGAGATAGGCTTTCATGGTAGTTCGTTGAAGGCTGCAGGAAAGGTAGTACCGGCTGTTCAGGTAATGCTGGGTGGAGGCACTGTTGGTGATGGTATTGGGCGAGTTGCCGAAAGGGTAATAAAAACTCCATCGAAGCGCGCTACAGATGTGCTAAGGACCTTGTTAAACGACTTTAAGCAAAACAGTATTGAAAATGAAGGTTTTCACCAATATTACGATAGAAAAAGTAAAGATTACTTTTATCAATTATTAAAGCCATTAGCAGATTTAAGTGCACTGAAAGAAGAAGAATTTGTAGATTGGGGACATGAAGAAACCTTTAAAACAGCTATTGGTGTTGGTGAATGTGCGGGAGTAGTAATTGATTTAGTTGCAACTCTTTTATATGAAGCAGACGAAAAATTGACATGGGCACAAACGGCATTGACGAAAGAATTGTGGTCTGATGCAATATACCATGCATATAACATGTTTATCAGCGGTGCCAAAGCAATGCTTTTAGACAAGGGAATAAATGGTAGCACACAATTTAACATCATCAGAGATTTTGATACGAATTATATTGAAAATGGTGAGTTTGAATTAAACCATAAAACCTTTGCAGATCTTATTTTGCAGGTAAATAAAAATGAGCCTAGCGTTTCTTTCGCAAAAGAATATGTGCGTGCGGCTGCTGAATTTTTACAACTAACTAAAGCTAAACGGGACGCCGTATTGCAATCATGAAATATCCATGTTTAAAATTTCATTTTCTACCACATAGAAGTATGTAAATTTTAGACATGCAGGCTCTATCCGACCGATGGATAAAAAAAAATTACGGATGAAAAGTAAAGGAAGAGAATATAGGGAGGCACGTATTACCTTATTGGGAGCGGGGCCAGGCGACCCTGAGTTGATAACTTTGAAGGGGCTCAAAGCATTGGAAAGTGCCGATGTTGTGCTTTATGATGCATTGATAGGAGATAAATTATTAGACTACGTTCCTGCACATGCTATTAAAGTATACGTTGGTAAGCGATCAGGCGATCATTCCTATTCGCAGGAAGTTGTAAATAGATTAATGATTGATTATGCGTTAAATTTTGGCCATGTAGTTCGGTTAAAAGGTGGTGACCCCTTTGTGTTTGGTAGAGGTTATGAGGAGCTTGAATTTGCTCGGCAACATGATGTGCCAGTAACCGTTATTCCTGGTATATCGAGTTCCATTGGCGTACCGGGATTACAACAAATACCTGTAACGCATAGAGGCCTAAGTGAAAGCTTTTGGGTGGTTACCGGGACAACGGCATCAGGAACCGTTTCTAAAGACATCTATATTGCAGCTCAATCTGAAGCAACTGTTATCGTATTGATGGGATTAAAAAAATTGTCGGAAATCGTAGCTATTTTTATGTCTGAAGGAAAACACCAGTTGCCGGTGGCGATTATTCAAAGTGGCTCTACGGACAATGAAAAAACGGTATGCGGCTGTGTTTCGGATATTGTAGAGAAGTCTAAAGAAGCGCAGATCGGTGCGCCGGCACTTCTAGTGTTTGGCGAGGTAGTTTCATTACATCCAGCTTTTAAGAAGGTTATTAAAAATTATGCCTCAGTTATTGGAGAAGGATGATAATATAATTCAGTTTAACAGTAAAAAAGAATTGGGAAATCAACTTTTTCCAATATTTGTTAAGTTGAATGAACTTACTACATTAGTAGTGGGAGGAGGAAATGTAGGGCTAGAAAAATTGGTGGCTCTGCTTGACAATAGCCATGTGGCAAAAATCAAATTGATAGCTGAAAGTATACGACCTGAAATATATGAGCTTGTTAAACAATATCCACAGCTAGAGTTAATTGAAAAATCATTTGATTCTGAAGATCTCATAGGAGTGCATTTAGTTCTTGCTGCTACTAATGACAATACTTTGAATGAGACTATAAGAGTGGCAGCGCATGAAAGAAATTTATTAATAAACGTTGCTGACAAACCTGACCTATGCGATTTTTACTTAGGAAGTATTGTCAAGAAAGGAGATTTGAAGATTGCAATTTCTACAAATGGTAAATCACCTACTATTGCTAAGCGGTTAAAACAGGTTTTAAAAGAGAGTATTCCAGAGGAAATTGACCATATCTTGCAGCAGATGAGTGCATTGAGATTGCGGCTTAAAGGGGATTTCGCATTTAAAGTTAAAAAGTTAAATGCAGTGACCGCGTCCTTAGTTGACGAACAAGACACATTTGCTATTCCCACAGAAAGTAAAAATGTAAGAGCTAAATTGAAATGGCTTTTATGGACCGCTATCGTGTTTTCTATAGCTGTAGGTGTATTTGTTTTTTGGCATAGGGAGCCCGATTTTCAACTGTTTTTGCAACAAGTAGATCCGTTATTTTATTATTTTCTTGCAGCAGGTTTTACCTTTGCTATGGTAGACGGGGCCATTGGCATGTCATACGGGGTGACGTCCTCTTCTTTTTCATTAGCGATGGGAATTCCCCCTGCACCTGCCAGTATGGGAATACATCTATCTGAAGTATTGAGCAACGGGATTGCAGGTTGGATGCACTATAAAATGGGTAACGTTAATTGGAAGCTATTCAAACTGTTGCTTATACCAGGGGTTGTTGGCGCTATAATTGGGGCTTACCTATTATCGTCACTGGAACATTATAGTGCTTATACACGACCTATTGTGGCTATATACACGAGTATTTTAGGGATAATTATTCTGTTAAAAGCCTTTAATATTAAACGAAGAAAAAAGCAGAAAAAAATTGAAAAGATAGGCACACTAGGCTTTTTTGGAGGTTTTATTGATGCGGCATTTGGTGGGGGATGGGGCTCTATTGTGTTGTCGAGTTTAATTGCAGGAGGAAGACACCCTTTATTTTCACTCGGTACGGTAAAAATAACCCGCTTTTTTATTGCGATTTTAAGTTCTATTACCTTTATATCCATGTTGGGTGGAGCCTATTGGGAAGCGGTATTGGGTTTAGTTATTGGGAGTTCCTTAGCTGCACCTATTGCGGCGAAAGTGTCTAATAGAATATCGGCAAAAACCATCATGGTTTTAGTCGGTATCATTGTTTTGATGGTAAGCTTAAGAAATGTCATCGTATTTATCATGAAAATTGTTTAGTGGTATGGATTTAACATTGTTGAGAAAAGAATTAGCGAATAAAGATATTATCGAGTCTTTGGTTTTCTTATCGGATAAATTTAAGGATGAGATCGTTTTTTCTACAAGTTTTGGTTTGGAAGATCAAGTGTTAACACATCTTATATTTTCCAACAATATACCGATTAAGGTATTTACTTTAGAAACAGGTCGGTTATTTCCTGAGACATATTATGTTTGGAATAGAACCCTGGAAATTTATAACAAGCCGATCTATGCATATTATCCGGATAGTTCTTCTCTTCAGGAAATGGTAAGTACTAAAGGCCCTAGTAGCTTTTATGAATCGGTTAGTAATAGAAAAGAGTGCTGTTACATAAGAAAAATTGAACCGCTGAAGAGAGCTCTTGAAGGTAATCAATGTTGGATTACAGGTATTCGTGCAGATCAATCAACGAATAGGCAACATATGGATAATTTGGAATGGGATGAGGGAAATAATATGATTAAATACCACCCTATTTTTGATTGGAGCTTAGCGGATGTAAAGTCTTTCATTCAGACTCATAACATTGTTTATAATACGTTGCATGATAAAGGTTTTCCAAGTATAGGATGTGCTCCTTGCACTAGGGCTGTTAGAGAAGGAGAGGATTTTAGGGCAGGACGTTGGTGGTGGGAGGATCAGTCGAAAAAAGAATGCGGTTTACATACCGTAGAATCATAATATACCTTATAAAATGAGTAAAAACACGTTAGATTATTTAGACCAGCTGGAAGCAGAGGCTATTCATATTCTGAGAGAGGTGGCCGGTCAGTTCGAAAAACCTGCACTTTTATTTTCAGGAGGAAAGGATTCCATCACTTTGGTACGGTTGGCAGAAAAAGCCTTTCGGCCAGGGAAGTTCCCTTTTCCTTTAGTACATATCGACACAGGTCATAATTTTGAAGAGACTATCAGTTACAGGGATCAGATGATTGAGCGAATTGATGAGAGGCTTATCGTTGGCTATGTGCAGGAATCAATAGATGAAGGTAAAGTTATAGAACAAAAAGGTAAGAATGCCAGTAGAAATGCATTACAAACAGTCACTCTTTTAGATACCATCGCTAAACATCAATTTGATGCGTGTATTGGTGGAGCTCGAAGAGATGAGGAGAAAGCTCGGGCTAAAGAACGTATTTTCTCGGTGAGAGATGAGTTTGGACAGTGGGATCCAAAGCGTCAGCGGCCAGAGTTATGGAATATATACAACGGGCGGATCCATAAAGGAGAGAATGTGCGCGTTTTTCCGATCAGTAATTGGACAGAGTTGGACGTGTGGAATTATATCAAGCGCGAAAATATATCATTACCTTCGATTTATTTTGCACATGAAAGGGAATGTATTACCAGAAATAACCAGTTAATGGCCGCTTCACCCTTTCTAAATATGGACGAAGACGATCTTATAGAAAGGAAAAAAGTTAGGTTTCGTACGGTGGGTGATATGACTTGTACTGCTGCTGTTGAATCTGAAGCCGTGCTTATTGACGATATTATTGCGGAAATCAGTCAGTCGAAAATTAGCGAGCGCGGCGCGAGAATGGATGATAAAGTTTCGGAAGCGGCTATGGAGGATCGAAAAAAAGGTGGTTATTTTTAATAAATGATCAGATTCTTCACGTGGGTAAATTAATGAATGACTAATTGGAATTGAATTGACAAAATGAATATTTTAAAATTTTTTACGGCAGGTAGTGTAGACGATGGAAAAAGTACACTTATTGGTAGGATGCTTTATGACACCGAATCGATCCTGGCAGATCAGTTGGAAGCATTACAGAATTCCAATCGTAAAAATGATGACGGAACTATAGATCTGGCTATACTCACCGATGGATTAAGGGCAGAAAGAGAGCAGGGCATTACTATCGATGTAGCGTACAAATATTTTCAAACAGAAAAGCGCAAATTTATAATTGCAGACACTCCCGGGCACATTCAATATACCAGAAATATGGTTACGGGAGCTTCAACAGCCGATTTAGCTATTGTATTGATAGACGCACGTAACGGAGTGGTTGAACAAACTGTACGACACTCGTATTTAGTTTCACTTCTGGGAATTAAACACTTAATTGTTTGTGTAAATAAAATGGATATGGTAGACTATAGTGAGGAGGTGTTTGGGTCTATCATTCAGAAATATAAAGCGTTAGCACATCAACTGAATTTGGAAGAAGTTACCTACATTCCTGTAAGCGCCTTGAAAGGCGATAATGTAGTGCAAACATCTGAACGTATGTTTTGGTATCGGGGAAAAAGTTTACTTCATTATTTGGAACAAGTAGATGTTACACCCACTTTGGATGTTGCCTACGCTAGATTGCCAGTGCAATGGGTCGTTCGGCCGCAAACTGATGATTTGCATGATTACCGTGGGTACGCTGGGAAGGTCGCTAGTGGAACTTTTAGATTAAATGATGAGGTAACTGTTTTACCGTCTGGCCAAACATCGGTAGTTAGTAAGATAGAGCAGTATAATCTGTCTCCTGAAGAGGCTTATGCCGGCCAGTCAATTGTCATGCATCTCAAGGATGATATTGATATTAGTCGAGGAGACGTTATTGTCAACAGTACGAACTTGCCCTATCAAAGCCAGATAATTGAAGCAGACCTTTGCTGGATGGATACACGTCCATTGGATTCATCAATTACCTATCTCATACAGCATAATAGTAAAATAACACGCTGTAAGATTCAAGAAATTGTCTATAACGTAGATATTAATACCTTGGAGAAACATAGTGCGGAGGAATTTAAACTCAATGATATAGGCAGGGTGAGGTTAAAGACTGCAGAAGCATTACCTTTTGATTTATATGACGATAATAGAACAAATGGTTCTGCAATCTTAGTTGATAGTAGAACCAATTTAACCGTTGGAGCGTTGATGTTTCGGGTCGCCTTTGATTATTAGATAAGGGAGAAAATTGTTATAAAACAATAAGGAGCTGTCTAAAAAGCCCTATTAATAGAAGATCCCCGATACTGAAAAAGTGTCGGGGATTTTTATTTTTTGTCCTAAAAAACAGTTATTTTTAGGTGCACCCAAACAATATGGCAAACATACTATTCAAAGCATTACCGTCCAACAGTCCGAGCCTGTTTCCGGAAGATATTTTTGCAAAGATCCCAGAGAACCACCCGGTACGTCTGGTAAATGCAGTGGTTGACAGACTGAACATCGACCACATCATAGGACAGTACAAAGGTGGCGGCACGAGCAGTTTCCATCCGCGTATGATGATCAAAGTGCTGTTCTATGCCTATCTGGGCAACATCTATTCGTGCCGCAGGATAGAAAAGGCCTTACAGGAGAATATCTATTTCATGTGGCTTTCGGGCCACAGTGCACCGGATTACCGAACGATCAACCACTTCCGTGGCAAAAGACTTAAAGGGCATATCCATTCCCTTTTTGCCGATGTTGTCCGTTTGCTTGCCGAACTGGGCTATGTAAGCCTAAAGGTCCAGTACATAGACGGTACAAAGATTGAATCGGCGGCAGGCCGTTACACTTTTGTATGGAAAGGTTCGGTGGAAAAGAACAAAGCAAAACTGGAAAATAAAATACAGTCGGTCCTCTCGGACATTGAATCACAGATAAAACAGGACCAATCGGAACTGGGCAGGGATGAAACACCCTGGAGTTGCTACCTTTAAAGCGAGACAGATTTAGACAGTAATTTTAAATTTGTAGAAATGCATAGAAAATTTGATGATTCGTTTAAGATAATGGCGGTCGATTTGAGCGTTGTTAAGGGATCTGTAGCCGATGTAGCTAAGGAATTAGACATAGACCCCAGTTTACTGAGTAAATGGCGTAGAAATCCACGTTATAATGGGAATAAGGTTTTACCTGACAATCCCAAGATCAGTCCGGAGGAGCAGGAGTTAAGGATTTTACGCAAGAAATTAAGAGATACAGAATTAGAACGCGATATCTTAAAAAAGGCCATAGCCATCTTCTCCAGGGGAGACGGTCCATATACCGGTTCATAAAGGAGAACCGAGAAGTATATTCCGTAGAGAAGATGTGCGAAGTATTGAACGTTAGCAGCAGTTGTTTTTACCGTTGGCTGGTTTGGCCCGAATCCCCCAGGGAACAACGCAGTAAAGCACTTGTGGATAAAATACAGCAGGTACACAGTGACAGTAAGTATATCTATGGCAGCCCACGGATAACCGCAGAGCTGCACAAAAAGGTGAAATGGTATCAAGAAGCTACGTAGCAAGATTGATGAAGAAACATGGGATACGAAGTAAGGTTAAGAAAAAATATAGGGTGACCACAGATTCGAGCCATAGTTATAGGATAGCTGAAAATCTCCTCCAAAGAGATTTTTCAGCGGATTCCCTATCGCAAAAATGGGTTAGCGACATTACTTACATCCATACCGGCAAAGGGTGGCTTTATCTAACAACGGTTATCGATCTGGCGGACAGAAAAGTCATTGGATGGTCTTTAAGCACCGATATGACGACTAAAAACACTTCTGTACAAGCCATCAAAATGGCTATTAGAAACCGAGGTATCAAAGATGGTCTTATCTTCCATTCGGATAGAGGGATCCAATATGCCTGCGATGAATTCAGGAGGGTAATTGTAAAAAACAAGATACTTCAAAGCATGAGTAGGAAGGCCAATTGCTGGGACAATGCAGTAGCTGAGAGCTTTTTCAAGACACTAAAGGCTGAAATGATCTACCATAGAAAATTCATCGATCAGCAATCGGCTAAATTGGAGATCTTTGGATATATTGAAGGTTTTTATAATACCAAAAGAACACATTCTGCCCTGGGATATAAAACCCCTAAGCAGATCGAAGAGATGCTATTGGAAAAAGAGAAAATGGCAGCATAAAAAAGTCTCCTATTTTAAGTTGCAATTCCACCCAAACCTATTAAGAGCAATGAGCTCAGGGACAGACTTTCTTTACTGAACGAAAAGCTCAAAGCAACAGCAAAACCTACCCAAAAACAGCTTAAAAAGCTGCGGGAAGAACATCTTCCAAGGCTGGAAAAGTACGAAAAGCAATTGGCTACACTGGGGGAAAGGAACAGTTACAGCAAAACCGATGAAGATGCCACCTTCATGCGGCTGAAAGATGACCACATGCAGAACGGGCAGCTCAAACCGGCCTACAACACGCAGATCAGTACGGAAGAACAGTTCATCACCCACTACAGTATCCACCAGACAAGCACCGATACCACCACATTGGAAGACCATCTTGATAGCTTCGAAGATCAATATAACAGGCAGAGCGATGTGGTGGTGGCCGATGCCGGTTACGGAAGTGAAGAGAACTATGAAATGCTGGAATCAAAGAACATAGAAGGTTAAGTGAAATATAATTACTTCCACAAAGAGCAGAAACGCAACCAGAGGAACAATCCTTTTCTATTACAGAACCTGTATTATCATAAAGAGCAGGACTTCTATGTGTGCCCGATGGGACAGAAGATGGAGTTTGCCGGTAAGGGAATACGCAAAAGCACCAATGGATATAGTTCCCGGGTGAGCTATTACAGGGCCGAACGCTGTGAAGGCTGCCCGCTTCGGGGGCAGTGCCATAAAGCGCAGGGAAACAGGATCATCGAAGTCAACCACCGGTTGAACGAACTGAAGACCAGGGCACGCGAACGTCTAACATCGGAAACAGGAAAGTACCACCGGAGTAAACGCCCCATAGAAGTGGAGGCGGTCTTCGGACAGATGAAAAGCAACAACAGATTCAACAGGTTAACCATGAGGGGGCTTGAAAAGGTCGATATTGAGTTCGCCCTGATGTGTATAGGGCATAACCTGAGAAAATGGTCGAAAAAGCTCCTGAAAACAACTTCGTCAGGCCCAAACAACGAACCTAAATACAATAATCCCCTTATTTATGACCCCAAATGGATAAACTACTGCTATCAACCATTGGTCGCATAGAGTAACATCCTAAAACCGATAGACTCTACAGGTAGATACAAAACGAAAGAAGGCGCCCTTTTTAGACGCCTTCTTATTGTTTTTAGCTATCTATAGAAAAAGTCTATATTCTGAAGCCTAATCCAACCGTCCAAACTCTGTTTGTTTGTTTTATATCGGTTCCGTCAAAGCGAGTAGCTAAATTGGTTAAACCTAAGCCATAACCGCCATGAATCATTAATCCATTCCTGAACTCAAAGCCGCCGATGAAATTTAAACCAAAATCAGTTGACTTTAAGGCACCATCTCCACCAAACTCAAAATCGGGTATATCTGTTTCAACAGAACCACCATTATTAGACTCCCATTTATTTTTGCCTGATATTCCAAAAGCGATATAAGGACCTGCCCCTAAAAAGAAGCTGCCAGCATCTGCGGTTGGAAATTTAGCGACAAAGTTGACGGGAACTTCTATCCACATGGTATTTTGAGTATAGTTGCCGAGTTGATTTTCTGATAACTTAGCACCTTTTCCTTGCAAGGATACGCCAGGTTGGATATAAAACCAGTCTGTTGCTATTGGAGCATCTAGAAATGCTGTTACATGAAAATTAGTAGTTGAGCCTGTAGAGGAGATATTTTCTCCATTGCTCGAAAAGTTGTATTTAGGAAAATTAACTCCCGCTTTTAAACCAAATCCCATTTCTTGTTGGGCAAATGTTGCACTACTAGTTAATAATACTGCTATTAAAGATAATAATAATTTTTTCATGGTTTTATTTTTTATTTATTTGTTATATCTACAATATATGCAATTGATGCGCCAAAAGTTGTAACCGATTAATAAACAGGTTTTTATGTTGACGGTTTTAGAGAAAGGGATGTACTTATTTTAAGACAGTACACATGAAATGGTCTGTTTAGAACAACGAGAGTTGGTTTTTCAATGGTTTATTGGTGTAAAAATTGGAAATGGCAACTCCTAAAAGCCGTATACTTTTGCCGTTTATGGGTGCTGCATGTAGGAGGTCAATGGCGTACTTTTCTATCTGTTCTATACTGGACAGCGGAGCAATATGCGTGTAATTGCGTGTGATCTGTTTGAAGTCGCTGAATTTTATTTTAACAGTTATCGTATTCCCTTTTAAGCTTTTAGAAAGCAGTCTGTCATAAACTTTCCGCACTATGATTTTTAATTCGTCAATAATTTCGCTTATGAGAAACAAGTCTGTATTAAAGGTATCTTCGGCTCCAACAGATTTTACTTTTCTAAACGGACGAACTGGTCTATTATCGATACCTCTGACAATATCAAAGTAAAAATTTCCTGATTTGCCGAAATGTTTAACTAAATCGTATTTAGTGAGGTGCTTTAAATCAGCACCAGTATAAATACCCAATTTATTCATCTTTTGTGCAGTAACCTTTCCAACACCGTGAAACTTTTGGACAGGTAGATTTTCGATAAAGTTTTCAATTTTCGATGGACCTATAAAGGTCAACCCATTAGGTTTATTCAGGTCGGACGCTACTTTTGCAATGAACTTACAAGTAGAAATACCAGCAGATGCTGTGAGGTTCAGTTCATCGTTGATAGCTTCTTTTATCTGTTTAGCTATTTCGATCGCAGAACATATCCCTAGTTTATCTTGGGAAACATCTAAATATGCTTCATCTAACGACATCGGTTCAATAAAATCTGTGTACCGTTTAAATATATCGCGTATTTGTTTAGAAACTTGCTTATACACTTCAAACCTCGGTTTAACAAAAATTAATTGAGGGCAAAGGGCTAATGCCTTGCGGGAAGACATGGCAGAACGTATGCCGAACCTACGTGCTTCATAACTTGCTGTTGCAACCACACCGCGTTGATCAGGTAAACCACCTACTACAATTGGTTTATCTTTATATAATGGATTATCTCGTTGTTCTATGGAAGCATAAAAGGCATCCATGTCTATATGAATAATCTTTCGAGGTTCCATCAAGGTACTTTTAAAATTGCATTAGTAGATTGTCGATACTAATGTTGTGTTAACTTATATTTTTAATAGCGATAATGCTAAGCTTTCCAGCTCGTCAAGGTCAAACGGTTTTTTAAGATAATTATCAGCACCGGCTTCTTCTGCTAACGCAGGGAGATTGCTATTTGCTGAAAACAGAATTACAGGAATTTCTTTTAAATGTAATGTCGCCTTTAAAGCTTGGGTAGCCTTCACACCGCCTAATCCGGGAATCCAGTTATCTATCAAAATAATATCAGGACTTGCTTTTTCGACCTGCTCTATAATATTATTGCTGTGGGGAGATGATGCTACCTCAAAATCGAGGTTCTCAAAAACTACCGAACAGAAATAAAGTATATCTTCATCGTCGTCTAATATCAGTATCTTGTTTGGCATAACCTGTAATCTTAAAAACGTTTATTTTATCTATAAAGTAAGCTGAATAAATTATTATGAAACACCGAAAGCTAATTTATACAAAAAAAATGTGTTTGGCCTTATGCTATGTAATTTTTTTAAACTAACTATTAATTTATTTTAATTTTAGCGATTTGTCTAGTAATAGCATGAACCGCAGTTGTTTTGAATTTTAGGAATTTGTCAAAGATATTGCCGTATTACTTGTTCTAAATGAGATTTCTGCACAACACCATTCTGTCGCCATTTTATTTGACCCTCTCTAAAAAGTATAAACGTTGGAACTCCCTGAATCCTGAAAGCCGAAGAAATTCTCGGGTTTTTGTCTACATCTACCTTCAGAATGATAATTTTTTCTCCTACGGAAGACTTTACTTCTTTCATAACCGGAGTCATGGCTGTGCAGGGGGCGCACCATTCCGCATAAAAGTCAACTAATACAGGTGTTTGGCCGTTAATCAAATCCGAGAATTTTGACATAGTTATCCTCCCAATTATCTATTTAGTAAAAATATAGCTTTACCTACCGTATGAACGTAAAATTTTATACGATTACTCGTGGTTTATTATGTTATAGCGTTACATTGAAACTTCTGAACCAATCTTCCTAATTGTCGAGATCTAAATGTTCGTTCAGAACTCTAAAAAATAACGACAACTAACTTTCATTAATGCTTTTAAATTTGTGGAGTCGGAGGGATTCGAACCCTCGTCCAAACATGGTACTGTTTATGCTTTCTACATGCTTAGCTTCCGTTTAATTGTCGGGAAATAGAA
The DNA here is from genome assembly GCF_014334135.1 of Olivibacter sp. SDN3. Taxonomy (NCBI): domain Bacteria; kingdom Pseudomonadati; phylum Bacteroidota; class Sphingobacteriia; order Sphingobacteriales; family Sphingobacteriaceae; genus Olivibacter; species Olivibacter sp. SDN3. The sequence continues at coordinate 4,100,121 of NZ_CP060497.1, forward strand.
GGTCGGCTGCTTACCTGTACTGTTTTCCGTAGACGTTTTATTTCATTGATTCATCACGTCTCTGAACCAACTAGCTTCGTTAATCGATGCTCCTGACGCTATATTACGAAGCAGAATACAGCGGAACAAAAGCTATGCTAATTCTAAATTAGGCAGCTAAGGCGTAGTTATTTTCGCCATTTAAAAAGTTGAAAGTTCAGATTAAAGTGCTAGACTAACAATGCACTGCATGCTTACATAACCGTCTCCATCCTGTCAATTCCGGTCGACCCCATTGATTACGCAAAATACAAATATACGCATTTTTTATTGAAATAATGTGTTCATGTTGCTTTTGGTGTGGAATATTATTTTATTCCGGACTTGGAATTTACTCCGGTAGTAAATGAAAGGCTTCATTAAAAAGTCGGGCATGTGTCATCTCATTGGGTTAGCGGTTTACATTGCTGTTTAAAAAGCCAAAATCTATCGAGTCCGATAGATACTGGCTTTTTATAGGAAAAATGCAGCTTTATATATTAGCTTGTTCTACCTGGATATGTTTCCAATCCCTTTTGAATACATATCAAAGCTTGTTTTAGATCTTCCTGACACAATACATAGGCCAGTCTCACCTGATCCAGGCCTTCACCACTTGTACTGTAAAAACCAGTCGCAGGGGCCATCATGACCGTTTTGTTTTCGTAAGCGAACGCTTCCAACATCCATTGGCAAAAATTATCGGCATCATCGATTGGTAGTTTCGCCACAACGTAAAATGCTCCTCTTGGTGTGGGGCAATTTACGCCTGGGATGTTGTTTAATCCTGCAACCAGTAAATCACGCCTTTTTGAATATTCTGTAATAACGTTGTTGAAATAGCGTTTAGGTGTATCAATAGCAGCTTCTGCTGCAATCTGTGCAATAGCTGGTGGGCTTAATCTGGCTTGAGCAAATTTAAGAGAAGCTTCCAAAATTCTTTCATTTTTGGTTATTAAACAACCTAATCGTGCACCGCACGCACTATATCTTTTAGATACCGTGTCGAATACTATGACATTTTCGTCTATTCCGTCTAAATGCATCGGCGATATAAACTTGTTACCATCGTAGCAGAATTCCCGATATGCCTCGTCGGAAAATAAATAGAGATCATGCTTTAAACAAAGCTCCTTTAACGCTTCCATTTCTTGCCGGGAGTAAAGGTAACCCGTAGGATTATTTGGATTGCATATGGCTATCGCTTTAGTTTTAGCATTGATTAATGTTTCGAAGGCGTCAATTTTCGGTAAGGCAAAACCATCGTTAATAGTAGATAATATAGGTTTTATTTTAATATCGGCCATGCAGGCAAAACCGTTGTAATTGGCGTAGAAGGGCTCGGGTATTATAATTTCATCCCCTGGATTGAGACAAGTCTGCATGGCAATTGTTATTGCTTCGGACCCGCCATTGGTAACTATTATGTTTGAAGGGATGATATTATAATCTATATTATTATAATAGGTGGCGAGCTTTTCCCGATAGCTTGGAGTACCTTCGGACGGAGTATAAGCCCATACTTTAAAGTCGATGTTTCTTACAGCATCTAACATAATTTCGGGCGTGGCGATATCTGGTTGACCAATATTTAGATGAAATACTTTTTTTCCATCTTTTTTTGCCTGCTCGGCGTAATGAGCTAGTTTTCTGATTGGGGAGGCAGGCATTCGCTTGCCTTTAATTGAAATGCTTGGCATATAAAATTATTGAATTTGGCTACAAACTTAGATAAACTTGATTTGATATGCAATTCTATAAGAAATAGCATTTTTTTGGTGACAATCCGACGTTTTAACATGCTAGAGTGTTAAAAGTTATAGCGGAAGATCAAAGAGCACACAGCAAAAAAAGGCCATATACCAGATGACCTTTTTGTTCAAATTATAGTAAAAATATTATTTCACAACTTCTCCTTTGATGTATAGTGATTTAAGAGGTGTTTTCGCATTTGAGCGTATCGTTACAGATTTGCTAAATGGTGCAGCCTGAGCAGCATTAAATGTGACGTTTATCGAGCCGGCCTCACCCGGTTTTACCGGAGCATTTGTGTATTTTGGTACGGTGCATCCACAAGATGATTCTACTTTAGAGATGATCAATGGCTCTGTACCAACATTCGTAAATTTAAATTCATAGGAAACTGGTTTGCCTTGCGGAATTTTTCCAAAATCGTACGTTTCTTTTTCAAATTTAAATTCAGCATTTCCATCTGCTTTTAGGGCTGTGAACGTTGCAAAAGCAACTAGTAGCGCAAAAATCGATAATACTTTTCTCATTGTTAACTGTCAATTTAATGTATGTTATGGCATTCAATACCTAAACTGGCACAAAGTTACCAATAAAAGGCAATTATAATGCCAATATATCGGTAATTTATTTGTTTCCATTAAAGGTGTAGTAATTTCATATCGCGTTATCATGATGTTTTTTTCTGACTGACAATTAATTAGGGGTAAAGATGAGAAAGGTAGGTGCGGGAAAATTTTGTTTGTTGTTTGCTTCCTATTTTGAAATAGCTTTACGGTTGCAATGGCCAATGCAGAATTTTATATAATTTTTTATTACTTTTGGATTTTAAGCTTAATACTGTCACATGTCTGATACTAACTTGAAACATACCGATCCCATTGATGCATCTAAGTTGAGTTTTGATGATTTTAAGGCGATGGTGCTGAACGATTATCGCATTGTACGCGAGAGTAGGGAGGCTAGTGTAATAGGTAGAAAGGAAGCACTAACAGGTAAGGCTAAATTTGGAATATTCGGTGATGGGAAAGAAGTGGCTCAGATAGCAATGGCGAAAGTGTTTAGGAAGGGGGATTGGAGATCTGGCTATTATAGAGACCAGACATTTGCTTTTGCAACGGGCATTTCTAATGTATATGAATTTTTCTCTCAGATGTATGCCCATCCGGATATTGAAGCCGAACCCGCATCTGGTGGAAGAATGATGAACGGACACTTTGCCACTAGGGAATTGAATGATGATGGAAGTTGGGTAAATCAAATGGAACTAAAAAATTCATCTGCAGATATTTCGACTACAGGTGGGCAAATTCCACGTTTGTTAGGACTTGCACAGGCATCAAAAGTCTATCGTAAAAATAGCGATCTGGATTATTTAACACACTTTTCTAATAAAGGTAATGAAGTAGCTTTTGGTACCATAGGTAATGCTTCTACCTCGGAAGGGGTTTTTTTTGAAGCTTTTAATGCAGCTGGTGTATTACAAGTGCCGATGGCAATTTCTGTTTGGGATGATGGTTACGGAATTTCGGTACCTTCTAAATACCAAACGACGAAGGAAGATATATCAGAGGTGTTGCGCGGTTTTCAACGGGATGAAAAGGGGGATGGTTACGAAATTTTCAAAGTTAGGGGATGGGATTATCCTGGTCTTTGCGAAACATATGAGCAAGCTATACAAGTATGTAGAGAAGAGCATGTTCCTGTATTCATTCATGTCACAGAAATGACGCAGCCGCAGGGACATTCTACTTCCGGCTCACATGAGCGGTATAAATCAAAAGAACGTTTAGCTTGGGAAGCAGAATATGATTGTGTTGTTCAAATGCGTAAGTGGATATTAGAGTCCGCTATTGCTGACGAAGATCAGTTACTTGCAATAGAAGCTAAAGCAAAGGTTTTTGTAAAAGGGGAGCAGAAAAGAGCTTGGCGTGATTACGTTGAGGCCTTTAATAGGGAGAGTAAAGAAGCTGTAGAATTACTTCGTGCAATTGATCATGACGATGCAAAAAAGTTGGCTACAGAATTAGAAACTATTAAGGAGCCGAGTTTAAAGAATATATATAGTATTGTCCGTAAAGGAGTTCGAAAATTAAGATTTTATCTTAGCGATGAGAAAAGCCTTCTTCTACAATGGTATAAAGCAAAAAAGGTAATCAACTATGAACGATATAACTCAATGTTGTTTACAAATTCCGCGGAATCTCCTTCATTGGTTAAAGAAGTGCCCGTTCACTATGATAGTGACGCAAGGTTAGTTGATGGGCGAGAGGTCTTAAATGCGTGTTTCTCCGCTAATTTTGAGCGTGAGCCAAGGCTGTTGGCGTTTGGAGAAGATGTAGGCGCTATTGGAGATGTAAACCAAGGTTTTGCGGGATTACAGGCTAAATTTGGTGAACACAGGATTTTTGATACCGGTATTCGAGAATCTGCTATCATTGGCCAAGGCGTCGGAATGGCTTTGAGAGGATTAAAGCCCATTGCCGAAATTCAGTATTTGGATTACCTTTTGTATGGATTAACAGTTTTGAGTGACGACTTGGCATGCTTGAGTTACCGAACAAAAGGAGGGCAGAAAGCACCATTAATTGTGAGAACTAGAGGGCATCGTTTAGAAGGTATCTGGCATTCTGGTTCTCCTATGGCTATGATTCTTGGTTCCTTGCGTGGAATGCACATCTGTGTTCCGCGAAATATGACGCAAGCGGCAGGAATGTATAACACCCTTATAAGATCTGATGAGCCGGCTTTGATAATTGAATGCTTAAATGGTTACCGTTTAAAGGAACGCATGCCTTCTAATGTGGGAGAATTTACAGTGTCATTAGGTAAAGCCGAAATATTGAGGGAAGGGAGCGATATTACGGTGGTTTCTTATGGTTCCACATTAAGGTTAGTACAAGAGGCGGCGCTGGAGCTGGAACAACTCGGTGTTTTTATTGAGATTATTGACGCTCAAACGTTACAGCCTTTCGATGAGGGACATATCTGTGCGGCATCTCTGAATAAAACGAATAAATTGTTGGTTGTAGATGAAGATGTTCCTGGTGGAGCATCAGCGTTTATTCTTCAGCATATATTAGAGGAGCAAGGAGGATATTTTAGCTTAGATGGTCAACCAAAGACGTTATCAGCAAAGGCCCACCGACCACCTTACGGCTCCGATGGTGATTATTTCACTAAACCTTCGGTTGATGATATTATCGAAATCACTTATAAAATGATGCACGAGTTTAACCCGATAAAATTTCCAGCATTATACTGACATAAAAAATTATAGAAGAGGCTAAGCAATTTGTAAAATAATGCTTAGCCTATATAGGAAAAATGCGCTTCTTACATGATTGGAATAATTGCAAATTGGTTATTTTGATTCGCGACTAACACTTAAATTCCGGAGATAGTGGTCTGTAATAACTAAGGCTGCCATTGCCTCGACAATTGCTACGGCCCTTGGGACTACACAGGGATCATGACGACCTTTACCTGCTATTTGGGTTTCTTGACCTTTAATATCGACAGTGCTTTGTGCTCTCATAATAGTAGCTACAGGTTTAAAAGCTACGCGGAAATTAATATCCATACCATTAGAAATACCGCCTTGTATACCCCCTGAAAAATTTGTACGTGTTTTGATGGTTTTATCGTCTTTATCTTCACTTACAAAAATGTCGTTATGTTCAGATCCACGCATTTTTGCCCCTGAAAACCCGGATCCATATTCAAAGCCGTGTACTGCATTAATGCTTAGCATGGCTTTTCCTAGATCAGCATGCAATCGATCAAATACCGGTTCTCCCAAACCAACAGGTATTCCCTTAATGATGGCGCTAACGATTCCGCCTACGGTGTCTCCCTCTTTTCTGATAGACTCAATAAAAGCAATCATCTGGTTTGCGGTGGCAGGGTCTGCACAACGTACAATGTTTTTTTCTCTGATAGCTAATAATTGTTCAATAGGAGCTTCTCCTAAATTTGGCGCTTGGATGTTACCTACAGCTGATACATGAGCAAACAATTCGATGCCAAGTTTTTTTAAATAACTTTTTGCTATAGCACCAGCGGCTACTCGAGCGGCAGTTTCTCTCGCAGATGAGCGCCCCCCCCCTCGATAATCCCGAATACCATATTTCACTTGATAGGTATAGTCGGCATGAGAGGGTCTATACTTATCTTGTATATGGGAGTAGTCTTTAGACCGCTGATCTTCATTTGGAATAAGCATCGCCAGTGGCGTACCAGTTGTTTTTCCCTCGAATACCCCGGAGAGGATTTGCACAGTATCGCTTTCTCTACGTTGTGTGGTTATTTTTGATTGCCCAGGTTTGCGCTTATCAAGCTCAGATTGAATAAAATCGATGTCAATATCGATATTTGGTGGACATCCGTCAATAATTACACCAATGGCTTTTCCGTGAGATTCGCCAAAAGTTGTAATCCGGAAAGTTTGTCCAAATGAATTTCCTGCCATTTCTTTTTTATAATTTACTAAATAATAAAAGCCCTTTCTCGATTCTACTTAAGAATCGACCGTGAAACCAATTTGTTTCAGGTGTTCCCAAAATGCAGGGTATGATTTTCCGACCACTGCCGGGTCATTAACGGTCAATTTATCGAATACCATTGCTAAAGGAGCGAAAGCCATGGCCATTCTATGATCTTCATATGTATCAATGACGATATTTTGTGGCGCAATCTTATCATCAGTATTTAAGTGATAAACATTACCTTCTTCTAAAAGCGTAACTCGAAATTTGGCCAACTCATTTTGTAACGCTTTAATACGGTCTGTTTCTTTAATTTTTAAGGTCTCAAGACCAGTAAAACTAGCATTATACCCCAAGGCTGCACAACAAACAATCACCGTCTGGGCTAAATCTGGGCATTCCTTAAAATCGAATATGTTTAAACGCTCATTAGGCGTAGCCGTTTTTTCAATCTTTAACCCGTTTTGATCAAAGGTAGAAACTACGCCGAAGTTGGTCATAATCTCCTGGATCGCACTATCGCCTTGTAAACTGTTTTTTTTAAGGTGTGGAAGGAATATTGAACTATCAATGGGCGAAAGAGCTATAATAGTATACCAATATGAGGCGGCGCTCCAATCGGGTTCGATAGTAAGAACTGATTCCATTACCTTTTGTGGTTCAATAGCGATTATGTTTTTATGCCACTTATATTTTATGCCGGTTTCCTCCAACATACTTAAGGTCATTTCTACATAGGGCCTTGAAGTCAAGTCGCTAGTAATATGAATGCTTAAGCCATGAGGAAGGAAAGGAGCGATTAATAAAAGAGCTGACAGGTACTGGCTGCTTACATCCCCCTTAATATTAACCTGCTCTTCCGTTTGGAGAATATTCCCAGATATTTGGAGTGGCGGATAACCTTCTTGTTCTACATATTGAATAGTCGCGCCTATTGTCCGTAATGCATCGACCAGAACGCCTAAAGGTCGTTGCTTCATCCGATCAGACCCTGTAAGTATAAACTCCCCATCTACAAAGGATAGATAGGCTGTCAAGAAACGCATTGCCGTTCCAGCAGGCCCTATATCTATCGTTGTGACTGGATCCTTTTTGTCTTTAGCTACTTTTATTGCCTTGCTTAGGGTGATGGTGTCGTCCGCATTTGACAAATTGTTAATACGGACTTTACCATTAGTCAATGCGCTTAAAATGAGCGCGCGGTTGCTTTCGCTTTTAGACCCGGTTAGCTGCACCGTTCCTTTTATTATCCCTCCTGGGTGGGTTAGTTGCAATTTTTCCGTATTCATTTAAGCCTCCACAGCTGGTTTGGCATTCATGATTTGATTTTGCTTACGAATTGACTCTCCGTGAATGAGTTCCAACAATTTTACGGTAAAGTCCTTTTCTAAGTTCAAAGCTTTTGCAAAATTGCTTCGTTTTTCAATAATCTCCTCCCATCGGTTTACCTGAAGGATAGTTACATTATTATCTCGTTTGTACTCACCGATCTTTTCAACTACTTTCATCCGATCAGCAACCTTTTTTATTATTTGGTCGTCTAACCCGTCTATTTCTTTACGAAGCTCTGCGAGTTTATCTTCAAATACCGGATTGTTTGATTCTGCCTTTCTCAGTGAAAGGTTGTTCAATATCTCCGCTAAAGAAGCAGGAGTAACTTGTTGTTTAGCATCGGTCCATGCTACAGAAGGATCAATATGTGATTCAATAATAAAACCTTGCATGTCCAGATCCACAGCTTTTTGCGCAACGTATGGTATCAGTTCGCGGGTTCCACAGATATGACTGGGATCGTTAATAATAGGGAGTTCAGGAGCAACAGTTTTTAACTGAATAGCAAGATCCCACATAGGTTCGTTACGAAAAGCAGTCTTTTCATAAGAAGAGAAGCCTCGGTGGATTGCACCTAATTTTTTAATACCTGCCCTGTTGATTCTTTCTAGTGCTCCTATCCACAGAGATAGATCGGGATTTACAGGGTTTTTCACTAAAACAGGAACATCTACGCCTTTCAGTGCATCGGCTATCTCCTGCACAGTAAATGGATTAGCTGTTGATCGTGCACCCACCCACAAAATATCTACGCCTGCTGCCAAAGCTTCTTCTACATGTTTCGCAGTAGCGACCTCAGTTGCCGTTGGCAATCCTGTTTCTTCTTTTGCCCGTTTTAGCCATTCCAAACCAATACTTCCAATCCCTTCAAATTCACCTGGACGCGTGCGAGGTTTCCAAATGCCCGCACGAAGCACCGATACTTTACCTGTAGCGGCTAGCAGATGTGCTGTTGCCACTAATTGTTCTTCGGTCTCCGCACTACATGGTCCGGAGATTACCAATGGTTCTTTGCCTGTTGCTGACCAAGAGCTTAAAGGCACGATGTCTAAATTTAGTTTCATTTTGTTACTGTTTATTGATTTTCCGTTTTTATTATTCTTTGCTTAAACTTTATCATTCTTCACGTACTCACCGAGTATATTGAAATTTATAGTATGCTTGAGTGTTTTTCTTATGGCAGCATCATAGTTATTCTGTTTCTTCCACTCAATGTCTACATAGAAGTCATATTCATTTTTTTTCCCTAATACGGGCATTGATTGGATTTTACTCATATTTATCTGTTCTTCTGAGAAGAACGTGAGTACTCTAGCTAGCGAGCCAATGCTGTTGTCTGTTTGAAACAACAGTGTTGCCTTATTGGCTTTTGGATTCTCACTTTTTTCGTTTGATAAAATTAGGAAGCGCGTATAATTTTTCTTGTTGGTTTCTATCCTTCTTTCTAAAACTTCCAAATTATACAGTTTTGCAGCTAATGCATTGGCAACTGCAGCAGTATCGGTTAACTTGTTATCAGCTATTTTTTTCGCGCAGGATGCAGTATCCATTCCCTCAGTTATTTTTAATAACGGATGTTCTTCAAGGTAGTCAGCACACTGTCGTAAAGCGATGGGGTGAGACTCGACATTTCGTATTTGACTCATTTTTACTCCCGGAAAAGCGAGCAGGTGTAGTTGAATGCTAAGGTAAACTTCTCCTATGATCGGAAAATGATAATCATGGAGGAGTGAATAATTTGGCAAAAGACTGCCAGCAATAGAATTTTCTATGGCCATTACTACATAGTCGGCTTCCTGTTTCTTAAGCGCCTCACAAGTGTGTTTAAATGTTTCACACTCGATTGTTTCTATGTTATGTCCGAAATATTTAAATGCTGCTTCTTCGTGAAAAGAAGCACGTGTCCCTTGAATAGCTACTTTAATTTTACTCATTTTATTGTTCAAAAAAAAAGTCCCGGCTGTTTACCGGGACTTTTTTATACATTAATGTTTTATATATGCATATTAATCCCGGCTTTTACTGCTAAAGTAAAAGTAGCCAAAGAACCAATATGCTGTAGTGTATTTCATTATTCCTTTTTGTTTCCGCAAATATATATAACAATTATTAAGAAACAAGAGAAATATTAGAAAAAATATAAAAAAAACTCCACGAGAAAAATGATCGTATAAAAGTATGGTGTTTGGTTTGATTGTTTGTTTACGTGTTTTTTTATCTTTTGTGGTTTTTTATCGATTTAATAATCAGTTTATTTTATATTTTATGTATGAATCGTGTTAAAAGTGAACAATTTTGATTATTGTAATATTAAAACAGTATTTTTTGTTATTGTTTGTTAATATTTTTTGGTTTTTTTTATTAAAAATATATAAAATACTTGTTTTTTTAATAAAAATGGTTTTTATTTGCTGTGTAATTTGTGTTATATGTATTTTTTTATCGTGTTTTTGTGTTTTTTAGCTTATATTATGATGATTAATTGTTTTTATATTGGGTGATGTGCCTGTGTATGAATCGCCAGTTCTATTATTTTTTTTGCAATTAGAATTTCATTGAGACAACAGCTGATTTGCTTTTGAGGGAGGATGTCGGTATGAGAATTTTTTTGGCTTTATTATTAACTATATTTTTATTTTTTTAACTATTATTATTGATTTATTTATTTTTATTAAATTTATGAAAAAAATGACAACTTTATCCAAAAACATTGCAGTATTATCGTGTTTGTTTCTTGCACTTATTTCTACAACTGTGCAAGGGCAAGAAGATGACGATAGGTTCAGTTTCACCGTTGCGTTGAATTCTGATCAGTTTTTCGGCTTTGCTCCCTCTTTCTCTGGTGCATATGCTGTAAGTCCAAGTACAGATTTAACCTTTTACGGCATACTATGGTCTGGCGGTACTGGTGGAGGATGGGGTAATTGGACAGAGTTTGGTATTGGTGCAAATTTTACCGTTGCTGATGGCTTTGGTATAAATCCAAATATTGGTGTAACTGGAGGTAATTTATTATCCAGTGGAGTAGAAGGGCCAGCTATATTTGGTGACGGTATTGTTCCTAATCTTATTCTTTCACTGGATAAACAATATGTGGAAGGTGAAGGATATTTTGGATACTATGCACCATTGCGTAACAAAGCACCAGAAGGAGGAACTACCTTGTCTTATATTCACTACTGGGCAAATTTAGGGTATAAAGTTAGTCCCAAATTCTCTTTTGGTGCACATTTCGAGGAATTAATCAATTCTGGTGGATCAAACGTGGAAGAATCTACAAGTGTATACCAATGGTTGGGTCCATATATTCAGTTTTCTTCACCAAAACATAGCATTTTTGCACGTTTATCAGCTGGAGGCGATCTAGTAAGTGGTAACGACTCTTTCTTTAAAGTGAGTACTGGTTTTAGTTTTTAATTATATTATTTTGTTAGTTTAGAAAACGGAGCTGTCTAAAAAGCCCTATTAATAGAAGATCCCCGATACTGAAAAAGTGTCGGGGATTTTTATTTTTTGTCCTAAAAAACAGTTATTTTTAGGTGCACCCAAACAATATGGCAAACATACTATTCAAAGCATTACCGTCCAACAGTCCGAGCCTGTTTCCGGAAGATATTTTTGCAAAGATCCCAGAGAACCACCCGGTACGTCTGGTAAATGCAGTGGTTGACAGACTGAACATCGACCACATCATAGGACAGTACAAAGGTGGCGGCACGAGCAGTTTCCATCCGCGTATGATGATCAAAGTGCTGTTCTATGCCTATCTGGGCAACATCTATTCGTGCCGCAGGATAGAAAAGGCCTTACAGGAGAATATCTATTTCATGTGGCTTTCGGGCCACAGTGCACCGGATTACCGAACGATCAACCACTTCCGTGGCAAAAGACTTAAAGGGCATATCCATTCCCTTTTTGCCGATGTTGTCCGTTTGCTTGCCGAACTGGGCTATGTAAGCCTAAAGGTCCAGTACATAGACGGTACAAAGATTGAATCGGCGGCAGGCCGTTACACTTTTGTATGGAAAGGTTCGGTGGAAAAGAACAAAGCAAAACTGGAAAATAAAATACAGTCGGTCCTCTCGGACATTGAATCACAGATAAAACAGGACCAATCGGAACTGGGCAGGGATGAAACACCCAAACCTATTAAGAGCAATGAGCTCAGGGACAGACTTTCTTTACTGAACGAAAAGCTCAAAGCAACAGCAAAACCTACCCAAAAACAGCTTAAAAAGCTGCGGGAAGAACATCTTCCAAGGCTGGAAAAGTACGAAAAGCAATTGGCTACACTGGGGGAAAGGAACAGTTACAGCAAAACCGATGAAGATGCCACCTTCATGCGGCTGAAAGATGACCACATGCAGAACGGGCAGCTCAAACCGGCCTACAACACGCAGATCAGTACGGAAGAACAGTTCATCACCCACTACAGTATCCACCAGACAAGCACCGATACCACCACATTGGAAGACCATCTTGATAGCTTCGAAGATCAATATAACAGGCAGAGCGATGTGGTGGTGGCCGATGCCGGTTACGGAAGTGAAGAGAACTATGAAATGCTGGAATCAAAGAACATAGAAGGTTACGTGAAATATAATTACTTCCACAAAGAGCAGAAACGCAACCAGAGGAACAATCCTTTTCTATTACAGAACCTGTATTATCATAAAGAGCAGGACTTCTATGTGTGCCCGATGGGACAGAAGATGGAGTTTGCCGGTAAGGGAATACGCAAAAGCACCAATGGATATAGTTCCCGGGTGAGCTATTACAGGGCCGAACGCTGTGAAGGCTGCCCGCTTCGGGGGCAGTGCCATAAAGCGCAGGGAAACAGGATCATCGAAGTCAACCACCGGTTGAACGAACTGAAGACCAGGGCACGCGAACGTCTAACATCGGAAACAGGAAAGTACCACCGGAGTAAACGCCCCATAGAAGTGGAGGCGGTCTTCGGACAGATGAAAAGCAACAACAGATTCAACAGGTTAACCATGAGGGGGCTTGAAAAGGTCGATATTGAGTTCGCCCTGATGTGTATAGGGCATAACCTGAGAAAATGGTCGAAAAAGCTCCTGAAAACAACTTCGTCAGGCCCAAACAACGAACCTAAATACAATAATCCCCTTATTTATGACCCCAAATGGATAAACTACTGCTATCAACCATTGGTCGCATAGAGTAACATCCTAAAACCGATAGACTCTACAGGTAGATACAAAAAGAAAGAAGGCGCCCTTTTTAGACGCCTTCTTTTTTAGTATAAAAAATCCTTAAAAGATTTGAAAACTAAACTTACTGACGGTGAGAGAATGACATTCTTTTTTGTCTTTTTTTATTTTGTGTCAAATTGGCGTGTCAGGATGTCTTTTGTATAAAATGGAACATATCTTGTAAATCATTTGAAAAACAATAGAATTATTATGCAAGAGAAAGGAAACATATCTATTCATACCGAGAATATTTTTCCGGTTATCAAGAAATTTTTATATTCAGATAATGAAATATTTTTACGCGAATTAGTTTCGAACGCCGTTGATGCAACTCAAAAGCTAAAAAGATTAGCGTCATTGGGAAATTATCGGGGAGAAGTTGGAGACGCCACGATAGAGATTTCATTAGATGAAGTGGCGAAAACTATTACGATTTCTGATAAGGGGATTGGAATGACAGCTGACGAGATTAAAAAATATATAAATCAAATCGCGTTTTCCGGTGCTACCGAATTTATGGAGAAATTTAAGGAAGCTAAAGATGCTAATGAAATCATCGGTAGGTTCGGTTTAGGTTTTTACTCGGCATTTATGGTGGCAGATAAGGTAGAAATTCAAACACTTTCTTATCAAACCGACGCTGAGCCCGCTCAATGGGTATGTGATGGTAGTACTTCTTATGAAATTTCGACAGGGAAAAAAGCTGAAAGAGGGACCGATGTCATTTTGTACATCAACAAGGAGTCAGAAGAATTTCTTAATAAGTCCAAGCTTGACGAAATTTTGGCCAAATATTGTCGGTTCCTACCTGTTCCAATAAAATTTGGAAAAAAAACACAATCAGAGCCGGACGGTGAGGATGCGGAAGGTAAGCCTAAATATAAGTCTATCGAAGTAGATAATATCATCAATAACACTAACCCCGCGTGGACTAAGGCTCCATCCGAACTTAAGGATGAGGATTATTTGGCCTTCTACCGGGAATTGTATCCGTTTTCTGACGAACCATTATTTTGGATTCATTTAAATGTAGACTATCCCTTTAATCTAACAGGAATACTGTACTTTCCAAAAATCAAGAATGATTTTGACCTTCAACGTAATAAGATCAAATTATTCTCTCGGCAGGTGTTTATTACGGATGAGGTAAAGGACATCGTTCCTGAGTTTTTGATGTTGTTACATGGGGTTATAGATTCACCTGATATTCCGTTGAACGTATCAAGAAGCTTCCTGCAAGCCGATAGCAACGTGAAACGCATCAGTAATTACATCACTAAAAAGGTAGCAGATAAACTGAATGAATTGTTTAAAACTGAACGTAAATCATTCGAGGACAAATGGAAAGATATCGGTCTATTTGTTAAGTATGGTATGGTAAGTGAGGATAAGTTTGCAGAAAAAGCAAATGATTTTGCTTTACTTCAGAATGTTGACAAGGAGTTCTTCACTTTAAAAGAATATGCTGAAAAGGTGAAGGATATCCAGAAAGATAAAAATGATAATATCATTTACCTTTATTCCAATGATCTTGCAACGCAAGATAGTTTCGTCACAGCAGCGAAAGATAAAGGCTACGATGTATTGCTATTAGATTCTCCAATTGATAGTCATTTTGTTAATTATTTGGAGCAAAAGCTAGAGAAGACGCAACTTAAACGTGTAGACTCCGATGTGATTGATAAGCTTATTCAAAAGGATGACGATAAAGCATTGGATCTAAGCGAAGAGGAAAGTGGTACTGTTAAGTCGCTATTTGAGAAAGCGATTGGTAAAGAGAATATGCAGGTAGAAATTGAGGCACTTGGAAGTGAGGAAATGCCGGTAACCGTAACTATGGACGAGTTTATGCGCAGAATGAAAGACATGGCCCAAAATGGTGGAGGAATGGGATTTTACGGTAATCTCCCGGATAGTTATAAAGTATCTGTCAATGGCAATCACCCACTTATTAGACGTATCTTATCATCTGCTGACGATGGAGAAAAGGAGAATTTGGCAAAGCAAGCTTTTGATTTAGCGCTGTTATCGAGAGGCTTGCTGACAGGATCTGAACTTACTAGTTTTGTAAAAAGAAGTGTTAGCTTAATAAATTAAAAAAGAGAAGCCGAACGTTAATAGAGGACCCCAATTCATGTTTTAGGGGTCCTTGTTGTTGTACATTAATAGTAAGTAAGGCGTACAACTCCAGCTATCTTCTTTGCAAACCGAATGACCTGTCTGCTGTAACCGTATTCATTATCGTACCATATATATAAAATAACAGATTTACTGTCTTTTGAAACTATTGTTGCAGGACCGTCAATAATTGCGGCGTGACTATTGCCGATGACGTCGCTGCTTACTAGTTCTTTTGAAATCGAATAGTCTATCTGTTCGGAAAAATCACCAAATAAGGCCGCGTGCTTTAACGATTCTGAAATATTTTTTAACGATAATGTCCTATTGGTTGTTAAGTTTAAAATGGCCAATGATACATTTGGCACAGGCACTCTAACGGCATTACTCGTTAATTTACCGGCAAGTGAAGGAAGAACTTTGGCCACCGCTTTTTCAGATCCCGTTTCTGTTATAACCATATTTAGTGGTGCAGCTCTCCCTCTGCGCGCTTTTTTATGATAATTATCCAGTAGATTTTGATCGTTAGTATATGCGTGGACTGTTTCGATATGTCCTTTACGTATTTGAAATAGATTATCTACTAGATTCAAAACAGGCACGATGGCATTGGTCGTGCAAGAAGCGCAAGAGAAAATATGCTCATCCTGCAAGTTAATTGTGTGTTCGTTTATACCGGAAACTACGTTTGGGACATCGTCTTTTGCAGGAGCGGTGAGTAGGATCTTTTCAACACCTTTTGCTTTTAAATGTCTGCTTAGGTTTGCTCTATCACGATATGCTCCGGTATTATCAATAAGCAAAGCATGAGTGATTCCATACTTTGTATAGTCGATTTTATCTGGTTCCTCCGAACTGATTAGATGTATTCGCTGTCCGTTTATAATTAGTGTTTTATGTTCGGTATCTAAGCTGACAGTTCCTTTGAAGCGATTGTGAATAGAATCGGCTGCCAGTAAATCAGCTCTCTTTTGCAAACTATCGTTATCGTTTCCTCTAATAACAATTGCTCTTAAGCGAAGTTGTTCTCCTTTTCCCGTTTGCGTAATTATTTCTCTTGCCAGCAGCCTCCCAATTCTACCAAAACCATATAGTATAACATCTCTTTTGCGTAAGTTTTTCTTACCTTTTCCAATATGCTTAGCGAGTTCTTTGATTACGAAATCGTGTACAGAAGAATATTTTTGATGATTTTCTACCCAAAGAATAAGTAATTTGCCTACATCGATTCGACTAGGGGCAATGTTACTGTTTTTTATAGCCTTTGCAATATCTAAAGTATCGTATATCGAAATATCTTTATTGCTTATTTCACGCGCATATTGATGGGTAGCCAGAATTTGACTACTGCTGACATCGAACAGGGGGCTCCTAAAGAGTACAAGTTCAATTGATCTCTCAAACCATAATTGCCCAACAATTCCTATAAGTTCTATTGCTTGTTTTTCTTTCTCGATCCAAGAGTTAAACTCTGATTGGTATTTATTTGTCATTATGTGATGTTATAAGGTTAATTTTTGACAAATCTATAAAATATAGCTTTAAATATAGCTTTAAAATATCAATTTGATAATTTCATATAATAACGCGATTGTTGGTCAAACAAAAAAAAGCAGCTTTAGAGAAAAGCTGCTTTGAAATTTCATTAGTAGAATATCTTAAGCACTTACCCTAGGTAAGACTTTAAGATTTTACTCCGTGACGTATGTCTTAACCTTTGAAGTGCCTTGTCTTTAATTTGACGTACGCGTTCTCTGGTTAGATTGAAAGTTTCGCCTATTTCTTCTAACGATAATGGGTGATTGGAACCTAAGCCGAAGAACAATACGATGATTTCCCTTTCCCGCTCCGTTAAAGTGGCTAATGAACGTTTAATCTCTTCCGACAAGGATTCATCTATTAACGTACTGTCTGTATTCGGATCATGGTTCTCTAATACATCAAGTAGTGTGTTTTCTTCACCTTGTACAAATGGTGCGTCCATCGAAACATGACGACCTGAATTGCTTAATGTATCAGAAATCTTATCTACAGTAGTTTCTAGAATATCTGCCAATTCCTCCGGAGAGGGTTCGCGCTCATATTCTTGCTCCAAACGAGAAAAAGCTTTACTGATTTTACTTAAAGAGCCAACTTGGTTTAATGGCAAACGTACAATACGTGATTGTTCTGCGATAGCCTGCAAGATAGATTGACGGATCCACCATACAGCGTATGAAATAAACTTAAAACCTTTTGTTTCATCAAAGCGCTTGGCAGCTTTGATCAAACCTAAATTTCCTTCATTTATAAGGTCGCCTAGCGTTAACCCTTGATTTTGGTATTGCTTGGCTACAGATACAACGAAACGTAAATTTGTTTTAGTTAAACGTTCTAAAGCGGCTTGATCGCCTTCTCTGATTTTTTGAGCAAGAATTACTTCTTCCTCTGCAGTAATAAGGTCAACTTTACCAATCTCGTGTAAATACTTATCTAACGATTGCGATTCACGGTTAGTAATTGACTGTGTTATCTTGAGCTGTCTCATTAATTATTTATATGCCCCTTTCTTTATAAAGTGTGCAAAAGTACAAAATTTATTTTTCTTATAACGATTGAGAAGCAAAAAAGTTGTCTGATTTTTAGGGTTTTACCACTTTTTTTTTGCTACCTTTCTATAGCAAAAAACGAGCCAATCAATGGTTTTTGTCGTATTATTATGATATGATTTTATCCGTTGCAACTCTTTTTGAAGAATTAATGACAAAAGGCCAGTTGAGTCGCTTGTTTTGTTACATAAACGTTGTTTTAAGTGCATTTTTTGATTCTGAAATATATAGACGATTATTAAACATGTTATATTGACAAGTTAAATTTTACAATATTATTATAAAATATGTATCGCTACACCCACATGTACGAATACGTACCCTATTGTTGCTGTTGACTAATTTTTTATCTTAATCGTATTAATTATGATAACTATTGATTAACTTAAATTTTTGTAATCACTAAAAGTAGTTTATGAATCAAAGATACTATTCATTAGACGTTTTTCGAGGTGCTACAGTAGCCTTAATGATATTGGTAAATAATCCGGGAAGCTGGAATGCTATATTTTCTCCTTTGGAACATGCGCCTTGGCATGGATGCACGCCTACTGATCTGGTGTTTCCCTTTTTTCTATTCGCGGTAGGAAATGCTATGGCTTTTGTAATGCCCAAATTGAAGGATCATGGCAACCGATTATTTTGGCAAAAGGTTCTTAAGCGTAGTGCTTTGATTTTTTTAATAGGCCTGGTACTGAATTGGTGGCCTTTTGTCGGTTGGTCTGGGAATAGTATTACTTTCAGAGGGTGGGTAGATCCAACAGACGCTACAAATGGTGTTCGTATTTTGGGTGTTTTGCAACGGATAGCGCTATGTTATTGTTTGGCCTCAATAATTGTTTATTTTCTGAAACCCAAAGCTATTATACTCACTAGTACAGCTATACTGGTACTTTATTGGATAGCTTGTATTTATTTTGGGGGAGCCGATCCATACAGTCTGCAAGGCTGGTTCGGTACGGCTATCGATGAGAAACTGCTGGGAGTAGCGCATATGTATAAAGGGGAAGGGGTTGCTTTTGAACCGGAAGGTTTGATGAGTACATTTCCTGCTACTGTTCAAGTGATTATCGGCTATTTGGTTGGAAATTATATACGTTATACGGGAAATGTAGCAGCAAGTAATGTCGAAAAGCCCTATCTGGTATTTCGGATGATTAGTGTATTCATGGTAGCAGCAGCATTATTAACACTTGCTGGCCTATCTTGGGGCTTAATCTTTCCTGTTAACAAAAAGATATGGACCAGCTCCTATGTCTTATATGCAGGAGGTTTAGCACTAACTACTATCAGCACGATGATTTGGTTTATTGAAATTAAAAAAGTCAGGAATTGGCTCACCGGGTTTTTCGATGTATTTGGTAAAAACCCGCTTTTTATTTTCGTGGTAAGTGCATTAATACCAAAAACATTAGCGCTCGTTAGAATAAAGGCCGGGGTAGACGACGCAGGAGAACAGTTATTCACTACGCCGTTGCGGTGGTTTTATACTAATATCTGTGCTGAATTCCCTGGTCCCCCTGAAGTGGGATCTTTTGTCTATGCTGTATGTTTTCTATGTCTGTTGTGGGTGATCTGTTATTTATTAGATAAAAATAAAATATACATTAAGGTATAACTAACGACGTTACGTTGACACTAGATTCTTATGAAATTTGATGTGGGGCATGTTTATTACTGGTAATCATGAGTAGCAACCATGTTAAGAAGCCATTCAGTAAGATCAGCTCAAATCCAACAATATAACCAATACTATGTTGCAGCCAATAGTCGATGGCAAAGGTAAGTATTGGTGATAGAACACAGATGTATGGTGTAATCTTATCTCGTACAGTGCGTTTTGTAAGCATTCCGAAAGCAAACAGCCCCAATAGAGGGCCGTAAGTATAGCCTGCTGCTACAAAAATAGCTATAACCACGGAGTCGTTATTTATTACACGAAATAGCAAGATGATCACCAGCATGAGGAGTGAGAAAGTAAAGTGAACTTTATTTCTGGTCTGAATAAGTTTTTTATCGTTCGGATCAACTTTTTTGTTAAAATTTAAGAAATCAACACAAAAGGAGGTGGTCAAAGCCGTTAATGCAGAATCGGTAGTAGCAAAGGTAGCGGCAGTTAGCCCTAACATAAAAATAATGCCGGGAACAATTGCTAGATGATTTAAGGCGATTTCAGGATATAGATGATCGGGAGTTCTTAAGGAATCAAAGTCTATACCATTTTTAGCCGCATAAATATATAAAAGAGCTCCGACGGAAAGAAAGAAAAGGTTAATAAAAACAAAAATAACAGTAAAAGTTAACATGTTCTTTTGTGCTTCACCAATTGTTTTCATACTCAAGTTCTTTTGCATGAGGTCTTGATCAAGCCCGGTCATTGCTATGGTGACAAATACACCTCCCAAAAACTGCTTCCAAAAATTAGATTTACTGCCCATAAAATCCTCCCAGAAGAAAATTTTTGAATAACTGCTATTCTTTACGGTCTCTATCGTCTGTAAGAAATTTAACCCTAAACTATCTGCTATGAAATATATGGAAAGAACAACCGATAATAGTAAGAAGAACGTTTGCAAAAGATCGGTAATAATAATCGTTTTCAACCCGCCTTTGTGCGTATAAAGCCAAATAAGGGCCAAACAGATTATAATGGTAAGCGCAAAGGGGACGTTCCAGGCATCAAATATAAAACGTTGCAATACAATTGCAACTAAGTAAAGCCTAAAGGCAGAGCTGATGGTTCTGGAAATCAAAAAAATCATTGCACCTGTTTTGTAACTGAGATACCCTAAGCGATGTTCCAGGTAGGTGTAGATAGAAACAAGATGCATCTTGTAGTAAAGGGGGAGTAATACCAGCGCTATAATAACGAAGCCTACAGCATTGCCTAATATGAACTGAAAATAAGCAAAACTTCCGTTTCCAACTGCTCCAGGTACGGATATGAAAGTCACACCAGACAATGCCGTACCGATCATTCCAAAAGCAACGATATACCATTTGGAATTTTTATTCGCGATGAAAAAGGTGGCATTGTCTGCAGACTTTTTGGAAGTGACGTGGGCAACGATCACTAATACGCCAAAATAGATCAATAGAAAGCTAAATAAGGTTAGAGGCGCCATTCTTTTCTTTGTTTAACTGATGTATGTTAGGCTTTTATATCTTGAATTTTCTCGATGGCTTTACGGACGCTCCCATATTCTTCCAATAGTTGGTTCGCTTTCTCTTGATTAACTCCGGTTTCTTGCATAATAATTCTAGCGCCTCTGTTAAATAGTTTGTTGTTGGTTAACTGCATATCAACCATTTTGTTGCCTTTTACCCTTCCTAATTTAATCATAATAGAAGTACTCAGCATATTTAGCACTAACTTTTGCGCGGTGCCGGCTTTCATTCTGGTTGAGCCGGTTACGAATTCAGGACCGGTAATAACTTCAATAGGAAACTTGGCTACTTTTGCCACTGGTGTGTTAGCATTACATACTAAGCAAGCTGTTGTAATTCCAGCTTTATTTGCAGCCTCCAGTCCACCTATCACATACGGCGTACTTCCTGACGCGGCGATACCTAATACTACGTCGTTACTATTGATTCTATGTTCTGAAAGGTCTTTCCAAGCCTGCTCTTTATCGTCCTCCGCAAATTCAACCGCTTTTCGTATAGCATGGTCTCCGCCTGCAATGAGTCCCACAATCCAATCAAATGGTACCCCAAAGGTCGGTGGACACTCAGAGGCATCTAATATTCCCAATCTACCACTTGTTCCGGCACCTATATAAAATAATCTGCCGCCTTCTTCCATCTTTGCCGCTGTAATGTTTACCACGGTTTCAATCTGTGGAATGGATTTTTCCACAATAGCGGGAACAGTTTGATCCTCTCTGTTAATGTTAGTAAGTAGTTCCTTAACTGACATTTTTTCCAAATCATTGTAGTTTGATTCTTTTTCAGTTGTATAATCCATCGTATTGTTTAACTGTCAATCTTTATTTTTAAAGAGCTAAAATATGCATTTTTATGCATTTTTATATTTTAAATATAAATAAACATGCATATTAAATCAATAACTCGTCAATCCTTTTGAAATTGTAGCCTTTCTCCATCAGTTTATTGAGGAGATGGGGCAATTTATTATAAAACTTATCCTTTCTCTTCGGCCCGGCGCCGACATGTATAAGCATAATAAATCCATTTAAATCCGTACTACTTTCTTTCTCGTAATGAAATATCGAATTCAGAATTACTTCAGACGAACGATAACTGTTTTCCATTTCGGGGTATGTGTAGTCTGCTGCTGTCAATGTTCCGGGCGTAAAGTTAATTAATTGTAAATGATGTTTTGTTGTCCATTTACTTATTTCACTGTTATACCATTCATAAGGAGGAAGAAAGTAAGCGGCTTTCTGTTTATCTATTCCAAATGCTTGCATTTTTCGATATACTTCATTCAAATCATCACTAAATTCCTTCTCAGTAACCAACAAGCTATCTCGTTTTTTCCAATCGCAATATAGTAAATGTTGGTCGGAGTGCGCACCAATATAATGTCCGTCATTTATTATACGCTCAATAGATGGTTTGTTTTCCCTGTTTGCATATAGCCGACCTGTAAAAAAGAAAGATGCCTTTACCTGATTATCTTTTAATACATCTAAAATGGTTTCTAAACCTTCTGTATACTCATCTCCCGAAAAAATCAATGAAATATTCCTTTCAGTAGTATCACCACGTATAACAGCCCCATAACTGTCGGTTACTTTTTTGCACGAGCCACCTCCGATGACTCGTTTTCTTTAGCTGCGAGTAAATAAACTAATGATGCTGTTCCGTCCATCGTTGGTTCATTCGTACTATAGTCGCCATAATCATCATGATAG
This sequence comes from Olivibacter sp. SDN3, assembly GCF_014334135.1. Lineage (NCBI taxonomy): Bacteria > Pseudomonadati > Bacteroidota > Sphingobacteriia > Sphingobacteriales > Sphingobacteriaceae > Olivibacter > Olivibacter sp. SDN3. Next base: position 4,122,509 of record NZ_CP060497.1, read on the forward strand.
ACGACAAGTTCAGATTGAAATGAGGCGTATGTGTCAGGCTTATATAGGGTTATTCCAATAAGATTATTGTAAATATTCCCATATACAGGCCCGTCTACCAAACCACCATCAACAGGATAGTTATTCAGTTCTGTAAATGCAGAATGGGGCGCGGTAGGTGTGTCTCCCCATTCTGGCAAGCCATATACCATACTAGTTCCCCAAGGATTACAACCGAAAAGCCAATCAATGTTAGCTTGTTCCAATGCCTTATAGGTGGCATCTTGCGTTAGTTGTCGGTATAAATAACACTGTATTGCAAAAGAAACTGTTAAATTGTTAGAGCACCATATAAATGGTACTCCTCTCAAAAAGGCATTTTTTTCTGCTTTTCGATTTATCTTTTCGATGCCTTCCTTATAGTAATCACTGAACTCTCCACTGGGTTCTGCATTTCCGTTGGCTATTTCGTAATGTCCAAAATTGTGAAAAGGATACCATTGATAATGCCTAGCGGTATCGGCTCCTAACCAGGCTGTGATTTTTTCTTTTCTTCCGTAATCTATCGCTTGTACTAAAAAGTGCCGCTCTTTGGTTAGTTTCCATAGGTTTACAGCACCAAGTTGCATATCATCTTCCCAATTATCCTCTTCATAAAAATACGGTGCCATGTTAGGCGCTGTTTGGCATACCCCAGGTTTGGCTAACCCTAGGTGATATGCCGATAATGCTTTGTCTTTATAGATCATGGCTTCTCCATTATCTATATCTTTATATAACTGGGATGCGAGCGCGAAGGCGCTGGCAAACTTACCGGCAGTAGAGGCAACTCCAGTAGTTCTATTTTTATGTTTACCTAAACCCTGTACTTCTCCGCTAGCGAAATATACGGGGCGAGGTCCACCGGATCCCATCCCATAGTCGGTGGTGTCGTCGGTAGGCAGTCGCATCCCAGCATGATCACGGTCGTCGGCCAGTTGATTAAATAACCAATCTTCACGGGGATGCATTTTCTTTAACCATTTTAATCCCCAGGCAGCTTCGTCTAAGATATCCTCGATTCCGTTTTTTCCCGCTAAACCATTAGCTTGATAACGATCATCGAAAACCGATTTAAAATCTCTATAGGCGGCCAGCAAATGATAGGTAGCGTTGGCGGTGGTGGTGCTGTACTGTAAGTAGTCAGAAGCGTCATGCCATCCGCCTGAAACATCAATGATGGTGCTGTCTGGCATATGGCCGTACATCGTATAACCGTCTTGAGTGTGACAGGAGTCATTTAAGTAAGGGTTAAATCCACTACGTTGCTGCCGCATATAGCGGAGGGCGAAGTCGGCGGTTCCCTTGTATACGTCGTTAGCAATGCGGAATTCGGGAGATCTGATGGCGCCAGTTTTTAAATAGTATTTGCCGGTGTCGGTAAAAGCCGAAAAGTCCAATCTATATGTCTGTTGAAATGGCCCATATTTTCCATAGGGATCGCTCGCTTTCGCCTGATACACTTCCTTATTTGTTCGGGCGTCGACCAAGAAAAAGGAGTCGATGTTTCGCTCCTGAAGGGATCCCCAAACAGCTACTTTTACGCCTTTCGGGTAATAGCCCAGTTGGTTAATACGGATAACCGTTTTGGGTGCTTTATTGTCCTTTATTGTACACGAGGGGATACTAACCATCAAGCATAGGATAAATATTAAAACCGGTTTGAATAATCCTTTGGTTTTCATTAACTAGTATTTTAGACTGACAATTTTACCATCCATTGTACTTACCACCAATTTATTGCGTTTTATCGGTAATAGTGGGTTAATCAGGCAGTTGGATATTTTATATTGCCAAATTACCTTTCCAGATTGCCTACCAACGGCAGATAGTAAACCTGAATGGCTAGGAACCAGTATATTGTTGTTTGATTCTACGATGGCGGTTGGTGCTAATTCATAAGGAAGCCTGAGTGTAGACTGCCAGGCTATTTCCATGTCTGGAGCAGTTGTAGAGATCCCTATAAGCTGCCCGTCCATCGTTTTTGCGTATATCAATAAGCTATCAGTAGAAAGGCCAATTGATTCCCTGACCCTGTAGTCGTCTAATTGTTTTCGCCAAATAAGCTCTCCGTTCTCTGCGTCCAGTGCTGTCATATAGCGATCTGGTGCAACTATAAAGATCCGCCCGTTTGTAGCCACGGGATAACATGCTGCAGGTGATAACATCCGGCTTGTAGCTCCATTATGCCATTCCCATTTTTTTTCTCCGGTGGAAATATCCAAAGCATAAAATTCATTTCCCCAGGTGCCGAAATAGACTATATTGTTGTATACCGTTGGTTTAGCGGAGAGGTAACCTTTTAAACCTTCAAAGGTCCATAAAACATCGCCGTCAGTCACACGTATAGCCCTAAAAGTTCCATCTGACCCGCCAATGTAGGCGATCCCTTTTTCAATTGATGGCGATCCCAGAACCGCTTTCTGCGTCTCTATTTTCCACTTTAACGAACCGCTTTTTAGGTCGATGCCATAAATATAATTGTCGCTTGAGCCAACCACTACCGTATTCTTCCACACGGCCGGCGTTGAATATATTTTGCCTTTGGTTTTAAACTGCCATAATTTTTTGCCACTCTTGGCATTTATAGCGTAGACCTCACCGTTAGTGTTTCCGCTAACAATTTTATTTTTTGCATAAGCCATACCTGCACCAACATCACTTTTATCTTCAAATATCCATGCTTGCTTAACAGCGCTATATTTTCTATTAATCGAATAATCCGGACGCGGGTATCCGTTCGGCGACTGATCAAAATGGTGATTGTGCAATTTAACGCTATGCCAAGGTTTGTGTGTTATACTGTCTGGGGTTCGTTCCTGACATGTAGCTTCTTCTGAGGAAATCGTCACGATATTATAGCCTCCGGTTTCCTGCTCAGCTCGCAGGTTTGAACGACCCATAACGCCGGGTATACCCTCAAAATCATAGCTTTCGTTAATATGACCATGTCCACATAACATTAAGCGTATATCGTGCTTTTTTAATCGATCAATGGATTCGTACCAATTGTTTAAGGAAGAATCCTGTGGGTAGTGATTTACATAAATTAAGGGCAATTCCGGATCAATTGCGAGTATAGAATCCATCCATACCAAGTTTTCTCTTGGTATTTGACCAGGCCCCATACGCATGTTGGGTCCGGAGTTTGTCCCTGCAAAACGATAGCCATCATGGATGAAATAAAATGTTTCATCACCAAAAATTTTTCGAAAGCTATTTCCCCCGCTTTCAGACCAGTTCGTGTCGTGATTGCCGGGCACTAGGTAATAGGGGTTGTGTAAACTATCGAGTATTTGTTTGGCTAAGGTCAGCTCTTCATCGGAACCAAATTCGGTGATATCTCCGGAGATGATAATAAACTGAATTTCATTGTTCTGGTTGATGTCTTTTATCGTTCTTCTTAAATCTTCCGCACCTGTTTTGCTGCCAATATGAGTGTCGGTTACATGAGCAAACTTAAAATGTTGCGCATGGGATGTTAAAAACGGAAATAAAAGGATAAGTATGCTGTTTAGTATTTTCATCTGAGGTAGTGTTTATTGGAAATCTGTGTACAGAAGATATTTCTTACGCATATTTCTATAATCACGAAGTTCGTCTTGCCAGGTGTCCGCAATTTGCTCTTCCGTCATCCCAGCTTTTATCTGTTTGATGAGTTGGTCGTTACCGGCAAGTTTGTTAAAAAATTCGGGACGGGAAAAGAACTTGTCGGCAAAACCTGCTTTTTTTGATTTATTGTAAAAGTCAATCAGGTATTTTAAGGTAAATGTAGCATCAACGGCGTCTTCTTCTCTCAGATCTATGCCATAGCAGGTTTTTCCCTGCTGCTCAACGTGCGCACTCATTCCGGGTTTTGATCCTGGATTAAACGTGAAATCACCAAACTCAGGGTCCGGGTAACCCAACACCTGAAAAGGCCAGTCTGTCCCCCTGCCCACATTGATGTCTGTTCCTTCAAATAAACATAGCGACATATACAGGCGTACAGATAAATAGTTAGGTAGGCTAGGGGATGGGACTACTGGTAATTCATATTTGGTATTATGATCCCAATTTTTAACAGGAATGACCGTTAAATCACATTGTTTGCCATCTTCCAGCCAGCCCTCACCATTAATCATTTGGGCTAATTCTCCCACGGTTAAACCATGTATCATGGCTATTTTATGATAACTTACATTGGATTTGAATTTATCATCTTTTCTCACGGGACCGTTCACTTGGTCGCCATTTGGATTAGGTCTGTCTAGTACTATCAGTTTTTTATTTTGATTAACACATAACTGCATCACGCGATGCATGGACGTGATATAGGTATAAAAGCGGGCACCAACGTCTTGTAGGTCAAAAATCATAACATCGATAGATGCAACGATAGAGTCGGCCTTTTCATTTTTTCCGTATAAACTGTGCAGAGGCAATCCGGTTTTTTCATCCAAATCATTTGCCACTTTTTCGCCACGTTCTATGCTGCCCCGAAAACCATGTTCAGGGGCAAAAGCGAATTGCAGGTCAACGTTATTTGCTAATAAAACATCAACCAGATGCTTTTCGTCAGGACCTACAATGGAGGTTTGATTACCCATTAACCCTACTTTTTTCCCCTCAAGCAGGGGAAGGTAAGCCGCTGTCTGGTCGGCCCCCGTAAGTATGGTAGCATTGGTTTCTGATGAGGTGCTTTTTAACTTTTTGTTTTCTTTATCGGCATTATTTGAGGCACCCTGGGTACAGGCGGTATGGAAACAAATAACTGCTAAAACGAAAAATCTGAAATACTTTTTATTTATCATAATAATGCGCTTGTCGTCAAAAAAGAATTTTTGGCAAACATCGATAAATGTTATTTATATGCTGCTTACAGCAATAGCATTTAAATAACATTTATCGATGTTTGCCACTGGAATTTATTTTATTGTAGATGAAAATATAAGTTTATTTTGTCTTTTGCCAAAGGATTTTTATGTTAAATAATTTTTGATCTGTTTATTACCATCCTGGATTTTGTACTAATTCCGAACCATTTTCACGGTAAAGTGTAATTTGATCAATTGGTAGTGGATCCAGGTAATATTTGTCATTGTCAAATAGGCGTTGTGACTCTGCCCGGTAAGCTGGAACAATATAGCCCTCATTACCTGTTCTATCCAGCATCAGGTCATTTAGTGGTTCGGAATAGTCGGACTTATTTATCCATGCACCCATGTTCATGGTCTCATTCCCTCTGGTATCCACATACTCTAGCTTTTTCCAGCGGCGCAAATCATTATATCGCTGTCCTTCAAACATGAGTTCTATGCGACGTTCTCTCCTTATTTCCCAAATGATACCGGGCACTGTTGGGTCTCGTTCGGGATCGTCATAAACCGCACCATTTACCATGGCCTGATTACCCGAAACCTCCAGGGGCGGCATTTCACTACCGCCCCGGGCACGCAATACGTTGATCGATTTGTCGAGGTCCTCCTGAGTTAGATTACCCAATTCTGCAGCTGCCTCAGCGTAGTTGATCAGCACTTCACCATAACGCATCACCGGTGCGTCGGTGATGTTCAGGGAGCCGCTCCCTTCCGGCAGTGTTGCCAGCCCATCATTTAAGAATTTGTGTGACATATAGGCGCTGGATGAGTAGGGGGCGTGGACGCCCTGAACGTTCAGCGTAGAACGAAGGGTGGCCGTCATACGGGGGTCGCGGTTAGCGAGTATCTGCTCAATGCTTCGATCGCCCTGATAACGGGGAGACAGTTCGATGGGCAAACCATCATCACATAGGTAACTTTCAACTGCATTGCGGGAGATACCTGTTTGCGATTCGCGGTTGTTATACGACATGTGAGAGTGCGTTAGAATGCCCGCCTCATACTGTCTGAAAAGTATAATTTCGGCATTGCCGGAAAGGTCGGTCGACGTAAAGACCTCCCTATAGTCTGCATGTAGATTGTATCTTCCGGAACTGATGAGCTCATCGGCTGCCCATTTTGCTGCTTCAAGGTAAGTGGCAGCGCGTTCCTGATCGATATCGTGGTATTTTAACCAGGTACCTTCAAAAAGGAATACCTTTGACATATAAGCTAATACGACGTCTTTGTTAACGGATAGTTTTGCTGTTCCATCGCTAATTCTGACATGTTCTGCGGCAAACTGAAAATCTTCCAGTACGCGATCCATGACTCCCGTACGTGGATCCCGTGGCCGATAGAGTTCAGGATCATCTTCTTCCAATTCCTGATCGTACCAGGGCACATCTCCATAAGCATTCACCAGATCGGCATAGGCCATTCCCCGGAAAAAACGTGCTATGCCCGTCCAATGTTGAATGGCTTCTTCTTCCATGGGAACTTGAGGGATACGACTGATATAAATATTCGCCCTTCTAACCGATTCAAAATTCCAATTGGCGTCGTCGTTCGTGGGAACATTGAGCGGAAACTGTGCTGGCGCCGTTGGCGCAAAATCATCAATCATATCCTGACTTCCGAACCAAAAAGGTCCCCAACCATACCCGGCGCCATAGCCCATAAAAAACTCCCGATAAAAGCGATAGGAGAACGTTTCTACATTGCCTTCATTGCTCCAGAAATTATCATCGGTCATACTATCCAAAGGCTCGCGTTCCAGAAAATCTTTTTTACAATTGCTGAAGGTTAAGATACCGATCAGTAAAACCCATTTATATATGTACTTTTTCATGATTTCGTCAATTTATAGCGTTGCTTGTATACCAAATGAAAATGTTCTGCGGTAAGGATAGACCCGTCCGAAGGTATTGGGGTCATTTTCGCCGAGATCCGTATAATCCACCTCGGGATCAATGGGAACATCGAGGTTATCAAATTCAAACAGGTTCTCTCCGCTAAAGAAAACCCTTACCCTTTGCATCTTGATTTTATCTGTCAAGTGTTCCGGTAGTGTATAACCGAATGTGAGATTCTTCAGTCGCAAATAAGACATGTCTAATAAATATCTCGTTTGTGGCATCATGTTTCTTACCCCGTTGCTTTGATTATGCATGGTTGGCCGGGGATAAAAGGCATTAGGGTTATCTTCGGTCCAGTAATCCATTTGGTGTTCAAACCATGCCTCTTCGTTTCGGAAGCCGGGAACGAACATGCTACCAGACGCCCAAAGGTCGCGTTTTGCTACGCCTTGCAAAAAGAACCCTAGGTCAAAACCCTTATAAGCAAAATCCATACGTAAACCATAGAAATAGCGCGGTGTGGTATTCCCGATAACCCGTCGATCGCCCGGGTTTTCTGCCGTTCCATCACCCACATCGATTACGCCATCTCCGTTGAGGTCGCGGTATTTCACGTCACCCGGACCATAAAAGAAGTTTCCCGCCTCATAAAAACTTTGATCGGCTATTCCCGGAACGAGGATATAGCGGCCATTATCGGTAGTAATCAGGTTTCCGTTGGCATCCTGTTGAAAATCGTCACGGGTAAAGAAACGATCGGTTTCATAGCCCCATATCTCGCCTAGCACTTTGCCTTGATAATGACTGTCTGAGGTACCTGTGGTACTGATATTCGAGATATCCTCATATTTTGTGATCTTTTCGGTGAAATCGCTCAACTGACCACGCACGCTGATATTCAGTCCATTATTAAAGGCGTGTTGATAGCCGAGTTCCAGTTCCCAACCATTGGTTTGCATTTCACCGAAATTTCGTACTGGCGATTGGGCTCCGAAACTGTTTGGAAGCGTTATGCCCGGCGACAACATGTTACTAATCGTTCTTCTATAGCGATTAAATACGAGGTTTAACTTATCGTCAAAGAAGTTAGCATCCAGACCGATCTCTTTTGTTGTAAGCGTTTCCCAGGTTAAGGTACTTGATACCGGGACAGGGCTGTCAATTGTTGGTACAAAGGCGTCGCCGATCAGCCATTGTCCGTTAACATTTGAAGTCGGCGTCATGGGCATGGTCGATAGGAATCGATTGAGGCCTACTTCCTGCTGACCAACACTTCCATAGGAAGCACGTATTTTAAAGAAACTGAGGTAAGGTTTAGCAAAATCCATGAAGGCTTCTTCAGACAGTACATAACCCGCAGATGCGGAAGGGAAGAAGCCCCAGTTGTCATTCATCGGGAAGCGGGAAGAACCATCATAACGCCCGATCAACTCCAGTAAATATTTGTTTTTATAATCGTAGTTAATCCGCGCAAAGTAGCCTAAGGTAGACCATTGCCTGGCTTCGCTATTGACGGTTTGCTGTCCGGTTGCCAGTGGTAGTTCCGGCATTTCCGAGTCCATAAGGCCCAAGCGTTGTGCCGTTTGACCGCCCATACGGAATGTTTCCATATTGAGACCGCCGGTCAGTTTCATGTGATGATCTTGAATGGACTTATCATACGTAGCATACGCATTTACCACGTGTCTATTCTCTTTCCTGTTGGTAAATGCTACGCGGTTATGTGCATCCGAGGTGAAAGTCCGGTAGGTTAGTCCGCCGCCATCCCAAAAATCCAGACCGGAAACCCATCCACCATTGATATGATCCTGTTGATTGAAGGCGGTAAAGCTATAGTCGGCATCCAGGGTAAGTCCGGGTAATAAATTAAGCTTAGCGCCTAACGTTATTCTCGTCATATCATTTTTAAAAGTATTCATTTGTGCCTGTTCCACTTCCGTAATGGAATTACGCAAGGGTTCACCGTCGATGGTACCATAAGGGAAAGTTTTTGGCCAACGATAGAGATAAAACCAGGGGTCGTAAATATCGCCGCCAAACGAATATGGTTGGTTATAATTTGTATTGGAATAGAGCACTTTGGTAAACACGTCCAGGTATTTGTTTACGGAAGCGTTCAGTCCTAAGTTTAAATTGTAACGTTCAAATTTATCGGGATTGACTTTTAATACACCGCCTTCATTTAAATAACCCAAGCCTAAATTGTAGTTGATATTTTCGCTTCCGCCGCTGAAACCAAGATTGTGATTTTGCTGCGGCGTGCTGTTGCGCATATACATTTCCGGGGCATCCCATGGGCGGTAAAAATAGAGTCCGCCGCCCCGCATCTCCCAGTCACGTCCTTCCACCATCTCCATTCCGAGATTTTGGCCACCATATAAAGATTCCCATTCCCGCATACGTTCAATGGCAATATCATCAATGCGCGTACCAACTACCGATACAAATTCCTGTGAAGGGTTTTCTCTTCTTGCAGCAGCTAGCTGAGCGCTTGCGCCTTCAGCTGCAGGAGCGATATTCGGTGTTTTTGTTGGTTTCTGCCAGGCCAGGTTATTGCTGTATTCAACGCGTGTGGGAGTATTTCGCTTACCTGATTTTGTCGTAATCAAAATAACACCAAAGGCTGCCCGGGTACCATAAATCGCAGCGGCAGCATCTTTTACGACAGACATGCTTTCGATGTCATTTGGATTAACCATATTGAGGCTGGGTACTTCCACATTATCTACCAGAATTAAAGGGGCGGCTCCTGCGTCGCCGGCATTGAGTGATCCGGTTACGCCACGTAACCGGATCGTGGGATTCTGCCCTAAGGCACCGCTGGGAGTGGAGATATTCAATCCGGCAACGGCACCTTGAAGTCCGCGGGCAACGTCAGTGATCGGGCGTGTTTGCAGTGTCTTTTCTACATCAACAGTGGATACCGCACCCGTTAATGACGTCCTTTTCTGCGTTCCAAACCCCACCACCACTACTTCTTCTAACGCTCGTTGATCGTCGTCTAAGGAAATGTTAATAAGATCTTCGCTATCGGTAACGATAACCTCTCTACTTTCAGATCCAACGAAGGTGAAAATCAACGTCTGGCCAACATCCGCGCGGATGTTATAATTTCCCTGTGCATCTGTCCCAACTCCTTGATTGGTTTCTTTAACCTTTACCGAAACACCCGGTAAAGGCGATTGATCTTTGGCAGAGCTTACCCTACCGGTAATTGTTTTTTCCTGGGCCAGTACATGGACTGCCACAAATAAAAATCCCATAAAAAACAGGAGTAGTCTTTTCTTCATTGTAGATTGATTTTAAGGGGTGATATGTAGGATTAATTAAGTTCATCTTCGTGCCATATATTTAAAGCTAAGTCGCTTTTGTTCTCGAAAAATCCCGATCAGCTTAATACACAAGTCGCCTTAAAAATGCGTAGGTCTTTTTATTGGTTATCGCTGTACAATAATAAGTAATCTACTTTGATTATGCAAGTTTGTGCATTTTTACTTTTTAAAAACTAAGTAAATATGCATTTAAATGGCTATTTTAATGCAATTTTATGCATTATGTATTATGTTTGTGTTAAAAATAGATTGTTTTATTAATTCGCTTTATATTTTAAACTAATAAGCTGTTTCTTGTGGCTTTTTACCTATTAACTCCTAACCAACAGGCCCCATATATCTGCGTGGTATCAGGGTATGTCTTACTTTTAATCAGCATTTTCCCGATAAACCCTGATAGATCCCGATATAATCGGCGATTTTGGTCAGAAGTTAATTTGTGTTTGTTTACTATGGTTTTATACTATTGCATTGCCCAACTATAAGTGAAGGGATGAATGTTGATAAAAAAAATTATATTTACGATTCATATTAATTTTAACTGGGATATGCTAAAAGAAGAAAGGCAGGCATTTATTATACATGAAGTTAATCTGCATAATAAAGTATTGTCATCAGATCTGAGTGTTCAGCTTAATGTATCGGAAGACACAATACGTAGAGATTTGAATGAACTGGCTGAAAGTGGGAAAGTGCTGAAAGTCTATGGAGGAGCTTTGTCAAAATCGTTTCAGTATCCATTTCAGGACAACGAGGTTTACGCGCGAGAATCCAAAAAGAGCATAGCGCAAAAGGCTATAACACTTATACAGGATGGTATGGCAGTGTTATTGGGAGGTGGTACTACCATGTTAGAACTTGCACGAATGGTGCCAGAAAAAATGCAGTGTACTTTTTTTACAATCAGCCCGCTTGTAGCGCTCGAATTAGCAGAACGATCTGAAGACGATGTGATCTTAATAGGAGGTAAGTTAGCAAGAAGCACAAATGTAACAATCGGTTCGCAGGTAATCAATCAACTTTCCGAAATCAGAGTGGATTTATGTTTATTGGGTACCAATAGTCTTTCTGTAGAAGATGGCGTAACTGATTCTGATTGGGAAGTGGTACAGATAAAAAAAGCGATGCTAAGATGCTCTCAGAAAACAGGTATTCTCAGTATAGCCGAAAAGTTAAATTCGGTACAAAAAATGAAAGTCTGTAATGTAAATGCGATTGACTATCTAGTGACTGATCTCGATCCCTTACATGATAGTTTGGCTAGATTTTCTCAGGTCGTAAAGATTATATAACCTAATAGTAACCCGAAAGCGTTAAAAATTGTTAAGAGTTTACGTTTTTATAAGGTTTCTTATTTCATTTTAATGTTAAATCGTATTTTTATAACATGAATATGTCAATGCAAAGTTTTTATTTATTTTGCTGTTTGAACATACGGTTGTAATTGTTTAATATTGTTGAAACAGACCAACCAAAAGAGATTTTTATTTACGACTTGTAACAGTGAAAAATCTTCGTATCGAGCTTCATCTAATGATGGGCCTAGAGTTTAATAATGGATGAATCTAAAACACATAGTTATGAGCACAATTGCTGCCGAATTGATTAATAAAGAGGATATAAAAAGGTATAAGATAATTGATGCCCCGGAGAGCCACGTTAGTGAATTACGTTATAAACTACAGAGTGCCGTAAGACTGGGAAATGAATTTAAGTCTAAATCGGTTATTACTTTTAATACTACCGAAGGTCCGAAACGTGTAGAAACTACGGTATGGATGTTAACCGAAGACTATCTACAACTAAAAAATGGAATTATGATTCCATTAGGTAGCTTGTTAGATATTGATTATTAGAAGATGAGGGTAATGAGAGCATATTGACCCGGTACTTATCCGTCAGATTTCCCACATGTCCATTGTGGATTTACGGCATGCCATTAGAATAGGCGTGCCGTAAATTTTTTTTGCAGATCGTATGAATTACCATTCGCTATACAAAATAATAAAAATAGTGTGAAATCCTGTTAAAACTTTGGACCGCGAAATAAAAAAAAGACAGACTTATTGTATATTGCGAGAAAAATATAATTTAAGGCTTAACGCTATATGGGTTCTAGCATATTCAATCAATTACTCCCGGTTTTTTTTATACTACTTGTTTTAGCAAGCTCATGTAAGAAAGATCCTGCCTCTATTGATACGGGAAATACACTTCAAACTCCAACAGACGATAGAGTAGCACTTACCAATGACTCCATTTTTCTTTATGCTAAAGAAATTTATTATTGGAACGAGCAGTTACCTACTTACGATACTTTTAACCCTAGAAGGTATACTACAGGCTCTTCTAATTTAGCAAACTATGAGCAGAACTTATTGGATCTTACCGAACAGCATGAGGGTACGGTTTCGGGCGCACCTAAATTCTCTTATATAGAAGATGTTTCCGATCAAGACGGGGGAGCAAGTGCCGGTATCAGAAATCTCATCAATGGTGTAAATTTACAGGGAGAGGGGAATGACATCGGTATTTATTTTGTCTCCGCTGTTGGTGCAAGCGACAATGATTATGAATTGTTTATTAAAGCGGTATATCCAGGTTCTCCTGCTTCAGAAGCGGGTTTGACAAGAGCTGCCACTATAACAAAAATTAATGATACAGAGATTGGCTCGAATTTTAATCGTGATCTACAGGTGATCAATAATGAATTGCTGTCTGATCCTTTTATGGTTCGTCTAGCGGGTAAAAGAACAGATGGTTCTGATTATGAGGTAAATCTTGTTAGCGCTCGATATGAAAGTAGCCCTATATATAAGTCATCTGTGATCGAGAGAAATGGGGAAAATATAGGCTATTTAGCTTATGCTCGTTTTTCGGATAGCGATAATTCTGTAGAAGTGTTGAACGAGGCGTTCAATGAGTTTGCTATTAAAGATGTAGAAGATCTTATTATTGATTTGCGTTATAATGGAGGAGGTTATGTGAGTACAGCGGAACATTTAATTAATCTTATTGTTCCTCCGAGTGCTTCGGGTACCATGTTTTCCGAACACTATAACACCATGATGCAGAACGGACAGGCCGAAATTTTGAAAAATCAGCCAGTAAGAAATAGTAGTGGCGAAATCATAGGTACAGATACCTATTTTGGCCGTTATACTGTTGAAGCTAATACAAGAACTTTTGCTAAGGCAGGCAATCTAAACGGAGTTAAAAACGTTGTTTTTCTGGTAACTGATAATACAGCTTCATCCAGTGAGCTGGTGATTAATTCTTTAAGGTCTACAACCTCAGGAGTAACTGTACAATTGGTTGGCACCACCACATACGGTAAGCCGGTCGGTTTTTTTCCAGTACGCATAGAAGGGATTTACGACTTATATTTAACAAGCTTTTCTACCAAAAACGCCGAAGAAGAAGGAGACTATTATAGCGGTTTTACTCCAGGAAATGAAATTTCGGGAACTAATATGCTCAGAGGCGAAGATGATCTCGATATCGCCACTTACGATTTTGGTGATGAACGCGAATTGTATATTGCTGAAGCACTTCGACTACTAAGCCCTTCAGGTTCAAGTACTACAAGTGAACGTGGAATGATGTCACTTAGGGGCCAACAGGTTAGCGCTTCGTCTGTAGGACTTATGCGCAGCCTAGGTAAACATAAAGAATTTAAAGGGATGATCGAAACAGGTAACAGATAGCCAGTTAGGATTATCTCGATGATTGAACATAACCAGTACAATAGATATCTATCGTACTGGTTATGTTGTTAACAGCCTGTTCATTTAACCAATGAGGAAATCTTATTCTTTTGAATCTGGACCTTACTCGATAGTTTTTCGTCTATGTTTTTGATAATAGTTAAAATTGCTGCCACTGCATGTGTATAAAACTCTTCGTTGATGTTATCGTAAATATCGGTCGGTTGGTGATAATCTTTATGGTCCTCAACACCAAAATAGATAAAAGGAATATTGTTTGTGTGAAAAGCACCGTGATCACTTTGATTAGTCCAGTCGTTACTGCCTTCTCTTGGGTTGTCATGACCAAATAGTATTTTTAGCTGAGGACTGTCATTTGGTTTTATATATTCCTTTAACTCTGGATAATGGTATGTTCCCGAAGCATAGAGCTCCCCCTTTTCATTATGGGCAATCATGTCCATATTTATGTTCAGATGTATGTTATTCAAGGATGTGGGCGGATTTTCCACAAATGCTTTGGCCCCTCGGAGTCCCATTTCCTCTGCATCAAAGGCGATAAAAATAATGGTAAAATTAGGTTTGTGGTGTGTGAAATATTCAGCGAAATGAAGTAAAGCTGCAACACCAGAAGCATTGTCATCCGCGCCGTTGTATATTTCTCCATCGATTATACCTAAATGATCATAATGTGCAGATACCACGATAGTTTCCTTCATCTTTCCGGGTATGTAACCTATTATGTTCGTTCCACTGATGGTGTCTCCGCTCTTATCAGTGAAGTCAAAAACCTGGAGAAAATGCTGTTCAGTAGAGAATGACTCTAGTCGTAATTTGTTAAATCGTTCTGTAATAAACTCCCTCGCTTTTTGCGCTCCGGCTGTCCCCGTCTTCCGGCCTTCAAAAACATCAGAAGAAAGTGTTTTTAAATCCGATAATAGGCCATTGTTTACACCACCTGATACCGTCGCCGTCTGTTCTTGTTGCTTAACACTTGCACAGCAGCTCATAATAAGTAACAATACTACAAAAGGAAATTTGCTCGGGATACATTGCATATGGCTAGAATGATATTTTAACAAACATACTGAAATTTGTTGAATACCGATAACTTGCTTCAGGGTCTTCTTATCTATATTACTCGGTTTTTGCGGTTAAGATGTGGTAAAGTATCGGCTAAACTCTCATAACGAGCCATAACTATACTTCACGCATATCGACAGCAACAACTCTTGACACACCTTGTTCAACCATGGTTACGCCGTAGATAATATCTGTGCTTGCAATGGTACGTTTATTATGGGATACGATAATAAACTGCGACTGATTGGAAAATTTACGAATGATATTGTTGAACTTATCAATGTTGGTGTCATCCAATGGTGCATCTACTTCGTCAAAGATACAAAATGGAGCAGGCTTCAATAGATATAAAGAGAATAGCAGAGCGGTTGATGTTAACGTTTTCTCCCCACCAGATAACTGGTTAATGGATAAAGGGCGTTTGCCTTTTGGGCGCGCCATAATTTCTATATCTGATTCTAATGGTGCATCGGGTTTGCTTAACACCAGATCGCAAGAATCTTCTTCGTTGAAAAGGGAGCGGAAAACGGTGATAAAATGCGCTCTAACCTTGGTAAAGGCTTCCATAAATTTATCACGAGCCGTATCGTCAATTTCTTTAATAGTTTCTAAAAGAGATGCTTTCGCATCGAAAAGATCTTTCCGTTCTTTCTGAATAAAAGTATAGCGCTCGTTAATTTCCTGAAAAGCCTCCATAGCCATGGAGTTGATCGATCCGAATTCTTCCAGCTGTTTTTTTAGTTTTTCGGTACGTGCTCTCAATTCATCTTCGTCTCCTAAAGACTCAGATAGCTCATTGTCGAGTAAATCATTGATATCTATATCAAACTCAACAGACAATCGTTCTTTTAACGTATTCAGTTCTAGACGAAGAGTTGTTTTCTTATCTTTTATTTCATTAGTTAACAAATCAAAGTGCTCTTTGCGCTTACGCAAAGCAGTAATCTCCTCATCCTTTTTGTTTATGCTCCCGCGCGTAGCATAATAGTCTTGCTCTGATTCCTGGAGCGCTTTTTCAAGCAATTCTTTTTCGGCATACATAGCGATTAGATCTTCATCAGAATGATCTACATGTTGCAAGGTGTCTTTAATGTCTTCTTTAACTTGTTGATATTCTGTTGTATATTGTGCTATCCGCTTTTCTAAACTATGGTGTTGACTTTCTCGGTACTCAAGATCTTTATGGATGGTATTGACTTTATTCTGCTGCTGATGAAACTTGATATTTTCCTGATTAAAAGCTGAAGAAAGCATTGTTAGACGCTCAGATACCTCGTTGAAATTCTCCTGTAATCGTAACAACTCTTCGTGTTGTGTGATTTTTTGTTTGTTTAAACTGTTTAATCTCGGTTCTGATGCCAGCAGGTCTTGCGTAATTGCCGCTATTTTTGTTGCGATATCGTGTTTACGATTTTGACTATTTTCGATAAAGGTAACATATTGTTCTTGTTTTGTTTTTACAGAAATCAGCTCATTATTCAAACGGTTAAGCTGTAACTTTGTCTCCTCCAGAACCTCCTTTTTAGTGTCCGCCTTTAAATTATTGAGTTCCTCTGATTCCAGTAATGTGGTTTTCTGAAGTTTTTCCAGGTGTTGAGTGATTTGCTTTATCTCCTTATTTAAATTGTCGAGGTTTTTAGCCCGGCCTATACGTTTCCCTTCGAATAACCCTACAGACCCTCCATTTAAACCTAGTCTGAATTTTGCAAATTTCCCATTTTTGTGTAAAATGGTCATGGGAGTGTCTGGCAAATCAGTCTCTAAATCAGCCTCATCATCAGCTTTCAAAATGTAAACATGGTTTAATAACGCTTGTATAAGCGGGCGATATTTCTGATCGGCATCAACTACTGCCAGCGCCGAAATCATTCGGGTGTTTTCTATAGTGGTATTTTCTGGTGTTGTATCTGTTAACGCTTCTAATACAAAAAAACCGGCGCGCCCACGAGAAGCATTAGTTAGCAGTTTAATGGCATTAATCGCTTCAGCACGTTTGTTAACTACATAGTGATTCATTAGAGGCTCTAAGAAATTTTCTATAGCTACCCGATACTCTTCTTTACAGAATAGAATGTCTGACAGCAGTGGGTAGGGTTTGGCCCAACCAGCATTTTTTCTAAGAAACCGAATGGATTCGGGGTAACCCTCAAGATTGTCTACCAAAGATTTAGTAAGATTATATTCGTTCTGCTTAGCGTCTAGTGTTCGATTGCCTTTTGCAAGCTCATCCTTATGAGACTGAATGAGCGATTCTTTGGTTATAATGCGTTGGCTAAGTCCTTCTTCAAAGGAAAGTACCTGGTTGTATTCTTCCTGAAGACCGGCTACACGTTCCTCTAAATTAACAACCACTTTTGTAAATTCATCTAAGGCTGTTTCTTTGGCTTCCGTATCAATAATATTTCTTTCACTTTCTTGCGTTAAGGCGTCTTTTTGTATATGGAGAACGGTAATTTCCTTTTCTAGTTTATAAATATTGTTTTGTAGCTCATTGCTTTCCCGATTAGCATGATCTAGCTTAGCTTTCGAGTTTTGTTGCTGACCTCTCAATTCGTCAACTTCTTGCTTTTGTTCGTCTAGGGACACTTTAATCTCATCCAATTTCAGCTGTTCAGCGAGTAACTCCTCATTCAAACGTTTGATATTGTAAAGTATATGATTAATCTGCTGTTTGTCGCTAGTAAGTTCTTTATGCAAACGCTGCTCTTTATCGTTCAGATTGCGTAATTGCTCATTCTTTACTTTTTTTTCACTTTCATACGTTCTGATTTTTGAAGTATATTCATTGGCCGCCTTTTGTTGTACGGAAAGATTCTTTTCTTGCGTTAAACATGATTGTTTTAACTTTTGAAGTGTAGCCTCCAGAACGTCCAGCTGTGCACTTATGGTATTTCTCTCAGTGTCTTGATGGTTTTGTTGTTCATCGAGATGCATGAGTGCTTCCCTAAAATTAGCAATACGAAAAGAGGCTAAGGTTATACTCAATTCCTTATACTGATCTTTAAGACGATAATATCGCTCCGCTTTCTTTGCTTGATTTTCTAGGCTTTTAAGGTTCTTCTCAATTTCAAAAAGCAGATCTTCTACTCGGTCTAGGTCAGACTCGGTATCTTTTAATTTGTTTAGCGTCTGTTTTTTGCGTACTTTATATTTAGAAATTCCAGAAGCTTCTTCAAAGAGTGCCCTTCTTGAGTTTTCTTTATTATTGATGATTTCATCAATCATTTTCAACTCGATGATTGAGTAAGAGTCATTGCCAATACCGGTATCAAGAAATAGGTCAGTAATATCTTTTAAACGGCATTGCACGTCGTTTAAGCGATATTCGCTTTCACCACTCCGATAGAGTTTACGCGTAATGGTTACCTGTGAAAATTCGGTGGGAAGTACATTCTTCGTGTTGTCAAAAGATAATGATACTTCGGCTAAATTTGCTGATTTACGCGTTTTTGTACCATTAAAGATGATATTCTCCATCTTTTCTGAACGGAGATTTTTTGTTCTTTGTTCACCAAGTACCCATCGGATGGCATCCACTACATTAGATTTACCACAACCATTAGGACCAACAATTGCTGTAACACCTTCATTGAAGTTGATGGTTATCTTGTCACCAAAACTTTTGAACCCTTTAATTTCTAAGCGTGTGAGTTGCATTTAACGGAACGAACTTTTTTGTGGCTGCGAATTTAATGAATTGAACTAATTAATTAGCTTTCTCTATGGTTTTTCTTGAAGTAACTCCTGATTCAATAGCAAGTTTAATCGATTTTTGATGAGCTCTTTTCTGAAGGATACTTGAATATGGAAACTATTTGTTACCTTTATTATATGGAAACTATTCTGCCGTTCATAATAGCCGCTATCGTTTTTGGATTTCAGATATATGCTAACTTTAAAAAGGAGCAGGAGAAAGCAAGAAAACGAAATCCTTCTCAACCCCAACAGCCCAGAGGTGAGGTTGTAATAGAATATGAAGAGGCTGAACCACATCAAAAGAAGCCGCTTAGAAAGATAAGAGATAAAGAAGTATTGGTGGAAAGAAAGCAACCGGAGGTTCATCAGAGATATGAGCGATACACGGGCGTTCTGAACGAAGCAAAAGAAGTTAGACGAACAAAGGAAACACGTCCTGCCTATGGTCATCACTCTGGACGGTTAGATCCTTATGTAATAGATGAAAGTAACCTTAATACCTATGCTGATTTTGATCTTCGCGATGCGGTGATAAAAGCCGCAATATTAGACAGACCTTATAAGGACTAATATTCGTTCTGCTCCATTCCGAACATGAATTGGTTATCCCTCTAAAGTCTCAACATATTATCCTGTTAAGGATCCAAGTTTGGGCAGGCGGTGAAAACTTTTAAACCAATTCAATTAATCAATAATTTGTATGCGGTCTGCATCCTGGAGGAAAGGTAGTTTTTCACGTATCTTCTTTAAGTCCTCTGGGTAGAGCGTAAATGTATATAGATCCTCATCCTCCGGCTTATAATACACTACACTCCCGTCAGGTGCTACACAGGTTGATGCTCCTGAATGATACACCTGGTTTCCATCGTATCCTACGCGATTTACGCCAATTACGTAAGATTGATTTTCCAATGCTCGCGCAGGTATCAAGGCCCTCCAATGTGCAATTCGTGCGTCTGGCCAGCTCGCAATATAAAGTAAGATATCATAGACATTACCCAAGTTGCGACTGAAGGCTGGGAATCTCAGGTCATAGCATGTTTGTAGACACACACGCCAACCTTTAATTTCAACAATCACTCTTTTTTTTCCGGCAGCAAAAACCTTTTCTTCTCCGGCCATGGTAAATAAGTGTCGCTTATCATATTTGTGATAAGAACCATCGGGCTTCATCCAGATGAAACGGTTATAGTATTTATTGTTTTCCTCAATGATGAGACTGCCGGCCACTACACAATTGTATTTGCGCGCTTGCTCCAACATCCAGTAAATGGTTACGCCATCCATTTTTTCGGCACATTTACCTGTATTCATTGTAAAACCAGTATTAAACATTTCTGGAAGAATAATAAGATCTGTTTTTTCTTTAAGGGAAGATAAGCGTAAAGCTAAATTTGAAAGATTCTTTTCTGTATTCTCCCAAAATAAATATGCTTGAAATATAGTTATTTTTAACGGTGTCATGTCTTAATTTAACTTTAATATAATAAAAGTAATCAAAATGGTAGATAATTTATATCTTTGGTTTATAAGTTATCTATGCTTTATTATTGATAGATAACTCATCTACTCTGTATATGGATACTCGATAAACAATCAACAGCCTTTTCAAGTGTTTCTTGTTTCTTGGCAAAACAAAATCTGATAAGATGTTTATCTATCTTGTTCTTATAAAATACGGATAAAGGTATAGCAGCGACGCCATGTTTTGCGACGAGTCTTTTAGTAAAGGCTATATCATCTTCGTCGCTGATTTTTTCATAGTCTGCCAAAAGAAAATACGATCCTGCTGAAGGTAATACCCGAAATGGAGTATTGTTTAATGCTGTTGTCAAAAAGTCTCGTTTCCCCTGAAAAAAATCTGACAATTGTAGATACTCGTCGGCATCTTCCAAAAAATCCCCCAATGCATGTTGAATTGGCGTGTTTACGCTAAACACTAAATATTGATGTATCTTTCTGAATTCAGTGGTTAACTTCTTCGCAGCTAAACAGTAACCCACTTTCCAGCCTGTCATATGAAACATTTTACCAAACGATGAAATAACAAAACTTCGTTCACGCAATTCGGGGTAGCTTGAAACACTTATATGTTTGTTATTGTCAAATACAATTTTGTCGTAAACTTCATCACTGATGATGAAAATATCGGTACCGTTAGTCAGTTTTATCAGTTGACGCATATCATCGTCTGTCAAGGTACGTGACGTTGGATTTTGTGGTGTGTTGACTATAATTAATTTAGTTTTATGGGAGAAAAGTTTTTTCACATCGTCCCAATTAATGGTGAAGTTATCGGGCAAAAGTGTTACCGTTTTGACAATACCACCACATAGGTCGACGGCTGGTGCATAAGAGTCATAGGCTGGATCAAAGCAGATGACTTCATCGTCTGATCGTATGATGCTCGCTATTGCGGAAAATATTGCTTGCGTAGCGCCAGAAGTAATGGTTATTTCGCTGTCAGGATGATAAATCGCTGCATATAGATTTTCGGTTATTTCAGCTATTCTTTCTCGTAAGCTTTGAACACCTGCCATAGGGGCGTATTGATTGTGCCCCTTTTTCATGTGCGAGTGGACGAGATCGATAAGCTTAGGAGAGCAGTCAAAATCAGGAAAACCTTGCGACAAGTTTATCGCCTCATACTTAGTAGCTAATAGAGACATCGTACTGAAGATTGAATTGCTGATATTGGGAAGTTTAGATGATATGTTGATCATAAGTGTTCTTTATTAAAGATGTGCTTACTGAAACTGGTTGTAGATGATATTCAAAATAAAACCGCTATTTTGTCTTTGATATTTTACTTTAAAAACCCAAGTCTACAGCATATTATTGTAAATTGCAACGATATAATTTATGTCAATGAAATATAACAGATTTTTACTATTATTATTGTCAGGAATAGGACTTTTATCGTGTAAAGGACCGAAAAATGCTGATGCACCAACGGTTGGATTTATTGAAGCTTTTGAGGATGCTACAATAGCTGACGCCAGAAAGGGGTTTATAGAAGCCTTAGCCGAACGAGGTTATCGGGAAAATGAAGGTACAATTGAAATTTTATACAAGAATGCACAGGGAGATATGGGAGCTATGAATCAGATTGTTAGCTTCATGCAAGCAAAAAAAGTTGTGGGCATAGGAACCTCCACAACTTTAGCTACATTAGCTGCAACACAACGCATTAAAGAGATTCCAATTTTTATGTGTGTAACTGCAATGCCAAATATTTTAGGTTTGGAAGATAGCAAAGGAAATCATCCTGAGAATTTATTCGGGGTAGGGGAAAACCTCCAATACATTGATACGTCTTTTATGATCATAAAAAACACTGTGAAACCAAAAAACAGCAAGCCTTTGAGGATCGGAATGATATATAATCAGGCAGAACCTCAGTCTGTTGATGCATTCAACAGACTGAAAACTTTGGCTAATGAGCAACAAATCGTGCTTGAAGCACTACCCCTAAATAATTCTGCTGACGCACAACTTGTAATAAATGCACTGCTCAACAAAAAAATCGACGCTTTTTTTGCCAATCCTGATAACACAGTCTTTTCAGCTTTTGAAACCATCGTAAAGAATTGCAATAATAGGGACGTTCCTATCTTTACAAGTGAGCTTGGTTTGGTTAAACGTGGTGCGGTAGCAGCTTATGGTGCTGATATTTATGAATGGGGAAAACAGGCCGGTCTGGCAATGGCTGATTTTTTGGATAAAAAGGATACCAGAGGTTTTTCAGTAGAACTGGTTAAAGTTAGGAAACATGTAGTCAACACTGCCGTAGCCGAACGTTATAAATTTGTTTTTCCCACTAATTTTCTTCCAGTAGATTGATTGCCAACTGCTAACACTGATGGACTAAATTGCGTCTTTCACCATTTTGTTATATGGCAGGGTAATCGTAATTTATTTGCGTTTATAAAATTGTTATTTTTATTGATGGATTTTTATTTAGCAGCGGTTTTACAGGCGTTATGCTTTTCTCCAATGGCGCTTGGAATTTATATAACAATAAAAATATTCAACTTTCCTGATATAACAACCGACGGAAGTTATACATTAGGAGCGGTCGTTTGTGGTTTATGTTTAAGTAATGGTTTTCCTTTATGGCTTGCCTTTCCACTTATTTTTTTGAGTGGAGCGTTGGCTGGTATGATGACAGCTTACATTCATACGAAACTCAAAGTAAACGCATTACTATCTGGAATTTTGGTTATGACAGCGTTGTATTCGGTAAACCTTTCCTTATTGGGGAAATCTAATATGCCCTTACTTGAGTATAACACTGTTTTTTCTACCTATATTGTATCTAACGATTCACTGAATACATTGATCATCGCCGGTACCTGGGTGTTATTACTAATATTTGTGTTGTATTACCTGTTACGCACTGATTTTGGCTTGGCTATGCGAGCTACAGGGAGTAATGATTTGATGGTTAGGTCATTGGGAGTGAATACCGCCAGTATGAAAGTATTGGGACTGGCATTTACTAATGGGCTTATCGCATTTAGTGGCTCCCTAATCGCTCAATTTCAAGGTTTTGTTGATGTAAATATGGGCATTGGTATAGTAATTAGTGGGTTAGGGTCTGTTATGATTACAGAAACAATTGTTAAAGTGTTTCAAACGAACGGTATATTGACAGGGCTGCTTCTTGTTCTAGTTGGTGTCACGATTTTTCAACTTGTGTTGGCTTTTACACTTAGTATAGGCGTGGACGCAAGCTTGCTTAAGTTATTAACCTCTTGCTTTGTGCTCCTGATAGTAGCGATACCAGGTAGGAACTGGGCAAAATATTTAAAACGCTAGGCTAATGTTATTATTGGAAAATATCTCTAAAACTTTCTCACGAAGTAAATCAGATGAAACAAAAGTGCTGGAACATTTTTCGTTACGTGTAGAGAAGCATGAGTTTTTGACAATTATTGGCGCAAATGGATCAGGTAAAAGTACATTGTTAAATGTTATTTCAGGTAATGTCGTGCCTGATCAAGGGCATATTTATTTGGAAGATAAAGCGATCGAAACTTTACCAGATTATCGTAGGAGTAAATGGATTGCCAGAGTTTTTCAGGACCCGCTGTCAGGGACGGTGCCAGAACTCAGTATATTAGATAATTTCCGATTGGCAGCACTTCGCGGACAGCCTAAGAAGCTTAGCATCGGGATTGATGACCGTTTCAAGAGAAAAGTTAAAGCGCGCCTCGCATTACTTGATATGGGGCTCGAGAACAAGATAGAACAGCCGGTGGGCAGTCTGAGTGGCGGACAGAGGCAGGCATTAACAATATTGATGACCGTTATGACAGATGTAAAATTACTTTTATTGGATGAGCCTACAGCTGCCCTTGACCCCCGAAGCGCTCATCAGGTAATGGTAATTGCAAAGAAACTTGTTGCAGAATATAAACTAACGGTATTGCTTATTACCCATAATATGAATGAAGCGCTGAATTATGGAGATAGATTAGTGCAGTTAGCTGAAGGCAAAATAAAAAGAGACTTCAATGCGCAGGAGAAGCAATTATTGAAACCACAAGATTTATTTCAATGGTTTAATGAACTTTAAATTTGCTCTGATTTTTATAACAAATCAGAGCGGCCATCATTAAATCCTGATTATGCACTAAATTTTTTATTACGCATGAAAACAACTTCAAAGTCTGCCACTTTGCTATTGGTTTCAACCTCATCATAACATAGCTATCCCTTAGTCTCCAAACAACCTCTTTTTCTTGTTTTTTACTGCTTATCACGAAGCCCAATACATAATTTCGGGTTAAAACAAGTATATTCGCCCTATGTTGAGCGCTAAAGGAATTTATAAGTCGTATGGAAACCTTAAAATACTAAAAGGTGTAGATTTAGAGGTTAACAAAGGAGAAATTGTAAGCATTGTTGGAGCCTCAGGTGCAGGCAAAAGCACCTTATTGCATATTATAGGTTCATTGGACGCACCAGATGCCGGTAGCGTAATCTTAAACAGTGTAAATACTGCCAAATTATCTGCTAAAAAGCTGAGTGCTTTCAGGAACACACATATAGGGTTCATTTTTCAGTTTCATCACCTGCTACCAGAATTTACGGCTCTCGAAAATATTTGCATACCTGCTTTTATTGCGGGTAATAGTAAGAGCGAAAGTGAGAAGCGAGCGGCCTATCTTCTAGAATTACTCCATGTAAGTAATCGAGCAAATCATAAACCCACTGAACTTTCGGGTGGCGAGCAACAACGTGTGGCCGTAGCTAGGGCTTTGATGAATAATCCTTCTGTAGTATTGGCAGACGAACCTTCGGGTAACCTAGATTCTGAAAACGCCAACAGTTTGCATCATCTTTTTGTAGAACTCAGAAAGGAACTTCAACAAACATTTATTATTGTAACGCATAATGAACACCTGGCAGATATTTCAGATAGGAAAGTTCATATGAAAGATGGTACAATCATATAAGTACTTCTAGATGAAAAATGTTTTAATTACCGGGGGAACTGAATTCTTTGCACAGCGCGTGGCACGCGGTCTAAACGAGCAGTTTAAAGTTATTTTTGGTGATTCAAAGGCAATTCCTAAAATATTGCTAGAAAGTGGTAGATATATTGACCTACCTCTTACTTCGAGAATTTCGTTCAATCACGAACTTTTAAGTTCAGCATTAGACCATAATGTTGATATTATTATTCCGCTCCGGAAAAGAGAAATAGTACAGCTTTCTGCATGCAAAGACTTATTTCATGAATACGATATAACACTTGTAGTGCCAGCATTTGAATCGTTAAAACACTTGCAGTTTATTTCCAATCCCGGAAAAGGGTTTATCCCAAATGTACTTGTCAATGGAGAGTCGTTAAACACCGAAAAATTATCTTTAAAAGGATACACCGGCGTGTGTTCGGATACAGCAGAAGGAGTCTTATTATGTTGTTTAGATGATTAAATACCCAAATAGACATGGCGATGTTAACTTATTACGATATAGATAAATCTAAAAAGGCATTTATTTTTGAATTAGATGATGTGTTATATCCGCAAAAAGATTATTTGCTGCAAGTATATTATTTATTTGCTAATTTGTTAGAATATACGGAAACTGTGCCTCCAGCCAATGAACTCGTAGTTTTTTTTAAGAAAGCATATGAGGGCTATGGGCCAAATAATATTTTCCAGCGAGCAGCAGCTGTTTTTGGTATTGACGAAAAGTACCGGGAAAAATTTAACAGCTTGCACGTAAATGCTAAATTACCCTTAAAGTTGCTGCTGTTTCCTTCAATAAAAAAAATGCTGCATCAAATGATAGAAGATGGTAAAAGCATCTACGTACTTACACGTGGTAACCCACTGATGCAGTTAAATAAGTTAAAACAAATAGCCTGGGAAGGAATAGATCAGCAATTGAGGGCTTATTTTTTTGATGATTTGGTTTTACAGGGGTTCAGTAGCCCGATTAGCCAATTATTAAAGGTTAATGCACTTCAACCAAATGAAGTGTTATTGATTGGAGCAGAAACACCTTACCATTATGGTGACAAAGGCAATGAAAGACTAGATTATATGTCTGTCAGCTTGCTGCTAGATGAGCAACTATCGTAAAAACATAAAAAGATTTTGTAACTTGCCAATCATTTAAATGATCAATTTAAATATTTAATTGTTTTGCCTGCAATATGGGCTCCTAATTCTTTATATCTATGAATAAAGGCAAACAACCAACCATAAAAGAGATAGCAAAGCGTTTGAAAATATCGACTTCTACAGTTTCCAGGGCTTTGAATGATCATCCAAGCATCGGTTTAGTTACTACAATGCGTGTTAAGAAGTTGGCAGAAGAGTTAGATTATGAACCTAACAGAACGGCTATTTTTTTTAAACAAAGAAAGACATTTACAATAGGCGTTATTTTACCTAGTCTATCAGAGGCTTTTTTTTCTGCTGCAATTAGTGAAATTGAGAATTTTGCCAGTAGTAAAAACTATACGGTTATTTTGGGCCAATCATTAGATGATCCTGAGCGAGAATTAAAAATTATTAGTACGATGAAAAGTCATCGTGTGGATGGAATCATTCTTTCTTCCGCCAAGAATACTACGGCCTTTGAATACATTGAAGTGCTAAATAAAGCAGGCATTCCTATTGTTTTTTTTGATTGTGTTCCAGATATACCCAACATTAATGCGATAGTAAGCAATTTAAAAACAGGTATGTTTGAGGCTGTTGATACTTTTGTATCATGCGGACATAAATCTATTGCATTTATTAACGGACCTACACATCTGCCAGCCAGTAAAGAGAGAGAAGACGCCTTTGTTGAAGCGCTAAAAAGAAACCATGTAGATCTAAATAGGGAGAATATTGTATATACGGATCTTTCTGAAAAAGGTAATGAAGAAGCTGTACTCAAATTGATTCATTTGAGTGAACGTCCTTCTGCGGTAGTTTCTTTCAATGATTATGTTACGTTAGATGCTATGAATGCCGTGCGCAGTAAAGGTTTAGTAGTAAATCAAGACATCTATTTTATTAGTTATGCCAATTATCCAATATGGAAATATATGGAAAATCCTCCAATGGCATCTATCGAGCAGCTTCCGGGAGAGCAAGGAGCCAATGCCGCACAGATGTTGTTTGATTTGATTGATCTAAATACCGGCGATTCCAGTGACGATATTTCGGCTGTTGAAGGAAAAAAGATAGTTCTCGAATCGAAACTGGTTAGCCAGCATGCCTAGAGGTATATGACTAAATAATAACATCTACATTGGTTTGATATAGTTTTTTGTATATCAATATTTTAGGTTGGTGTAACACGAACAATATGTGATATTTTACATTTTTTTTCTTTGAAAAGCTAAAATATTAATGCTAGGTTTGAACATGAACCTAGATTTCAATACAAACGAAGACTTCAATAAACAACAGCTTTATCAGTTAAATGCCCGTTTAAAAAAAATATATGAGGGTGGAGGAGCTAAAGCATCAGCCAAGCAACATGCTAAAGGTAAAATGTTGGCTCGTGAGCGTATAGCATACTTGCTTGATAAGGATAAACCCTGGTTGGAATTGGCAGCGTTAGCAGCAGACGGATGTTATGAGGCACAGGGAGGGTGTCCCTCTGCTGGCGTGGTTACGGGTGTAGGTTATGTATCTGGTAAACAATGCGTAATAGTTGCAAATGACGCAACGGTAAAAGCCGGAGCATGGTTCCCCTTAACAGCGAAAAAGAACTTGCGAGCTCAGGAGGTTGCAATGGAAAACCGTTTGCCAATTATCTATCTGGTAGATTCGGCAGGTGTATACTTACCTATGCAGGATGAAATTTTCCCAGACAAAGAACATTTCGGAAGAATTTTCAGAAATAATGCCCGTATGAGTAGCGAAGGAATTGTTCAAATAGCGGCGATTATGGGCTCCTGTGTTGCTGGAGGTGCGTACTTGCCAATTATGAGTGATGAAGCAATGATCGTGGAAGGGACCGGCTCTGTTTTCCTAGCAGGCTCTTATTTGGTGAAGTCGGCCATTGGAGAAGATGTGGATAATGAAACCTTAGGTGGAGCGGTTACCCATTGCGAAATTTCCGGTGTTACAGATTATAAGCATCCAGATGATAAAAGTTGTTTGGATAGCATTAGAAGTATTGTTGACAAGATAGGAGATAACCCGTCAGCTGGATTTAACCGAACGCCGCCCGCCTTACCCAAGCATGATGCGAAGGAAATTTACGGCATCTTACCAAAGTCGAGAGAAAAGCCATATGATATGAAAGAAATTATTATGCGTTTAATAGACTATTCGACTTTTGATGAATATAAGGCACTTTACGGAAAAAGTATTATCTGTGGGTTAGGCAGGATAGACGGCTGGGCAGTAGGCGTTGTGGCTAACCAGCGAAAGATAGTTAAAAGTAGAAAAGGAGAAATGCAAATCGGTGGTGTCATCTATTCGGATGCCGCAGAAAAGGCAGCACGTTTTATAATGAACTGTAATCAGAAGAAAATACCTTTGGTGTTTTTACAGGATGTCACTGGATTTATGGTAGGAAGTAAATCTGAGCACGGAGGAATTATAAAGGATGGTGCAAAGATGGTAAACGCTGTTTCCAATGCTACTGTTCCAAAGTTTACCATAATCATAGGCAATTCCTATGGAGCGGGGAATTATGCCATGTGTGGAAAGGCCTATGACCCGCGATTGATATTTGCTTGGCCATCTGCTAAAATTGCTGTTATGGGCGGAGCGCAAGCGGCTAAAACTTTATTGCAAATACAAAAAGCTACTTTGAAATCTAATGGAGAAGAAACGGATGAAAAAAATGAACAGGCATTGTTGAAAGATATAACGGAACGATATAACGAGCAAACAACACCCTATTACGCTGCTGCTAGATTGTGGGTAGACGGGATTATTGACCCCCTAGAAACAAGAAAAGTGATTTCTATGGGAATAGAAGCCGCAAACAACAATCCGATGATCAAACCATTTAATGTCGGCGTAATACAAACCTAGGAAAACACTGATTAGGAGAGGTTCTATTACAAGAATAAAAACTAATTACTTCAAGTTATAACTCCTACTATGAAAATTTACAAACAGTAAACCTAATGGTTTCAATAAATAGTTATTTTTGTGCAAATATTAACGTTATTCCATGACAGAAGAAATAGAACACATAAAATGTTTAATAATTGGTTCAGGGCCAGCAGGGTATACTGCAGCAATATATGCCGCCAGGGCTGATTTGAAACCGGTAATGTATACAGGGATTGTGCCTGGAGGACAATTAACCCAGACAACGGATGTGGAGAACTTTCCAGGTTATCCAAAAGGTGTTATGGGACCAGAAATGATGGAAGATTTTAGAAAGCAAGCTGAGCGTTTCGGCACCGATATTCGTTTCGGCTACGCCACATCTGTCGATTTTAGCGGCCCGATACACAAAGTAGTTATAGACGAAATAAAAACAGTGACTGCGGATACGGTCATCATTGCTACCGGAGCAACGGCTAAGTGGTTAGGGCTTGAAGGTGAACAAAAATATAACGGATTTGGCGTTTCTGCATGTGCCGTATGCGATGGCTTCTTTTTTAAAGGGCAAGACGTTGCTATAGTAGGCGCAGGAGATACAGCTGCAGAAGAAGCAACTTATCTTGCGAAGTTATGTAGAAAAGTACATATGTTGGTGCGCCGTGACGAGTTTCGTGCATCTAAAGCAATGCAGCATAGCGTATTTAATACACCTAACATCGAAATACATTATAACACTGAGGCTGAAGAGGTTGTGGGCGATGGTCAAACGGTTAACGGTTTGAGGGTTATAAATAATCAAACCAAAGAACATCAGGTTTTAGCTATTACTGGTTTTTTTGTGGCCATAGGACACAAGCCCAATACAGATATTTTTGTCAATTGGTTAGCTATGGATGAATCTGGGTATTTAATTACCAAAGCAGATAGCACACAAACCAATGTAGAAGGTGTATTCGCTGCAGGAGATGTACAGGATCATATCTATAGACAGGCTGTGACAGCTGCAGGCAGCGGATGTATGGCAGCATTGGAAGCTGAAAGGTACTTGGCAGCCAAAGAACACCCAGTGATTTTAACTTCTGAATAGTTGTTTTAGCTTTACTTTATAAAATAAAAATCATAATGAGGTCTCTTAACACGTCTTAAGAGGCCTCATTTGTTCAGTTTTAATATACGGTCTTCTATTTTGAAACTAATTTGAGCCCGATGATGGAAGCAATAAGCGTGAAAATAAAAAATATTCTCCAAAAATCAGAAGGTTCCTTAAATAAAAGAATTCCCATTACGACGGTTCCAACGGCACCTATTCCCGTCCAAACGGCATAACCCGTTCCTATCGGAATCTCTTGTATAGCTTTATTGAGTAGCAAAAAGCTCGTGATTATACAGAAAAAAAATGCTGTCGACCATTTTATGTTAGTGAAATTATTGGATAATTTTAAGCAAGAAGTAAATCCTATCTCAAATAGTCCAGCGACAATTAAATAAATCCAAGCCATGATATTTGTTTTTATAACTGCAAATATCTTCATTAACTTCAACTTATTTTTTTACATATGTTAAAAAATAAGAAAGCTATAGTTGCTTGTATCCCGACTTGTGCTACCTTACTTTGGCCCTTATTCTACTCAATGTTACCTGGCTTATCCCTAGATAAGAAGCAATATAACCGAGTTGAACACGTCGAATAATACCCGGATGCTTGTTCATCAGATCATAATACCTTTCAGTAGCCGTTTGTGATTGTGAGCGGATAAAACGTTCTTCCGTTTTAACCAACTCCTCACCGATCAGGCGATTAAAGAAGTTAGCAACACCTATATCTTCCTCACAGAGAACCTTGACTTTTTCACAGCTAATTCTTAACAGGGTACTATCCTCCAATAGTTCTACGTTTTCATAGCCAGGTGTTTGGGTAAAATAGCTGTTATATGAGAAAATAATATCTGCTTCGGAGCAAAAACAAAATGTTGTTTCCCGGTTCACTGCTTGTAGGTAAATACGAGCAATGCCCTTGGAGATGAAATATAATTGATTTTCTATGCGACCGGATTTTATAATGACTTTGCCTTTAGGATAATGCACTTCTTCGAACTCGTCCCTTAACAAAGCTAAAGAATTCAACCTTAAGCCTAAAGCATCTAATTTTCTCCGTATGAAAGGATGTTCTTCCAACATGATAAATCAATTCGCGGCAATTTCACTCAGGGGATAAAAATACCTACTTAAATGCAAATATTAAGGGATATTGAGGTATTTATGCGTCTGAAGCGATATCTCCCACTTAGGGTTTTCCTTCACATAATCAATTATTAAAGGCGTCATCTGTGAAGCCTTAGACCATTCTGGTTGTAGATATAATTTCCTGTTAGCAGGAAGTTGGCTAGCGTATTCTTCTGCCCAGGCAAAATCGCTTTTGTTGAATATAATAACCTTTAGTTCTCCTGCCGCGTGGATGACATCCGGTCTAGGCGCTTTAAATTTTTTCGGCGATAAACATATCCAGTCCCAAAAGCCGCTTAAAGGGTAAGCTCCAGATGTTTCTATAAAGGTTTTAACTCCTACAGACTGAAGGCCTTTTGTCAAGTAATCCAGATTGTATATTAGAGGTTCCCCACCCGTAATCACTACTGTTTTGGCTGGATACTTCATAGCATTTAAAATGATGGCATCAGCTGCTGTAAGTGGATGTAATTCTGCGTCCCAGCTTTCCTTTACGTCACACCAATGGCAGCCAACATCACAACCACCTAAACGAATAAAATATGCAGCCTTACCTGTGTGATAGCCTTCGCCCTGAATTGTGTAAAATTCTTCCATTAAAGGGAGCAGCGTACCGTCTTCTGGAACCTGATTTGACATAATGGTGTAAAGGTAGTTAATTTTTAGCTTTACGACGTCATGAAGCAGTAATCTCTCATACTTACGTTGAAAAAAAAGCCGTGAAGAATATTAATCCTCCACGGCCCAACCAATTATCCAAACACTATGGCTAAAAGCCACTATCGTCTAATGCGAACACTACTTGGCGTTCTTTCCATTTTCCATTTGTAAAGTCAGGAATCTCAACCGACTTGTTGCCTTCTGCTAAAGATATTTTTGATAAAGGGGTAATTACGCTCATTGTTACAGAATCATAAACATCAATTGGCGTTTGACTGTTCTGTTTTACAGCTTGTATAAAGGCATTGAAAACAAACCAATCCATTCCCCCATGACCCGCACCAGCGGCGTCGTTTGCATACTTCGCCCATAGCGGATGATCATACTTTTTCAACCAATCATCGGCAGTATCCCAAGCGTGACCTTTGGCAGATTTGCCTTCTATATATAAACCGTTATTCACGTCCATCCAGATGCCGTCGGTTCCCTGTACTCTAAAACCTATTGAATAAGGTCTTGGCAAATGTACATCATGTGACAACAACAGTGTTTCACCATTTGCACAGTTGATCAAAGTGGTGGTCACGTCGCCATTTTTGTAATTGATTTTTGCATTTGCATGTCCCGGCGAAGTTTTCTCGACATAATTGGCCAGGCCTTTCGCCTTGCTTGAGAAAGTAACCATATTGGTCATGCGATTACCATGGTTAATATTTGTATAATGCATTAAAGGGCCTAGTCCATGAGTAGGGTAGAGATCTCCATCCTGATCGATGTTATACTGGGTGCGCCATTGCGCCTCACTCATCGATTTTTCACCATACTCAACGCCCCCGCCGTAGGGTTGTTTACCATCATTAAAGAGCACTTCTCTTAAATCATGTTGATAACCACCTTCAAGATGAATCAATTCTCCAAACAGATTTTGTCTTACCATGTTTAATACGGCCATTACGTCTCGTCGGTAACAAACGTTTTCCAAAGTCATATAAGGTTTACCCGCTTGTTCAGAGGCTTTCACTACATCCCAGTGGTCGTCAACCGTCAATCCGGCAATAACCTCACAGCCAACATATAAGCCCGCTTTCATAGCGTCAATAGCTTGATTTTTATGGAATTGCCATGGCGTAGCTATAACAACGGCATCTAGCTTTTCCTTCTCTAACAATTTTTTGTAGGCATCCGCTCCTCCAGTATATTCTTTAGGCAGCTTTTTATTGGCTTTTTGAAATTGTTTTCTGCAACTTGCTAGAGGTTCTTCTTGCGTGTCACAAATAGCTGTTACTTCTATATCATCTCTTCTCAATGCCAAAGCCACATGGTTTCTGCCTCGAAGGCCTACTCCAATAAAAGCAAGTTTTATTTTCTTTTTTTCTTGTGCAAAGACGTTCGTATTAGGCAAAATACCGGTAGCAGCTGCAGCGAATGAACCAGATTTAATGAAGTTTCTTCTATTCATTATGTTTTATGATATTAGGTAATAACAAAGAGTTCATAATCTTCATCTAAAGCGATGTTATCGTACTCCCCGGAAACAAACATAAAAAAACAATTCAACAAAAAATTATGCAACCGATTGCTCTATTTTTAAAAAAAATTGCGCAATCGGTTGTGTTTTTGATCGAGTATGAAATTATTCTTCATTTTTGCATATTGCGACAAAATATAGAAACTTACTATATTACTTTTTGCTAAATCCTTTACAATTGGTAAAAGCGGTAGATAGGTTGGTTGTATGTGTATTTTTCGTAAATTGTATATTGAACCAACTGTCTAACTTTAATAAATGTTTTTTGTACTTTTTTAGATAATTAATTATCAACTTAAGTTTTTTTAGAAGTAATATATTTAATGATTGATACAGATAATAACCAAGTAACAACATATTTACAACTTGTTGGATGTTTTGCTATTGAGGGTTCTCCGGTGAGTATTACACCGTTTGGTTCGGGGCATATTAATGATACCTATAAAATATTAACAGACAGTCCTGACGGACCAAACTATATGTTGCAACGAATTAACAACAATGTTTTCAAAAATGTTGACCACCTAATGGAAAACATTGATAAGGTTTGCAACCATATTAAAAACAAATTGAAATCAGAGGGAGTCAGCGCGTTGGAAGATCATGTGTTGACGCCAATCCCAACCAAAAACGGAGCGCTGTATCATAAAGACGAACAAGATAATTACTGGAGAATATTTGTATTGATTGAAGGTACAAAGACTTACGATATTGTAGAGACTACGCAGCAAGCCAAAGAGGGAGGTCGGGCTTTTGGCAAATTCCAAGCGATGTTGGCGGACTTAAACCCGCTCGATATCCATGAAGTTATTCCAAGTTTTTTGCATATAGGAAGTCGTTTGCGTCATTTTAAGCAGGCAATTGAGCAGGATGCTGCCGGTCGCGTAAACGAATTGAAAGAAGAGACAACCTTTATTCTCGAACGCGAAAATAAAATGAATACCGTGCTCGGCATGGCGGCTAAATCTCAGATACCTTTGCGTATTACACATAATGACACAAAATTCAATAATGTGTTATTGAATAGGGATGATCGGGCACAATGTGTAATTGATCTTGATACGGTTATGCCGGGATATGTGGCTTATGATTTTGGTGATGCAATACGAACCATTATCAATACTGCAGCTGAAGATGAAGCTGATACGCGTAAGGTGCTTTTAAATATTCCGCTTTTCGAAGCATACACAAAAGGATACCTAGAATCGGCTCATCATTTTCTTTATCCTATGGAAGTTACTTCCCTTGTTGACGGTGTCTTATTGTTACCCTATATGCAAATGGTTAGGTTTTTAACGGACTATCTAAGTGGCGATACCTATTATAAGATAAATCACCCAAAACATAATTTGCAGCGAACTAAAGCACAGATGAAATTAGTACAGGAAATTGAAAAGCATGAATCTTTATTGCGCAACATTGTAAGAAAAGAAGCTGATACTTATCAGACATAGCTTAAATATTATAGACTTTTATCTTTTTAAGTAGCTTTTTATAATTCTTTATGTGTTGTTTGGATTGCCTGATATTAATTGTCTGTGTTTAATGTGGAGGAAACTGAATGGTAAATACCAATTATAAATTATCAGATGTATGAAAAAGAAATTACAAGTTGAGCACCTACAAACATTGGATTACGCTTCAGATATGCGTGATGTGCTCGATAGGATGAATAGTTTGATCTCCCATCGGATTGAAATCGCCAACTGGGAAGATTATAACTACGTGCCTAAAGTCGAGTTTAAGATTGCTTATACAAATGATAGTTTATTAATTCAATACCTTGTTGCTGAAAAAGACTTGAGGGCTATATATAATGATGTAAATGATCCCGTATATAAAGATAGTTGTGTAGAGTTTTTTGTTTCTTTTAATAGCTTGAACTATTATAATTTTGAGTTCAATTGCATAGGAACGCCTTTAGTCGGCTATGGCACTTCCAATAAAGCAAATAGAACATACTTAGCGAAAGACGTTATTCTTTCTATAAAAAAATACTGTGTCATCAATTCTGCAAACGGGATTTCATCTGATTTTACTTGGCAACTAACGGTTAACATCCCTTTTTCTGTGTTTACAGAAGATCAGATCGGGAGTTTGGCTGGTAAACGGTACTCGGCAAATTTCTATAAATGTGGAGATGACCTTCCAGAACCTCATTTTGTTTCATGGAGCGAAATAAAACACCCTACACCAAATTTTCATCTCCCGCAGTTTTTCGGTGATTTAATTTTTAAATAATAATACAAATAGTCAAATAACCATAAGGTTTTGTGAAGTTAATTTTCCATTTCGAAGGTATGATCGATTTGGTGATTGGTATTGTCTTTCCCGGCTTGAACTGCCAGATAATCACAACGCTCATTTTCTGGGTGACCAGCATGCCCCTTTACCCAAACAAACTTAACTTGATGCAGTTTATACACTTGTAAAAACCGCAACCAAAGGTCTTTATTTTTTTTTCCGGAGAATCCTTTTTTTAACCAGCCGAATACCCAATTTTTTGTGATAGCGTCGATCACATATTTGGAATCAGAATATATCGTAACTTCATTGCCTGGCTTTTTTAACGCTTCTAAACCAACAATAACTGCCAATAGTTCCATACGGTTATTAGTGGTCCTTCGAAAACCTTGCGATAGTTCTTTATAATATTTCCCTGCTCTGAGTATTACTCCGTAACCGCCAGGGCCAGGGTTGCCACTTGATGCTCCATCGGTAAATATCTCAATCATTGCTGCAAAGATAGAAGCAATTTATAATTCTCCTAGTCTTTTATCAATTAGTATCCGCCGAGCCGATCGATACAGCTTTTTTCATTTTGTAATAAAGGGCTATTAAACAGAGCAAACCATAAATTAAGCAAGAGATAACGAGCCCAAAAAGTTGAGGACGGATATGATGCAAATCTCCGTTTTGCATGAGCAAAATGCGATATCCTTCCAAAAAATGGGTGAGCGGTATCATTTTAGCAAGGTATGCTACCCATAAAGGCATCTGGCTCAAGGGCCAAGTAAAACCACTGATCACGAAACTTGGTGTCGCTACTACCATTAATATTTCGGTTGCCTTCAATTGACTGGGAATTAGTATACTCACTAATATTCCCATAAATGATACCGCTACGATAAATAAAGCCGCTAAAACAAGATTGGCAATTACATTATGGGCTGCCAGCGGAACCCTGAAAAAGTACTGTAAACCGATAAAAAAAAGCCATATGCCGCAAGTCATAAGCCAAAAAGGAACACACTTTACGAGTATTGCGTCAATGGGCGATTTGACCCTTGGTAGGAACGTACTGTTAAAAGTACCTTTCTCGAATTCTGACGCGAAGCTTAATGCCAATGCTAATAAAATTACCTGCTGCACAATGGTTGCCAGCATACCCGGCCATAAAAAGCTCATGTAATTAGAAGAGCGGTTGTATAACCTAATGTAGTTAGCATTGAAGGCCTGAAATTTATCAAATACCGCAACGCTGGGTGTACCTTTCTTATTAAGTGCTTCCATTTCCATGCCGGCGTTCAACGAAGCCAGGACAACCTGAATGGTTCTTGATGCAAAATTTGCGGTTAATACATTGGCAATATTGATATATACATTAACTTCAGGAGATTTGCTTTGATAAATATCAGCGGCAAATTTACGGGGTATATAAACAACGGCTTGTCCGTCATAACGTATAAGGTCATCTTTTAAGTTAAAATTATCGGCTTTGATTTCTATAACGTGTAATGTTTCTGTATCATTAAGCATATCGATGAGTCGATGGCTCATGGTTGTATTATCTTCGTCAACTACAATAATATTTAAATCGGTCACCTTACCCTTTTGGTAAACAAAACCAAACAACACACCGTATGCTACTGGCGCTCCAATGAAAATCATTCGTAAAACGGAGTTCGCCCAAAAAAGACCAAATTCTCTTTTTATTAACTGGAGAAAATTCTTCATATGTATTAGTTTTTCTATTCTTTAATCAGTATAGATGCATTTGTCAGCAATCTGTCGGCCTCCTTTTTATCGTCTGGAACTATTTTAAGTTCATATAATGACTGTTCCAATTCGTAATCGGGGTATGCGGTAGTAATATTGGCATATTTTGCCAGCTGCTTTATAACCGCTACTTTGCCTGTAAATTCTTTGTCGAGGTAGGGGACATATATATTGATTTGCTGCCCTTTTTTGATTTGCCCGATATGCGCTTCGGGTATTGTCACCCTAAACCAAGTGCTTTCAGGTAGATAGCCACTGAATAACGTATAACCGGGGGTTGCTAATTCTCCTATATGAAGTGTTACGGTTTCGATAGTCATATTCGTTGGGGCGATAATGTAGCGTTCTTTTGAAGCAACTTCGGCTTCTTGCAAAGCGCCACTGGCCCTGTCTTTTTGTCCTAAAGCCATCAAACGCTGTTCAAGCCGAACGCCATTTTTCACTTCCTCCAATTCGGCTGCAACAGCGTCATATTGTGATTTTGCACCTTGATATTTTGCGACAGCTTCATCATATTTTTGTGGGGAAATCAATGAATCGCTAAACATAGCATCTACTCTGTCAAATGATTTTTGAGCAAATTCATATTGCTCTTTCAAAGCGTGGTGTTTAGCCTCAAGTTGCTTTAGCTGATTTTTGGTTGCTCCATTTTCTGACATTTTGTATTGTGCATCTGCAGATTTAACTGCGCCTAGCGCTTGTGCTATTTTGGCATCTACCTCAGGAATACCTAAAATCGCTAACGTGTCTCCTTTTAATACCGTATCTCCTTCTTGTATATTCAGTTTCTCGACACGTCCTGGGATTTTGGTCGTAATGGTAACCGACTCGCGATTTATTTTTCCTTCTATTTTTTCGTTATTTAGCGTTTGCTTGCAACCAGCAAGTAAAATAGCTACTAAAAGACTGAAGGTATATATTTTTCTCTTCATGGTAATATTTTTTAATCTGTTACAATTTATCTATAGAGAGGGTTCCGGTTGCTTTTAGGTATTCTAATGCGGCTCTTCTTTGGTTGAAAACCGCTTGATAATAGTCCAAAGCAGCTTGTTGATAGTCGGTTTCTGCCGATAGACGATCGGCTGGTCTAATTAATCCAACCTGATATTCCTTGACAGCAATTTGTAGTGCTTTTTTTGCGGACTGCTCTCTTTTACTGTTTGTTATTAACTGTTTATTGGCAATCTGATATGTTGTTTTAGCCTTTTGAAGATTTAGATTTAATAACTCAGCAGCTTGTTGTCTTTGATTTTCAGCTTTTTTTACTTCGATCTTCGCCTTATTGATGGTTCGTTTAGACTGGAAACCATCAAATAAGTCCCACTTAAAACCAATACCTACAATAAAGGCTGGAAAAGCCTCAATTCTATTTGCCCGGAAGTTAACTGAGCTATTTGAAATGGGAAGGTGATATGGAGTGTTGAGTCTGGCGCTGGTTAAGCCCAAGTATTGAGCGGATGCCAGCGCTTGTACTTTGGGTATAAAATGCGTTACTTCGGCTTTCACTTTGTATTGATTAGCCTCAATGGCTGCATCTAGTGCTGCAATTTCAGGTCTATTATCGATATTATCTACAGTATTCAGCTCACTATATGCACTTAATTCATTGTTGATCAAGGCCAGTCGATCTAAAGAAATTCCCGTCAGTTGATGAAGCTGGTGAAGGAGCAGGGATTTTTTCCCTTCATATTCTTCCTGCTTGGCTTCCAATGTGGCTGTAGCAATATCAATTTTATTCAACTCATAAGAAGTAATCAAACCATATTTGAAAGCTTTGTTTGCTGTTTTTTTCTCCTCTGTTAAACGTAACTCGCTTTCTTTTAATACCAGCTTTACTTGCTCTAATAAGGCCAGTTGATCATAGGCGGTGCTTACCTGTGAAATAATTTCTTGCCGGTCTTTTTCTAGCATGATTCTCTGACCTTTGATTTTTTGTTCAACAGCTTTTTGTAATTTGGGAGCTTTTGTGCCACTAAACAATACCATACTAGCCGTTAAGTTCGCCGTCCACAAATTGCCCGAGGTGCCAAAGGTTGTAGCACCATTAAATAAGGTTTGATTAATAAGCGGCAACGCCATTGCCGGAAGATCAACTGTTAGGTCACTGTTAAGATAAGCATATCGTCCACCAGCCTCCAGGTGTGGAAGGTATATTTCTTTGAGACCTTTACTGGTTTCTTGATCTGCCTGTATGTCTAATTCCTTATTAGCAATATCGTAACTTTTGGCAATCGCTTGTTCCGCCAATTCTGTCAAGCTAGGTGTTTGTGCATACAGAGCGAGTGGAACAACAGACAAACAAAGAATCACTAATAATTTTTTTGCTTTAAAATAGATCATAATAAAAAATAATTATACAGCTTACTGTTGCATATGCAACTTTCTACTTTAAGTTATCAAATATCTTCGCCAACACCTCTCTACAAGTATCTAGTTGTATCTCGGTTACTCCTATTAAAGCTTCTTCCATCGTTTTTTTTGCTTCTTGAAGGGTTGGTTCTTTTAGTTTTTTTGCCTTATGCGTTAAAAAAACAAGATTAGTTCTTCGGTCGGCCTTGTCGGGAATTCTTACCACTAAATTTTGCTTTTCAAGATTATCAATTAAACGAGTAATACTTGGCTTATCTCTGAAAGTGCTGTTGGACAATTCTTGTTGGCTTTGTCCGTCTTTATCCCATAAGACATTCAAAACTGTCCATTGCTCAATGGTTATCTCTAAATTGGCTGTTTTGAAGTTTCTAATCAATCGCCGGTTAATCGCCGTGTTAGTTTTGCCCGTTAAAAAGTCTACCAGCTCGCGTTCTCTGAAAATAAATTTGCCCATAATATCCGAGTATTAAGTTGTTTATGCAACTAACAAAAATAATGCCAATGCATACCGATAGGGAGGCATTCTTAAAATAAGCTTTTTTCGGTAATTACCGATAGGTTACTCGGGAGTGTCTGTTTTTTCTACAGTTTATTGTTAATGATTACTGTCGGTAAACTGATCTTTTAGGGTTTCCAGTTTATTGATCAAGCTTTCCAGTTTTTCACTCTCTGTTTTTATGTAAGTTTTCATCAAGATGAAATAACAGATTAGGAACCAGGCAATCGTCGCGGCGATGAAAAGCGCTAAGAGAAGTGGTGTGACATAAAATGACATTTCCACTAGATATAAAGCAAAAGCTATAGACAAGCAAATGGTATATATAGTGTAATTGCGGGTATTAAACTTGTAGCGGTGCTGTTTATAGGCGGTAAGATAAGCGATAAATTCTTCAGGTTTGTAGAGTAATTTTTCACTTTTATGTATTGTTCTATAATCCTTGATCTGTGTAAACATATAATAGGTTAGGCACAGCATTACAATTAGCATAGAGAGCTGCGTTGTCCAGGTATAGAAAGGGATCGTTATAAAAATATAGAGGGTAATAGCGGCAATGATAGCGATGCTTATCACATGGATTAAAAGCTTACCGGTATACTTGTTTTTAGTTTGTTTGACCGTATTTAAGATAGCATCATAGCTAACTTCTTCATTTTCTTTCTGCACGTGCCAAATCTGTTTTAACTCATTAAAATCTTTCATGGCGATTATATATTTCTGTTAGCTTGTGTTTAATACGATGTATTTTTACTCTCAGGTTTCCTTCAGAAATACCTGATACTTCAGCAATCTCCTGATAAGGTATTTCGTCTAATACCATGGTAATAATAATCCTTTCATTTTCTTCCAATTGTGCAATGCACTTATACAGTTGATTAACCTGCTCCTGTTTGTCGGTTGCTTCTTCTGCTTTGGTTTCAATAATCTTCTCGTTGATTTCGTCGGTCGCTTTCCGTTTTTCAACTCTTAGATAGGAGAGACAGGTGTTAACAGCGATACGGTATATCCATGTTGATATCTGCGACTGATTTCTGAATTTGCCTAAGTTTTGCCAAACTTTAATAAAGGTTTCCTGCATAAGATCGTTGGCTGCATCGCTATCGCCCGTATAACCATAACAGAGGTGGTAGACCTTTCTGTTATTTTTATCAAAAATTTCCTTAAATAGCGATT
Source organism: Olivibacter sp. SDN3 (assembly GCF_014334135.1). Taxonomy (NCBI): domain Bacteria; kingdom Pseudomonadati; phylum Bacteroidota; class Sphingobacteriia; order Sphingobacteriales; family Sphingobacteriaceae; genus Olivibacter; species Olivibacter sp. SDN3. The sequence goes on from NZ_CP060497.1 coordinate 4,164,026, forward strand.
CGTTATGCGTCATTTTGTATAAAACCTGCAAATTAGACTTTTACAGCCAGGTAATGTTACAAATTATAGGCTGTTTTTCTTTTATAGGCGACTGTTTTTAGTATATGTATAAGGTAAAATTACATCTATTTGTTGTAAGGTTTGGCTAAATGGTTATTTTTGTGAAAATTCATACCGCACGTACCATACATATGAAGTCAAAATTTTCTGTAATTTTCACCTTATCAACTTTCAGTTTAGCCGCTATTCTTTACGCTGTCGATTTTATCTTTCAAAATGTACCTTCGGATATTTTATTTGGTGTGAGATGGTTGGCGGTACTGGGGCTTATTTTATATGGCTTTAAAAAAAGAACGCTTACTGCTTGGATATTAATATCGTTGGTTATAGGTGCCTGTATTGGTCACGATTGGCCACAAGCAGGGGTCTCTTTGCAAGTGGCGAGTAAGGCTTTCCTAAAATTAATAAAGACCATTGTATCTCCATTGATTTTTGCAACATTAGTTTATGGTATAGCAGGCCATTCGGATATTAAGCAGGTGGGAAGAATGGGATGGAAATCGTTATTATACTTTGAGGTTGTTACCACCATTGCGCTATTCATTGGTCTGGCAGCGATCAATATTACCAAAGCTGGTGAAGGAATTATTCCCCCGGCAAACCAGCATGAGGAATTACCTGATGTAAAGCCGCAAACAGTCAGCGATATTATTCTTCATATTTTTCCAGAAAATATAGCTAAATCCGTTGCAGAGGGAGAGGTGTTACAGGTCGTTATATTTAGTGTTATCTTTGGTTTGGCATTGATCATGGTTCCAGAAAAGAAACGTCGGCCAATGGTGAACTTTACGGAAAGTTTATCGGAAGTCATGTTTAAGTTTACAAACATCGTGATGTATTTTGCACCGATAGGGGTAGGTGCAGCCATGGCTTATACGGTAGGGCACATGGGATTAGGCGTTTTGGTTAACCTTTTTCAACTATTGGCAACCTTATATGTATCATTAATCCTATTTATTCTATTGGTTCTGTTACCTATAGGGCTTATCGTAGGTTTACCTATTAGGCGTTTCATTGCTGCAGTTGGCGAGCCGGTTTCTATTGCCTTCGCCACTACCAGCTCGGAAGCAGCTCTTCCAAGAGCCATGGAAGCAATGGAGAGTATTGGGGTGCCTCGTAAAATAGTAGCCTTTGTAATGCCTACCGGTTATAGTTTTAACCTCGATGGGACAACGTTATACCTATCGCTGGCAAGTGTTTTTGTTGCTCAGGCCGCTGGTATTGATTTATCATTTGGCGAGCAACTCTTAATGGTATTTACGTTAATGATCACTAGTAAAGGTGTTGCAGGTATTCCGAGGGCATCCTTAGTGATATTGATGGGTACCGCGGCATCCTTTGGTTTACCAGTTTGGCCAATTTTTATTATTCTAGGCATTGACGAGCTGATGGATATGGCTAGAACGTCTGTTAATGTGCTTGGTAACTGTTTGGCCGCGGTGGTTGTGGCTAGATGGGAAAATGAGTATAATCCAAATGCTGTAAATACTGAAATTTTAAAAGTCGAGACACCCGAGTTTACACCTGAAGAGTCTGACCGGGTATCGTAATAACTCGTTTCCGGGCGTTAAGTGTCGGTTTTCAGTATATTTGTTCACTTTGTACTCAACATTTTTTAAATTTTACTTTTTATTTTCTAATCCAAATGAGCGAGCGTTCTAAAAAAATATTCTTGTATATATGTATAATTGTTCCATTTCTTGGATACTGTATTTTCTATTATAGTAATATGATAAAAAATGCACCTTTTAGATTCTCTGATTTTGAATCGATTGAGTTTAATTATGGCTCTCCCGAAAATATGGTCAATAAATTTAACTCAGCGTCGGAACATTATCAATATATTAATAAAAAGGATTCAGTGATTACTGCTAGCCTGAAGCTTCGTAAGGATGATTTATTGTATCTTCATAGAAAAGCTACAGAATACGGTTTCTGGAACTTTCCGGAAGATATGACTATGCCAGAAAATAGTGCAGACCCTAATAAAATGCGTTTTTCTCTAAAATTTAATTACAAAGAAAAAAGCAAGGAGGTCGTGTTCGACTCAGACTTCAAAGGGGATCCCAAGCTTTTTGATGCGGCGAAAACGATGATTGGCGAGGTAGAGCGTATACTAAATGATGCTGAAGATAGAAATTAATCAGCGATCATTGTTATTATTTCAAATAGGATAGCTGCAGCTAATTTGGAAGTGCGGTTATCCAAATCGTATGTAGGATTAACTTCGGCAAGATCAATAGACAATGTTTGCTTGCTATTGATAATAGTACGTAAACAAGAAAAGAAAGTGTCGTCTGGGTATATTCCATTATATGCTGAAGCACTAACTCCGGGTGCAAAAGCTGCAGCGAATACATCCATATCAATCGTTAGATAGATGTGATCAGTTGTCTTAAGAAAGGAGATAATTCGTTCTTGTAAACGTGTTTTATTTGCCGCCAAAAACTCATCTGAAAATTCATATTGTACGTTTAATGTATTAGCTGTTTGGAATAGATGTGTTGTGTTACTAATTCTTTGTATACCTAAAGCTAAATAATTGAAAGTCTGTTTTTTATTTTTACAATGTTGCGCTATTTGCCAAAAAGCTGTACCGGAGCTATTGCCATTTTCATCCGCTTTCCGTATATCGAAATGCGCATCAAAATTAATGATACCTAAGTTTGTATCTTCCTTATTTAAATATTTCGCTATACCAAGATAATGGCCATAGCTTATCTCATGACCTCCACCTATTAGAATAGGAAAGTTTCCAGAAGAGAGGATTTCCTTAACTACCACAGCTAAGCGAAACTGGGCAGTTTCCATATCTCCATTAGGACATAACACATCACCCACATCGTAAATATCTATTTTGTTAACCGGAATTGGAACGTTGCTAAGCGCTGAGCGAAGTGCTAGTGGAGCGTTGCTAGCTCCGAGTCTTCCTTTATTACGTATTACACCTTCGTCGCATGCAAAACCCAATAAAATGATAGATCTTTTATTAACTGTATGGAGGTCATCCAAATGTAACAGCTTAACCCATTGATGCCAACGCAAGTGTTCGTCAGCTGTACCATCATTACGGCCATCCCAGTTGCTTTTTGTAGGTGGGTTATAAAAGGTGTCGCTCACTATATCTGTTGTCCTTTTTTCCATATTTTGCAAGGTTTCATGCTCCCCTGATGATATAATATATCTCTATAATCGTCTGTAGGATAAGCTTGTAGATCCGCTATTTTACCTGGCGCTATAGCGCCTCGATCAGTTAAATTTAATGCCCTGGCAGCTCTGAAGGTTATGGCGGAAAGGGTTTCACTTAAGGAGAGTTTCTCGTAAGCGCCAAGAATGGCGGCTTGAGTGAGTAGCTGTCCCATCGGGGCTGACCCAGGATTCCAATCGCTGGCAATAGCCAGGCATGCTCCCGCGTCCAGCAGCTTTCGGGCAGGAGTAAAAGGCATACCTAAGCCTAAAGATGCTCCGGGTAAGGCAACAGCAACTGTCGCTGACTTTGCTAAAAGGGCTATTTCATGTTCACCACTGGCTTCCAAATGGTCGGCGGACACTGCTCCGCAGGTCACAGCTACTTTTGATCCGCCGGTAGTGAACTGATCTGCGTGAACAGTTAAATCAAAACCTGCGGTTTTAACCTGCTGTAGAAAGGGTATAGCGGTTTTGATATGGAAAGCCGACTGTTCAACAAAAATATCAAAACGACCACTGAGCTTCTCTTTTTTGATAACAGGCATGAGCTCAGCAATTATAAAGTCTAAATAATCAGATTCATCGCCAGAAAAATCTTTGGGAAGCACGTGAGCCGCCAGACACGTGCTAATCAAATCAGCTGATGCCAGTTGATTTGCAGAAGCTATAGCCTTTAATATCCTGAGTTCAGCATTTCTTTCAAGGCCATAGCCACTTTTCACTTCAATGGTGGTAGCTCCTTCACTAAACAGCTTTTCCGCTCGTTTCAAAATACTATGTATTAATTCGCTTTCAGAAACCAGTCTTGTTTGTCTCACCGTATTCCAAATGCCACCACCGGCCTGAGCAATTTCTAAGTAACTTTTACCAGACACACGCGATGCATAGTCTTTTGCGCGACTGCCCGCATAGCAAATATGTGTGTGGCAATCGATAAATCCTGGGATCAGGGCTAGTTTATCGTGAATGTGTTCAATTGGAGTGGCAGTATACTCCCTACGTAATTTTTCAAAAGTGTCAACCGCTACGATGTTATGCTCTTTTACGAGTACTCCGGCATCATAAATGACTGTCAAGGCATCGTCGTTTAAGCGACCTTTAAATGGTAAGTCTGCTAACGGAACGATCTGGGTAAATGGACCTATAATTTTCATAGAAATATATTTTATTGATATATTACCAAGTCTTTAAATTAAACTTCTTGGCCCATGCGACTGCTTTTTCATACCTCGCGTCTGTATGTCGGTAGATACCCATTGCAGGATCATTAAAGAGTACTCTACGTAGACATCTGTCGGCAAGTGTTGTGCCATCAGCAACAATAACCATTCCTGCATGTTGAGAATAACCCATTCCTACGCCACCGCCATGGTGGAATGATACCCACGTGGCGCCACCAGCCGTATTGCTCATGAGGTTAAGTAGCGGCCAATCGGATACGGCATCAGAGCCATCCAGCATGGCTTCCGTCTCCCTATTTGGCGAAGCTACCGATCCACAATCCAAGTGATCCCTTCCAATGACAATGGGTGCTTTTACCTTTCTGGTACGCACCAGTTCGTTAAATAGCAGTCCGGCTTTTTCTCGCTCTCCCATACCCAACCAACAGATCCTTGCCGGTAATCCTTGAAAGCTGACTCGTTTCTGGGCTTTCTCAAGCCAGTTTTTTAACGGCATATTTTGAGGAAAAAGCTCCATAAGTGCCTTGTCTGTTGTATAAATATCTTCGGAGTCTCCTGATAATGCTACCCATCGAAAAGGCCCTTTTCCTTCGCAGAATAGCGGTCGTATATAGGCAGGCGTGAAACCGGGAAAATCGAAAGCGTTCTTTATTCCCCCCTGTTTGGCAAATTCCCGTAAATTGTTTCCATAGTCAAAAGTGATAGCCCCCTTTTGTTGGAGCAACAACATGTATTGTACATGTCTTGCCATGCTCTTGATAGCTAACTCTTTATATTGATTGGGGTCTCTTTTTCTTAAGTCGGCCGCAGCTTCCAAGCTCAATCCATTTGGTATGTAACCGTTGATTGGATCGTGCGCAGATGTCTGATCTGTTAAGATATCCGGAATGATATGCCTGTTTAATAGTTTTTCAAGCATGTCGCCGGCATCGCTAACAAGTCCAATAGAGAGCGCCGTTTTATCCGATTTAGCCTCATTGATCCACTGGACGGCTTCCTCAAAAGAATAGGTCATTCTGTCAATATACTGGCTTTGGAGCCTTTTTTTTATCCTATCTGGATTCGCATCAGCTCCGAGGAATATTGCTCCGGCCATGGTTGCTGCTAATGGTTGCGCCCCTCCCATACCACCTAGGCCTGCTGTTACCAATAACCTTCCGGAAAGATCGCCAGAAAAATGCTGATTACCACATTCTATAAACGTTTCGTAAGTGCCTTGTAAAATGCCCTGGCTGCCTATGTAAACCCAACTTCCAGCAGTCATCTGTCCGTACATCATCAGTCCTTTTCCCCGAAGTTCATTAAAATGATCCCAAGTTGCCCACACAGGTACTAAATTGCTGTTGGCAATTAGAACTCTGGGAGCTTCTGGTGTGGATCTTACAATTCCAACGGCTTTTCCCGATTGTATCAATAAAGAATGGTCTAGATCTAACTCCAATAATACGGAAATAATGTTGCGGAGGGCGTCTACATTGCGAGCAGCCTGGCCGGTGCCCCCATAAATAACCAGTTGATCTGGGTCTTCGGCTACAGTAGCATCAAGATTGTTCAGTAACATACGTATAGCTGCTTCGGTTTGCCAGTTTCTTGCATGCAGTTGCTTGCCTACTGGGGCTTGGTAGCGAGGATGGTTAGCATATTTCTCAAGAAAGTCGGAACTGTTCATATTCGTCTTTATTTAGAGTTATCTGGTTATCTTTAGCTGCTTGATTTGCAGTATTTACTAATACACCATTCGCTATTACTTGTTTTAAAGCATTGATATCGTACGCAAAAATGCGGTCTTCACTCGCATAACTTACAACTTTACGTACTTCACGATGGCAGGCCTGTAAAATAGGTGTTGATTGTAATGGATGTCTGAAGTCAAGTGCCTGTGTGGCATATAGTAATTCCACAGCTAATATATATTGTAGATTGTCAATGATACGATTCAACTTCCTACCGCTTATTGAACCCATGGATACATGGTCTTCTTGTCCTAGAGATGTTGGTATGCTATCTGCACTTGCCGGAAAACATAGACCTTTGTTTTCAGACACTAATGCTGCCGTGGTGTATTGTGGGATCATGAAGCCTGAATTAAGTCCCGCATCTTGAATAAGTAATTTGGGTAATCCGTACCTACCCTCTATTATTAGGTAGCTTCGTCTGTCTGATATGTTCCCGAGTTCAGCGGCAGCAATAGCGACATAATCAAGAGGGATGGCTAAAGGTTGACCGTGAAAATTACCACCACTTATTGTATCCCTTGAGCCTAGAATAATGGGATTATCGGTAACTGCGTTAAGCTCAATTTCTAGAAGCTGTTTCAGGTGTAGCCACGCTGTTCGAGAGGCGCCATGTACCTGAGGCATACATCTTAAGGAGTAGGGGTCCTGGACGCGCTTGCAATCCACGTGCGACTGCAGGATAGCAGAATCTTTGAGTAACGTCCATAGACGGTTGGCTACATATTGATTACCCTGAAATGGACGTAAGTGATGCAATCTAGGATCGAATGGTTTGATCGAACCCATTAACCCCTCGAGTGACATTGCACCGATAATATCGGCTGCGTCCAGCAAGTTGTGCAATTTTGCTATAGCTTGGACTGCATGAGCAGCTATAAATTGTGTACCGTTTATAAGGGCTAAACCCTCTTTAGGGCCTAGCGTTAATGGTTCAAGATTTTTTTTCTTTAGAACAGCTTCGGTACGTGTGATTTGTCCTTTATAATATACCTCACCTAGGCCGATAAGTGGTAAAAATAAATGTGATAGGGGAGCCAAATCTCCCGAAGCCCCTACAGAACCCTGTTCGGGTACGCAAGGTAAAATATTGTGGTCTATCATCCATAATATACGCGCTATTGTTCTAGGACGTATCCCTGAATATCCCATACATAAGGCATGCAGCTTAATAATGAGCATGGTTTTTGAAATTTCTGGCGAAACCAGATTCCCAACACCTACGGCGTGGCTCTTTAATAAATTGTGTTGCAGCTGGGTAGTATCTGCTGCAGATATTTTAGTGTCGCATAAGGGTCCGAATCCAGTATTAACACCATATACTACCTGCTCGTTGTTAACGATCTCATCAATATGCGAACAGCTCTTTTTCACTTTGCTCATGGCAAAAGTATCTATCACACCACTTAATGAGCCACTTGCAATGGCCAATGCACTGGCGGATGTTAGCTTATCAATTCCGTATTTGAATACCATATGTGTTGCAATCTATTTAGTTAAAAACCTCCTCTTTCAACTTAATCTGATCGAGAATGAGATCAGCCAGTGGATGTTTTTTCAGTTGGTTCTCCAGCGTCGTTAAAGTAAATAGCAGCTCCTGTAAAGAATCATCTCGCTGTTCTAGTAATTGTAGGCTATTTTCAATCGCCTGCCAAACGGGCTTGATTTTTTTTAACAATTTTTTACCTTCTATAGAAAGCGTAACTAGTTTTATACGAGCATCTTTCGGGTCTTTTATAGTTTTTACTAATGCCTTTTTGCGAAGGTTGTTGATCATCTGGCTAACGGATGAATGAGATATTTGGAGTTGTTGAGATAGATCAATCAAGGAGACTTCCTTTTGGTTTGATAGGACATAAAAGAAAGGAAACCAACTAGTGTCAAAGGAAATATCCAAGGATTGGTACACTTTGTTTATTTCCCCAATATAAGATTCACTTAAACGCCTAAGCCTACTGCCTAGGATTAAATAGCCTAATCTCTGATAAAAATCCATTGGGAGGTAGATTTATAAATGCAGTAAATATATAAGCACTTATACAAGTATAATGATTTAATTTTTTATATCCAAAACTGCGTGAATACTATCGTCAGACAATATATCAACAACAAAAAATAGCACATGGTTAGCGAGGAGCCTCTACACACGTTATGTTTTTGAACAGAAGCTATTGGGAAGCATTTGCATAGGATAATTACTAATTTTGGAGTAGATGTGTTTATTAAGTGTAAAATCTTGCAGTTTTAAATTATTAAGCATATCTTTGCGCTTCGAATTTTTAACAGAACTATTAAATATTTTAAATTATTAACAATGTACGCAATAGTAAATATAGCCGGACAGCAATTTAAGGTTGCAAAAGACCAACATCTTTTCGTGCACCGTTTACAGGGGGATGAGGGCGCTAGTATTGAATTTGACAATGTATTGTTAGCAGAAGATGGCGGTAAGTTTACAGTTGGAACTCCAAGTGTAGCTGGCGCTAAGGTCTCGGCTAAAATTTTGTCGCATTTAAAAGGAGATAAAGTGATTGTTTTCAAGAAGAAACGCCGTAAAGGTTATAAAAAGAAAAATGGTCACCGTCAGCAATTCACTAAGATCCAGATCACTGGAATTACTTTATAAAATTGATTTTTAAATGAGATAGGGATGCCTATCATAAAGGAAATAAAACATGGCTCATAAAAAAGGTGCGGGTAGTTCAAAGAACGGTCGCGAATCACATAGCAAACGATTAGGTGTTAAAATTTTTGGTGGTCAACATGCTGTTGCAGGTAATATAATCGTACGTCAAAGGGGTACAAAACATCATCCAGACAAAAATGTAGGGTTAGGTAAAGATCATACCTTGTTTGCATTAGTTGATGGAAAAGTTGTATTCCGTAAGAAAGCTGACAATAAATCATATGTGTCGGTAGTTCCTGTAGAAAACAACGCAACCGCTTAGTATTCTTTAAGCTATAAAAAAAGAATTATAACCGTAAACGGCTATCTTTATAGTTGTTTACGGTTTTTTATTTAATAGTGGTAAATTGTTCAATCTAATGAAGCAGCATTTTTATATAAATTTTTTAAAGCGAGCAATATGGTTTATCTTAATTTTCGGTTTAAAGTTAGGGAGCGCAGATGCGCAGGAAGGTGAAATGATAATTGCCCAACCACAATATATAAAGGATGAGTTCGTTTTTACCGAAGCTCCATTTGAAAGTTGCCATGCTGCCACTATAGTAGATGCCGGGGATGGACATTTAATAGCGGCTTGGTTTGCGGGTAAACACGAAGGGAATGCGGATGTTGGTATATGGGTATCACATCATATGGGTGATTTTTGGAGCGCACCAATTGAGGTAGCTGCAGGAGCTGATAGTCTTGGTCAACCGACAGCCTGTTGGAACCCCGTTCTCTTTAAATCGAGAGCTGGTAAGTTGTTTTTACATTATAAAGTAGGCAAATCACCAAGAGAATGGTGGGCGGAAGTGATTGTTTCAGATGATAAAGGCTCTACATGGAGCAAACCAAAGAAACTTCCGGAAAATATGTTGGGGCCGATTAAGAACAAACCACTACAGTTAGCCAACGGTGATATTCTTTACCCATCAAGTACCGAGAGCATAGACGATAAAAAGTGGCGTATTCATTTGGAGAAAAGTGACAGTTTAGGAAATAATTGGAAGAGAATAGCAATTGATAACAATAATTTTAATGCTATACAGCCAAGTATATTGTCTTATAAAGACAACCGCTTGCAATTATTAGCTAGAAGTCGTAATAATAAAATTGTGAGTAGCTGGTCGTATGATAATGGAAAAAATTGGACAGCGCTTGATCCTACCCATTTACCTAACCCCAATTCAGGATCAGATGCGGTAACATTATCAAACGGTTTACAGCTTTTAGTTTATAATCCTTTACTGGCCGGTAAAAACTGGTGGGAGGGACGTTCTGTTTTGAAGCTTGCTTCATCTACCGATGGCATAAACTGGGAAGAAGTTCATACATTGGAAGAAAAAGAAAAGGGAGAATATAGCTATCCGGCCATTATTCAAAGTGCAGATGGTTTTATCCATATGGTATATACTTATGATAGAAAGTGTATAAAATACATTAAGTTTAAGCCTTGATAAACAATAGCTTGTGCAGGTTTTTATCGAAGTAATGTATTCAATATTAATGCTATTGTTTTGTATGATTTTTCAAAGAAATGTAACAATTGTTGTTAAAATTATTAAAATAATATTAATATATTGCAAATATCGAATAATTTTTCGTTAATTTGTGTACATTTATAATTGTATAAAAAGCTGATAAAAAAATTGATTTATGTGTGGAATTATTGGTGCATTTGATTTAAAGGTTAAATCACAGGATCTCCGTCCTCAAGTATTGGAGATGTCCAAAAAAATTCGTCACCGTGGTCCTGACTGGTCGGGCATCTACAGCTCAGATAAAGCCATATTAGCGCACGAGCGTTTGGCAATTGTAGACCCGCAATCAGGTAAACAACCATTGTACAGTGAAGATAAAAGTGTTGTGCTGGCAGTTAACGGAGAGATTTACAATCATCGTGAACTCCGTGAAAGGCTCCCAAATTATAATTTTTCCACTAATTCTGATTGTGAAGTAATCTTAGCGCTTTATAAGGAAAAGGGAATAGATTTTCTAGAAGATTTAAATGGTATTTTTGCTTTTGCACTTTATGATATAGCAAATGATGTTTATTTAATTGCACGAGACCATATAGGCATTATCCCTTTTTATATGGGATGGGATAAAAAGGGGAATTTTTATGTTTCTTCTGAACTGAAAGCCTTAGAGGGCATTTGTAATAAAATTGAAGAATTTAAGCCGGGTCATTATATTTACAGCAAGCAAGGGCAGGATTTTCAGCCTTGGTATAAAAGAGCATGGCGTGACTATGCAGATGTTGAAACGAACGTATCTGATATAGCTGTTCTACGTAAAGGATTAGAGGATGCTGTGCACCGGCAAATGATGTCTGATGTGCCCTACGGGGTATTACTATCTGGTGGTTTAGACTCTTCCATTATTGCAGCTATTACAAAGAAATTTGCATCGAAACGTATCGAAACAGATGATCGCGAGAATGCTTGGTACCCCGCTCTTCATTCTTTTGCAGTAGGTTTAAAAGGCTCTCCAGATTTGGCAGCTGCGCAGAAGGCAGCTGATCATATCGGCACTATACACCATGAAATACATTTTACTATCCAAGAGGGATTGGATGCCATTCGAGACGTGATCTATCACTTGGAAACGTATGATGTTACAACTATCCGTGCATCTACTCCTATGTACCTTTTAGGTAGAGTTATTAAATCTATGGGTATAAAAATGGTGTTAAGTGGTGAAGGTTCAGATGAATTGTTTGGAGGATATTTATATTTTCACAAGGCTCCAAACCCACAAGCATTTCATGAGGAAACGGTACGTAAGCTAGGAAAACTCCATTTGTATGATTGCCTACGTGCCAACAAATCTTTGGCAGCATGGGGAATTGAAGGGAGAGTTCCATTTTTAGACAAGGAATTTATGGATATTGCAATGCGATTGAACCCTGCAGATAAAATGGCTGGTAATGGAAAAATGGAAAAATGGATTCTCCGCAAAGCTTTTGAAGATTATTTACCAGAGAGCATCGCTTGGCGTCAAAAAGAGCAATTTTCTGACGGCGTAGGTTATAACTGGATCGACACGTTAAAGGCTGAAGCTATTAAAGCCGTTACCGACGAAGAATTGGCAAATGCGAGGTACCGTTTTCCTGTTAATCCACCAATGTCTAAGGAAGAATACTATTACAGAAGTATCTTTAGTGAGCATTTTCCTTCGGATTCTGCCGCTTCTTGCGTGCCATCTGTAAAATCGGTTGCTTGTAGTACACCAGAGGCTTTGGCTTGGGATGCTTCTTTCCAAAACCTTAATGATCCTTCAGGCCGGGCTGTATCCAACGTACACAACGACGGTTATGAGAAGGAGAAGGATAATAAAGCTAAATTGGCTGTTTAAAAAGCCCTGTTAAAATAAGAATAGCATATTTAGGGATTAGTAGATATTACTAATCCCGTTTTTTTTGACCTTTTTTTTTGGTTTTATATCTGATCAATGGTTTTCGTAGAGTTCATTGATACTTTGCGCATAGACTTGTTCGATTATTTTTCTTTTTGCTTTTAAGGTAGGGGTGAGCTCGCCCGACTCAATACTAAAAGGTGTGCGTTTCACTTTGAACGACCGAATCCTTTCAAACTTTGCTAACTCGTTGGATAAGCGCTTGACATCCTGTTCTATCCAATCTAAAATAGCAACATCTTCGATAAAAGGATTTTCTTTGGTGAAATATCTCTCTCTTAGATTAAAAGTTTCTTTAAGTAGCTCTTGATTAGGCACAATAAGTGCAGTTAAGTATTCACGTTTATCACCAATTAGAAAAATTTGCTCGATGCGCTTGCTCTTCAAATAAGTGTTTTCTACAGGTGTAGGGTATACATTTTTCCCGTAAGCATTTACCAGCATATTTTTTAATCGATCAGTTATTTTTAGATTGCCCTTATAAAATTTACCAATATCTCCGGTATGAAACCAACCATCCGAATCTATTACACTTTGCGTTTCTTCAGGTTTGTTCCAATAGCCTTTCATAATGCAATGGCCCCGAATAATAATCTCCCCTTCCTCGCTATTAAGACTAGGATCAAAACTTTGATGATTTTGTTTTGTGAATATTTCTAGGGTGTCAACATGCTGTATAGCTACTTCTATACCTGGTAGAATACGTCCTACGGTACCGTAAACTTGCCTGTAAAACTCTGTTACCGCTACGACCGGAGAAGTTTCTGTCAAGCCATAGCCCTCTAATACTTTAATGCCGATATTACCAAAAAATTCACCCACATTTTGTGGTAGTGCGCCACCGCCTGAGATCATAAACTTTAATTTTCCTCCTGTCTTTTCTTTAATTTTGCCGAAAACCAATTTATCTGCCAGTTTATGTTGTGCAGATAAAATCGGGTTGATTTTTTTTAACCTTTCTTTTTTTTCTCTAACCGTCTTTCCTGTCTTGACAGCCCAGTTGAATATTCTGGCCTTAATAAGCCCCTGTTCTGTGCCGTTTTTTAACGCCTTATCGTGAATTTTCTCCAATAGCCTAGGTACTGCACACATAACGGTAGGCTTTACTTCGTACATGTTTTTAGCCAGCAAATCAATGCTTTGAGCAAAGGCTATTCTAGCACCCAACGCTAGACATACGTGATAAGTTGCCGTCCGCTCAAAAACATGAGATAATGGCAGGAAAGATAGGAAAATATCGTCTTGATCAACAACAGGGATCTGATCTAAACATCCCTTTACATTATTTGTCAAATTAGCGTGAGTTAGCATTACACCTTTGGGAGTACCAGTGGTTCCACTGGTATAAATAAGTGTAGAGATGTCAGAAATTAATAAGCCTTCACGCGCACTCGCTATATCTTTTGCGAAATTATATACCAATGATTTACCTTCTTCAATAACTTTATGAAAAGGAATTACTCCAGCTGTTAGTTTGAGAGAATAGGTATACTTTTCATAACCATCAAAAGTCGGTATAATCCGCATAAGTGAAGGGCAATTATTAGCAATTTTTAGAATTTTACGTAACAGAAAAGGAGTATTAACAATAATAGTGCGTGCTCCTGAATCGTTTAGAATATATTCAGTATCACTTTCAGGTAAGGTAGGGTAAATAGAAACATTTACAACACCTATTTGTTGTATCCCTTGATCAAAATATACATAAAAAGGAGAGTTTTCAAGTAACAAAGCCGCACGGTCTCCTTTTCTTATTCCGATAGACAGCAAATAGGCAGAAACGGCGTCAATATGGGCTATGGCAGTATGATAAGAGATTTCTTTCCAGGATTGATCTTGATAATGAATAAGAAAGGGATGAGTAATGGGATGAATGTTTTTGACGACATTCCTTAACATCGCCGGAACGGTCATATCGGTATCGATGGGGTTCATTGCTTTTACTTTATTCTATACTACTTTTCATGATATATAAATGCCCGGGTGTAATTGTCTGAACTACACTTCAACGGGTACAAATAAGTTTGTCAAACATGTTCACATAGGCATATAACCAGAAAGCAAAAGTAGGTATTTTAGAATTAAAAGAGAATAGCTATAAATTCGTGTTCATGAAGAAGAGTTAACGATTATAAATCTTCACAACTAACCTTTTTGTAAATAATACTGAAATCTGATTGGTTGTCCGTTACCTGTCTGCCTACCTGTTGATCTACACTGTAAGGTTTCTGTTTTAATATATCGCCCTTTAGTAAAAATACAGTACGTAAAGTATCTTGCATTCCTTCCTGCATGAAACTCCATACTACATCCAGCGTATCACCCCTTTTTAAGCCGTTAATAGTACCGGCTCTTCCATCTTTTTCGAATGGCGACCAATGATGATTACCACTGACCTTTTCTCCGTTAATTGTTAAACTTACGTAGGAAGAGTCTTGGGTTTTTCTGTTACCACTCAGGTTCAGAAAACAATATTGCTGATCAATATATCCATCCTCTGACGGATTAGTCGTGGAATCTTTATCAATAAAGCTACTGTCTGCCCAATTTGCATGACTCGGTCTTTGTGCTTGTTGTTGGCAGGCAGCAAATAAGGTAGTAAAACATACTGCTATTGCGAAGTTAAAGTGGTGTGTCGTTTTCATTCCCTTTGCAGATAAGTGTGGATAAACTTAACCATATTTATACACTTTTTCTACTTTTTTTGTTCGAGCTATTTTTTTCGTCCAAAAAAAGAAAATAAATCTATAAATGGCTCAACCCATAGCTGCATCTTCCACCGATTTTTTTAGAATTTCAACGGCTCTCGTGAGCTCATCAGTATCAAGGTTTCCGAACCCTAAGCGCATAGCGGTTACGCCATCGTTTTGATAGAGTAGGGTGTGAGGCAAATGTAACCTATTGTTCAGGCAGTTTTTACTAATACGCATTAAATTTAACTCTTTGCTCCATTCAGACCATATTGCTAAACCTCCAGGTGGTGATTTAAAACGGACGTATTTACCCAATTCACGCGTTAACAAACCCGATAAATGAGCACAACGCTCTTCATATATTTTTAATGCTTTTTTTAGATGACGGTGAATTTCGCCCTCAACTAAAAGCTCTCCAAGAGCCTGTTCCATTAGCATATCACTTTGCCGGTCAATAATACGTCTAAAACTGCCTATTTCCTTAATTAAATTTTCGGGAGCGACCAAATATCCAGAACGTAAACCAGGAGCAAGCGATTTGCAAAAAGAACCAATATAAACCACCATTCCCTCACTATCGGCGCTTGCAAGTGGTAATACGGGATTGCTAGTATAATGAAAGTCATAATCATAATCGTCTTCCAGAATAACAAAACCATACTTGGACGAAAGGTCGAGCAATTCCATGCGTCTTTCGGCACTTAGTGTGACAGTTGTAGGATAATGGTGGTGAGGGGTAATATAAACCATTCGTACCTTTTTCGACTGGCATAAAGCTTTAATGGCTTCTACAGATATACCCTGATTATCAACAGGAACAGCGTGTATGGTCGCACCGGCTTGCTGAAATATCATATTGGCAATATAATAACTTAAGTTTCCAACAATAATTAGGTCGCCTGGAGAAATTAATACACAGGCGGCAAGATATATTGCCATATGTACACCCCTTGTGGTAAGTACATTCCCTTTATTTATGGGTAAACCTCTTGTATTATTTAGGTAAAATGCCAAGGTCTCCCGATAGAACTCATTCCCTTCAATATGCGAATAACCTAGGTGCTTTATACTTGTTTTACGCCTTAAAATACCTCCGTACATTTTTCCCAGTTTTTTCAAAGGCGCAATTCTTGTATCCGGAAGTCCATCACTAAATGCTAACTGACAGTTTGATAAAGAGGGAGGGTTATCTAATAATATATTTTGCTTAAAACTAAATCCTGTATGAGTGGGGTAACTTGATAGATAAGTGCTGTTGTATAATAGGGGGTCGGGTTTTTCAAAGTCGGACTTACTACAAATAAAAGTTCCTTTATTTGGTTTTATAATTGTCCATCCCTGGGTATATAACTCTTCATATGCTGCAATAACTGTTTTTCTATGTACACCTAATTCTATACTCAGCGCTCGTGTACCAGGAAGCTGTATATCAGTAACTAATACACGCCGTTGTATAGCGTTAATCAATTGTCTTGCAATCTGTAAATATACAGGTGTACTATTTCCTTTGTCTATTACAATAAGACTTTTGAATGGAATTTTAACCGGACTACTCATTATATGCTATCTGGACTATCTATATCGTCCGGCAAGATACTATTTTTGAACCGGAAAAGATATTATACTAATCTCAATAATATGGAAACATCATACTGTAGCACTTTTAACGATACTTTGGCTATTAAAAACTTATTTGAGAAAATAATTCCCAATAATTATTTACATGCGAAATTTCTAAATACTTTATCTCTTATGGAGAATACTGGTGCTCGGAAGATATCGGCATCAGAGGATACATCAACAACAACTTTAATGGTGCTGAAGCATGCCGCAGAGGAGCACCGACATGCATTTTACTTAAAAAAACAAATGCTGAAATTACAGCAGGGCCTATATAATAACACCTATACAGAACAGGAACTGCTAGCTCCAGTAGCGAGTAGACAGTATCTACATAAACTGGACGTATCCACCTCTAGATACTTGAAAAATAATATGAAAATTTCCGGTAAAGCGTTGCGGTTCGGCGCGTATTTGTTCGTTACCTATGCTATTGAAGTGCGTGCTGATAAATTATACCCATGTTACCAGACCATGCTCACACGCTTATCTAGCAAAGTAAATGTGAAGTCTATTATTTTGGAAGAACAAGGACATTTAGAAGAAATGGTTACGCAATTACGGTCTTTTTCTTCGAGATGGGAAGATCACGCGCAATATATACTGGCGATTGAAAGTAGTCTGTTTAAGGAGTGGTTGAAATCTTTGGAACATGAGGTATATGTGTCCTAAGGAATCATTTATGATATCAGCTTTATCAAAAAGGGAAAAAGCAGGGGAGTTGAGGGAATTGTCAACTACCAAAGGTTTAGTAGACTTTTGTTCTAACGATTATTTTGGATGGGCATCTTCAGAAGCTTTCGGTGTATATGTAAATGCGCTTTTGAAAGAGAGCAATTTATCAATGGGAGCAACAGGTTCTCGCCTTTTATCAGGTAATAGTCACTTTATTGAAGCGCTTGAGCATGAAATTGCATCTTTCCACATGGCAGAA
Organism: Olivibacter sp. SDN3; assembly: GCF_014334135.1. Lineage (NCBI taxonomy): Bacteria > Pseudomonadati > Bacteroidota > Sphingobacteriia > Sphingobacteriales > Sphingobacteriaceae > Olivibacter > Olivibacter sp. SDN3. The sequence continues at coordinate 4,181,518 of NZ_CP060497.1, forward strand.
AGTGCTTTGTTCCTATGCTCTGGTTATATGGCAAATGTAGGTTTGATGACCGCTTTAGGTCAACGAAATTGCTATATCTTACGAGATGAGTATGTACATGCGTCAGTAGTAGATGGTTGCAGACTTAGTCTCGCCCGTTCTTACCATTTTAAACATAATGACTTGGATGACCTGGCATCTAAACTTATAAAAGTAGATGCTCCTCGATATGTAGTGGTTGAAAGTTTGTACTCCATGGACGGAGATTTCGCTCCCATAAGAGATTTAATTGTTCTATGCAAGCAATACGATGCTTTTTTAATAGTAGATGAAGCGCATGCGTTAGGAGTTTTTGGTGGTGGTTTGGTGCAGACACTAGGGCTACAGCATGACGTTTTTGCCCGGGTGGTTACTTTTGGAAAGGCACTTGGAAGTCAGGGAGCCGCTATAGTAGGCTCTCATGTGTTGAAACAATACCTGATTAACTTCTGTCGCCCGTTCATTTATAGCACAGCTCCGGCCCTTTTTCAATTGATCACTGTAAAAGTTGGGTATCACTTTCTAAGAAATGAACAGCAAAAACAGGATGAACTACAGGATAAATGTCGATTTTTTATGCTAGAAATGAGCAACAGACTTCCTAAACCTATGCAGCGGTTAAGTCCTATTCAAACCTATATTGTTCCAGAGAATGACGCAGTAAAAGCTGCTAGTTTAGCGTTGCAGTATGCTGGTTTTGATGTTCGCGCGATTAGGAGCCCAACAGTTAAAAAGGGGCAGGAACGCTTGCGTATCTGTTTGCACACTTTTAACAAAGCCACGGAAATCAGGGCACTTTGTAAAGTATTAAAAGATCTTTAATAGGAGTAATCCGAAAATAGTTCATTGTTTCGGAAATAAATAATAATCAGGTCACGATGAAACCATTGTTTATAACAGGTATAGGTACTAATGTCGGAAAAAGTGTCGTTGCAGCTGTACTTACAGAACGGCTAATGGCCGATTATTGGAAACCAATTCAATCGGGAGATTTGGATGATAGCGATAGCGATCTTATTCGCCGGTTATTAACTAATGCTCAATCAACTGTCCATCTTGAACGGTTCAGGTTAGCATTGTCCGCATCACCTCACAAGTCTGCGGCGCTAGAAGGAATACAAATTACGTTGGATGATTTTAGTTTGCCAGAAAGCGATCGCCCATTGGTTGTAGAAGGGGCGGGAGGAATTATGGTTCCGCTATCTGACACGTTGCTAATGGTCCACCTCATTGAAAAATTTAGTGCCGAAGTAATATTGGTTGTACGAAACTATTTGGGCTGTATCAATCACAGTTTACTTTCTTATGCATACTTACGTATGAAAGAGATCGAGGTAAAGGCCATTGTTTTCAATGGAACAATGGACCCTGATTCAGAAAAGATCATTTCCACTTACATAGGAAGAGAAACTGATATCTGGCGTTTACCGGAAATGGAAACGCTTACGAAAAACACCATTAAGCAAGCAACTTCCTGCTTAAAATTTTAATCTCAATAATCATGAATACCGTTGAATTGAACAAAAAAGAAATCCGAAATGACTGGTCTTTAGCTGAGATCAAAGCTATTTACAACCAACCTCTTTTAGAGCTGGTATATCAAGCAGCAAGTGTACATAGGCAATGGCATTCAGCTTCCCTTATACAAGTATGTACATTACTTTCTATCAAAACAGGTGGTTGTACAGAGGATTGTGCCTATTGTGGCCAGGCTGCACGTTATCACACGAATATTAAGGTGAAAGCGCTTATGGATAAAGACGAGGTATTAGCGTGTGCTGCTCGGGCTAAAGAGGCCGGATCTACCCGTTTCTGTATGGCCGCAGCATGGAGGGAAGTGCGTGATAATAGGGATTTTGATCGTGTGTTGGATATGGTTAAAGGCGTTAATGCCTTGGGTATGGAGGTATGCTGCACTTTAGGAATGCTATCTGAGCAACAAGCAAAGCGCTTGCAGGAGGCCGGATTGTATGCATATAATCATAATTTAGACTCCTCTGAAAATTATTATGAGGAAATCATTAGTACACGTACCTATCATGACCGTTTAAATACATTGAAGAGCGTTAGGGAAGCCGGTATATCAGTATGTTGCGGAGGTATTATAGGACTTGGTGAAACTCACGAGGATCGGATAGGTATGTTGTACATCTTATCTAATTTACCTGAACATCCAGAATCAGTCCCTATTAATGCATTGGCAAGGGTGGTGGGGACACCTTTGGCTGATCTACCTAAAATTGATATATGGGAGATGGTACGTATGATTGCAACTGCGCGTATTATTATGCCTAAAGCAATGGTTAGGCTAAGTGCCGGAAGATCGGAAATGGGTACGCTGGAACAATCGTGGTGTTTTATGGCTGGAGCAAACTCAATTTTTACAAGCGAAAGTGAAGAGCTACTGGTGACACCAAATCCCAAACTAGATGAAGATAGAGATATGTTTAAACTCTTAGGCTTATCTCCGTTGATTAAATAGCTGTTGATCGGCTATTAAAAAATTGACGTTTGTCTATTAAGAGGCAGGTATATGAAGGCTTCTTTCTATATATAATAACTAAATGATTACTCAAAATAACGATATACTGATAAAAAATTTAAGCCGCAGAGACTCGGCCCATATTTGGCACCCCTATACGCAGATGCACCAAGCGGACCCAGCAATTCCCATTGTAAGGGGAGAGGGAGCTTACCTATACGCCGCAGATGGCAAACGATATATCGACGCAATATCCTCCTGGTGGGTAAATATACATGGACACGCTCATCCATATATTGCCGAAAAATTATACGCACAATTTAGACAGTTGGAACATGTAATCTTTGCAGGTTTTACACATCCACCTGCGATAGCCCTTGCCGAGCGTTTGTTGCATTTGCTTCCTTCTTTACAAACCAAGGCTTTTTTTTCGGATAATGGTTCAACTGCGGTTGAAGTGGCTCTTAAAATGTGCGTACAGTATTGGTTCAATAGAGGAATACCTAAACGAAAGGTGTTGGCTTTAAAAGATGCCTATCACGGCGATACATTCGGCGCCATGTCGGTAAGCGGTAGGAGTAAATGGACTGTACCTTTTGAAAATTTTATGTTTGATGTATGTTTCATCGACAGGCCAAATAGCCAAAATATTCATGCTATTATGGAGTTTATTTCACAAGAGCAACACACTCTTGCCTGTTTTATATACGAGCCCTTAGTACAGGGGGCTGCTGGGATGCTTATGTACGAAACTTCGCCTTTGAATATGTTGATGCACCATTGTAGGGCACTGGATGTGCTGCTAGTGCAAGACGAGGTATTTACCGGTTTTGGGAGAACAGGAAAGCTCTTTGCAGCTAACCATTTAAAAGAACAGGCAGATATTATGTGTTTCTCTAAAGGATTAACAGGGGGAGCGCTACCTTTAGGCTTAACTACTTGTACCGATAATATCTATCAGGCATTTCTTTCAAATGATAATCATAAAACCTTATTTCATGGACACTCGTTTACTGCCAATCCACTAGCGTGTACAGCTGCTTTAGCTAGTTTGGATCTATTATTATCTGAACATACTCAACGTAGAATACAATATATAAGTCGAAAACATAGTTCATTTGCTGCGAATATCAGTAACCATCCTAAGGTTAAAGCGGTGCGTTACAATGGAACAATTTTTGCATTGGAATGGGAGACAGGAGAGGAAACTTCTTATTTTAATACTTATAGAAATCAACTGTATCATTATTTCCTGAATCAAGGTCTTTTATTACGTCCTTTAGGAAATGTGATTTATATATTACCACCATATTGTATTAGTGACGAAGATTTAGCGTTTATATATCAAACTATTAAGCACGCCTTAGATGATTTAGAATAGCGGTATTTTGTAAGATAATCTGTAAATTGTATAAAATTCGAAATTAATTTTTTTCGACTTTTGTAAGTTTACGAAAACCTACAATAGGAGGTACAATAATCATTAAAAATGAAACTATTCGTTAAAAACATGGTGTGTAATCGCTGCGTTATGGTGGTAAACCAAGTCTTAAAGCAATTGGAAATAAACCCGTTGTCCATTAAACTAGGTGAGGTGGATATTGATAAAGACTTATCTGACGACGAGTTGAATGTTTTACGAGATAAGTTAGAAGAGGTTGGCTTTGAATTATTGGATGATCGTAAGCAGCAGTTAGTAGAAAAAGTAAAAAATTTGCTTATAGGCCAGATACATGGTTCAGAGGATATTGTAATGAAAATCAATTTTTCGGCATTCCTTCAAGAAGCTTTACGTATCGATTATAGTTACTTAAGTGCTTTGTTTTCTCAAACCGAGGGTATTACAATTGAGCAATTTGTTATTCTTCAACGGATAGAGCGTGCTAAAGAACTTTTGATATACAATGAATTTACGTTAAGCGAAATAGCTTATAAACTGGGTTATAGCAGCGTGCAGCATCTGTCTACCCAATTTAAAAAGGTCACTGGCTTAACACCTTCACATTTTAAGTCTATCAAAGCCTATAGAAGAAGTCCGCTTGATGGTTTGTAAATACGGAATATTAGGCACGACATGTGCTCAATTTACAGTGAGCGTCGAATTTTTTGAAGCTGGAGCGCTACATATTCTTTCCTGCAGACCTAAGTTACAATGCTGAGGACAGGTCTTCATCTGGTAAAACAACTATGCCTTCAAGGGTTAGGTTTTCCTCGTGTAATAATAACTCATCAATCGCTAAAATATCATCCTCATGAAAAGGAGCATTTGGATCTTTATCCTGTAATTCATTTACTGGGTAATTGCTTATGGCAAAAACCTGTAAATCGTTTCTCTTAGCCTTAGGAATCAACGCAGTATATCCATTCAGCTTCAGTCTTCTAAGTAAATCTATACTAAGTGATTGTTCCATAATATAGTGTTTGTTATTAATAGAATAACCAATTAGAGGGTCAAATGTTTTTTACGTATATTTATATTATCCATAGAATAGGTTATATTCATTTGTATACTGATGAATTTCTGAATGACAACATATGAAAAAAAGGTAATGGAGGAGATGGTCTTATGGCAGGAAAAGATGCGTAAAAAGCCATCGCGTAGTGAGCAGTTCACAAAGAAACTACAGGTAAAAATAAACAATCTTCTTCCCGATAAGGTACATCAGGTTATCACATTAAGTATTGAAAAAATGATGAAGGCTGTTCTTTTCGGTTCTAAATATATTAGTGGACATCCCAAAAAGGAAGGCTCTTTACAGTTACGTGAGGCTTACGTTAAAAGGTCGATAAGGCATTATAAAAAAGCTGCAACCATTGAAGGAGCAATTACTGGAGCAGGGGGGATCTTAATGGGCTTTGCGGACTTTCCTGCGTTCTTGACTATCAAGATTAAGATGCTCTTTAACATAGCAGTATTGTATGGCTTTCAAGTTAAAGATTATAAAGAAAGACTGTTTATTTTATATCTGTTTCAGATTACGTTTAGTAGTCAACAAAGAAGAAATGAGCTTTTAGACCGTATTGTACATTGGTCGGCATATGCAGATACATTGCCAAACAATGTAGACAATTTTGATTGGCTGATTTTTCAGCAGGAATATAGAGACTATATAGATTTAGCAAAAATGGCGCAACTTTTACCGGTAATAGGTTCTGTTGTTGGTGCGGTAGCGAACAATAAATTGGTAGAACAGTTGGGGTCAACAGCCATTAATTGCTACAGACAACGCTACTTTCATGCTATAAAGGAAATAGGAACATCGTGAATTTATTTCCTCCTATTTATGATATAAGTAAAAAAACCTATGATTATGATACCTAAAGCAGATTCGTTAGAGTGGAAAAACATAAGGTATAATAAAAAGGTCATTAAAAAAAGAAAACACAAAAAAAGAATACCCCTTTTTACCCCCATGCCACAAGCCACTATAACGCCGAGTATATAAATAGGTACGGCAATCCAATATACTATCATAAAGCAATTATAACTACCTATTATTAACTTATTGTTATCTTATTATTACTAAATATACCACCAGCTCCGATAATGTTAAAGAATCTCGCACATAAAATTTCTTTCCTTTAAAATCGTCACAACGTCTGAGATGATATCTTGGTGATATGCAATCCTAAAAACACGATCATGATCCTCTAAATCAAAATTAAACATTCCGTCGGGATACTTCTTATAAAGAAACCGCAGAATAGATTGCGCATCGACAAGGCTGCAAACATTTGTCTTAAAAACGGAAATCATCACATCCGGATGTAATGTTGATGGTGCATTAATTACTGACAGGTGCTCTTCTTGATTAAAAACTTTCATCTCAACTGCTTTTATTGATTTTCGACCTTAATGTATTAGATAAACTTTCAGGACATTTTGTTACAGTACTCTATACGTTTATTGGTGATACAGGATTTCGCAAGCTGATATCATTAACGTTTCCAAAAGTCGGATAAAATGTTAGATTCATCCCTTCCAAAACGGATTTTTATCCCTACAAAGAGGATTTTATCGAAAACAGAAAGTATTTGGGAAATTAATCTTAAATTTGAGATTCAGTGTCTTAACTATTCGCGCTTGTTATAGCATGTTACTAACAATAACTTTCTTAAAATGAATGAAATAGATGTACTTCAGCAGATTTGTTTAAATCTGAATGAAGGCGATAAACTGAAAGAAAAACTTCCGGCGGAAACACTCTATGAAGAAGATGGTACCGAAGTTTTTACTATGAAAACTCATAGACATCAAGAGATAATCTTGAGGGATTATCAGGAAGAACCTTATTTAAACATGTTCTTCTCTTTTCAAGGATTATCTAGCTCTAAACATTTATACTCGGGGATAGAATATTCACTGACAGACAACCAACACATGGTAGGATATACACCTTTTTTTGAAGGTGATTATTCACTTAAAGGGAATATGCTGGAGATTTTTGGTGTTTGTATGAAGGAATCTTACTTTCAAAAACTAATCGTTACCGATTTAGCGTGCTTGCAACAATTTTGGGATAACGTACAGAAAGGTGTAGAAACCGGAATGACTTCCCATCCGATGCCAATTATCTGGCAACAACGTTCAGTAATCAATGAAATGCTCAACTGTATTTATCAAGGACAGATGCGTAAACTGTATTTTGAATCAAAAATTACTGAACTGTTCTTTTTACAAGCAGAACAAGCCAATAATTTACCAAAAGAAGGTTTTTTGCTACTAAAATCGAGTGATCGGGAAAAGCTAAATGCAGCTAGACAATTTATACAGCACCATATTTTTGAACCCTTAACGATTAGAAAGATATCCCGGGAGATAGGTCTGAACGAGTTCAAATTGAAAAAGGGCTTTAGACAACTTTTTGGTACTACGGTATTCGATTGTCTAACACAATTTAGGATGGATTACGCGCGACAGGTGCTCTTAGATACTTCAAAAACCATAAGTGAAGTAGCTTACACGCTGGGTTATAGTGATCCGTATAATTTCAGTAAGGCTTTTAAAAAGCATTTTGGTTTTCTGCCAAGTAAACTTTAATTTTTTTGTTTGTATTACCTATATGAACTAAACATCCTTTTAATAAAAATACCCAAGGATCAAAAGATTATTTAATTATACGCTTAATAAAGGTGCGTCTGCGGCAAAACTTGCCTGGTAAAGAAACATGGCGTTGTTTGACAAGGAGCTACATCGAAATAGCTAGGCTAAAAATAAAGGCATCTATTCATTCCCTCCATGGACTATTTTTATTTTGTGATCCTCTACGACTACCTTTCTTTCTTTATATAATGCGCCAATAGTTTTTTTAAAAACTTTTTTACTTATTTTAAAGTGTTTATATATGTCTTCCGGCGTGCTTTTGTCGCCCAATGGGATTTGCCCGCCATTTTTTCTGATGGCTTCCAAGATGACACTTTTTGTCTCCAGAACATGCTTATATCCTTGAGGTTGTAGGCTAAGGTCTATTTTGTTTTCGGGTAGGATCTTTTTTACCCAGGCGGTGCGTTTATTACCAGGCTGTAAATCCTCGAAAATCTCGTTGTAGTATAATAGTCCTATGTATTTATTATTAATGATAGCATTGAAACCCAAGTCAGTCTCCTCACTAATTAAGATGTTTACTTCGTCTCCCTCTTGTATATCAATGGTATCTTTTTCGACAAATTTAAATACTTTGGCCGAACCAATCATGCGATCTGTCACATGGTCTACGTAAACATGGACAATATACCTACGACCTTTAACCATTGGCCACCGTTGTTCCTTTTTTGGTACAAAAAGATCTTTCTCTATTCCTAGGTCTAAGAATGCGCCGTTGGGAGTTTCTGCAATAACTTTAAGGAAAGCAAACTCGCCTACAATACCATAAGGCTTTTTCAGCGTAGCAGTACTTTCCCCCCCTTTATTTTTGTAAACAAAGACTTCAAGCTCCTGCTCTTTTTCAAGTTCGGTGGCATTTGTGTTTGCAAAAGGAAGGTCGATATCTGTATAACCATCTGAGAGAATATACCCAGATCCCGTTGTGTTAACCACTTTAAGCTTGTTGAAATTTCCGATTACTATCATATGTATAAAATTTTTGGCAGGAAACAATTTCTATCCGTCCCGCAAAGTTAGCAATCTTTAACAGACCTAAAGGATTATAAGTAGCTATATTATCAGCTTGAAACGTTTATTCTAGTTTATAGGCGATTACTTTATTTTTAAAAAATGTTGGAACAAATAGGGTACGGGTTCTAGAAGAAAAAGCAAAATCCGCAGTATTCATTTTCTCGATCCTGCTATCCTTTAGTTCCTCAACCTTCCCGTCGGGTGTTACATAATAAATCAAGCCTGCCCAACAGCTAATTAGAAAATTTTCTTCATCTTTCTGCAATCCGTCGGTAGACTTTTCCATTCCATCGGCTAATTTATTAATTTTTTTATCCGTTGTAACTTCATATAAAGCACCGCTATCTACAAAATAAAAGGAAATCCCCTCAGCAAGCACGCCATTGGGATTAGTTAAACCGTCCAAGAAAACAGTTAACTTATCATCCTTCAATACATAAATTTTACCCCCTTTTGAGTCAGAAACATATATTGTTCCGTTTGAAGAGGCTGTAACATCGTTGAACATTCCTACTTCAGGCATGGCAATTTTATTGACAATTGTCTCGCTTTCAATATCTATGACAACCAGTTCCTGCAAATCAGCTACATATAAATACGTATTATGGAGAGCCATGCCTTTAGGAGAGTTTAAGCCGCTTATCCAGTCTTGAGCTTGAATATTTCCGTCCATATCCAGTTTGGCAATACTGCCGTTATTGTCAGCAGCGCTTGCATCCCCTTTGCCAATTAAGCTTACATAAAGCGCTTGTTCGTCTTCCTTGAGAAGTACAGATTCAGGCACAGGTAATAGGGTGTCTGTTTCCCATACTTTGGTAAGCTTTGTTTGTGCATTGCTTAGGTAGCTAGCAACAAGAAAAAAGAAAGCAATGATAAATACCTTGAACATAATAGATGGTGATTAGTGAATTAATAGTAACAAAATTATCGAGATGAATGTTTGTTATGGTTTAATATCTGAATGTCCCAATTTTTTTGAAGGGTTAACTTCATCGCGAATGAGCTGTTTAAGCATTTTTATTTCTGGGAAGGCCCCCTGTCTTTTGCGATCAAATATTTCGCGACTATCAATACTTATCGTGTAGCGTCCACTTATTGAACTGGGCTTCAGTAAAACGCCGTTAAGATCTGCTTCGAACGTATTCAAAATTTCTTGGGCCATATATGCTGCACGTAAAAGCCACCCGCATTTCGGACAATACTCTATGGTAAGTGTAGGTTTCATATGATGATGTGTCTAGTAATTTTTGTAAAATTAACAATATCAGAAAAGAAGATCGATTGAAAAATAAATATACCGGATAAGATAATAAAAAGCACCAATTTGAGTTTATTATTTATAAATTAATGATACCTGAATTGTAAAGATAATAGTGGATGTTCTATTTTAATTTATTGTTAATCAGCTTGTTGTGCTATTATGTTTCCATAAGAAAAATTAAAAACTTATTTTCGCAGCAATTCTGGAAAAATAATAACTCCAGAAAGATATGTTCTTAACTCGGGTAAATGCTGAACTAAACTAATAGTTGCATTGTAATTGTAAAGAACGATTGTGTATTCTTAAAGTAGTAATATGATAGGAAAAAACATTCGAACAATACGTTCAGTCGGAATGAAAGTTTTACTTCTGGCATTTTTATTTATAGGATTTGCAAGTGAAAGTTATGCCCAATCTGCATATATTGAGAAACATAAATCTCTTGCAGATTCTCTTTCTAAGGCCTACGGAATTCCTTCTTCAGTGATTTTAGGAGTAGCCATTTTAGAATCAGGGAACGGACAAAGTAGAAACTCTAAATTGTTACATAATCATTTTGGTATTGTTGGAACCAACAAACTTAAAGAAACACACGGAATTAAAAGTAGGTATAGGCAATATAAAAGTCCAACTGGATCTTTTGTTCATTTCTGTAAAGTGATATCGAATAAATATTTTTACACGAAATTGAAGGGAACAGACGACGCGACAAAATGGGTGGAGGCTATTAGTAAATCCGGTTATTCTACCCATCCAGAAACTTGGAAGGCCCGTATCTTGAGAACGATATCAAAATGCAATTTATGATATGTTAGACTATATATGAATGCGAATAAACGTGTATTCTTGTTTATTTTTTTTAGCCTAATTTTATACTTGTTTTTTTCCTATATAAACTTAGCCTATCATAAAACGTGGAAGCTATTTGATAGAATTAACTTAATTGCAGATATTGTTGTTCATCCAAATGCAATAGATGATATTACTGTACGTGATACGTTATCTGATGAATTACTTTCTAAAGAAATTGATTATAAACCATCTTCATCTACGGTTACCGAAGTAAAAGATAGTTTACAGAAACAAATCCAAGAGGTTACTGAACAATCTACAGCAAAGCGCTCTCGGCCTATATCCCTTGCAAATAAGATAACGAGAAAAGAAATAATTGGCTTTTCTGACGACACGGTACAGTCTGCCTTAACTCAATTTGCCGAGAAAATTTATCGACTGAAGAAAGGCGAAAATGTGCGCGTTCGGATAGCCTATCTTGGTGATAGTATGATCGAAGGTGATCTACTGTCGAAAACATTGAGAAATTGGTTGCAAAAAACGTATGGTGGTATTGGGGTTGGCTTTGTTCCCATTACATCCCAGGTGGCACAATTTAGGCAAACCGCACAAGCAACCTATTCCGATGGTTGGAAAGATTTAAACTTTAAAAATTCGAAAAATAAACACCTTTTTTTATCTGGGCATGTGTTTTTCTCGTCAGGAGCTGATTGGATTAAGGTAAAAGATAATACCACACGAGATACTACAATAATTCTGGATAAGTATCTTTTTTACGGTCCTTCTACAGATACTTCACAAATAACAGTAAATGGCAAAGCAATTAAACTGTCAGGAAAAGCCCCGTTCAATAAACAAAATTTATTGAGCGATAAGTCGAAAACTATGCATATCGCGTTTAGTGATCGACAACTTCCGGTTTATGGTTTAAGTTTTGAGTCAGAACAAGGTATCATAGTTGACAACTTCTCTTTTAGAGGCATTTCTGGTTTGGAGTTTGGTAGAATTGATACCGGTTTTCTTCAAGCTATTCAGCAGTCTAACTCCTATGATCTTATTATTTTCCAGTACGGTGTAAATGTTATATACGATCCTGAGGAAACCAATTTTAACTGGTATAAGAGAGCTGCCATTCCTGTTATTAATAAAATGAAGACTTGTTTTCCAGAAGCAGATATTTTAATTATTGGTACCGGTGATAGGGCCTTTAGATATCCTGAGGGTTATCAGTCGGCTATTGGCATCGAGGAACTTGTCAGCGTACAGGCGTCTTTGGCTTCACAAACGAAGTGTTCATTCTTTAGTTTATATGCTGCTATGGGGGGTAAAAATTCTATGGTAAATTGGGCAAATCAGACGCCAAGTTTAGCTAATAAAGATTATGTACATCCCAATGCGTTGGGAGCTAATATATTAGGTAAGAATTTGTTTGACGCTATAAAAAAGGACGTTGACAGATTTGATGTCAATAGATATTCAGAAGAGCATTGATAATGGATTGGAATTTACCATCTATCGAATTAGATTACACTGCACTTACCAGTGAATTTTTTTATGATTCCAAAAATCCATTACTTTTTAATAATGGTTTTTTTGTTTTCTTTTTTGCCTTTTTCATTATTCTATATTACCTTTTTAGGAATCAATATAGCGTAAGAAGGTACATCTTTTGTAGCTTTTCGTTGTACTTTTTCTATAAAGCAAGTGGCTATTTTGTAAGCTTAGTTATTATATCGGCAGTTGTTAATTATTGGTTGTCGCACGCCATTTACAAGAAAAGAAGCGGGGGTAGAGGAAAAATCCTGCTCCTTTGTTGTGTGATATTTAATTTAGGTGTTCTCTTTTATTTTAAGTATACAAATTTTTTTATTTCAGTTACCAATCAGCTATTTTATACGGACTTAAATTTGCTGAACATCCTTTTACCCATAGGTATTTCTTTCTACACATTTGAGAATCTAAGCTATAACATTGACGTATATAGGAGAGATTTCAAGCCTGCGAAAAAATTTAGCGAATATTTATTATTTTTATCTTTCTTTCCTAAACTGATGATGGGCCCAATAGTGCGTGCGCACGATTTTGTTCCACAAATAAACAAACCTTATTTTCTTACAGATACCGGTTTTGCCAAAGGTTTTTATTTGATCATTTCGGGCTTGATAAAGAAATTGATCATCTCTGATTATATAACCTTAAATTTTGTTGATTATGTTTTTGACGACCCGGCAAGATATACTGGTCTTGAAAACCTGTTTGCGGTATATGGTTATGCGATTGTAATTTACTGTGATTTCAGCGGTTATAGTGATATTGCTATAGGCATCGCCAAATGGTTAGGTTTTACTATTCCTCCAAATTTTTTATCCCCTTACCAAAGTAAAGATATCACAGAATTTTGGCGGAGATGGCATATATCACTCTCTTCGTGGCTACGCGATTACTTATACATACCATTAGGAGGAAACAGAAGTAGCACAATGGCGTCATTTCTGTTTTGTATATGTTTTTTTATTGGCGTTTTCTATGGCAGTAAGCATCTGTTGAATTTTAATGATGAGTATGCAGGCATTTTATGCGGCATTATATTACTTGTTTTGATTATTCCTGCTGTTATTAACCAACAGATAAAGGGTATCTCTGCTAATATGAACCTGCTTACTACTATGTTATTAGGCGGATTTTGGCATGGTGCAAGTTTCAACTTTTTAATCTGGGGAGCCTTGCATGGACTTGCCTTGGCCCTGCATAAAATTTGGATGCTGATTACTAATGGGTGGATGGATGGTATAAAAAGTAGAACGGTGTACACCGTGTTAGCTACTATTTGTACATTCCATTTCTTGTGTTTTTGTTGGATATTCTTTAAAGCACCTGATTACGATGACGCCATTGTGATGATAGAAAAGATTAGTCACGATATTGACTTTAACGTATGGAAAGCTTTTATTGATAACTACATCAGTGTAGTAGCTATGATGGCATTTGCGCTTATTATTCATTTTATTCCGGATGATTTGGCCGATAATGTAATAGAAAGGTTGGGAAGATTGCCACTTATTGCTTATTTAGTTGTGTTTTTTTGCTTTCTACTTTTATACGGTGTGTTTAAATCAGCCAAGCCGGTAATGCCTATCTATCTGCAGTTTTAGCTAGATGAGCGTCAACGATATGCTGATTATCTAGATATCGGTTGTAACCGTTTGCCAGTGCGTCAAACAGTAATGCTCCTTGTATACTGTAGGCCTTCTGTTGGTAATGGATTTTATCCGTTTGAAGAAGGTTATTTTTTAACCATTCGTTGGATGACCCCACTCCTCCGGTAATTTCATATAAATCCCATAAAGGAATTCCAAGGCGGCCACTATAGTATCGAAGTGCTAAATTAAGACGTTCTATCATAGGATTTCTGGTTCCTTTTTTAAACGATTCGGCTGTTGTAGTTAACAGTACGGCTGCATTTGGATTGATCGTTTTTATCTTGGCTATCGTTTCGGCAACATGATTAATATACACCTCCTCTGTCATATCATTATAAAAAGCTTCATTGGTGCCCATTGATAGTATGTATAAATCAGCTTGCAGTTTCGGTAACTGTTTCCAGAACAGTGGTTCCTTATTATATTGCTCATAACGAGCCCCGTTTACACCGATCGTATGTAGTAGAACACCAGGCACATTTTTTTTCTCCAAAGAAGCTCCAAAAAAATAAGCTTTTGTTTTTTCAGCACTAATGGTGACTTCATTGACGGAGGAGCCCAAGTTAAATTCCCTTGTCTCAAAATCGCCGTCGGCCACTGTGGTAGTCTGACCAATCGCGGATTTGCCGTTTATTGTCGATAGCTGCCAAGGACCTTTACTTACAAATAGTTTAACGTGATCAAAGGATTGTTGTTGGGCACTAACATCTGGTTTAAGTGTTAAGTGCAATTCGTTCCTTCCATAGAGGCCACTGAGTGAGAAACCTGTTAGACCGGCACTAAAGGGCGATCGTGCTTGGCTAATTTTAGTATTTTGCCAGCGCGTGCTAGCGACGCTTTTTATATCTAGTGGCCCGTTGGTGCGAGCAACTTGATAGGGAAAAACAAGCCCTCTGCCCGCATTGCCAAAAAAATCCTGTAAACCTGTACGCACCTCTCTAGAAATGAGATCAGGCTGTATATGCGAATCGCCTATCTGTACGACAGATACTCTTTGGATATCGCCATTTCTTAGCTCAAACAATTTTTGATAAAATGATGCCAGTCCTTCCACATTATTGATAGTGTCAATTAACGGATCAATAAAAGCATAGGTGCTATTATAACGAAGTGAAGCTATTCTGAATTTTTTTTTTTCGCTACTATATTTGGTATTGGGTGCTTTGGTTAATGTTTTTCCGACATATAATGCACCGGAAGAAATGGATAGAAGGTATAAGAGTAATACGTAATTCATTGATATTTCTTCACATTTTCTTTATACCATAACGATCTATTGAAATATTTGGTATGTCCTATTTAAGGCTTGCTGCCATTTTTAATAATTCGGTCACAAATATATATAAAATATCACAATTTGTTGATATACAAAATATTGAAAGGAGTAGTGTGGTAGTCGGGTCAAAGTTTTTGAGGAGCTAATACATATTTTCCTAGAAATTATGTGGAAATATAGATGATTGATAATCTAATAAGTAAAAACGAATATTAACCTCTAATACCCCATTATTATGTTAAACGCAAAATTAAGTATTTACACAAACGTTTGGTTAGATCTTGTTTTTAATAACCGAAATAAAGCATACGGGGCATTTATAATACGTAAAAAGGCTAATGAGGACTTGACAAGAGCGTTATTTTTTGGAACACTAGTATTTATATCTGGTATAGTACTACCGATGATAATAACTCGTCAAATTGAAAGAGATCTACCTACAGTACCTGCTGATGAGAATACTGTTGTGCTGGAAGATGTTCAACTGCTAACGAAAAAAGAAAACATTCAATTATTACCGATAAGTGCTGACGCTGGCGCCAGAGTGAAAGAGGATAAAGTCAGGTTTTTACAGCCTAAGGTCGTTTCTCAACAATTAATAGTTGATGAAATGCCAAACCTAGAAAAGTTAAAAAATGCGTCACCAGCTCCTCAGAGTGTTGTTGGGGATCCGACAGCTCATATATATGTTGACGACACGAAAGCAGGAGCAACCGACCATTTAGGTGCAGTAACTGAAAGTACCGATGAAACGGATTTGTTTATATCGGTTGAAGTAGACCCTTTGTTTCCCGGAGGGATGAAGGCTTTTGCTAATTATGTAGCTAAAAACTATCGCTTCCCAAGCCAAGCAAAAGAGCGAGCTCTAAAAGGTCGTGTTATATTGAGCTTCGTTGTAGAAAGAGACGGATCCTTAACTCATATAAAAATATTGCGTGATCTAGGATGGGGGACAGGTGAAGAGGCGGTTAGACTACTGCAATCGTCACCAAAATGGAAGCCAGGTATACAAAATGGACGAGCTGTTCGGGTAAGCTATAGTTTGCCAATAGATTTACAATTACAATAATAGAAAAATGGATGATAAAACGCCTATATATGGAAATATAATAATTTTTTTAAAGCGTAAGTTAAATATTTATTTAGTTATACAGCGCATTCCTCGATATTGTTTAATTTTGGCGTGCGTTGTTTTCTTCGCCATAATGATACTGAAAGCATGAGGACATTATTAATTTTACTTTTGAATGGTTGCTTTTTAGTGCTTGCAACCGTTGATAGTCGCGCGCAAGGTTTTGCTGAAGAGATTATATGTTACCGGGAGAGCTATAAACAAGCTTTTGTTGAGGAAGCGAATAGTCCGTTAGAGGAATCAGACTTAGATGACCTTCGGTTTTACGAACCGGATAGCACATATAAAATAAAGGCCTATGTCACGTTTATTCATGATCCCGAGCCTTTTATAATTCCTACATATAGTGGTGTAGACAAAAAGTATTTGAGATTTGCTGCTTTAAATTTCAAGCTACATGATGAGGAGATAGAACTCACACTCTTTAAGAGTCTGGGTTTGTCAGACCCTATATACGCTGATTACTTGTTTTTGCCGTTCACTGACGCCACGAATGATGTTACGACCTATGGTGGCGGTCGTTATCTAGATCTGAAAAGAAGTGATATCAAGGGGAATGAAATTATCATAGATTTTAATAAATCATATAATCCTTATTGTGCCTATAGTGCTGGATATAATTGTCCGATTCCACCACCGGAAAATGCGCTGAATATTTCAGTAGAAGCAGGAGAAAAAAAATTTGAAGGGAAATATAAAGGTGAGCGGAGAGTTAAGTAATAAGGGTGTCCAAATAGATATGCATCACCAGTTATATCTGCTAGAGAAATTGGTTTAGATCACCCTTACCTTGCCTGAGTATTTCGAAATCTCCCGAGGTACAATCAACAACCGTGGAAGCCTCATTATCTCCGTAACCACCGTCAATAACGATATTCACTTGCTGTTCAAATTTTTCATGAATAAGCTCGGGGTCTGTTGAGTATTCTAAAATTTCATCTTCATCATGTATGGAAGCAGAGACAATTGGGTTACCTAGCTGTTTAACAATTTCTCTTGCTATACTATTGTTAGGCACCCGGATACCAACGGTTTTTTTATTGGAACTCATAAGTTTAGGGACTTGGTTGCTTGCATTGAAAATATAAGTAAAAGGTCCAGGGAGCGACTTTTTAAGCAATCTAAAGGTGGCGGTATCTATAGGTTTTGTATATTGAGCAATATCGGTAAGGTCGTAGCAGATAAAGGAAAGGTTTGCTTTTTCTGGTTTTAGCCCACGTATTTTACATAAATTTTCAATGGCTTTATGATTGGTAATATCGCAACCGATACCATATACCGTGTCTGTTGGGTAAATAATAATGCCACCCTTTCTTAGCACGTTGACCACTTGCTCGATGGCACGTTCGTTAGGGTTTTCTGGATATATCTTTAACAGCATAATGTTAATTATAATGATGACGGATGCTTATGACATTACGTATAACCTTCAATGACAGAAAAGGTTTTATAACAGTAAGTAATCTATCAAGAAGTAAATGGGGATAGCCACCTTTAATAAGTTACTCACTGTTTGATGGATTAGAATGCGGCACTTTTTGGTGTTCTAGGGAAGGGGATAACATCTCTAATGTTAGTCATTCCCGTAACAAATAAAACTAATCTTTCAAAACCTAGACCAAATCCAGCATGTGGGGCTGAACCAAATCTCCGTGTATCTAAAAACCAACTCATTTCATCTACAGGGATATGCATTTCTTCCATTCTCGCGATCAGCCGATCATACCGCTCTTCACGTTGCGATCCTCCCACTATTTCGCCAATGCCTGGGAAAAGTATATCCATAGCCCTTACCGTCTTTCTACCATATTCGTCTGGTTCATTCATACGCATATAAAAAGCTTTGATGTTGGCCGGATAATCTGTTAAGATTACCGGTTTCTTAAAGTGCTTTTCAACTAGGTATCTTTCATGTTCCGATTGCAAATCAGTGCCCCATTCATCAATTACATATTTAAATTGCTTTTTCTGATTTGGTTTCGAACGCTTCAATATTTCAATGGCCTCTGAATAGGTTATCCTTTCAAAGTCATGTTCTAGGCAGAAGTTTAATTTGTCAATCAAATCCAATGCAGAACGCTCGTTTTGCGGTTTTGATTTCTCTTCTTCTGTCAATCGATTTTTAAGAAATTCAATCTCTTCACTACAGTTATCAAGTGCGTAACGGATGACATATTTTAATAGCTCTTCAGCTAAATCCATATTGTCGTGAAGATCGTAAAAAGCCATTTCAGGTTCTACCATCCAAAATTCGGCCAAGTGCCTGGTAGTATTAGAGTTTTCTGCGCGAAACGTAGGACCAAATGTGTAAATATTACCTAATGCCATCGCAGCTAGTTCACCTTCTAGTTGTCCGGATACCGTGAGGTTAGTCTGTTTTCCAAAAAAATCTTCTTTATAATCGATAAGACCATCTTCGTTCCGTGGAAGATTTTCAAAATCAAGTGTCGTGACCTTGAACATTTCTCCGGCGCCTTCTGCATCGGATCCGGTAATAATAGGTGTGTGTAAATAAACAAACCCCTTTTCATTGAAGAATTTGTGAATAGCAAAAGCTAAGGCATTCCGTACCTTAAAAACAGCATTAAACGTATTTGTACGAAAACGTAAATGTGCAATTTCGCGCAAAAATTCCAAGCTATGCTTTTTAGGTTGTAACGGAAAACGCTCGGGGTCACTATCTCCCAAAACAGCAATTTCTTTTGCCTTTACTTCAATTCGCTGGCCTTTACCTAGTGATTCTACCAAGGTGCCGTTAATGGAGACGGCCGCCCCGGTTGTTAAACGTTTCAATAAACGTTCATCGGTATTTTCAAAGTCAACAACTACCTGTATATTACTTAAACAAGAACCATCGTTAATGGCGAGAAACTGGTTGTTTCTAAATGTTTTAATCCAGCCTTTTAGCGTAATGTCAATGCCGTAATCTGTACTGTTTAAGAGTTCTTTTATTCTTGTGTGTGTCATGTTATACTTTTGAATGCAACCTTGGCTTTCGCCATGGAGTGGTAAGCATTATACATATTAAAATCGTCTGTAATAGTTAACAATAAACCTCCGAAATTACTTCCGGAGGTTTACTTAAATAAATTTCGCTATGCGTTGTTTTGGCAGACCGATAGCCAGAATTTAAGAAAGTACTTTACTCACTAAATCTGCAGCTTCTTTTAATTGTATAGCAGAAAATACCTCCAAACCTGATTCATCAATCAGTTTTTTCGCTTCTTCAGCGTTGGTACCTTGTAAGCGTACAATAATTGGCACGGGAATATTTCCTATTTCATTATAAGCATCGATCACACCTTGTGCCACACGGTCGCAACGCACAATGCCACCAAATATGTTAATTAAGATAGCTTTTACATTAGGATCTTTTAAGATAATATTAAAGCCAGCTTTTACAGTTTCGGCGTTAGCAGTACCACCTACATCTAAAAAATTGGCAGGTTCGCCACCTGCGATCTTAATGATATCCATAGTCGCCATTGCTAGGCCGGCACCGTTTACCATACAACCTACATTACCATCTAACTTAACATAGTTAAGATTAGAACGTCCTGCTTCTACTTCAGTAGGATCTTCTTCTGATAAATCGCGTAATTCTGCGTAATCTGGATGGCGGTACAATGCATTTTCATCTAGATTAACTTTAGCGTCAACAGCTAATATTTTATCGTCCGATGTTTTTAATACTGGATTGATTTCAAATTGAGAAGAATCAGTTGATTCGTAAGCTTTATAAAGTGCGGCAACGAATTTTGTCATATCCTTGAATGCCGCTCCACTTAACCCAAGGTTAAAGGCAATTTTTCTAGCTTGAAAGCCCTGTAAACCAACGGCAGGATCTACTTCTTCCTTTTGGATCAGGTGGGGTGTTTTTTCGGCAACTTCTTCAATATCCATACCGCCTTCGGTAGAATACATGATGATATTGCGTCCGCGCGATCTGTCCAATAGAACACTCATATAAAATTCTTTGGTTTCGCTGGCTCCAGGGTAGTACACATCCTGTGCAATGAGCACTTTATTTACTTTTTTTCCAGCAGGACCAGTTTGCGGTGTAATAAGCTGCATGCCTATGATTTCTTTCGACTTTTCTCTAACTTCATCGATGTTTTTAGCCAATTTCACACCGCCGCCCTTTCCCCGGCCTCCAGCATGGATTTGTGCCTTTACAACAACCCAATCCGAATTAAAATCTTGTTTTAACTTTTTTGCAGCCTCTACTGCTTGCTCAGGGTTGTCAGCAACAATGCCTTCCTGAATGCGCACGCCGAAGCTCTTTAATATAGCTTTACCTTGATATTCGTGAATGTTCATTATTTAAGAATTTTGCGGTAAAAATAGTATTTTATATTGTATATACCAATGGAATTGATCCTTAAAAAGTAGATTTGTTGTACTTATCATCGATCTACCTCACCTAATACAATATCAATCGAACCCAATATGGCAATTAGGTCTGCTATCAGAATATTTCTTGAAAGCTCAGGCAAAACAGAAAGATTGGTAAAGCTTGGTCCTCTGGCTTTCACTCGTCTGGGAATATCCAAACGACCATCAGTGATAAAGTAGAATCCCAATTCACCTTTTGGATTCTCTGCACGTACATAATAATCCTGCGCTTTTGGGGAGACCTTTTTGGGAACAAGGGCTCGGGGATCAAAATCTGGCGTACGTTTAAGTTCCTTTTTTAAGCGTTCCAAACACTGCTCAATAATTTTAACAGATTCTACGATTTCGTCAACTCTTACCTTATAGCGGTCCCAGCAGTCGCCTTTGGCACCCATTATACCCTGACCAATAGGAATATCGAAGTCTATCTCAGGATATACGGAATATTCATCAATCCTACGCAGGTCCCATTTTAATCCAGAAGCGCGTAACATAGGCCCGGAGCAACCATAATTAATAGCAACATCCAATGGTAAAGCACCTATATTAGCGGTTCGGGAAATAAAAATTTGATTGTTTGTTAAGAGATCGTCCAATTCTACTAATTTTGGTTTAAAATAGTTAACAAACTCAGTGCATCTTTCTTCGAAACCAATAGGTAAGTCATAAAATAAACCTCCTACCCAGATATAATTATAGAGCATACGAGACCCAGAAGCCCATTCTAGCATATTCATGATATGTTCGCGGTCTCTAAAGCACCACATAAAAGGTGTAAAGGCGCCGATATCTATTCCATACGTACCTATAGCAATTAAATGAGAAGCAATACGATTCAATTCGCACACCAATACTCTAATATATTCGATCCGCTTTGGTATCTGTTTGTCAATGCCCAACATACGTTCTACCCCCATAACGAAGGCATGGCTGTTATTCATAGAAGCCAAATAGTCCATCCGATCAGTAAAGGGAATAGTTTTTCCGTAATTCATCGATTCTGCATGTTTTTCAAAACAACGATGTAGGTATCCCATATGAGGAACTACTTCCTTTACAATCTCGCCATCAGAAACTACTTCCAAACGCAAAACGCCATGTGTAGAGGGGTGTTGGGGGCCAATATTGATAATCATTTCCTCAGGACCTAAATTAGTCATCCGCTCCTGATACGCGTTTAATGCTGCGTTAGTATCCGTTGTCTCAGTAACCATATCTTTTACTTGTATATGATAGAATGCTATCCAAAGGAATAATAAATTAATCTTGCTAATTAGTTAATCGGTATGCCATGATACGCATCGGCATCTTTATAATCTTTACGTAACGGATACCCCCGCCAATCATCCGGTAAAAGAATACGTCTTAGATCTGGGTGACCTTTGAAAAATATACCAACCAAATCATAAGCCTCTCTTTCATGCCAGTTAGCACTTTGCCATACCGTACTTACACTGTCTACAGATGGTAACACAGAAGTGTCCCTTAAATTTTCAAGCTTTACTTTTAACGTAAGCTGTGTTTTATAGGGGATGGAAGCTAAGTGATAAACTACTCCGAAACCTTCATTCACACCGTAATCTACCCCCGATATACAGGATAGAAAGTCAAACCAGGTTTCGTTATTCTCTCGAAGTTCTCTACAGACATCTAGTATATAGTCTCTATGTACTATCAATGTAGGCTGTAAACCTTCTAAATTCTCATCAACTATACAGTCGTTTCCGAGTTTACGCTGTAGAATATTTTTTATTTCGCTAAGTTCTATCATGAGTTTAAGGGGCTAGACGTTCAATCAGCCAGTAATTTGATTTTTTAGTATACAGAATTCTGTCATGCAGACGATTAGGGCGGCCTTGCCAAAATTCAACTGTTATAGGTTGTACAATATATCCTCCCCAATGTGGCGGCCGTGGTACCGATGTGCTTTTGTACTTCTGAGTTATCCGTTCTAAGTTGCTTTCAAGAACGGCCCTGTCAGCAATGATCGTACTTTGCGGCGAGGCCCAGGCTCCTAACTGACTACCAATGGGTCGCGAATGAAAATAAGAGTCTGAAACCTCGCTACTTGTCTTATCTACAAAACCCTTAATGCGAACTTGCCGCTCGAGATCAGGCCAAAAGAAAACTAGAGAGGCTTTGTTGTTAACGATCAAATCCTGTCCTTTTTGACTATTATAGTTCGTAAAGAAAACAAAACCGTTATCTTCTACACCTTTCAACAACACAATACGGGCTGAAGGCGAACCTTCGCGATCAACCGTTGCTAAAGTCATCGCATTCACTTCTATAACACACGCTTTAATCGCTTGCTCGAACCAAAATTTAAATTGTTCAATCGGGTTTTTTTTAACTTCATTTTCAGTAAGCTTAGATCTTTTGTAATCAGTTCTGATAGCGTTAATAGTTGTTTCTTTATGCATGAGTGGCAATCCTTCTTTTTTTGCACATCTTGTTTAACTACAAACATAAAAAAACATGTGAATTAATACACTCAAAATGCATAAATTGACGGAAATCTGAATGCAAAATTTGTACTTAGCTTGATATCTGAGTGTGGTTCAACAATTAGGTCTAATATTTGTTGTATATTTATATTAGCGGATCGTCAATTTTTTTATTTATGCTTAGCAACAATACTCCCCAAAAAGGCAGCTTACTGCTCTCTGAACCTTTCATGATGGACCCAAATTTTAGACGCTCTGTTGTTCTACTATGCGAGCATGAGGAAGAAAGTATAGGTTTAGTATTAAATCAACCAAGCGCACTTTTATTAAAAGATGTCATGAACGGTATGCCAGACGCCGAATATCAATTATTCATTGGAGGGCCAGTGGGGCAGGATAGTGTACAATTTGTGCATAAATGTTATGATCGATTAAACAGTGGTGTAGAAATAGGAGAAGGCTTATACTGGGGTGGTAATTTCGAAGCACTGCAGTTACTTATTAAAGAAAAGGCTATTGGGTTAGATGAGATTAAATTTTTTATTGGATATTCCGGTTGGGGAGAGGGACAATTAGAAAAAGAGCTTAGAGAAAATACTTGGATGATAGGTAACAGTTATCATCCCGATATAATATTTGTAAATGACGAGGAAAACTTATGGAAACAAGCTGTCATCAGCTTGGGGCCACGTTATGCACATGTCGCAGGCTTCCCACAAAATCCTATGTGGAATTAGTGAGTTACGATAAAAAAGCACTCTTTTTTATCGTAACTCACTAAGTAATTATATTAATTTTCCCTTTTCAATCCGTATTTCTCTATTTTACTATAGAGATGGCTGCGCTGGATTTCAATATCATCAGCTGTTTTTGATACATTCCACGCATTATTCTCTAATTTATACTTGATATATTCACGTTCGGCATGATCTTTATATTCTTGAAAAGAAGAGAACTGGTCAAAATGATTCAATGCAACAGCTTTTTTGTCTTCGCTGCCATTGATAGAACCATTCGTACCTAAGGAGTGGTCTGCCGTTGTAGCGCCACCTGGGTTTGCATAGGCATAAACATCTTTGTCGGTAATCGATTTGTCACTTAAGATAATCAGCCGTTCTACCATATTTCGTAATTCACGGATATTTCCGGTCCACTGTAAGGATTTTAAAGCCTCAATGCCACTATTCGATATTTTCTTTATAGGCATACCGTAGTCGGAACATATTTCTTCGCAAAATTGTTCTGCAATAATTGGTATATCACTTCTACGTTCGGATAAAGGCGGAACATGTATTAGAATAACGCTTAAACGATGGTAAAGGTCCATACGGAAATTCCCGGCTTCGATCTCTTTTTGTAAATCTTTATTAGTCGCTGCGATCACCCGTACATTTACTTCTATTTCTTTATCGCCTCCAACACGTGTGATCTTATTTTCTTGTAATGCCCGTAAAACTTTTGCCTGAGCAGAGAGACTCATGTCACCTATTTCATCCAAAAATAAGGTGCCCTTATCCGCTTGTTCGAACTTACCTATACGTTGCTTAACCGCCGAGGTAAAAGAGCCTTTTTCATGTCCAAACAGTTCACTTTCAATTAATTCAGAGGGTATGGCAGCACAGTTTACTTCAATGAGAGGAGAATTGGCTCTGCTCGATTTTTCGTGTAGCCACCTGGCAACAAGCTCTTTACCGCTTCCATTGGCGCCTGTAATCAATACACGAGCTTCCGTAGGAGCAACTCGTTCAATAGTTTCCTTAATTTTAGATATAGCTTCTGACTCACCTAGAATTTCCCGGGTTTTACTAACCCGTCTTTTCAGAACCTTAGTTTCGGTCACCAACGTACCTCGCTCTAGGGCATTACGAACGGTAATCAACAAGCGATTCAAATCAGGTGGTTTGGAAATGAAATCATAAGCACCCCTTTTACTTGCCTCCACTGCAGTTTCAACTGTACCGTGGCCGGAGATCATGATAAATGGTAAATCTGGTTTGATATTTAAGGCTTCTGTTAGCACTTCCATGCCGTCCATACGGCCCATCTTAATATCACATAGCACGAGGTTAATGGTGTCTTTCTTGATGACTTCAAGTCCATCAAGACCATTATCTACGTCTACTACCTGATAATCTTCGTATTCTAAAATCTCCCTCAAGGTGCTTCTAATCGCACGCTCATCATCAATGATTAATATTTTAGCCATAATTGTTTATTGCGAATAACCACGCAATTTTAATATGCTGAATCGTTATATTCGATATAAAAAAGCAAGTTTATAAGCCGGATTCTGTATCTGACAATCGCAGATTTCTATCATTTATCTAGCCTTATGATTACTCATAAGGTCTAACGACCTACCCATCCTAAGTTCGCCAGCTGGCGAAGAGAGCGAGCAACCCTCATCTCAGGACCTATTTGGTCTTTCAATTCCCGGGGTTTACCGCAATGTATGTCGCCATACAAGGCTGTGAGCTCTTACCTCACATTTTCACCCTTACTCCGATAAATCGGGGCGGTTTGTTTTCTGTGGCACTTTCCGTTCCTGATTTATCAGGACCTTCCTGTTAGGAAGCGAGATGCTCTGTATTGTCCGGACTTTCCTCCTCACCAAAAGGTGCGGCGATAGAACAACTTGCTTTTGGTGCAAACCTACTACAAAAATATTAAAATTGGAAATAGCAATTATAGCTATCAAGGAAGAGCTGTTAAATATCGCAAACTTCAGTATATACCGACTATTAGCACTTAGTTACTTATTTTATTTTACTCGTTTTGCATAGTACAGTTTTTCAGATATCCATTTACTTCCTCCGTAGTGATTAAGCCGAGTTCGTTGCCAAATGAATTACCAACATAAGTGAGGATATAAGCTATTTCTTGATCGGTCAAACTAATGTTGGCTGGCATTTCTGTGTCAAAACCCCTTCCATTTATTGTTATGGTCTTAGACATGCCGTATTTTACTATACAGGGAAGGTTTGGTCGGTGTTGTTTAATAAAATTTGTGTCCGTTAGTGGAGGATATAGATTTCCTAACCCTTCGCCATCATTATTGTGACAATTCTCACATTTTGAAGTGTACAATGATTTGCCATTTGTAAAAAACTGTGCTTTTTTTATCTGTTCTTCGCCTTGGCAGGAACCTATTATTAAAACTATCGTTAAAATAGCTAGCAAGCTACAGGTTGATTTGGACAACATGGCTATCGATATTCTTCTAATAAGATGTCCATATCTTTTAAAAGTTGCGCAACCTGCTCGTCGTCGGTACCATCATATGCTCCACGTATTTTTTTCTCTTTATCTATTAAAATAAACCAACCCTGATGCTCGAATCCACCCGGAGCACTTTCATCTTCCTTGGCATATACCATGTAACGATTTGCCATACCATAGATAGCTTCTTCAGTTCCATGTACAAATTGCCATTGATTTCCTTCAACGCCCAGTTTGTTAGCGTATTTTTTGAGCACCCATGGCGTGTCGTATTTCGTGTCAATGCTATGTGAAAGTATTTTAACTTCTTCGTTGCCCTTATACTTTTTCAGTACCTTTAGGAGATTTTTACTCATGATAGGGCAAATACTCGGACAAGAAGTAAAGAAAAAATCAGCAACATAAATGCTATTGTTGAATGTTTTATTGTTAATAACAATACTATCTTGGTTTACAAAAGAAAAATCAGGAATTGTTTGGTAAACAGTATCTATCACTGTTTTTCCGTCAATTTCTTTGGTGATGGTTTCTCTTTCTCCAAGAACCGGTAGTTTATCTTCTGTGTTATTACAGCCTATAAATAAGTGTATAACTAATAAGGCAGCAATATAGTTTTTAAGAAATGATAACATTTTATATGGCTATTTGTACTTTTCTAATACTTGTTGACTTTCTGCGCTTGCTTTAGCAAATTTAACCTTGACCTCTTGTATTTTCCCTAGCTCTCCCTGTAGGTAATTGCGGACTTCTTCGGGAGTTTTATCTTCTTGATCGGCGTCAAACTCGTGCATCCAATCCGTCATCGATTCATTAGCCTCTTTTAATTTTTCTTGTAAGTTTGCTAAATTCTCCTTTTCAAGTGTTGTATCTAGAGCTGGATTAATCTTTTTAAGACTATCCATTTTAGTTAGTAAAATACTTACCTTCAGGTTGTCTCGTACAATTGTCCCCATTTTAGGCATAATAGAGTCGTGAACAGCAATTACTTCGTCCTGCAATTGTTGGTTCTCATTAGCAATGTTGTTGCAGGCCGATAATGAGGTTAGTGCAATTGCTAAATATAAAAGAGAATGTTTCATATGCGTATTTATTTTAGTGCAAATTCAAATCATTTGCAAACCTATAAAAAAAGGATGTATTAATGTAAGGTAGCAGTCGTTAAATAGCAACAGGCATATAAAATTCAGCTTCTTTTGTCGTATCTACTTTTACGATACCCGCTAAAATCATATTTACCAGCAAACGTTGGGTCTTTCTTCTTGAGAGCTTAAGGTGTTTGCAAATATCTATCAATAGTACTTTATCATGTTCATTCAGATAGTTAAGAAGCTGTTTTTCTTTATCAGTATAGGTGATTAAAACGCCATCAGAAGTTGTGTGCCTTTTCAGTACGTCTACCACAACCTTTCCAGCAAGTAAACTTTTGTCTTTTACACGGATATATACCCACCATTTGCCATCTTCGTTAAGAGCATAATGTGGTTTTACATCGCTTTCTGGAATTTCTGCAATTAAGACCAGTTTGTCGTCAATAGCTGCTTCTTCAAACTTAATTTCTATGGCAGGTCTGCAGTATCGATGGGCAGCTTTTTCAAGAATGTATCTTTCTTCATCCTCATTCTTTACGCCTATTATTTGACCATCATCTGCTACACCAATCAATAGTCGCCCGCCTTTATTGTTTGCAAAGGCAACCAAGGTTTTGGCAATTTTACTTTCATTGCTGATTTTGTTTTTAAAATCCAGCTGTTCTCCTTCTCCCTGTAAAATAGCAGCTTTTATTTTCATCTATATAAATTATTGATATTTTGTTTTTTATAACACTAATGAGCTCGCGTACGCTCGGTTATTGATCGACTCTTGTCTATGTTGACAATAAGACCGCAAAGCTAAGTTGTCCTTAAATAGTAAGTGAGCTGCATAAGCTATTTATTGTTTATTATTCTGATCAATAGTTGAGGTGAGTGTCGTCAGACTTAACCTTTACCGGTGGATTAATAAGAAACTGTTGGATGCTCCTTGTTATACTTTAAATTCCTGACGTATACCTCATTTGTTACTGTCGCACATAAATTTCCGTGTTTATCTTTAATTTCCAATGGAAACTCCTGAATGAATTTGCCCAGTGTATCTAAATCTTTTTTTGCCCTTTCTATATCTTTGTTGGTAATCTTAATACGAAAGTACAGAGAAGTCCTTCCAGGTTTCAAGTAATTGATTGAGGCACTTTTGAGCCATACTCTCGTCTGGTATCCCTTTCTTCTGAAGATTTGGTCAAATAACAAAGCAAAAAAAGGGTCGGCGGCAGCATAAATGGTGCCGCCAAAAATAGAAGAGTTATAGTTCCTATTAAACATACTGTGAGCGATTTTGACGTCTACTCCCAAGAATCCTTTATGAAACTTTTGTACCCAGATGCGTTGAAAAAATAATGGAGGATATAAACGCATTACCCACTTTAATGTTCGTTCGGAAGCTTTCATGAATATCGATTAAAAATACACACAAGGGGTTAATATCCGCTCCGCTTGTCACAGGCTAAAGTAAGAAGTTTTTTTTATTCGTGCACATTTTAATCTGTAAAGAGTGTGTCTTATTTAGCAACACCCTAGGTTAAGCTTAACTAAATACTTCACGCCATTGATCTCTCGCGGCTATTGAGAAATTTTCTATTTTCGTAATTGATTATCAAACTAATTATATGGAACAAACTATTGCCAAGAAGCGAAAGTCAAGAGTATGGTTGCTTATTTTGGTTGCCTCTCTAGGGTATTTCGTTGATATTTATGATCTGGTTATATTTTCTATCGTGAGGATGCAAAGCTTTAAAGATATTGGAGTACCAGAAGCCTTGATGCGTACAGATGGAGAATATGTGTTGAATATGCAAATGGGCGGTCTACTCCTTGGTGGAATTCTCTGGGGTATTATGGGGGATAAATATGGAAGAGTTAAAGTTCTATTCGGATCTATTCTCATGTATTCGTTGGCTAATATTGCCAACGGTTTTGTGCAGGATATCCATGCTTACGCTTGGATTAGGTTCATTGCAGGTATCGGTTTAGCAGGAGAATTAGGAGTTGGGGTTACGTTAGTGAGTGAGAGTATGGACAGAAATAAAAGAGGCTATGGTACCATGTTGATTGCCGGTATAGGTGTCCTTGGAGCGGTGGCGGCGTTCTATGTGTCGGAACATTTCAATTGGAGAAATGCTTATCTTGTTGGTGGGGGCATGGGTGTTTTGTTATTGTTGATGCGTGTTGGAACCTTCGAGTCAGGACTATTTATTAAGCAGCCAAATAGTAAAGATGTTGTCAGGGGCCGCTTTTTTATGTTGTTTGAAAAACGGGACCGCTTTTTACGATATATATATTGCTTGTTTATAGGCTTACCCATTTGGTTTGTTGTAGGCATATTAATAACACAGTCTCCAGAGTTTGGCAAAGCGCTGGGGGCAGAGGAAACGTTAAGCGCTGGAAAGGGCATTATGTACGCATATATAGGTATTTCCTTGGGAGACATATTTGCAGGGCTTTATGCCCAACTTACCAAGTCTAGGAAGAAGGCAGTATTTCTCTTTCAGGTATTAATCTTAATTAGTTCTATCGGGTATCTTTTTAGTATGGGGATAACACCAACGAAGTTTATCTGGTTAGCTTTTTTTATGGGTTTTTCCGTTGGTTACTGGGCTACTTTCGTAACTATTGCTTCGGAGCAATTTGGTACGAACCTACGTGCTACGGTGGCCACAACAGCACCAAATTTTGTACGTGGAGCGCTTATTCCAAGTACTTTTCTGTTCGAGTTTTTTGTACACCAATTTGACATCCTTAAAGCTGCCTTGATCATGATCTGTTTACTGTCGGGGATTGCTATTTTTGCTTTAAGTCAGCTAAAAGAGAGTTTCGATAAGGATTTAGATTATATAGAAGAATAATATGTTGCTTATTATCACGGAAATAATATAACAAATGTAAAGTTTTAGAATAGATTGATATGCTGCTGAGTTTTCCTAAAATAAAAAAGCCTTCAACCGGGGAGATTGAAGGGCTTTACTAACCAATTATAAACCTAAATTATGATAACGCAAAGATAAGCCTATTCCACTTTATTAAAAAATGGTATTCATTAGTGATTTACTTTGTTTGATGTATTTCATTGATAGTAAGTGTATTAATATAATATTGATATAAATATTTGTCTTGATATAATAAAGGGGGTAGGGATTCGTATGGACTCACGGGATTTTTAGTTTAATTTTAATAGAAATATTGTAATATAATTGGAAAAAATACTTATCATTTTACAATAAAATCTGTATAATAAACCTATTAGTTTAGAGGGGTCACTTGAGCCTCACGTAAATCTTGTTATATCGGTTGGTGGTGGTATACGAATTTTCAATGGTACAACTCTTCTGGAAAGAAAAAGCTGCGGTATTAGCCTTTTTAGAAGATATGACAGTCGTATAAATATGATATGCATGATGTTTCTCTGATAGTGTTTATTGTCGGTAATAGACTCTTAATTTGCTATCTTTGTCTGATATGATTGACAAAAAAGAAATTGCTGCGACCTATCAGCAGATTCAGGATGAAATCTGCAGTGGGTTGGAGAAGGCAGATGGAGCCGAACATTTTGAAGAAGAATTGTGGTCAAGGGAAGGAGGGGGAGGAGGGCGTACCCGTATCCTACAAGAAGGAAACGTAATTGAAAGAGGGGGTGTTAATTTTTCCGCTGTATATGGTAAGTTGCCCGAAAATATTAAAAAGGCGTTTAAAGTGGACGAAAACGATTTTTTTGCTACAGGCGTGTCGATTGTTATTCATCCAGGAAATCCGTGGGTTCCAATTATTCATATGAATATACGCTATTTTGAGTTAAACGAAGAGACTAGATGGTTTGGAGGTGGAATTGATCTGACGCCCCATTATGTTGTTCCTGAGGACGCTGTTTTTTTTCATCAATACCTAAAAAAAATCTGTGATGAGTTCAGCCCGGCATTCTACCAACGATTTAAAGACTGGGCAGATGATTATTTTTTTATTAAGCACAGGAATGAAACAAGAGGCATAGGAGGTATTTTCTATGATCGTTTACAGCCTGAGGGCACAGGTCTAGATTATGAACACATTTTTGATTTCTCTAAGGCTTTAGGACGTAGTTTTTTACCAATTTATACCGAGCTTATCGCCAAGAGTAAAGATAAGGTGTTTACTGCACAACATAAAGAATGGCAATACCTTAGGAGGAGTCGCTACGTGGAATTTAATTTGGTGTACGATTCAGGTACCAAGTTCGGACTTGAAACCAATGGTAGAATTGAATCTATATTAATGAGTTTACCACCACAGGCTCGTTGGAAGTATAACTATCAGACGCCACGTGATTCGGAAGAGGAAAGGACTTTATCTTGGCTCAAGAAGGGAGTAGATTGGGTGGGTATTAGTTAATGTATAAATGGTTGAGCGCATGTGAGCTTCAATATAAAGCATGGACCCCCCGTAAATTACTCAATGCCCGATAATCAAAGATTTTTATTAATTTCGCATGCGTAAAAAAGCGAAATAGTTTTTAACGAACTAAAAATTAGTATGGCTGACGAAACAGAAAATGACGATAATTTGGTGCCGGCTAATGACCGGATCATCCCTATTAGTATAGAAGAGGAAATGAAATCCGCCTACATTGATTATTCAATGTCGGTAATCGTTTCAAGAGCCTTGCCAGATGTGCGAGACGGATTAAAACCTGTACATCGGAGGGTATTGTATGGCATGTTGGATTTGGGTGTAACCAGTGGTAAACCTTATAAGAAATCAGCGCGTATTGTGGGTGATGTATTAGGGAAATACCACCCCCATGGTGATTCATCTGTTTACGATACTATGGTGCGTATGGCACAAGATTGGAGTTTACGATATCCATTAGTAGACGGACAGGGAAACTTTGGGTCGATCGATGGCGATAGTCCGGCGGCCATGCGTTATACGGAGGCTAGACTGAAGAAGATTGCCGAAGAAATGTTGGCTGATATTAATAAAGACACCATTGATTATCAACTGAATTTTGATGACTCACTTCAGGAACCGACCGTATTACCTACCAAGATACCAAACCTATTGGTAAACGGTGCGTCAGGGATAGCCGTGGGTATGGCCACTAATATGGCTCCGCATAATTTGAGTGAGGTAATTGATGGCACAGTAGCTTATATTGATAATAGAGATATTGAAGTAAGTGAATTGATGCAATATGTCAAGGCTCCTGATTTTCCTACCGGAGGTGTGATTTATGGGTACTCGGGGGTTCAAGATGCTTTTGAAACCGGAAGGGGGCGTGTGGTTATGCGTGCCAGGGCTGAAATCGAAGTCTCTAAAAATGATAAAGAAACCATTGTTGTTACCGAGATTCCATATCAGGTTAATAAGGCAGATATGATTAAACGTACTGCCGATCTGGTGAATGAAAAAAAGATTGAAGGTATCTCTGCCATACGGGATGAATCTGATCGTGAAGGTATGCGTATCGTTTATGACATAAAACGGGATGCAAACGCTTCTATCGTGTTAAATAACCTTTTTAAATATACAGCTTTACAAACATCATTTAGTGTAAATAATATAGCGCTTGTTCATGGCCGACCAATGTTGTTGAATCTGAAAGACATGATTCACTATTTTGTCGAGCATCGCCATGAGGTGATTATTCGCCGTACTAAATTTGAGCTTGCTGAAGCCGAAAAGCGAGCGCATATTCTAGAAGGTTTGTTAATAGCACTTGATCATCTGGATGAAGTTATCCAATTGATACGTTCATCTGATACTCCAGAGGATGCCCGTGTTGGTTTGATGGAGAAGTTTGGTTTGTCTGATGTACAAGCAAGAGCTATTTTGGACATGACGCTTCGGAGGTTGACAGGACTTGAACGCGACAAGATAAAGGAGGAATATGCCGAATTGATGAAAACCATTGATTATTTAAAATCTGTGTTGGCTGACGAGGCGTTGAGAATGAAGATCATCAAAGATGAACTGCTTGAGGTTAGAGAGAAATATGGAGATGACCGCCGTTCGGAGATTGTGCATTCTGCAGAAGATATGCGCATGGAGGATTTTATTGATGATGAAGAGATTGTAATCACTATTTCACATGAGGGTTACGTAAAACGTACCCCCTTAACGGAGTATCGTATACAGGCTAGAGGAGGGAAGGGGTCGTTAGGGTCGAACACTAAAGAAGAGGATTTTACAGAACATATCATTACGGCGTCCTCACATAATTATATGCTTTTCTTCACCGAGGCAGGACGTTGTTTCTGGCTAAGGGCTTTTGAGATACCGGAAGGAACTCGAACATCCAGAGGCCGAGCTATACAAAACATCATTAATATCCCTAAGGAGGAAAAAATCAAAGCATATATCAGGGTGAAAAATTTAAAAGATCAAGAGTATTTGGAGAATAATTTCATCATTATGTGTACAAAAAGGGGCACTATCAAGAAGACTTCATTAGAAGCCTATTCCCGTCCACGCGCTAATGGTATTAATGCAATCAATATTAATGATGGTGACCAGCTGTTGGAAGCTTGCCTGACGAATGGCGATAGTGAGATCGTAATGGCCCTCCGATCAGGTAGAGCAATTCGATTCAATGAATCTACAGTTCGACCGATGGGAAGAACGGCAACAGGAGTACGTGGTGTAACCTTAGCATCTGCAGAAGATGAGGTTGTTGGCATGATTAGTGTTAACAATAAAGAAGTAACAGTGTTGGTTGTTTCTGAAAAGGGGTATGGAAAACGTACAGATATTGACGATTATCGGGTAACTAACAGGGGTGGTAAAGGGGTGAAAACTTTAAATGTTACCGAAAAGACAGGCCAACTTGTTGCTATTAAAGATGTTTCAGATAATGAGGACTTAATGATCATCAATAAGTCCGGTATCGTTATTCGCATTGCTGTTAGCCAATTGAGGGTAATGGGAAGAGCTACCCAAGGAGTTCGCTTAATAAATCTAAAAGGTAACGATCAAATTGCATCTGTCACTAAAGTTGATCACGATGAAGAGGAGATTGAAGAAAATACCGATATTGTAGTCAACGTGTCTCCCGTGACCGATGAGGATGGTAATGCAGAAAACGGAGAAGCTGAAAACAATGAACAAGAAGATTAAATTTTGGTAAAATAGTTAGTTGTTCATAGCAACTACAAAAAAAATATTGAAATGAAAGCTATTCATTGTACAAAATATATCATAGCCTGTGCGACCTTTCTATTAGGTTTTGGCTTGTTTGACGGTTATGCTCAATCCAATTATAAAGAGGGAAGCAATAACTTTGCCCGGTATACGAAATCAGGCGATATAAAATATCTATTGGAAGCTAGAAAATTTATAGATCAGGGATATATAGAGAAAAGAGATTCAGCTTCGTATGATAATACCTTATTACGCGGGCTCGTATATAGTAGTTTAGCTGTGGCAGACTCAAACAGGACTCAGAAGTATGAAAAGGATCCCATTGATGAAGCGGAATTTATGCTTACACGATTAGACGATGATCAACTCAATCATGAGAATGGTGCTCAGATTGATTATCTTAAAAAACGGTTGGCAGCGGCTTATTTAATCAGAGCTAATAGGGCTTTAACCAATAATAATTACGATGAGGCCTTCAATCTATTTACGAAGGTTGACCAGTATGGCGATGATATCAATGCGAAACATAACCTAGCTTTATTAAGTGATCGTTTAGATAGGAAAGATGACGCTATTGGTTTTTACGATAATTTTATACAGGATAAATCACAAGCTAAACCGAGCTATATTTTGACACTCTCAAAGTTACATCTTGATAAAGGAGACGATAATGCTGCAAAAAATGTGCTTTTAAAAGGACGGGAATTTTTTCCAACTAATAAAGATATTCTGTTTGAACTGATGAATTTATATGCAGTGAATGGCGCTTACGAAGCTATTGTGGCACTAGAAGATCAGGCGATTGCCTTGGAACCTGAAAATGTTAACCTAAATTATTTAATGGGTTTTGCATACGAAGTGACGGGGAACCGTGAGAAAGCTGAAAGCTATTTCAAGAAAACGCTCGAGTTGGACCCTGATGATTACAATAGCAATTATGAGCTTGGTTTACTGTATTTGAAAGACTTTGTGAAAGATACATCAGATCTGGAGAAACAATACGTTGCACAAGAATATCTATTAAAAGCAAACGAAATTAACCCTAATGCTGTTAATGCATTGAAGTCGCTTGCTGTTTTGTTCGACAAATCAGGTAATAGTGTTCAATTAGAGAGAGTAAACAATCAGTTAAATCAAGTTAACATAAATTAAAGTAAGATGAAAATCAAATCAATTTTATTAGCTACACTGTTATTAAGCTCAACTGCTGCTTTTGCGCAAAAAGGCGAGCTGAATAAGGCAAAGAATAAATATAATTCTTATGCCACACTAACGGGTGGAGCGGTAGAAAATTTGCCGGAATTGGCCTTAAAGGAGCTAGGGGAAGCTAAAGAGGCGATTGATAAAGCTTCAGAACATGATAAAACAAAAGATCTTCCAGATACTTGGACATATTTAGCGTTAATCAATTCTGAATACGCAGTTATCAATCAGAAAGCCGAAAAACAGCCTGAGGCAGAGGCTTCTTACAAAACTGCTGGAGAGGCCTTCACCAAAGCTAAAAGTTTGAGTGAAGGGGAAGACGATGAAGAATTACAAGGTAATTTGGAACGTACAGGTAGTTTGCTGGCAAACTATGAAATAGGTAATGGTGTGAAAGCATTTGAAACTAATGATTTCGAGGCCGCATATACTGCCTTTAATAATGGTTTGACGTATATGCCAGGTGATTCAATATTAACGCTTTATGCTGGAATTGCTGCTCAAAATAGTGAAAAATACGATGAGGCTATTGATAAGTTTAAAGAGCTAATTCCAGAAAGTTCCGATGCGTATTTGAATTTATCCGATGCCTATTTGAGAAAAGGTGATACAACTGCTGCATTACAGTATATTGATGAAGCGGCGGAGAATTTTCCGGATAGCGCCAAAATTGTTAATCAAAAAATTGTCTTGAATATCTCAACTGGTAAAAGTGAGAATGTAATTAGCGACATTGAAGCACAAATGGCGGCAGATCCAAGTAACGCAGATTTACCATTCTACTTGGGTTATGCTTATGAGTCTACTAAGCAGCCTGATAAAGCGCTGGAGGCTTACAAGAAAGGCATCGAAGCTAAAGATGATGATGCCCGTAACTATGGAGCAGCGGCAGCTGTTATATTGAATCAAGCGAGAGATATTTACAATGAGGCGAGTGGTATCCCTACTAATCAAGAGGACGAGTACAATGCTAAACTCAAAGAAGCTTATGATTTAGCAGATACTGCCATACCTTATTTGGAAAAAGCTACAGAATTAGCTCCTGAAGAGCGTGCTGGTTGGGAAAATTTCCGCTTTTATTATCAGCTGAAAGGCGAGGACGAAAAAGCGAAAGAAGTTACTGAGAAATTAAATAGCTTATAGTAAAAAAAAGCGATTACAAAAAAAACGGGATTTATAATCCCGTTTTTTTTAAATATACTTTTTCCCATACTTCGATTTAACTTCAGATATAATTTTTTTCACTTGTTGCTCTTCATCTCTTGGACATATGAGTAGTGTATCATTTGAATCGATAATAACGTAATTGTCGAGCCCACTTAAGACCACTAATTTTTCGTTTGGTACGTTCACGATGCAATTTGACGAATTCTTTAACAGCACTTTATTGGTTGTTTGGATGGCATTAAGATAAGCGTCTTTCGGTGTATGCTCATAAACAGAAGCCCAGGTGCCCAGATCAGACCATCCAAAATCGACAGGTAATACATATACATTGTTTGCTTTTTCCATTACTGCAAAATCAATGGATATGTTTATACAACGCAGATATGCAGTGTTTATAAAAGCTTTTTCTAAAGATGTATTGTAAAGTTCTTCATCACCCTCTTTGAAAAGATCATTCATTTCGGGCTGGTACCGTTCAAAGGCTTTTATTATCGCTTGAGCAGACCAAATAAAAACACCCGCATTCCACAAAAAATCACCACTCTTAATAAATATTTCCGCAAGTTCAATATTTGGCTTTTCAGTAAAAGTTTTGACTTTCTTAAAATCTGTTCTTTCACCGATATATTGAATATAGCCATATCCAGTGTCAGGCCTCGTTGGTAACACGCCCAAGGTAATCAACCAATCATTTTCGCAGGCTTTCGTTAAAGATTTCTGAATAGCTTCATTGAATTTTTGTGTTTCGAGTATGAGATGATCTGCGGGTGTAACTATAATAATTGCTTCACTATTTAACTGATAAATTTTATGACTTGCGTAGGCCACACAGGGAGCAGTGTTGCGCATGATTGGTTCGCCCAAAATATTCGAGGAGTCGATGCCCGGTAGCTGTTTTCGTACCGTTTCAATATGCTGGTCATTTGTTACAACGTAAATATGCTCTTTAGGAACAAGCTTAACGAATCGATCATAGGTTGCTTGAATTAACGTTCTTCCGATACCTAATACGTCAATGAATTGTTTAGGGTAGACGGAACGACTTATAGGCCAAAATCTACTGCCAATTCCTCCTGCCATTATAACTACATAATTGTTATTCATTTCCTTTTATGCTATTTTGAGCTGCTTACCCCAAAGAAGGAATCGGAAGTCGTCTAAATGATTCCTTCTTTTAATAGGTCATGTAGATGTATGATCCCGAAATAAGCCCCCTCACGTATCACTAACAACTGAGTTATGTTATTGTTGCGCATCATATTCAATGCATGTACGGCTAGTTCCGAATGATGGATGAGTTTTGGCGTTTTGCCCATAATATCAGCAGCTGTCAAATGATCAATATTTTGATAGCTTTCTAACATTCTGCGGATATCGCCATCGGTTATTACTCCCGCTATGTTGCCATTGTTTACAACGGCTACAGCCCCTAGTCTATTTTTAGTAATTTCAATGAGTACCTCCTTTATACTGCTATCGGGGCTTACTTGTGGTTTCTGATTTTGACTGGCTAAATCTTCGACTTTGAGGTACAGACGTTTTCCCAACGCCCCACCTGGATGATATTTAGCGAAGTCATTATCAGTAAAAGATCGGCATTCGAGTAGGCAGATGGCCAAAGCGTCGCCCATCGCGAGCTGAGCTGTCGTGCTTGTTGTTGGAGCCAAATTTAAAGGGCAAGCTTCGCGGGAAACGGTAGTGTCCAAAATAAAATCTGCATGTTCTGCTAAGTACGATTTTGTATTTCCGACCATTGCAATTATCTTTGCTCCAGAATTTTTTAATAATGGAACCAATACTTTGATTTCAGGGGTATTACCGCTTTTCGAGATAGCAATCACGATATCATCCTTTTGGATCATTCCTAAGTCTCCGTGGATGGCGTCAGCGGCGTGCATGAAAATAGCTGGTGTTCCTGTTGAATTCATGGTGGCTACAATTTTCTGTGCTATTATAGCACTTTTACCTATTCCGGTGATTATTACTCGCCCTTTAATATCGAGAATGGCAAAGACAGCATTGATAAATTCGTCGTTGATTTTTTTAGT
Source organism: Olivibacter sp. SDN3 (assembly GCF_014334135.1). Lineage (NCBI taxonomy): Bacteria > Pseudomonadati > Bacteroidota > Sphingobacteriia > Sphingobacteriales > Sphingobacteriaceae > Olivibacter > Olivibacter sp. SDN3. The sequence goes on from NZ_CP060497.1 coordinate 4,220,474, forward strand.
TAAATCAGTTATAGCTTCTGCTTCAAGCTTTAAGGCGTTAATGGCAATATTTTCAATATCGAATTTGGTTTTCACAAATATTTTTTATTAATTTTAGTAAGAATTAAGGCAAATTTATGTTATTTTGAGCATTAATAAACATAAGCCTTTCTTTAATTTTTCGGAAGGACAATGGAGATAGAAAAAACATTATTTGACAATCTGCAGAACTTTTTTGGTTTTGATACATTCAAAGGCGATCAAGAAGCTATAATAACCAATATTCTGCAAAAGAAAGACACATTTGTGATAATGCCGACGGGTGGAGGAAAGTCCATATGTTATCAACTGCCGGCATTGATGAGCGAAGGAACTGCTGTTGTTATATCCCCGCTAATTGCATTAATGAAAAATCAAGTAGATCAATTAAGAGCATTTGGTGGAACAGATAGTATCGCGCATTTTTTAAATTCATCACTTAATAAAAGCGAGATTACCAAAGTTAAGCAGGATGTATTGGAGGGCAAAACAAAGTTGCTTTACGTTGCTCCTGAATCTTTATCAAAAGCTGACAATATTGAATTCTTGAAATTAATTACTGTGTCATTTGTAGCTGTGGATGAAGCACATTGTATTTCCGAATGGGGACATGATTTTAGACCTGAATACCGTAAGATAAGGCAGGTAATTAATGGCATAGGAGAAGGAATTCCGATTATAGCACTGACAGCTACAGCTACTCCAAAAGTACAGTCGGATATCCGGAAGAATTTGCAGATGAATGATGCAACGCTATTCAAATCCTCTTTTAATCGGGCTAATCTCTATTATGAAGTACGCCCGAAGAGGAGTGTTGTGAAAGAGATTGTTCGATTTATAAAAAACAATGCTTCTAAATCTGGTATTATATATTGCCTAAGCCGTAAAAAGGTCGAGGAGATTGCTGAAGTATTAAATATAAATGGTATAAAAGCTTTGCCGTACCATGCAGGTCTTGATGCAAAAACTAGAGCAGAGACACAAGATAAATTTTTGATGGAAGATGTAGAAGTTATCGTTGCTACGATTGCTTTTGGAATGGGAATTGATAAACCCGACGTTCGCTACGTCATTCACCATGACATACCAAAGAGTATGGAAGGATATTACCAAGAAACCGGTCGTGCGGGTAGGGACGGGGGAGAGGGGGTGTGTATAGCTTTTTATTCTGAAAAAGACATTGAAAAGCTAACCAAATTCATGAAAGACAAACCGGTTTCTGAAAGAGAAATCGGAACGCAGATCTTGAAAGAAGTTATCGATTATTCAGAATCTTCTGTTTGCAGGCGAAAGCAAATTCTCCATTATTTTGGTGAAAACTTCAATGAAGCCGGATGCAATAATAAATGTGATAATTGTAATAGTCAACGTATTCAGTTTGATGCCGAATTGTCATTGCATAAAATATTGTCTTTTATAAAAGAACAGGGAGAGAAATTTGACGATTTTCATGTAATAAACGTGCTTATTGGTCAAAATAATCAGCCTGTTGCATCCTATAAACATGACACACATACTTTATTTGGCTCAGGGAAAGATGAGGGAGTACTTTATTGGAAAGCACTCATACGTCAGGCTGTTCTTGATAATTTTTTATTGAAGGATATCGATAATTACGGTTTGTTAAAATTAACTAAAGCCGGCCTTGATTTCATTGAAAATCCTTATTCCCTTAAGTTCTATATGAACAAGCCTATGGAAAAAGCTGATGAAAATGGTGATGAAACGCCAATTCAAGGCAATGGAGCTTTGGATACTCAGTTGCTTCAGATGTTAAAAGATCTTAGAAAAAAGATTGCCAAAACGAAAAGTTTACCACCATTCGTAATCTTTCAAGATCCATCTTTGGAGGAAATGTGTACGCACTATCCAATTACAATCGATGAATTAAAACAGATCCATGGAGTGGGGGCTGGAAAAGCGATGAAATTCGGTAGCCAATTTGTTAATCTTATAAAAACATACGTAGAGCAGAATGACATTGATCGGCCGGTAGATCTGATCATTAAAGGTACTGCGAATAAATCTGCATTAAAAGTGTCTATTATCCAAAATATTGATAGAAAAATTGGCTTGGAGGACATTGCGTCTGCAAAAGGTCTTTCTTATGAAGATATTTTGAAAGAGGTCGAATCTATAGTTAATTCAGGTACAAAATTGAATCTGAATTATTTTATTGATGAAATGATTGATCTTGATCGTCAAGAAGAAGTATATGATTACTTCCGTTCTGCAGAGATTGATTCTATTGATTCTGCTCTAAAAGACTTAGGAACAGATGATTATACTTTTGAAGAGATACAATTGATGCGGATCAAATTTATGTCAGAATTGGGGAATTAAGCTGAAGTGGTTTGGTTGTTTTGCAGACTTTTTAAATTGAAATGAATGATTATAAGCTCATTAGCTGGAATTAAACATGCTGATTCCCGCAATTTTTTCTTAATGGCAGGGCCGTGTGCCATTGAAAGTGAAGACATAGCATTACGTATCGCCGAACGGATTGTAAAGATTGCAGATAAGTTGAATATCCCTTTTATTTTTAAAGGATCATACCGAAAAGCCAATCGGTCGAGAATAGATTCTTTTACGGGAATTGGAGACGAAAAAGCACTTAAAGTATTAGCTAAAGTGCGAGATACTTTTGGTGTTCCTACAGTGACAGATATCCACGAAAGCCAAGAAGCCACGATGGCTGCAACATATGTAGATATTTTGCAGATTCCCGCATTTTTGTGCAGACAAACGGATTTACTATTGGCCGCTGGTAAAACAGGCAAAACCGTAAATGTTAAAAAAGGGCAATTTCTGTCTGCTGATTCTATGAAGTTCGCCGTCGATAAAGTAATTGAAAGTGGTAATTCTAATGTGATACTTACTGATCGTGGAAACTCTTTTGGTTATCAGGATCTGATTGTTGATTTTCGAGGAATCTCAGTAATGAAAAGTTTTAACGTGCCTGTAGTAATGGATTGCACGCATTCTTTACAACAGCCTAATCAAACAAGTGGCGTTACTGGAGGTAAACCGGCGTTGATTGAAACGATAGCTAAAGCAGCTATTGCCGTAGGTGCCGATGGATTATTTATTGAAACACATCCAGATCCGGCCAACGCAAAATCTGATGGAGCTAACATGCTACATTTAGATTTATTAGAGGAGTTGTTACTGAAGTTAATTCGCATTCGAGAGGCTGTTTTGTAAAAGCCATTTTTTACAGGCAAAGAATCATAACGATATGTGTGTACGATGGAATAAACTTTAGACATATTTATTTTTTATAATTTATATTATGTTAAATAGAATAAATCTTTTCGTTCGGATAAATCATTTTACCGACTTAACCCCTGTATTACGGAACTACAATAATTAGCGATCTACTTTTCTTAAATTTACTATTTTAGCGGTCGTCGAAACGCTTTTAAAAAAATTACAATATATGAGGGCAATTGCAGAACTTCCGCATAAAGATTGCAAAATCAGCATTTTCATTATGAATCAAAAATTCATTATTAAATTTGAGCAAGGCGCTCTAGAACAGAGCTATAAAATTTCTGAACTAGATATCACCGACGGTGTCAATGGCCTTTTCCAATTGATAGACGAGCCATTTATAAATTCAGTTATTGAGCGATTTAAAGTCATGCGTACAGATTTTAAAGCAACTTATGATCGGCATGAATATTGATGGTTATTTATATTTACTTTTACATTATATAAATGACATAATATTCAGTTTATCAATGTTTTGTGGTATATAGAATTCATGTGCCAAATATTATTTTGCGTTGTTCCTTTTGTTATATTTTCCATGGTTTTTTTAGATAGATATTAACTGTATATATTTGATGTAAAAATCTGAATTACAGCATGTTAATATTTGTTTAAAAATTATATTTCGTTTGTTTATCCAGTAAATATCTGGTAAATGAGATAACCTCCCTCCTTCGTCTTGCAATAGGTAGTTATTTTAACGGACCAGTGATATGATCCTCTCTAGGAAGATAGTAATTCTTTTACAAGCATAGGAACGCCAATGCACGCTTTTGCGGAGACATTTATAATTTCCTCATAATTTTTATTCAATTGATCGGCGGCTGGGTCAATTAGAATTTTTTTTGTTGTTGATGGGACGTAATTTACTAAGCTTGCAGCAGGATATACTTGTAACGAGGTTCCAACAATAATAAATAGATCCGCTTGTTTGCATATACCTATGGCGATACTAATCATTGGCACTGCTTCGCCGAACCATACTACATGCGGTCTGAGTTGGGATTGTTTTTCACACAGATCTCCAATTTTCAATTCCCAGCCATCGATGTCATAGATAAGTGTAGGATCTATTGAGGACTGAGATTTAGTAATCAACCCATGAAGATGTACGATATTGGTTGAGCCTGCCCTCTCATGCAGATTATCTATATTCTGCGTAATAACGGTTACTTGATGTTTTTCTTCAAGTAGAGCAATTGCTTTGTGTGCTTCATTCGGTTGTGCTTCAAGTATTGCTCTTCTTCGGATATTATAAAACTCTTGTACAAGTTCTGCATTTCTTGCCCATGCTTCAGGTGTGGCCACATCTTCCACACGGTATCCTTCCCATAAACCATGATCGCCGCGAAAAGTCTTTAGTCCACTTTCGGCAGAGATACCTGCTCCTGTAAATATAACGATATGCATAACCCCTGGCCAATCTACTTACTTTTTCAACTACTTAGCTCGCCAGACCACTTTAAGTTCGGGAAATGACGTTTAGCCCATTCGAATCCGCCGTATAAAATGCCTCCGTAAGCTAAGCTACCCAGCAAGAGATTCTTTTCAAATGGAATGGCTAAGATGTAGCAATCTATTAGTCCTTGTAGATTTCTGGGATAAAGTTTACCTCCAAGCCAAACACCAAAATTAGTTAGTAACCAATGAATAATAACCGATGATAGAGCGGCTGCAATTACACTTAACACAGAGACGCGTTTAATAAAACTTCCGATTAATACCATGAGTGCAAACGCAAAATATACCCAGAAAATGCCATCGTAAAACAATATTACTTTGCCAAAATAACCATAATTTACGATAATGTCTGATAAGAATAAAACGAGCAGAGGAGTTGAATAGGCCGCCCATCGATCTTTAAAATACGTTCCAGCAAATAAGGCTATTGCACCTACCGGTGTGAAGTTAGCCCAATCACCAAATTTTCCAACATTGAAAATTCGCAATAAGGCTACAGTTATGATAATGAGTATCAGAATAAGATTTCTCGTATTGACTTTGTTTGTGTAATTATTAGTTGAGGTCATGATATCCTTAAATTTATTTACAAACCTAAGAAAAAAATGACCTAAAATTAAAAAAACAACCCTCTTTCCCTTTATAAGTAAATGTATTTCATTTTTATCATAGTCGCGTAGTCATTGGATTTTAGCAGCCTCTTTTTCTTAGGTATTATTATTTCAATATTTTTACCCACAATTTTCCATTTAACGCGATTGGCTGCTAAACCACTACTTCCCATATTAACATTGCGGAGTTTCCCTCCTTCCTTTAATGGAACAACTAGCTTAGCCGGTAAGTTTTTGTCCTGATCTTCATTCAAAAGAAACGCATATACCGTGTTCTCATCTTTGTTTTGGGTAAAATAGATATTTTTTACTGTAGATGTCGATACGGGACGAGTGTTGTATATACCTTCCCCGTAATCGTTTATCCACTCCCCAATATTTTCCAATCTTTTATAGGCGTCGGTATCCCAATCCCCATTGGGTCCAGGAGCTATGTTCAACAAATAATTTTCAACAGGATTGAATTGTGTTTGTAGGTTTTCATAAGCTTTTACGTATTCATAATAGTTATCAGAACGGGGATCCTTCCTTTGCGTCCAATCTTCATCTTCAGGGCATAAACTCCAGCTCTCGACAATTCCCCATTGGCTATAAGTACCCCAATGCATAAACAATCCAAATTTCAGATCACCCCATTCTGATAGATTTTTTTGTGCCAGAGAATCTGATGGCTTAGTGTAGTTAGCAGATGTATTATGTTCTTGTCCAATACTATAAAGAACGAGATGTGAGCATAAAAAGCCTAATATTAATTTATTCATTTAGTTATAAATTGCTTTCAATAGCCCCAACATTTTCCCGATATAATTTTAAAGGACTATCTAGCAATAATGCGATAACCGTCATATCTTTATCCAACCGTTCTTCGGGGATGGGGATATAGACAATGCCAGGGATTTTGCTCCAATAAAGTTTGTTATATATTTCCGGTTCTAACATTGTGCCTTCTCCTACTATTCGCGCACGTTGTTATAATATTTCTAAGCCCTTTGATAGCAATAGGGCCAGTTGGAATGCCTTTTACAAATAAATAAAGTGTTTGTTTATCTGCTGATAATGCGCTAGAACCTATAAAATGACCCTTTGGCATACCTTTAGTTGTTTTATACAATGCCTCAGCATGTTTGGTAACCCAGCGAGTCAAATTACTATCGGTTAAACTATAATTTAAACCATCGCTGCTTAAATTACTTTTATCAAAGGGATTATTTCCTTCACTTATGGATTGAGTAATAGCTTCAACAGCATATTGAGTCTTTAACGAGGTGTCTTGAAGAGCTGCATAAGTGATGGCTGTTGTTGGTGTTTTCTCTAGACTCAATTCTTCTGCCAAGCGGATAGCTACCACTGTCACGTCAGTGTCTTCGACGTTAGAAGGAATGGTTATTTTTACCGTACTTCCCTCCTTTCTGAAGGGTATATGCATTTGATGTCCTAGCACTTCTACTTGTTGAATCGTAGATTTTAATCCATTTATGGTAAGCGTATGATTATTTCTTTGCTCAAGATAAAGGTAAATTGTCCGTTGGTCTGTAGAAAGTGTGCTTTTCCCAGTAAAATGGCCTGCAGGTAGTCCTTCAACGGTCTGGTATATGGCCTCTCAGTATTTTTTTGTCCAGCGGCCTAGTCCTTTTAAAACTTGAACTTGTTCTTTCGGAATCGTACCATCTGCTTTTGGCCCAATATCTAAGCAAGTTCCCTCCCATACTGATGCAATCCACTAGTGTTCGTATAATCATGTTTGTGGATTTATATTTCTTATCATAAGGTTGGTAACCCCAAGAGTCGTTCAAGGTATAGCATAGTTCCCAATAAGTCTGATCAGGCCTTACAACAGGTACTCCTTGTTCTGGGGTATCGTAATCTCAATGTGATGCTAAACGTGCGTTTACAATAATATTGGGGTTATACTTTTTAAGATTTGATAAAATGCGATCTGATTGCCATTCTTCTGAAGTATGTTCCCAATCGCCATCAAACCATAAAAGATCAGGATTAAATTGTTCAGAAAGCTCATTGAGCTGTTCTTGAAAATAATCTTGGTATCTCTTCCAGCGATCAGGTTCAGTAGTGATATGGTATCTTTTACGAGTTCTAGTAAAGACGTCGTAGTTTGGACAACTCCAGTCGGGTAACGAGAAATATATACCCGTTTTTAGAAGCCTGTTTTTGAGTGCGTGTACGAGAGGTGTTAATACATCTTTTTTTGCTGCACTATGCGTATAAGTAGTGATGGCATCATTAGTCTTGCTATTCCATAGTGCGACGCCATCGTGGTGCTTCGCAGTGATCACGGCATATTTAGCACCACTTTCTTCAATGAGGTTTACCCAAGTTTGCGGGTGATAATCGAATGCCGTAAAAAACCCCTGCAGTTGCGACATATAATTTGGGTAGTTAATGTAGTTATTGAAAAAAGACCATGATTCGGAAATGCCATTCACGGAATATATACCCCAATGGATAAAAATACCTAATTTAGTTTCCTTAAACCATTTCATTTTATCACCTTCGGTGTGATTTACCCGTTGCTGACTTGCTCCGATAGTGGAAAGTAGAAAAATAAAAAGGTAGTTTTTTTGTTTTTTTTAACATAAGTCGCTCTACATTTCATTTTTTTCAATAAAGATAATTCGTTTTGGCTATCGCTCAAAACGTTAAATTATTTTTGTAATGTGTAGGGATGTTTTTTTGCTTTACCTATCTGAAGAATATTAGGAGTTAATATGGCGATTAATATGATTAGTATGCCAAGCCATTGTAGCTGCATCACTTTTTCGTTAAGCAGGAAGTGTGACATTAATACTGCAACAGGAAGTTCGGCTGTACTGAGTATAGCCGCAAATGGAAGCCCAATCTTAGGGATTCCTATGGCAAAAAATAACGGCGGAATTACTGTACCAAAGATCGACAATATAAGCCCCCAAAACCAAAGATCCTTCCATAATAGTCCATTTATAAGAAATGTTGGTGGAAATATGATAAAAACAAGTAGTGTACTGCCTGTTAGCATAAGGGCACTTTTCCTTAGCGGGTGATAGTCCTTTCCTATCCTGTCACTGACAATTAGAAATGTAGCATAAGAGCTAGCTGCGAGTATACCGTATAATACTCCTGATATGCTGATGCTTGTTGGTCTTTCGGAAAATAAGCCTGCTGCAAGAATGGTTCCTAAGAAGACCAATAACACGCATAGGATCTGGAGGAGTGTCGGAATACGTTTAAATAATAATAACTCGATTACTAAGCCGATCCAGACATATTGCATCAATAAAATGATAGCAATCGAAGCGGGAATCAATTGTACACATTTGTAATAAAATATACTGACCAATCCAGTAGAGACGCCAGAGAGCATTACTTTCCAAGGCCGATCTTTATGATCACTCTCGGAATCATTATGGTTTCTTAACCATTGACGAAAAGGAGTATAATAAAGACCCCATAGAAAAGCTAGTCCAAAAAACATCTGCACTCCTGTAACTTGCCCCAAAGTAAAACCATCAGCATAAGCTTTTTTAACAAATGTCGACAGGATGCCAAAACTACAGGCGCCGATAAACACGAGTGCAGCATAATGAATTCTCATGAGTTGTTATTTGTATATATTTGTTTTCTAGGGGTGTTTTGCTTTTGATAGCAACATTATCTAAGTTTGTGAAGGTAGTTCTTTTTAGACCTCCTGTTTATTACCAAGCAATAAATTTCAAAAATATGAGATTATTAATTCTACCTTTCTACGTAAAACTAGCTTGTGTACTGCTAAGTATTTTACTTATTGGCTACTTGGCCGTGTTGGGACATACTATTCTGGCTCCTTTAATTTTTGGATTCCTATGTGCAATATTGCTCCTTCCGCTAGCTAATTTTTTAGAGCGTAAATTTAAGTTATCAAGAGCTTTATCATCTTTGTTGTCATCGATCACTTTACTTATTATCATAGCTTCTGTTTTTACTGTCCTAGGTACGCAATTATCGTCTCTAGCAAAAGATTGGCCGGCTTTTAAGCAACAGGTGTTGATATCGACTTCCGATCTGCAATTATGGATTTCACAAACTTTTCACGTAAATAACCAAGCACAGATAGATTATATAAATGAGGCTGCATCCAAATCGTTAAGTACCGGCACAACTATTTTGAGCAAAACGTTGATCTCCCTTTCTTCCTTATTTCTACTATTACTGTTCTCCTTTTTGTATACCTTCTTCATACTCTATCATAGAAGACTTATTGTTAAGTTTTTAGTTAATTCATTTAAAGAAAAACACAGCGCTATTGTGTATGATATCGTCCATCATATACAATATATTGTTAAACGCTATATTGTTGGTTTGTTTTTGCAAATGGTGATTGTTACGATTATGGCGTGTTCTGCTTTCTATTTTATAGGTGTCAAATACAGTTTTCTCCTCGGGCTTATTACCGGAATATTTAACATTATCCCTTATATAGGTATTTTTACAGCATTATTGTTGACTATATTGATAACTTTTGCTACATCCTCAGCTACTCATGTACTTTTTGTGATTATTGCAATCATCGTCATCCATGCTATTGATGGAAACTATATTATGCCAAAGATTGTGGGGTCAAAGGTACAAATTAACACACTTATTGCATTGATAGGTCTTGTCTTAGGCGAGATGCTATGGGGTATAACAGGTATGTTTTTATCAATACCCGTCATCGCCATTATAAAGGTAGTGTTCGATCGCGTGCCTGAACTCAAACCTTGGGGAATGCTATTGGGAGAAGATACTGCGCCAACTTTGTTAAAGCAAGACGTTCTGATTATAACTGATGATGATACACGGGGGAAAGATTCGCTGCAATAGAACAGTTAACTGGATGTCATTTTGAACGGTGAGTCGCCGCCCTTGAAAACTTATTTTCTCAACCGTCGTTTTCTTTTGTAACAAATTATGTTATTGATCAAAGTATAAGAAATATCATGTCAAAAAAAAGAAAATTGGGTCTTTCAGATTTAGAGGTATCGCCTATCACTTTTGGCGGAAACGTTTTTGGATGGACATTAGATGAAAAGGCGTCATTTAAAATTTTGGATGCGTTTATAGATGCAGATTTTAATTTCATAGATACTGCTGACATTTATTCTAATTGGGTTCCAGGAAATCAGGGTGGCGAATCAGAAATTATCATTGGTAAGTGGCTATCCAGTCGTGGAAATCGAAATGATGTTATTATTGCCACGAAGTTGGGTGGACAAATGAGTGAAACACATAAAGGTTTAACGGCCCCGTATGTTAAACTAGCAGTTGAAGAATCGTTGAAAAGATTAAAGACAGATTATATCGATCTTTACCAAACACATTATGACGATGAAGAAACGCCTGTTGCAGAAACGATGGAAGCATTAAATGAGTTAATAAAAGAAGGTAAAGTGCGTTATATAGGTGCTTCAAACTTCAAAGCTGCACGTATTGCCGAATCGAACAGATTTGCAAGGGAAAACCAGCTGCAACCTTATACCACTCTACAACCCTTGTATAATCTATATGATCGGGAAGGGTTTGAAAAAAACTATTTGCCTTTAGTGCGGGACGAAAAATTAGCGGTGTTAAATTACTATGCTTTGGCTAGTGGCTTTCTTAGTGGCAAGTACCAATCGGCAGACGATTTAAATAAAAGTCCACGTGGAGAAGGAATAAAAAAGTATCTGAACGAGCGGGGACAGAGAATTTTAACCGCTTTGAGTGAAGTTGCGAGCAATAATGATGTACCACCTTCACAAATTGCTTTGGCGTGGTTGCTAAGCAAGCCATATATAACGGCGCCAATTGCAAGTGCTACTAATGAAAAGCAACTGAATGATTTAATTAATGCAGTAGATGTTAAATTGAAAGATGAAGAAATAATCCTTTTAGACCGAGCAAGCGAGTATTGAACAATAATAATCAAAAGATACAAAAAAGTGCGGAGATTAATAAAATCTCTGCACTTTTTACAATTCCTTTATATATTGATGAAAAAGTTGTATTGCCTTTTTCTTTTTATCAGTAAGTATAAAATCAATAGAATGATTTAAGTAATAGGCAATATCAAAATCGGCACGTTTTGGTAAATTTCTGATTACCTCATCCCGATTGTCTAAACCAAATTTCATAGACTGGTTAAAAATTTCAATAAATGCTGTTGGTAAAACTTTATTGGTGGCCCATGCAGCAAAAGCAAAAGGAAGGCCTGTAAAATTCAGCCACTCCTCGCCCATATCATAAGCATAAGGGTAGTAATCTTTTTTACCAAATGTTCTGTCGCCTATTTGCACAAAAGCATCGGCATCATCACTGTTAGTGAGTAAGATGTTTTTTTTCCAATAATTTTTGAATAACACCCGGGCTAAATTATTGGATGTTCTGGATTGTAGGTCGAGACGTAGCGTTTCAATAGCAGCAACAGGTTTATTGCTAAATATAAATACGGAGTTCACTGGTCCATTTGCTCCTATGCAATAGTCGGAAATTATTTCGTACCCCGGTATCTGCAGTAAAGCAGCAACAGGTACTAAACCAATATCCACTTCATTGTCTATAAGCTTTTGTGCACAGGTACTAGGTATATCCAAACTTAATTCTATTTTGTCGATGATAGCAGTGTTCTTTATACCATATATGAAGGGTGTTGTGTTGGTGTAGGAAACGGCTGATACTCTAATTTTGTCCATATTTATCTCCGTAATCAGCAATTATTAGATGGGCTGATATTATCTGTTTAAAATTTAAATGTTAAACCTTTTGCGTTTGTTGTTTATTTTGCTCTCGAAATTAGGTAGTGTTATACCGATTGCTTAGCTTGCTGTAGTTTCGCTAGATGATCGGTATTGTAATGATCCTCTATAGTGAAGATTCCATCTTCGTAAGAGACAATATAAAGTGCGGTATTCGTATGAGGAAAATCATCCATTTCCTTTAGGAGCTTTCCACTGAGTAAGCATAGGAGTATTCGCATGGCCCTACCGTGCATGCAAATGAGCACTTGTTTTTCGCCATCTTTTGAGAGGATGTAGTCAATCGCTTTCTTTTGTCGTTTTTGCACATCGTTCGGGCTTTCGCCATTTTCTACACGGAGATCAAGCAAACCCTCGCTCCATTTTTTTGTTACTGAATTGAAGCCTGTCAATATTTCTTGCGTTTGTTCTTTGCCTTCATATATTCCCCAACAAATCTCATCTAAGCCTTCGAGTTGTTCCCAAGGAAGGCCATCAGCAATAAAACTAGCAACAGTTTGGTGCGTTCGCTGTAACGTTGAAGTATATATGCGATTGAATGAGGTGTGTTTATAGGCTTCATAAAAGGCATTTGCCTGCTGGTTGCCGAGGTGATTAAGCGGTGTGTCTACTCCCTTTCCCTGAACAATTCCTTTTTTGTTTAAATCAGTCTCTCCATGTCGAATGATATAAAGTAGTTTTTTCATTAGGGTCGTTATGTTTTATTATGCAGATGCTCTTATTATAATACTTTAATTGAATCAATTTACCACAGGAAGACTGTAATAACTTGCTTTTTTTGCATCGTCTTCTTCAAAGATGTAGTCTTTATAGTCGGTGATTACATTATACAATGTGTCTCTTTCTATGGGATGTCTTCCTACTTGTTTAATAAGATTTACCAACTCTCTTGTACTCATCGCAGGTTTTTGCTCCTCTGCACCTGCCATCGAATATATTTTTGTGGTATCGTCGAGCGTGCCATCTATATCATCCACACCAAAGCTGAGGGAAAGCTGAGCAGTATCTCTACTAATCATAGCCCAGTATGCTTTTATATGTTGGAAATTATCGAGATAAATTCTAGCTATGGCGTAATTACGGAGATCTTCTATAACTGAGGTTTCCGGTACATCAGACATCTGATTATCTTTATTTCTAAATTTCAACGGTATAAACGTTTGAAAACCACCTGTTTTATCTTGAAGTTGTCTCAGCCGGTTCATATGATCAACACGATGCTGGAATTGTTCAATATGTCCGTAGAGCATAGTAGCATTGGAATGCATCCCTAACTTATGCCATTCCTCATGGATAGCCAGCCATTGTTCAGCGTTGCATTTATCTTTTGAAATTCTATCGCGCACTTCCGGAGCGAAAATCTCCGCCCCTCCTCCCGGCATAGATTCCAAGCCCGCTTCCTTCATCATTCGCATGCCCGTTGCATAATCGACTTTCGCTTTCTTGAATATATAGTGGTATTCCACTGGAGTAAGTGCTTTAAGATGTAGATTTGGACGATGTTTTTTAATAGCTGTAAACAATTCCGTATAAAATTGCAAATTATACTGGGGCAGCACCCCTCCTACTATATGTACTTCGGTAACCGGCTCATCATCGTATTTCTTGATAGTTTCCAACATATCATCCATCGTTGCCTCCCATCCCTCTGATCGTTCTTTTATGAGGCGTGAGTATGAGCAGAATTTGCAGTCATATACACAAAGATTGGTAGGCTCGATATGGAAATTACGGTTAAAATAAGTGAAATTACCATTCTTTTTCTCTCGAATATGGTTAGCAAGTACACCAAGATACCCCAACTCCCCTTTTTCATAAAGAACAACACCTTCTTCAAAAGTAATGCGTTGGTTGTTAAGGACTTTTAATGCGATAGTCTTTAAGTCTTTATCAAGATTTGAATCGTCTATTACTAAATTTAGTCTTTTATCTGCTTCCATACGCTAAAATCTTAACGCAAATGTACAAAAACTGCTCCATAACAATTATCAATTAGGTGTAAGAAATAGGAGTAGGTGTAAGAAATAGGAGCTTATTTTTGTAAATCTAACAAACATATATTGTTCTTATTTGTTTAATTAGGTACCTTCGGAAAGCTAAACAAATATGTAAACCGTTCATTAATAATTCCGAAAGTTATTTCTAAGATTTATTAATTATTAAGAAATTTTGAATAGGCTATGGAAAATAATATGAAAACAGAGCCCATTATCATTAAAAAATTGACGATTGAGGATAGTGAAATATTCGACAATGTTTACACGAGGCCTGAGTTGTTTTGGAAAATCAACAATGATAGCAGCGGCAATGAAAACGCGGAAGAATTTGCGAAACGCATGCTTTGGTTATGTAAGTACATTTATACTATCCGTCTGAAACGCGATCCGTTAAAGGTAATAGGCGCTTGCGTATTGTATAATTGGAACAAAAAGAAAAGAGAGATCTTTTTTGGAGGTTCCATCTTACCCGAATACTGGGGAAAAGGTATTATGCCCAATGCCTTTAATCAAATGATAGAAATGGCAAAATATTGTTTGGGTGCATCTCATATTAAAATATCTATCAATAAAGACAATCAGCCCGCCAAACGTATGGTTGAGAAGTTGGGATTTTTTAACGCTGTTGAAGAAAACAACCTCACTACCTTTAGCAGACCTATTGATCTACCGCCGTCAATCGCTAAATTGATTAATAAAAACAAAGGTTTTCAACGAGCAATATGAACTGAATATGCCCTGAAATTCGAATCCCGATGACTTTTTACATTATCGAGATTGGGTGTTGTTGCAAAAAAAATCTTTTGCGCAATAAAAATAAAGTGTATATTTGCGGCATACATCATTTCAGGATGTACTGATCAATTCCTCTTGAAGAAAGAGTCTTGATTTATAAAGAAGTGGCGAGAGACCGGCTCTGCGACCCACTGGCAACCATCCATATTTTTAGGAAAAGGTGCCAAATCCTGTCCCGAATTAATGGGAGCATATAAATGAGAAAGACAATGAAATCAATTTCAACTAGTAATTCTACTCTTAAAGGTGCAAGGGCACTTTTCCATAAAAGTGTTATTTTCGGCAATGGTAATAGCAGAGGTATCGCCTTGAACCTCAATCGCCGTTATATGTGTATGTGCCAGTAGCAGATGCTAACCTATCATCTTTATTTACATATCATGATAGTTTATTGCATGAATTAACTCGTGCGAGTACAAGCAAACTGATTTTTCATCCTAACACTTTATAAAGATGTCACAAGAAAACTTAAAATTCGAAACACTACAAATACACGCAGGACAAGAAGTAGATGCTTCTACCAATGCCCGAGCTGTTCCGATTTACCAAACAACGTCCTATGTATTTAATAATTCAGAACATGGCGCAAATCTTTTCGCGCTGAAAGAGTTTGGTAATATATATACGAGGATTATGAATCCTACCACCGATGTGTTTGAAAAGCGTGTGGCGGCTCTGGAAGGGGGTGTTGCTGCTGTCGCAGTGGCTTCGGGACAGGCTGCACAATTTATAGCTTTAAGTAATATTTTAGAAAGTGGTGACAACTTTGTTTCTGGCGCCAATTTATATGGGGGCACCTACAATCAGTTTAAGGTGTCATTTAAAAGGTTGGGTATTGAGGCCCGTTTTGCAAAAAACGACAGTGCTGAGCATATGGAAGCATTAATAGACGAGCAAACAAAGGCCATTTATTTGGAAACTATCGGTAATCCGAGCTTCAATGTCCCTGATTTTGAGGCAGTGGCAACGGTAGCGCAAAAATACGACTTGCCATTGATTGTAGATAATACTTTTGGTGCAGCGGGTTATTTATTTCAACCTATTGCACATGGCGCACATGTAGTTGTTCAATCGGCCACTAAGTGGATTGGTGGCCATGGCACCAGTATCGGTGGAGTTATTGTTGACGGGGGAAATTACAATTGGGGTAATGGTAAGTTTCAGCAATTTAGTGAGCCTTCCGAAGGTTACCACGGTCTCGTTTTTAATGATGTTTTTGGCAGTAACGGTCCTTTTGGTAACATACAATTTGCTATCCGCGCACGTGTGGAAGGGTTACGTGATTTTGGTCCTGCTTTGTCTCCTTTCAATTCTTTTCTGCTGTTACAGGGATTGGAAACGTTATCATTACGCGTGCAGCGTCATGTGGATAATGCGTTGGAATTAGCGCTATGGTTGCAAGATCATTCGCAGGTGCTTTCTGTTAGTTACCCGGGCTTACCCAATAATCCTACATATATCCGTGCGAAAAAATATTTAAAGAATGGTTTTGGAGCAGTCTTGTCTTTTGAAATAAAAGGTGAAAAAGAAAAAGCAACCCAGTTTGTAGATAGCTTGAAGTTAATCAGCCACCTTGCAAACGTAGGAGATACGAAAACGCTGATTATCCAGCCTTCTGCAACGACTCACCAACAATTGAGTGAAGACGAGCAAGCTGCTGCCGGAGTAAAACCTACGTCGTTACGGATATCTGTGGGCTTGGAGCATATTGATGATATAAAAGCTGATCTGCAGCAAGCATTTGATCAGATAAATTAAAGTGGTTTAATCACTTCCATAGCATATGAGTATTCATAAATACAGTTATAATAAAACATTCAGGTTGGAAAGTGGGAAACGCCTGAAAGGTCTGGAAATTGCCTACCATACTTATGGGCGTTTAAATACACGTAAGGATAATGTGGTTTGGGTATGTCATGCCCTAACGGCAAATGCTGATGTTTTTGATTGGTGGCCAGGATTGTTTGGCGAAAATGATCTATTCAATCCTCAGGACCATTTCATTATATGTGCCAATATCATAGGATCTAATTATGGCACAACAAATCCCTTAAGCATAAATCCAACTACAGGGTTGCCCTATTATCTTGCTTTTCCATCGTTTACTATTAGGGATTTGGCAGCAGCACATGAGTTGTTGGCACAGCATCTTGGAATTGATAAAATCAAGGTGCTTATAGGGGGGTCGTTGGGTGGACAGCAAGCAATGGAGTGGTCTATATTACATCCAGAGCGTGTAGAGCGATTGATCCTATTAGCTACCAATGCCCAGCATTCTCCATGGGGGATTGCTTTTAACGAGAGTCAGCGTTTGGCTATTACTGCAGATAGAACATTTTTTTCTAATCAACCAGATGGTGGAGCCAAAGGTTTAAAAGTAGCTAGAAGCATCGCGTTACTCTCTTACAGAACGTATGAAACCTATGGAGCAACGCAGTTAGAGACAACAGATGAGAAGCAAGACTATTTTAAGGCGTCTTCTTATCAAAATTATCAGGGAGAGAAACTTGTTAAGCGTTTTAATGCGTATAGTTATTGGTTTTTGAGCAAAGCGATGGATGCTCATAACATTGGACGGGGTAGAAATGGTGCGGAAAATGCGCTAAAGATCATAAGGGCTCAAACACTTATCGTCAGTATCACCAGTGATATGCTTTTTCCTCCTGAGGAACAGAAATTTTTAGCAAAATATATACCCGGTGCCAAACATGTATCCATTGATTCTTTTTATGGACACGACGGCTTTTTAATTGAAACTAAACAGATAAGTAATGCAATAGCAATTTTTCTAGGGAAAGTTCATCCTGCGGCACACAATCGTAGTTTGCAGTCACTTACCTGATTGTATGAAGAAAAAAGAAGGACTAACAGAATTATTTTAATGAGCAAAAAACTAACTTTAGGACTATTTGGCTTTGGTGTGGTAGGCCAAGGTCTTTATGATATTATAAAAACTAAGAAGCTAAACCTCGAGATCAAGCGTTTCGCTATTAAGAATCCCGATAAAAAAAGAACACTTCCTTTAGATTTGTTTACCACGAATGCCGACGATATCTTAGACGACCCGGAAATAAACACAATCGTTGAACTTATAGATGATGCAGAAGCGGCCTTTAATATTGTTTCTAAAGCGTTAAAAACAGGTAAAAATGTGGTTTCGGCTAACAAAAAGATGATTGCTAACCACTTGCAGGAATTGGTAGATTTACAACATGAATATGGAACCAGCTTGCTTTATGAAGGCGCGGTATGTGGTAGTATTCCTATCATAAGAAATTTAGAAGAGTATTATGATAATGAGTTGTTACATTCCGTAAGTGGTATTTTTAACGGCTCTTCGAATTATATTCTTTCAAAGATTTTCAACGAATATATTGACTATGATACCGCTTTAAAGCAAGCCCAACATTTGGGCTTCGCAGAAACGGACCCCACCTTGGATGTGGGTGG
Source organism: Olivibacter sp. SDN3 (assembly GCF_014334135.1). Lineage (NCBI taxonomy): Bacteria > Pseudomonadati > Bacteroidota > Sphingobacteriia > Sphingobacteriales > Sphingobacteriaceae > Olivibacter > Olivibacter sp. SDN3. The sequence continues at coordinate 4,238,825 of NZ_CP060497.1, forward strand.
TTTTGATGCCAAGTTTAAATTAGCGATTGTGGCCTCTCATGCATATGGCCTTTACGTTAAACCAGAAGAAATATTAAATATTGGCATCGACAAGTTAAATGATTATGACGTTCGTTTTGCGCGTGAAAAAAACTATAAAATCAAGTTGATCCCTACGGCCAAGGAGATCGGCAATGAAAAAGTGATCCTTTATGTGATTCCTAAATTTGTGACGGCCAAGAGTATACTTTACGCCGTTGAGAATGAATATAACGGTGTAGTAGTTCAAGCTGCTTTTGCTGACCAACAGTTTTTTTATGGGAAAGGTGCCGGCGGACATCCCACTGGATCGGCCGTTCTATCTGATATAGCGGCGCTTCGCTATGATTATCGTTACGAGTACAAAAAACATATTGCTGCTACGCAGTTGATACATAGTAACGACCACAATATTACCGTCTATCTACGGTATAATAATGAAGGCTTGGTTGAAAAACTGAATTTCTTGAAAGTATCGGAGCGTTACTATGCGCGTGACTTTAAGTACATTATTGGCGATATTAATTTAGAATCTTTGATTGAATACAAAGATATCTTGAATGCTGATAATAGTTTTGTTGTAGAAATCGCTTAATGAGAGAAAGAATTCTGGAATAACTTATGGAGCTCTGCTCACTTGTACGTTAGGAGTTATTAATGTTCGGGGTTAATATTCTCCTAACGCGCGACCTAAATATGTTGTGCAATGATATAGGCACTGGCCCATGCCCACTGAAAGTTATAGCCGCCCAACCACCCGGTAACATCCAAACACTCCCCGCCAAAAAATAATCCGGAAACCTTTTTTGCTTCCAAGGTTTTCGATGATAGCTCTTGTGTATCAACCCCTCCTTTCATCACTTCGGCTTTATCGTAGCCTTTAGTACCTGCTGGTTTAACAACAAAGTGGTGGATAACACGATGTACTTCTTTTGCCTCTTGTTTACTCATTGAAGCAATTTTCTTGTCTATTGGTAAGAATTTGCCGAGTGCCTCGGCAAATTTTTTAGTAAAGTGATCTTGCAATATATTTAGCAATAGGCGTTTACCGCCTCGCCCTCTCTCCTCTTGAATGACGTGCATAATATCAATATGCGGCAATAAGTTGATATGGATACTTTCGCCTGGCTGCCAATAGGAAGAAATCTGTAGTATAGCTGGTCCGCTCAACCCCCAGTGTGTAAATAAGATACTTTCTTCAAAGCTAATGATGTCGTTAGAAACTCTACTGAAAATACTATTTCCAGCAAGCGCGCTGAACCAGTCGGCATCTTTACCGGTGATAGTTAAAGGCACCAGTGCAGGGGTAGTTGGCACAACGTGTAAATTAAATTGTTGCGCTATTTTAAGTGCAAAATCACTGGCTCCTAGTTTAGGTATTGGAAGCCCACCACTAGCTATTACTACTGATCGGGCAGTCGCTATGTCCGTTTTACCATGTCTGCTGAAGCCAACATTAAATAGCTTATCGCTACGCTTGGTAACGCTTGTAACTACTGTATCCAAGTATAAAGGTTGCGTTAATTGTTGCAATAGCTTAATGAACACGCCAACCACATCTTTTGCTTTATTGCTAATTGGAAAAAGTTGCCCCAGTGTTTTCTCATGTCCGGATATACCGTTACTTTCAAAAAAATCTATAGTATCCTGAACGGTCCATTGAGATAATGCCGCTTTGCAGAAATGTTCATTTTTGGAAAGAAAGTTCTTAGGGGCTGTATAAAGATTAGTGTAATTACAGCGACCACCACCAGAAATTAATATTTTAGCACCTGGCCGATCATTTTTTTCTAATAGAAGCACCTTTTTGTTGAGGTAGCCAGCTTGTACGCCGCACATCATACCACAAGCTCCGGCGCCTATAATGATAGCGTCGTAAATCATGAAAGATCAATTACTCGTCGTTCTGCATGGCTTTTTAGACCCAACTCTAAGATTTCAATGACATCCTTGGCCTGTTCTGGCTTTACAACAAGTTCTGCCGTTCCATGAATAGCATCCCTAACATTCTCGTAAAAACCAGGATAATTACCCTTTTTACTTGGAATCGGTCCTCTTGCGTCAAAACCTGAGCCTTTGGTATCGGTATGCAATATGCCCCAAATATCGCTTGGTTCTTCCCCCCAATTAGATGTGTTTAATGGTGTCCTGCCTTCCTTAAGCGCTACCTCTTGTGGATCAACACCATGCTTTACAAAAGCACCATCCGTACCATATAGTGCAAACCTTGGCGTAGGTTCTTTTATAAGCATACTGCCTTTTAGAGACACTTTCAGGTTGTGATAGTAAAGCATTATCTCAAAATCATCTACGGCCTTTACGCCTTCCCGCATTTTGCGTAGATAAGTAAAGATCGCTTGAGGTTTTCCAAACAATTGAAGACTTTGGTCGATCAGATGGGCGCCTAGGTCGAAAAAAATACCTGAACCTGGAAGGTCTTCCTCGCGCCAAGCTCCTGGACGAAGGTAGTTTCGGAAACGGTCATAACGTACTTCATAAGTTACAAGCCGACCCAATTCACCGCTTTTCAAAACATCCTGAACGGTTAGATAATCACTGTGCCACCGAGCACTATGAAAAACAGATAATATCTTACCCTGTTTTTGGGCTAAAGCGATTAATTCCTCTGCGTCCGTCGCAGTATTGGTAAACGGTTTTTCTACTACTACGTGTTTACCAGCAAGTAGTGCATCTTTAGTTAATGAAAAATGTACTGAGTTGGCTGTTGCTACGATAACTAGCTCGATATCTGGATCCTGGATAATATCTTGGGGGTCGGCCACAATTTGGGTTTGCGGGTATTTTGAGTGGATAATGGCCTGCTGCTCAGCTCTGCGTGCATAGATCGTATGCAGTCTTAAACCGGGCACACAATTGATAATGGGCGCATGGAATACCTGGCCGGCCATACCAAAGCCAATAAGGCCTACATTGATGGATTGTTGCATAGAGAGCGAAGATACGGAAATGGGGAGATATCAGGAAAGCCTAATTAACTTATGTTATTAATAATAAAAAATTACTTTGTAATAATGTTTTGGTAACAGTATAAAATAAAAAAGAGATCGATTTAATTGATCTCTTTTCAGTGAAGTTTCAAATAGTTACTGTCTTAGAATGATTTTTTTTGGAGCTATACCGACCTCGATATTTCCAACGGGAGAACCGTTATTTGCGTATCTATGTATTTTTCCTTTTGAAGTAAAGTCCCCAGCATCAGCTATCCAAATTTCTCCAAGTTCTATTCCACCAAGACCATAAGGATATTTAATTTCCTCATTGTCGATAAACTTCACTGCATCGCGTGTAGTAAGATCCATCAATAGCACTATATTTTTATCGTCCTCGAAGTTATCACTTATAAGTAACGCTTGATTGCCTACTACCAGCATTTTCTTTGCCCCATAGTTAAACTTAACCGGAGATTCATTAGTTTGTGTATTAATTACATACAAACTTGAGGGGTTGGTGTTTGTTTCCACTGCGTTCGCAAAAATTCTGCTTCTAACTGAATCTACCGTTAAACTGGTGACATTATCTGCTACTTCAATTGTGCGGTCAATGGATAATGGCGACGGGTTTAGAACGAAGACTCTATTGTCAAATTCACCAGTTGACCAACCGTTCTCAGAACCGGAATTGGCAACATAAAGCCTGCCATTAAATCGTACAATTTCTTCTGGTGTACGCCCTACTTGGATAGAATCAGTTTTTTCCAACGAAGACGTATCAATGGCAACCACGTGGTTATTATAGTTTGTAACGAAAATTTTATTACCGGCATAAGCGAGGCTCCTGGGTTTATTCATTGGAATTGTAGCAATAATTTCTCCATTCGAATAGTCCAACACTTCAATCTTGTTAGATTCGGTAACCGTAACGTAGAGCTTAGCGCCATGTCTTAACATATCATTTGCGTTATCGCCCAGGGTAGCACCATCATTTATTTCCGAAAAGACGTTGTCATTATACTGCTGGGAATTCAGCGTGAAAAAACCCAGAGTGGCATCTGATTGACCAAACCTACCTTCATTCAAAATGTACATGCCAATATGATCAGGTATTTGCGGTTCGGGACCTACGTCATCATTCTTGTTACAAGCCCCTAAAGTAAGTAAAGTAAATCCCAGTAAACTTAGGTAAAAATAGTTTAGTTTTCTTTTCATCTGTTGATTATAAAAAATGTATGTTATTTGCTTATCACCAGCTATAACGTGCTATCGAAGCATAATGCTACTAGAGAAGATGTCTTTTCTTTGATCAGCACCAAAGCACTTTAATAAACGCCTTCTTAAAAGGTCTATTTAACACAAACTTACATAAATTTCTTCGATATGCAATTACATAGATTGTCTACTTTATAGTCTATAATGTAGGTCTTATTTGTTAAATGTTCTAATATCATGCCATTTAAGAGTATTTTTATATTTTAGCTTCATAAAACCTCAAGTGTAATGAGAAAGTTCACCATTTTCTTACTATCTTTTACCCTCATGACAGCTTCCGCCCAACATTTAGACACTGTATTCCTGAGGAATCTTTTGGAAAGTCACCCTGAGTTGTTCAAGACGGTATTAGAGCATCCGCAAAGGCACGAAATACAGATTTTATATACGCAAATAGATCGTGATGAAAACGATATCCCACATTTTAAGTCGTTTGGTTACCGGATGGATCCCTCGTGGTACTTCTACCCTGCTAGTACTGTAAAATTACCTACATCTATCTTTGCTCTCGAGAAAATAAATGCATTGCGTATCAAAGGGCTAAATAAAGAAACGAGCTTAAAAATAGATAGTGCCTGGGATAAACAAACTTCAGTCAGCACAGACTCTTCTTCGGCCAATGGTTTACCTAGCATTGGCCACTATATCAAAAAGATTCTACTGACGAGTGATAATGATGCTTATAATCGTTTGTTCGAATTTCTTGGCCGTGCTGAAATTAACCAACACTTGCGTAAACATGGGGCTGACAACAGTCGTATTGTTAATAGATTGGCAATAGGCGACAAGGGCGAATCGGCAAAACATACCAATCCCTTTACGTTTTATGAAGGTGATAAAATCATTTACCAGCAGAAAGCGCAATATGATCCTAACGATTATCCATTAAAACTTCAAAATGTTGTACGAGGAAAGGGGTATATTAGTGCTAACGATAGCTTAATTCATGAACCCTTCAGCTTTGAAGGATTAAACGTGTATCCTCTAGCGGATCAGCAGCTTATTCTAAAGAAACTGCTATTTCCTGAAGCATTTGCAAAAGATGAACGCTTCTTACTTACACCGGAGGATTATAAGTTTATTTACTATTATATGTCGCGCTTCCCACAGGAAGTAGATTATCCGAAATACGATGCGCAAGACTTCTGGCCTACCTATAGTAAGCTCCTCTATTTTGGTCGCGACAAAAAGCACCAGTTAACGGATAGTATCAGAAGTTTCAACAAATACGGTGATTCTTACGGTTACAATATCGACAATGCCTATATCGTTGATTTTGAACATGGTGTAGAATTTCTACTCGCCGCGGTAGTACAAGCAAATAAAAATAATATCTATAACGATGGAGTTTACGAATATAAAGAGGTGACCTATCCTTTTTTGAAGAATCTGGGTCGTGTTATCTATGAGTATGAGCTCCAACGAAGAAAAAAGGTAAAACCAAATCTGAATAGGTTTCAATTTTGAGAACGATAGCTTATTTTCGAAATGTAGGCAGCTACGCAATTCTCAAAAGCCTAGCCACCCTCATAGTAGGTTAAATAGTCACCGTGTCAAAAAGATTTTCAAAGCAGGAAAAGGTTTGATTTGCAGTGTCAATTACCTTTGTCTCATCTTCTTCTGATTTAGCGATGTTGTTGAGTACGGCGGTAAATACTGCCCATTTCTGACCGGTGGTTTCTCCATAACCAGAAAAAAAAGATATGCCGTCGACAATACCATTCTTTTCAAGCATTTTTACAATAATACTGCCTCCCATAATAGACCCTTCCATAACATACAGTGCTCCCATAGCTTCCAATACATCTGACATACTAGGTATCCGAACCTCGGGGAGGGCATCTACCCGCCCGACTAGTGCTTCAATATCACGTTTAAGATAAGATGAGTCTCGTCTCTCTTTATGATCGGGTAACAGTTCGTCGGTAATGAAGGGGGTAATAGCTTTTTCTACCGTACTGAAATAAGCGTAGAAATATTTTAAAAAATCAGCATAGTCTTCTTCACTACGAATAGCTTTTAATTTTTCTACAACCTTCTTTTCGAGCTGTTGATGAGCCGATTTAGTCTCTTCTTTGATTTTTGCGCTGAGCATATTTAGATATTATATTACTTATTGATACATAAAGGTCACTACTAACCTCTATATAAATAACTTTATTCGTTTTATTTTATTTTTGGTATTAAAAAAATATTTCCTAAATTTTATTAAGATTTTTCCGAAAGAAAAGCCGGTATTCTTAAAATAGCTCATTAGCTATTACGTTTACATACAAAACAAGGCATAATGCCGTCGTTTTCACAATGTAATACATTGAAATCGACATGTTCTGTTATCCCCTCTATTCTACCTCTTTCACTATATTGCCAAATATCCCAAGGTCTTTCAATATAATCCGGTCCGTCTTCTCTTTCGTAGTGTGCTATCCATAAGGGGTAATTGTCAAATGCTGATCCCAAAAAATCTCTGTAAAATGTGGTATAGGTGTAAATTACTGGTTGTACGCCGTAATGTTCTTGAAGCCTGTTTAAGCATGCTTCCAAGTTATTTCTTAGTGTTATTTTATCTGTTTTATAGGTGTGTTCTATATCTACTACTGGCGCCAAACAGTCGTTTAGTATTCCCACCCTTTTTATGTATAATTCTGCTTGTTTTATACCATCTTTATTGGGGTGAAAATATAAATAGGCCCCTCTTTTTAACCCATATCTTTTTGCTTCTTGCCAATTGTATTTAAATTTCTTATCCGTTCGCATGCCCATTGTAGCCCGCATATACACAAAAGAAATGCTAATATCCCTATCTTGTGGTGTAGAAACTTTTTTCCAGTTTATGTCTCCTTGATACTGAGAAATATCTATTCCATGTGTGTGAAACCCTTTTGGTACAGAAATGCCAAAATGCATGGGCTCATGAAAAATCAGCTGATCCAACAATGCGATGGCCATTACGCCGACAACACTTATGCCTACCACAATCAACTTCCAGTGCCTAATTAACCTTTGTTCTTTTCTCCTGCTTTTCCGCACTGTTTTTTTTGCCATTGATAAACAACACTGTCTAAAATGATGCGCTGATCATTCTATCGGCTCCCTGCATATCTTGTAGAAGACGTACCACTTTAAAGCCTTTTTTATACAATAAGTTTTTTACCTCCACCCCGTAGTTACTGTTGATCTCGAAATATAGCTTTCCCTTAGGTTGTAAATGTTCTAATGCAAAAGAAGCGATGGTTTCATAAAATAACAATGGCGCCTTCTCTTCAACAAACAAGGCGAGATGTGGTTCAAATTGCAGTACATTTGGGTGCATCTCTTCTTTTTCTCCAGGTGTGATATAAGGTGGATTACTGACAATGATATCGAATTTTTGCCCATCCTGAAAAACAAACTCCCAATCCAAAATATCGGCTAACATAAAATTTATGGAAGTATGGTGTTTGGCTGCATTATATTTTGCTATTTCCAATGCCTCTCTGGAAATATCCACTGCCCAAACCTGAGCATCTCTTAGATGTGCTTTTAAAGCAGAGGGAATACATCCACTACCTGTGCCTATATCGATGATTTGTAAGGGTTGATCAATAGACGATGAATGATCTTGTATGATCAAATCAACTAGTTCCTCTGTTTCCGGACGGGGAATCAAGACTTTTTCTGTTACTTTTAAATGAAGCCCCATAAACCATGCTACGCCTAAAATATATTGCAGGGGTTCTCCTTTCAATAGCCGATCGCTTATTTTTTTTATCTTTTCCAGACCAGCAGCACTCAGTGTAAAGGATTTATCCAATAGGTAATCTTTTCTTTTTAACTGTAAGGCATCTTCTAGCACTTGAGCAAAAAGGCTTTCGATCTCCGAAACGGGATATAAAGGACTGAGTTTATCGATGAATTCTTTTTTAAGATGGTTGAGTTGCTGCATGACTTTTATACCTGCAAACATACGAAAAAGACAGAATCATTATCCCATTGTAAAAAAAACAGGCTTAGTAGCGCACATAAGATAAAATGTTTAGGTTTGTACATGCCTAATCACGAACGCTATATGCAACGCTGTATTCAGTTGGCTCAATTGGGTCAAGGGTTTGTAAGCCCTAACCCGATTGTGGGAGCACTCCTTGTACATCAAGATAAGATTATAGGTGAGGGCTGGCATCGGCAATATGGAAAAGCGCACGCTGAACCCAATGCCATAAACGAAGTATTTGAAAAATACGACCATGCCGCCGAGCTGTTGAAAGAATCAACTTTGTATGTTACCCTGGAACCCTGTGCACACCAAGGAAAAACCCCTCCCTGCGCCGATTTGATTATCAAGCATGGGATTCCTCGAGTGGTGGTGGCATGCAGGGATCCCTTTGATGCGGTAAACGGTAAAGGAATCGACAAGCTGCGAAGCGCTGGAATTAACGTTATAGAGGGCGTACTTAAGCGGGAAGCTTCTTTTATAAATAGACGTTTTTTTACACGTGTGAGCCAAAGTCGGCCTTATGTAATACTAAAATGGGCTCAAACTGCCAACGGTTACTTTGCTCCGATAGACGGGACCCAACAATGGATATCCGGATCGACTGCAAAAATACTTAGTCATAAATGGCGGAGTGAGGAAGACGCTGTCCTCGTTGGAGCAAATACCGCACGTATAGATAATCCCCAGCTTAACGTTCGGCATTGGGAGGGTAAAAATCCAAAACGTGTAGTTATCGACAAAGATTTGTCACTAGCAGATAACCTTCACCTGTTTGATGGAAGCGTTGAAACACTGGTTTTTAATGCAGTAAGAACCGAATGGCAAGAAAACATCAAATACATAACACTTGAGAACTTTGATTGGTATTTACCTCAGTATATTCTCTATCAGCTACACTTGATGGATATACAATCGCTAATTATTGAAGGCGGGGTAAAAACGCTCCATCTGTTCATAACCGCGGGATTATGGGATGAAGCCCGCGTGTTTAGGGGACCAAACTACTGGGAAAATGGTATTAAAGCTCCTGAGTTAGATAGGATTCCAAAGGATATTCAATTGATAGATAAGGATATACTCACTACTTATTTTAATAACTGATGCATCTGGTATTGTTAAGTGTTTTATGTAGCGTGACAGTTTCTGTCATCATTAAGCTAGCCAGGCGCTATTCGGTTAATACTATTCAGATGATCGCCTGGAACTATCCAGTCGCCGTATTACTGAGCTATTATTATTTAAAGCCAAATTTTGATAACCTTACGTTTGATCAAGCGCCTGTAACAACCTACGTCATATTAGGACTTTTACTCCCTTCGTTATTTGTTATTATAGCGGCCTCTATCCGTTATACGGGTATTGTACGAACGGAAGTAGCTCAGCGCCTATCGCTCTTTATACCGCTGATTGCAGCCTTTTTCATTTTCAACGAACACCCTGCTCCGATTAAACTGTCAGGTGTCATAGTTGGTTTAATTGCCGTTGTGTGTTCTATCAGATGGCACCATACTAATAGCTTATCTGTAAACAAGGTTGGTCGGTTCGGTAGTTGGTTATACCCTTTGATCGTTTTTTTTGGCATGGGTGTAATAGATATTCTATTTAAACATTTAGCACAATACCAAGGAGTATCTTATAAAACATCCATCTTTGTCGTATTTGTACTGTGTACCCTGACTTCTTTTTTGTCCATTGCCTATTTGGGTGTAATAAAAAAAATGCGTTTTTCGCTCTCAGGAACCCTTTGGGGGATCCTGTTGGGCCTGTTTAATTTCGGTAATATTATCTTTTACATGCGTGCACATCAAGCATTGCCAGATAATCCATCAGTGGTGTTTTCGGGGATGAATATAGGGGTAATTATTGTTGGCGCCGTAACAGGAATTTTTTTGTTCGGCGAAAAATTATCTATTTTGAACAAAGTGGGTCTTGTTCTTGCCATTATTTCGGTATTGATCATCAGCCTTTAAACGGCAGTGAAAAAATGTATAATGAATTTATTTGAAGATACTTATCATACAATTGCTAAATCCTCGGAGGGAATTTTTAAAGATAAAGGAAGCAAGTTTTTGGGCTATGCCTATCCTTTTTCCGATATAGACGAACTCAAAAGTATAATGGCCGATTTAAGAGCCATGCACCCTAAGGCTCGGCATCATTGCTGGGCATACCGCCTAACGTCAGATCGTTCAGTATTTAGAGTAAATGACGATGGTGAACCATCTGGCACCGCCGGGAGGCCAATATTGAACACCTTGTTATCAAATGATTTAACCAACGTGGTAGTGGTTGTAGTGCGTTATTTCGGAGGTACACTTTTGGGAGTTCCTGGATTAATCAATGCCTATAAGTCGGCCACACAAGACGCTATAGATAGCGCTGAAATTATAGAAAAAACGGTAAACGATGTCTATCAGATAGACTTCGGGTATGAGCAGATGAACGATGTTATGCGGGTAATAAAGGAAGATACATTACATATATTGAAACAAGATTTTGATATTAACTGTTCAATTACCTTCGAAATAAGGCAGGGGCAAGTAAACCGTAGTATGGAAAAATTGCATAAGATAGAGCGGTTACGGATTAACTATTTAAGAACGATCTAATATTTTTGCCAATGGCGAATTTTTCAGAAACCGATATCATATTAAATGCCGATGGGAGTATTTATCACCTAAACCTTTTACCGGAAGATGTTGCTGATATTATCATAACCGTTGGCGATCCGGAACGTGTTGCCGAAGTAAGCAAGTACTTTGACAGTATTGAGTTAAAGAAGGGCAAACGGGAGTTTATTACACATACCGGTTTCATTGGTAGAAAACGTATCAGTGTGATTTCTACAGGTATAGGAACAGATAATATAGACATTGTATTGAATGAGCTCGATATATTGGTAAATATTGATCTGTCTACAAGAACAACAAAACCAAAGGAGACATTCCGCTCATTACACATTATACGGATAGGAACTTCAGGTGCGGTACAGCCTAATATTCCTGTGGGTACGCTATTGGCTTCTACTTATGGTTTGGGCTTTGATAATTTAATGTGTTTTTATTCAGCAGACAAGAAGGGCCTAAATGATGGCTTACATCAAGCAAGTATTGATCACTTCAGCAATATTGGTATTCGTCCTTATATTACTTCAGCGAGCGGCTTGCTTCTGGAGAAGCTCGCATACGATCTGCCTAAGGGGATCACCTTAACATCTCCGGGTTTTTATGCACCGCAAGGTAGGTCGACCAGAGCTCATCAAGTACGGGTTGATTTGCTGGAACGGATCAATTCTTTTCGCTATCATGGGCGACAAATCACCAATTTGGAAATGGAAACAGCTGGAATTTATGCTTTGGCCAAATTATTGGGGCATCAGGCGGTTTCTATAAATGCTATTTTGGCTAGTAGGGTTAATCATACCTTCAGTCAACACCCTTCTGCTACTATTGAAAAAGCCATACAATTGGTGTTGGAAAGGATTTAGTTAGCTACCTCAAACAGCCTTTATATTTTCCAATTGATTTTTATTCGTCGAAAGCGGCAAAAGACATAAAAAAGTAGTATTTTAACCAAAAACTTGTTATGTGCAAGTGCCCGATTTATAAGCAACGTATTGAGATAAATGATGATCTTCACAAAAAAAAATTACTGTTTTTTAATCTTAGGTTACTTTTTCATGGCTACGCAACTTTCGGCGCAAAATTACCAGGCTAATTGGCAGTCTATTGATCAGCGCGTTACACCTTCTTGGTGGAGCGACGCTAAGTTCGGTATCTTTATCCATTGGGGGCCTTATTCTGTTCCGGCTTATGCGCCTATTGACGAGGTCGACGGTGTATACGAAAAATACGCAGAGCACTATGAAAACCGTTTGTTAACAAAAAACAAGTTGTTCACTGATTATCACCGAAAAATTTATGGCGACAACTTTACCTATCAAGACTTCGCTCCTCTTTTCAGAGCAGAAAATTTTGATCCTACCAGCTGGGCAAGCTTGTTTAAGCGGGCTGGTGCAAAATATGTTGTATTGACTTCCAAGCATCATGATGGTTTTTGCTTATGGCCCAGTAAATACAGTCCTAAGTGGAATAGTGTTGATATTGGAGCTCATCGGGATTTGGCCGGTGAGTTAAGTACAGCAGTAAAGAAGGCTGGTTTGGAAATGGGTTTCTACTACTCGCTGCTGGAGTGGAACCATCCATTATACACAAAAGAGACCATTAATAACTGGGTAGACGAACATATGATTCCACAAATGAAAGAACTGGTTACAGCCTATAAACCAGCTATAATTTTTTCCGATGGAGAATGGGACTATCCAAGTGATACACTAAAAAGCACTAGCTTCTTAACATGGTTATATAATGAGTCACCGGTGAAGGAAAAAGTAGTGGTAAACGATCGCTGGGGTAAGGAAACACGAAGCAAACATGGCGACTATTATACCACAGAATACGATTTGGTACATGATAAGGAAGGTATAGGCGAACAGGCGAGCCATCCATGGGAAGAAAGTAGAGGTATTGGTACTTCTTATGGTTATAATCGTTTCGAAACAACGGCTCATTATTTCAGTTCTAAGCAGTTAATCGACCTACTGATAGATAAAGTGAGTAATGGTGGAAACTTGCTATTAAATGTTGGCCCTAAAGCCGATGGAATGATTCCAGTTATTATGCAGGAACGCCTGCTGGCCATTGGAAAATGGTTGGACGTAAATGGAGATGCTATCTACGGTACACAGGTATGGGAAGATAAGCCTGCTACTATGAAAGAAGATCAAATTTATTATACCAAGAAAGGCGATGCCCTATATGTGATCTGTACGGCCTGGACGGATAAACCTATTACTGTTTCTACTAATTCGGCGAAAAAAGTTAAAGTTAGTTTGTTAGGCTCGTCTATAGATGTGAAGGTTGAGCAATTGCAAGATAAACTGACTATTACACCTCCTCAAATTCATCCGGGGAACATGCCCTGCGAACATGCTTGGGTGTACAAAGTGGAAAACGCCATGTAAGGAGATGGTTTTTTCAATAATCGACAGGTAGTTTTTTCATAAATTCTGCTAAAGGCACATGATCTTTTATTTGAAAAGGAGTTTGCGTATCACGCAGCTTCTTTATTCTAGACACTCTGAAATCCCTATACTCGTTTCGGAGGTGACACCAGGCCATGACATGCCAACTAAAAGCATAAAAAATTAAACCGATTGCTTCTATTTGTCTACAGCTAAGCTCGCCACTTTCTTTTTGGTAATCCATGGCCAATATAGACTTGTTAGCAATGGCATTTTGTATGACAGAGAGATATTCGAAATCATTATTCAGTCGATCAGGTATTTGAAATTTTATGTTATCATTTAAAAACTCAAGTTGCTCTTTTTGGGTGCTTTTCATGACATTCTTCACCTTATTAAGCGCAGAGATATAGTGTTTCTGTATAGAACGATCGGCAAAACTGGTAATAAGTCTTTCCATTAATATTAAAGCATTTGCCTCTTCATTATTGAAAGAAACAGGAGGTAAGAAATATCCTTGTACAATAAAATAACCTTTGCTGGGCTCAAAACTTAACGGAATACCCTGCTCTGTAATGGCTCGTATATCACGGTAAACTGTACGGGTGCTGATTTCAAATTTTTCTGCAATAGTTTCTACATCGACATACCTGCGTGACTGAAGAAGCGTTACAATCCCAAATAGCCGGTCAATTCTGTTCATAGCGCTAGTTTTGACTGACTAATATAGTTTTTTTACCCTTCTATACCTTGTTTTTTTACAATTTAGTGCCGAACATGGTAAAAATAAAACAACAATAACCTAATTAAGGTCATTGTTGCTGTTTTTTTGATGGGTCAACGGTGGCGCTTTACAGTAGGCTTTAAGCTTCCTTTATCAATTGAATGTTGCTTACCAATTTGATCTCTTCACCAAGTGCTAACCCTCCGGTTTCTGTTAATGCATTGTATGTTAAGCCGAATTCTTTTCGATTGATTTTGCCAGTAATCTCAAATCCGGCTTTTGTATTGCCGTAAGCATCTTTTTCAATACCTCCAAATTCTGCTTTTAATTTGATGGGTTTGGTAGTACCTCGCATAGTTAAATCACCAAGTAACTCAAACTCATCATCACTGACCCTATTCCATGAAGCCGATGAGAATATGATTTCGGGGTAACTGTCCGCATCGAAAAAATCTCCCGTCCTTAAATGGTTATCTCGGTCTTCATTTTTTGTATCGATACTTTTTACTGCAATTTTAAAAGTAGCATTTACATTTTCAAAATCGTCGCCAGCAACAGACGCAGTGCCTTCAAACTGGTTAAAAGCGCCTGTGACCGTTGAAATCACGAGATGCTTAATTCTAAACTGTACATCGGAGTGTGTTGGATCTACCGTCCATGTTGTTGTAGCCATAAGAGTAAATATTTAAATAATGATTGTAAATATAGCGGGTTATTGCAATAATTAGATGTTTAAACATTTAAAATGATACTCTTCTGACTTCTCGTACGCGACATTACTTATCTGTAAAGGTTGGGGATTCGTATATTTTTACTCACACATTCATAAATCGCTAAGAAACCTATTATTTAGAATTATTTTCAATAATGATTGTATTTTATGGTTATACTTCTTTTCTTTGCAGTAATTTAGAAAAAGTCCAAATAAATAATGAAAGCACATCTATTTTTTCGTTCCCTCATATATTTTCTGGTATGTTTTACTATTTCTCCCCTACTCACACATGCCCAGACACGATCAAATCTTAAGGGGAGAGTACTTACTGCTGATGGAGAACCGGCAGTTGGTGTATCCGTAACTCTGATAGAGTTAAAACAAGGTAGTTCAACTGATGAAAATGGCGACTATGAAATTAATAACGTCCCTTATGGTGTTTACACGATACGTGTATCAGCACTCGGTTTAAACGCAAAATCGCTCGATATTGAGGTTGTTTCACCTGAAATGCAAATTCCGCTATTTACCCTTACCGAAAACGCGTCAGCGTTAAGGGAGGTAATTATTGATGCGGTAGGTACTAATAAGTATACAAGAAAACGAAGCGAATTTGTATCGAAAATGCCGTTAAGCAATTTAGAGAACCCGCAAGTATATACTTCCATTACCAAAGAGGTGCTGAAAGACCAGATGGTTACAAATTTTAATGATGCTTTAAAAAATAGTTCCGGGCTCGATAAACTTTGGTCGTCCACCGGACGAAGTGGCGATGGAGCTGCCTTTTATACTTTAAGAGGGTTTAGTACACAGCCAAGTTTAATTAATGGGGTAGGCAGTCTTACCAATGGCGATTTAGATCCAGCTAATATAGAACAGATAGAGGTGATAAAAGGTCCATCTGGCACCTTGTTTGGTGGCGCGTTAGTAAATTTTGGTGGTTTAATAAATGTCGTGACCAAACGACCCTTGGATTCTATTGGTGGCGAAGTATCTTATACCGCTGGAAGCTTTGCCCAACATCGCGTAGCTGCCGACGTATACAGTCCTATTAATAAAAGTAGAAACCTCTTAGCCCGCATTAACGCGGCTTATCATACGCAAAACAGCTTTCAGGATGCTGGTTTTAGAAGATCAACATTTATTGCACCCTCTTTAGAATACAGACCCAATGAGCGGTTAACCATTAACCTTGATGCAGAAATTTACCATTATAAAGGCACCAATGCGCTGATGGTGTTTCCCAACAGAGTGCGACAGTTGATTGCAACAAATCCCAGTGAGCTGCAGTTTGATTTTAATAAATCATATACCACCGATGACCTCACCGTGCGTACACCTACTACTAATTTCAGGGGACAGATACAGTACAAGTTGTCAGATCGATGGATCTCCAATACCCACATCAGCTATAACCGTCGCAAATCTAATGGTTACTTACAATATGTCATGTATTTGGATACCGATAATCCTCCTATGGTAGCGAACGACACCATGTTGACTCGTTATGTTACCAATCAGGATGCACTTAGCCAAGCCATTAATATACAGCAAAATTTTATAGGGGATTTTGAGCTTGCTGGCTTTAGAAATCGTTTGGTTGTTGGCCTAGACTTTTTAAGGCAGGTTAATGAAAACGATAATTCTCCGTGGGTAGTATTCGACCGCTTAAATTCTAGTATTAATGATCCGAATTATGGCAATATCAACAGAGAGTTAGTTGATCAACGGATTGCAGCGAGCACTTTTCCGCGCGCAAATACATGGGCGGCCACCAATATCTACAGTATTTACGCCTCCGATATCATCAACTTAACCGATAGGTTTATTGCGCTATTGAGCTTACGGGCAGATCGCTTTCAGAATTTTGGAACACAGGATTTAGCCACCGATGTAACAACGGGAGACTATATGCAGACGGCTTTCTCTCCTAAATTTGGCTTGATATATCAACTGGTGAAAGATCAGGTTTCAGTATTCGCCAATTACATGAACGGGTTTAGAAATGTAGCTCCTGCAACACAGCCATTCCCTGATATACCTAATACGTTCAAACCACAACAGGCCAATCAGTTTGAAGGTGGTGTTAAATTAGACGTCTTCGCTAATAGACTCAGCTTTACAGCAAGTTTCTATGACATTTCTGTCTCTAATATTACACGCACCGAGTCTATTATACGAGACGATAGCACCTACAATATTACCGTTCAGAATGGTACTCAACTTAGTCGGGGGTTTGAATTTGACTTAGTTGCCCGTCCTATAGAGGGCTTGAATCTCATCATGGGCTATAGTAAAAACTACAGTAAAATTACCAATGCCGATGAGTTTGTGAACGATCGCAGACCAACTAGTGCTGGCCCTGCTCATCTAATAAATGCTTGGGCTAGTTATACCTTAACCCATGGTACCTTAAAAGGTATGGGATTAGGCTTTGGAGGAAACTATGCCAGCGAAAATATTATTACAAATGATGCACGTACCGGCACCTTCACCCTTCCAGCTTATACCGTGTTGAATGCTAGCGTTTTTTTTGATGCCAAGCGATTCAGAGTTGGCCTTAAAGCAGATAATTTTACAGATAAAATCTATTTTAAGGGTTGGACAACGGTTGAGCCACAAATGCCGCGCAGCTTTTTGGCTAATATCACTTATAAATTTTAGTACAAATAAAATGGTACGGCTGTAAACATGTTATAAATGATTACAGCCGTACCACACACTTAAATAAATACTTAGAGCACAAATTGCAACCCACCTGTAAAGCCAACTTGAACGGCTTGATAATGTTCGGTAGTTTGCTTATCCCAAACTTTTAGCTTGACTAAATCCTTACCATCTTCGTTGTCTGTATTGACATAATTTATGCTAGGGCCACCATATAAGTATAAATTCTGGGCGATGCGTAAAGCAGGAAGTATTCTTATACCCGATTTGGTGAAGTCCTTCCCTTTAAAATCTGTCAACGTACCCGATGTTGCCTCTGCATCCAGCCTAAAATGTTCTTTGTCGATTATTTTTGCCCCAATACCTCCTTCAAATCCGAAACGTAGGCTTTCATACTGTGGATTTAATCCTACGCCCAAGATGCCATAGAGTACTCGTCCTCCTGAGCGAAAGCTAATAAAAGTCGAGAGGTTTTCGTCGGTGCCCAATCCAATCCGCTTTTCGCCGTTTTTGATCAGGTTTATCATTCCAATGGGGTAGTCACTACTATCGGCTATGTTCATGAATCCAAGTTGTACACCTTTTACATTTTTGGCTTTATTCAAAATGCCTGCGAACTGCGAACCATTTACCTCATCGGCTACATTAACAGCTCCAGCTAGCTGTACGCCATGCAGCTCTTTTGTAAGATTAGTTATACCTGCTGCCTGGAAACCTTGGACTTGTTGCGATTGATTGATCGCGCCAGCTAGCTGTGTTTGTAACATGCCGTTGCTCCTATTGTATATGCCGGCAAACTGAGCGCCCTTTGAGACACTACCAGCAAGATTAATAGCTCCGGCCATTTGTACACCGTTTAAGGATCCCGAAACTTGGTTAATTATACCCGCTGCTTGAAAACCTGAAACATCTCCTTTTACTACTCCAGCGGCACCATAAAGTGCGAAACCATTTTCTCCACCGGATAAACCTGCTATAGCATGTAAGCTAATATTGTTGGTGTAGTCGACGGCTCTGGTTCCATGAGTACTTATAGGATAGATAATACCTATGTGCGCTGGTGAATTTTCCTGCCCCCAAGAGGATCCAAAAGAAAATAATATAGAAATGATTCCTAATACCACTGTCCTGCGTAATAATTCTTTTCTCTTCATCAATGTCATCTTTTATTTTATTAGTTTAGTTATAAGACAACATATACTTGTTCCCCCCCTACTTCGCTCCTAGAAAAAAGAAAGACCCAAGCCTAATCCTATCCACAATTTTGAGTCTATATTGTCTATAAGGTGAGGATAACCGTTAAAAGGAATAGCCACAAAAGGTTCGGAATCAATAAACTTATTCAGATGTATAAAATTTATGCTAGGTCCCATATAAAAATTAATTGTTCTGTTGATCTTATGGTGGTATAATACTTGGCCTTTTAACCAAAGAAAATTGTCATCTCTAGAGGACAATAATTGGTGAGATAATAATTCAGTGGCAAAGTAACTGCTGCCTTTCTGTTGTTTTTTGCGTTTGAATTCACGCCCTACACCAAAGCCGGTAACAAAAATTCTGTCCTTACTCCATGTGCCCGCCCCGATGGAAACGACTGTGTAAAATTTTTGTGTCCCGCTTTTAAAATCAACATTGGCAAAAAGTGTTTCGTTCGTTGAAATACTTAGACGTTTAAAGCCGTTACCTATCCAATTGATCATACCAAGACTCACTCCGGAAGAAGTGTCGGCAACATTAATAAGCCCAAATTGAAAACCTTTGTTGTATTTTGCTTTGTTAACTATACCTGCAACCTGTACTCCCTTTAACGTATCCGCACCGTTGGCCACGCCTGCAAGCTGTACACCGCTGGCATTTTTTCCAACCAAATTAAAAACACCGGCGGCCTGCACACCTTTTAGCGTGTCCATTACCGTATTATAAACCCCCGAAAGCTGTACTCCCGATAAGCCACCGCCTACCATATTGAGCACACCCGCTGCCTGAACATACTGCACATGAAGCCGATCGAGATTGAATACACCGGCTATTTCTACACCGTCAACACCAGCTGAATAACCTCCAATCAGATTGGCCGAAAATTTATTGATAACCTGACTGCTCATCATCCCATGTGAACTGAGTCCGGGAGTTAAAGACAATTGAACTGGCGTGTACGCGAAAAAATCACCAATGTTTAATGCGTTAATTTTTTGGCGTGAGCTTAAAAAAAGTCGGCCAAAAGCCGTGTTCGAAACATTTTCTCCTTCGGTGTTTATATACCTATCATCCCCCTTTCCACTTTTTATATTAGCGATATCAACTGTTGGTAGAAAAACCGTTGTAGTATCCTTATAAAGCTCTTTACTGACCGTAAGTGCCACCGGGAAATTATCTTTTGTTTTTAGCTTCAACCTAAAATGTCCTTTTTTATCCGTTAAAGTACCCGAGAGCAGACGTTTTTCATATACACTAGCATTGTGTATACCTTTACCTGTTTTTTCATCTACAACATAGCCTTTAATTGTATACGTTCTTTTTTTTTCTCCAACCTCTTCAGGCATAAGGGTTAACCTAAAAGGGGCGGGTCTTAGTATTATGTGTGTGGCTGTTTGTTTATATTCAATAGATTTATCCAGCAAGAGATGCAGTAGGCCATTTACTTCACCAGTATATGTTATGGTTACCAAACTATCTGTGGGAATGATACCACTGCTATAGGAAAAATGAAACCCACCCTGCTCTGCCACGATACCTAGCACATCGCCTAGTTTACGGTTTTGTTCATCGATAGTTACCGGTTTGTCGAGATAATTTTGTCCAAAAACAACTATACCTGCCATTAACATCAGTAAGGTTAATGACAGGCATCTACTAAAATGCAGTAATTGATATTTCAATGTTCTTATTTTTTTATCGTGATATTTCTCCCACTCCTTTCAACTTGGAGCTGAAAGGTCTCACCGAGTGTAAAAAGTATATTATCTAGAGAATCGTTATCAAATCTAGTTGTAATAGGTAAGCTGCCTAATGACGTACTTTCAATCGTTATATTAACGTTGTAAATTTCTCCCAAGACTTCCGCAAATCGCCATAAAGGCGTTTCTTCAAGCTTGAAAACTTTACTTCGGTAATAATCGTATAACCTATCGGTTTGTGCCGATTGTTCAATACCTTTTTCTCCCACTTGGGCAATCGCCTTTTCGTCTGGCTTTAATTTGATCAAAACATCGTTGTGTTGTATTTGAACCATTCCTGTTTCTACGATAACTTCAGTAATTGATTTGTTACTTTTAATATTAAAAGAAGTGCCCAATACTGTCACATTAACGTCATTTACCACTATTTCAAACGGAAGCTTTTCATTACGCTGCACATCAAAAAATACCTCTCCTTCCATAGTTACTTTTCTTTTTCTACCAAATAACGCTTCGGTGTAAGCGATTTTTGCATGTTTATTAAGTGTAATGGAGGTGCCATCAGGTAATGTGCTATTACGGATATCTTCGCCGGCAGTATATTCAATCGTATGAAAGTAAGGATGTTTAGGTGCTATCCAATAAAAATAGACTCCCAGAAGTAAGCTAATCCCTACACCTATTGTAGCAGCTATATTGAACCATTTCCTTTTATCCGACTGGTTTAAAGGGATAGCTTTGTGGGTATTTTCTTCATTGGATAAATTATTTAAGATCTTTTCATCCTTATGTCGATCCCTAAGCAACTTAAAACGTTGCCATGCGGTATCGCTATCGATAGGGTGTTCAAAAGCAAAGGTTTTGCTTGTTTCCCATATCGACCTAAATTGACTGAACTTTTTCATGTTGGCGTCGTCACGGGCCAACCACTCTTTCACACCCTGATCCTCTTCAGGGGATGTTTCCTTCAAAAGAAATTTGATTAACAATTCATTATTCATAGCCCGAGAAATAAATAAAGTAAACAAAATATTAATAAGGGCAGGTAATCTGCCAGGGCCAACCGCAATATTTTTAAAGCCTTGCCTATCTGGTTTTCTACAGTCTTTATCGAAATATCTAATCTGTCAGCAATTTCCTGATATTTTAATTCTTCGAATCGACTCATTTGAAATACCGTACGACACTTCTCCGGAAGGAGGTTCATAGCTTTAAACAATTCTCGTTTAAGCTCATTTTCATGTAACCTATCTGCTGTTTGCGACACCGTGTGGTCGTCAAAGGTTGCCACGTGATTATGATGCTTTTGCTTAACTTGACGGTGTTTGATGATGTTCATACAATCATTGTATGTTGCCCGGTAGAGGTACGATTTCAACGACGTTCTTATCATCAATTCCTCCTTTCTTTCCCATAATTTGAGAAAGAGCGCCTGTACGACTTCCTCAGCAGCTACTGCATCTTTCAAAATAGTGAATGCATAGGCGTGTAGATTATTGAAATGTTGCTTGAAGATCTTTTCAAACATCACTTCATCACCTTCTTTTAACAAATGAAGCATTTCTGTATCACTTTGCATCATATCATTAGTTAGCATGCGTGTAAGTATCTTGTCAAAAATAATTAATTAAAGCAGCTTAGCCACCCTTGTTCATTATTCATGACAGCTTAATAGCCCGTTACCCCTATTTAAAGAATTAAGTTTGTTTAATTAGCAACAACGGTATCTTGGTTACATAGGCCATACGTTCGGTAATATCGGTTAAAAAAAGATTTTCAAATAAATTTCTTTTTTTTTCAATATGTATGATCAATGAAATATCGTGTGTGTTTACGAAGTCAAGTATTTCTTCAACGATGTCGATACCATTCATATTATGATAAGTAGGTTTATATAACGCTAGTTTTTCCCGTATGGAGCTACGGTTATGATTATGAAGACTTTTTATTGGCGTGTGATCGTTCTCATGGCTAAGTATATGCAACTCGGTGTGGTGTAAAAAAAGTGTGTTCAGAAGTTTAATAGCATTTACCTGTCGCAGATCCTGTGGATCAACAAAAACCGCCACCTTGGTAATAGGCGTCAGTTTGGTTGTTTCCGGAATAATTAACAAGGGTTTGCTGATGGTTTTTGATAATTGAATAGTGTTGCTGCCAATGAGCGTCTGTTCTAGCTTGCTCTTCCCAGTTAATCCCATCACGATAAAATCTACTTGATACTTGCTAATCATTTCATTGGTTAGATCATCAAGTGACCCCTCCTTTGCTAAGAAAAACAATTCTGTATTTGTTTGCTTTAAAAACTTCAGCTCGTTGACCAAATTTTTTAAATTGATTACCGCTTCTTCCTTTGCTTGAGAAGCTTTATCAGAAATCAAAGGAGTGGTAGCTATAGATGTAATGCTCTGTAATTTATTAAATAAAATAATTCTATCTATGCCCAGCTGCTTAGCAAAAAAAGTGGCATATTTAGCGGCATGAGTAGCTGCTTGAGAAAAATCCGTCAAAATTAATAACGTTTTCATCGCTAATTGGTAGTTGTATTGACCTCTTTCATCTAATTCTATGAACCTGATATTAGCGGTTTGGTAATAAAAGAAATCTGTTATCAAATAATCATAACAATAAAATAGGTATAACTCGCTATTGAAATTAATGAAAGGCTCCTAGACTAACTTATCATGATAACATATAAAAATGCGTATTTTCGCGCTTATATCCGGTTACTATGGTAGATCGCCTCATAAAATTCTTTTTTTTCGGAAATATTTTTGTCGCCCTACTTGCCGTAGCATTATCCTTAGAAGCTACTATACAGCTTGCCTTACCTTTTAATAGTACAGCGTATTACTTAATTTTGTTTTCTGCCACATTAGCCTACTATACCTACGCATATACGAAGATTATTGCAAAACCTTCCTACGCAATGGATCCACGTACTTATTGGTACGCTACACACCGTAAATTTACGTATCGAAGCCTAAGGTTATCGATCATTATTTGTGCGTTGTTACTTACTTATATTATCGTGAGCAATTTTAATGCCTTATTGAAATTGCCATTATTTTACTGGAGCATTATTGTTGTAATTATCCTAACCGGACTTTTGTACTACGGTCTAGTTCCAGGTTCTTTTATCAAGTTAAACACGCGGAATACAGGTCTATTTAAATCGTTTGTCATTGGATTTGTTTGGGCGTGCTGCGTCAATCTGTTACCCTTAGTTATGCTAAAAATTGAACAGCAAGTTATACCTGATGATTGGTTTTTAGTGGGTTGGTTATTCTTAAAAACATTTATGTTCTGTACCGTAAATGCTATTATATTTGATATTAAAGATTATGCGGCGGATGCCAATAAACAACTGAAAACCTTTGTTGTTCAGTTTGGATTACGGAACACAATTTTTAGAATACTTATACCGTTACTGCTGATTGGAGTGGTTGCTATGATTTTTTTTGCAAAGCATCGTCATTTTGGACTTGTGCCCTTAGTCATCAATATCTGTCCTTTCGCATTGTCGTTGGTTGTTGCGTATTCTATGCATAAAAGACAAAATATTTTGTATTACTTGATCGTTATCGATGGACTTTTATTGGTGAAGGCGGTTTGCGGTATTACAGCTTTGTATTATGTTAACTAAAATATTGGATGGCAAAAAATAATTATGATAAGATTGCTTTCTGCTACGATTTTCTTAGTAGACTGATTTTTTTTCGGTCGCAAATGAACGCACAGATCGAGCTATTGCCATATATTCCAAAAAACAGCTCGGTACTTATTGTAGGAGGTGGTACCGGATGGATTCTAGAGGAGATCAGTAAATTGCATCCGGCAGGATTGCATATTATATATGTAGAATTGTCAGCCAATATGTTAAAGCGCGCTCAGACAAGAAATTTTCGGCAAAATCGGGTGGATTTCATTCATCGAGATATTGCTTTGGACGCACCAGGGGAAGAATATGATGTGATTCTTACGCCATTTTTATTTGATAACCTTACAGAAGAAAAAGCATTGGTGGTGTTTATGAAGCTCAACATTCGACTTAAGCCAGAAGGTATTTGGATAAACACTGATTTCTACCTGGATCCTTTGGAGCGTGCACCACTAAAACGGGCTTTTTTAGGAATTATGTATATGTTTTTTAGGAGAATAGGTGCGATAGAAGCGTCAAATCTTATGGATATAAACTTGTATTTCGACAGCTGTTTTTACAATAGGTTAACCACCTTAAAAAAATATAATGATTTTATACATGGAACAGTATATAAAAAATACACTTCCAGCGTTGAAATATAGAAAGTCGGTGTTGGTATTTTGAATAAGTTTGTTGGGATAATTTTATTGGAAGTAGGATAACTATATTATACTTTTAAATTTTTTGAGAAAAATACGCGGGGAAGTAATGACAAAAATGATATTTAGAAAATAACAATATACCTATATGATAGCAGCTCATTTTCGGGAAACGGTCGTTCCTAAATTAATTTTAATAACCTTATGTACTTTCGTTTCTTCTATTGTATATGCTCAGGAAGATACCACATCAGATGGTTCGTTAGCACTTACTAGTAATGGGGAAAAAGCACTTTTTTATAAAGATAAACATCTCATCGTATCCGATGTCCCTTCTGATGAAATACTCGGTAATCTTGCATTACCTGCCGATGAACCACCTTATTTTTATACAATTAGTAAGGATGGCAAGTGGTTGTTATATTCTTCCAAAGAAGAAAAGATGACTTATATATACAACTTGGAAAAAGGTGTTGCGTTAAAACAGCTACTCCCTGTAGTATTCGAATCTGCCGAGTTTACCGGTGACGGTCAACATGTTTACGTTATACATTCCAAAACATTCTGGAAGGCAAACTTAGCGGTTTATGAAACTGAAAATTGGCAATTACTAAATATGAGGTCTATCACAGACTATACTAATAGCTTAGCTGTTAATACAGACGGCTCCCGTTTACTTGCTGGAGCGAGATCAATTATTAGGATATTGGATCCACAAACATTAAAGACTGAAAAAGTAAATTGGGAAACATCCAGATTGCGGTTATTGACCTTCAACCCGGTAAACACGTATCAATATGCTAGTGTTAACCACAAAAATATTATTGAAGTTAGAGATCTCGAAGAAGATCGGGTGATACACGCCATTCGTCCTGACGGAGGAAAGATTGGAAATTTGTCGTACGACCCCGATGGTGAACGATTATTGAGCCTGGATGATCAAGGAAAGCTTAACGTATGGTCCTTAACAGATAGTTTAAAAGTAGCCTGCCTAAGCGAAGTAAAAGCAACGCAGGGGTTTGAACAAGGTAAATTAACGGTACTTCAAAAAGAAGGATGGCGTGTGATTGATCAGGATTGGAAAAATACAGGCAGTGAAAAAAACCGTTCAATAACTCCAGATACAGCATTTTTGGGTGGGCCCACAAAAAAGATCGGCGTTGTTCCGATGCCAATTTTGGCTTATAGCCCGGAAACGAACGTGATTTTAGGCTTAGGGATGAATATTATATTCAATGGTCATGATTACGAAAAAAACTTGGTTTCGCCCTTCTTCCGGCCTTCTTCGTTAACACCTGTTGTTGCTTACGGTTTCAATGGTCAGCTTCAAGCAAGCCTAAGTGCCGATTATTTTTATAAAAAAAGTTGGCATTTTTTTAACAACATTGGTTTTCTTAAAAATAATAGGTCTTTTTATTTTGGCTTAGGAAATGATGCCGAAAACGACCGTAATACAGTATATCACAATAACATATTTTCTTGGAACGGAGAGGTTACAAAACTTATTAACGAAAGTCTTTTCGTAGGGCTCAATTATCATGTCAGGAACGATAGTCGACTGGATTTTGACCAATCGGCATCCTTAATGATACCTAATAGTGAAGGCGGCCTTTTGTTAGGTATTGGGGGTACAATAAGGTACGATACCCGTAATGATTTGCTATTTCCCACATCGGGGCGTTACATTGATCTCTCACTTATAAATTATGGGAAATGGATAGGTAGTGATTATACCTATAACGACCTCAAAATTGATTATAGAAGCTTCCATTCTTTACCCATATTGACTAAGGGGACAACATTTGCTTTCCAAGCGATCTATCACAATGTTTTTAATGGCAATGCTCCTTTTTATCAGTTGCCCTATTTGTCGGCAGATCGGATTTTACGAGGCGTTTGGCGCAATTTATATATCGACAGGCAGGCTGTTGCTCTTCAGGGAGAATTAAGGTCTAATTTTAGCAACATCGATCCGAGGTACGGCTACGTGTTATTTGCCGGTGCCGGGGATGTATCTGATAATTTTTTTAAAGGCTACGACCCAAAAATTATTGGTGTCTTTGGTTTAGGGTTTCGGCAGCAGGTAATCCCTAAACTGAAACTTCAGTCTCGCATAGACTTTTCTGTAACCACACGTGGCAGCATTGGTGTTTTTGGTGGTATGGGTTTAACTTTTTAATCATGGCCTTACGTGCTATTTCATTGATTACTACATTCTTTAAAAAGAATTGGAAGCGTTTAGTTGTATTAGTGATATACAGTGCTTTGCTGTATGCTTTTGTTTTTTTTATATCCTATATCTCCGATCCAGAAAAAGCCACCCGTGAATTTGGAAGAAGGCATGGTGTATGGGTAAATATGGTACTATACATTTGTGAGGTCACGGTCACTTATTATATCCTGATCTTCTGCGTCATTATACCTTTTATCCGCAAAGGTGATAGGTGGCATGCGTTGTTGATAACCTTTCTGTTATTCTTGGCAAAACTAGGTATTGGGTATTGGGAGTTTGTAAATGTCCAGATTGAAGCTCAAGGCAAAGCGTTCACACCATCTAAAGGTGTGATTCCGGAAAACAGTGTGTATTGGTTTCTATTGTGGAGTAATATCGTCTTTCTATTTGATCTTGTTGTAAGTTTTTCCGCTGCATTTATGATTGAGTGGATGCGTAAAAGTAGACAGCAAATTATCTTAGAAAAACAAAAAGCAGTAGCCGAGCTAAGTGCACTGAAACATCAAATCAACCCTCATTTCCTATTTAATTCTTTGAGCTTTATTTATGGTAAAACAGTTAAACTTGACGAAGATGTTGCGCAATCCGTTTTGATTTTAGCCGATATTATGCGCTACGCACTTGGAAAGGAGGAGGATCGTAATGGAAAAGTGAAAATAAGCAGGGAAATAACGCATATGAAGAACGTTATAGAGATTAATCAAAGGAGGCATAACTATCAATTGAACATTCTCTATGAAGAAGATGTTCTTTATCCATCTGCAACAATAATTCCGTTGGTTCTGATCACCTTGGTAGAAAATGCATTTAAACATGGTAACCTACATGATAAAAACTCACCTCTTATTATAAAATTATGTACTAGTGAGGAACAACTATCGTTTTATATAAAGAATAAAAAAGGACAGGGAATAAAGGAATTGTCGAATGGTATTGGTCTGAAAAATATAGAACAGCAATTAGATTTAGTGTATGGCGATGAACATACGTTTATATTGGAAGATACATATGAAAATTTTAGCGTATTATTAAAAATACCGTTGACTTCATGATAGACTGTATAATTATTGACGATGAACAACATGCGATAGATTTATTGGTACACCATGTGGAGCAGGTGCCTTTTTTAAATTTATTAGAAACAACCACCGATCCAGTTGAGGGTTTGGCACTACTGAATAACATGCAACGAGGTTTAGTTTTTCTTGACGTGCAAATGCCAAATCTCACAGGTATTGAAATACTTCAATTAAAAAAAAATGAAGTGCAAGTTATTATGACTACTGCATATACTGATTATGCTGTAACTGGGTTTGAATACGCTGTAGTCGATTACCTATTAAAACCAATCTCATTTTCCAGATTCTTAAAGGCGGTCAATCGGCTAATAAGTTCTTCTGATCATCTACCTGTCTCCGATGAACAATCTTATCTTTTTGTGAAAACAGAACAAAAAGGAAAATTATTAAAAATACATAAACACGATATTGCTTATATTGAAGGATTAGGAAACTATGTAAATATTCATACAAACGACCAGCAACAGATTTCTGTTCATCTCAGCTTACAGTGTGTAGAAGAGCATTTTAAGCAAGAAGGTTTTCTGAGAATACATAAATCATTTATCATTTCACTAAAGCAGCTTTCGGCTGTTGAAGGGAATTTTGTTAAAATATTGAATCAAGCCCGAAAAATCCCGATTGGCAGTGCTTACAGAGAAAACTTCTTTAAACACATTCATACTAGGATGCTTTCTCTTAAAAAAAAGAAAAACTAATTTTTTTCTATAGTAGCAGCTTCACTACCTCGTTCCAATTATTAACCCTTGTGTGATGTTTTACATTAAGGTTATGGCCCGCAGTAAATAAAATAGGCTTGCCCTTACAATAATCTAGGTTTTTACAATAATCATCAATCATGTAGTCAGTGTCTATGATACTTTTGTCGCCGCAAAAAATAATGTGCTGCCAATGAATAAAAGGAAAATACTCAGTTAACCACTCCTTTTTCTCGTATAATGATAGTGGGAACTCCATTGCCGCAGATACAATATAGATATCATACTTTTGTTGTAATTTTCTAACGGCTGCTACCGCACTGTCCATTACTGGTAGCGATCTGAAAAAGCCGGGAGTAAACAGAAATTCCATTACAGCGCCATTTGGCAAAGCATCTCCTTCTGGTACATTGGTAAATATTTCCCTACTCAAGCTTTCTCCGTAAATTTGTTGATAGAAATTTAGATATTGTGTTTCCGTGTCGGCAAGTACGCCGTCCATATCAATAGCGATAGACTGTTTCTTCATATTATTTGATTGTTTGCAATAAAAGTGATCAAATATAGCATATTATTGCAAAATGTTGCAAATAAATATTTACTTTTACTTAAAATTACCGTCATGATTAAAGCCGAAAGACAGCAATTACTTGCAAAACACATCAATAGTAACCAGTCAGCGCAGCTCAAAGAATTAAGCAAATTACTGCAAGTATCAGAAGATACCATTAGAAGAGATATAAAAGAACTATCAGATATAGGAGTGTTAAAAGCAGTCCGTGGAGGTGCAATTGCCCATTCGCCTGTTCCACAACACTATCGTGAGCGAGAACATTTACAGGTGGAACAGAAGGAAATCATTGCGCATAAGGCGTTAAACTTTATTAAAAATGATCAGGTAATATTTTTTGACGGAGGAACTTCTACCTTGGCAGTTGCTGCTGCACTTCCCAAAGATCTTCGCGTTTCCGTAATAACCAATAGTTTCCCTGTAGTTAATGTGCTTGAAGACCATCCACTTGTAGATGTTATCTTCATAGGTGGAAGGTTGCATAAAAAGTCGTTTACCACAATTGGATTGGAAACGGTTGATGCAATCCGGACAATCAAAGCAGATATTTCTTTTATCGGTATATGCAGTATACACCTCGAGGTAGGCATTACTACTTCGAATTATGAAGACGGTATAATTAAACGGGCGATTGTTGCAAATTCAAGATACAATATAGCCTTGTCTACCATTAATAAAATAGGTACCGCCGAACCTTTTTTTGTTGCGCCGGTACAAGCGGTTGACGTTGTATTAACCGATGCTGCTACCACTGAGGAAACTACCATGAACTTTGCCAAACTTGGTGTTTCTCTTCAATAACATTTTTATCAAAAAAAATTTATACGTTTAAGCTGTATAATAAGAAGGATTAATTAGACAGTGCGTATAAAAAAGAGTACAATACGCTTGTACTGGAAAGTTCATGATTTTATATTCGCTGTTGGTAATATGTATTACTTATTTTTTTGATGTTTTTTTTCCATATTTCAGATGGTTTTCCACAATTAAACGATATATTTTCAATATGTGAAGGCTTTGGTACGAAAAATGTGGGTTATATAGACCAAAAAAGGGGCAAGATTTTCTTGTCATTAAATTATCACTTAAATAAAAAATTTAATTACAATGGACAAATTTGGAAAATTAAAAGAGCTAATCTCTTCCGTAGAAGCAGATGCAGACAAATTCTTTAACAAAGGAAATGCCGCTGCAGGCACTAGAGTACGTAAAGCCTTACAAGAGGTGAAAAGTCTTGCCCAAGAAATTCGTAATGATGTAACCTCAATTAAGAATTCCGGTAAATAATCATTACAAACTACCTATGAAGCAATATAAGCCTGATTTTTTCAGGCTTTCTTGTTTATTTATTATCAAGCCTAACAAGATGTCGCCTAATCCTTACCCGAAACAAATCGATACTTTTTAGCGTATAATATTTTATTTGCAATCAATTTATCTGTAATTTTTGTTATAGCTGTTATATAACAGTTTGAAAAATGGATAAACAGGACGAAATGTTCAACGAGGCATATAAACCTATTCATGTGCCAGCTAATTTTAATAAAAACGACAGCTTGCAAGATCAGCTTATATTTGCACTCGCAGAAATAGGAAAAGGATCTGTGAAAGCAATAGCAGAAAAGTTATCGGAACTCGGAGGAAGGTCGACTAAAAGCGAAGACCTTGCTGATTTTGATCATATATTAACAGACTTGTATGATAGAGGATTGATTAAAGGTTCTGAACAGGAAGGAAGAATGGTTTATAATCTTTCAAAGGAAACAGTACCGCACAAGGGGAACGTCAATCCACGATTACTCTAGCAAAGCACAAACCCTGAAAGTATTTGGCCTCCAGGGTTCATGTAAATGAAATGAATGATGTTTTATTATGTTAGTTTTTAAGCTCTGCCGATGCTGCCCAGATATTTATGGACGCGTCTAACGCGTATTTATCTATATCTTGGAGCTCTTCCTCGGAGAAATTAAGATTATTTATCGCACCAAGACAATCTATTACCTGTTCTGGTCTACTTGCTCCTATCAAAGCCGATGTTACCCGTCCTTTTCGTAATACCCAGGCAATTGCCATTTGTGCCAATGTTTGTTGGCGCCGACCGGCAATGTTATTCAGTTCGCGAATATTGGAGAGATTTTTTTCATTTAGAAAACCAGGATTTAATGACTTCTGTTGACTAGCTCTACTATCTTTTGGTACCTCAGTTAAATATTTAGTCGTTAGCATCCCCTGAGCGAGAGGTGAAAACACAATAGACCCAATACCAAGATCGTCCAGTGTGTCTAGCAGTCCGTCATCTTCTACCCAGCGGTTGAGCAGTGAATAGCTAGGCTGATGAATAAGGCATGGTGTGCCCAATTCTTTTAATATTGATGCTGCTTCTTGCGTCCTTTTAGTATTGTAAGAAGATATGCCAACATATAATGCTCTGCCCGATTTAACAATATGGTCTAAGGCCATCATGGTTTCTTCCAAGGGTGTATTTGGATCAAAGCGATGCGAGTAAAAAATATCTACATAGTCTAATCCCATACGTTTGAGACTCTGATCACAGCTGGCAATGAGGTATTTTCTACTCCCCCATTCACCGTAGGGTCCGGGCCACATATCATAACCGGCCTTTGATGAAATGATCAGTTCATCTCTGTAACCAGAAAAATCTTCTCTTAATATTCTTCCGAAAGCATTCTCCGCGCTTCCGGGAGGCGGACCATAATTATTTGCCAGATCGAAATGTGTTATGCCATTGTCAAATGCTGTGCGACATATTTCCTGTTTGATTCCATGTGGCATGTCATCGCCAAAGTTATGCCATAATCCTAATGATATGGCAGGCAGTTTCAGTCCGCTTTTACCACAGGTATTGTAGACCATTTTGTTATAACGGTCTTTGTGAGGTTTCCAATTCATATTAATCTTCTTATTAATAAAGTTTATCCTATACCCAGGCTAAAATACAAATTGCGTTGAACACATAGGCAGCTTTATCTTAGATTATAAGGAATCCGTTTTATGAGTTTCGATGCTGCTTCTATTTTGTTGCGCTTCCAAAATTTCCTCCAGATGTGGTTTTACCTCATTTAGCAAATCAGTTTCACTGATTTTATTTGCATTTGGATTACCTGTCAATTTCAACCAAGGCCTCTCGGCATCGAAGTCGTATGTTCCAAACACCATTACCGGTGTTCCTTCAGCAAGTATATGTTGGTCAACTTCAACAATCCATTGATCAGCCCAATCATAAAGCCATTTGGCATCGTTTTCTAATAACCGAAGACAAGAATGAGATGCCGGATATCCGGGCATCGCATATTGGTGCCAACCTATCCCTTCCTTATTGCGGATATTGAAATTCCATTTTAATAGCCATTCATCGTCAGCTGTACTTACATGCTCTTCTGCTTTCCAGTTGGCGAATGAAAGACCGGTCTTTGTTGGGTGCTCCTTACTTCCCATACTAGTAGGGCCCCAGCGAGCTAAGCCCCCATTTTCGTATACTGCGAAAGCTTGAATAGGATATGAGAAAAACACGATTTTTTCAACTTCAGCAAGCTCCTTCACTTGAATGGGAAAAGGCGTGTAACTATTAAAATCTTGTAAAACCGTATCGGGTATTATCAAGGTGTCTACATTGTTGAAATTATCGAAATCAATACGGTTTAAAGCTAATACATGATGTTGTTGTACTACGTCAAACCTGTTCTTAAATATTTGTAGTGCACTATCATTTCCCTTAACAGCAAATGTTTCGTAGTTTCCATCAAAGGGCTTTATGTCTGGCTTTTTCGCTTCCTTCTCTTGAGAAGAAGTTTCGTCAGTATGGCTTTGGCGATTTTCGCATCCAAATAATATGCACAGAAACACGGTCAGGATTAGGGTAAATAAGTGAAGTCTTCTTTTCATATATTATGTAGTAATTAAATTTATTGAAAGTATACACCAATAACACTAAAATACTTGTTTTGTTGAAAAGCTTCTTAATATCGAATAATTTATTCAACTTTACTTTTCTCATATAACATGTATACCTAATATTGTCTCTTTATGATATCAGAAACTTCTTACTTGGCTGCAAAGATGGTTTCGGCAACGATTGAACAGTACTTTGTTGATCAGCTGGCAAATATGACTTTGGTGAGTGAAGATCAATCCGTTTTATTACCTCAAGCATCTATTATAGAAGCTGCAATAGATGTTGCGTTTTGGGCAAGTTTGAGGCGGGAGGAAGGTTACTCTCCCAAGATATCCATTGCTTTAATTCCTCCAGACAGGGCCGATCATCCAGTGCTTTTAGGCAAGCGGATGCGGTTCACCCCACTTAACCTTGTTAAGTTATCTCCCGCAGTCATACAGCCAGGTATCCATTTGGGTATTTGGCATGAAGATAGCAACTTATATATATGGGGTACTACACACGGCATACCTGAAATAAGTATGGTGTTGGAGGTAGCAGAACCTGGTTTATTGGTGGTTAAACATCGGCGTAGCCATGGCTACGGTAAATTTACAAACATCGCCGTTTTGAAGGGAGATCAGGTGAAAATAATTGATGAGAAGCAATTACAGATAGCGGGTTGTCCGGATTTATTGGCTTCATTACTGGGATTCCCCCTGCCATCGGTTGTTAATGAGTCAGTCAACATCTTGGTCGAGCTGGCAATAGCTATGCGTAAACATGCGCGTGGAGGCCTGCTATTAATTGTGCCAGAAAGTAATAGGCAGTGGCAAGATTCTATGGTACATCCTATAAGTTACCCTATTGATCCGACCTACAGCGCGTTGGATCTACTGGCCAACGCCAGGGAAAATGGCAATATTATAAACGATTGGCAGAGCAAAATGTTAAAAGTAATCGAAATCATTGCCGGGTTTACCGCAATCGATGGCGCTACGGTAATTACAAAAAAACATGAATTGTTGGCGTTTGGCGCAAAGGTCACAAGAGCCCCCGATAGCCGTTCCGTACCTAACGTAACCATAATGGAGCCAGTTTTAGGACAGGCTCCGGAACCATTAGATCCAACGAAAATTGGGGGTACTAGGCATCTCGCTGCGGCACAGTTTGTATACGATCAGCGGGATTCCATGGCACTGGTCGCTTCACAGGATGGCCTTTTTACCATTTTTGTATGGTCAGAATCGAAGCAAATTGTTCATGCTTACCGTATTGATACCCTTCTTTTATAGCTTAACAAAGATTATGCACCGAGTAAAATAGCGTGAACGAACAATACTTATCACAATTAACTTTGATGTGATATAAATACTTTTAAAATTGTTTACAATATCTTATATTCGGCCTAAATTCAGAAAATAAACAAAAAAGCCTTGACACGGCGTTGTTTGGTTCAGTTTTTGTTTATTGCGTTTTGATTTGTGACAGAAATTTGTGTTAATAAAAGTATTTAAAGGATAATTATGTATTGGACACTAGAATTGGCTTCGCATTTAGAAGATGCACCATGGCCAGCAACAAAGGATGAATTAATTGATTATGCTATTCGTTCAGGGGCACCTGAAGGTGTACTTGAGAATTTGAATGAAATGGAAGATGATGGAGAGGCGTACGAAAGTATAGAAGAAGTATGGCCAGACTATCCTACAAAAGATGATTTCCTTTTCAATGAAGATGAATACTGATGAATAAAGGCGTCGCAAGGAAAATAAATATTGCGACGCCCTCTTATAAATCGGTCATTTTGACAGCTTTTGATGTAGTGTCTAAGCTCATACCAAGCCTTGCGCCAACATTGCATCAGCAATCCTTACGAATCCACCAACATTAGCACCTTTTTCATAGTTTATATAATCTTTTTCCTTGCCATATTTCACGCATATTTGATGAATTTCCTGCATAATTTGGCGTAGCTTGCTGTCTACCTCATTGCGTGTCCAGGAATATCGCAATGAGTTCTGCGACATCTCTAATCCCGAAACTGCTACCCCGCCTGCATTAGCTGCTTTACCTGGTGCATAAAACACATTATATTCATTGAATATGGCAATAGCTTCTGGCGTACAGGGCATATTTGCTCCTTCGGCCACACAAAAACAATCATTTTCAACAAGTTTTTGGGCATCCTCTTCATTTAACTCGTTCTGCGTAGCATTTGGTAATGCTATATCGCATTTTATTCCCCAAGGTTTCTCTCCTTCTAAAAAATCGTAAGCATATTTTTTAGCAAAATCTTTAAGTTCTCCTCGTTTATTTTTTAAGTCTTTTATAAATTCTAGTTCTTCGACACTTATTCCTTTAGGATTATATACTGTTCCTTTAGAATCCGATAACGTAATAACCTTTGCTCCCTGCTCTATACATTTTTCGGCAGCGTATTGCGCAACATTTCCCGCGCCTGATACTGCTATTTTTTTTCCCTTTAGTGATTTGTTATGCTTTTTCAAAATTTCCTCAACAAAATAAACGAGTCCGTAACCCGTGGCTTCTGGTCGAATATGGCTCCCTCCCCATTCAGAACCTTTACCGGTAATAACTCCAGTAAACTCCCCTTTTATTCGTTTATACTGACCAAATAAATAACCAATTTCTCGTTTTCCAACACCAATATCTCCCGCAGGGATATCCATATCTTCGCCCACATGTTTATGAAGTTCCGTCATAAAACTTTGGCAGAATTTCATCACTTCGTTGTCAGACCTGCCCCTAGGGTCGAAATCGGCACCTCCTTTTCCAGCACCTAAAGGTAAACCCGTTAAGCTGTTTTTGAAAACCTGTTCGAAGGCAAGAAATTTTAATATACTCAGATTAACAGTGGGACTAAAGCGTAAGCCACCTTTATATGGACCTATAGCACTGTTCATCTGCACGCGATAGCCTCTGTTTACTTCAACTTCACCTTGGTCATTTAACCAAGGGACTCTGAACATAATCACCCTTTCAGGTTCTATCATGCGTTCCAAAATTTTTGTTTGATCATATTTCGTATGGCTTGCTATATATGGGATGACCGATTCAGAAACTTCGGCTACCGATTGTATAAACTCTTTCTCCCCTTTGTTTTTTTGTTTTACGTGATTAATAAACTTTTTAACAGATGTATTCATATATGCTTGTTTTAAATAATAGGCCCAATGATTCGCTGGAATAATTACAAATGAAACTATTTTATGTTTAGTATGGGAGGATAAATAGTTATAGGCTAATTGTTTTTTCTGGGTGTTTAGTCGCGTAATTCATTATCAGCTGCATCATATAATCATTGGAAGCATACCGCTCGAGATGATCTTTAATGAGGTTAGGATGGTTTAGGTCACTTTCATATGGAATGTATCCCATACCGTAAAATTTGCCCTTTTCAACCCAAATACAGCTTTGTTCATCATCATTTCGTCCCTTGTCTAACAGTACAAAAGAAGGCAGTAGTTTTTCAAAGTCGCGCAATGCTTGTACCACCTTAGGGTTATAAAGTTCAGGAGCTTCTTCATCAATACAGGCACCATCACATGCTCCATTTCCATAAAGTAAACATGAACCGGGTAGACGCTGTATGGCGCAAAGCTTAGGGCAAAGCCGATAAGCGTTGACGAGTTTATTTAAAAAGTTATACCCTTCACTAATGCTGCCAAAAGAATGTAAGGATTGTTGAAATCTTTTATGCTTATCGATAATCAATCGTTGATATCCCTTTTGGTCTTCGTAAGAATAGAGGCCAAATTTTGGTTCAAAACGTTTCAATGCGCGGTTATTCTCAGGCCAAAGCTTTTTGATCTCTGCGGCCTCTAATAAAAACGACATCAACTCGGTTCCACAACTTACAAAGTCGACTGTATGGATATCACGTATAAAATTCTGACGCTGCGGATTGGGATTTTGTCCCGAAAAATGTGCAGCCACGCGATGCTTAATGTTTTTAGCTTTACCAACATAAATCACTTTTCCTTTTTGATTTCTAAAGTAATATACCCCCGGTGTGGTTGGTAACTTATCGAAATTTTCCTTAGGTAAATGTGGGGGTAGTACCTGCTCTTTAGAAGCTCTTCTCAGCATCGTTTGAACCTCCCCCTTATCTTTTGCCAACAACTTTGAAAAAAGTATAGTCGTCGCTTTTACGTCGCCGGCGGCGCGATGCCGCTCATGAATGGTGATCTGTAATTGTTGGCATAGTTTACCTAAACTATAAGAAAGGAAACCGGGATATAATCTACGGCTAAGTCTCACCGTGCAGAGCTTCGGCACAGTTAATTGGTAACCACAAGTGGCCAACTGGTGTTTAAGAAAGGAGTAGTCGAAATTTACATTGTGAGCAACAAATACTCGTCCCTCCAGCAAACTGTACACTTCCTCCGCTATTTCTGCAAAACTTGGAGCATCTCGTACCATATCATCATCGATGCCTGTAAGTGCAGTAATATACAAAGGGATAGGCATTTGCGGATTGATGAGGCTTTCATAAGTAAATGTCGTACTCATGCCATCATAAATATGAATCGCGATTTCTGTTATGCCATTACCTGCTGCATACCCCCCAGTAGTTTCGATGTCCACAATTGCGTACTCCATCAGCCGTTTTTTAAGCAAATATACTAAAAATATTAGCTTAAATTGAATAACTAGTTACTGGTTCCTTAATGTCTGTTAAACGTCAGGTTTAAATCATCCGCTCATAATAAAATACAAAAAACTACTAAAACTATAGATAATATAATATTAATATTTACTTTTGACACGCACAAAGTTAATTACGTTAATTTTTATCGATATGGAAAAAAGTTTAGACATTCATTTTAAACCAAAAACATCCCTTTCACTCTCATCAGCAGCCAACTCCATGGCGCGAATGTGCTAGTAGTATTATCCGTTATACTAAAACAATAATACGGTTTCTAAGCAAATACATTATTAGTACAAATCTATATTAACTTTTATAATTTTATGAAAACATGGCTTTTGCGCAAACTATGCGCTTTGCTCATCTTATCGCCTATACTATCATTTGCACAGCAGCGAACAATAAATGGTGTGGTAGTTGATGCAGACAATTCACCTATTATCGGGGCATCGGTACGGATCAAAGAGTCGAATCATACCGCACAAACGAACGATGAGGGGCATTTTACTTTGACAATAGATGCACCCAACTCCGTTTTGGTAATTTCATACATAGGTTACAAAACGGTAGAATTGCCGGTTGGCCAAGAAACCAATATTAGCATCAATCTCAGTGAAGATGACAATCAGCTTGCTGAGGTAGTTGTTACTGCCCTTGGTATTTCGAGAGAAAAGAAGGCACTAGGATATGCCGTACAAGATGTCAGCGGTGTTGAGTTGAATACTCGACCAGCGAATGCTTTAAGTGCTATTTCAGGAAAGATAGCTGGATTACAGATTGTACCATCGGGAGGTAACATGGGCGGATCAACACGGGTATTACTCAGAGGCATCAAATCGCTTACAGGAAATAATCAGCCACTTTATATCATAGACGGTACACCCATCGATAACACTGATCTGAATACGGCTTCCACCGTTGGTGGCAGTGCCGGTAAAGATGTGGGAAATATGATTCAGGATTTGAATCCCGATGATATCGAGAACATATCAGTACTAAAGGGGCCTTCAGCGGCAGCACTCTACGGAACCAGAGCTGCCAATGGAGTTATTTTGATTACTACCAAAAAGGGAACAGGCAAAGAAAAAACAGAAATCACATTAAATACCGGGATTGAATTAGAACAAATCGTTCGACTACCAAAAAGGCAAAAGCTGTATGGACAAGGATATAACACGCTGTTCGAACAAGCCACCATCAACGGGCAGGTCTATAATATTGTAGACTATGCGTCAGACGAAAGCTGGGGCCCCCGTTTGGATGGCACACCTGTATTGCATTGGTACAATTTGGATCCAGCATATTCCAGTGAATACCTAAACCCCGAACCTTGGCTCTATCCAGAAAACGATGTAAACTATTTTTTTCGAACAGGAATTGCAAATACAAATAATCTAGCTATTGCCGGTAGTGGTGGAAACACCAATTATCGCTTGTCATATACGAACAGAAACGTAAGGGGTACCATACCTAATGCTAGTCAAGGCAGAAATACCATTAATTTTTCTGGTTCAACAAAACTAGGTAAGGTTAATGTATTCAGTAATTTCAACTATATCAACAATAGTTCTACTGGGCGACCTTGGACGGGAGCTTCCAATAGAAATATTATGCTTGAAGCTTTTCAGTGGGGGGGTGTACAAGTAGATTATAAGAAGCTGAGTGATTATAAACGTTCAGATGGAACACCGCGTCCCTGGAACCGAACCGGCTATCAGGACACACCAGATGATCGTGCTACCCGTTTTATAGACAATCCATATTGGTCAGCATATGAAAGTTATTTGGAGGAGAATAGAGACCGGTTTTATGGAAACGTGGGCATTAGCGCGGCGGTGAACTCCTGGCTAAATCTGAGTGGTAAGGTAAATGCCGATATTTATCAATATAGCTATCAGGATCGTATTGCCGTATATTCACGCTCGCAATCGCAGTATCAGGAATACAATAATAATTTTCACGAGTTCAACTATGAGTTTTTGGCTTCTGCCAATAAAGTCTGGGAAGACTTCTCGCTCTCTGGAAATCTTGGAGGAAATATTATGGATCAAAAACGACGTATAAGTGATTTAATTACTCAAGGCGGACTCATAGTGCCCGATTACTACAATTTAAAGAATGCACCATCTGTATTAACAGAAAATGGCTTTTTTCGTAAGCAAATTTATTCGGTTTTCGGAAGTTTCTCTGCCGGCTGGAAAGGGTTGATTTATTTAGATGGAACCTTGCGAAACGATTGGTCGTCTACCCTACCAACAAACAATAACTCATTCTTGTATCCGTCATTAACCAGTAGCTTTATTTTCAGTGAACTTGCCGGCGTTAAAAAACACCAATGGATTGATTATGCCAAAGTACGCCTTGGGTGGGCACAGGTTGGAAATG
The DNA here is from genome assembly GCF_014334135.1 of Olivibacter sp. SDN3. Taxonomy (NCBI): domain Bacteria; kingdom Pseudomonadati; phylum Bacteroidota; class Sphingobacteriia; order Sphingobacteriales; family Sphingobacteriaceae; genus Olivibacter; species Olivibacter sp. SDN3. The sequence goes on from NZ_CP060497.1 coordinate 4,278,900, forward strand.
ATACAGATCCCTACAACTTAGCAAAAGTTTTTAATGCCTTACCGACTTTTGACGGCCAAGCATCTTATAGTTTACCCGATATCTTGAATAACGAGAACCTGAAGCCGGAGATTACCAGTTCATGGGAAGCAGGTTTAGAACTCCAACTCTTTAAGAATAGGCTTGGCGTGGATGTTACCTATTACGATAATAGTAGTAGAAATCAAATAATACCTGTGCCTGTATCTTCAGCATTCGGCTACGATACCAAGATTTTAAACGCAGGGCGTATCACAAACAAAGGTATAGAAGCTACGCTCAGTGGTAGTCCGATACGAAAAGCTAATTTCGAATGGAATAGTTCAATAAATTGGTCGCTTAACAGAAATAAGGTTGTTCGATTAGATGAAGGCGTTAATACTCTTGAGCTAGATAACACGTTGGTTTCCTTAGTAGCTGAAGAGGGACAGCCTTATGGGCAGATCAGAGGGTATGATTTTGTATACACATCCGATGGTCAACGGGTTGTGCAGGAAGATGGTACCTTTTTAAGAACGTCACAGATGACTACCCTAGGTAGTGTACTGCCCAACTATCTTTTTGGTATTCAGAATAATTTCAAGTATAAAAATTTTACACTCGGATTTCTAATTGATGGACGTATTGGTGGCAACTTCTTTTCACAAACCTACAAAGTCGGCATGTACTCGGGCATATTAGACCGTACGGCAGCCAATGATATCCGTGAAACGGGAATTATTGTAGACGGAGTGCAGGCCGACGTACAATTCAACGCAGACGGATCTTATACGGTAGACAATATCCGTCCGAACGATACCCGTATATCTGCACAAACATGGGCGCGTAATGAGTATAATGGACCAACAACCTTTAGTGTATTTGACGCTACTTTTGTCAAATTACGGGAAGTAACCTTCGGGTACACTTTTCCTTTAAAACCTACTGGTACATTAAAAGCATTGAGCATAAATGCATATGGACGTAACCTTTGGAATATATATACTAAAAGTAAGTACATCGATCCCGAATTTACTAATAGTGGTGGAAATGTCCAAGGCATCGAGGGAGGTAATCTTCCAATTCCTGCCACTTACGGCGTCAATCTAAATGTTAAATTTTAAGCCTCAGAACAATCATGAAGAACATGCAATATATATCTTGTCTGCTAGCTATTTTTTTTATCAGCGCTTGTTCCGATAAAAAACTATCAGAAATTAATGATGACCCGAACCGCCCAGGAAGTGTTCCGACACCTAACATTTTACTATCTGCAGAGAAACAGTTAATTGACAATATTAGGAACGAACAATTCTCCTTAAGGGGAACTATGCTTTTCGCACAGTATTATAGTCAGAATATTTATACGGATCAATCGCGTTATGACATCCCGAGGTCTTATTCAGACGATTTTTGGGCGTCGTCTTATAAAGCACTGAACAATTTGAACGAAATCATCAAATTGAATTCCGATGAGGAAACAAAATCTATTGCCAGTGCTGGAACAGCCGGTAGCAATGCCGATCAAATCGCAATTAGCAGGATTCTGAAGGCCTTTATTTTCCATTCCTTAACCGATGTGTTCGGTAATGTACCTTATGAATCATATGGAAATAAAGACCCCGAGTTTCAGGCACTGCAACAAAACCCTGATAACTATACACCTGCTTACGCCTCTCAGGAAAAAATATATGTTGATTTATTAGCTGAGTTACAGGCTGCGGCAGATACCTTATTGAAAAATCCTACTGCTAATACTTTTGGCACCGCTGATGTGATTTATCAGGGCGATAATCACAAGTGGGCGAAATTTGCTAATTCGTTGCGTCTGAGGTTAGCGACAAGAATAAGCGTTCAAAACCCATTACTATCTGAAGAGCACTTTACAGATGCATTGGAAAAAGGGGTTTTTGAATCAAATGCAGACAATGCAACGTTTAAATACTCGAGTGCGGCACCAAATGAAGCACCATTGTTTCGGGCAACAGTTACCGCTAATAGAAGAGATTTTGCTGTTTCGCACGTCTTGATTAACGCTTTGACGGGTGAATTAGGTCCCTTCCAGGTAGAAGACCCCCGACTATCGCGTTATGCGTTGCCAAATGCTCAGGGAAATTACGTTGGACAACCTTATGGATTGCCCTTGGAGGCGGGCGGACTGAACGGGCCAACCGCTATCAGTTTACCTGGAAGTGTAGTGAATGCTGCTGATTTCGCTGAAGTGCTTCAAGAATATGCAGAGGTGCAGTTTCTGATATCAGAATACAACAATTGGGATGACGCCAGTTACCGTAAGGGGGTTGAAGCCTCGCTCACCAGGTGGGGCATACCAGCAGATGAAGCCTCTGCCTTCGCGGCAGATTTACCGGCAGCAAATGAAGAAACCGTGCTTACGCAGAAATATTTAGCTTTATTTACCCAAGGTTTAGAAGCATGGTCAGAGATCAGGAGAACGGGCTTTCCAATCTTTTTGATAAAACCTGGTGAAGTAGTATGGCGCAGGCAAACAGAAAATGGCATTGTCAATTATACCTTTCAACCCTTGTTTGGCAATGGTATACCCGAACGTTTATATTATCCGAACAAAGAACAGAATGTGAATAGGGAAAATTATCAACAAGCGTTGGCAGCTCAAGGAGACGACGTAATTACCACCGCTTTGTGGTGGAACAAGTAGAATCATAAAAGGCAGTTTTTTAAAAAACTGCCTTTTATGATTTGTCGCATAGGTGTGTGTACGTGCTGGAAAATCTGGAAACATAAATAACCCCACATCATATTAATGTTTTAATGTTTCCTGTGCTACGCGGTCATCGCCATCAATAGTATGTTGATAACGGAGATCCAATAATTTTGCTAATAATGGATAAATGTGAATATTTTCAAAGGCTGGAATGATCTTGCCCTGTTTAAATGAGGGCCCCCAAGCGATAAATGTTGCGTTCATCTCCGGCGTTTCATATGGATCATAGCCATGAGCCCCCGGATGAGGTTTATTATTGGCGAAATAATACGGTGCATTAGCTACCAATACGATATCTCCTACCCTATTAAATCTATCATTTTTTTTTCCATAATGATACGTTGAAGGGAGCGTTTTTTTTAAGTAAACGCTGAAATATTCGTCGTTGGCAGCTATGCTTTTATATATCCGTGTTATATTCTTTTTATCCTTTACATGGATATTTACCAAAGTACCATTGTTGGCAATAACAACTTGCGAGGTGTCAATATTGAAAGGTAGTTTTAAGGGCTTTTCATTGTCTATGTTAAGCATTCCATGATCTGATACGAAAACAAAATTAACTGGTAAACCGGTTTTTTTCACGGCTGTTGTTAACGCATAGATAGCTGAATCCACAAAGTGAACGGCTCTTCCCGTTTCCGGCGCGTCCGGTCCAAACAAATGACCCGCATGATCCACTTCTGGAAGATAGAAGTTGATCAGATGGGGCCTTTTCTCCGCAGGCAATGACAGCCACTCCACAACTTTTTGTATTCTCCGGGCAATGGATATTTTTTCGTTATACGGATAGTAGTATGAAGGGTACAGACCACCTATTGGCGCTTCGGATCCCGGCCAATAAAAACTGGCACTTAATAGTTGCTGTTGTTCGGCTAATGTCCAGATGGGAACGCCCCCATACCACGAGGCATCTCTTACGGCTTTTAAGTTCTTGAGGGTATATCTGCTATTGGTTTTTATATCATAAATATTATTTCCAACCAATCCATGGTGTGCAGGATACATGCCCGTAACAATAGTATAATGATTGGGAAAAGTAACAGAAGGAAAAGCAGGTATTAAAGCGTCTGCCCTTACTCCCCGAGCCGCGAGTTTATTAAGCTGTTTGGCCTTGTATTTAGTTGTATAATCATAACGGAAACCATCCGCAGATATAAGAATAACATAAGGTTTTCCTTGTTGTTCAAAAGCATTCACTCTATTTGGAACGATAACCTGAGCAGTGTCTGGTTGACTGTAAACATTTAAGTAATTACTAAATAAAACAGCGCAGCTAAAAAGAAAACGTAGTACTTTATTCATACTGCGATATTAGGAAATCTAATGGAATTAATTGTTAGGGCAAGGTTATATTACAGCGTTTTCTTAGCTATTATTTCTTATTACCCCATTTCCGTCTATTAGATAAACAATAGACAACCAGTCTGATGTATCACTCTTTTATTTCTTCAATATCACGCGCTCGAGAGAAGTACAGGGCTCACAGACCACACTGTCATTGATTGTCAATTTGGTAAACTGAGAGGCCGCGCACGGTTCGCCGCTTACATTTTCAAAAGAAAAGGCTATTTTATCGGGCGACAGATCTCCAAGAGATAGCGCTCCATTCCCTATGTAAGACATCACTACCGATAAGGTGTCGGATATTACAGAATCTACTTGCAAATACATCTCTTCTGCCGTAAATATCTGCCCATTATAGTCGGATTCGAATGAAATATCACCTACCTTGTATGGCGCATTGTTACCAAATATCAGATCCTTACCTTCACTATCCTGCCAATTTAAGCGGATGAAGTGTACTACTGGGCTATAGCAATAAATTTCAGGTTCGTCGTCTACTTTAGCACAGGAAAGCAATTGTGAAACGGCAACAACAAAGATTACAAAAGTTAGGTAGGTAAGGTAGATCTTTTTCATAACAGAAAGGTTGTTTGCTGTTATTAACGGAAAAGGGTATCTATATGCTACATCTCCATAGTCTAAATAATGAAAAAGCACCTTCCTTAATAGGAGGTGCTTTCTTGAGTTATGTTTTGCTATTATTATTTAAAATATATAACGTAAACCTAATAACATGCTCCATGTTGTTGCAACGGTTGACAAATTCTCTGTTGCGCTAACTGGAAAAGCATTATTGACTTTGTTTAACTGATATGTTGGATCACCGTTCTCCGATACACTGGCTATTGACATTAAACTCTGTGCTCCAGTATTGCGTTGCATTATTCCCCATCCGGAGTTAAGTAGATTTCCAAAATTTTGAATATCTAAACTTACCTGTAAACTATGTCTTCTACCTCCGATATCGGTAAAGATATCCTGCAATACCCTAACGTCAAAGCGATTCAACCAAGGGAGAAGAGCACCGCTCCTTTCAGCATACTGACCCCGGCGCGTAGAAAGATAAGGATCGCCACTAATATATGCCTCAAGAGCTGCTCGTTGATCTGCTTCTGATGCCATTGAGATAATTTCTCCAGCATCATTTCTTACCACAATAGGTTCAAAATTTAAATTGTTTACATTATTTGGAATATAAAGTAAGTCGCCGGGAATTCCATCCCCATTTACATCACCAGAATAAATATAACTAAATCTTCCTTGGTGAGAACCATCGTAATAAACAGATACAGTGGTGGCTAAATGATTAGCGTACTCAAATCGATAAGATAAATTTGCCATGATGCGATGAGGTATACCGTATTGTGAAGGATGCAGAATTTGATCATTAGGACTATTTATTGAGTTTAACCCCACAAATGCAGAGCCAGCATTTGAGCCTGGATTATCAGAAACTGCTTTCGCATCGGTGTAAGTGTAATATAGACCTCCGTATAACCCTTTTCTGGCAGCGATGGATAATCCCACTGTAGACGAGAAAGAATACCCCCTCTTTTTGGCGTTTGTGAGAATAACACCGCTATTGGCGCCTATTGCATCATTATAAGTTAAGCCACTTCCTCCCGGCCAAAATTCACGGTTTTCATTTTCATCGGGTATTTGAAGATTATTTGTTGCCGGCAATCTGTTCGGCGCAAATTGCATAACCGCATTAATATCATGAGTATACATGATATCAGCAGTTGCAATTAATGCTGTACCAGGGATTTGATAATCTCCTCCTATGCTGGTACGCCATACCGAAGGCATCCTGAAATCAGGATCAACTAAAGCAAAATTAGAAGGAATTCCATCGTCGGGAGTCCTTATAAAGACGTTTTCCCCTCCCGCAGGAGGATTATTAACCCAATGGTAGGGATCAGGATTAAACCGTACATTTCCGATCCAATTCGTAATATCTCCGTAAGGTAATTCAATAGTATTTTGTAGGACACCCGAGTTTGTGGGCATATTGCTCAACCAAACAAAGGGAACCCTCCCGGTAAATATACCCGTTCCCCCACGTAATAGTAAGGTACGGTCTCCAAATACATCATACCTAAAGCCTACACGGGGCGAAAGCATTATCCTTGACTTCGGCCATGAGCCTGTCGAATAGTGAGCAGTGTTACCATCCGTATCTAACAATTCTAGCGCGTCTATAGAAGGATTTGGCGTCAAATTATTCAAATAAAGAGGAAGCTCGGCTCTTAACCCTACTGTCAGTTCGAGCTTTTCATTTGGATTGAATTTGTCCTGTATGTATGCACTTGCTAAGCCGTAATTTGTACGCGCATAAGGGTCCATACCTTCGTATGGATAGGTAATACCAAAATTTATCGGAGCTACTTCGTTCGGACCTCCCGTGGCCAGAAAATCTGCAACGGTCGCATACCTGTAATAAGAAGTACCAAGCCTTACATAATTATTGCCAAACTTCTGTACATCAAATGCTAAACCACCCGTTATTGTATGATCACCGGCTAAGTAAGTTAAGTTATTGATGAAGCCAAAGTTTTGATTCAGCAGATCATTGTTTTTGGTAAACAGTTCGTACCCCGCTGTGATGTAATTGGTATAAGATGTGTTTGAACCGGTGCTCTGTCCCGTTCCATCACCGATATCAATAAAGGGAAATTCTTCACTTGGCGAATTGCGGACGTCCTGGATACGGCTATAAGTGGCTAAGAATTGGTTGGATAATTTGGAACTAAAAGTGCTGTTTAACTCTAGAGCAAAAGACCTAACGGAGTTTTCAGTCGAATAGTTTGATTTTTCGAAAGCCATAGACTGTTGACTTACACGGTTGAATGGCGAACGTGGATTTGGTCCCGAATTACCATTAACTAAGCTCGGTGCTTCACTAATGGATTGATTATACCGAAATGCCAGTCGATGTTTTTCATTAATATTCCAATCGATACGTGCAAGGATTTTTCTATTGGTAGATCTTGCTTCGTTGGCATAGCCCTGATAGGCGCCAGGATCATATCCCCATTGATTAATCAGGTGGTCTCGTACAGCTATTAAATCCGATTCCCTTACTCTTGTAATGTTATTGGCCGGATCAGCTACACCATCCTGAGATGGTCTCCATAAATTAACACCACCAACACTCCCGCCTTCATTGATCACTTCTTCATAATTCACGAAGAAGAACAGCTTGTTCTTAATTATGGGACCGCCAAACCTGGCGCCTAAAGTCCTCTGCATGGCTTGATCCTGTTCCCCTAAACGGTTACCGAATATTTTGCGGCCATTAAAATTTTCATTATTATAAAAGCCATATACTGAACCGGTAAATATATTTGTGCCGCTTCTTGTAACAGCGTTGATACCACCACCGGTAAACCCAGACTCCCGCACATCGTATGGCGCAATATTTACTTGAAGTTCTTCAATAGCGTCCAACGATATTGGTTGAGCGCCAGGTATAGGTGTATCGCTCAGACCGAAACCGTTATTGAAGTTAGAACCGTCGACTTGAAAGTTGTTGTAACGGCCGTCTCTACCAGCCATCGAGAAGCCATTACTTTGAGGTGTTAGTCTGGTAAGATCCTCAATACTTCTATTTATTGCCGGTAAAGTATTTATTTGATCGGTATTAACATTCGTTCCGGCACCCGTTTTATTTGTGTTTAATTTAGAGCCTGTGGCTGATATTACGACCTCATCAAGGGTTAGGCCATCCGATAAGGTTACATTTAACACATAAGGTTGCCCTAATTGCAGAATAATATTATCGTATTTCGCCGGCTGGCTACCGATATAGGTAATTTCTACGGAATAAGGCCCGCCTACACGCATGTTCGCTAAATTAAAGCGGCCATTTTCGTTGGTAGATCCACCGTATATGGTACCACTCGGTACGTGAGTAGCCCTTACCGAGGCACCAATTGACGGTTCTCCATCAGATTGTAATACCGTGCCACTCATACTACTGGTTGTCACTTGTGCATGTACTAATACAGTTCCGAGTAACATTAAAAAAGAAAGTAAAAACTTCTTCATGTGTGTTGAATTAAATAACTAATCTTGATTTGTTTTTCCCTGCAAAATTAATGACGTAAACTAGAAAATTCACCATCATTTCTATTAAGTTAATATTAAATTAATGTTAGGTTACGGCATTAGATAATATCAGCAATTACTGAATTATTGATGTTTCAGAGAGATTCTTATTGTTAAGAAAAAAAAGACCTGTAAAAAAAGAGATGTTTTTCTTATGGAGAAATATAATTTATATCACTAGTTGTGGATTGTGGATAACTTTTCTCTGTATTAAGCATAAAAAAGACCTTATCTGGCTATTTTTTTAGTTCTTTTTGTAACAAAAGATACCGATTCTAATAAAATCCGTCATAAAAGTTGATTTACATTGTAAATCTCAACTGTTTTTAAATGATTTTACGATGTATAGCGCTGTACGGGAAAATATTAACGGCGTAATCCAATAAAATCCTTCATTACCGAGAAAACATGGCTTCGTATGGAAGTTTTACCGTCTAAGTTTTTTCTTTAACATGAAATGTGGTTTCTATGTAAAAGGTTAAAAAAAACGTATGTAGGTAGCCAGATAGTTCAGAATCTAAGATTTTTATATTAGGTTTGCGGTATAAAAATCGATTAATTACTAATACTAAAATACGAATGAATTACGACATCATTGTAATTGGAAGTGGCCCTGGTGGCTATGTTGCAGCCATCAGAGCGTCACAGTTAGGGTTCAAAACGGCTATCGTTGAAAGAGAGTCTCTTGGTGGTATCTGCCTTAATTGGGGCTGTATCCCTACAAAAGCTTTGCTTAAAAGTGCTCAGGTATTTGAATATTTAAACCATGCAGCGGATTATGGTATTAAGGTTGAAGGTGGTGAGGCAGATTTTAATGCTATTATTAAACGCAGCCGGGGCGTTGCTGACGGGATGAGCAAGGGGATCCAATTCTTGATGAAGAAAAATAAAATTGACGTGATCATGGGGACCGCCAAAATAAAAAAGGGCGGTAAAATAGAAGTAAAAGGAGGCGACGGTTCAACGAAAGAATATACTGCAAAGCATACGATTCTTGCAACGGGTGCCCGCTCCCGCGAATTGCCCAACTTAAAACAAGATGGTAAAAAAATTGTCGGTTACCGTCAGGCAATGAATCTAGAAAAACAACCAAAATCACTGGTAGTTGTGGGGTCTGGTGCCATTGGTGTTGAGTTTGCTTATTTCTATAACGCTATTGGAACCAAGGTAACCGTTGTGGAATTCCTTGATCGTATTGTACCTGTTGAAGATGAAGAGGTTTCAAAACAGCTGGAAAGAAGCTTGAAAAAGAATGGGATAACGGTATTAACAAAAGCTGAAGTAACTGCGGTAGATACTTCCGCTAACCCTAGTAAAGTGAAAATAAAAACGGCTAAAGGTGAAGAAACTATCGAGGCGGAGGTAGTACTTTCTGCTGTTGGTATTACACCAAATATTGAAAATCTTGGATTAGAAGAGGTAGGTGTTAAAACCGATAAAGGCCGTGTTATAGTAGATGATTTTTATAAAACAACTGTTGACGGTGTTTATGCCATAGGTGATATTGTGAAAGGTCAAGCTCTTGCACATGTCGCATCTGCTGAAGGAATTACCTGTGTGGAGAAAATCAAAGGATTACACGTGGAGCCAATTGATTATAACAATATCCCAGGTTGTACCTATTGCTCTCCGGAGATTGCATCTGTTGGTTATACAGAAAAAGCAGCAAAAGATGCAGGCTATGAAATCAAGGTTGGTAAATTTCCATTTTCAGCATCCGGCAAAGCAAGCGCAGCGGGCGCTAAAGATGGTTTTGTAAAAGTTATCTTTGATGCTAAGTATGGTGAATTTTTGGGAGCACACATGATAGGAAACAATGTAACCGAAATGATTGCAGAAGTTGTTGCGGCACGTAAACTTGAAACCACTGGGCATGAAATTATTAAAACAATACATCCTCATCCCACTATGAGTGAGGCGGTAATGGAAGCCGCTGCTGACGCCTATGGCGAGGTGATTCACTTATAAAAGTAATAGGAAGGTGGTTAATAATTATTAACCACCTTTTTAATTGACTAACCCTTCAAAACCAATGAAAAAAATCTTGTCTATTGACGGCGGAGGTATAAGAGGTATTATCCCTGGAATGATACTGGTCGCCCTGGAAGAGAAACTCAAAAATAAGACTGAAGATCCTCATGCCGCAATTGTTGATTTTTTTGATTTTTTTGCCGGTACCAGTACTGGTGGCATACTTATTTGTTTATTATTATGTCCGGATCAGGAAGACCCTAAGCGCCCGCGTTTTTCGGCAAAGGAGGCCTTGGACCTCTATTTGAAATATGGGCATGATATATTCAAAATGAGCTTTGTAAAACGTGTTGTATCTAGATTAGGTTTAGCAAGCGAAAGGTATAACAGCGATACACTTGAGCGCGTTCTTCTCAAGTACTTTGGTAAATGCAAGCTAAGTGAACTGATCAAACCTTGTATTATTTCGGCCTATAATATTGAACTTCGTAAAACACACTTTTTTAGGCAGCAAACGGCGATAGAACGCGGCGATGTGCGCGATTTTTACTTGAAGGATGTCTGTAGGGCTACTTCCGCAGCACCTACTTATTTCAGCGTAGCTGAAATCTACTCCATAGCTGGTACAAGATACCCCTTATTAGATGGGGGCGTCTTTGCTACAAACCCGGCTTTGAGCGGGTTAGTTGAGGTTACAAAGGCTTTTAATCAAACAAAAATCAATGATATCCATATATTTTCCTTAGGGACTGGCAGGTCTAGAAAGTCATATAATCTGGAGCACTTTAAAAAAAGTCGAGCAATGTCAATGGTACCCGCACTAATCGATATCATGATGAGTGGCGTAGCAGAAAGTAGCGATTTTTTCTTACATCAACTATTTAAATCTTCTAACAAGGATAAAGATTATCTTAGGATAGAACCAGACAACTTACACAGCATAGAAGAAAGTTTAGATGCCGCAAACGAGGCTAATATGAAGCGCTTGATTGCCCTTGGGGATCGTACAATAAGTGAGAACGATGCCATATTGAATAAAATGACTGATTTTTTAATTGAAGAAAGAAAGAAAAACGGTTCAGGAAGTAAACCGTGGAGCTTTTTAAATAGAGGTAATAATTAACAATCAATAAATGGCTTTAAATTACGTTTGGATTGCTTTTTTTCTGATTGCCTTCACCGTTGCGCTATTTAAACTTATTTTTCTGGGCGATCAACAGATATTTCAGACGATTATTAATGGTACTTTTGATACAGCCAAAACAGGAGCCGAGATATCACTCGGGCTGATTGGCTTGATGTCTTTTTGGCTGGGCATTATGAAAATCGGTGAAAAAGGGGGCATGATCAGCATTTTTGCCCGTCTTGTCGGACCTTTTTTTAATAAGCTTTTTCCTGAAATTCCCAAAAACCATCCCGCGTTGGGCTCCATACTCATGAATTTCTCAGCTAACATGTTGGGGCTCGATAATGCCGCTACTCCCGTCGGATTAAAAGCAATGAAGGAATTGCAGGAACTTAATCCCAACAAGGAAACAGCCAGTAATGCACAGATCATGTTTTTGGTGCTCAACGCTTCTAGCCTAACGCTGCTTCCTATCACCATTATGGCATATCGTAAAGAAGCTGGCGCTGCAGACCCTTCGGATATTTTTATTCCCATATTACTTGCCACCTTCTTCTCGACTATGGTAGGACTAATTGTAACCGCAATTTATCAGCGCATCAACTTATTAAATCGGGTAATTTTAGCCTATATCGGCGGCCTAACATTAATGATTGGTACTGCCCTGTATTATTTTTCTACCCTTCCACAGGATCAGATAAACGTCATATCGCAGGTTGCCAGTAATGTTATTTTGTTTACAGTAATTACTTCCTTTATAGCATTGGCCTGTTACAAGAAAATAAATGTTTTTGAATCTTTTATTGAAGGTGCTAAAGAGGGATTTGAAGTGGCTGTAAAAATTATTCCCTACCTAGTTGGTATCTTGGTTGCGGTTGGCGTCTTTCGTGCCTCTGGAGCAATGGATTATCTTGTGCAGGGTGTGAGTGTGTGCGTGAACTGGATGGGGCTTGATACTCGCTTTGTGGAAGCGCTGCCTGTGGCCTTCATGAAGCCTATGAGTGGAAGTGGTGCAAGGGGACTAATGATCGATTTAATGCATGCAAAAGGTGCGGATGATTTTGCGTCAAGAGTGGCCTGTGTTATCCAAGGTAGTACGGAAACCACCTTTTACGTGTTGGCCGTTTATTTCGGCTCAGTAGCCATTAAGAAAACGCGACATGCGTTGCCAGCAGCGCTTTTAGCTGAACTTGCCGGTGTAATTGCTGCAATTATTATCGCCTATATATTTTTCGGATAATTAATTTAGCTGCTACTCCATGAGAAAATGATAGTGGCAACAGCAAGCTAATAACTAAATAGATATGTCAGACTTAAGTGTAACCGTAACCATCGGAAAAGAAAAATATAAGACCGAGGTTAGTAATGGCCGGGGCATCCTCATCGCTGATGAGCCGGAGTCTATGGGAGGAACGGATCAAGGATTAGGTCCTAAGGAACTGCTTTTATCCAGTTTGGGGTCTTGCACGGCAATGACTTTACGCATGTATGCCGATCGCAAGAAATGGGATCTCCAGAAAGTGATTATTTCACTGAATATGGAAGTGGTACCTAGCAGCCATCAACAAACCACCTATATAAGAAATCATATTAAACTTATCGGTAAGCTTGATGCAGATCAACGGCAACGCTTGCTCCAAATCGCCGAATTATGTCCGATACATAAAATTTTATCGAACCCTGTAGTAGTAGATAGTAACTTGTTGCCCGTTTAATATAGGCTGAAAGGTTTGCTCGTATAATTAATTAAGGATGATTTTTTTCTTTAGAAATGATTTTTTGCATTTTTAAATAAATAGATTTTATGTTAGGTTTGCGACGCGAACCACTAATATATTGTCTCATGACCGATATGGAAAGAAAAAATTTATATTCTCCCTATATAAATATAAAGAGGGAGGACTGGAAAACGCTGAACGGTGTACTGAATTTCTCCTTATCTGATGATGACATAGACAAATTGCACGCCCTTAACGAACCACTTAATCTTAAAGAAATACAAGAAGTTTACTTTCCTCTCTCTCACCTACTCAATATTCATATCGATCACGCAAATAATCTTTATAAAGCAGAAAGGGCCTATATCAAAAGTGCTAGAAAAAGGTCTCCTTTTATTATTGGCATTGCGGGGAGCGTAGCTGCCGGTAAAAGCACTACAGCACGGGTATTGCAAAAAGTCTTATCACTGTGGCCCAACCGGCCTAATGTAGCACTGGTTACAACAGATGGCTTCCTTTATCCCAACAGAATATTGGAAGAACGGGAGATTATGAATAGAAAAGGTTTTCCCGAAAGTTATGATACTAAAAAGCTTATTAACTTTCTAGCAGATGTGAAAGCGGGAAAGGAAAAACTTGAAATTCCTATTTATTCACATCTTGAATACGATGTGATACCTCATGAAACGCAGGAGATATTAAATCCCGACATTGTGATCGTTGAAGGAATTAACGTTTTACAGGTGAATTTGAGTGATAAACACAAGGGACCTCAGGTATTCGTTTCTGATTTTTTTGACTATTCTATTTACGTACATGCCAGTGAAAAGAATTTATTGGAGTGGTATGTGTCGCGCTTCGAGCAATTGCAACGTACTGCTTTTCAGAACGAAAGCTCGTATTTTCATCGTTATGCTTCACTTTCTGAAGAAGAGACACTTACGCTTGCCAATAATATTTGGGATTTGATTAATAAACCCAACCTTATTAAGAATATTTTGCCAACACGTTTTCGTGCTAATTTAATTCTAGAAAAAGGTAGTCATCATTTTGTGAAAGGTGTAAAATTAAGGAAAACTTAATTTTTTATCTTCATTACCTCATTTAATACAGCATTTTTTATAAACTGCGATTGTGTTTTACCTTTATTCGTTAGTGTAAATTGTACTTTGTACTTCACAAGATCTTTTTGTACGGCAAGTACTTTCAGTTTCATACTGTCTTCCTGTACTTCGTTGTTGTGCTGAGCAAGTAAATCGCTAAGGCGTGCCTTGAGTATTTCGCGGTCAATTGCATGTGCAAGGTCGAGCTCAAATTCAACACTTACTTTTCTAGAATTCTGAAAAGATTGATTGATGATATTGTTTGTAAATACAAAATTGTTCGGTACCATCACGATGTCATCGTCATCGTTATTAATGACGATATTAACTAGGGTGATATCAATAATCTGACCTTGGTGTTCCCCTATTTTTACATAATCTCCCAAGGTAAGTTGGTCTGAAAACATAATGATTAGGCCGCTGATCATGTTGGTTATGTAGTCGCGGAATGTAAGTGCCAATGCTGCAGCAACGATCGTAATACTCGTAAGAAATTCCTTTGGGTCAATTCCGAACGCTAACATTAATCCAATAATCAAAAATATAGTATTTAATACCGACGTTATTCTATTAATACCAAGAACAAAGCTTCCTCTAGTACTCGAGTGGAAAAATAATGACCGCCGTTTGTACCAGGATATAAGTAATATTCTACCGGTTGATATAATAATATTTGCTGATAGAAATACGTTTAACGCATACATCAAACGTCTTAGTAAGGGTGTTTCGCTATAATACGATTCGTATTCAATGAGGGTATAGGTTAATGGTATGAATAAAACGATTTTAATGATCAATATCAGAAAGTCTCTTTTCAGATGACTGGTTCTTTGGATATATTCCTGTTGGGCGTTCATAAGTATTTTAATGGTGAATATCTTTTTGTATATCGCGCTGAAAGGCTGCTGGTAATTTCCCCGTATGTTTTTTAAAGAAACGGGTGAAATAAGCGGGATCTTCAAAACCTATCTTCCACCCTACTTCCTTAATGGGAAGCTGTGTCCAGAAGAGCATACGCTTAGCTTCCAGCACTCTCCTCTCATCGATTATTGTTTTAGCGTTGGTTCCCGTCATTTCTTTTACCACATCATTTAAATGTCCTGCAGAAACAAATAACATCGATGCATAATCGTTCACTTTTGTTGCAGTTAAAAAATGCTTCTCTATTAAAGCAGCAAATTTACGCATCAACGTGCTATAACGTTTTCTGCCTTCGATGGCGCTATGCATAGCAATAAAGGATTCTGTCTTTTCTAATACCGCCAGCAACAACTGAGCTACCACTGCCTTGTTTTTCTTAAATAGACGGTATTCTGTAATCAGCAATTCTAAAAAGGGAATCAATGATTGTATCTCTTCCTGCCTAAGCTGCAGCAAATTGATGTTAAATTGTTGCTCCCAGTGGTTGTCTGCAGAATATGAAAATAAAAATTCTCCCGTAAAAGTGATCATATACATCACTGAATGCCCGGGATTTACCTCGTAATGCACCTGGCCCGGCCGCATCAATATCAGTGCGGTTTCGTCAGCCTTATATTCCTTAAAATCTATAAATTGCTTCGTTTCACCTGCACATAGTACCAAAAGCGTGTAATGATGATGTCGGTGTGGATGAGTAGTTTTTTCGTAACTACCACTGCCATAATCCAACTTGGAAACACTGAATTCTTCCGAATTTCCGTCACTATCTGAGGAAACATTGTAAATCGGTATACTTTTTTTTGGCATGTTTACCGTAGCTGCTTAAAATATATCAAACATAGAGAAATAGATCCTATGTGCAAAATAAATTTTATAGCTATAAATATAAAAATCCATGATAAGTACTATTATTGCCTTGTTTTGTTATAGGGAAAGTTTTATATGCCACCTATCTTTGTATATGTAATTGGTTTTCTCCATAAGAGAAATTTTAGAACATGTATACTATTCGAAGAATATCAGGCGTCATAATACCGGAAATAAGAAAGACATGCAACAAGATCAAGATAAATTAATAGAATTACACGTAACAGGCATGCATTGTAACAACTGCGCATTATCTGTACATAAAATGCTTGAAAAGAAAGGTTATGATAATATATTGGTAAGCTTTGCCAGTGAAGAGGTGAAGTTTTCGTCAGACGGAACGGTGAACCTTCCAAAGGTTATTGCTGATATTGAAGGCTTGGGCTTTAAAGTTAGGCATGATGATCTACAGCTTTCAAAGGAGCACTTTTTTGATAAAGTAGAAAATAAATTCTTTTTTAGCCTCATATTTACCCTCCCCTTATTTTTACATATGTTCCTTCCTTTTGGGTGGCTGCATAATCCCTATGTACAGCTCGCGCTGTGTTTGCCTGTATTTCTTGTCGGTTGCGCTCATTTTGGGAAAAGTGCTATCAACTCCATAAGGGGCGGTGTGCCGAATATGGATGTACTCATCTTTGTTGGTTCGACATCTGCCTTTGTTTATAGCCTGATAGGAACAATTATGTCCTTAGGGCCAAATTATATGTTCTATGAAACAGCTGCTACCATTATCACGCTTGTTTTATTAGGAAATGTATTTGAAAAAAGGTCTGTTGCGCAAACCACATCAGCTGTAAAAGATTTGATGAAGATACAGGTAAGCACCGCTACAAAAGTAATAAATGGAGAAAATCAGCTAATAGATGCTACGGAAATTGCCGTGGGTGATACGCTATTGGTGAATGAGGGTGATAAAATTCCAACCGATGGAGATATTATCTGGGGGGACGCATCCATCAACGAATCGATGTTAACCGGAGAAAGTATTCCAATAGAGAAGTCTAAATACGATGCGGTTATAGGTGGTACCATTGTAGAGAGCGGCAGCATCAAGTTAATGGTAACAAAGGTTGGCAGTAAAACGGTACTTTCACAAATCATTGACCTCATGAAGCGTGCACAAGCTGCTAAGCCGCCTATACAGAAGCTGGGCGACAAGGTTGCTGCCATTTTTGTACCAACTGTCATCGCTATTGCAATATTGACCTTCCTATTAGCTTATTTTGGGTTCGATATAGGCTTCCGCCAGTCATTGATGAATGCCATAGCTGTAATGGTTATTTCATGCCCCTGCGCTATGGGGTTGGCAACACCAACGGCTGTTATGGTTGGATTAGGCAGAGGTGCCAAGAATGGCGTGATGATTAAAGGTGGGGCTACGGTGGAAGAAATGGCCAATCTCCAATATATGGTATTTGATAAAACAGGTACACTCACTACCGGTAAATTTGCTATCCGCGAAGTGAGCAGTGAACTTAACGAAGAGGAGGTCGCTGCCATGGTAGTGGGTATGGAAAGCTATTCCAATCATCCGATAGCCAAATCGCTGGTAGGTAACCTACAGGACAAGGTAAAAAAGCCAATCGTATTTACACAGGTAAAGGAAGTAAAAGGTATTGGCATAAAAGCAATTGATAGTGAAGGAAATGCTTATCAGATTGGATCCAAACAACTTGTAGAGACCGATGACAGCAATTATGATATTTTTCTCCTCAAAAACGATAAGTTGATAGCGAAAATAGCAATCGAGGACGAGCTAAAATCCGGGGCTGCCTCACTAATGACCATATTGAAGCGACAAGATATCAAGCCGGTGCTTCTAAGTGGCGACAGAAAAGAAAAGTGTGAAGCCCTTGCAAAAAAAATTGGTATCGAGGAGGTTTATGCTGAGCAACTTCCAAGCGACAAATTACGTCTTATCGAGACGTTAAAAACAAAAGGCAAAACCGCCATGGTAGGTGATGGCATCAACGATGCCCCTTCTCTTACCACAGCAGATGTCGGAATTTCTCTGGGCGATTCGACTCAGATCGCCATACAGTCAGCGAAAGTGATTTTGCTGAACAATGACCTAAAGTCTATTGTTACACTTCTTAAAGTTGGTAAACACACGTTGTTAACTATTAAGCAGAATCTATTCTGGGCTTTCTTTTACAATATTTTTGCGATACCTCTGGCCGCCTTTGGGTTTCTGAGCCCGATGCTGGCTGCGCTGACCATGGCTTGTTCCGATGTAGTGGTTATTGGTAATTCCATTCGGTTGAAATATAAAAAAATGCGGTAAGGAAACGTTTTTTGTATTAATTGCATAGGTCTTACGATAAAATCAAACAATGGTTAACGATGATTGTTCTCTACGTAAAAACATTAAAAAATGGAAAAGTTAATTAACGAATTGATACAAAAAGCAGGTTTGTCGCCAGATCTAGCAAAAAAAGCTTCAGACGTCGTGCTAGACTATGTTAACAAAAACCTACCGGAAGCGCTTAAAGGAAAAGGTGAAAGTTTACTGAATGGCAATCTTGACGTTCAGTCAATTTTAGGCAATAAAGACAATGGAGAAGGTGGAATAGTGAACAAGGTTAAAGACCTGTTTTAATTAGTTGTGGTGCATAATAAATGGAGGAAGACAGTCAATTTGTTGGTGATGTTAGCCAGCAAACTGACTGTTTTTAGAATTACTACTCCACATACGTATTCGCTATAGCCTCAACCTGTTTAATATAGCCCCCACCAAATATATTGGCGTGAAATAACAGACTATAAAGATTATAAAGGTCCAGTCGACTTTGCCACCCCTTTTCCAGGGGATTTATTTCCTGATAGGCATCATAAAAGGCATCATCGAAACCGCCAAATAACGATGTTAACGCTATATCCATTTCTCTATGTCCAAAATATACCGCGGGGTCTATTAAATAAACACTACTATTGGCGCCGACAACGTAATTTCCGTTCCAGAGATCACCATGTAAAAGGGTGGGTTGTTCTACCGGAAATAGATCAGGAAGTTTAGGATAAAGTTTCTCAAATTTGTCAAGCAGCTCCTCTCCTATCAAGCCGTTATCGGTAGCGCGGCTCAGTTGTTTTTCTAAGCGCTCTGCAATGAAAAAGCCAACCCATGTTTCATGCTGCTTATTAATTTGTGGTATAGATCCTAAATAATTATCGTAATCAAGCCCAAAGGCATCCGCTGTATTCTTGTGTAGCAGCGCTACCATACGCCCCAAATTTTCTTGGGATATCTTAGTACGTTCTCCCTTTTCAATCCATGCCAATATCAAAAAAGCGTCATCATTAAACTGCCCTACTGTTAGCACATCGGGTACAGCTGCACCGCCCACACGCTTTAAGAGACGTAGTCCTTCCCTTTCTAATACAAAAAGATTTGGGAACTTCGTTGCATGATTAACCTTCATAAAAAACGATTGATCTTTACCTTCAATTCGATAACAATCATTGATATCCCCGCCTGATATCGGTAAAATCTTCTCCAGAGAGAATCGATTGCCTACCAGCTGTGTAAGCACCTCTTCGATATATTTAATAAAATCTGATGACAAAAACATGATTTATAAATCTAGTATTATAAATGTAAGCGTAATAATTTTATCTTTGCCGTTTAATACGCAATTTTTTTGCCTACATGAAGCACATCCGCAATTTTTGTATCATTGCACACATAGACCATGGTAAAAGTACCTTGGCAGATCGTTTGTTAGAATTCACC
Source organism: Olivibacter sp. SDN3 (assembly GCF_014334135.1). Lineage (NCBI taxonomy): Bacteria > Pseudomonadati > Bacteroidota > Sphingobacteriia > Sphingobacteriales > Sphingobacteriaceae > Olivibacter > Olivibacter sp. SDN3. The sequence goes on from NZ_CP060497.1 coordinate 4,298,536, forward strand.
AACACCATTACACAACGTGAGGCGCAAGCCCAGTTGCTCGATAATATGGATTTGGAACGAGAACGTGGCATTACCATAAAAAGTCATGCCATACAAATGAATTATAAACACGAGGGGGAAGAATATGTTTTAAATCTCATTGATACACCCGGGCACGTTGATTTTTCTTATGAAGTATCACGTTCCATTGCCGCCTGTGAGGGGGCATTACTTATAGTAGATGCTTCACAGGGAATACAGGCACAAACTATTTCTAATTTGTATCTCGCGCTTGAACATGATTTGGAAATAATTCCGATTTTAAATAAAATGGATTTACCGGGGGCAATGCCCGAAGAAGTAAAAGACCAGATTATTGAGCTCATTGGAGGAAAAAGAGAGGATATTATACCCGCTTCGGGAAAGACCGGTTTAGGGGTTCCAGATATCTTGACAGCTATAGTAGAACGTGTACCACCGCCTGTCGGAGATCCCGCTGCACCATTGCAGGCACTCATATTTGATTCGGTGTTTAACTCTTTCCGAGGTATTATGGCTTATTTTAAAGTAGAAAATGGTGAAATCAGAAAGAACGATAAAGTAAAATTTATTGCTACAGGTAAAGAGTATATAGCTGATGAGATTGGGACGTTGAAACTCAGTCAAGTACCCAAGGACGTGATTCGCACAGGCGATGTAGGATATATCATTTCCGGTATTAAGGAGGCACGTGAAGTGAAGGTTGGTGATACCATCACCCATGTAAAACGGCCTAGCGAAAAAGCTATTCAAGGTTTTGAAGAAGTAAAACCCATGGTTTTTGCGGGTATTTATCCGGTAGATACGGAAGATTATGAGGAGTTACGGGAAAGTATGCACCGTTTGCAGCTGAACGATGCATCATTAGTTTTTGAACCCGAGTCTTCCGCTGCTCTGGGCTTTGGATTCCGTTGTGGTTTCCTAGGTATGCTACATATGGAAATCATCCAAGAGCGCTTGGAAAGAGAGTTCGATATGACGGTTATTACCACCGTACCAAACGTATCTTATATAGCGTATACTACCAGAGATGGTGAGATAAAGGTTAACAATCCTTCAGATCTTCCAGACCCTAGTAAAATGGAGTATGTGGAAGAGCCTTATATAAAAGCAAATATCATTACCAAAGCTGAATTTGTTGGACCGGTAATGTCCTTATGTATTCAGAAGCGTGGCGTTATTATTAACCAGAACTATCTTACAGCTGATCGAGTAGAGCTGGTTTTCGAAATGCCCATGGGCGAGATTGTTTTTGATTTTTACGATAAACTCAAAACAATATCCAAAGGATATGCCTCTTTTGATTACCATCAGATCGGTTACAGACAATCAGATCTTGTGAAGCTAGACATACGCCTTAATGGTGAACCAGTCGACGCACTTTCTTCATTGATCCATCGAAGCAACTCCTATGAGTTTGGAAAGAAAATATGTGAGAAGCTACGTGAGCTGTTACCTCGTCAGCAATTTGAGATTGCCATACAGGCATCAATTGGTGCAAAAGTAATTGCTCGTGAAAATGTGCGTGCCTTACGGAAAGATGTTACCGCTAAATGTTATGGTGGAGATATTTCAAGGAAACGCAAGCTCCTTGAAAAACAGAAAAAAGGTAAAAAGCGGATGCGCCAAGTAGGTAATGTAGAAATTCCGCAGTCGGCTTTCATGGCAGTTTTGAAATTGGATTAGCATCATAATAAATAGGAAGATACTTATCACATATGCAACTATTAGACGGTAAACTTGTATCAGAGAAAATAAAAAAGGACATTGCTAATGAAGCAGCCGATTTTTTAATGACAACCGGAAGAAAACCTCATTTAGTGGCTATCTTGGTTGGCCATGATGGGGGGAGCGAAACGTATGTTGCCAGTAAGATGAGAAATTGTCAGCAGGTAGGTTTTGATTCAACCAACATTCGATATGAAGACGATATTACAGAAGAACAACTGATCAATAAAATTAGAGAGCTTAATCAGGATGAAACGATAGACGGGCTCATCGTACAGTTGCCATTACCTAAACATATTGATCCAGAAAACGTTACCGAAGCAATTGATTATAAAAAAGACGTTGACGGCTTTCACCCAGTGAACCTTGGAAGAATGCAACGCAATTTGCCCTGTTTCATTCCGGCCACTCCCTACGGTATTTTACTTATGATGGAACATTATAAAATAAATACTTCAGGCATGCACGCTGTCGTCGTAGGTAGGAGTAATATCGTGGGCAGCCCTATGAGTATCCTGTTAGCAAGAAACACCCAACCGGGTAACTGTACGGTTACGTTGACCCATAGCAAAACGAAGGACCTCCAAGAGGAGGTCTTAAGAGCTGATCTTGTTATCGCGGCTATTGGTAAGAAAAATTTTATTACAGGAGATATGGTTAAAGAGGGAGCGATCGTGATTGATGTAGGCATTAATCGTGAGGTGAGTACGAAAACCAAATCAGGCTATAAACTTTACGGAGATGTTGATTTCCAATCGGTGGCTCCAAAGAGTTCTTATATTACACCGGTGCCTGGAGGTGTAGGTTTAATGACCATTATCGGATTATTGAAAAACACCTTGGCTGCAGCTAAGAAAGAGGTTTATTCCTAATTGTAAAACCTTTTGGCATCGTAATTGTTACAATTGGGGTAAATTAAAAAAAAATTACAATGAAGAAATTAGGTTTAATTGCGACTTTCGCTGCTGCTATGGCCTTTGCAGCGTGCAACAATGCTTCAAATACTGAAGAAGATAGCTACTCATCAGATACTATTGACACCACTATTGATGATGAAACTATCGGTGAACAAATTGATGAAGGTATCGACACCTTAGAGCAAGTAGGTCAGCGGGCTAAAGAAGGAGTAGATGCTACTGCTGTAGAAGCTGAAAGTGAAGCAAAAACTACTGGTGAAAACATTAAGGGCGACCTAAATGCAGCTAAAGACGAAGTTGGAGATGCTGCAAGTGCAGCCGGTAAAGATATTAAGGATGCAGCCAATAAAGTTGCCGATAAAACTAAGGAAGGCTTTAAGGACGCGAAAGAAGGTGTAAAAGACGCGACAAAAAAGAAAGATTAAGTCTTTCGCAACGATAAAAAGTAAGAAAAAGCCGTTAAATTGTTTTAACGGCTTTTTTTGCATCATTATTACTACATGAAATTATCTACTTCACGATAAGCTTCCACTAAACGTTGCTCGCCTTCCTTGCCACTTCCCGAAATACCATGTTCCATACCGACTACCCCCTTATAGCCTTTTTCATGAAGAAACTTAAATAGGTTTTTATAATTAATTTCACCTGTTGTTGGTTCATTCCTCCCCGGGTTGTCACCGGTTTGAATATAAGCAATCTCGCTCCACGTTCTTTCCATGTTCGCAATTAAGTCGCCTTCATTACGTTGCATATGGTAGACATCGTAAAGTATCTTACATGAGGGGCTGTTTACGCCCTTACAAATTAGATAGGTCTGATTGGATGTACGCAGAAAAAGGTCTGGTGTATCACTTAAAGGTTCAAGTACCATCACTATGCCGTGAGGTTCTAAAATTTCGGCTCCCCGTCGTAGAGCTTCAATTACATTTGCTGTTTGGATGTCAAGGGAAAAATTTCTGGCAAAATCGCCTGGCACCACCGTTGTAAACTTGCCACCACACCTTTTGGAAATTTCGACTGCCTGATGGCACCCCTTCAGAAATACGTCAATGTGATCTTTTTTTCCCGCAGCCAAGGTATTGGCTCCATTTCCACCTTTATCTAGCACAAAAACCCCCATTTCCATGCCCAGCTTTGCTAATAAATCTCCGATTTTCTCCTGGTCGGCCGTTGAACGACCAGACATACCATTATCTTCAATACCGCGAAAACCTTGATCGTACATATATTGAATCTGATCAAGAAAATTGTTGCCTGCTGAATTTTTGAACATGCCGTCATGGGGACCGTAATTTAGATTAAAAGGTCCATTGGCCTTAGTTGAAAAAACAGTCGTTGTACCGGTATTCGTGCCAGCCATTAGCGAACTGCCGCTTACAATTGCTCCCGTTGCTAATAAGCTGTTTTTTAAAAATTCATTTCTTTTCATCTTTTTGGTAATTATATAGCTAGATTTATAATGTGAGCGCTGTCATTTTGTAAATGTCTTCAATTAGTTAGTAATTTTTTAAAACCACTGGTCATGGTATCTCTTACTACGCCTTGCTTATTAGCCTCAGCATTATCATGATAAATAATATAGGCTTCCATATCCTTATGATTTTCAACAAACTGTAACGCGTCGTCGATTTCCATTGCCATTATAGCGTTATCATATCCATCGGCAGTAATTGCATCCTTAGCAACCAGTGTGACACTGATGAGTGGCGTTTCGATAGGAAAACCAGAGCGGGGGTCAATTAAATGTGAAATTCGTTTGTCGTCTTTTGTTTTATACTTTCTATAATTACCCGAGGTTGTAATGGCTCCTTCATGTAAAGCAACAACATGCCTTATTACAGGTTCTTGATTATCAGCCGAAGGACCTTCGATGCCAATACGCATTTTATCCCCATCAGGCTTTAGCCCATTTATCCTTAGCTCTCCTCCTATTTCTACTACAAAAACGTTAATCCCCTTACTGAGCAGGTAATTGGCAACTACATCAACACTGTAACCTTGAGCAATACCATTTACATCTATTTTAACACAAGGTCTGCTTTTACTTAAATAGTTACCCTCCAATATAAGCAGATTGGTACCAACACAGGCCTTTAGATTACGTATCGTTGCGCTGTCTGGGTATTCATTTATTGACTTTACACCAAAACCCCACGCTTCTACCAGAGAGGCTACGGTAATATCAAATAAACCGTTGGTGTCTTCATAGATCTGTATTGATTTTTCAACAACCTTTTTAAAGTGATCATCTATCGTGATCCCGTCATTTTCGGTATTAAATTTACTGATCAATGAATTATCTTTATAAAGAGACATTGAATTATCTATGACATCTAAAATGCTGTCTATCTCACTTTTATATACTTTATTTAAACTTGAATAGTAGGTTATATTGTAACTGGTTCCCTGTGCAAAGCCAGTCAAAGTAACCTTTTCATCGTCTATTTCACTGATGCTAAAGGAACAGAACAAGAGTGCCAAAACGCAAAGCCAGCAGCTGGATGTGTTCTTTACAAAGCCCCTTGTTCTACCGAAATTAAAAAACATGTGCCTTATGCTTTTTGCCAGTTAAATAAGCCCGGTTGAGCATATGGGTACAGACCGTTTTCATCGGGTAAAATCTTAGGTTTGGCGTCCCAATCCAACGTTTCAGGCATCAATGAGTTGTTAGCATTTAAAGCCTCATCCCATTTGATTACCTTACCGGAATATGTTGCATATCGGCCGATTATTCCTGTTAAGGTACTTTTTGCACCGTATTCGGCATCCCAATGATTATACTCTCCCTTACTGATACTTTCAAATAACTCGTCATGTTCGGTCTGATAAGGGTTTGCCTGACTTTTAGTCGGATGGTTGAACAGCAAATTACCTTGATGATCCCATAACTTACCGGCATTGCCGGCAGATAGGTATGCTTTACCTTTGGTGCCAAAGAAAGTCTCGTCTACCCTATTTTGCGTGCCTTCGAAATGTCTGCACTGACTGTAAATGACAGACCCATCTGCATAAGTCATTTCTATAGAATGATTATCGTAGATCTCACCATAATCTTTGCCGGTACGCCAAGCCCTACTTCCCGTTCCCTCAATTGAAACCGGATAAGAACCTTTAACCCAATTTGCTATATCGATATTGTGTACGTGTTGTTCTACTATGTGATCACCACATAACCAGTTAAAATAAAACCAATTACGCATCTGGTATTCCATTTCAGTTTGCTCAGGCTTACGTTCTCTTACCCATACACCACCACTGTTCCAATATACTTGTCCGCCAACAATCTCGCCTATCTCGCCATCCTGAATACGTTTAATTGTCTCACGATAGTTTTTTTGGTACCTTCTCTGTAAACCAACAACTACATTAAGCTTTTTATTTTTAGCTTCTTCGGCAGTAGCCAATACCTTACGGATTCCAGGAGCATCAACGGCAACAGGTTTCTCCATAAAAACATGCTTACCTTGTTTAACAGCTTCTTCAAAATGATCGGGCCTAAATCCCGGCGAACTTGCTAAAATGACTACATCGGCCAGCTCAATAGCTTTTTTATAGGCATCAAAACCTACAAATTTGTGCTCTTCAGGTACTGCCAATTTCTCTTTGAAATTTTCCTCGAGATCTTTATAACTGTTGTCTAATTGATCTCTAAAGGCATCAGCCATGGCCACAAGTTTGACATTAAATTTGGTTGAAAGCGCTTGTGCCGCGGCTCCGCTTCCTCTGCCACCACAACCCACTAAAGCTATTTTTATGATGTCATTTACAGAAGAATGGCCCATTAGAGGGATGCTACTTAACATGGTCCCTCCTGCAATAACAGCAGACGCTTTCAGGAAATCACGCCTTTGCTGTTGTAATTTTGATGTATTATTCATTTTCGGTTTATTGTTTGTTTATATCTGATAAAGTTACCTATTTGTCAATAATTGGGGGGGTATTATAATATGCATCTATTTCGGCCTTTGAAGGTTGGACGGACGGCTTTACCACCCGGAAGCCGACAAATGGAGCTTCAGGGAACCACCAGTTACTCTTTGGAATCTGCGGATCAAGCTGTTTCCAGGAAGGATCGGATGCCAAGCGTGAAGCTGCGCGCGCATCAAAAGCTTCATCGTCATAAGCGCCACCACGAACACTGTGCGCGTACAATTTTTTTGGCTCATTAACTGGATTCATTGAGGGACTGGAAGCATAAAAATTTTCATCATATTGATCATATGTCCACTCAGACACGTTACCATGCATGTCGTATAAACCCCATGCGTTTGGTTTTTTAGTACCTACCGGATGTGTTTTTCCATCACTATTATCCAAATACCAAGCATACTCTTCTAGTTCTTCTGCACTATCTCCAAAACAGTAATCACCTATACTTCCAGCGCGGCAAGCATACTCCCATTCTGCCTCCGTTGGTAGCCGATAAAAAACGCCAGTACGTTCATATAACCATTTACAGAACTGAATAGCATTATAATGCGTCATTGCGATGGCGGGATGCCCTTCTTTTCCCATGCCAAAAGTCATATCTAAATAAGGTTTTGTAGGTCTGGTAACGGCGTCCACATTTGATGGTACTTCTCCGTCGATGCTTTGGCTCACTTCATAATCCTTATATAAAAAAGGTTCAAAAATATCCCATGTTATCTCGTGTACGCCAATCCAAAAGCCGTCAACCTCTACCTCGTGAACAGGTTTTTCATCTGGATTCCCCGACTCGCTTCCCATTTTGAATTTGCCTTTGGGAATCGCCTTCATTTCGAAACTGAGGTTTGTTCCGTTTATAGCCTGTGTGTAACTGCTGGTATCTTGTGTAGCATGCAATGTTAATTGAGAAATAGCGAGTATTGATAAACTGATCAGTTTTCTGTACATTATTTTTATTTAATTGGCCTTTTTGTTTTTGATTAGTTTACTAAATAAGTTATATTTTATAAGATTTACAAATGTATTGCAAAATAATTGTGTAACATAGACACTAGTATGGACATGCAATCGATTGATTAACGCACACACAATTTTTTACTTATTTTGTTAAAGCAAAGAAAACCCGCCCATGATGAAATATGACTGTTTACCGTATTAAACGAATATATGACCCCGTAGAAGAGCAAGATGGTTTTCGTTTGCTTATTGATCGGTTATGGCCAAGAGGTCTCAGCAAAGAGAAAGCTAAGATAGATTTCTGGGCCAAAGATATCGCTCCATCTACCGCACTTAGAAAGTGGCTTCACCAAGGCGGCAGCTGGCCTACGTTTGAAACACGCTACCTCCATGAACTTGAAAGCAATCAGCAACTGAAAGCGCTTACTGGCCTATGGAATGATCACCGGCGGGTAACGCTACTTTATGCTGCTCATAATAAAGAATATAACCATGCAATAGTACTTCAGCGTTATTTAGAGGGGGTTAATAGAAAAATATTTTCACATAAATCTAGGTCAGAATAAAAGATTTTATTAGCTTTGCATCGCTTTAAAGAAGCAGGCCTCCATAGCTCAGCTGGATAGAGCAACGGTTTTCTAAACCGTGGGTCACAGGTTCGAATCCTGTTGGGGGTACTTAACCGATCTTAATTTGTGTTCGGACACATAAAAGGGCTTTCGATCTTGAGGGCCCTTTTATTGTTTTTCCAAATTAAACAGTACAACCTTACCATACCACGGTTAACTCAACAAATGGAATTTCGTCTTTAGTTTTAAATAAACCCGATTAGGTAGGCTGTTTAGCGTGGCGCTCAAAAAGAGCAGTATCAATCCGGCGATTAAGCCAAATTGCATTGGACTAAAATAACCAAATACAATAACCAGTGTGGAGCCCAGAACACACAGGTACAATGGAATGAAGCTGTTTCGTCTTAAGCCCATTTTATAAAGTGCATATATATTGATAGCCATTGCACATAAAAGGATCGGGAAAATATATTTTAAATAAGGCATCACCTGCATACTGGCTATGCCCAATACACTAAAATATGCCGCAAAACAAAACGGGCATTTCGGAAGCAACAATATCATCACCGGCCATACGACAGAAGCGGCACTATTTGTCATATACCTAAGGTTTGAAAACCACTGCCCCACTTTCGTTTGCTGTTTGACTACAATCTTTTCCAAATTAGCCATTATCCGGCTATTATCTATTTGTCTTCGGTTAAAGCGTTTGATGATCTGTGCCTTATCATCTAATAAATAAAGTTCTATCGCATGGCGGTTCACCACTTCCCCTGTATAGTTGACACTCAAGTCGAAATAATCACTGAGCGCGCCAATATCTGGCAGCGCTCTACACATACGTGCTTGCTCGTTAAGCATCATCCCTCTGGCTTCTCCATATTTTTTCATCCGGTACGGCAGATCGTAAAAGGAGTCGTAGCTGATCGCCACTAAATTAACTTCTTTGTTCCAATAAGCTGTCGCTAATTTCTTTTGCAGATCTGCTAGTTTAGTGATGGTTAAAGAGCACTTGAGCGGGTTGTCGCACCTGGTATAAAAAAAAGCAATGAGGGTAAGTTTTCCCTTGAGTAAGGCCCCCAATGGTATTCGCGTTCCGTCGTGATCCTCAAGTAAAACCTGTTTCAAGGAGTTTTTCCTGTTTTTCTTTGCATTAACCGTGCTCAGGCTGTTTAAGTCGGCAATATCACTGCAACAATCTTTTACTATAGTCTGATCCTGTTCGATGATTTGAATAGTTTCTCGAAGTGCTCTTAAGTTTTCAGCGTTAAGGAAGTGATTGCTGTTAAGGCTAAGCGTATGAAGTTTCGGTAAAACACTTCTTGCGTAGGCACCTAACCATTGCAAAGTGGTCAGCACCTCACCAATGGCGGTGGTTGGATTATTTAATGGCCAGGGTTGGTAATAATTATGAAAGGAAATATAGGTGTCTGAAGATTTTACGTTATGAATGGCAGTAACCAGCAAAGCAGCCATTTCAGTGTATTTTTGCGGCGATCTTCGTAACGCAATAGCTGCCGCTGCTATCAAATAAGGCTCTTTGCTCGACTCCAATTCTTCATAAATAAAAAGCAACGCCTCTTCAGGAAGGCCAACTAGATAAAAAGAATATATAACATAAGCCCGCATCCGTGTAACGGCGTTGGCACTTTTTTCCTTATACGCCGGGTGTTGCTCCTTCAAAAAAGAGATGAGCCCTTTCGCATCGGATTGGGCCCTGAGCTCATCTATACGGGTTTTAAATGCAAACTCATCCATAATTTAGCGGGTTACAGGTAATCAATGACGCTTTTTAACCAACAATGATTAGACTACAAGTTTTCACCGTTTTCATCAGAAGCTTGTTGTGCCAAGAGTGTATGGAGTTCACGTGCTAAGGTGGTTGGTACCTCTTGTAGGTTTATGCGCTGCAGCTGCGTAAATATGCGGTTCTTTGTCTTTTCAATGTGAGTCATTTGACGAACAGCATTTAAACAAATAATTCGGATATTTTCGTTTTCGTCTTTGTCAGCAATCGTTTTTAAAGCAATTTCCAGGAAATCCTCAGGAGATTGTTGTTTTAGGGCAATTAAACTATTCTTGCGTACATCAAATCGCTCGTCTTTATTCAGGAAAGTTTCGACCAATAGTTTTTCCGCGTTGGGATCACCTGCGAGCAGGTATAGGGCTGCGGCGCGACTGTTGTCATTGTTCGTTGTCCGTACGATTTTTTGCAATAAGGGGTAAATACCCGCGTGAATATCATAACCTAAAAGACTTATGGCGAACTCTTCCGGTACAAGTGCTTTTTGAGGGACCTCTAAGCCCTCTATTAATAAACGTTGTAAAAATTCATCTTTAAATTTGGCAAGGAAACTCATACCGTTCTCACGAATTTCTTGATCGTGGTCATCTGTCAGACCACGGAATACCTGAATAATTTTGGGCTTTAAAGACGGAAAGATTGGCGAAGTAAAGCTGCAGGTCTCGATAGTCCTAAGCGCTTCCTTTCTGAGCTCGGAGGGCTCTTCTTGATTCTCCAAGACCTTTAAAACATATATGAACAAGTCTTCATTCAAAGAAACAACTTCAATGAGTCGGTTTAACGCTAATGCTCTAAGACCAGCATCAAGTTTTGTATCCTTTAATATGGCAATAGCCTTAGTTATATCATCTTCTTCCGTTAACATATCAATGTGGTTTAAACACCTTATGAGTTCGTCTGCTGTTTCCGACTCGCGAAATGCATTTGACAAACGCTTATTGGCTTCTTGATGTTCCTGTACGGCTAATGCGCCGGCTGTTGTAGCCATTCCTGAGCGCTGTGGACTCGGCGGTGGAACCGTATTATCAAAAGGTAAGTGATCGTAGTCGAAATAGAGGCTCTTTCCCGTTATCCTGCCTTGATAATCAATAGTATCAATTACTTTAGGTTCCGGACCAGGGTAATTCGTAAATGGCGAATCAATAAGGGGGCCACCAGGGGCAGTGTCAGGTCGTCCATTTCCGGTAACTCCATTCCAAGGCCACATCGTATCATCCGGATAATCGCCAATTCGCGGATTAGGCGACCTCATTGTGGAAGGGTTATAGGCCAACAAGTTTGTCCCATCAAATAACACATTTGATGGATTTAGCATTTGCCATTCGGCCCAGATACGGTCAGCATTTGCATGCAGCATAAAAAACAAGGGGTCTTGAGGAGCTGTTGGTGCAAAATTTATGGGCCCTGTAAAAGAGGTGTGGGAATTCCCATGAGGGTTGCCTTCCATACGGGCAAAGCTGTTGAATCCAGGTTGTCTAGCCAGCGTGGTCGCTCGTGCTTCCACTAGAGCACGATCCTGCTGTGTATTGAATCTGGGGACACGGGCAAGGGGTGGCAAATTTTCCAGGTACCAATTATTTAACGGGTTACTAGGACTGAATTGTAACTGTCCACCAGACCCACTGGCCGGTATGCCCATAAAATCCAAGCTGAACACGTTAGGTGCAGGGGCCTGAAAGTCCCAGTACGGAATAGTTACACTTCTATCGAACAATTGCAGATGTCTTTCCAGGTCGAGGAGATAAATGCGATGCCAGGGGAGAAAAGCCGCTCGGTTATGAATCTCGCTACTTACCGCTTCATTATGCATGTCTAGAAACTGCTGATAAATTCCTTCCTGCACCACGCGCACAAATGCGTTCAAAAACTTATCCCGCTCCACTACCGTTAGATTATTCGCATTCTTCCGAATTCGGATGGTGAACCGAACGACTAGGCGCGAGAAGCCACCATTTCTAAAATCGATTGCAGCATCATTGTAATTCGTACTTGGAGCGTTTGGTTTACCTCCGATATAGAAGCTAACGGTAGAACCATCTCCAGGCACTTGCAAAATAAACGAATCACTTGGTGGAGCAGATAAATCGGTATAAAACACGAATTGTCCACCCTGATTGGTGTTTTGATTACGAACCAACACAGGCACAGGCGCCGCGCCTGGTTGACCGTCTCTTCGTCTTAAGGTACAGCTAACGGGCGTATACACCGCATAGAATGAACCTTGCGTTCTATTGTTGATTGCAAATTCCAAATTCATAATCTTGGTTTTTGAATGTTGATTATTGAAAGTTGATTTAAATATTGATTGATAAACACTTACATTAGCTAAAATGTTCTCAAAATATCAACATTATATCATTTTTGGAATTAACGAGCTGCCGGCAAAATCGATCTTATATTCTACCATTAAGCAAAAAACCTCAAAAACAGCTATTTTTTTGTTATTAAGACGTTTTTCGCCGCTCAGAAAATAAAACCTATTCCAGTTTCTACCAAGTTTTTAGATGGATGTAAATCGCCTTCAAACTTATTCTTTCGATATTGGTAATTAGCCTTAAAAACAATATTCTCGCGACTATTGAAGTTCAGCCCGGTTGTCCAGATAGCAAGGTTGTTTTCTGTTCGTGGTAACGATCGTAAATGTTGATTCACCTGTTGATGGGTATTTAAACGTTCGTATCTACCAAAAAAGCTCAATTTCATCTGTTTAGGATCATAGAACCAATTCGACTCACTACTCACGGGCTTACGTTTTCTTATATAGGGAAGCACATCACACCCAGCCTCAAAAAGATAACCATAAACATTTTCTCCCAACACCTGCCCTATCCCATCATCTTGTTTGGTTAACTCATATATTTTATCTGAATCGGATAGTTTTCCATATGTCCCCAAGGCCAACAATCTAAAATTATTCCAATCATACTTGGCATAGGCCGATCCTAGGACGATATTTGCTCGCACACGATTTTCCACATCATTTAAAATAACCGTTTCTCCTTGTCCGGAATCTCCATAATAGCCAGACACAGATAGTGTCAGATCTTTTACACCTATATAATTAAGTTGAGGACTAACACTAATAGCCCGAGGAAGATCGAACCTTATTTCGCGCCCCTGTCTGATCCAGGTACCACTTAAGTAATTTTTGCTGTTTAAACCCTGTGAAAAACCCAGTGTGTAATTCCATGCGTTTGAAATGTTTCCGTACAACATTGTACCAAACTCAATCCATGTAGAAGGGATAATCAACCGTTCTACCTCCGATCGATTCACCGCATAAAACATGATAGGTTCATCATTATTGTTTACATATCCGATAGTAAGCGGAAAAAAACCGATCCTCGCCTTGAGGTAATCCCTAAAAAGATAATCAACAAATGCTTCTACCATTATTTCGTGTTGCGCTTCTCTATCCCCATCGTGTATAAACTCCAATTGAAATTCAGAATTCCATATAAGTTTGTCGGTGATTTTATATCCAAAGAAAGTGGAATAACGGTATAAGCCGGAATAATATAGTTCCAGATCGCCCAAACCTTTGTCAACATTTGTCTGAACAGGTACGTAGTTAAATTCACCAAAACCACTGATAGCATAACGTTTGTCAGAAAAGAAAATCTTAGAAGCTGCAAGGGCCAATCCGGGTTGTTGTTGAAATTCCTGCTTTTCGCTCAAGATGGTATCGCGATGGCCAGGTTCCATTTTTTCATTAAGTTGCGAAAAAGCTTTTTGTAATGGTAGCATTATAACGCCAAAACACACAAAAATAAATAGACGTAACAGCATATAGCACTATATTTTGAATAAAGCGCAAAGATGCAAAATATAAAATTAAAGGGCTTGATGTTGCGCTTTATATTCCCGGGGAGTTTTACCGGTTACGCTTTTAAAAATTTCGTGAAAGGAAGTATAATTAGAAAAGCCGCTGTCATAACAGATTTGCTTCAGACTGTTTTTATCTTCCAACAGGAGTTTACAGGCATAACCTATTCTGATATCCTGTAGAAACTGCGTATATGTCTTTCCTGAATGATGTTTAAAATACCTGCAAAAAGAACTGGGCACTAAGTCGGCCACTGCCGCGATATCTTCCAAACTGATTTTATTACGGAAATTGTTTAGCGTAAAGGTATAAATGTCATTTAACCTATTCGTTTCAACCCGGGTGTTTTTATATTCAAAACCTAGGGAGGAAAGTAGTTTTAACTCTTTCATCAATGAAATCTCGTGCAGGCATTGCAATAAACATAGAATACGCTGAAAACTTTCAGCCTCATAAATAGCTTCCAGATGTTCTGCTACCTTGGCAGCACTTTTACCGGTAATCAAAACGCCTTGATCGGCTTTTCTAAAGAGAGATTGAATCATTTTTGACTCCGGTGCGATTTTCCAGCGATCTCCGATAAAATCTTCATTGAAATGTAGAACTGTTGAATACGGTTTTGGGTTATTGCTTATCGTTTCTTGGTCAAAGCGCCAATAGTGAGGCAAATTAGTTCCAACAAGCACCACATCACCAGCAGAAAATCGTTTCACATGATCACCCACAAACTGCGTGCCCGAGCCTCTATGGAAATGGATCAACTCCATTTCTACATGGCAGTGCCACTTATTATTTATATTGGGTAACTGCTCTTTGCGTATGCTAAAAGAACTGGATGCATTATGCGGCACAATCAATTGCTTTGCTTTCATTTGGAGCCCGGAATATCAATAAGTTAAAAGCAATTTTCAAAAAAAACCTTGGAAAAGCAATTTTATGTTAAAATTCCTTAAAAGGTGGTTAAACAACATAAGCTTTATATTGATGGAATAAGCGTATTTTGCACATTATGATAAGTATTTCGTGCGTGCAACCCGGGCAGCTCAAGCTCACACACTCCCAAAAGCCAAGTCTTAAACCCGACCATTCCATTTTAAAAATAAAAAGTATTGGTATATGCGGTACAGACTTGCATGCTTTTGAAGGTATACAGCCCTATTTTGAATATCCACGTATACTCGGACATGAAATTGCTGCCGAGATCGCCGAAACTGAAAAAGGAAGCGGTTTCACAATAGGTGAACGAGTAACTGTTATTCCATACTTGCACTGCGATAACTGCATTGCCTGTCGTAATGGAAAAACAAATTGCTGCGTTGATATGCAAGTCATTGGTGTACATTGTGACGGTGGCATGCAGGAATATATTTGTGTTCCAAATCCTGCTATTGTTAAGGGCGCATCACTTTCGTTCAACGAACTAATGCTGATTGAACCTTTAGCTATAGGTGCACACGGTATTCGTAGAGCTGCCATAAAATCGGGTGAACATGTATTGGTGATTGGTGCGGGTCCGATTGGTTTAGGCGTAATGGAAATTGCCCGAATTGCCGGTGCTGAAGTCGTTGCCATGGATATCAACAATCAACGCTTGGCCTTCTGCAAGGACAAACTGGCTATTTCCCATACCATTAATCCGCTTGAGGCATCCCCTATCGAAAAGCTGGAAAAAATAACATCTGGCAATATGCCTACAGTAGTTATAGACTGTACCGGAAACCTGCAAGCTATTAACAATGCCTTTCAGTATATAGCCCACGGCGGCCGATATGTGCTCATCGGATTACAAAAGGAATTCATCAATTTTAGCCACCCTGAATTCCATAAGAGGGAAGCAACTTTAATGAGCAGCAGAAATGCTACCCGAACAGATTTTGACTATGTGATAAGCTGTATGCAGCGGCAGTATATTCTACCAACACATTATATTACGCATCAGGTGGGATTCGAAGACGTAGAACAAGTTTTCCCATCTTGGCTAGATCCTGCTTCCGCTGTCATAAAAGCTATGGTAAAATTTTGATTGCTCTGCTGTCTGGTATAAGTGAGTGGATGGTCCGGCAATATCTGCACCATCCACTTACTTATTTGTTGTCCCAATTATCAGTATCCGGGATTTTGTGTCAGGTTTGGATTAAGATCCATTTCTGCTTGTGGGATTGGAAGCCGTTCATGTACGCCCGGTCTAAAATTAGTTCTTCCAATACCGTACAAATAAGATTCCGCATCGCCCCAACGTACTAAGTCAAAGAAAAAATGTCCTTCAAGCCCCAGTTCCGAGTGACGTTCCAGTTTAATTGCTTCGCGTAGCGCATTTTGAGAAATTCCCGTGGCAATTGTAGGCATATTAACGCTTGGTCGTTGTCTTATCTGATTGACATATACTACTGCTTCTGCTGTACTTCCTACTTCATTCAGTGCCTCCGCTCTAATAAGTAATAATTCAGCGTACCGCATCATGATGAAATTCTTAGGGCTATTACTGGGCTCAATGTTCGGACCTCTTCCAACAATATATTTTTTTGTACTAAATCCTGTTGGCGTGAAGGCAGGGTTGTAGGTAATACCCTGAAAGACATCTCCTTCCATAAAAACACTGAAACCCAATCGTGGATCCCCTTCCGCAAAATGTTCAACGAATGCTCTCCTGACTGTTCCTTGACCATAGCCACCGTCGGGCGAAAAACCTGATGCCCGGGGCGCGTCGTAATCATTTAAGATAGAACCCAAGCCACCTAAAAAAGAGGCATATTGCACTTCAAATATCGATTCCGGACTGTTATCGTTTTCGAGTTCAAAAGCATGGAAATAATCATCCATCAAGCGATAGCCAAAAGACGCCGCATTATCGGTTACTTCGGCCGCCTTAGCCGCGGCTTCTTCCCATTTTTCCTGATATAAATGTACTTTGGCCAAATACGCCTTAGCCGCTCCCCGGGTAGCTCGACCAACGTCTGCTCCAGTGTAATTTGTCGGTAATTGCTCTTCCGCAAATGCCAAATCCTGTTCAATCTGTCGGTAGATTTCGTCGATCGGTGTGCGACTTACCAGATAATCATCAGTATCTGTTGAAGGGGTTAAAATCAATGGAACTTCACCGAAAATGATCGCCAGGTAGTGGTAGTACAAACCTCTCAAAAAGTGAGCTTCGCCGAGTAGCCGACTTTTTAATTCTTCGTCGAGTTCAGCATCCGCCAACCTATTTATGGCTAGATTTGCCCGAAGAATACCCGCATATGCATTTTGCCAAGAGGCTGTTGCCGTCTCATTGTTAGGTAAAATCGTAAAAAGCGACAATGGATCATCCGTTTCTGCTGTTTGTGTATCTCCTGCCATCCTGTCGCCAATTCGATTTACCATCAGCGGACCAGCTCCACTAGCCAGAGGCGCATAAGTCGCATTGATAGCTCTCAATGCATCTTCTTCCGTTTGGTAAAAATTTTCATCGACCAGTGCCTCCAACGGTTCTTTGTCGAGGAAGTTTGAACAATTTGTTAGGCCAAAAACAGTTACTAGGAATAAAATATTTTTGATAAATGCTTTCATTTTTTTTTCAATTAATGGATATTAGCTTAAAAAGTGACATTTACGCCGAACATAAACGTTCTGGCAAGTGGATATGTCATGTCCTCTTCGAAATTGTTGTCTGTCCCATCTACAACCTCCGGATCAAACCAAGGATACTTTGTGAAGGTCAGTAAATTCTCGCCACTTACGTACAGCCTCAAGCGATTAAGGCCAAATACTTTGTTAGAAAGGGTGTAACCTAATTGCGCATTTCTCAAGCGTAGATAACTTCCGCTGAATACGTGAAAGTTAGATGTTCTTCCATTACTGGCCGGATCTCCCCACACCATTCTAGGGAGATAATCCGATGTTCCGGGGCCGGTCCATCTACCTAAATATTCTGCCACACTATTATCGAAGTTATGCATGAAGCCACGTCCAAAACCGCCTAGGTAAATATCATTTCCCGATACACCTTGAAAGAAGATATTCATGTCGAAACCTTTATAATTCAGGCTGGCATTAAAGCCATAATTAAGCGTAGGTATCGTATTTCCGATAAAGTCACGATCAGCATCATTAATTACACCGTCGCCATTAAGATCACGCCAACGGATATCTCCGGGAGCCGCTCCAGGTTGCGTAGCAGCTCCATCCACTTCTTCCTGTGTTTGAAAAATACCATCATGAATAAAACCGAATATTGATCGTATGGATCGACCTTCTACTGATCGGAATTGCCCATCGATGACTGGAAGACCTGCCAATTCAATGACACGATTTTTTAATGTCGATAGGTTCCCACCGATTTGGTATTGCAACTCTCCTACCTCTCCCCGATGAATCAGGCTCAGTTCAAAGCCCTGATTACGGATTTTTCCTACATTCCGGTAAGGTGCCTCAGCAATGCCGGTACTCAATGGTACCGGTGTCTGCAAGAGCATGTCCTTTGTGTCTTTAATGAAATACTCCGTCACCACATCCAATTTGCCGTTGAATAAGGTGAAGTCTATACCAATATTACTCATTTGAGTCGTTTCCCAGCGTACATTTCTATTACCTAAGGTTATTGGTGCCGCTCCACTGGCTATTCCCTGTTCTTGTCCAAAAACATAATTCTGTGCAAGATCGACAACGTTGGCATAGGAGTATAAACCAATTTCCTGATTACCCAGCTGCCCCCAACTTGCACGTATTTTCATATCATCAATAAATGTGAGGTCTTGCATAAATGCTTCATTCTTGATCCGCCATCCTGCAGAGAACGAAGGAAAATAACCGTATCGATTATCCGGTCCAAACCTAGATGAACCATCAGCCCTAAAGTTTGCTGAGAACAAGTATTTATCATTATAAATATAATTTACCCTCGCCAGAAACGAAAGTAATGACCAATCGGAACCCCCGCCCCGTGCCAGGTCATTAGTGCTTGCGGCGTTGAGTGCACGTAGGTCGTTGTTGGGCAGATTCCTACGTTCGGCAGAAAAATATTCGGTATAATTTTCTTGTGCCGTAAGTCCAACTAGCGCGGATAGCTCATGCTTTTCCTGAAATGTACGATCATAGCTTAACGTATTTTCATTCAACCAAGTGCGGGAAAAGTCATTACCTTTCCAAAGTCTATTGATGGTATTTGTGCGCGTACCGAAGGCATAAGTTGGGTCAAAGTTCATGGAGTTGGTGACCTGATAATCAATACCAAGCGTGCTCTTGAACTTCAAGTAATCATTAAAAACGAATTCTGCATAAACATTTCCTAAAACACGATAAATGGACTCATCATCATCAAAAATAGTGGATAAAGGTAATGGTGAAAGGTAACCAACTTGTTCGCCGGGCCGTGTGGCATAAGCGTAGCTTCCATCTTCAAAGTATTTCGGTATTGTAGGAGAGTATCTAATTGAATTCACGAGCGATTCTCGCCAAATACCATCCCTTCGGTCGCCTCGGGTCAACATTAAGCTATTGCCAAAATTAAAGATCTTAGTTATTTGGTGGTCTGAATTGAAGCTGGCAGAATATCGTTTGTAGTCAGACCCCACACCTATGCCTTCCTGATTCATAAACCCCAAACTTGCGGCATATTGAGAACGCTCACTCCCACCGCTTATTGAAGTATGGTAATTCTGCATTGGTGCCGTGCGAAAAATCATGGCCAGCCGATCATGCCCCACTCCCAGGGAAGCGGGATCTTCCCAATGGGGATTTAATTCTGCATTTTCCCTAGCTTCGTTCTGCAGTGTTGCGAAACCTTGGGCATCAAGCATATCGGGATAATTGCTGATCTGCTGCAAACCATAATAAGCATTGAAGGAAACTTGAGCAGCTCCGGCCTTTCCACGTTTCGTGGTAATCATCACCACGCCATTAGCTGCTCTTGACCCATAGATTGCCGATGCTGCAGCATCCTTCAATATTGACATATTTTCGATATCATCTGGGTTAAGATGTGTGATACCACCTTCTGTAATCTGTCCATCGATTACGTAAATTGGGTTGCTGTTGCCGAGTGTACCAACGCCGCGTACCCGCACCTGTGCGGCGTTTCCTGGTCGACCAGAAGGCATTGCGACCTGTACCCCTGCGGTTCTTCCCTGCAGCGCCTGACCAACATTCGTAATAGCTGTGCTCTGGTAGTCTTGACTAGACACGGTGGCAACAGCTCCTGTGATATCCCGTCGTCTCTGGGTTCCATACCCCACAACAACCACCTCGTCCAAGAGATTGTCGTCAATGGTTAAGGTCACTTCCAATCTTTCCGCAGCTGTAACCTCATTTGCTCGATAGCCTACATATCTGAATACCAGAATAGTGTTTGCATCCGGAACTTCGAGCAAGAAATTGCCATTGTCGTCACTCATTGTTCCTAAAGTCTCATTTCCTTTGGCTGTGACGGATACACCAGGTAGTATACTACCGTCTTGGTCACGTACGGTTCCTTTAACGATAAGCTCTTGCCGAAGACTTGTCGGAAACTGTTTCAGGGAATAATTACTGATTGTGTTCAAGGAACCTTCGGCTTGAACGGAGGGGTTGGCCAATGCCGTTAATAAATAGACCGCGCCGCCGATAAGGATTTTTCGGTTCATCATAATATTAAATTAATTGGTATATAAATAATTGGTTAAATGACAAAACAGTCACACCAGTTGCTTGCTATACAGGCAGCTTTAGCGACACCATCATGTAAGTTAAACAAGATGTAGTTTAATCATCCAGTATCGCACATATTCGTGGCGGTAAATATAGAACAGAAAAAGTGGAGTCAGTTCTGCTCAATTAGCCAATGATTAAATAATATTTACATATCGGTGCGTGAAAACATATCGGTATTATTGCCGATATCATGAATTATCGGCATTATTACCGATAATATCCTGATAGAACGCCAGTAGATGCCAATAATCCGGACAATTCGTGTAATTGCCTTTATATTGTTGAATACCGTTAAAACATGCTTCTAGAAATTTCTTCGAATTGATAATTTTAGCCCAAGGTTTCCATTCCACTTCAAAGGGCGGAGGGTTATCGTCAAAGTATGTTTTTATCTCTTCCGGTGTCATTTGTTATATTATTTTTGCGAAGCCAAAGGTAAAATATTATCGCTTTACTCTTACCAAATTTATCGCTTTTCTTTGTTCTACAAGATAACACTGATGAGACCGTATTAAACACTTTCGACACAAACAATATATCGGGTTAAACAGTTTAGGTTAAAAAAAGGATTACTATGGTGGAGCTAGTTAAGGGAGACATTACAAAAGTGCAGGCAGATGCTATTGTAAATGCGGCCAACACCTCTTTGTTGGGCGGTGATGGTGTAGATGGCGCTATTCATCGAGCGGGAGGTAAGCGTATTTTAGAAGAATGCCGTAAGATTAACGAAAAACAGGGAGGTTGTAAGGTCGGAGAAGCAGTCATTACCCATGGAGGTGATTTGCCAGCTCAATATATCATCCATGCGGTTGGACCCGTTTGGCATGGCGGAAAGGACAAGGAAGAAATTTTACTCTCATCAGCTTATGAAGCCAGCCTTGAACTGGCTATAGCGCATGACGTCAAGACCATTGCTTTTCCCAATATAAGCACTGGAGTTTACCATTTTCCGAAAGAGCACGCAGCTCAAATCGCGATTAAAACGGTAGAAGATTTTTTAGACGCAACCGATAAAATAGAAAAGGTAATTTTCGTTTGCTTTGACGAAGAGAACTACGCTATCTATAAAGATCTGTTACAGATCGATTAACACTATCCTTTATTCAGGAGATTATCTACAGCTAAATAGTTACTTTGCACATGGTTTAGCAATACAGCAAAGAAAGCAACATGAATCAGTTGCGACGGAAGTGCGCCCCAGTTTTCAATGGCCGAAGTTCCCATAATTAAGAAAAGCATCAAGATACCGCCGGCAATTAATGCCACTCGGGTAAATAAGCCTAGCAGTAATAAAAGACCAATTACAAACTCTGCGATCGGGATAATATAACTAAAAGCAGAAACAAGGCTTATCGGCAGAGCGGCATCTTTAAAATCAGCCACCATTCCCTCACTAAAAGTCTGCAGTTTCGGCAAGCGCACCAGTCCATGTCCGAACATACTGCCTGCTATCGCCAACCGAGCCAAGAGAAATGCGATGTTGTTCATATTTTAGATGTTTTACCCAAAGATAAAAAATCTGTCTATTAATTTATCATTAGGCTATTGAATCAAGGCTATGTACCGATTATTTTATAGATTCAGTGTCCTTTTTGATTACCATCCTGATATAAGCCATCAAAAAAATCAGCAAGCTCCTGATACATTTCTACGGTCATCCGGTTAATTTCACGCGGATAAGTCAATACCAACTCCTTCCTTTTTCCATAGAGCTCATAAACGCCACTCACAGCACTTATCATATCTTGCAAAGCAGGGATATCTGTATGGCGGTCGAGTTCTGGAGCAATTATTTTCATCGGTTTAGGGGCCGCTGCAGCTATAATTTCACCAAAATCAATGGGGGTGTTCCGTGGAGAATCTACAAAAAAACCCAACCTAGGTATAAACCCATGCAGATGCGCATATATCCTTATTGATTCATATTGATCGTTTGAAGTTCTCCAGGGAGAAAAGGCAGCCACGGTTGCCAGGCCTGCAACACGATCGTCCAAGGCAGCCGTCATTAACGATACACTGCCCCCTATCGTATTTCCTAAAAGATATATATGTTCATTATCCAGGTAATCCAACTGTTCCACTGCATCGATACATCCCCTTAAATCCCTGATCATCTTTCCCATTTTTGACCATGTAGGGTGCCGTTTGTAAAAATTTTTGGCCTCTTCAATACGTGTCCCAAAGCCAAACATATCTATGGCCAGAACGGCAAAGCCCATCTTTGTCAATTCTTGAAACAATTCAGCGGTGCCTGCCCGCCCATCTTTGTCATATCCTTTAGAAAAACCGGTAGAGTGTGCGTATTGATGCGCGTAAATAATAACCGGTAATTTACCATTTGTTCTCGTTTTAAGCTGATCAGATGTGTCAACAGGGCAGTATAAAACGCCACCTATATGATCACCAATTGCTGTATAGGGGCCTAAATATATAGCCTTTGCTCCCTTCACCTTCGGGCGTGGGTTGATTTTTTCAATCCAGTCTTGTCTTGGGTTATCCCAGGCACCTACATTAACGGCCTTCAAACCTGTTGGTTCATCGCCCAGAAGCCAATTCAGTTTTTCAATAATAGCCGTTCGATCTTTATGAAATGACAACGTATCCGTATAATCCTTTTTGAGCGTAACAGACGGTAGTGTAGCGGCAATTGCCTTATCATTTGGGTGATACGCTTCCCATTCATCGAAACTATACGTGTAGTATAAATGGTTAATCCATTTATCATCCAGCCTATTAAAATGAATATCTAAGAAGTCCAGCGTCCGTTCCACGTCCCTTGCCGCAACCGGATGCTCACCCATTCTGGTAAGCACACCAATGTTTTCTGGTTTCTGCAGAAAGTCATATACCTGTTTAACCGCATAATAGTTCTGTTCATTGGCCCAGGAATTTAGTCCACGCTCAACAATGGAATAATGGTAGAGCAGCGGTCTGGGAGCGATTAAGGCCCCCAATGCGTTTTGATCCACCGGCAACCGATCTTCCCTGCCGAAGAAGAAACGCAATCTGGGATGAAACCAATGCCCGTTCCACGCCGTTACATAATCCAGTGTTTCACTGGCATACTGAGGGTCTCCGTATCGCCAGGGCGCATCTCCCCCTGTGCTCGAACTGCTGGAAACAACAGCCGCTATCCGCTCATCAAATGCAGCCGCCCATAGTGATTGTTTCCCATTGCGCGAATGCCCGGTAATGGCTATTTGCTCATCATTTACCTCTTCGCGTTTTAATAAATAGTCTACCACTCTGGAGGCGCCCCAAGCTCTGCGCATAAGTGAACTAAAATCATAATCAGGGTATAACGACTGGTAGGGATCAGTATCATCCTTTATATCCGCTGCCGCATACACGCAGGCAATATATCCCCTTTTCACCGCAAGCTGTGCCCAATCGCGGTGGTTCCACTGTGTAAGAAATACGGGAGCAGGTTTTTTGCTAGTTGGAATTATTAATTCTATAGTCATTTTTGCCCGATTCTGAGGCCCAAAATGAAGCTCTATCGTCTGTATACGCGTACCCTCCTCCACTTTGTCCGACAAAATATCCGCCCTGACATCTTTAGGGGCAGGAGGCATATGTCCCGAGATCCATTGCTGATATTCTGCTTTAATCCATTCCCTTTTACGTTGCCACTCCTCGTTCGTTTTTATTGGTTTCATTTTACCGCTATCGGTGGTAATCAAAGGATCTGGAAGTAGCGGTATGGAAGGCATCTGATCAAAATCCGGCGGGAGCTCGCCTGTTCTTTTCAGCCAATCGTCCCAGGTGCTGTCTTGCACAGATACCCGGCGCGTATTCTCACGGAACCGCTGTTTGATTATGATTTCTTTGGTATCGGCTAAAAATTGCTTCCGGCGCGCAATTGACGATTGGGCAAAGGCGTCTGTTGAAATAATAGCTGTAAGGAATAGATACAGTGTAATTACCTTATGCATAAGCAACAAATTTTCTAAATTGATAAGTGTAATGTAATACCCATTTTACTACAGGTTTATAATTTACGGTAACGTACACACTAAGTACTGGAATAAAATTTGTACTTCCAAATGTTTTATTATTAATGTCTGCTAGCTGATCTGAACCCGGTTGTCTCTTATTAAAAAAATTTATTCTAAATCTTTTTTAACTATTCACCCATAAGGACAACGTTGGCAAATTATCCTCTCCTCTGCCTTAGATTTTTTTTTTTATAGCGGAAATTTATCTAAGTTTGACTTCTCCAATTATATAACCATGACCAAGAAAACACGTGATTTGACCGTTTTGGTCCGTCAGATGGCAATTAATAATGCCGAATTAGCTTACGTTGAACTATTTAAGGAGTTGTTTGAACCCCTCAGGAAATTTTCCTACAGTATCTTGAAGTCGGCCGAGCTTGCCGAAGAGGTTGCCAGTGATGTATTATTTATATTATGGGATAAGCGTAAGCAACTGATGGACGTAAAAAATGTCAAGCATTATGCTTTTATCGCGGCAAAGAATAGATCGTTCAATAGCTTAAAACAACAAACGGGAAAGGAAGTTTTATCACTGGACGATGTAGATATGGATATTCAATTATATAGTCCCAGTCCGGAAGCGATATTTATTCATGGAGAAATGAAAATCAAACTGGAACAATCCATAGCCAAACTACCCAAACAATGTAAACTCATTTTCCAACTTGTAAAAGAAGAAGGCTTTTCGTATAAGGAAGTCGCAGAACTATTGGGAGTCTCTACAAAAACGGTTGATGCGCATTTAGTAAACGCGATGAAAAAACTAAGCCACCTCCTAAAAGCCGAATTTAGATTTGCTTAGCTTTTCGACAAAGTTATATTGTCACCATCACCTGTTCCTACTGTTTCCAAAGACCTTCGACTACCAGAAACCTGCCCGTTTTTATAAAATTATTTTTTTTTAGGGAAATTTTAAAAATAAGTTGTCTTTTATAATAGATGCTGATAAAACAGAACCAATAAAACCGTTTTCCAAAGCTGCGTCTTTTAGTAGGAAAGCATTATGCCTTAAGCGATAAAATGTATTGTTAACATTATAAACGATTTCATTATGAGAGCAACATAAATAGAAAAAATGAGAAGTGCGCCAACACCTCTCATTTGCTTCCTTGAATTAGTGTAATACTAATCCTTAGATTTTTTACAATTATGAACAAAACTATGAAAAATAAAGAACTAAACGAAAGGGTTCTTAAAGGGAGGCCTTTTGTTTATATTCTTACCGGAACGAAACGGTTACTACCTCTCTGCGCTTTGGCGCTTCTTATTCTTTGCTCATTCAGTACTTCATCAACATCAGTTGACCGGGGAGAGAAAATCGATCTTTCAGTGCAAAATGTCGCACTCAAAAATGTACTTCCCATATTGGAAAAAAAAGGCAAAATCAGGCTGATGTACAGTGAGGAAAGTACCGCCTTGCATATCCCGGTAAGCATCGATGCCAAAGGTATACCTGTGCTTGAGGTGCTCGCCCGTTTATTAGTTGATACAGGCTTGGAGTACAAAGAGCTAAAAGACGATTTGATTGTCGTGCGCGACAAATCCCAACAACAGTCACGAACTATCAGTGGATTGGTTAAAAGCGCTGATGGTCAAGCCATAGCCGGTGCAAGTGTGCTTATCAAAGGCATGCAGGGGAAAGGTACACGAACGGCTGCAGATGGCTCTTATAGTCTGGAGATACCTGCCAATGCTACGCTTATCTTTACCTATCTAGGCTATTTATCGCAGGAGATAACGGTTTCGGACGAAAACCGCTTGGATGTGGTATTGCAAGAGGATGCGCAGCAACTAGGTGAAGTAGTAGTGACCGCCATGGGGATCAAAAGGGAAAATAAAAAGCTGGGTTATTCCGCCTCGGCAGTAAATCCAGATCAGCTGATTGAAAACCGAATGACAAATTTCGGAAACAACCTGAGCGGAAAGGTTGCTGGCTTAAACGTGTCGCCATCTCCAACCGGTCCGGGCGGTTCTTCCAAAATTCGTTTAAGAGGCCAGTCCTCTTTTGGAGGGAATAATTCTCCCTTAATTGTGGTCAATGGTGTGCCGATCAACAACGCGCCGCAGGGCGGTGCAAATGATGCCAGCGCCGGCAATGATGGGGAAGTAAATACCGATTTGGGCGATGGCTTACAAAGTATCAATCCGGACGACATTGCTTCCCTTACCGTGCTAAAGGGGGCGGCGGCTGCAGCACTGTACGGTTTCCGCGCAAAAGATGGTGCCATTATTATCACAACCAAGGCTGGGAGTGAATTGGAAAGCGGTTTAGGCATCAGCTACAGTTCAAGTTTCCAGGCAGATCAGGCCCTGGATTATACGGACTTTCAATACGAATACGGGCAGGGTGAATATGGTATTCGGAATGAAACATTGGCCGATGCCAGGCGAACCGGTGTATGGAGTTTCGGACCGCGTTTCGATGGCTTACCTATCATGCAACATGACGGTGTGGAACGCCCCTACCTACCTTACAGAAATCGTGTCCGGGATTTTTACGATCTCGGGAGAACATTTACCAATTCACTTGCCGTATCAGGAGCAAATGAAAAAGGTAATTTTCGTGTATCCTTTGCCAATACCTCCGCCAATAGCATTGTTCCCAATTCCAATTATAATAAAAAAATATTCAATGTTGGTCTTAATTACAATTTGAGCAAAGACTTATCGGTACAGGTTAACGCCAATTATTCCAATGAGTTCAATGACAACCCACCGGTAGTGAACCAGCAAGCTTTCAATGTTAATCAAACCCTTTATACCTTGGCCAATAGTATTGATCTACAATGGCTGGAGAATGCCTATAAAGATGCAGAAACGGGTGATGAAATCGGACTTTCCCGGTTTACGGATCGCACGAATCCCTATTGGTCTATCAATGAACGTTTTGAAACGCAAAAGCGTGATCGGCTCTTCGGGAATGTTTCCCTACGCTACCAATTTGCACCATGGTTATGGGCACAAGGACGTATCGGTCAAGACTATTTCACCAATGTACGGCACGCCAATCGACCTAGCGGAACAGCAATGTTACCTGTAGCACCCACCGGTTTCAACGGAAACTATTTTCAGAATACCGCCACCTTCCGCGAACGGAACATCGATCTCTTGGTGGGTACCAATCAGCAGATCGGATTATGGGGTATCGATGCCACTTTTGGGATGAATTCAATGGATCAAAAATCTGAAGGTATGGGTACCTCGGTAACGAATTTTTTCATACGCGACTTATACACAGTCGATAATGGCCAAATAAAAAATCCCATCTACACCTTATCGCATAAGAGGGTAAACGCAGTATTTGGCACTATAGACTTTTCTTTTGACGAATTCCTGTTTTTGAACTTGACTGGCAGAAATGACTGGTTTTCTACCTTAAATCCCGCATCCAATAGCGCCTTCTACCCTTCTGCCAGCACCAGTTTTGTATTCAGTCAAATATGGACGTCTAAACCATCATGGTTGGACTTCGGTAAATTGCGGGCTTCTTATGCGGAGGTGGGTGGTGATACCAACCCCTATACTAACACCCTGTACTACAATATCGAAAACAACTTATTCAACGGGATTCCCTTAGGAATCATTACATCCAATATTAGTCCTAACGCCAATTTAAGACCACTTACCGTAAAAGAAACAGAATTTGGTATCGACTTTAAACTATTTGATAACCGTTTATCGGTTGATGTGGCTGCCTATAATAAATTGACGGTGGACGAAATCTTAAACGTTGATATTTCCAATGCTTCAGGTTATGAACAAACACTTGTCAATGTAGGCAGATTGCGAAATAGAGGCATCGAAGCGTCAATTACAGTAGAGCCCATTAGAAAGGAACATATAAAGTGGGAATCGGTGTTCAATTACGCCTATAATAGAAGCAAGGTACTGCAACTGGCCGATAATCAAAGCCGATTTGATGTCGGTACCGGTGAATATATCGGTGTGGTTTCGCATGAGGTCGGCCTACCCATGGCCTCCCTGCGTGGTGTCGATTATCTCCGTAATGAAAACGGAGAGATTATTACGTCAAACGGCCTTTTTCTTCCGGGAAATATCGTCACTTACGGTAGCGCAGTACCGCTTCATACCGGTGGATGGCTCAATACGATTACCTATAAAGGCATCCGTTTCTTTGCGCAGATCGATTTCAAGGGAGGACATAAAATGATCTCCAATTCCAACTTCAACTGGACCCGACATGGCCTACATCAGAATAGTTTGGTTGGTCGGGAAGGCGGTGTAGTGTTTGATGGCGTAAATAGCGACGGCTCACCAAATGCCACTCCTGTTGAAGCAGAATTGTTTTATAGTCAATACCGCTCCGGGAATATTGCAACCCCCTTTATTTATGATGCCGGTTTTATCCGCGCGCGCACGCTTTCTTTAGGCTATGATCTGAGCAGGTTTTTCCGCCAGACCTTCATCAAATCCATCAATGCCAACCTGTTTGTTAACAATCCGTTCATTATCCGAAAACAGGTCGACAACCTGGATCCAGAGACGCAGTATTCGGCGTCGGATTTAAGCGCGGGCTTAGAGGCCCATGCTTTACCCACAACGCGGACATACGGCTTAAACCTCAATGTTAATTTTTAATAGTATGCCAGTTATGAAAAAAATCTACAGATGTTTTTTGGCCGTTATTGTACTATGTACGTATAGCGCCTGCGATCGAGATTTTGAGGAGATCAATATTAATCCATCATTGGCCAATGAACTTGACCCCTCCTATCTGTTTTCCAATGCCCAGCGACTATCCGCTATCGCTACATACCATTATCAAGGCGAAATTGTACAACAGATAAATACGCCATATGGCGGACTGTTAGCCGCCGGAAACCGGAATATCATTAACGACCAGCATGCGGCTGAGGCGTTCAATACACTTTATACCGGTCCGATTCGCTACCTCGTAGAGGTAATGGACAAAACAGCAGGTATCCCAGAGCAAAACAATCTCTACCAAATGGCGCGCATCTGGAAAGCTTACTGTTTTCAACTATTAGTAGATACTTACGGTGATGTACCTTATAGTGAAGCTGGTTTAGGTTTTATGCAAGCCGATTACTTGCCAAAATACGATCCGGCGGCTGATATTTACGAGGCGATCATCCGGGAATATACGGAAGCTACCGATGCCCTTGATCCCAACCAAGCGGGTATTGGTGCGGCAGATTTGTTTTATGAAGGTACGGTTGATCGCTGGAAACGTTTGGGAAATTCGCTGCTGCTGCGGATTGCCATGCGTTTTACCAAACTTGATGAAACAAAAGCGCAAACGCTCGTAAGTATCGCTGTTGATCCCGCCCGCGGGGGTGTGATGCAATCTAATGACGACAATGCCTATATTCAATTTAACGACACTTATACCAATAGCACCTCCAATCCACTCTTGGGGGGTGAACGTGCCAACTATTATGTCAGTGCCCCTTTTGTAGATTTTCTTAAAAACAATAACGATCCTAGACTGCGCTACATAGCCGTGAAGTACGAAATCCCCGCTAATCCCCTGGCCACGGCAGGTGCGGCCAATATCAACCCGGAAGACCAACAGGGAATGCCCTATGGTTATGATGAAAGTTCGATTGAACGCGCGCCGGATTATCCGGGGAAGATAGGTGCCGCATGGCGTTACTCGCAATTTAACCGTGCTACCGTTATGCGTGTTAATGCACCGGAGTTTATGGTTACTTTTTCACAGACGCAGTTGTTGCTGGCCGAAGCAATCGTTCGGGGATACCTGAGCATCGGCAATGCACAGAGCTATTATGAAAGTGGTATAGAGGCACATATGGAGCAGACACCATTGTATGGTAATACGGTCAATATCAGTGCTGAGGAAAAGCAAGCCTATTTGCAGGAAGCCGAAATAGCCTTTAGTCAGGAGCAGGCACTCCAGCAGATCAATACGCAGTATTGGGTGAGCTCGTTCCGCAACTGGTCGGAAGCCTGGGCAAATTTTCGGAGAACAGGATATCCGGAATTGAGACCGGTGAATTTTCCTTCCCAGGATCCTTCTGTTCCTGCCGCCGGTGGTTTCATTAGACGGTTGGTGTACCCGTTGAGGGAGGTCTCTGTAAATGCTACCCATGTCCAGGAAGCAATCGGTAGAATGGGTGGAAACAGTTTGGGAACCCGTCTTTTTTGGGATAGCCCCGAATAAACGCTTTTATGCACAACGAGCAGATAAAAATTTACTAAAAATTGATTAAGATGAAAAATATCATTCAGGTAATTAAAGAACAAACACGTACTGCCGAACAAAAACAACGGCAAGAGGCTGCTATAGCCTGTGAGCAACTAAGCACCGGTGAGCCGCGCCGGGATTTTCTAAAAAAAATGGCGATGGGAGGACTCACATTCGGGGGGCTGGTAAGTCTGCCTTTTGAAGACACCTTGGCACATAGCACATCACGCGTAAACAGGCTTTCTGCCCCATCAGATCTCAAAATTACCGATATGCGCTACTGTGTGACCCGCGTAATGGGACGTACACCTATTATCCGTATCGATACCAATCAAGGTATCTACGGTTTAGGCGAAGTGCGTGATGGAGCCGATGAGCGGTATGCCTTGTTCCTCAAAAGCAGAATTCTTGGGGAAAACCCATGTAATGTCGAGAGAATATTTAAAATGATTAAGCAGTTTGGAGGAGATTCAAGACAAGCAGGCGGTGTATGTGCCGTTGAAATGGCGCTATGGGATATCTGTGGAAAGGCTTATAATGTGCCTGCTTGGCAACTATTAGGTGGGTTGTATCGCGATAAAGTACGCCTATATGCAGATACCCCTGAATCTAAATCTGTAGAAGAACAGCAGAAACTCATTCAGTACCGTATTCAGGATCAAGGCTATACCTGGTTGAAGATGGATGTATCGATTGGCGAGCTTAGGGGCAAGCCGGGAACCGTGGTTAATAGTAAGGCTTGGGAAAACTTAGAGGGGCGATTGGCACAATGGGGAGACAATGACTACATGTCCTATGCCAATCGTATGCATCCCTTTACGCAAATACAAATTACGGATAAAGGGTTGGAGGAGCTCGCACAAATTGTGGAAAATGTACGGAATATGGTGGGTTATGATATTCCTATTTCTACAGACCACTATGGTCATTTTGATTTGAACAACGGCATAAGATTGGGCAAAGTCCTGGATAAATACAGGTTAGCCTGGTTTGAAGATGTGGTGCCCTGGCAATACA
Organism: Olivibacter sp. SDN3; assembly: GCF_014334135.1. Classification (NCBI taxonomy): domain Bacteria; kingdom Pseudomonadati; phylum Bacteroidota; class Sphingobacteriia; order Sphingobacteriales; family Sphingobacteriaceae; genus Olivibacter; species Olivibacter sp. SDN3. The sequence goes on from NZ_CP060497.1 coordinate 4,330,150, forward strand.
CCGAACAATGGAAGACAATTACCGAGGCTATTGAGACACCTACCATTACCGGCGAAGATATTTACCTGCTACGCAATTTTAAAGACCTGATCCACAATCGGGCGGTCGATTTGGTGCATCCGGATTTAGCTTCATCAGGAGGACTGCTGGAAACAAAAAGGATTGGTGACTATGCCGAAGAGTTTGGAATAGGTATGGCCATGCATCAAGCCGGCACACCCATTTCCTTCATGGCCAATGTACATTGCGCCGCCGCCACCGAAAACTTTTTATCCTTGGAGCATCATTCGGTAGATGTACCTTGGTGGGAAGACCTGGTTAAAACCACTGATGGCAGAAAACTAATAGAAAAGGGTTATGCCAACGTGCCAATGACAGCACCGGGGCTCGGCGTAGAATTAAACGATGATGTGGTCAAAGAACATCTTATTGAAAAGGATCAATCCTATTTCGAACCAACACCTCAATGGGACGATCAGCGGTCGCATGATCGGACGTGGAGCTAACAAAAAATAAAATATACTTTAGGGAATTTACCGTAATTTCCTGTCTTTATAGTAGGGACCGTCGTCAGGATAAGAAGATGCCTCTGAATAATATGAATAACAACAGAATAATAATACTGCTGACCCGTAAGATGGCGGGTGAGATTAGCGACAGGGAACAGGAAGAGCTATCGAAATTACTGGCAGAGAATCCTGAGGCGATCTATTATGAAGAATTTGTCAGCGAACTATGGCATCATAAAGAAGATCAGTCTTCTGATGCTTCTCTGGCCTATCAGCGGCATAAGAAAAGGTTCGGAGAGCAACTGGATTTTGATTCGGCAGAGAAGAAAAACACCTTTGCGTATGGGCTCGCTGCCTGCCTACTCTGTTTGGTGTTGACGGGTATTTTCTGGAAGCTTTTTTTAACGGAAAGTGCTTCAGATGCTTTCACGGAAATTATTGCTGAAAAAGGTGTACGCAAAAAGTTGCATTTGCCCGACGGAACTGCGGTCTGGTTAAATGCGGATAGCAGATTGTCGTATAATGATTTTGAAAAAGAGGGCGAGCGACTGGTAAATTTAACAGGTGAAGCCTATTTCGATGTAACGAAAAATAAACACAAACCCTTTATCATCAAGACAGACAAACTTGCAATCAGTGTATTGGGAACAGCATTTAACGTGAAGGCCTATCCAAACGATCAGCAGACGGAGGCTACACTTATTAGTGGGGCTATTGAACTCGCGATAAAAGACCGTCCAAAAGAAAAGATACAGTTAAAGCCATCCGAAAAAGTCGAGGTACTACATAATGATCAAGTCATTAAACCTAATAAAAAAGGTGAAGGTAGTTTAGTTTTTACATTAAGTAACTTATCCAAAGTTCAGATGAAAGATCAGGAATACATACAAGAGACTTCCTGGATTGAGAATAAGCTCATTTTTAAGAACGAGCGCATGGAAGAACTGCTACCTAAGTTGGAACGCTGGTATAATGTTAATATTCGGATAAGCGATCCAAAGATCAGGCAGTATCGGTACACCGCAAATATCGCAGGTGAAGATATCAAACAATTATTAGATGCCATGCAGCTAGTTAAACCTTTTCAGTATAAAATCGAAGAGCAGGAAATCCTTATCTATTAGCGGATACTACCTGGATTCCGGTTCTTGTTTTTGAATAAAATAAAAATGTTATGATGATGAAAGCAATTGCTACCCTATTATTATTTTTAGTGGCCGTACAAGGTGTGAAAAGCCAACAGGTAGGCTCATCTGTCGAATATATCAAAGCGCTTACCCCCCAATGGAAGGGTGAACGATTGCCCGATGGCCGTCCGAAAATTCCGGACAATCTGCTGGAAAGGCTGAAAAAAATATCCATGGAACAAGCTTGGGGTTATCTCCGAAGCCAAAAATATAACAATCAGTTTGAATCCAACTGGGAACTGATCATGTATCCAGACCAAGTAATGGTGGGGAGGGCGGTCACGGCGCAATATATGCCAGCAAGGCCAGATTTACTTGAGCAGATCAAGGCTCAAGGTCTAAAAGAGGGTCGGTCGACACAAGGCGGCAATAATACCTGGCCCATAGATGTCCTGACATCCAATGACGTGTATGTAGCCGACAGCTACGGTAAGATTGTTGATGGCACACTGATTGGTGATATGCTGGGCAATACCATTTATACCAATTCAAAGAATGGTGTGATCTTTTGGGGGTCCGTTAGAGATATGGATGGACTGAGCCAGATTGAAGGCTTCAATGTGTGGGCGAAAGGTCAGGATCCCTCCTACATTATGGAAATGACGCTCACCACAATCAATGCGCCGATCCGAATCGGTCGTGCGACGGTCCTTCCAGGTGACGCGGTATTGGCCAATAAGTACGGTACCATCTTCATACCATCTCACCTTGTCGAAGAGCTGGTGCTCAGTTCGGAATTTACGATGTTGAGAGATGCTTTTGGCGCCCAGCGCTTACGGGAGAAAAAATACCTTTCCGGTCAGATTGATAGTAAGTGGACCGACGACATCAAAAACGATTTCATTCAATGGTTAGCCGATTTACCGGGAGAAGAGTTACCCATGTCAAGGGAAGAACTTGATGCCTACCTGAAAAATCGTGATTTTTACTAAAAATAATTAATATATAATATTTAAAATCAGTTTTTTATGATATATAAAAGTTTAAGGTTAATGCCTATGATGATCATTGCTATACTCAGTTTCAGTTGTAATGAGTCTCCGGCAGGTGCCTCCGGGCAAATAGAGGCCGTTGAAGAAGCTGTCGAATCTTTTAGGCAGACGATGTTACAACCAGATCAAGCAAAATTTGAAGCCTTAACGGCACAGGCACTCACCTATGGGCATTCCAATGGATTGATAGAAGATCGAGCAACCTGTATTGCTTCTATGGTGGATGGCAAATTTAAGTTCAACAGTATTGAGTTAAGCGATCAAAGCGTTGACGTGGAGGGCCATACCGCTATTGTGCGGCACCAGTTTTTTGCGCATACACACGATGAAGGAAAAGAGCCCGGTACAGTTAGCTTAAAGGTTCTTCAGGTTTGGCAGTTACAGGACGACCAATGGCGTTTACTGGCCAGGCAGGCAGTTAAGATCCAATGAATACCCCTTAACCCGCAAAAATATGCAGCAGAAAATAGCGCCATCGCGCTGGTACCGTATTATACCCATAGTTTTTATTACCTATAGCCTCGCCTATTTAGACCGCGCAAATTTTGGTTTTGCTGCAGCGGGAGGTATGGCAGAAGATTTAAATATCACTCCTGCTATTTCATCGCTGTTAGGGTCACTTTTTTTTCTGGGTTATTTTTTCTTCCAGATACCCGGCGCCCATTATGCAGCGCATAAGAGCGCCAAGAAGTTAATTTTTTGGTCGTTAATATTATGGGGTGCGCTAGCCGCTGCTACCGGTATGGTGAGCAATGTCAATATGCTGATTGTTATCCGTTTTATGTTAGGTGTAGTAGAAAGTGCCGTAATGCCCGCTATGCTCATCCTGCTAAGCCAATGGTTCACGAAAACGGAACGCTCCAGAGCCAATACCTTTTTAATTTTGGGTAATCCGGCAACGGTATTATGGATGTCGGTGTTATCAGGCTATCTGATCCATGCGTTGGGTTGGCGTTGGATGTTTATTATTCAAGGACTTCCAGCCGTGGTTTGGGCATTTATCTGGTGGCGCTTAATCGATGAAAAACCGAGCGAAGCAGCTTGGTTAAGCCCTCAGGAACGGGAAGTGGTAGAAAAACAATTACAGGAAGAGCAACAACAGATTAAACCCGTAAAAAACTATGCTGTGGCATTTAAATCAAAAACCGTGATCCTCTTGTGTCTGCAATACCTGTTTTGGAGTATGGGTCTGTATGGCTTTGTCATGTGGTTGCCGTCGATTATTAAGGCGGCCCCGGATATGGATATCGTTATCACGGGATGGTTAGCTGCTGTTCCTTACATATTGGCTATTATAACCATGCTCGTTGCGTCCTACGCATCTGATAAAACCTTGAACAGAAAAATATTCATCTGGCCTTTTTTGCTGGTCGGAGCCCTCGCCTTTTACGGCTCCTACTTAATAGGTACCGGTAACTTTTGGTTGTCATTCAGCTTGCTTGTATTGGCCGGCGGCGCTATGTATGCTCCTTACGGGCCATTTTTCGCAGCAATTACAGATATTCTTCCTAAAAACGTAGTTGGTGGTGCGCTGGGCTTGATCAATAGTATGGGAGCCCTAGGCTCCTTTGGCGGCGCTTACATCGTTGGCTATCTTAATGGCGTAACCAATGGTTTCGGAGCCTCTTATATCTTGATGTCGGTTACCTTATTGCTTTCATCTCTCCTAACCATGTGGGTAGTGAAGTCGCCACGGGCTTTAATTAGACAACGTGATGATCTTTTATAATTAGTATAATTAGCTGCACAAGCTTAGTGGTTATGGTTAATCTTAATTTGACATAAGGCTTTCGTTTATATACGCCAGTTGTCTACAATAGCGATTAATTTGTAAATGAAGCATTTTAATGAGCACCAATCGGCCATGATTTCCTCACTGATGGAACCTTTTATTATCATTTTTCTCGGAATTTTTGTGGGTATCATCCTTATAGCCATGTATCTACCTTTATTCCAAATGGGTGGCAGTTTCGGATAAGAAATTATGAAGGGCATTATTTTATTCATACAGCAGATATTGCATACGCATCTGCTTGTACTGACTAAGCCCCGGCTCCCAGGAAGCCCTTATTTCTTCTTCCGTTTTCCCTTCCGCTATCTGTTTCCGAAATTGATCATACCCCATCAGGTTTTCTATCTTCCCCATCGCCTTGCTAAAAGAAGAATCGAAAAACAGTTGCTTGTCGGGATAGTCCCGATAAGATGTTATCATCCATTGGAGATTGATTTTTCCAGACGCATGTAAACTTTTGATATCATAGTTCCTCAGGTCAATACCATAGCAGGTCTGATCTTGGTGCAGCGGCATTTCAGACATCCCCGGTATACTGACCGGTTTAAATGAAAAATCGTAGATTCCTTTAAGCGCTGGTGCGCCAAGGACTGCAAATGGCATGTGGGTGCCTCTGCCCTGACTGATAATGGTTCCCTCAAATGGGCAAATGGACGGATAGAGGATGATAGACGCTTGCGAGTTGAGATTAGGTGACGGACTGACCGGAAGTTCGTAGTATAAGCTGTGGTCGTAGTTTTTCAGGGGAATGATCTGCAATTTACAATGCAAACCATTCGGAAGCCACCCCTCACCATTTATCATTTGTGCAAATTCACCCATCGTCATTCCATGCGTTATAGGGATTGGAAATTTTCCGATACCCGACTTAAAGCGCATGTCCAGTATAGGTCCATCCACATAGCCATTTGGGTTCGGACGGTCTAATATCATGAGGGTTTTACCTTGTTCCGCACAGCTTTCCATCACATCAGCCAAGGTGTTGATATAGGTATAAAAACGGCAACCCACATCCTGTATGTCGAAAACCATTACATCGATGGAATCCAAGGCTGCTTTGGAAGGTTTTCGGTTTTTACCATAAAGCGATATAATGGGTATTCCGGTTTTTTTGTCTATTTCATCGTCCACTTCAGCCCCATTACTGGCATTCGCACGGAACCCATGCTCGGGTCCAAAAACAAAGCGGATATCTACGCCAAGGGCGTGCAGACTATCAATACTTAACTGATTACCGATGATAGAGGTTTGATTGACGACCATTCCCACTCGCTTCCATTTTAACAAAGGAAGATAAGTTTCCACTTGGTCGGCACCTGTAACAATCCCGTCTCCATTATTTGCTTCACAGCTGTTCTGCAAAGGAGAGACAAGTATAGAGAGAAAAAGAACGATGAATAGTTTTATTGTCATAATCTTAAAGTATGTTCATGAAAGCGGTATCTCGTTAACAGGTGTTTTTACAAACTCGGCAAACTTATTAAGCAGGAAACCGAGTTTTGTCGGATCTCCATATCCCTTAAAAGTTTCACCGTCACTTTTTATATTATACCAGTCATTGTCATCATCTATTGATTCTTCAAAAGTGGTTTTACCTTCAACTTCCGTCTCCATAATATCCGCCTTAAAACTCCAACCTGGATTATCAATAGTTTGTATTTTTATACTAAACGTATGTTCCCAATCATCGTCACAATTCGAAGCATACCAATCCATCAATTGCTTTATACTTTCCATAATCTATCTTTTTTTGATCCGTTAACTCATCCTCTCTTGCTGGTCGTGTATTTTTCCCTTCACGAACGTGCGGAGTAGGTATTTCCTAACCTCTGTTTTTTATCAAATCCGCTAGGGTTTCTTGAGTTCTTCTCGTAGCGATAAGTCCACCAGCTGCAATGCTTCCAACTGCCAAACCTATAGGAGCTCCGATGATAGTACAGGTTCCTGCCGACACAACACCTGCTACCTTTATCTGCTTTTTCTAGTCGGGGGATCAATAGATGCAATCCCATCCTGGTCAATAAACCTCATCATGTTGTTGAATGCATAGTTGTAATACGAATGCCTATGCATCTGCTCCGCTAGCGCATCCACGCTTCCCCACCTTCCTATCACCGGATCATAGAACCTTGCTCCGTAATCATACAGATTCAGTCGCTTACTGATTCCTTACCTCTGTAATAATACGACTTTTGCATATAATCTTGAATTGTTTTGTTCGATATTTTCATTACTATTCTTATAAGAATCTGGAACACCAAATTGCTCCACTTCACTGAAGGATTTCACTACATCGGAATCAAAATAATTGTAATAGCCACTAAGTTTTCTTAAGAGATATATCAATTTTTTGTCATCCTTTACTTTTTCCCCGTTAACTACCATACAATTAAACTGGCTAATGCACAGTCGTTGTTTACTTCCATTTTCATTATATAGATTACATTGCATTCTAAAATTGCAATTATCTTCCTTAGCGTCAATATTCTTGTTCAAATAACCAATTCTTTCTGCTATTTCCAGAAAAACGGCTGTATCGATTAATCGTTGACCAAGATCCTCTACTTCCGAGGACGAAAATTCCTTATCACAAGGAACTGCTGCATCCACTAACCCTTTGAAATAATATATCTCTATTTTTTTATTATGCTCCTTCTGAAAATTTTTAGAACCTCCTGTACAACTAAGGAGTATAAATACGATCAGAATAAGACCAATGTTTTTTTTATAGTTTTCTTTCATTTCGGTTCTATTCATGTGTAACATTTACCATTCGAAAAATGGTCTACTGTTCCTATTAAGAATATTATTGTTTTGGAAGTTGTTATCAAATATAGACCAAGGAAGACCGGACGATTCTTTAGTGGAGGTTGGATCATACGTCATAATAGATTTTCCCGCATTATGTGATTTTCTAACTTGATTTGGCTTTAGTTCATCATTATTTCTTCCAGTTTTCCTTTCCGATCCCGTTATCACTCTTCTTTCTTCCTTAGTTTCATATTGATTATCAAATTGGTTTTGTCTTTCCTTATGAGCTTTGGGATCTGTTAAAAACGACACCGCATGAGAGACCTCATGCTCTAAGGCTGTTGCCGCAGATAAAGTTACATCGCCATATTCATGAGCAGTAAATGGATTCCAATAAACCTTTCCTTCCCGGTGAACATCGTCTGTTGACTGATATAAGGATACTGTAAAATCTTCACTATTCGCTGCTAATCTTAAATTATCTCCTCCTCCATTTTCGACATTGTATTGATACGCTTTCAGTGCATTCTGAACGAAATAATTATCCGGTGCTTTGGACATGTTAGAACCATTGAAAACGAAAGAATTCTCTACCCAATGCCCCTTATTGTCCCGTACATTGTAGAAGATTTCGATATCCTTTCCATCGGGATCTAGGAACTTTATCGGATTATTAATAGCATATCCATAAGGGGAATAGGAATAATACTTCTCAGCCAATGGATCCACACTACCCCACCTTCCGATGACCGGATCATAGAACCTGGCGCCGTAATCGTACGTCCTTTTGCAGATTTTTACGTTTCCGGTGAAGTTTCCTACCGACGGTTCAGGCTGTATTCAAAGAACTCTTCTTTCCCCAAAGATAGCGGTTTAAAGTGCATTTACAAGGGGTTATTTCGTTCTTCGTTCCGGTTGGTGCTTAGGTTGGATTGATCATCTGATATTACCAAAATATACAAGTCTTATCCGGTTTTTTTATGGCTTTTATTTACGTAAATTTGCAGTAACAGGTGATTATAGTTCACAATTAGGCAATATAAGCTATGGAAAAAGGTAATATTATCACTTCCCTGCGCAAAGAACGGGGATGGTCGCAGACCGATCTCGCCACCAACAGCAAGGTCTCAAGGGAGATGATAGGCAAATATGAACGGGGTGAGGCCACCAGCGCCGCATTCGACAGAAAGACCGTGGAAAGGTTGCAGGATATTGAAAAGCTGGAAGCTGGCGAAAAGGAACATATGTTTGCCCTGCTCGATGCTTTCCTAGCAAAAAGCAAGCTACAGGCTATACTCAAATAAAAATAACCCGGTCAGAAGATCGGGTTATTTTCTTTATAACACCTTTGAGAGCACCCTAACTCCAATTCACTTGGCTTTTTTTGTAAAACGTAAAAACCAAAAGTAGGGCAACACTTAAACAAGCAATTATAGTGAGGACACTAATAATAGCCCTTTTCTTTCTCGAAAGTGTTTTTAGCTCATTGAGATATTCGGTCTTCAAGTCACTGTGCCTCAAGAATAAACAGTAATTAATGATTGCCAATCCTATTGCTATTGGTATACCCCACAATTTTGGATCCCCAGTAGGAATAATATTTCCACCTGTAATTATCTCAAGCCAGCCAAACAAGATCAGTAAAATAAAAATCTGCAATGTTTGAACGACTAATGCTGCTTTCCATTCACTAAATCCATCATTGGAGATCGACTCAAAAAACAAGTAAATCTCCAAAAAGAACAAATAAATGGGCTTGACTATATTTCTCATCTTTAAAAACCTTTTGGCCCGGTCAATATGCCATATCCTGTACTTTTCCGTTCGTTTTTATCTATCTCTGCCCATTTATCCATAGCGGCTGGAAAACCTCCCGGATAAAACGTATCAATCCCGTAATATCCAGCGCCAACTATGGCCACAGGGATTCCTCCTAAAAGCCCATAAACTCCAACCCCAGTATTGACCCCAAACTTAGCAGGGCTAATCGAATTGGGATTACTTGCTCCTAGCCTATAGTAATTTAGAACACCAACACCATCTACGACTGTTCCCAAACCAAGTGTTGCAAGACCTCCCAGCTTTCCTAAAGTAGCTATTTTTGTAGTTGGGAGATATTGTCTAAAATCTAAAATGGGCTTATGTAACTTGAACTCAGTTCCTATCCTGGCACTTCCGGAAAGAATCTCAACCCCGCCAGCAAGTGTACCGATACCCCCGTTCCATTTACTGAATTCCGGCAGCCAGCTATTATCCTTCGGCTTATCTACCTTTGCTGTTACCTCGGCAGCATCTATTGATGCTACAGCATAACTACCATCATCCAACTGAACGTCATCCCCGGCTTTTGGAGCCTATGTATTATTGTTGAGTGAGATCGTATCCAGTCCCATAAAGTCAGCATACTTAACCGGGTTCCCCAGCACATAGTTGTACGGTGTATGTTCATAATGGTTCTCCGCCAGCGGATCAACGCTTCCCCACCTACCGATCACCGGGTCATAGAACCTTGCCCCGTAATCGTACAGTGCCAGTCTGTCCTGCAATTATTCGGTAAACAACTTGCTCTTTATCGGTCCTCATGAACCGTAAACGGTTTCCTTTCCGTTGTAAAGATAGTTATTTTTGATTCACTTGTCTGTTTTCAAAGGCAATCAAGCTATCCCGATGAAATCGGGATGGTTTCGGAAGGTGTAGCGGCCTCAATGCCATGGACCGCTGTTCCCAGTGGTTCCCGTCCAGCTGATTATCTATGGCCTGCTGGGCATGTTCCTGCGAGAGGGTGCGGTTGTCGATGAAAAGAACTTACCCTTAATTTCTATGATATATTAATGAAAGTTGCCTTTAAACCTAAGGTGAATATTGTGTAATATCATTTGGGAAATGTTTTCGGAACAGCTTCGTACATTTACCCTACTACCTTCGATAGTTTACCAGGTTTTTATCAGATCCCGTCAGGTTTTTACCAGGTATATCTGATGAAAACCTGAACAAAACCTGTTGGAAATGTGGAGAAGAGTCGAAGTTTGTCCGAATACATTAGGAAGTTGATCGCTGTGTCCCGGCTTGCCGTCTTAAATTGTTATAGCTATGTCCGTATAAGACATGTCAATGAGGTTTAAACCGGATTAATCATTAAGTGTTTCGCCGAAAATCACCGCATGCTTGAAGGAGTCTTGCGGAAATATAGGAAGAATTCCTTATTTTCGCCGTCATATGGAAACAGTTGTTAGCGGAATCCGGAGTACCGGAAAATTACACCTTGGAAATTATTATGGTGCAATAAAGAATTTCTTAAAAATGCAGGATGAATATAACTGCTTTTTCTTTATTGCCGATCTGCACTCACTAACTACACATCCTACTCCCGAAAACCTGCAAGACAATGTAAAACAAGTTATTGTAGAATATTTAGCAGCCGGTATCGACCCGGAGAAGGCAACTATTTATGTGCAGTCCGATGTAACGGAAGTAGTAGAGCTTTACCTCTATTTAAATATGAATGCCTATCTGGGGGAACTGGAAAGGGCTACTTCTTTCAAAGATAAAGTACGTGCCAATCCGGATAATGTCAATGCCGGATTACTTACCTATCCCGTGTTGATGGCCGCCGATATTCTTTTACACAGGGCAACAAAGGTTCCTGTGGGAAAAGATCAGGAACAACATTTAGAAATGACACGTACCTTCGGTAACCGCTTTAACCGATTGTACAAAAACGAATATTTCCCGGAAGCTTATGCTTTTAGCTATGGTAACAACCTGATAAAAATACCTGGCCTTGATGGAAAAGGTAAGATGGGCAAATCGGAAGGAGATGCCAATTGCGTTTACCTGTCGGACAAACCCGAAGCTATACGTAAAAAAGTTATGCGAGCGGTCACGGACAGCGGTCCTACGCAGGAAAACCAGGTTAAACCAACAGAAATACAGAATCTTTTTGACTTAATGCAAGTGGTTTCAACCTCAGATACGGTGCAACATTTTGATGATTTATATAACAAATGCCAAATACGTTATGGTGATCTAAAAAAGCAGTTAGCAGAAGATATGGTGGTGGCCACTGAGCCGGTTCGCAGTCGAATTGAAGAAATTGCTGCTGATGACGCATATATTCGAAAAGTGATAAACCTTGGCGCTGAAAAAGCAAGGGAAAGTGCGCAGCAAACGATTAAAGATGTAAGAGAGATTATTGGATTCCGTAAATTTTAGCCGCAAAACTTAGGGTATTATAAATGCTTTTTTGCGGAAGTGATAAAAACGTGTTATTGTTAAATAAAATAGCCGATTTATATTAAATAAAAAAACATGCATATAGCTATAGTAGGTAATATTGGTGCGGGTAAAACGACCTTAACGGCACTCTTGGCCAAACATCTGGGCTGGGAACCACAATTTGAAGCGGTAGAAGATAATCCTTATCTGGAAGATTTTTACAGCGACATGAAGCGCTGGTCATTCAATCTGCAGATTTTCTTCCTGAACAGTCGTTTTCGGCATATCTTAGAACTCCAGAAGAGAAATGCAAACATCATACAAGACCGTACTATCTATGAAGACGCCTATATATTTGCAGAGAACCTGCATGATATGGGACTGATGACCTCTAGGGATTTTGATAATTATAGCAGTATTTTTGAAAGTATTGTCTCATTCATTAAACCGCCTGATCTGCTGATTTATCTGAAAGCTTCGGTTCCTACCTTGGTAGACAACATACAATTACGTGGGCGCGACTACGAAGCGGGTATAAGGCTTGATTACCTATCTAAATTAAATGATAAATATCAAAAATGGATAAACAGTTATAAGGGCGGGAAATTGCTGATACTGGATAAGGATAAACTGGATTTTGCCAATAAGCCGGAAGATCTCGGTTTTGTTATTGAAGAAATTGAGAAGAACTTGAACGGATTGTTTTAAAGTGATGAACACACGATTAGCTCCGGGCTAATTGTTGATAACTGATAACTAGAAAACATGAATATTATAGGAATTATACCAGCCCGCTATGCCTCGACTCGTTTTCCGGGTAAACCTTTAGTAGCTATTCATGGGAAGAGTATGATTCAGCGTGTGTATGAGCAGGCCGCAAAAGCGCCCTCGCTTCAGCAAGTGGTAGTGGCTACAGACGACGATCGGATAGCTCATCATGTTGACGGCTTTGGAGGAAAGGTTATCATGACCGCCCCTACCCATCAGAGCGGAACGGATAGATGTGCTGAGGTAATTGCAATTGAAAATACATATGATATCGCTATTAATATCCAGGGCGATGAACCTTATATAGATCCGGCACAGATAGAACTACTTGCCAGTTGTTTTGAAAATAGTGAAACACAAATTGCAACATTGGTAAAAAAAATAAATACCTACCATGAGCTGTTCAATACGAATACGCCCAAGGTATTGTTGAACAATATGCAGGAAGCAATCTATTTTAGTCGTACCGCCCTCCCCTTTCAACGGGATATTGCTCCTGAAAACTGGCTCGAACATTATGTTTATTATAAACATATCGGCATCTATGGATATAGATGTGAAGTGTTGACAGCATTGACTAATCTGCCGATATCTGCATTGGAAAAAGCGGAAGCGTTGGAGCAATTGCGCTGGTTGGAAAATGGCTATCGTATTAAAACGGCAGAGACATCTTTGGAAACCTTGGCGATTGATGAACCGGATGATTTGAATAAACTTAAATAGATTATGCTTTACGGCAATGTCATATAGCTTTTGTCTCTTGCTCATTTGTTGTTAAGCGCTAGATTTATTGCTAAAATTTCAAACTTTAAACTAAGTAACCATTGGTATATGCACCGCAGAATAATTACTATACGTTTACTGGCCTTGCTATCGCTAACAATTTGCAACGTTAAACTACCGGCCCAGCAAGCGGAAAATAAGCTACAACATGCTTTGGAGAAAATGATAAAATCTTTTAAGGGCACCGCGGGCGTTTACGTGTATAATCTGAAGACGGGTGAAAAGGCGTCTGTAAATGCCGACACGATATTTCCAACAGCAAGTATCGTAAAGGTACCTATACTGGTGGGGTTATTTGACAAAATAGATCAGGGTGAATTTAAATACCATGAAGAGCTGGTTTACCACGATTCCATTAAATACGGTGGTTCTGGCTTGATGCAATTCTTTAAAGATAGTACGAAAACAGATCTCAGCACCTTAGCTGCGCTAATGATTACTTATAGCGATAATACTACGTCATTGTGGTGCCAGAGCCTGGCTGGTGGTGGCGAAGCTATCAATCACTTAATGGACGATTATGGCTTTCCGAATACCAAAGTAAACTCCAGAACTAAAGGCCGTGAAGAAATTTGGAAAAAATATGGATGGGGACAAACAACGCCTAGGGAGATGGCAAAATTATTAATAAAAATCAGAAACGGCGAAATCATTAATCCGGCAGCCTCTGAAAGAATGTATCGCTTGCTTACCAATATTTATTATGACGAATACGCGCTCTCGCAAATACCGCCCTACATACAAACGGCATCCAAACAGGGAATGGTGAACGACTCGCGTTCGGAGCTGTTTATGGTGAATGCGCCAAGTGGAGATTATGTATGCTATATTGCTACTAAAAACCTGAAAGACCAAAGTTGGAAAGTAAATAATGAGGCATGGAAATTAGCTAGAAAAATATCAGCTTATCTCTGGAATTATTTTGAACCCGAATCAGACTGGAAGCCGGCAAAGGGGGTTGATAAGTTCGCTGAAGGAATGCGCTATTAAAAAACTTATTGCTCCCGAGGATACCATGCTACTTCTTCACAATTCGTGTCTTGGGCCACTTTTCTTGCCAGTACGAACAAATAGTCGCTCAAACGATTGAGATAAACTATGATAAGTTCCTGAACATTACTGTTTTCTGCCACACGCACAACTAGCCGTTCCGCTCTCCTGCAGATACAACGGGCAATATGAATATGTGAAACGACGATGTTACCTCCAGGCAGGATGAAGTTTTTCAACGGTTTTAACTGCTTATCCATGAAATCAACCGCCTTTTCTAAATATTCAATATCGCTGTCCAGGATAGTGTATAATTTCATCTTAGATTTCTCAGGATCTGCAGCTAATAAGGCACTAATGGCAAATAGCAGTTGTTGAATGGCTATCAGCTCTTCTTTTGACCGTAAATCAATGTCGTAACTGCGTATAAGGCCTATATAAGAGTTTAGCTCATCCAGTGTTCCATAAGCCCCTACCCGCTCGTGGTATTTGGAAACTCTAGTTCCCCCGATTAATGATGTCTGCCCTTTGTCTCCTGTTTTGGTATATATTTTCATCTATTTATTTTCTTTTATTCATTTTTTGCTTGTTTTTATAAGCATTCATGCTGCCTTCGGCGGTTAATGGCTGATGAGAGCTCGATGTAAATAACCGAAGCGACAGCGAAGCTCATTGACACCTGAAAATGTAAATACTTGTCAATAATCATTTCCCTGCGTGTCAATATTATTTACATCTCGGTTTCATTAGAATAAACTGTTCTTTATTTTAATGGCAATGAGGTTTATATGCGTTATTTTTCTGTAAAGGGCAACCTATGTATGCAGGTTTCATCGGTTCATCACTGCTTAAATCCCTTCGAAATCAGTACCTTTTTCTTTTAGCGCTGCTAACCTTGGTGAGACGTTCTTGATCTCCGGGTTGGGATAATCATCTTCAATTAATCCATCACGCATCCGTACAATGCGGTGGGCATGCTGCGCAATATCTTCTTCATGGGTAACCAATACAATAGTGTTTCCTTTGGAGTGTATTTCTTCCAATAACCCCATGATTTCAACGGAAGTTTTGGTATCTAGATTACCAGTAGGTTCGTCGGCCAAAATGATAGACGGATCGTTAATTAAAGCACGCGCAATGGCTACACGTTGACGCTGTCCACCCGATAACTCATTCGGCTTATGATCTACTCTATTACCAAGATTAACGCTCTCCAAAGCCTTCTGTGCTTTCTCTACGCGCGCCGTTTTATTCAATCCCGCATAAATAAGAGGTAATGCCACGTTATCCAAAGAGGTAGATCTCGGTAAAAGATTAAAGGTTTGGAAAACAAAACCGATCTCTTCATTCCGTACCTCCGCCAGCTCATCATCTGTCATATCACTTACCCGAATACCATTTAGTATATAATCCCCTCGGGTTGGCGTGTCCAAACAGCCCAAGATATTCATCAGGGTTGATTTCCCAGACCCTGAAGGTCCCATTAATGCCACAAATTCGCCTTTGTTGATTTGTAGGGTAACTGACTTTAAAGCATGAATGGTTTCTGCACCAATGACATATTTCCTGCCGATTTCTTTAATATCTATAAGTGGTGATGACATAGCATGATACTTGATATAACTTATGACGGAAAGTTAAGTTAAATGTTACACGATTAACTAATTTAAATAGGTGGTAAACGACCTAAAAACCATATCTTTTAGTAAATCGGCGTCTTCTGGTTTAAAATTGTGCGTTTCGATGGGTTCTAATACTTCAATGCGGCAAAAACCAGGTTTGCTCCCCTTCCGCCCTTCATCCCATAACAACTTCCAAACATCACGCATAACAAGGGGTAAAATAGGCACTTGATTTTCAATTGCCAATTTAAACGGTCCATTTTTAAAAGACTGCAATATAGGAGGATAGGTATCGTCGATTCTACCTTCAGGAAAGATGACCACACTTTTGTTAGCTGCAAGACGTGATTGCGCCTGTTTAAAAGCGCGATATGATGAAATATTGCTCAGTCGGTTTACAGGTATGTCGATGGTATTGAAAAAGATACGCGTAACTGGGTTATTTAACAACTCCACTTTTCCCATGAAAGAGAAATCCAATTTACATATTATAGCTACAAAAGAAATATCTAATAACGAAGTGTGGTTGGGGCAGATAACATAGGTTCTTGACCAATCAATCGGTGCGGAAAAAGATACTTTGTAGAAAAAGCCACTGCAAAACGTGCTTAACCAGGCTACCGTTTTGCGTATATTTACTATTAACGAGAAATGTCTATCTGGATTTTTGGAGGCAAAATAAAGAAAGGGGTAAAACAGGCAAAAAAAGAAAACCACCCAAAAAACATAAATACCTAGATGGACTTTCCTCAACAGTCTGATGAACATAGTTCTTATAAAAAGTAATCGCTAAGAGGCTTTAGATTCTCCACTGTTCTCTTTCTTTCCTTTTTTATTAAAAAATTTGTGCTTGCCCTTACCGCCGTTTCCTTTTCTTTTCTTGTTCCCTCTTTTTTGAATAGGTACAATCTTCGGTCCCTCTCCTAGGAATTCGGGCAAAAGACCTTCCTCTACCTTTCGCTCCATCAATTTCTCTATCGAAAGCAATTTTCTATAATCCCGATTGTTAACAAAGGTAATAGCCGTACCAGTACGTTCTGCCCGGGCCGTACGACCTATTCGGTGAATATAATCTTCGGGATCTGAAGGCACGTCATAATTGATGACCAAATCGATACCCTCAATATCAATACCCCGCGATAGCACGTCTGTTCCAACGAGCACGTTTAATTGCCTGTTCTTGAATTCAAGCAAAATTTTCTCCCGCTCTTCCTGTGCCAGATCTGAATGGAAAGCTTTAACCTTAAGGTTACTTTTATGAAGTTCTTTATCCAGCTGTTTGACATTTTCTTTTGTCGAGGAGAAGATAATAACACTTTTATAATCTTCCGCCGACAGCACGAACTTGGCTAAAGCTGTTTTTTGTTCGTCAAACACCCGATACTGTAATTGCTTGATTTTCTCTGCAGGTTGCGAAATAGCTATATTTACCTGTTGGGGAGAGTTGAGCATTGTTTTTGAAAACGTACGTATCTTGGGGGGCATGGTAGCAGAAAACAATAGGGTTTGCCTCTGCGTTGGGAGCTGTCGGGCAATACGCGAAATATCATCTTTAAAGCCCATGTCCAACATCCTATCGGCCTCGTCTAATACCAAAAACCGTATATTGTTCAACAGGGAGGATCCCGAAGTGATATGGGCAATAAGCCTCCCAGGTGTTGCGATAACAATGTCTACGCCTTCCCGGAGGGCCTTACGTTGTTGTTCATACCCAATCCCGTCTCCGCCACCATACACGGCGATAGAGCTTATACCGGTAAAATAGGCTAAACCTTCTATCTGTTGGTCTATCTGTACCGCTAGCTCTCTTGTTGGCGCTAAGATCAAAGCGCTTATAGCAGGTCTATCTGTATCCTTACAGATGGCATCCATTATCGGCAAAAGATAGGACGCAGTCTTCCCGGTACCTGTCTGTGCGCATGCTATAAGATCATGTTTATTTGATATAATGGGAATAGTTTCTGACTGGATAGGTGTAGGGGTTTTGAAACCCATGCTACTCAGGCCTTCATGAAGCCTTTCGTCAAAATTAAAATCGTTAAAATTCAAGATACTACTTACTGTTTTTGATTGTATACAAACTTAGCTAAAGTTACGTTAATATACAACCCCTCTCGTGATAACACTTTGGCCATCATGCACGATTTGGGATCCATATGTGGATCAAAGTGCTTGAATTGGCTTATTCCATGTAACCGGCAACTGAAAAATTACGCTTTTCAAAATCAAATACTTATAGTTATTCTGAAGAAATAATCTTTTCTTGCTAGAAAAGACCAAAAAAAACGCTACTTTTGTATCCCGTACAAGAACATGCTGATAATGCAATAAAGCAGCAACACAGCACAAAATTTTCCATTTTATTATCATGACCAAATACATCTTTGTTACGGGCGGTGTTACTTCATCTTTAGGTAAAGGTATCATTTCGGCTTCATTAGCAAAACTACTTCAAGCGAGAGGGTACAGAGTTACCATTCAAAAATTTGATCCTTACATTAATATCGATCCGGGTACCTTGAACCCCTACGAACACGGAGAGTGTTTTGTAACCGAAGACGGCGCCGAAACAGATCTTGATCTTGGCCATTATGAACGTTTTTTGAACACTTCTACCTCACAAGCCAATAATGTAACTACCGGACGAATTTATCAGCATGTTATCGCGCGTGAACGTGCAGGTGACTACCTGGGTAAAACGGTACAGGTTGTTCCGCATATAACCGATGAAATAAAAAGGCGTATGCGGCTTTTGGGTGAAACAGGTGAGTATGATATTGTGATTACCGAGCTCGGCGGGACAGTGGGTGATATCGAGTCCTTACCTTTCATTGAAGCGGTTCGGCAGTTACGTTGGGAGTTAGGTAACAACGATTCACTGGTGATTCACCTAACGCTCGTTCCTTATCTGGCTGCCGCGGGCGAATTAAAGACAAAACCAACACAGCACTCGGTTAAAATGCTGTTGGAATATGGTATTCAACCTGACGTCTTAGTTTGCAGAACGGAGCATAGAATCGGTCATGATATTCGGAAAAAAATAGCGCTATTCTGTAACGTTAACATAAATGCGGTCATCGAATCGGCCGATGCATCATCCATTTACGATGTACCCTTGTTGATGTTAAAAGAGCAATTGGACAAAACGGTACTTGCTAAATTGAAATTATCCAATAAAAATGAACCTGATCTGGAAAACTGGAAAGCTTTTTTAGGACGCATTAAAAATCCAACTTCCGAGGTAAAAATCGGGTTGGTTGGTAAATATATTGAACTTCCTGATGCGTATAAGTCTATTAACGAAGCTTTTATACATGCAGGCGCCAAAAATGAGTGTAAGGTTACCGTTAAAAGTATTGCGGCCGAAAGTATCGATAAGGAAAATGTAGTGGAAAAGCTAAAAGGTTTACATGGCGTTTTAGTTGCCCCCGGATTTGGAGAACGCGGCCTGGATGGTAAGATAACAGCTATTCAATATGTAAGAGAAAATAATATACCCTTCTTTGGCATATGTTTGGGCATGCAGATTGCCGTAATCGAATTTGCACGCAATGTGCTGCGCTTAAAAGGTGCCAATAGTTTTGAAATGGATGCTAAAACTAAGCACCCTGTTATCAACCTTATGGAAGAACAGAAGAATATTAAAAACATGGGGGGAACAATGCGGCTCGGGGCCTATCCCTGCGAACTTAAAAAAGGCACAAAGGCAGCACATATTTATGGCAAAGCAAGGATTAGTGAACGCCACAGACACCGTTACGAATTCAATAATAAGTATTTAAAACAGTTCGAAGAAGCTGGAATGGTCGCTTCTGGTATAAATCCAGATAATAATTTGGTGGAAATAATTGAATTAAAAAACCACCCGTTTTTTGTTGCCGGACAATTTCATCCAGAATTAAAATCAACAGTAGCTAATCCTCACCCACTTTTTGTTAACTTTGTTGCCGCTTCTTTAGCTAAAGCGGAGAAGAGGAAATAATATTAACGGACTTACACGCCGTGAAATTTAAATTAAATATAAATTTTAGACTGAATCGTAATATAAAAAATGGATAGAAATACCTTTACTGGCCTGTTTTTGATCATGGTAATCTTAGCAGGATCGGTATTTTTGATGAAACCCTCAGAAGAGGAAATAAAAAAAGAACAGCAACTACAGGATTCCATCGCTCAAAGTAAATCGTCGCCAGCAGAGGAAAACCAAAGTACTATCGAAGACAGTCTGTTTGCGGCACAGCAAGGACTGGAGGCCAGTACTGTTGATTCTGCAGCGATAAGCGGGCCTTTTGGAGCAGCTAAAGTAGGGAATGAAGAAATTATTGTACTGGAGAATGACGTTATCAAAGCGAATATCAGTACAAAAGGTGCAAGGGTTAAATCTGTTGAAATTAAAGGTGAAAAAGATTATTTAGGCAACCCACTGCAATTATTCAGCGGGGATAAAAATAGATTTGGCCTGCAATTTACTACGGCAGGTATCAATATCAATACCAACGACCTGTATTTTTTACCAGAAAATAATAGTAATATCACGGTAGCTGAGACCGACTCGGCTTCGGTTACTTTCCGTCTGAACTATGCCGAAAACAGGTATATTGATTATATCTATAGTATCAAGGGGGATAGCTACCAACTGGGTTTCACCGTTGTGACTAAAGGCATGCATGAAGTGGTAGCGCCTGATCAAAATCAGTTGATTTTAAATTGGCAGGCGGAGCTGCCCCAGAAAGAAAAAGACCTCAAAGATGAACGCAATCGCTCAACAGCTTACTTCAAAGAATTTGACGGAGACGTTGACGAGCTTAGTACCACCAGTGACGATGACAAAGAGTTGGGAAAAACAGATTGGGTTTCTTTTAAACAGCACTATTTTTCAAATGTCATTTTGGCACAGGATGGATTTAGTGGCGGTTCTGTAAGGGTGATAACGGTAGATGGTGGCGATATTGTTAAATCATTCATTGCTAACCTCAAGTTAGACTTTAACCGCCAGGACATTAACAGTTATCCCATGTCTTTTTACTTTGGTCCTAATAAATTCAGCATCCTGAAGGATCACGGCCATGACCTGGAAAAACAGATCAATATGGGTTGGGGCCCAATGAAATGGATTAACCGCTTTATAACTTTGCCCGTATTTAATCTGCTGGAAGGATTTAATTGGAACTACGGTCTGATCATTTTGGTGCTAACGGTATTGTTGAAACTAGTGCTTTCACCTCTTACCTACAAATCTTACGTTTCGATGGCTAAGATGCGTGTGCTTAAGCCTGAAATGGATGAAATAAAGGCTAAAGTTGGTGAAGATAATCAAACCTTGTTGCAGCAGGAATATCTTAAACTATATAAGCAGGCGGGTGTTAACCCAATGGGTGGCTGTATTCCGATGCTTCTGCAGATGCCTTTCATGATTGCCTTCTTTTTCTTCTTTCCAAACCTTTTTGAATTGCGGGGAGAAAGTTTTTTATGGATGAAAGATCTGTCAACTTACGATTCAATCGCTAGCTTCCCGAATATCCCAATTCTGAATATCAACCACATTAGCTTGATGTGTATATTGATGACCGGCGCAACTTTAGTGTCTACCTGGTATAACAATCTGGTGTCTGGTGCTACCGGACAAATGAAATATATTGGTTACTTTATGCCACTTATTTTCTTTTTCGTACTTAACAGTTACCCTGCCGGTTTAAATTACTACTATTTCCTTTCTACTTGTCTTACCTTCGTCATACAGGTATTCATCAGACAATCGATCAACGATGAAAAGATACACGGTATGATTCAGGCAAATAAAAAGAAACCTGAAGCAAGTAAAAAATCATCTTTTCAGCGTAGGATGGAAGAATATATGCGCCAGCAGCAATCTGCAAAAAGTAAGAAATAAATAACGGGAAAACAAAAAAGAGGCGCGCATGTTGTGCGCCTCTTTTTTTTGCGTGAAAAACCATTTATATTGGACCTAAATATATGATAACTTTATGATGGAATCAGCCAAACTACTCGAAGCCATTATTCATCATGCTATTGATGGTATCATTACTATCGATAATCGTGGCGTCGTAGAATCTATCAACCCGGCGGCGCTTACCTTATTTGGTTATACCGCGGAAGAAGTTATTGGGAACAATATATCGATGTTGATGCCAGAACCCGACCACAGTAGGCATGATTCTTATATCAGCAATTATTTGCATACCGGGAAAAAACATATTATTGGTATTGGAAGAGAGGTGCGGGGTAAGAAAAAAGATGGCAGCACCTTCCCTTTTCGTTTAGCGGTGAGTGAAGTGAGTTATAAAGATCGAAAAATTTTCACCGGTTTTATACATGATCTTTCTAAACAGAAAGAAGCCGAAGAACAATTGTTGGAATATACACAGGAACTTGAAAATAAGGTTCGCGAACGAACGAAAGACCTTGTCAAAGTGATCAGCGAACTGGAAGAAGCAAAAGAAGACGTGAGCCTTTCATTGGAAAAGGAGAAAGATCTTAATCAATTAAAGTCGAGGTTTGTATCAATGGCATCCCATGAATTCCGGACGCCGCTGAGTTCGGTTCAGCTTTCTGCCTCACTAATAGAGCGCTATCTGGATAAACATGATTTTGAAAACATCACTAAACATACCAATAAAATAAAGGGATCAGTACAGTTACTGACGAATATTCTGAATGATTTTCTCTCACTGGAAAGGCTTGAAGCGGGAAAAGTGATGGCGGTTGCCGAACAAACCAATATTGTTCAGCTGGCGGAAGATATCACGGAAGAAATGCAATTGTTGGCTAAACAGAACCAGCATATTGTTTACCAACACACGGGTTCAACGGGAATGTTCAAGCTCGATCCGAATTTGCTGAAAAACAGCATCATCAATTTAATTTCTAATGCCGTCAAATATTCGGGCGAGAACACTTTTATTGAGTTCAATAGCGAAATTACTGAAAATAAATGCATTATAACAGTTAGGGATAATGGGATAGGTATACCGAAAGAAGAACAGAAAAGCTTATTTGAACCCTTTTTCCGTGCAAATAATACGGGAAATATTCCAGGAACTGGCCTGGGACTCAATATCGTGAAACGATACGTACAACTCATGAATGGTGAGGTAAACGTTATAAGTAATCAAAATGAAGGTACTATATTTACCTTGATTTTTACGCATTTGAAAGGTTAGTAATTTATAGGTAAAACAAGCAATTTCGTATGAAGAAAGTATTGATCATAGAAGATAACGACGATATCAGAGAAAGTACAGCGGAAATATTGGCAATGGCTGGATACGATGTACGAAGTGCAGCAGAAGGCAAGTCTGGAGTGGATATCGCTCTGCAACATCGTCCTGATATTATTTTATGCGACATTATGATGCCTAACCTTGATGGTTACGGGGTGTTGTTTCTGCTGGGTAAACATGCCGAGACATCGAATATACCTTTTATCTTTCTTACCGCTAAGGCCGAGAGAGCTGATATGCGTAAAGCCATGGAAATGGGGGCCGACGATTACCTCACCAAACCCTTTGACGATATGGAGCTGCTCAATGCCATTGAAATACGTCTGAAGAAGAAAGAAAAAAATGGAATACATACAGCAAACCAGCGGCTAAGCGCAGAAGAACAAAAGCTCCTGCTCAATGATCTTCAGTTGAAAGGACGTAATAAGCTATATAAAAAGAAACAAGGTATATACGAAGAAGGTGATACCCCCTTGTTTATCTATCAGGTAAAAAGCGGAAAAGTGAGAAGTTACCTGTTTTACCACGATGGGCGCGAACTTTCAACAAACATATATACGCCAGGGGATTATTTTGGTTACGAAGCACTGTTGGCACACGAAAAGTACTCTGATAATACACAAACTATTGAAGATAGTGAGCTTTGTTTAATTAACAAGGATAGCTTTTTTGAACTCCTATATCAAAACCCTGCCGTGGCGCAAAAATTTATAAGCCTATTATCGACCAATATCCGTGTTAAAGAAGAACAATTGCTCCGACTGGCCTATCATTCGGTACGAAAACGTGTAGCTGACGCATTGGTAGTAGTAGCTAAGAAGTTTACGGCAGAAGAAAAGCACGATACTTGCACTATTCGTATTTCCAGAGACGATTTAGCGGCTATGGCGGGTACCGCAAACGAAACTATCAGTCGCACATTAGCTGATTTCAAAGATGAGAAACTGCTTTCCAAAGACGGTAATGCCATCATTATACACTCCATCCAAAAATTGAGTAAAATCAAGCAATAAAAAACTAATTTTATTTATTAAGCCAGATTACCCTACGGCCTTTAAAAAGTGAGCACCGTCACTCTTTAAGGTGCCTGATTTCATAGGCTTTCTTGGTTTTGCCATTTAGCTTTGTTCCTAACTTATAATGGTTGAGACAACAGATTAATTGACAGACCCAACTACATGAAAGCAATTGCTTATAGTATAAATAAAAATGAGAAAGAATTCCTTGTCAAGTCAAATGCTAAAACACATGACTTAACACTGATATCCAATGATTTAAACTACTCAACCCTATCTTATTGTTCAGGTAAAACTGTCGTAATCATTTCGGAATGGGATAGGCTCGATGAGCGTTTGTTGTTTTTACTTAAACAGATCGGTATAAAACATATTATCACGAGATCTAAAACAACCGCGCACATAGACCTTAATGCTGCCGCTACACTGGGCATCAAAGTAGCTAATAACCATACTGATGATCAGTCGGCAGAAAATACGGCCAGGCAAACGATCAAGAACTTAAACTCGTGGGAGGCTGGTAAATGTGTGGGTAAGGCCTGTTGCTGCCAAAAAATATGTAATGGTACTTCTCACGGCACTGAATAAATTATTATTGAATTTTTGACAAAACGTGCACATGAATAATCCTTCGCACTTAGATTTATTATTAAAGTATAATGTGGCTGCTCCACGTTACACGAGCTACCCCACAGTACCTCATTGGGATAAGGATCAATGGAGTGAAGAAATCTGGTTAGACAAATTTGCGCAAGCAGCACAAAAAAGTAAAAGTGATGGCATTAGTTTGTACATACACCTCCCCTTTTGCGAAAGTTTATGTACGTACTGCGGTTGCAATACCCGGATTACCAGAAATCATGGAGTAGAACAGCCATATGTTGAGGCTGTATTAAAAGAATGGCAGTATTATAAATCTTATTTTGAATATAAACCACGTATTCACGACATCCATTTGGGTGGAGGAACGCCTACTTTTTTCAGTCCGGAAAACTTAGCTCGACTTCTATCAGCAATTTTGGAAGACACGGAAACCTTAGCTGGAGCTGAGTTTTCATTTGAGGCACATCCCGCCAATACAAGCAGCGATCATTTGGAAACACTTTATGATCTGGGATTTAGACGCTTGAGTTTGGGGATTCAAGATTTTGATCCCAAAGTGCAAAAGATCATCAATAGGCAGCAAAACCCCGCGGATGTCATCCGGGTAATACAACAGGCCCATAAATTAGGTTACACCTCAATAAACTTTGATCTTATTTACGGCCTGCCTTTACAAACATTACAGGGTATCAAAGAAACCATCAACCTAGCCTTAGCAATGCGGCCAGACCGCATTGCTTATTACAGCTACGCACACGTGCCCTGGTTAAAGCCTGGACAGCGTATGTTTACCGAAAGCGATTTACCCACCGAACAGGAGAAATTCGGTTTTTATATTACCGGTAAAGAAATGATAAAAAATGCCGGTTACCGGGATATCGGTATGGATCATTTCGCTTTGCCCGGCGATAAACTTTCGATTGCGGCATCTGCTGGAAAATTGAACCGTAACTTTATGGGATATACCGATATAAAAACATCCCTACTTGTGGGCTTAGGGGTTTCTGCTATTAGTGATACCGGAGATGCTTTTGCCCAGAACATAAAAAATGTTGAGGATTATAAACAATATATCGATGATGGTAAACTCCCCTTGCTGAAGGGCCATGTGCATAGTAATACAGATCTAATGGTAAAAGAACAAATACATTCCATGATGTGCGAGAGGAAACTCAATATTATGAATACTGTTTTGTCGTTACCTACCCTGAAGCGCATACAACCACTTGTAACAGACGGCCTGCTATCACTGGAAAACGATGACCTAGTGGTTACACCTATCGGTAAATCATTCTTACGGAATATCTGTATGGCATTTGATGAAAGGCTGGATATGTTGGGAGGTAACAGTGATAAACAAACATTTAGTAAAGCAATTTAACGTATCTTTTAATGGGAACCAAAACACTTACCTGTGCAGATCAGCAATGTTATCACTGTGGTGACAAAGTGAGTGATAACCTATACCAAATAAACCAGCATTTCTTTTGTTGTCTTGGCTGCCAAAGTGTTTATCTGTTACTCCGTAACAATAATCTAACCGGTTATTATACCTATAATAATCATCCAGGGAAAAAAACCGGTGAAGGAATAGCTGATCTTAATTATCTGGATGAAGAGATCATTGCCTCAAAACTACTTGATTTTAAAGACGATAAGCTGAGTATCATTAACCTTTACATCCCTAATATCCATTGTAGCTCTTGTGTATGGCTATTGGAAAATCTGTATAGGATAAACGAACATATTATCGTTTCCCGGGCAGACTTTATGAAACGACAAGTTCGGATAAGCTTCCTCCATACTTGCATTTCTTTGAAAGAGCTGGTAATGCTCTTAAAAGATATAGGATATCCTCCGGTTATCACCTTGCAAGATGTTATAAAAGACAACAAAGAAATCAATCAAAACGGATTGATTAAAAAGATAGCCGTAGCGGGATTCTGTTTCGGAAATGCCATGATGATCAGTTTTCCGGAATACTTTGGTATGGCTGAATTTGAACGAAAATACGCTTCACTTTTTGGTTGGATCAATCTGTGCTTTGCCTTCCCTGTCATGCTATACAGTGGCAGGGATTACTTTCGCTCTGGCTGGTTCAGCTTGCGACAAAAGCAATTGAACCTCGATGTGCCGCTCGCTTTAGGAATCGCAATCTTATTCATCCGGTCGGTTATAGAAATTGTCTCCGGCAGCGGGGCCGGGTTTTCAGATACGCTTTGTGGGTTGGTCTTTTTCCTGCTTATCGGTAAGTGGGTGCAACAAAAGACCTATCATCACCTCTCCTTCGAACGCGACTATCGGTCGTACTTTCCAGTAGCAGTTACACGTATAAGTGCAGAAAACCATGAAAAAGCTATCCCCCTTGCCCAACTGAAGGTGGGCGACCGGATCCTGATCCGTAACAACGAAATCGTACCGGCAGACGCCATATTGTTAAAAGGGGGCGCTTTCATCGATTTTAGCTTTGTTACCGGCGAGGCAGAACCAGTAGAAAAAGTATTGGGAGAAATCATATATGCTGGTGGAAAACAAACAAAAGGAGCTATTGAACTGGAGGTAGTGAAGCCCGTATCACAGAGTTATTTAACAAGCTTATGGAATAATACCGAGCAAGAAGAAGATCGGGTCCCTTTCAATACTTTCAGCAACACCGTTAGTAAATATTTCACCTTAGTGCTTTTAACAATCGCCTTCACGAGTGCAATTTATTGGCTATTACAACACAATAGCTATTTGGCATGGGGAGCTTTTACAGCAGTGCTAATTATCGCTTGCCCCTGTGCGTTGGCACTGAGCTCCCCATTTACCTTGTCGGCAGTCCTAAGTATATTCGATCGGCATTCCTTCTACCTTAAAAACACGGCATCTGTGGAAAAAATGGCCGGTGTAAACACTATGGTATTTGATAAAACAGGTACTATTACGTCGATTAATGCCACTGAACTCTCTTTTAACGGTTCATTGACTACTGCAGAAAAGCTATTGGCATTTGCGGTGTGTCGAAATTCCAATCATCCCATTAGTCGGGAGATTGTTCGGGTATTGGAAAAAGAACTGGTGCTGCCCGACCTTCCTCAGATAAGGATCTATAAAGAGATTCCCGGTAGTGGCATTCAGGCTGAAATTGATAAAAACACCTACGTCATCATAGGAAACGCTGCATTTCTGGGTTTAACACAAGCAATGGATAAAAAGGCCCAAACGTACATAAGCATCAATGGTGTAATGAAAGGGAGTTTCTACACCAAACGTCAGTGGCGCAGTGAACTGGGCGATGTGCTGCACAAAATGCAGGCACGTTATGAACTACACTTAATATCGGGAGATACGAATCGCGACCAAGAGGCTTTGGAGATCTTATTTCCAAAAAAAGAATATTTACATTTTAATCAATCACCCTCCGATAAAGTGAATTATATCAATGATCTACAAAAAACGACTAAAAAAGTCGCCATGTTGGGCGATGGCCTGAATGACGCCGGAGCCCTGAGAAAAGCTCACCTGGGCATAGCAGTTAGCGATAATATCAATAACTTTTCACCGGCCTGTGATGCCATACTCGAAGGGCAATCATTCAGGAAATTACCACAATTCATGCGCTTGGCAAAACAGGGCATGAACATTATATATACAAGTTTCTGCATTTCGCTAACGTATAACATCATAGGCTTATATTTCGCCGTCCAGGGAACGATGTCGCCCTTATTTGCAGCGATACTGATGCCCTTAAGTACGGTAAGCATTATAGGATTTACCAGTATCGCTGCACATGTATGCGCAGTAAAAAATAAGCTTTAATCTCCAACAGATTACAAATGAGTGCTATTTATTTTCTCATCGGTTGCAGTGTTATCATCGCCCTGATATTCCTGATCGCTTTTTTTTGGGCGAATAAAGACGGTCAACATGACGACACCTATACGCCGGCAATACGGATACTGTTTGACGATGAGTTGAAAGATGCTGATACGACAACAACAACCGAAACAACTAACAACCATAGCGGTTAAATCTATAGATTTTAATATGTGATCAACATCATTTTTTACCAAAAGATCGGTCATTTGGCAGCACAGCCCCGTCGCTTACTTTTGGCTAAAATAAACAACTATGCAGCTCGAAACTTTTAATTACGACAACCGGATTGTTCGAAACTTTGGCATTGCAACCATTTTCTGGGGAATTATTGGTATGACTGTGGGGCTTCTTGTCGCCGTACAACTCGTTTGGCCATTTATGAACCTAAATAATCAGTTCACAACTTTTGGGCGTATACGTCCGCTCCATACCAATGCGGTAATCTTTGCCTTTGTGGGAAATGCCATATTCATGGCTGTCTATTACGCACTACAACGTTTACTCAAAGCACGAATGTATAGTGATCTGCTCAGTAAGATTCATTTTTGGGGCTGGCAACTGATTATTGTTGCGGCAGCTATCACCCTGCCCCTCGGGTTAACTACTTCGCATGAATACGCTGAATTGGAATGGCCCATAGATATCGCTATTACCATTATTTGGGTGGTTTTCGGTATCAACATGTTTGGAACGATCATTAAAAGAAGAGAAAGACATATGTATGTGGCCATATGGTTTTTTATTGCAACCTTTGTGACCATAGCCGTTCTTCATATTGTTAATTCGGCTCAATTGCCTATATCGGCCTGGAAAAGCTATTACCTATACGCAGGTGTTCAAGACGCCTTGGTACAATGGTGGTATGGGCATAATGCGGTGGCATTTTTCTTAACTACCCCGTATTTAGGTATGATGTATTACTTTCTACCTAAAATGGCCAACCGCCCGATCTATTCCTATAAATTGAGCATCCTTCACTTTTGGTCACTTATTTTTATCTATATATGGGCCGGGCCGCACCACTTACTTTATACCTCGCTACCGGGATGGGCCCAATCTTTGGGCGTGGTATTCTCCATCATGTTGATTGCGCCGAGCTGGGGGGGAATGATCAACGGCCTGTTAACACTTAGAGGTGCATGGGATAAGGTACGTACAGAACCGATTTTGAAATTCATGGTGGTGTCATTAACTGCTTATGGTATGGCTACCTTTGAAGGGCCTATGCTGTCGCTGAAACAGGTTAATGCGATTGCACACTTCACCGACTGGATCGTTGCGCACGTACATGTAGGTGCATTGGGCTTTAACGGTTTCATGACCTTCGCCATTCTTTATTGGGCTATACCGAAAATATACGGAACATCATTACATTCCAAAAAGTTAGCTAGCATACATTTTTGGGTAGGTACACTGGGGATTCTCTTCTACGCCATTCCCATGTATTGGGCAGCGGTGGTGCAAGGGCTTATGTGGAAAGAATTTACACCTGAAGGTGTATTGAAGTATCCTACTTTTCTCACCACTACCCTACAGATAATCCCAATGCATATGATGCGGGCAATTGGTGGCGCACTATATTTAGGCGGCGTAATACTGATGACATACAATTTGGTGAGAACCATGAAGAAGGGCACGCTGCTAGCTAACGAACCAGCTCAGGCTATGCCGCTACAGCCACTGGTTGTAAATGAAAAATCACGGCATCGCAGGTTGGAACGCAAACCTGCGTTGTTTATGGTATTGGCACTTATTGTAATCTTAATAGGCGGAATGGTAGAGATGATGCCAACCTTCATGATATCATCTAATGTGCCAACCATCAGTAGTGTGAAGCCTTATACCCCGCTGGAACTGCAAGGGCGTGATATTTATATCCGTGAAGGGTGTGTGAACTGCCATTCACAAACCATCAGACCTTTCCGCTCGGAGACCGCACGTTATGGTGAATATAGCAAAGCCGGTGAATTTGTATATGACCACCCTTTTCTTTGGGGCTCAAAACGCACCGGACCTGATTTGCACCGCATAGGTAAAAAATATCCGAATAAATGGCACTATGATCACTTGTTGGATCCAACCATCACTTCACCGGGAAGTATTATGCCTGCCTATGCATGGCTCATAGATCAAGCGCTTGACACGAGTACTACTGCGAGCAAAGTCAGCGCGATGCGCAAATTGGGAGTGCCCTACCCAATTGGTTACGAAAAGCAAGCTAATAATGACCTGGTCAAACAGGCAGAGGAAATTAGAGCCGACTTACGTGAAAATCAGGTAGAAGTACTTAGCGATCGGGAAATAGTAGCGATTGTTGCTTACCTCCAACGTTTAGGAACAGATATTAAAGTAGCAGAAAATTAATAGTTAACGTCATGTTTAAGCAAATCACCAGTTTAAATGGTAACGAAGCATACCTAATTGCTTCGCTTTGGATATTTTTTATCTTCTTTATTATCGTGGGTATTATCCTGATAAGAATGAAAAAGCAACATACAACCTACATGAGTAACCTACCTTTTGGTGATGAAGAAAGTGAACAGCATACAAATACCGACTAAACAACAACAACATGAATAGCCTAGTATTAATTATTGTGGCCAATGTGCAAACGCCTACTACCGTAACTAATCTACACGACATCATTTTAATAACGGCGCTCATGGTAGTTATGATTACGGTTTTAGCAGCTGCGCTGGTACTTCTTAAAGCTTTCAAAACAATTATACGGGTGACGATGCCTGAAGTAGCACTAGCCGATAGGGAAATGCTTGCCGATAAACGAAAGAACCGTGCTGCAGCCCGTAAAAACTGGTGGAATAAATTAATGGGACTGCACCCCTTGGCTGAGGAAGATGATCTAGTTATCGACCATGCCTACGATGGTATCCGCGAACTGGATAACCCCACACCTGCTTGGTTTATGGGGCTTTTCTATGCTACTATTGTTTTTGGTGCAGTATACCTATCCGTGTATCATGTTTTTGGTGTTGGGTTAAGCCAAGAGGAAGAATATGAACAGGAAATGCTTCTGGCGGAAAACGAGCGCAAAGCTTACCTCGAAAGCCAGGCAAATAACGTCGATGAAAATACGGTTGAGCTTGATCTGCATCCAGAAACCATTGCTGCCGGTAAAGTGATCTTTGATCAAAGTTGCATGCCATGCCATGGTGCGCTGGGTGAAGGAGGTATCGGTCCGAATTTAACCGATAATTATTGGCTTCATGGTGGTAGCATTAAAGATATCTTCAGAACTATCAAAAAGGGCGTTCCAGACAAAGGGATGATTGCCTGGGAACAACAATTGACGCCAGCACAGATAGCACAGGTGTCTAACTATATATCTTCAATTGTAGGTACCGGCCCTTCTAATGCTAAAGCACCGCAGGGAGAGCTATATGAACCAGTCAATGATGTATTAGAAGATACGGTTCACTACGGAACACTTGAGCAAGCACTACGAGACAATGAATCCGGAAATTGAGATAAAGGCAAAAAGAACCAATGGGCGTCAATGGATATATGTCAAAAAGGTAACAGGTCGGCTTTTTCGCTATAGACAATACGTAGGCTATTTCCTATTGGGCATTTTGTTTGCTGGGCCATTGCTTAAAATAAATGGTGAGCCTTTGTTGATGTTTAATATTATTGAACGCAAATTCTCGGTTTTTGGAAGTGTATTCTACCCTCAGGATCTTCATATTTTTGTACTGGGAATGTTAATTGCCATGGTATGCATCGTACTCTTTACGGTCGTTTACGGACGTGTATGGTGTGGATGGGCATGTCCACAGACAATTTTCATGGAGCTGGTATTTAGGCGGATAGAATATTGGATCGAAGGCGATGCTGCTCAGCAACGTAAGTTAGATCAAGCGCCTGTAACCCGTGGTAAAGTGTTGAAAAAACTAATCAAGCACGGATTATTCTTTTTGTTGTCTTTTCTGATCGCCAATCTTTTTTTGTCCTACATTATCGGTGCTGATGCTTTATTTAAAATTGTTACCGACCCTATAAAAGAACATGTGGGCGGGTTTGTTGCCATCACTTTATTTACGCTGGTATTCTATGCCGTGTTTGCCTATATGCGAGAGATCGTGTGTACTACTATTTGCCCTTATGGACGTCTCCAGGGGGTATTACTAGATGATAGGAGCACTACAGTGGTTTATAATTACAAAAGAGGTGAACCTCGTGGTAAAATTCAAAAGAACAAGGTCATAACGAATCTTATGGGCGACTGTATAGACTGTAATTTATGCGTGCAGGTGTGTCCAACGGGTATTGATATCAGAAAGGGTATCCAAATGGAATGTGTGAACTGTACAGCCTGTATCGATGTGTGCGATGGCGTAATGGCGAAGTTAAACCGGCCTAAACGCCTCATCGGCTTTTATTCAACAAAAAGCATTGAAAATCCTTTATCACCAAAAAGCAACACGAGGACCATTGCGTACAGTTCGGTGCTGGCCTTGCTCATGATCATCTTTGGCTGGCTGATTTTTAATAGAAGCATCATCGATGGAACCTTACTGCGTACAAAAGGAACCAGTTATATATTTAGGGACGACGGAACTGTAGCAAACCTCTATAGCCTGGATATCACAAATAAAGGTACTTTCACTTTACCTTTTACGATAGAAAATGCGGATGATTCGTTTGATATTCAGGTAATAGCTAATAAAGAGACTTTAAAAAAAGGCGAGTCCTTACAGTTGTCCTTCTTTCTCATCATCCCAAGGAACGAGGTGAAAACTTATAAAACCAGCGTAGATATCAATATATTATCGGCTGGTAAAATCGTAAAGAAAATGAGTACTACTTTTATCGCTCCTCCCAATGGCGGGAAAACGCAAGAATGAAACGAATATTATTCAAAGATATAAGCATAGCAAAGAGATGAATTGGGGATTAAAAATTGTAATCGGCATGGCTATGGCCATGACATCCATTGTAGCGACCGGTATTTACATGGTCAGTAAAGATACCGACACATTGGAGGAGGGCGACTATTATGAAAAAGGCCTGAGCTATGATGATGAGTACGCAAAAAAAGAAAACGTACTTGTCCATCACGCAAGACCGGCCATCAAACTGCTGAACGACAGCCTGATCATAAACTTTCAGCATGAAAAGAACCGGGGCATGATCAGCTTTCGTAGACCTTCAGATCGCGCCATGGACAGAAACGTCGTTTTTACCACTACAGCACCTTTATATAAAATACCCATCAATGAACTAAGAAAGGGTGTTTGGCATCTTCGTTTAGAGTGGGAAAGCGCTGGTATTACTTACCTGGAAAATGAAGAGCTTTATATTCCTTAAGATTCGAAGAAATGAACGGTACTCTGATTTTGGCTTTTTTTATTGGTTTGCTTGGCAGTATCCACTGCGTAGGTATGTGTGGCCCTTTGATGTTTTCGATGCCTAGTCCTTCCGGTTCTTCCCTTAAAGGGCTAAAGCGCCTGTTGCTCTATCAGTTTGGGCGCTTATTGACATATGGTTTACTAGGCTTGGTATTGGGCGCCATAGGTGCAGGTAGCTACGTTCATGGTTGGCAACAATACCTCAGTATGTTTACTGGCATATTCCTAATAGGTATGGCTGTTTATCATATTTTCGGACGATATGTTTCCTTCATTGCTCGCCGTCAACAACAACTATTCTTACCATTGCTCCAAAAGATGAGCTATTGGATACAGCAGCCCGGCGGACACTTCATGGTTGGTCTACTCAATGGTTTATTACCTTGTGGAATGGTTTATATGGCCTTGGCTACTGCATTGAACACCAGCACACCAGCAGATGGGTTTCTGTTTATGTTGATGTTTGGCGCCGGGACGTTACCACTACTTTTAACAGCCGGGTTTATCGGTAACTTCTTCAAAGGTTTTATGAAGTTTAACCGTTCTAGATGGCTACAGTTACTGTTTTTTGTACTTGGTATATGGTTTATATTACGTGGCGCGGATCTGGGCATTCCCTATTTAAGTCCTTTATCGGCACCACAACGTGGAGATATACTATGCAGGTAATCAACCGCCAAGTAAACGTTGTAACCAATTCGTTTTCCATCCCACGTACCATTTCCCGTCCCGCTTTTCTATCGGGTAGGTATTGATATAATTACCTTGGCCCTTATCACCGCGCCCAGTTTCCAAATCGAAAGCATGCCGGTGATAAGGACAAACAATACGTCCTTCCTCGCACCATCCGTTCGAAAGATCAGCTCCTGCATGCGGACAACGCCACGACGTCGCAAAATATTTGTTTTCATGGTTAATGAGGCAAATATGCTTACCAGCGCGTTTAATCTTACGTATGGTGTTTACGCTGGGCAAATCTTCATCAATATTGTACCATTTAGTCATTTTTGGTGGATACTTTTATTCTTCAATAAACGTAATAAAACAATTTCAACAAGCTTAAACATCAATTGTTCGTAACCTTAACGAAAATGAAACTTCTTTGCTTATAGCCTGTTCATACAAATATGATATTAATAAGTAAGATATGAAAGTAGATACTGGATTACCGAGTAGGATAAAAGAAACCTTGGTTCGTTTTGCGTAACTTAACAAATTCCTATCTTAAGCTTGATTGTATATAAGCGGTTCTTTACCTAATTTTGCACTATGCAAAACGCAGCATCAAAATATAGTGCCTTAATCAAAGATGAAGCAAAACGTCTTGGCTTTTCTTTTTGCGGTATTTCTGAGGCAGCTTTTTTGGAGGAAGAAGCGCCGCGCCTGGAAAAATGGTTAAAAGGACAGATGCATGGTGAAATGCAATATATGGAGAACCATTTTGACAAACGTTTAGATCCGAGATTATTAGTTGACGACGCTAAATCTATCATTTCTTTAGGTTACAACTACTATACAGCTAATTTACAGACTGATAAAAATGCACCTAAAATATCCAAATATGCCTACGGTATGGATTACCATACCGTTATCAAAGATAGACTGCGGCAGTTACTTGGCTATATGCAGACCGAGATTGGCGAAATCGGCGGAAGGGCCTTTGTAGATTCTGCGCCCGTGCTTGATCGTGCATGGGCAAAGAAATCTGGACTTGGCTGGGTTGGAAAAAACAGCAACTTAATAAACAAACAGCAAGGCTCTTATTTTTTCTTATGTGAACTTATTGTTGACATTAAATTAGCATGTGATATACCAGCTACCAAAGATTATTGCGGCACCTGTACCAAATGTATCGACGCCTGCCCTACAGAAGCAATTGTTTCTCCTCAAGTAGTTGATGGGAGCAAATGCATTTCCTATTTGACCATCGAGTTAAAAAACGAAATACCTTCGGATTTTTCCGGTAAGATGGACAATTGGATGTTCGGATGTGATGTTTGCCAGGACGTTTGTCCATGGAACCGTTTCTCTTCAGAACATCAGGAGCAAGCCTTTCAACCACACGGGGATTTGTTGGATATGACACAAAAGGATTGGGAGGAAATAACGGAGGAAACCTTTAAGCGCGTATTCAAAAAATCCGCAGTAAAAAGAACGAAATATGCTGGTATTAAGCGAAATATAGATTTTCTAAAGAGATAGCAGCTGGTATTTTTCTATACATTAACCGCATTCATATACTTTTATCGACACATCATTTCTTTAGGAGCGCCTTACAAATCCTTTTAACTAATGCCGGTCCTTCGTAGATAAAACCGGTGTATAATTGTACTAAGGATGCCCCTGCAGCAATCTTCTCCTGCGCATCTTCAGCACTATGTATTCCTCCAACACCTATTATCGGGAAAGCCTTATTCGATTTTTCTGAGAGATACCGGATAACCTCCGTTGATCGTTTGGTTAGCGGTTTGCCACTTAAGCCGCCCATTTCCTTTGTTACTGTTGGCGATGACCGTAAACCATCCCGAGAAATAGTGGTATTGGTAGCAATAACACCGGCTATACCGGTTGCTGCTACAATTTCAATGATATCGTCAAGCTGGCTATTGGTTAAATCGGGAGCTATTTTTAACAGGATGGGTCTAGAAACACCATTTTTAAGGTTGCGTTGTTGTAATGTGTTCAGGATGTGCATTAAGGGTTCTTTCTCTTGCAAATCTCTTAAGCCAGGTGTGTTGGGAGAACTGACATTAACTACGAAATAATCTACCACATCAAATAAAGCATCAAAACAGCTGATATAATCGTTTACGGCTTGCTCATTCGGGGTAACTTTATTTTTCCCGATATTTCCGCCGATGATGATATTTTCGCGTTTTTTCAGATACTTTAAACGTGTAGCAGCTACATCTACGCCTAAATTATTGAAACCCATCCTGTTAATAAGCGCTTCGTCTGCTGTTAAGCGAAACATTCTGGGCTTCTCGTTTCCCGGCTGCGGCCGGGGTGTAACAGTACCTATCTCGATAAAGCCAAATCCTAAATCAACCAGCTCGTCCACATATTCAGCATTCTTATCAAAGCCGGCAGCTAAACCAACAGGATTTTTAAAGGTAAGACCAAATACTTGTGTTTTAAGTGCAGCATTGTTAACCGTAAATGCCGTCCGTACCAGCTTACTCCCTCCCCATATCTTATTTATAGCTTTTAGTCCCCCGGTAACGTTATGATGCGCAACTTCAGGGTTCATTAAGAAAAATAGTGGTTTAACCAGTTTATACATGCGGCAAAGATGAACAAAATTGATCAATGAAACAAGATGATCCGTTTACCGTTGTTGGTTATATTTAGCAGAGATCAACCGATTTAGCTGCTTTTTGCATAAAGCGGAAAGTCTTAATTTTTGTATGAAAATTTTGGTACTTTTGCACCCGTAATGATAGCAATTAATAATTTAACGTTCGAGATAGGTGCCAGAGCGCTATATGACGAAGCTAATTGGCATATTAAACCAGGTGATAAAGTAGGGCTTATCGGTGCAAATGGTACCGGAAAAACAACGCTGTTGCGTATAATTGTGGGTGAATACACGCCAACTTCTGGAACAATTTCCATGGCAAAAGATCTCAAAATCGGTTACTTGAACCAAGATTTACTATCATACGAATCTGAAAAAAGCATTCTTCACGTGGCAATGGAAGCTTTTGAAAGACAAAACCAGTTACATAGTGAAATTGAGAATCTTTTAAAGAAAATGGAGACCGACTATAGTGAAGATCTCCTCAATAAATTAAGTGATAAACAGGTAGAGTTTGAAGCTTTAGATGGATACAACATCGAATATCGGGCACATGAAATTCTTGCCGGTCTGGGCTTTGACGAGGAACAGCAAGAACGGAAGCTTTCAGAATTTTCCGGGGGATGGCGCATGCGTGTGATGCTGGCCCGGATTTTATTGCAAGCACCTGATATTTTATTACTCGATGAACCTACCAACCACTTGGATCTACCTTCTATTAAATGGCTTGAAAGTTACCTCCAGGCATTTGAAGGCGCTATCGTGATCGTCTCGCACGACCGCTACTTCTTAGACAGAGTGATCAATAAAACGGTAGAATCCCGAAAAGGTAAACTGACCTTGTATGCTGGAAATTACAGCTTCTATTTGGAAGAAAAAGCGTTAAGGAATGAAATACAGGCGGGCCAATTTAAAAATCAACAAGCAAGAATTAAGCAGGAAGAGCGTTTGATCGAACGTTTTCGCGCTAAAGCTAGCAAAGCTAAAATGGCTCAGTCGAGAATTAAGGCCTTAGAACGTATGGAGCGCGTAGACGATGTTGACGATGATAATCCGACGGTGAATTTCAGTTTCAAATTCAGCAAGCAATCTGGTCGGCATGTGGTTCGCTTAGAAAATATTACAAAAGCTTATCCTGGTGTTCCTATTTTAAAAAATGCAAATGCCGTTATTGAAAAAGGTGATAAAATTGCCTTGATTGGAGCTAACGGAAAAGGTAAATCAACATTGTTACGGATTGTTGCAAATGCAGATAAAGAATTCACTGGTTTCGGTGAGACTGGTCATAATGTAACCACCACATTTTTCGCCCAGCATCAATTGGAAGCCCTGCATCTGGAAAGTGAAATATTACAAGAATTACAGGCTTTTGCACCCAAACATACGGAAACAGAATTAAGATCCATTCTAGGGTGTTTCCTCTTTACGGGCGACGACGCGTTCAAAAAAATAAGGGTGCTCTCCGGTGGAGAAAAATCAAGGGTTGCTCTTGCTAAAGCACTTACGGCTGATGCCAACTTCCTGATACTCGATGAACCAACCAATCACCTGGATATACAATCGGTCAACATATTGATTCAAGCTTTACAGCAATTTGAAGGCACATTCATTGCCGTATCGCACGATCGTTACTTTCTAGATAGTGTAGCGAATAAGATATGGTTTATCGAAGATCAGGAAATCAAAGAATATCCGGGCACATACCAAGAGTATGAAGAATGGCAGGCAAAGCGGCCGGTACAGCAAAAATCTGTAGAACAAAAAAAGGTCAGCCCTAAAAAACAACCGCCAGTTGAAAATAAACCGGTAGAGAAAAATAGGCAACTTCAAAAGCTGAATAAAGAGTTACAACAGCTAGAAGATGTGGTAACCAAACTTGAAAATGAACTGGTTGAAACGGAAAAACTCTTAGCCGACCCACAAGTTTACAACGATCCTGAATTGTTGAAAGAAACAAACCTATTATACGCACGGAAAAAAAACGATC
The DNA here is from genome assembly GCF_014334135.1 of Olivibacter sp. SDN3. Classification (NCBI taxonomy): domain Bacteria; kingdom Pseudomonadati; phylum Bacteroidota; class Sphingobacteriia; order Sphingobacteriales; family Sphingobacteriaceae; genus Olivibacter; species Olivibacter sp. SDN3. The sequence continues at coordinate 4,369,131 of NZ_CP060497.1, forward strand.
TCGAGCGACAGCAATTAGCTTGGGAAAAACTAGCTGAAGAGATACTGCTATTGGAAAGTTAAAATTTAACGGCGTATTTTGACTTGTTGTATTTAGGTATTATTTTTACATCAACCCTGATATATTGATGACTCAATGCGGTGTCCGATATATCAGGGTTTTTCCGATGAAAAGCCTATTGCATTTCGCTATAACCATTATTCACCAATATATGAAACGTTTAACAACCAGTTGTCTACTTCCTGTTTTTCTCGTTATCAGTAACGTTGCTTATTCATTCAATACGTCACAGAAACTGGTATACGATAATCATGATTATATTTCTTCAATAAAATCGGTTCAGTTTTACCAATCGAAAGAGGAACAATCTATTCCCATCCTAGTGCTCAATAACAATGAAAAATTGCTTATGTCTTTCGATGATCTAAGAGCTGATAATCGTACATTGTATTATACCATTGAGCATTGTACCGCAAATTGGGCAAGCAGTAACTTATCTGCGTTGGCATATATCGAAGGATTGACCGAAGACCGTATATTTGATTATAAAACTTCCGTAAACACTCTGCAGTTATACACGCACTATAGCTTTCAGTTTCCTACTGACGGTAGCATGAAACCTAAGTTATCCGGAAATTACCTTTTAAAAGTTTATGAAGATGGCGATCAGACCCAACTGCTCCTCACTAGAAGGTTTTATGTTGTAACGAGAGAGGTAGGTATCTCAACGAAGGTTATTCCCTCTTTTGAAATCGATAAACGCCAAACTAATCAAAAATTAAATATAACACTTAACCTTGGAAACATTCAAGTAAATAATCCTTACCAGGACATAAAAGTTATTGTTAAACAAAATAGAAGAGACGATATACAGGAAATACTCAGCAAACCCATGTTTATTAAAAACAATCAATTGGTTTATAATGACAACCAGACATTGGACTTTGATGGTGGCAATGAGTTTAGGAGTGTAGATCTTCGCAGTTTCAGGCTCCTTTCTGAGCACATTGATCAGACCTCTATTGAGGAAATAAGAAAGTTTTCTCTGGTTGCCGATCGAGATTTATTGAACGAAACTTATGCTTTTGCATTTGACGAAGATGGGAAATTTTTTATCCGTAACAACGATTTTGGTGATAGTGCAATTGAAAGTGACTATGCCATGGTCAAGTTCTTTTTAGAAAGCGATACTCCAGCGCATGACGAAGATGTGTATATTGTTGGGCTGTTCAACAACTATCAACAAACGGAAGAAAATAAAATGACCTATGACTCGAGCTTGGGCGCATGGGTGGGTAATCTGTTGCTTAAACAAGGTATATATCATTACACCTACACAAGCACAAGCGAGAATGCCAATAAATACAATGGCAGCCATTTTGAAACCGAAAACACCTATGACATATTGGTTTACTACCAAAGACCTGCGACACGGTGGGAGGAGTTAGTGGGGTATGGAACGCTCGTTAGTACACCCAACACACGACCAAATTAATGTGGCAGCAAGGTCGATGCCGACAAAAATGATTATGTTTGCAGCATGAATAAAAAATTTGCCAAGGAATCGTTTACCATCATGAATGAATTGGTTCTCCCAAATGATACCAATACCTTAAACAATTTAATGGGGGGAAGACTTCTTCACTGGATGGATATCGCAGCAGCAATATCGGCACAGAAACACTGCAACCGCATTGTGGTGACTGCTTCTGTTGACAACGTATCCTTTAAGCATCCCGTTAAACTTGGTGACGTGATAAGCATCGAAGCACAGGTTACCCGAGCATTTAACACTTCTGTAGAAGTTCGATTACAAGTATATGCCCAGAATATACCATCGGGTACCCGAGTTAAGTCTAATGAAGCTTTTTATACATTTGTGGCAATTGATCAAAATTCGAGAACGATTGCCGTACCCGAGCTTTTACCCGAAACCGAGGAGGAGAAAAAGTTATTTGTAGAGGCGTTACGTAGAAGACAATTACGCTTGATTTTAGCGGGAAAGATGAAGCCTGAAGAAGCTACGGAATTATATAGTTTTTTTAATCAGATTGGGGCCTGATAAAGGCTTTTCCACCCTTCCGGATAACCCTACCATCATCCGGAAGGGCAATCTGCCTAACTGCCTAGCGCGACAATCCGGTCAAATTCTTCTCGCTTTAACGGCATAACCGACAATCTTCCCTGCCGCACCAAAGCTATGTCCTGTAATTGCTCATCCGCTTTTACCATTTCTAGAGATACCGGCTTTTTCAGCGTTTCTACAGGTGCGATGTCAACTACAACCCATCGTTCATCTTTAGTAGTGGGATCTTGATAATATTCTTTTACTACTTTGGCAATGCCTACTACTTCTTTGCCTTCGTTACTATGATAAAAAAGGACGAGATCGCCTTTTTTCATGGCTTGTAGGTTATTTCTTGCTTGATAGTTGCGTACTCCATCCCAGAAGGTTTGCTTATCTTTTAATAATTGTTCCCAGCTATACTTAAAGGGCTCTGATTTTACAAGGAAATAATTCATAGTTTATTGAATCTTAAAAATACTGCGAATATAATAAAAAGCCCAGATACAAAAGGGGGATAACATAATAGATAACGTTATCCCCCCAAAGTACTTTAATGTAAGAATTTGAACTTACTTGCTAAACCGTTAATGACCTTGATTGCCATCAGCTCCATGTGCATGTCCGTGAGCTAATTCTTCTGACGTAGCCTCGCGCACACTTAAAATTTCGATATCAAAATGCAGATGCTGTCCGGCCATTGGATGATTTAAGTCAACTATAACTACTTCAGGACTAACCTCAACTACTTTTGCACGAAACTGATTTCCCTGATTATCTTGTAAAGGAAGAATTTCTCCAACCGGAGGTATACCTGATTCTTTGAACATATCCACAGGTAGTTGAGCAACAGCACTTTCATCTTTTTCGCCGTAAGCATCGGCGGCCACCAACTCAAAATCAGTGGTGTCTCCTGTTTTAAGTCCGCTGATATTTTCTTCAAATTTTGGTAACATCATACCTGCACCATATAAAAAAACCAGTGGGTTCGCTTTGTCTGCTTCTTCAACAAACTCTCTCTCTCCATTTGTAATGGTGTGCAATTTGTACGTTAGCGCTACCACGCTGTTTGGTGTAATTGTCATCTATCTAAATTTATGGAAATCTAACCTTTCTCGATTTCCGGTTCAAAAATTAATTTTTCAAAGTCTCTTAAATTGTCAACGGGTAAACTGCAGGTATTGTTTTTACAAACAAAAACCTTTGTATGCTCGTTTATTCTTCCGATCAATAAGGGTAAACCTTCCTCGTTCCCACCTAATATTATCTTATTAGGAAGATAACGTTGATCAATTTGTTTCCGAAGCGGAACACATTCGGGTCCGGTCACTGCGATTTCGTAAACGCCATATACCTCTTCCAGTAACCTTATGCTCCAATTGGAATATGCTGAGCCGTAACGCTTGATCTGTGGAAAAACATTGGCTAATACCTGAGCGGAGATCATTTTGTAACGGGGTATGTCAAAAAGCAGGCCTAATTTATTCAACTGATGTATTATGACGGAATTAGACGCAGGGATTACATTATCCATTATCTCAAACTTACGTGCTATTAACACCTCTGCTACATCAGAAGTATAATAAAATGCAGCAGCTGAACTATCGTAAAAATGTGTTAAAACGTAATTTACGAGCTTTTTTGCATGATCTAACCAAGTAATATCAAAAGTTGCTTCGTACAGCGCTATCAATGCGTCTATAGTAAAAGCATAATCATCGAGAAAACCTTCAATTTTCTTGGTTGCAGAAGCTGGTTGATGAAGTAAAACACCTTCATCCGTCTGTAAGGTATTTAAAATATAGTTAGCATTCTTTATAGCAGTTTGCAGGTACCTCTCTTCATTAAAAACACGATAAGCATCCACAAAACCCTTGATCATCAAAGCATTCCAAGATGTAAGTATTTTATCGTCTAGACCAGGCCTTACTCTTTTAGATCGATAAGCCAGTAACTTAGCTTTTATTTGCCCTAAATAAATAGCCCATTCTTCCGAACTGTATCCCGCATCTACTGCCAACCTGTCAGCATCGATAGCCGTTTTCAATACATTTATACCTTCATCTTCCCAATTTCCTTCGGGCGTAATGGAAAAATATTCGACGAATAGCGCGGCATCCTCCCCTAGTACTTCTTCGATCTCCTTCTTGTTAAAAGTATAAAATTTGCCTTCTACACCTTCACTGTCGGCGTCCAAAGCTGCATAAAAACCTCCGGTATCAGCAGTCATCTCGCGACTTACCCATGCTAAGGTCTCTTCTACCACACGCTTATACAGAGGATCGGGTTGCTGCGCATAAGCTTCCGCAAATAAACTTACCAGTTGAGCGTTGTCATACAACATCTTTTCAAAATGTGGAACATGCCAATGACTATCTATGGCATAACGGGCAAAACCACCTCCTACGTGATCATAAATACCTCCCGAAGCCATACTCCTCAAGGTAAAATGCGTATGTGCTAAAATTTCTTTATCGTTACTTAGGTAGCCGTATCGAAGAAGAAACAACCAATTATTAGGCATCGGAAACTTAGGCGCACGCTGGAGCCCGCCCTCCCTTTTGTCAAACATTGCTCGCCAAGGGTTGACAATTTCATTCAGGTCAGTTATTGAGTAACTTTCAGGTGCACGTCTGATATTGAGCTGCTCGCTTGTTCTAATTCCCTGCGTTAACCGATCGGCATAATCAAACGCAACATTTGGTTCGTTCATCCACATTTGCTGTAACTGCCCCAATACATTTTTCCAATCATCTGGTCTGAAATAAGTTCCTCCATAAATTGGTCGGCCATCCGGTAGACAGATACAATGTAGAGGCCATCCACCGCTGTTGGTCATTAACTGAACAGCAGTCATATAAATCTGATCAATATCAGGCCGTTCTTCCCTGTCTACCTTGATTGATACAAAATCTGCATTCATAACGGCAGCTACCCCTGCATTCTCAAAACTTTCGCGCTCCATAACATGGCACCAGTGGCAAGCGGAGTAACCTATGCTGACAATTACTAATTTGTTTGCTGCTTTCGCCTCTGTAAATGCTTCTTCACCCCAAGGATACCAATTAACAGGATTATTCTGGTGCTGCTTTAAATAAGGAGACGTTTCGTTCTGCAGGTTATTAGACATAATATCGGTAAAGGTACTATTTTATGTGGAAAGGGTAAAATACGCCCTTATAGCTGTATTGGCATATACCTATTTTAGGCAGTGTATATTTTATAGTTGATGTATAACGTGGCACAAGCGGATCGATATGAAAAATGTAGGTTAAAGTTTTTTGTAGATACATTTTTTTTAATGTTTACTTTTGGAAAATCACCATTTAGTTCTATTTTCAATTATGCTCATAACACATGTAGAAATTTATCGCTTCAGTATCAAAATGGAACCCTTTGTTATTGCAACCGGTACCATGGACTATGCACAGAACACGCTAATAAAAGTTTATACCGATCAGGGGCTAATTGGTTTTGGAGAATGCTCGGCTTTTCCGATGATTGTAGGAGAAACACAGGATACCTGCCTGGTTCTAGCTAGAGATTTTGCACATATTTGGAAAAATAAAAACCCTTTAGATATAAAGGCGCGTTTGAATGAGCTCCACCGGTATATTGCGGGAAATATGACCATAAAAAGTGCTTTTGATATGGCTCTTTATGATCTAGCGGCTAAGTCTTCCGGTGTTCCACTATATAAATATCTCAAGGGTGAAGTGAAACCAATTACAACGGATATAACTGTTGGGATAGATGCACCCGAAATAATGGCTCAAAAAGCCCTTAACTTTAAAGAGCAGGGGGCTACCATACTTAAGGTGAAATTAGGAAAAGAACCGGATGAAGATATTCGTCGTATTAAACAGATAAGAGACGTAATCGGTTCTCAGATTCCCATCCGGATAGATGCCAATCAAGGATGGACCTATAATGAAGCGATAACCGTACTTAGTGCTTTGGCCACGGCTAATATTGAATTCTGCGAGCAACCGATGCGCACTTATAACGATTTTCTATTGCCTAAATTGAGGTCTGTATCGCCTATTGCGATTATGGCCGATGAAAGTTGCTATGATCACTTTGATGCGAAACGTTTAATTAGAGAAAACGCTTGTGATGCAATAAACATCAAGCTGGCAAAATCGGGAGGTATCAATGAAGCGATGAAAATTCATGACATCGCTTACACCAATCAGGTGCCGTGTATGATAGGTGGTATGTTGGAAAGCAGACTGGCGCTATCAGCTAAGGTACATTTAGCATATGCGTGCCCCGGGATAAAATATTTCGATATGGATACCTGTATGATCGGACATCTGGAAGATCCCATAACCAATGGCGTCACTTTTGATGGTTTTCAGGTCAATATTACCGAAGCACCTGGGATCGGCGCTTCGGTAGATGATTCTTTTTTAAAATCATGTGAAAAATGGGTGATTTAACACCTTCTATTCATTGAATACGATTACTTCCTCGCCAGACACTCTATTTACGTGACATTCACATCGGCCGCCGGAAACAACTATCTCGCTGGTTTTGACCTCACCAGTAAGTGGGTGTGTACCTGTAATAATTAAGGTGTCGCCTTCTACACTTAATTCGCTTTTATCACCATCGTTGGCAACTAAGTAACCTGTGCCTTCAGGGGATGACAACTCCGAAGAAGCACTGGGTAAAGATGTGCCGGTTGATTTTAGAGAAACAGCGTAATTGTTTACCGAAACTGTATCTCCTTTGGCATCTTTAAAGATAACTCCTATACTCCTAAAATCCATAGTACAAGGCGTTGGAGGACAGTCTTCCTCTTCCTCGTTGCTACTACTTTTTTTGGTGGCACAAGCGGCAAATATAAATGCCATGCATGCCCAGACAATAACTAGTTTTAAAGTTTTCATCTTACGAAGTTAATCAAAAAACATTATTTCTGACTCCAAAATTTCTCAATATATAGGCATCCTTCCCGTCGGTGATAACAAAAGTTAAAGTAAACCGTCTCTTGTATTGTAAGTGGAGTAGACCTTTATCACTATCATTTAATGATTCCACAGCGAAATAGTTTCTATCATCGCTGTAAAGGACTTTACCGGCACAGTCTATTATTAACTTCACGATTCTGTACTTAATAAAAACGGTGGTATTGTCTTGAAATCTAAGAAGTGTCCCTGTACTCATCTGTAAACCAATCACCACTTTTTTACAAAAAAATATGCATCAATCAACCGTCAATGCTTAAATTGCGCGAAATCAAAATAATACCATGACATATACTGAAAAACTGTTGGGGCTTCGTAAAAAAATGAAAGAGCAGCAGATTGACGCTTATATTATTCCTTCTTCAGACCCTCATATCAGTGAATATTTACCCGATCGATTTAAATGTATTGCTTTTGCCTCTGGCTTTACGGGCTCGGCAGGCACCTTAGTTATTACAGAAGACTTTGCCGGTCTGTGGACAGATGCACGTTATTTTGTACAGGCTAATGAGCAATTGAAGGACAGTGGCTTTCAGCTGGTAAAGCTAAAAAATCAGGGCAAACCAGAATACATTGAGTGGTTATCTGATTCCTTGACAGCAGGAAATAAAGTTGCTTTTGATGGCAAACTGGCCTCCGTAAGCATAGCTAAGCATTTAATTGCTGAGCTTCAACCCTCGAAAATTTTAATAGATGGAACGGTTGATCTGTTGGATGAAATTTGGACGGATAGACCTGGCCTACCTAACAACGAAGCTTACCTATTAGACGAAAAAACAGTTGGTGCTGCGATTTCAGAGAAAATAGCAAAAGTACGGGACATCATGCTTAAAGCTGGTGCAAAATATCACTTAATTTCGTCGTTAGACGATATCGCATGGTTATTCAATATACGTGGTAACGATGTAAAATGTAATCCCGTGGTGTTAAGCTTTGCGCTGTTATCTGACAAGGAGGTTACATTGTTCATTGATCAGGAAAAACTCCAACCGCATGATCAGGAAAAGCTCAAAAAGGCGGGAGTACATATTGCAGCTTATGATCAATTGGTAGATTCACTGGCAAAACTTCCCGTAGGTGGCTCAGTGCTTATTGATCCAAAACGAACCTGTTATGCGGTGTACACACAAATACCCCAATATGAGAATACTATTGAAGGGCTTAATCCAACGACCAGGTTAAAAGCTATTAAAAATACGACGGAAGCCGAACATATCAGACAAACAATGGTAAAAGATGGTGTTGCGCTCACCCGCTTTTTTAAATGGTTGGAAGAAAACATCAGCCAGACGACTTTAACAGAGCTTAGCATTACGGATAAACTTCTACAATTTAGACAACAGCAGGAAGGTTTTGTAAATGAAAGTTTTGATACCATTGCAGGTTATCTCGCTCATGGCGCACTACCCCATTATAAAGCTACAGACCAAAGTAATGCAACCTTAGCGTCCAAAGGACTGTTACTTATTGATTCGGGTGGGCAATATCGAACAGGAACTACCGATATTACCCGTGTGATTTCTCTTGGGGAATTGACAGACGCAGAGCGGGTAGATTATACATTGGTTCTAAAGGGTATGATTGAAGGAAGCACCACCACCTATCCTAAAGGAAGCAGAGGGTATCAAATTGACGCTATTACCCGAAAGCCTTTGTGGGATAGGCTTCGCAATTATGGGCATGGAACGGGCCATGGTGTTGGCTTTTTTCTGAATGTGCATGAAGGACCACATGTTTTCAATACCGCCAATATTGATATCGAAATAGAAGAAGGTATGGTTACCTCTATAGAACCGGGGCTTTATAGAGAAGGGAGGTATGGTATAAGAATAGAAAATTTGGTATTGAGTATTGCTGATCAGGAAACCGATTTTGGTGAGTTCATGGCTTTTGAAACACTTACATTGTGCTATATTGACACACAGCTTGTTGATAAGACTTTACTGGACCAAAAGCATATCGATTGGTTAAATAGTTATAATAACATGGTTTACGAACGTATCTCGCCCTTACTAGAAGTAGAAGAGCAACAATGGTTGGCCGAAAAAACGGCTATTATTTAAATATACACATGCCACATACAGCTCCAATCGCTCAATCAACACCTGCCAAAGCCTTTGAAAGGTTGCTGGAAGTGTTAAATACATTAAGAATAGAATGCCCTTGGGACAGGAAGCAAACGATGGAAAGTCTGCGACATCTAACCATAGAAGAAACTTATGAACTGGCTGATGCTATACTGGATAAGAACCTAAATGAAGTAAAAAAAGAATTGGGTGATCTTATGATGCACCTTGTTTTTTACGCCCGTATAGCTGAAGAGAACAACGATTTTAACATTGTGGATGTTTTAAATGGTGTTTGTGATAAGTTGATAAGCAGGCATCCACACATTTACGGTGATGTGAAAGTGACTGATGAAGAGGATGTGAAACGGAATTGGGAGCAACTAAAACTCAAAGAAGGCAACCAATCTGTCTTGGAGGGCGTACCCCAGTCTTTACCGGCGCTGGTAAAAGCCTATCGCATCCAAGACAAAGCGCGAGGTGTAGGTTTTGATTGGGAGGATAAAAAACAGGTATGGGAAAAAGTAGAAGAAGAACTCCAAGAATTTAAAAATGAACTGGATATTACTAAAGGCACCACTATAGATCAACAAAAGGCTGAAGGTGAATTTGGTGATCTGCTATTTTCTCTTATTAATTACGCTCGTTTCCTGGGTATCAATCCAGAAAATGCTTTGGAAAAAACCAATAAAAAATTTATTACCCGTTTCAATCATCTGGAAAACCGAGCGAAAACCCTCAGTAAAAACCTTGAGGACATGACCTTGGAAGAAATGGATGTTTACTGGAATGAAGCCAAGCGGTTATAATAAGAGCTATCAAAGGGCGATATTAACATTAATATGGCTCTTTGATAACCTTAGTTTTTTATATTACATTTTTAATTACCGAACAAACCGTTCAAAAAACTCATATGTACGCAGTAGCTGATCTATACGCTGTCTATTATCACCACTTCTAGTGATTTCATGAGTGGCTCCGGGATGTCTGACGTACTCCACTGGCCTACCTAGTACTTTTAAACTTTTATATAGCATCTCGCTCTGTATTACTCCTGTTCGCAAATCGTTCTCCCCATGAAATATGATATAGGGGGTATGGATATTCTGTACATAATTGATAGGTGACTCCCGGTCGATGGTCTGCAGTGTCTCTTCTTCCCAGGGGTAGCCACCAAAGTAGTTGGGCACCAAGCGCCAAGCATTACCCTCACCGAAGAAGGTTTTTAGATCGTATACGCCTCGTTGACTACAGGCGGCCTTAAAACGCTGATCGTGTCCAACGATCCAACTTACGAGATAACCAGCATAAGACCCTCCGGTTATCAGCAGTTTACCGGTATCTGCCCACCCCTCATCGACGGTCCTATCAAGAGCTTCTAAAACGTCACTTGTTGGTCCTTTGCCCCAATTATTCATGTTTGCCCGTAGAAACTGTTCTCCATAACCGCCAGACCCCCTAGGATTACTATATACTATACCATAACCCTGAGAACAAAAATATTGATATTCATGCCACATACTCCCCTCGCCCGGTCCCCACATAGCACTTGGCCCACCATGGATCTCCAATAGTAAAGGATATTGGTGGCTCTCTTGAAAATTACTCGGTTTCATCACCCAGTACTCAACCTCCATACCCTCTTCATTCGTAAAATGATGTTTCTCCGGTAAACTCAATTTCTTATCTTTTAACCAAGAACTGTTGAACGAACTGATTGGTTGATTGTTCTTCATGTTCAAATCGGCCTCCTCTAATTCGCTGGGGTTTGCTACACTTGTTTTTACGTATAATAATTTCCCGTCCCCTACAACAAAATCGCCGATTCCCTCATCTTCAGCCGATAATTTTTTGACCTTACCATCTTTTAACCCCAATCGATACAGAAAGGCACCCCCATTACTTAATGCCGTAAAATAAAGTTCGTCTTCCTTACTCGTCCACTTAAAATTGCCCATATTACGATCTAAGTCGATATTCATCAATACTTTCTCGGATTGTAAATCATAAATATGCACCTTAGGAACATTTGGTGTACCGGTATTCGCTTCGGCGTATACAGCGTATCTCCCTGAGGGAGATATTTCTTCCACAAAAAATGATTTATCTTTTTCCGAAAAGACAGTTTTGAGTTCCTTGGTTTCTAAGGATATACGATACACGGCAGATTCCAATACGCGATCGCCAATTTCTTTTTCGTTAATTTTTGCATTTACCAGAATTTCACGGTTATTAATAAAATGTGGATCTGCATAGGAATAAAATCCAGAAGTAAGCAATTCGGGTGCTTTATCACCTTCTGCATCCAGAACAAACAGATGATTAAAGCGAAATTCGCCAGAAGTGCTTGCTTCACCTTGAAACTGTAATTTATTGATCACTTTTGCCTTTTTATCTTGCTCATTTTTTAGCAGGTATGCCCGAATCTCTTCTATACTGCCATCGGGATTTGCTTTTATTGAATCCGGGCGTAGGTGATTGTTATCCGTATAACCGGGTTTTTCCGCATCCCATTCTGGTAAAAGCTTGTTTGGGTTAAGAACCGAGTCTTGCAGTAATTCATCCAATTTAATAGCAGACGAAAACAATATTTTCTTTCCATCAGGGCTCCATGTAGGAGATGTAGCGCCGTATTTAAAATCGGTGATTTGCTTCGGTTCGCCCCCACTAAGACTCATCATAAATAATTGAGGCTTTTCTTTTACTGTACGGACAAATAGAATTGATTGTCCATCCGGACTGAACTTTGCCTGACTGGGATTATCTTTTGAATAGGTTAGTTGCCTTAGCTCATACTGCCCTGAGGTATTACCAATCCATAGTTGATTATCGTAATCATAATTGTTTTTATCATTTTCCCGTTCAATGATTCGCTGTACTGTAAATAACATTTTTTGCCGATCAGGTGATAAGTCAAGCTGACCGATTTGCTGTATGCGCAGCATGTCTGTAACTAAGATAGGATCGGTTCCATTTTGCGACCAGGTAACACTAGCTGTTTGAATAAAAAAGACAAGTAAAAATAATTTTCTCTTCATGTAATTAAATGCTGTAAACGTTTATGTAACTATTTAAATCTAATGGCTTTAATTGGGCTTATCCTGCTTACCAGGCCGGAGGGAATTAAAAGGGCGATCAAGCATAGCATTGCTGTACCAATATTTAAAAGGAAGACCTCTACGAACCCAATATTTATCGGTACGTAGGAAATATAATAAGCGCTTTCATCCAACGTAAAAAAATGCGTATAGTGTTGGAAAAGGCATAAGCCAACACCCAATAAATTTCCTAAAATGAGCCCCACCCCTATTAACTGAAATGCATTATAGAGGAAAACTTTACGGATAGAAAGGTTATCTAAACCTAATGCTTTTAAAATACCAATCATATTTGTTCTTTCGAGAATCATGATCAGTAGAGCAGAAATCATATTGATAATAGCCACCAGTACCATCAAAACGAGTATCACCTGTGAATTGATATCTAACAGTGCCAACCATTCAAAAATTTCCGGAAACTGCTCTAAAACGGTCGCTGAAACCAGGTGTATCGGTAGAAAACTCAGAACATCTTGATTAATTTGAGCGACATTTTCAAAATGGTTCACAGCTACCTCATATCCGCCTACATCTTTTGACTGCCAGTTGTTTAACCTTCTTATTAACGAGATATCTCCTATTACATAGGTTTTATCGATCTCCTCAACACCTAAATTGTATATACCGACGATGGTAAATTTTCTTTTGCGTAAGGGCTCTTGCACAAAATACATCAAAAAATCGTCGCCGAGTTTAAGCTTCAATCGATTGGCGGTATATTTTGATATTAGAATTTGCTGTTGCGCAGGTATACTATCAGCGAAGTTCAACGTATCACCTTCGATAAGAATATGTTTTAACGATTGTTGATTATAAGCACTATCTATACCTTTTAGCACTACACCCTCCACCTCATCATTCGCATTGATAATTCCTGCCTTGGTAGCGAAGGCTCTTATATGACTAACGCCGGGGAGCTTACCGAGTAAATGTAAACTATCATCATTTAAATGAAAAGGCATACGTTCATAGGAGCTGTTTAAATCGTGCTTAAAAATCGTGATATCTCCATTAAAGCCCCTTTCTTTGTTAATGATATCACCTTTAAACCCTTTTAACACGGCTATTGCTAAAATCATCACGGCTAAACCAAGCATAATGCCTGCTATCGCCACATGAACTATTAATTTCGAATATGTGCGTTGCCCCCCTTGGCTAATACGACGCGCTAAGTATAAAGGAAAATTCAAGTCTGCAATATATAATTTGTACCTTAGCAAAGGTAAAGATTGATTGTTTAAAAAAAACATAGAACTAAAATAATGCGAATAATATTTATGGGCACACCGGATTTTGCAGTTGCTTCTCTGGAAGCACTGTTAGATGCGGGGGAAGAAGTAGTAGCCGTTGTGACCGTTGCAGACAAACCTGCTGGTCGCGGGCAAAAACTACAGGAATCTGCCATAAAGAAGTATGCCCTTTCTAAAAATATCCCTGTTCTTCAACCTGTTCGTTTAAAGGATGCCGATTTTCTGAAAGAACTTAAAAGTTTCAAAGCAGATTTGCAAGTAGTAGTAGCCTTTAGAATGTTACCTGAAGTTGTTTGGAATATGCCGCCAAAGGGGACTATTAACCTTCATGCCTCCCTTTTACCACAATACCGCGGTGCAGCACCTATTAATCACGCAGTCATCAATGGGGAAAAAGAAAGCGGCGTCACCACTTTTAAACTACAGCATGCAATTGATACCGGGAATATATTGTTTAGAGAACGTGTGGCTATTGCAGATCATGACACAGCTGGAGACCTTCATGATAAGTTGATGTATACAGGAGCAAAACTGTTGGTAAAAACGGTACAGGCAATAAAAGCTAATATGTTCGAGGAAATTTCCCAAGAAGTAGATGCAGAAAATTCGGTATTAAAGGAAGCTCCTAAAATTTTTAAAGACGATTGCAAGATTCTCTGGAATAAATCCGTTGATGATGTTTACAATCAAATCAGAGGGCTAAGCCCCTACCCTACGGCTTTCACTGACTTTCAAGGGAAAATATTAAAAATTTTTACATGTACCCGGGAGAAAATTACGGTAGATAGACATCCGGGAGAATTTGTGAGTGATGGTAAACAATACTTGAAATTTGCAACAAAAGATGGTTATATCGCGGTAGGGGAAATACAACTCGAAGGAAAGAAAAAAATGAAGATAGATGAATTTCTAAGAGGCATTAGGCTTTAAACAATAAAGAAATAGTGGGTAGTACCCACTATTTACTCGTCAAGATCAATTTCCAATTGCCATTTACTAAGCTTTTCCTGTAGCCGTTTTGACAAATAGTTGAAATACCGTTTCTTTTTATACCCCATTACCCAATGAATACCATGAATGGCATTCGTTAGAAACATTTCATCTGCTTCATGTAGTATTTCGGGACTTATTTGAGCCTCTACTACCTCGATGCCGTATTCTTTTGCCATCTCTATTACAACTCTACGCATTACTCCAGCGATACATCCCTCACTTAACGCAGGTGTATATAACGTTTTATTATACCAGACAAATATGTTAGCGCTCAACGATTCGCAAAGAAATCCTTCGTTGTTTAAGATCAGCATATCATCACATCCAAGCTTTTTGCGTGTTATACCTGCAAGTACATATATCAGGGCGTTATTGCTTTTTAATTTTGATAAACTATTAACGGGTTTCCTATGCTCTCTGTAGACATCTATAATGACACCGGTCTTATTCAGACGATAGCCACTATGCTCTAAAGGAGTTGCTTCTAGTAGGTAATTACATTTATTCGTGTCTGGACTGTACAATCCAGCACCGCCCCTATAGATATTTAAACGTATTCTTGCCTCACCCAGTTTATTCTTTTTGACCAACTCTGCTGCTTTCTCACGAATGAAATATGCATCAAATTTATTGGCACCTTCCAAATGTAATATTTCCATGCTTTCCTGAAGTCGTTCTATATGGTATTGTAAAAAGCGAATATCATTATCTACCCAACGCATGGTTTCAAATATTCCATCACCATAACGTAGACTTCGGTTATTTGCGAGTATCACTGGTTGACTTTCCGGCATCAAGGTGCCGTTATTATTTATGTATGTATCGTTCATCAGTATTCTTAACGGGAAAAAGGAAAAATTAGTTCTTGAATAATGTTATTTTGATCTTTCATATTGCACATAGGAACGCCACTTATCTAGGCAGGAAGCATAATCTTGTGGTAAGTCAGCTTCAAAGGTTATATATGTTTTCTTTTGGGGATGTATAAATCCTAAACTTTTAGCGTGTAACGCCTGCCGGGGTAATATGCCAAAGCAATTATCAACAAATTGTTTATACTTTGTAAATACAGTCCCTTTTAGGATTTTATTTCCTCCATACAACGCATCATTGAATAGCGGGTGGCCAATAGACTGCATATGTGCCCGTATCTGGTGTGTGCGTCCTGTTTCTAACTGACATTCAATGAGTGTTACATAACCGAGCCTTTCTAATACCGTATAATGTGTCACAGACCATTTACCTTTATCTTCATTGTCATAAACCGACATCACTCTACGATCTTTTAAACTTCTGCCTATATAACCTGCTACCGTTCCATCCTTTTCGATATCTCCCCAAACCAGTGCTAGATATTTTCTGTGGATACTATGATCGTAAAACTGCTTAGCCAATTGGGTAATCGTCCGTTCATTCTTGGCAATGACCAGCAGTCCGCTGGTATCTTTATCGATTCGGTGTACCAAGCCTGGTCGTCCATCGTTACCTGGTAGATGCGGCAGCTTACTGAAATGAAAAACCAAGGCATTTACCAGCGTGCCGGTATAATTATTGTAGCCCGGATGTACAACCATACCCGCCGGCTTGTTCACAATTAATAAATCATCATCTTCATATGGAATTACTAAAGGGATATCTTCAGGATATACTTCGGTATCTCTGGGCGGATGTGGTAGAACGACCGTTATAATATCGAAAGGTTTAACTTTGTAACTTGCTTTTATTGGCTTGTTGTTAACCAATACATTATCTGCTTCAATAGCATTTTGAATTCGATTTCGGGAAGCATTTTCCACGCGATGCATTAAAAATTTATCAATACGTAGTAACGCCTGCCCTTTATCTACCGCTATGCGTAAATGTTCATATAAATCCTGCTCGCCGTTCTCTTCTATATCGAATTCTTCAGTCATGCTGCAAAAGTAAATAATATTTCTTCGATTATTGAACCCCGCTAAGCCAAAAGGTTGTTAAATGTTTTTCTTCTTAAAATGAGCATCAAAAGTATATGATGTTGTTGGAACTCCAAAGAGGGAGTAATAGTTTCTATGTGGAGGGATTTTTTTATTTTACTTTTTTTGCGCTGTAATTTATTAACGATCCGTTCTTATCCAAGGTAATATCAGAAAGTAACCTTAAAATGAGGGTTGTGAATAAGACCAATAATATTTTCCCAAGGGTCTTTCAGTTGCGCGACGATAATGCCTTCTCCAACATCTTTAGGCCTCTCATAGGCTGTTGCTCCCAAGGTTACTAACCTGTTGAACTCGGTAGCAATGTCATCAACTCCCCAATAGGCTATCACGCTTTCGACCCGGTCTTTCCTGGACTGTTCTTCGGGTTGAAGTCCAAGTTCATATCCGCCAATATCAAACCCCACATAAAACGGTTCATCAAAGTAAGGTTCGACTTCGAATGCTTTGGCATACCATTCTTTGGCAATACTGATCTCTCCAACTTTATAAATAACTGTTCGAAGCCCTAAAATTTTATTATTTCCCATTATCTTGGTTTTAATTTACAAATGGTTAATCGATTTATGGTCAATGGCGTTATTGTTCTTATCAAGTGGAATAAAGGTGTTGTAGGCAATTTCAATGATATTACCTTCTATATCTTCAAAGTAAAAGAATAATCCGCCGAAAGGTGGCTTAGTTGGTTCACTCAGCATTTTCACTCCTTTAGCCTTTAGCTGTTTATAAAGCTCTCCTACTTCTCTTTCTGTCGGAACATTATAACCAAAAGTAACTGCACGAAAACCGCTGCCTTCAGGTTTAATGCCTATAAAGGTTGCTAACTCCTTTCGTTTTCCAATGCTAAATAAAAAACCGTTCATTTTGTAAAAAACAATATCTTTGTTCACAGCTACCGGATTCCATCCCAATTTTTCCTCATAAAAATTTCTCATAGCAGTTAAGTCATCTGCACCAATCGTCAATACGCTTATTCTTTGCTCCATTTTTAATTTACTTTGTGGTTCATGTTTTACTGCAAAGTTATCTTATTGATAATAAACAACTTTGGGAAAAAACGACAAAATTAAAATTGCGATGGAGCAAGTCCTGTGTATCGTTTTATTTCATTACTAAGGTGGGCGTGGTCATAATATCCGCAGTCAAAAGCAATATCCAATAAATTTTTTTGCCCTTTGTTGCGCTTTATTTTTGAAAGAGCAAGCCTGTGTCCAAAAAGCATCAATGTAGTCTACTAAATCGGGATGAGGTTCAACTTGGGTGTAAATCATATTTTTATATCAAAGTTAATACGCTGTACCCTCTAAAAACATGCCAGCGAAGCAACGGTAATGAGACCTAAAACTATGTACTTAATTACAATTGGTCTATTAAGTCATATATTTTAGGGTCATGTTTTCTGATTTTAATTTTAACATATTTTGATGCCGGCATGTTACTTTCCCGAACAACGTTATTTACAGAAACCAATACATTTGTTTCAGGGAAATACGTCATCGTATTCCGTTCGGGTATTTGATAAGCAACAATAATGAACAAAGGGGCAATTCTTTCGATATTATCGTCGTAGTTGAATAAATCTACCTTGTCACCCGTTTTAAACCCGGCGTCCCCTATATCTTTTTCATTCATAAAAATTACTCTACGCCCGTTCTTTATACCACGATACCGATCGTCGAGGCCATAAATTGTCGTATTGAATTGATCGTGCGTGCGGGTAGTAGCCATCATATATTCATCAGGACCAAGTTCATTATCCGGTACGACGGTTAAAGTAAATGGCGCGCGATCTCCGAAATCCCTAGTGATGAACTTTCCATCCCGTGCAGCATTGGGAAGATAAAATCCTTCTTTTTGCCTCACCTTGACATTATAGTCTTCGAAGCCCGGAATGCACTTTTCGATGTCATCCCTCACTGTATCATAACTCTCGGCGTATCGCTGCCAATTAACAACGGATTTACTTCCCAAAGTGGCCATTGCCATACGGCATACAATCTGCGTTTCGTTCATAAGCATCTCGGACACTGGCTTTAATACACCTTTTGATGATTGTACGACGCCCATTGAATTCTCTGTACTTACGAACTGAGGCTTACCATTCACTATATCGATATCACTTCGCGAAAATGTTGGAAGTATCAAAGCCTCTTGTCCATGTATCAAATGCCCCCGATTTAGTTTAGTAGACACACATACGGTTAAATTGAGTTTTCTTAACGCCCTAGAAGTATAAGTTGTGTCAGGTGTTGCTGACAGAAAATTACCTCCCATACAAAAAAGTACTTTGACTTTCCCTTGGTGCATGGCCTTAATAGCTCCTACAACATCGTAACCGTGTTCACGTGGAGGTTCAAAGCCGAAAACGTCCCGTATCCTATCCAGCTGTTCGTTGGTAGGTTTTTCATTGATCAACATAGTTCTGTTTCCCTGGACGTTACTGTGCCCACGGACCGGACAAACGCCTGCTCCCGGTTTGCCGATACTTCCTTTGAGCAACAACAAATTAACGATCTCCCGAATCATATCAACGCCATTTGGTTGCTGCGTTAATCCCATGCCCCAACAAAAAATAATGCGCTTCTTGAATGCTAACAGCTGAGCCGCCTCATAAATTGCTGCAGGCGATATGCCAGCAGCGACCGCGAGCTCTTCCAGTGTATAATCATCAAATTGCTTGATAAATGTATCATATCCCACTGTCTTTTCTCCTATGAATTGTTGGTCAAATACTTCTCCGGGAGATTTTCTTTCGAAATCTAACAATAGGAGCTCGATAGCCTTTAGGAGAGCCATGTCACCATTTATTTTCACCGGCAAATAGAGATCTGCGAGTGTAACCCCCTTGCCAATAACGCCATTTATTTGCTGTGGATTCCGGAATCCCATTAAACCAGCTTCAGGCAACGGGTTGATTGCGATGATCTTCGCGCCATTTTTTTTGCCTTTCTCCAGGGCGGTCATCATACGAGGAGCATTGGTTCCGGGGTTCTGTCCAACAATTACGATCACATCTGTATCATAGAAATCATGTAATGTGACTGTTCCCTTGCCAATCCCGATGGTTGGCAATAAAGCAGTTCCTGAAGTCTCGTGACACATATTCGAGCAATCAGGCATATTGTTCGTACCATATTCTTTTGCAAATAGCTGGTATACAAACGATGCTTCATTGCTCGTTCTTCCAGAAGTATAAAACGCAGCTTCATTCGGCGAGTCTAAGGCATTCAGGTGTTCTGCAATTTTTTTGAACGCATTGTCCCAACTGATGGGTTTATAATGTGTTCCGTTTTTAGGCATGTACATAGGTTCTGTCAATCTTCCCATCCGACCTATTTTAAAATCGTCCAATTTAGCCAGATCATAAACGGAATTGCTTTGAAAGAATGCTGCAGTAACCTTTTTTGTCGTTGCTTCTTCTGCCAAAGCCTTTGCTCCATTTTCACAATATTCGCCCAATGGCGATCGGTCATCATCAGGATCGGGCCATGCACAACTCGGACAATCAAAACCACCCACTTGATTCATTTTAAATAAGGCCCGTGTTCCTCTAAACGGCACCCCCTCTTCAAAAAAATCGCTAAATGCCGCTATCACAGCAGGTAAACCTGCAGCTGATGTTTTCACCTTGGTTAATTTCAAGTCTAATAACTTGTAGGGGTTCTCTGCAGCGGGTATTTTTTTATCGTTATCTTTTTCCATAATCCAGGTATTTATTGGCGTATTAGTGGATTGGGGAAATTATCGCTTTGATCCTCTTCAACATTGTCAAGGCAAGTAAAGTCTTTTTCCACAAGCAAACTTACAGGACCGGTTCGATCTTCAAATCCTACGCTGTCGGTATTATTAAGTTCATCGATCATTACCTTTGGCATTCTGAGCTCGATACGGTCTAGTACATAATCAGCTGAAAGTGTATCGTCTTTTGTTGAATTTATTGCATATACCAATGTTTTTCCCGCAAACTCCGAGCGTTCTTCCAAAAAACCTGTAGCCCCTAATTTCTCTACGTCGGATTTAGTCAACCTATATCTTACCGAATTGCCTTTGATTCTAATTTTCATACGCTCTGTATTAATATTCGATCACTCGAATTGTAAATGTTGAATCTATTTTCTTTAAGAAAACCCAAAAGGGTAATATCAAATTCCCTGGCAAGTTCTACCGCAAGGCTTGACGGTGCCCCTATAGCCGCTACAATGGAGATACCGGCCATGGCCGTTTTTTGAATCAATTCAAAACTTGCCCTTCCACTGAGAAGTAAAACATGCCGGTCTAATGGCAATAAATTGTTAATCAAAGCATCACCTATTAATTTATCTACTGCATTGTGTCGTCCGACGTCTTCCCTTAAAAAAACCAAATCACCCTGAATAGTAAAAAGGCCAGATGCATGGATGCCTCCTGTAACCTCAAAATTGCTTTGGGCGGTTCTTAACTTCGCGGGTAACTGGTATAATACGTTTATACTTAGATGTAGCCGGGGCTTGTTCAGGTTGCAAAAAGAACTAACCGTTCTTATGGATTGAATAGAACTTTTTCCACAAACACCGCAACTGGATGTTGTATAAAAATTCCTGTCTGTCTGCGCTAGAGAAGGTGTGAAATTTTCAGTGAGTTCTACCTGGATAATATTTTCTTTACCTGAAGAACACTCCATACCTGCATGGTAGACATCTACCACGTCGTGATAGGAGGATATAATTCCTTCTGTGAATAAAAAGCCAACAGCAAGTGCTATATCATCACCCGGCGTGCGCATGGTGACGGAGATATTTTTTTGTATTCGCTTTGCTCTAGGGCCGTAGTCAATTCTTATTTCCAGCGGTTCTTCTACCGAGAGTATGTCTGATAGCCGTGAACTTGTAAAGCCGTTTACCTTTTTTACAGGCATATGCTTGACTGAAATTAACTCCAAACCGTTCATTTTCAAAAAAATATATTAAAACATAATACGTAAATTTAATAAAAAATCCGACCAAAAAACATCTTTTTCTATAATTTGCCTGATAGGCGGCTTGTTGTTTGTCACTTACTTGAAATTCCTTCCCTTATGGAATACGCTATTAGTGATATCTTCATCATCCGCTGTTACAAGTCCACGCAATAATCCTGACATATCAAAACAGCGTTGGGCAATTACATGGACGACTTCACCCTCGATTTGTAATTTACCGGCTACCATAAACAGCCTCGACCTAAGGATCTCTTTCCGGTATTTCGTAAACACCTTGCCCCAAACCACAAGGTTTGCAAATCCCGTTTCATCTTCGATGGTTACGAACAACACGCCTTTGGCCGTACCTGGTCGTTGGCGCACCGTTATCATGCCACAAACCTTTACGTGCATACCGTTGTTCATCGTACTTAACTTTTCAGTTGGCACGACATGTAGCAGATTCAGTTTCTCGCGGAGGAAGCTGACGGGATGTGCTTTGATAGACAAAGAGGTAGCTGCATAATCCTGCACTACATGCTCACTGGTTGTCATCAGGGGCAGTGTTATTTGCCCCTCTTTGCTACATTTCAACGGTTGTCCCTCAAACAGCGCGATCGGCCTATCTTGTAAAGCCGAAATCTCCCACAATGCCTGTCTTCGGTCGATCCCCAATGAGCGGAACGCGTCCGCATCAGCTAGTCTTTCCATCGCAGATAGCGACACACCCGCATCCACTATGGCAGTAATGGTGGCATAACCATTGCTCCGTTTGTTCACTAACAAGTCCGCATCTTCCTCACATATGCCATCCGCTTGTCGAAAACCAAGGCGCAGGGCATGCTCTTTGCCCATTTCACCTTCCAATGTATTGTCCCACTCCGAGTAGTTGACATCGATGGGAAGCACGGTCACACCATGTTTACGGGCATCGATAACGAGCTGTGCCGGTTGGTAGAAACCCATTGGCTGGCTATTCAGTAAGGCCGCTGCGAAAATACCGGGGTAATAGCATTTCAGGTAACAGGAAACGTATACCAATAGGGCAAACGAGGCGGCGTGGCTTTCGGGAAACCCGTAGCTTCCGAAGCCTTCCAATTGTTTGAATACCCGATTGGCAAAATCTTCAGAATAATCTTTTGCCACCATTCCATCCACCATTTTCTTATGGAAACGGCTCACCTCCCCTTTGGCTTTGAAGGTAGCCATGCTCCTGCGAAGTTCATCGGCCTCAGCAGGCGTAAAGCCCGCCGCTACGATGGCAATCTCCATGGCCTGCTCCTGGAACAAGGGAACGCCCAACGTCTTTTTCAGAATGTGCTCGATTTCCTCTGACGGATAATCTTCTGGCTCCTCTTTGTTACGCCTACGTAGGTAAGGATGCACCATATCACCCTGTATCGGCCCCGGCCTTACGATGGCCACCTCGATGACCAGATCGTAGAAGCAACTGGGGCGCAGGCGGGGAAGCATCGACATCTGCGCCCTACTCTCAATCTGGAATACACCAAGGGTATCGGCATGACTTATCATTTTGTATACTTTTTCATCGTCCTCTGGTATGTTTGCCAAGGTGAGTTCAAGGTTATAGTGCGCTTTGGCCAGATCAAAAGCCTTGCGGACGCAGGTCAGCATACCCAATCCCAGTACATCCACCTTCAGGAAACCTAATGCTTCCAGGTCATCTTTGTTCCATTCGAGGTTCGTGCGGTCTTCCATTCGCGCATTGATGATGGGACAAAGTTCATGGAGGTTACCCTGTGTAATGACAAAACCTCCCGTGTGTTGACCCAATTGACGGGGAAAACCCATGTATTGGTAAGTCAATTCGAGCACTTTCCTTAAATGCGGATCATCAGGGTTAAAGCCTTGTTCGGCAAGCCTTTCCAAATCGATATGGTCATCCCAATGACTGCTGATAACTCCGGATAGACGACCTACGGCATCCAATGACAGTCCCATAGCCTTCGCGACATCACGTATGGCACCTTTCGAGCGTACCTGTGTTACCGTAGCTACGATAGCGGCGCGGTGACGGCCATACTTTTCATAAATGTATTGAATTACTTCCTCC
This sequence comes from Olivibacter sp. SDN3, assembly GCF_014334135.1. Taxonomy (NCBI): domain Bacteria; kingdom Pseudomonadati; phylum Bacteroidota; class Sphingobacteriia; order Sphingobacteriales; family Sphingobacteriaceae; genus Olivibacter; species Olivibacter sp. SDN3. The sequence goes on from NZ_CP060497.1 coordinate 4,392,559, forward strand.
CTCCTCTCATGCTCAAAATCCACATCAATATCGGGTGGTTCATCTCGAGCGTCAGACATGAAACGTGCAAAAAGGAGCCTGAATTTCGAAGGGTTCACTGATGTGATACCCAGGCAATAACATACCGTTGAGTTGGCTGCTGAACCACGTCCCTGACAAAGGATGCCCCGTTCACGTGCAAAACGCACATAGTCGTACACGGTAAGGAAGTATGAAGCATAATTTTTCCGCTGGATGAAATTCAGCTCATCAACGATTGCCTTTACAACATTTTCGGGAATATCGTCATCAAATCGTTCTTTTGCGCCTTTCCATGTAATATAGGTTAACTCCTCCTGTGGTGTACGGCCATCTCTTGTCAGTTCCTCGGGATAAACATATTTCAGGCTATCGAGAGAGAAACTGCAAGCTTCTGCAATTTTTTCCGTATAACTGACAGCATCGGGATACTGGCGAAACAGGCGATGCATTTCCGCCATTGGTTTAAGGTGGCGCTCGGCATTCGGATGCAGCCGGAAACCCGCGTTGTGAATGGTGCATTTCTCCCGGATACAGGTCAGTATATCTTGCAGTTCCCGTCTGGCCGGCTCATGATAATGCACATCACCCAAAGCCACCATAGGGATATCAATCTGCTGGCATAGCTGGTGCAACCTGAACAGCTTTTTCGCATCATCACCTTGGTAAGTTCGGGTAGCGCCCAAAGAAATATGTTTACCCAGAACCTCCCGATATTCCCCCATGTGCTGTACGAAGGATTGTTCCAGTTCGAAAGTCGTGGTTAGTTTATCGGGTGGCACGGCAATAAATTTCATGCCTTTGCTATGAGCATAAACATCCGCTTTATATAAATGACATTCCCCTTTTTCTGCGCGAAGATTACCTACTGTCAGCAATGTGGAAAGCCGCCCGTAGGCATCCATATCTGTGGGATAGGCTAACAGGCTTGGGCCATCCAACAGGTCAAGGCGGCAAGCAGGAATGATACGCATACCATGTTTTTTGGCAGCGGTATGTGCTCGAACAATACCTGCGAAACTATTCCTATCGGTAATGGCAATGGCTTTATAACCCAATGCCGCTGCGCGTTCCACCAACTCATCGGGGTGCGATGCTCCCCGTAGAAAACTAAAATTCGTTGTCACCTGTAATTCCGTATAGCCCATAACCACTCAAGCAAAAAAACCATGTATATACCATTGCCGAGTATGGTCTTCTCCTCCATAATGTCCCGAACGGAATAGCCAGTACCGGCAGCCTTTATCATCTTCCACATAATAATAATCCCTATGCTCGCCCTTATCCATCCACCATTCCCGCTCGATCCGCTCCGGCCCATCAGCCCTCTTTATCGGGTGTACTTTACCTTTATAACGGAACAGCATGGGCGGATAATCCGGTATCAGTGCCGTCACCTCTATCGGTTCGGGATTGGGCAGCAGTCGCGTAGGCCGCGGTCTGCCGCTGTACCACGCTGTGGAGGGCTTTTCCTTGATGGATGTAGTTACTTTGACCGAGCGCTCTGGCCAATAGTGCTCGTCGGGCAGGTAACGATGAATGGAACAGGTACCCTCTCCACCTTTCAACCTGTCCAGCAGTTCGGCTAGTGCCACATCTTCTAGCCCGGGTTCATTGCCCCATAAGGCTTCCTGCCCGGGGTCTATATCCTCCACTTTTGGTGCCTCCAATACAAACAGTTCAATGCCCAATGCAGGCTCTATCTGTGGTATTTTAAGAGCAAATAATTTGAATATATGCCGAACGCTGGCCGTGGAACGACTGGTGCCAATAGCCACCTGCACTGATCTACCATCCACACGATAGCATTTCAAGATCGCTTCGCGCAGTCCCTTGCCTTCTCCGGAAAGTCGTCTACATAGACCTTTCAGTAATCGTTCAAGGGCAATTTCTATTCCCTTGTCTGTACGGATTGGAATTGCAACTTAAAATAGGAGACTTTTTTATGCTGCCATTTTCTCTTTTTCCAATAGCATCTCTTCGATCTGCTTAGGGGTTTTATATCCCAGGGCAGAATGTGTTCTTTTGGTATTATAAAAACCTTCAATATATCCAAAGATCTCCAATTTAGCCGATTGCTGATCGATGAATTTTCTATGGTAGATCATTTCAGCCTTTAGTGTCTTGAAAAAGCTCTCAGCTACTGCATTGTCCCAGCAATTGGCCTTCCTACTCATGCTTTGAAGTATCTTGTTTTTTACAATTACCCTCCTGAATTCATCGCAGGCATATTGGATCCCTCTATCCGAATGGAAGATAAGACCATCTTTGATACCTCGGTTTCTAATAGCCATTTTGATGGCTTGTACAGAAGTGTTTTTAGTCGTCATATCGGTGCTTAAAGACCATCCAATGACTTTTCTGTCCGCCAGATCGATAACCGTTGTTAGATAAAGCCACCCTTTGCCGGTATGGATGTAAGTAATGTCGCTAACCCATTTTTGCGATAGGGAATCCGCTGAAAAATCTCTTTGGAGGAGATTTTCAGCTATCCTATAACTATGGCTCGAATCTGTGGTCACCCTATATTTTTTCTTAACCTTACTTCGTATCCCATGTTTCTTCATCAATCTTGCTACGTAGCTTCTTGATACCATTTCACCTTTTTTGTGCAGCTCTGCGGTTATCCGTGGGCTGCCATAGATATACTTACTGTCACTGTGTACCTGCTGTATTTTATCCACAAGTGCTTTACTGCGTTGTTCCCTGGGGGATTCGGGCCAAACCAGCCAACGGTAAAAACAACTGCTGCTAACGTTCAATACTTCGCACATCTTCTCTACGGAATATACTTCTCGGTTCTCCTTTATGAACCGGTATATGGACCGTCTCCCCTGGAGAAGATGGCTATGGCCTTTTTTAAGATATCGCGTTCTAATTCTGTATCTCTTAATTTCTTGCGTAAAATCCTTAACTCCTGCTCCTCCGGACTGATCTTGGGATTGTCAGGTAAAACCTTATTCCCATTATAACGTGGATTTCTACGCCATTTACTCAGTAAACTGGGGTCTATGTCTAATTCCTTAGCTACATCGGCTACAGATCCCTTAACAACGCTCAAATCGACCGCCATTATCTTAAACGAATCATCAAATTTTCTATGCATTTCTACAAATTTAAAATTACTGTCTAAATCTGTCTCGCTTTAAAGGTAGCAACTCCAGATTGGTTCAAGACAGGGCAATCTTTCCTCGTAGGGAGGTATGGGTTTCAGTGGCTCGATAAACTCTTCTTCCACACCAAGTGCCTGGTTTATCCTTAGTAAAAGACCTTTACCGAAACGCCGACGCAGTACAGCGTGAGGCATTCCCACAAAGCTGCCGATGGTCTTGAGGCCAAGTTTATGTAGTCGCTGTACCGTTTCCTGTTCCAGTCGCAATGCTGCTGGAGGCATGGGCAACAGGGTCTCAAGCTGGGAACCGCTCTCGACAATGGGCACCACCTTACCAAAACGAGTTGTTGCCCAAGAAGCTCCAATGGTGTCGGCTATGGCCATCCTCGTATCATATCCCTTACCCCTTAGTCGGCTTACAATGTCTCTCAGGTATTCCCTTTCTCCACCCCAAAGATGAGCACATCCACTGATATCCAGCGTCAGTCCATCGGGATAGTCCATAGCGACAACAGGAGTATAACGTATGCACCAAAGGCCGATTGTTTTCAATAATTTTTCGGCCATACCGGGCCTGTCATCGAAGACCTCAAGGCTGGGTAATATAGCTTTGGCATCCGCTACCACCATCCCGGCGCCCACTCCCTGTCCTTCCGCTATCGGGTTAGCGGCCGTGATGAGCAAGCGGCCATGAACAGGTGCTGTAAACACGAACGGTACCCTGCGTAGCTCGGGACGTCGAATTGCAAACCAATCCGTTGTTAGATGCCTGAACCATATTGAAGCAAACCGTTTTTTCATTATTCATTATCCTGATTTTCGGCCCTGTTCTATTGAATGGATAGCCTCTTGAGACTGGGTGACAGGCACGAAACGCTCTTCTGACCATTCCAGCTTCCATGTTCCCGGATTACCATTACGCACTTTGAGCAGTTCGACTTCCCACCTTGGAAAGCCGACTCCTGGCAAACCTTCTTCTAACTCACTCGATAGGGAGCTTATCCGCCAGCGAGCAACGCAAGCCGTTGCACCTATCCTTCGAGGGTTACTGCGGAGCACAAAGCCCGTTACCCCGCTTTTTTCTACAGCCAGTTGCAGACGTCGTGATTGCACGAAATCCAATTCTTGAAGCTCGGCAATAACAGCAGCAATTCCTTCGCATTTGAGCGCTTCTTCCGTCGCCCACAAAACATCCTTTTCCCGTTCCGTGTATACAAAAATGATACGATCCGGCTCTACACCGAAGGTTTTGATAGACGGTGGGAACAGTGCTTTGACGCTGCTTATCCAAATGCAGACCCCCCCATTTTTCATCAGTTTGGCCAACAGACCACTTATGAAACCGCTCGAAACAGCACTTTCCTCCCTGCATGTACTGATAAACTCATGGATACTACCGGTTGGGAAAACGCCATTAGGAAAGGCTGCTTCCAGGGGGCCTAGGCCAATGCTGTCCATATGGCTTTCTTTTCGCCTAAATCCCTGCCAAAACAGTAGATCCTTTTTCAATTGGCTTAATACCTCATGTTTGTCTTTTAACATCACAGCCCTGTTGTTGAGTTCGAACAACAAAAATAATACTAATTTATTTAGTAAACAAATATGGTATACTATTTTATTTAGCACACATTAAACTTAACGTCCGCACGCTACAATAGCAATCGGAAAGAGTGGATAGATTCTGTTAGGAAGAATGGGGTTTCGAAAATATTCATCTTACACCATATACCAGCTAGGAATTAATGATTTCATAATTGTTTTTTCTTGATTATCCCGAAAAAACACGTAACATTTGTACAAAAGCAATTAACCATGTCTAAACTACACAGAAGAGATTTCATTAAAATGTCGGCGACAGCAGGCCTAGCTGCATCCATATGGGAGCCACTCTTAAAAAAGGCGTTGGCTGTAGAGGCATATAATGCCACCCGTTCAATAAATGATGTACAGCACATTGTCATTCTCATGCAGGAAAACCGTTCTTTCGATCATTATTTCGGAGCGATGAAAGGTGTTCGAGGATTTGGAGACCGCTTTCCCATACCACTTGAAAGTGGTGAACGGGTTTTCCATCAGTCAGACGGCGAAAAGGTCATCCCACCTTTCCGTGCCGACGGAAAAACATCCAATGCGGCATTCATTAGTGGCACTCCACATAATTTTCCCGATACGCAGGCCGCTTGGAACCAAGGTAAGTACGGCTTTTGGCCTTTATTCAAGACACCATACTCAATGGCTTATTATACAAGGGAGGAGCTCCCTTTTCAATATGCCATGGCAGAATATTTTACGATTTGTGATGCTTATCACTGTTCGGTAGCCACAGGAACGGATCCCAATCGAATCGTGTTTTGGTCGGGATCGGTAAACAATCCCGAAAAGCGAGCTGCCGGTATCAATTGTACCGATGCAGATTCGGAACCGGTAAATCTCCGATGTTGGATAAAAGGGGAAATGCCCGAACCTGGCTATTCCTATCAAGGCAGTGCATTCAATTGGCCTACCATTCCGGACGTACTGCAGGAGGCTGGTGGAATTGCAACTTAAAATAGGAGACTTTTTTATGCTGCCATTTTCTCTTTTTCCAATAGCATCTCTTCGATCTGCTTAGGGGTTTTATATCCCAGGGCAGAATGTGTTCTTTTGGTATTATAAAAACCTTCAATATATCCAAAGATCTCCAATTTAGCCGATTGCTGATCGATGAATTTTCTATGGTAGATCATTTCAGCCTTTAGTGTCTTGAAAAAGCTCTCAGCTACTGCATTGTCCCAGCAATTGGCCTTCCTACTCATGCTTTGAAGTATCTTGTTTTTTACAATTACCCTCCTGAATTCATCGCAGGCATATTGGATCCCTCTATCCGAATGGAAGATAAGACCATCTTTGATACCTCGGTTTCTAATAGCCATTTTGATGGCTTGTACAGAAGTGTTTTTAGTCGTCATATCGGTGCTTAAAGACCATCCAATGACTTTTCTGTCCGCCAGATCGATAACCGTTGTTAGATAAAGCCACCCTTTGCCGGTATGGATGTAAGTAATGTCGCTAACCCATTTTTGCGATAGGGAATCCGCTGAAAAATCTCTTTGGAGGAGATTTTCAGCTATCCTATAACTATGGCTCGAATCTGTGGTCACCCTATATTTTTTCTTAACCTTACTTCGTATCCCATGTTTCTTCATCAATCTTGCTACGTAGCTTCTTGATACCATTTCACCTTTTTTGTGCAGCTCTGCGGTTATCCGTGGGCTGCCATAGATATACTTACTGTCACTGTGTACCTGCTGTATTTTATCCACAAGTGCTTTACTGCGTTGTTCCCTGGGGGATTCGGGCCAAACCAGCCAACGGTAAAAACAACTGCTGCTAACGTTCAATACTTCGCACATCTTCTCTACGGAATATACTTCTCGGTTCTCCTTTATGAACCGGTATATGGACCGTCTCCCCTGGAGAAGATGGCTATGGCCTTTTTTAAGATATCGCGTTCTAATTCTGTATCTCTTAATTTCTTGCGTAAAATCCTTAACTCCTGCTCCTCCGGACTGATCTTGGGATTGTCAGGTAAAACCTTATTCCCATTATAACGTGGATTTCTACGCCATTTACTCAGTAAACTGGGGTCTATGTCTAATTCCTTAGCTACATCGGCTACAGATCCCTTAACAACGCTCAAATCGACCGCCATTATCTTAAACGAATCATCAAATTTTCTATGCATTTCTACAAATTTAAAATTACTGTCTAAATCTGTCTCGCTTTAAAGGTAGCAACTCCACTGGTATCAGCTGGCGTATTTATCAGGATCCAAATGACAATTGGACCGGAGCCATGCACGGCTGCTTGGCATTTGAAAGCTTTCGGAATGCCAAACCAGGTTCCCCGATTTATGAAAATGGCATGCGACACTGGTCTCTTGAAGACTTGGCCAACGATGTAAAGAACAATACGTTACCCCAGGTGAGTTGGATTCTGCCATCACAGAGCAATTCAGAACATCCGGGAGCACCTTCAAGTCCATATCGGGCATCTAATTTCACACACGAAGTATTGTCTGCTATTACATCAAATCCGGAAGTATGGAGCAAGACAGCGTTCTTTCTGACATTTGATGAAAATGACGGTCTTTTCGATCATTTGCCTGCTCCAGCCGTACCTTCTTACAACCTCAACAATACGCTGGCAGGCAAGTCGACCCTGGATATTGCTGGTATGTATTTTGACAATGACAAGGACAACCTTGAGGATACTGTAACCGATCGGGTCTACATTGATAAAAGAGATACTATCTCCGGTAAATTACGCCCTTGGGGCATGGGACCGCGTGTGCCCATGTATATCCTTTCCCCTTGGAGCAAGGGCGGATGGGTGGATTCAGCTGTGGCAGACCATACATCGGTTGGCCAATTTATAGAAAAACGGTTCGGTGTAATCATCCCTGCTATTTCGCCTTGGCACCGAGCTGTCAGCAGTGATCTTACCTCGGCGTTTGATTTTATCACACCCAACGATCCAAAGCCACCAGCTATGCCTGATACGTCTGGATTTGAGCAAATAGATAAGGCGTCAAAAGAATTACCTAAAGCTACAGCCCCTGCACAGCCATCCAAATTATATCAGGAAAAAGGAACACGTTTGTCAAGGGCGCTCCCCTACCGTTTGCACTGTACGTTGAAATACCTTAAAGGCGATAACCAGGTTCAACTTATTTTCGAGAATAAAGGTAATAAAGGTGCCGTATACCATGTTTACAATATGAAACAACTGGATATGATACCGCGACGGTATACGGTGGAGGCTGCGAAATCGCTGAAAGATGAATGGGACCTAATTGAAACGGACGGTACTTATGATCTTGAAGTCTATGGTCCTAATGGCTACTTCCACAAATTCACCGGCAATATCTGGAACGTTGAACCTGAAATCCAATTACAATATGATCATAGTAATGGAAGTATTACTTTTCTACTAGGGAATAATTCATCGGAGCCCCTAAATCTGGAAATTAAAGCTAACGCATACGAATACCCGAAACTGGACGCTATATCCTTGACTCCAGGAAAAAAACTAAGCATACCTATAGGTCTGGAGAAGAGCAGTAATTGGTATGATTTTACAGTCAAGTCCGAAGGCGGTTTTTTGCATAGATTTGCAGGAAGGGTAGAAACAGGTCGACCGGGAATTAGCGATCCCGCAATGGCAGCCGAAATACAAGAATCGACAGTTAGTTAGACAATTCTTACCTCTAACATTATCATTATGGTGTTTGCAATGCCTTTACAGTTCTGTTCACAGGAAGAGAATATATCTCTATAAACAGTTAAAATAAATTATATAAATATTTACATTACAAATAATTATATATTGTTTAATCAATTGATACAGCACGCGGAGGAAACAGGTATTAAAAAGACACGCCACAGGAAGTGGCGTGTCTTTACTTATTTAGCCTTGTTTTTGATCGCAGTTACTTCGTTGCGAAGATCCTGGGCAAGTGTTTTCGCTTTCTGCAAACCGGTACGTACTCTTGTACCCGCCGCACTGTTTCCTTTTTCATAGAATTTCACTGCATCATCTTCAATTGAAGCGATAAGTGCTTTTAGTTCATTGAATTTTTTCATAATTTATCCATTTAAAATTGTACCGTTGCAAAATAAGCATTTCGAACATATTATCAAGAGATCTTAGATACGAGATGATATATATTTATTTTTGGTTATGCTATAATCGCCGTCCAATATCATAAAATACAAAAAAATTTATACGGTATTTCTAACTAGATAACTACTGGCTCCATTTCCCATTTTTCCCTGAAGATCTGTTCCAATTGTTCCAGCTCTTGTTGGTAGATGGTCTTTTTCCGTGTGCCAAAGTAAAGGGTATTTTCCAATGCCTTATTACCCTCCCACACGAATTTTATCTTTCCCGAATCAAGTGCCTCCCGGCAAAGAAAATCGGGAACGATCGAGAAACCAATTCCGTCACTCAGGCAACGTATAATGGAGCTTATATTGGGAACAATGTAGTTGGGCTTGAAATCGGGGTGCTCGCCGAAGTTCTTCAACCAAAAATGAGTCAAATGTTCCATGTCGGCGGCAGTGCTATACCAAAGTTGTTGTTTCAGGAATTGCCCGGCCTGCTGAATTTCGTTATGTTGCAACAGTTTGATCAATTCCGTAACGTCCGTCTCCCCTCCTCCGATAAGCACGATCCTCTCCTTGGAAAAAGGGCGGTAGATCAGGTTCTTCTGGTCTCCTTTCTGCGGCGTGATGATCAGGTCCAAAAGGCCGTTGTCTAGGTCCTGTTGCATCTGTGGGTATTCGCCGAATTTAATGATGAGGTTGAATGGTAACTTGGCAATATGTTCTTCCAATGTGTACTGAAAAGTTTCAAAGCACATTCCTACGCTGATCGTGGGCCGTTCCGATTGCGAACGCCGGTGAAAGTGCTGTTCGGCGTTTTCGAGCTTCTTGAGCGGCTCAAGGATGAAGTTGTATAAGATCTTTCCTTTTTCTGTCGGTACCATGCGTCTGGCCGACCGGTCAAAGAGCTTGTAACCCGTGTACGCTTCCAATGAATTGAGATGTAGGCTCACCCCGGGTTGGGATATGTAAAGCGCCTGCGCGGCAGCAGATAAAGTGCCGGTTTCGTAAATCGCCCTGAACGTACGAAACCATTCCAAGTTACTTTGCATTTCTATAATTTTTATGATACAAATATATAATTTAAATTATTTTTATTATAAATAACTTTGGAAGATCTTTGCTTCATAACAAAATGGGAATTTTTATGGAAAAGATATTTGTCATCAATGGAGGGCAGCAATTCGCCCATTCAGGCGGAAAATTCAATAAAACATTAACTGAATTGGACAGGGAGTTTTTTACACCTGAAAACGGCTTTCAGTTACAAATAACCGATATCAACGATGAATACGATCTCATGGAGGAAGTGGAGAAATATGTATGGGCAGACGTGGTTATCTATCATTTCCCGATATGGTGGTTTTCGGTACCTTTCAAACTGAAGAAATACATTGACGAAGTGTTTACAGCGGGCCATCGCAAGGGACTGTATTACAGCGACGGACGAAAAATCGATACTCCCCATCTCAATTATGGCAAGGGTGGCTCACTACATGGGCGAAAGTATATGGTCATCTCCACATGGAATGCACCGGAAACGGCGTTCACATTGCCGGGAGAATTTTTTGGGCAGACCAGCGTGGATGACGGTGTGCTTTTTGGTTTCCATCACATGAACGCTTTCCTTTCACTGGAACGGCTACCCGGCATACATTTCCACGACCTCGAAAAGAATGTCACACAGGAGCAGGTGGACGACTATAAGCAAAGATACATGGAACATCTAAGGCAAACGTTCGTTTTCGAAAGATCACTTACGGATGGAGCACATTTATCAGCGAATTGACAGACAAACAGATTTTTTTTCATATTCGGAAACAAGGACTATTTATTCAAATAAAAATGAACATACATCATATATTCATCACCGGAATCACAGGTTATATAGGCGGTACGGTTGCGGTTAAACTAAAGAAAAAAGGATACCGGGTCAGCGGCCTTGTGCGTAAAGAAGATGATCTGCGGCGACTGCGGGAATTGGGCATAACAGGTGTTCTGGGGAATATACATAACGAGGACTTGCTCAAAGATGCTATTCAAGATGTTGATGCTATTATCCATACGGCAGAATCAGCAGACGACGCGTATTCGGCAGATAGTCTTATCCGGTTACTGGAAGACACGCATAAAACCTTGATCGTGACTTCGGGATCGGCCATTTTGGGTGGAAAGGAAAACGGAGACGCCAACCCCTTCGTGTATACAGAAGATATTCCCCTACAGCCTCGATTGGAAATGGTTTCCCGTGTTTTGCTCAATCAATTCGTGCAACAGGCCGCACACAGAGGAGTCAGGAGTATCGTCATTGTCCCAACGATGGTCTATGGTGAGGGACTCGGTCTGAAAAAAGATAGCATACAGCTGCCTGCCCTCATCGATTTTTCCAAAGAAATGGGCTTCGGTATATATTTCGGTAAAGGGCTGAACCGTTGGTCTAACGTGCATATTGAAGACCTGGCCGATCTCTACGTGCTTGCCCTGGAAAAGGCTAAGCCGGGATCGTTGTACTATACCGAAAATGGTTCTTCGACGCTCAGGGAACTAGCCGAAAGCATCAGCGAAAGGCTTAATCTCAGCCCAGCCCGTTCGGTCAGTGTACAGGTGGCCCTTGACCGTTTCGGGCCCGCGGGAGGATATTTCGGTTTTGCTTCCAATAGCCTTTGCAATGCAGATAAAGCACGGAAGGAATTGGGTTGGAATCCATATCATTCTTCGATTATCCCATTCATCAACTAAAAAAATATAACTATGATCTATATCACCGCAATAGTCAAGAGCAAACCCAAATTTGTCGACGAAGTAAAATCCATACTAGACAACATGGTCATACAGTCCAGAAAGGAAGAAGCCTGTATCCGCTACGACCTGCACCAAGGGATGGACAACGAAAGCCTGTTCGTCTTCTATGAAATATGGCAAAATCAGGCAGGGTTAGATCGACATAATGAACAACCTTATATAAAAGCGTTCGGAGCATCGGTCCCGGAGAAATTAGAGGAGGTCCCGACGATTTATTTAACCCGAAAACTGTAAGTCACCTCACGATGTTCTATTTTTCAGCTTAGATTTATCTGGAAACAATAATCATAGCCACATCCCGACCCGTTGGCGGTAGTGGGTGTATTCGGCACCGAAATCACGCATCAAACGGGGCTCTTCAAAATACCTTATGAAGATATTGAACAGGATAAAAATAATCAGTGTATAAGCCCATAACACGCCCGACCCGAAGAAAAAACCCTCACCGATCAACATCAGCATGATACCGACATACATCGGGTTTCGGGAGTATCTGTAAAGCCCCTGCACCACCAGCTTTTTCGTAGGGTCTGCAGGTGATAAAGTGCCTCGGCCGTAAATGGCGAAGCTTCCGATACAGACCAGCATGATGATGAATCCAAATACGAATACCGCCAATGCGGCAAAATGCCGTAAGTTAAAAGGTTCCCCAAGGGCTTGCGTAATCCTGTTTCCAAGGATCAGGTAAGGCAACAATGCCGCTACAACACCCGGCTGTAAAATCGTGAAGAGCAGGTTTCTGAAAAACAATGATATCATAATCGTTTGCGGTTAAAGGTCAATGGTTCTCTTGCCATTACAAATATATGGCGAAAGGCGGTTAAAGTAAAACAGGTCAATACCGACTCATGACACAATGCCAGTGGGACATATGTGCTCTTCGAGCTTGTTCTCGACCATTTCCACGGATTCGTTGAGTGCAGTCGAAAAGGGTTCAGCTCATAAAATTAGGTCATGTGAGTCAACGGGAAAAATTTTTATAAAAAATTGTGTAGTTAAATAACTACATTTATATTTATAGCCAAATGACTTCGTAATGAATTTAAGACGAGATGTTTTCCAAGCCATTGCCGACCCTACAAGAAGAGCAATACTTCTGTTGGTTGCTTCGCAATCCATGACCGCAGGCACTATTGCTTCAAACTTTGGCACCGCCAGACCAACGGTTTCCAAACACCTGCAGATTTTGACCGAGTGTGAACTGTTAAAACCCGAACAAAACGGAAGGGAAATTTATTACCACCTCAACCCTCAAAAAATGAAAGAAATAGCTGAATTCATTGAACCGTTCCGCAAAATGTGGGATGACAGATTCAACAAACTGGAAGCTATAATGAAAAATTATAAAAATGACTAAATATGGAACAAAAAACAAAAATCAATGTCGAAGAAGGTAAACAGGAACTTACAATTACAGAAGAATCATTTTGGACAAAAATTAGACCTACTTATGAACACACAAGCAGAACGCTTTTTCGAGAAAGCCAAAAAATGGAAAGAAGAATTTCATTTGTTGCGGGAAATCATCCGCGAAAATAAATCGCTCAAAGAAGATTATAAATGGATGCATCCCTGTTATACCTTCCAAGGTAAAAACATTGTACTTATTCACGGATTTAAGGAATATTGTGCATTGCTGTTTCACAAAGGCGCTTTGATAAAAGACACAAAAGACGTTTTAATACAGCAAACAGAAAATGTGCAGTCAGCAAGGCAAATCAGATTTACCGATGTCGAACAAATCATAAAGCTGAAACCTGTTATCAGGGATTACATCAACGAAGCGGTTGAAATTGAAAAATCCGGGAAAAAGGTGGAAATGAAAAAAGTTGCCGACTATCCCATCCCTGAGGAATTTCAGCGAGCTTTAGACGAAGACAAAGCGTTGACTAAAGCGTTCCATTCATTAACATCGGGACGACAAAAAGGATATTTATTCTATTTCAACCAGGCCAAACAGTCCAAAACACGAGAAGCGAGAATTGAAAAATACTATCAGCACATTTTAGACGGGAAAGGAATTGATGATTAAATAAACATCCAAAGAAAGCCAGTTAATATGGGATTGAAGCCACTTACAAAAAAACAGAAAAGCCCGGCTTTTTGGGATTGCCGGACCTTTCAAATCAACCTAAACCTCAACAAAGATAACAAAGCATCAGCAGCCAGCCAAGGCGGTCCGGTCACATCTCCGTCAACAAAAGTGAAAATTACTTTTGCAATGCCAGATAGTTAGAATGGTAACGAGTTTGGCAGCAATTAGGTTATCCTTGAAAACATTAATCCAGCTATGGCACAATACTAATTACAATAAGAGCAGCTTTTTATGTTTACCGCCGCAAAGTACTGATTAACTGTTATTAATTCAGGAACCCCCTGATCAGCTTCAAAACCTCATCGAATTCAAAAATTCCCAATCAAGCATCCATAATTCCGGACTGACCCTGGGTAATATTTCTTCGGGTAGTTCACCGAAGTATTGATTCTTTACACCTTCTTCACTCAAGAAACCAGCGGATCATATTTAACCGCGTTCAAAATGGTCTCATACGACTATAGTATACGGCAGCATCTCGGTCGAGCAGTCCGCAAGGAAGGTTTCAATATCCAATTCGTTGATTGCCGTTTCCAACCTGTCCAGTGTTTCGTTGTGAAATTTTTCCAATCAGTTATTTTGGAATCCTAATGTATGGATGGTTAACAGAAGTGACTAGAGGTTATACTGATTTATTAATTTTCTTTTGCTTCCTAAATTGAGAAATAGAGCCTACAATAAATAGTACCAAAAGAGCAAGGAGCGTTTTGCCAATGACTGGATCACTAATATCCTTTGCCAAAGGATGTCCAATTGGAATACGGGTAAATGTTTCATTAACTGTAGGAACTAACGATAAGAAAAAACTAAAGGAAAGAAGAAAGTTTTCAAAATAGCGGGCCTTAATGTGTCCCTTTCTTTTGGAATAGAGAAAATACGCTATTAGTATTAAAATTATGATAATTAAGGAAAAAGCATGTCCCGGGTTAAATCCGCCATGTTTAGATAATCCTAAAGCTGTTAGTGAAGTAACAAGTGTACCATAAAAATAGATCTTGCCAATAAGTTGGCTTAAGTCAATTCTACCACTTCTTATAAAAGCAATAACTGCAGCAACAATAGCAACAATACCTATGACCGTATGAAAAATTCCTAAATTTGATAGTCCCATTATTTTAATTTTTAAATTTGAATGTCTTTTATTGATATTGCAAAATTGCAATACAAAAAACAGAATGGTTTTGTAGATTAGCTCAATTATTTGGCAATATGGTTCAAAAAAAAGGCATACCTAAAAAGTGCGAATTTTAGGTATGCCTTTTTACCATGCTTTTAAGGCATATTTTTTTAAAAAATTTATAGCTAACTAATTCTACTAATCTATTGTATTCACCATTACTTATTATTTAGTTTTAACCGGTAATTTGTAGGTGTAATGTCGTATTTATCACGAAAACTTTTAGTGAAATTAGCCAAATCGTTAAATCCGCAATCAAAGGCGATGTCTGTAATACGTTCATCAGAAATTAAAAGTAACTCGGCAGCCCTCTCCAATCTTTTAGTTTTAATATAATTGGCCGGCGAATCATTGTACAATTTTTTAAATTCCCTTTTAAACGAAGAAACACTTAAATTGGTTTGTTGTGCCAACTCCTCAATACCAATCTGTAAAAACAGATTTGCTTCTACAATTTGTTTGAAAGTATAGGTGATTGGCGAAAAAAGTTGAGATAATATTACCTGTATGGTTTCGGCATTTCGTGTCTGCGATAATAAAAGGATGATTTCTTTCAATTTTAAAATCAAAATTTCATCACTTACCAAAGATGGATTTTCAAAATAAAACAATAATCCCTCAATATATTTTTTGATTAGAAACTCATTATTTACTATTTCGCTTGACTGGTTGGTTACCTTATTCTGTGGTTGCTGAAAGAGAATAGGGAATTCTCTTTGATAAACCTTCTTTAATATATCCGAATGAAAAGTAACTATTACAATTTCCCCATTGCTGTTTAAATTTGATTCGTGTATTCGTCTTCCCGAGTGTATGCAGTTTAGCAATAATGAATAATTGGTAGGAATATTAATATGCTCATCATCAAATTGATATTGCATCTCACCTGCTAACATATATAAAAAGCAAGCTTGTTCCGAAACAGGGAAAATAAATTCAAAAGGCGATTTTAAAACCACCTTTTGGATTAGAGTTTTCCCATACAAATCAATTTTTTTGTAGTCAGTAACCATTTGTTTTAAAATATTCTCCTTGTCCTCCCAGCCGTATTTATCAATCGATTTGCAGACCGTTGTTTTACAATGATAACCAATGTTTATGTTTTGTCGATGGTGCAAGATTAGAAGCACAATGCTCATTCAACATTACGCTAAATTTAGCAAAATTTTTTGGACGAGCATTGCAAGCCTACTGTAGTGAAACAGCTGTTAATCCAACTGACCTCTCACCGTCGTCATGTAACAGACTTTCGGATTGTTCAGGTTCTTCATGAGACTGTTTCTGTAAGCTTTTTAAATTGTTCGATTGTGGCAATAATCTAAAATTTTATTGATTTTTTGCTTTTATTTGAAACAACATAAATATCTTTGTAACTAAGACAATTAGTTAAAGAGGTAAAAATGGGTAAGGATTTAATAATTGAAGTAAGAAAGCTAAGCCAGCTCTATGCTTATACATCTATTCAAATGCACGAAACCATTGCCAGACAAGCTGGCTTTTCAGGAACTGACCACAAATACCTGGGATTTTTTTTACAAAAGGGAAAGTTGACGGCAGGAGAACTTGCAGGTTTAACAGGATTGACCACAGGGGCAGTAACAGGCTTAATAGACAGATTTGAAAAAAAGAAATTGGTAACAAGGCAATATGATAAAAGTGACAGGCGAAAAGTCTTTATCGTTCCGGATACCAAAAAGATAACGGCACTTTTTGAACCCTTTTATAAAGCATTTCAAAAAGAAACGGAGGATTTGCTCGCTTCTTTTTCGGATACTGAAATCAATATCATTAAATCGTACCTGCTAAAAAACACAGAATTAATGAGCGTAACAAAAAATAAGTTTAATAAATAATTATGAACGACATCAAATCAAATACGCCTGCTCAAAGTCCGTTTTCGCAAACGTACTTCCACGGAACCAAAGCCGACCTTAAAATAGGCGACTATATCGAAACCGGAATTAACTCAAATTACGGGCAAAACAATAAAGCGAATTACATCTATCTGACTGCAACTTTAGACGCTGCTATCTGGGGGGCAGAGCTTGCCTTAGGTGAAGGCAGAGAAAGAATTTACTTGGTAGAGACGACCGGTTCATTAGAAGACGACCCCAATTTAACTGACAAAAAATTCAAAGGCAATCCGACGATGTCCTACCGCTCAAAGCATCCTTTTAAGGTTGTAGGAGAAATTACCATTTGGCAAAGGCATCCGTCGGAACAGGTAAAAGCAATGAAAGAACATTTAGCGAAGCTCAAAGAACAGGGTATTGAGGCAATAGAAGATTAAGATTACTGCGATAACCAACATAATGACTAAAATAATCCTATCATTTATTCTCATTCTCTTACTCATCAGTTGTAAATCATCAACCGAATCGAGCGATTATCTTGGGCAAACCTGTCCTGATTCTATTCCCGTGATTTTTGCACCAGGTATCGTTTCAATGAAAGACAGATTAGAACATGGTATTTCATTTACACCCAATACACGGGAATTAACTTTTGGGATACTAAACAAGGATGACCTGAGTGGAAAAATACTTTATTCCAAGAAGATTAATGAAAAATGGACCGAACCGATGGTTTTCGAACCATTAAAAAATGAATGTGTATATCTGCCCTATTTTTCACCTAATGGCAAATCTTTACTTTATGCTCAAAGTAAACCTGATACAGGCAACGTGTACACCGATATTTGGATGATTGAAAAGATTAATGATGATTGGGTTTCTCCAAAGGTGATACAAGCTCCATTAAGTTCGACAAGTAGGGAAGCCAACGCTTGTATGACATATGATGGTACAATCTATTTTTCTTCTAATAGGAATTGTGACGGAAAGGAAAATTGCCACACCGCTGATTTGTTCTATTCAAAACTAACGGATAATGAGTATCAAAGCGTGGATATTATTTCTGAATTTATTTCATCGAATGATGAGGAAAGTGTTTTCATTTCCCCAAAGGAAGAATACATCATTTTTTGTAGATATACAGACGATGAAACAGGGATGGATTTATATATCAGTTATCGTGATATTAATAATAACTGGATTGAACCTCAAATAATTGATTCAACAATAAATTCAAAAGATTGGGACAGAAGACCATTTGTAAGTATCGACAATAAATTTTTATTTTTTACCCGACTGCAAATCGGAGAAAAGGGGTTAACCGAATCAGATATATTTTGGGTTAATACTTCAAAACTGTTTAAACCATTTGTTTATCATTCACTTTCTGACACAATAGTTCAAGTTGGGGAAAAATTCGAACTATGCGTCCCTAAAGATTACTTTAAAGATATAGATGATAAACAATTGACTTACAGCGTCAACCAACATCAATTTGACTGGCTGGATTTTGATAGTAAGCAGATGAAATTATCAGGGTTGCCTTCTGTAGAGGGCGATTTTGAACTGACTTTTACAGCAATTGATAAATCTTCGAATATGACAGATGATAAGATTATAATAACAGTAAAAAAATAATTACGGGGCAATTCCCTTTTCAACAAATAAAAACGATCTTTAGAACACAAATTTGGCGAATGCGTTTGGTGGACACGCTTTTCCCGCACAAAATATCGCCAGCCCAAAATATTCCCGCCAGTCCAGCCAGCGCTCCCCCAGTGAAGTCAATGGCACCTGAATTACTCCAAGGTGCCATTATAGCGATTCCCAACCCCGTCAATAGCGCCCAGATAAAATCCACGTACTTTCTGGACGTTGAAATAGCCAAACCAACGGCCCGATAAATTCGATCGCCGTGCCCGTTTGGACAGAAACCATCCCCAAAATAACCATATAGATGGACGGCAGGTTATCCATTTTATTTTTCATTTTATTATTTTCGTTTTTATCTGATTATTTCCATTTTTTGCTGACGATTTATACTTCTAAAAAGAAAAAATTGTCAAATCTATACCCTATTTTTTCAGCCATTCACTCCATTTCAAACCATCTTGATTACGTTCATTCGTTGTCAGTACACCGCTCTGAAGTGTTCTCCCCAACTTTCCCAGAAGGGAAATGGGCACATTCACAATGGGTTTGGACAAGGATTTATATTCCATGAAAACACGGGCAGCCTCTCCAAGATTCAGTACCTCCGGCCCTCCTATTTCCACGATACCATTGACAGGCTCTGCCAAGGAAATCTTTGCCAATTTTTTTGCGACAACTGAAATCTCTATGGGCTGGTACAAGATGCCTGACGGCAAAAAAGCGATGGGGAAACGTAGGTATTTGATTATTTCCTGCTCAAAAAAGGGAAAAAACTGAGTTGACCGTAATATGGTATAAGGTATGCCGGACTGTTGGATTTCGTGCTCCACTTGGTTTTTGATCCTAAAGTATCTGGTGGAAAAGCTATCAACGCCCACTATCGAGATGAAAACAAAATGTTCTACCTTGTTTCTAAGTGCTTGTGCCAATAGATCTTTTGTTCCTTCCACATCGATTTTGAAGCTTTTCTTCTCGATACTGGATGCAAGGTGAACAATAGTTTTCACACCGTCCATCGAAATAGTTGTTGGGTTCTCCAGATCGAATCTTCTCCATTCCATACCATTGGCAGTATTATCTTCCTGCCGTCGAGCGCATAAAATCAGCGGGAGTTCTTTTCCCAACAGTTGAACTAGCTGTTGACCTAGTGTGCCATTGGCCCCTGTTATTAAAACTTTCCTATCCATTTTCTATTTTTCTCTTGGTACTTACTATAATCCTGTTCCACGCATTTATGGTAACAACAGCCATGATGATCTGAGCAATCTGGTTGTCATCAAAGCGTTTTTCATTTCAATTTTATTTTATTTACTCTATTTCATTCGATCTCGAGGGTCTCTTAATCCAATATGGAAAAAGCCCCTAGCTATAAGTTCACGATATACACCCACAAAGCTCACGTTAAGGATGGAACCTGTCAGGAACTTTTAATAGCATTTGATCGAAACATCCGGCAATTTTTTCTGCTGACAATTCCGCGACTTTGATATTTTCCCTGATATGAAGCTTTTGAATTACGTGCCTGGCCTGATTCTTTCTAAATATTGTTTTCAGGATAGTTGATACATTTGAATTGGGTTTTCTAAACATAAAAAAAAGATAGCTGAGGTACTTTTCCTTCATTTCCACCCCAATGTTCCAGTTTTTCTTTTTGGTAATCCGTAAAAGGGCAGATTTAACCTTTGGAGGAGGAAAGAAACTATCAGGGCCTATATCATATAGGATCTGGAAGTCGTAAAATGTGCGGTAAAACCATTTATAGGGGTCTGTGCCAGACTTCATTGTCAGTTTTTGAGCAGGTTCGAATTGCATTATAAGCGATGCAGACGTAAAATACTCCATATTAACATACATCAGGTACTTTAGAAGCGCTGATGTAAGGCAATATGGAATATTGGCAACTACCTTAAAACTAGTTTTGGGAGCTACGAAATCTCGAAAATCCAGACTGATTATTTCAACGCTTTTGTTATCGTGAAATCGTTGTTTGAGTAACTTGGCCAAAGTGGGGTCGTTCTCAACGGCATACACCTTATCGCAATGTTTAGTCAAATGAGTAGTTATAAAGCCTTTTCCTGCCCCGATATCTAAAACTGTATCATCTTGTTTTAGATTAACAAGATTAATGGCGTCGGCTATCAATACATTATCTATGGTAAAATGCTGACCAGTGAACCTAACGGGTCTTCTATATCTTTGCATGAAAATTTCTTAAGAATGAATACTAAAAATGGCATCACGGAATACGTGATGACGGCAGCATCCAACTCTAAGAAAATAGCGTGATGGGTATTAGGCGCCCAAAAGCATATTGCCGATATGGCAATAGTATTAACATCCAGTAATGAATTAACTACCGATTACTGTGCAGTAGCCCAAGGTCTAAAGAAACCGAAAAATGACGTTATTAACATAATATACTTTTTTGCATTGATGCTGCAAATATAGGGTTATTAGATTTCTTTTAGAAATGCAGATCCATATTTTTATGATTTGGTCAGGAAAACCGGCCAAACGGAGCAAAGCGGAATGAGGCGGCTAAGGCCAGTGAGATAGTATCATTTTCGGAAGATATCCTTATCTTTAGAATCGAAGACGCACCTAGCTAGGCAAGATCAATCGTGATGTGGGCTTGCAAAAGACTGCGTATTCTGTATAACTTAAATTGGCCATCTTATAAGAAACAAGAATAGAGCCGATTATATCCATTCGCATGCGGATTTAATTACGCATACTAACGAGTTGTGTACAGCTTTTTAGAAACGACCGCTTATGACAAAAAAGATAATTGACAAACAAACAGCAGAACATTATTTATGGGGCGACAATTGTGACAGTTGGATTTTAACTGATACAATTGGGCTTTCGGTTAAAGAAGAAAGTATGCCAAGTTTAACAAGAGAAAAGTTACATTTTCATACCAACGCTCAACAATTTTTCTATATTCTCAAAGGTTCTGCAACTTTTTATTTAGAGGAGACTAAAGTAATTGTAGCCGAACAAAAAGGAATATTAATTCAGCCGAAAACGAAACATTATATTGCAAATGAAACCACAGAGCAACTTGACTTTCTTGTAATTTCCCAACCGACAACCAATAACGACAGAACTACAATAGAACAATGATAAACTATAACGACAAAACAAGCTTCTGATGTTCAACTTTAATTAAAGAAGTACTGACAGAACGAGCGGAAAAATAGAAACGAACCGCTAACATCAGTTTTGCAAGCATGGGTAGGGAAACGTCTTTGTATGAAACTTTTCGCTAAATTTGTATGCCCTTGCTTTACGAGAAAGTTGATGGTAAAAGCCCCACCCGGGGCATAGCCGCGAAATGTTAGGTACCAGTTAGATGAATACGTTCAGGGAGTTTTAGACAATGATTAAAACAGAAACAATATGGAAATATTGGGTAAAATTCTGAGTATAAATCCGAATTATATTATAATCGGATTACTTGCAGTTTTCTTCACTTTGGAACAAGTTTCTGGAACTCCTTTTTCATTGAAAAAAAGGGGGAATCATCTATTTCAGAATATCCTTTTTCAAATCACATTGACAATACTAAATATATTTTTTGTATCTATACAAGTCTATTGCATTGAGTGGTTGAATTCTAATGAAATTGGACTGCTATATCTTGTAGAATTCCCATTCTGGACAAAGCTGTTTCTGAGTGTGGTGCTATATGACTTTACAACATATTGGATTCATAGAGCATCACATAAGAGTCCTCTTTTATGGAGACTACATAGAGTACATCATAGTGATACAACAATGGATTCGTCAACTACTTTTAGATTTCATCCATTAGAACTGATTTTGATCTACCAAACTGGAAATATTCTCACAGCAGGAATATTTGGAACAGATGTAACTTCGATGGCCTTATATTATTTCATCATTTATATTTTCTTCTTTCTTGAACACTCAAGTCTGCATTATCCTAAATGGCTGAACAGCACATTAGGGTTAGTTTTTGTAATGCCAGACCATCATAGAGTACATCATCATCAAGAGCAATTTTACACTGATTCCAATTTTGCAGATATTTTAATTATATGGGACAGAATTTTTGGTACATTTAAGCTAATTCCTGCCGGAGAAATGAAACATGGATTAATAGAGTTTGAACAAGAAGAAAAACAAACATTCCTGTATCTTATGAAAAGTCCGTTTATAGACATTAGAAGAAACAAATCTGACAATCTAAAATCAGACGAAAATAAAACCAGCACCTAACAAGGTATTGCCAAAAGCGGGCTGACACAATATTACTGGGCTGAAGGAAGTAATTCAATATGTGTAATTCTATCGAGCAGTAGTGCCGATAATCTCCGTCTTCGACAATACCCGAACCGTTAGCGGTCAACTTAAAAACGACCCTACAACTAAAAACTGAATAACAAATGGAAAAACCAACACAACTGACCACAGACAAATCCAACCCTACCCCTCCACCTTTGTCGTTTCTCCAATCAATTCCGTACTTCATGCTGCCCTCTTTATTTTTTGCAGTAATGAGTTGGTGGGCAGTAAGGGCATTGACTTCTGCTGGCGTTTCTATGATATGGAGTTTTACAGGGCTCTTCGTTGGCTGCCTTGCCACACTCGGTTGCCTGGGGATTATCCTTGCGAAAAAGGAGACAGAAAAGCCTTCAATATACAGGAGACTTTGGCTTAAACCTTCCCGGGTCTCGGATGTTCTTATAGGTCTTGTTATTGGGCTTATCGGTCTGGCGACTTATAAAGAGTTGCAGGGTGTTACAGGTTGGTTATTAAGTATTTGGCCTTTCGGCCTTCCCTCGTGGCAGTATCAAATTTTCGGAGACGGAATGTTTTTCGGCATCCCAGTCGAACAGAACAGTTGGTTAATTGCTGTTTTTCTAATCATTTACTTAGCAAATGTTATTGGTGAAGAAGTATGGTGGCGTGGGTATATACTCCCCAGACAGGTCAAAGGTATTGGCAGGAACGCGTGGGTGGCAAATGGGCTTTTGTGGGCCTTGTTCCATATGTTCCAGCCTTGGGATATCATATCCCTGATTCCTATTGCCCTTGGAATATCTTTCATGTCCCAGTACCGTAAGAGTGCCTGGATTGGTATAGTTGCCCACGGTGTTCTGAATAGTATTGGATGGATACCTTTACTCAGGCTGGCAATACAATGCTAACTTTCATTCAAGCCAACGGTAAACTAAACAGACATCGCGAAAAAAATGAAGACAGAGAATTCAAAGCCGCTTGACAGACACATTCTGAAAATGCAAATGAACAACATTTAGTGCTCAACAGATACAGTTCTATTGAACTTTATTGCTAAAAATCCCCGTCTTCGACAATACCGGACCGTTAGCGGTCAGCTTAAAAAAGCGGAATTCGTATATAGGTAGCTCCACGAAAATAATAATACGGAAAGCGCAAGCATTTCAACAATCCGCCCAAAGTGGGATAACCTGATAAAACTTTCCTTCCTAATTGACGCCACATTCACCTTAAAAATAGCGAAAAGACAATTTTTGAGGCGTTTTGAGTTTTGGACTATACTCCTAGAAAAAAGTTTTGCCAGCTACCATTCCCAATAGTGCGTTGTGTAGATGGGATATGCCAGCTATAAGCAACAAAAGCCCCACATTTCTGTGAGGCTTTTTGTGATCCCATTGGTACAGAACTCGAACTTTTTATTGGAAGATTTGAGACGATTGAACCAATTGAAAGACAGTACCTACCAGCCTGATTTGAATGTAGAAAAGGTTAATCAACAAAAAAGGCCGAAACCAAAGCCTATAAGAAGATCCCACACATATTATCCTTCCGATGAAAACCACAACGATAATATGAAACAGGTAATTGAAGCCAATTACAGGCAGGTTAACGCGGATATTGTACAGGTGGTGGAAAGCGAATTAGAACGTATCAAGAATGACCCCGATTTACAGCATTTGATGTAGCAGGAGTGAATTGGCGGTTTAAATGAATAGGTTTTATATTTTTCTAATGCAAATACTTCCCAAACCCAAATGGGCCATTTGTTTCAGCCTTTCAAAATTTCTTCAAAATTGAAACGCTAAATTTGTAATATGAAAATCCTGATAATAGAAGACGAACAAGACCTTGCACAAAGCATAGCCGAATATTTATCGGAAGAAAGCTATTTGTGTGAGTTTGCTTCTACTTATCATCAGGCATTGGATAAAATCGAAAACTATCATTACGACTGCATTCTTTTGGATATTATGTTGCCTGACGGCAACGGAATGAAAATTTTAAAAGAACTGAAACAGCAGGGCAAACAAGACGGTGTTATTATTATTTCTGCAAAAGATGCTTTGGACGATAAAATACAAGGTTTACAAATTGGTGCTGATGATTACCTGACCAAACCCTTTCATCTTGCAGAATTAACGGCAAGAATATATTCCGTTATTCGTAGAAAACAGTTTGGGAACTCAAACACCGTTCAGCAAAACGAATTACAAATTGATTTGTTGGCTAAAACTGTATCAGTAAACAACGCGTTGGTTTCATTGACTAAAAAAGAATTTAATTTGTTGCTTTACTTTATCGGCAATAAAAACAGGGTTATTTCAAAAAGTACATTGGCAGAGCATCTTTCGGGAGATTTTGCCGATATGCTGGACAGCCATGATTTTGTGTACGCTCATGTTAAGAACTTGAAAAAGAAACTCAACGAGGCAGGATGTAGTAATTATTTGAAGACGGTTTATGGTACAGGCTATAAATGGGGAGTATGAAAAGCTTATTACAAAAATCGCTCAAACCACTTACTATCTTTGCATCCATTGTTTTTGCATTGAGTATACCATCCTATTTTCTGTTAGTTGACTGGATTTGGCTAACAGAATTGGACGAAAACAATGAGCTGATTGTCCAACGTATCGAAAACGAATTTAACGACCAACAAATCAGTGATGAGAAATTAGAAGAAAGCATACAGTTTTGGAATGAAATACAATCCGTAGGAAGAATTGGGCCTACGCTAAAACCCTTGCAAAAAGACAGCGTTTATACCATTCGCCGACAAAACCCTTATTTGGAAAAGAAATCAATCGACCGTTTTCGAGGGTTGATAACGAATATTGAAATCAATAATAAGAACTTTACGGTTACCATTGAAACCAATGTGGAAGAAAGCGAAGAAACTATGGCTTATATCGCTGTTGTTACGCTTTTGTTTTTTCTCATTATGGTTGTCGGGTTTTGGATTTTGAATAGACGGTTATCAGCCAAATTATGGAAACCTTTCAGAAGTACGTTGTCCAAACTAAAAACATTCAACCTGAACAGTCAAACACCAATCGAATTTGAGCGATCCAATACCCTTGAATTTGAAGAACTGAACGAAGCATTACGGAAGCTGATAGCACACAATATTTCTGTTTACAGAACCCAAAAAGAGTTTACCGAAAATGCCTCACACGAGTTGCAAACACCCTTGGCAATCATCAAAAACAAATTGGATTTACTACTGCAAAAAGAAACAGTAACAGACCGCCAATACCAAATCATTGAAGAAATAAACAGGGCATTGACACGCAGCACACGCATCAACAAAAACTTGCTGTTGCTTGCCAAAATAGAAAATCATCAGTTTGATGATAACGAAACGATTAATATCAGTCAATTAACCCAAAAATGTTTAGAACAATTTAAAGAACACGCTAACAATAAAAATATTATTATTCAACCCGACATAGAACCTAATATCATTATTGAGGGAAACAAAACACTGATTGAAATCCTATTGAACAACTTAGTGTTAAATGCTATTCGCCACAACCTGCAAAACGGCACAATTACTATTGTGCTTAATAAAAAGGAATTGGGGATTGCTAATTCAGGAAATACAGCATTAAGCTCATCAGCTATTTTTAAACGCTTCGCAAAAGTATCAAACGACAGCGCAGGAAGCGGATTAGGATTGGCAATAATCAAACAAATCTGCAATCGCCATAATTGGACTATCAACTATCAGTTTATGGATAACACACAGTTTTTTTCTATCCGATTGTAAAGTTACTCACAGTTTTTTCATTCATATATGGTGTTCGTGATTGCTTCGCAATTCAAAATTTCTTCTAAATCGCTTGGGAGCTTTGCAGGGTAAAATAAAAATTTATCCGAAAAATGAAGCATTTATTAGTAAGCCTGATTTTATCATCAATTGTACATTATTCATCTGCACAGACTACCGACAGCCTTTCGTTTATTAAATCAAAACGAATGTCTGATGCAGATTTGGCAAAAAAGAAAGAGGGAACATTTATTACGGGTATTCCCGATTTATCTTCAGACCCTGTGACGGGATTTGGTTTTGGAGTAAGAACCAACATCCATTGGAACGGTACACGAAATGACAGTTTGTTTGCCTACACGCCGTATCTGATGCGTTTGAGGGCCAACGCAGCTTATTACAGTTCCAATGCAAGAGAATTAGTGTTATCGCTTGACGTTCCCTATTACAAAGGCACACGTTGGCGGTTTAAGATTGATTTTAAAGCACAGCAAAACCCCGCAAACCTGTATTTCGGACTTACTGAAAATACATTAGGTGCGTTGCATCTTCCGTCTGATGCGAACACTACTTTCGCAACCTACGGAGCATTTGACAGCGCAAGAAAAACATTGCGTGCGGGTGGAATTGGCGAAGATGATTTTGTAACCGATGCTTTGTCTAACCGTTTTAGGGAAACCGAATTTATGCTTAACCTGAAAGCTGATTACGCATTGGGAAATGGCAAATGGCGTATTATGGGCGGTTATGAAATCCAGCATTTAAGTTACAGGACATTTGAGGGAATGGAAGCCGATGCCATAGACCCCGTAACAGGCAACAACATCAAAGCACCAAATGGAACCCCACTATTAAGGCGGGATTTTGAACAGGGTTTGATTTCAGGACTGAATGGCGGTTGGGTTTCCATTATTCAAAACGCTATCATTTATGATACAAGGGATTTTGAACCCGACCCCACTAAAGGTGCTTACTTCGAGATTGCCAATGAATACTCGAGTAAATATATAGGTTCTCAATTCGATTTTGATAAGTTATTCATACAGGGACGCTATTATCAGCAATTGCCTTTTGGTTCGAGAACGGTTTTGGCAGGACGTGTTGGAGTAGGGAATATTTTTGGGAGCAATGCCCCATTTTTTGAATATCAAGATCAATGGAGTCCCGAGGGAAGCATTAATGCCATGGGCGGTAGACATTCACTACGGGGATACAGGGCAAACAGGTATTTAGCAAGGTCTATGTGGTTTACCAATATTGAATTACGTGCAAGAGTGGCTGAAACCCAATTGGGTAAACAACATTTTGCCTTTGGAGTAGCCCCGTTTTTTGACGCAGGAACGGTACGTGACCGTTGGCAAGACCTGAACTTTAAAAGCATCAAGTATTCGTATGGTGGAGGGCTGCGGATTGCATGGAACCAATCAACTGTTATCTCATTTGATTATGGAATGTCTAAAGAGGATAGGCTGTTTTTCTTTGGAATAGGGCAGGCATTTTAACTTTGTAGTAAAAGGTTTTACGCAGTATTATCAGCTTTGTTTGACTCATTGACTGCGATATTTGCCAAGTTAGGTATCGCAAATGTCAATTCAAACCTTGCAACAGGCATTCGGACAATCGTGATACTGATAATGATTTGGAATATTGTTGTCGCAAGAGGCGAAGTAACAAGAATTAGCACCTTATCAAAGCAGAATATCGTTTTTCTTATCATTTCGGGAATGGTAACAAGCTTATCGTGGCTGTTTTATTTCAAAGCACTACAATTAGTAGGAAATTGAAGCCAATTGCTCGGTGTAACGGATTGAAGCCGTTATACACTAATTGTAGAATGCCTGTCCGGAGTAAAGGAATGTGTGTTAAAAAGAAGATTTAAGAACACCGATGAAGAAATCCGTTTTTTCAAATATCAGAAACCTGTCATTATAGCCAAACTCATTTACTACAATGCGATTTACAAAATCGAGACAAAAAAACCTATGGAGCAAAACCCATTAGGAAATACTAATAAAAAATGAAAGACATCATAGTGGTAGAGCATCTGAATAACGAATTAGCGCCCAAATATTTTGAGCAATCCTATTTCACGCATATCCTTTGCCAAGGTGGAAAAGGTCAGTTTCGACTGGACAACAACGATTATGCTATTGAAAAAAAACGACATCGCTATATTTTGCCTTCTCAAGAAGTTCAGGATTTACGGTTTTCCCCGAAGTTCAAGACGACCTTCCTTTTGGTATCGTTTGATTTAATGAGTAAAAATAATCCGGATATTTCATTACATCGCTATTTTGCGGTTTGCTGCGCTGCGGTACCCGTATATCTTTCGCCAACAATTTTTATCTTGTTCAGTTCCGTAGTAAGCTTTTGTAGTTCCTCGCCGGAAAATTCAATATCTGCCGCCCATATATTTTCCTGTAGGTGTGCCAGTTTGGTCGTGCCCGGGATGGGTACGATAAAGGGCTTCTGTGCCAAAAGCCAGGCTAATGCCACCTGTGCCACGGTTAATCCCCGTTGGTCGCCAAATTCTTTGAGCGTGTCGATCAGTCCCCAATTTGCGATGACATACTCGGGCTGGTAACGGGGCAGCGAAGGCCTGTTGTCATTGGCAGCGTTATATTTTGTTCGTTCGTTCAGGTAACCGGTAATCATCCCCCGACTTAACGGACTGTATGGCACGAATCCGATGCCCAGTTCCTCACAGACTTTTATCACGTCATGTTCAGGCTGACGGGTGAACAGCGAGTATTCACTTTGCAGGGCAGTAACAGGCGTCACGGCGTGTGCCTTGCGGATATTTTCCGCTGCCGCTTCGGACAATCCGAAATGCTTCACTTTCCCTTCCTTAATCAAATCCTTGACCGTTCCGGCAACATCCTCCATCGGTACATTCGGGTCAACCCTGTGTTGGTACAATAAATCGATATAGTCCGTTCTCAGGCTTTTTAAAGAATGTTCAACCACAGCCTTTATTCTGTCGGGTCTGCTGTCCAAACCTTCGCTTGGTTTGCCATTTTTGAATCCGAATTTGGTGGCAATGATAATGTCCTTGCGAAAAGGGGCAACGGCTTCGCCCACCAGTTCTTCGTTCACCAAAGGCCCGTAGGCTTCGGCTGTGTCATAAAGATTCATCCCCAGTTCATACGCCCTGCGAAGCAAAGCAATCATCGGCTTTTTATCGGGAATAAAGCTCCTGTGATAACTCATGCCCATACAACCCAACCCTAAAGCGGACACTTGCAAGGCATTGTTGCCCGAACCTAATGTCCGGTATTTGATCACTGTTGCATCAGGGTCCTTTTCATCTTTCCCTGTTGGTCGGGTACAGCCCATTGCCGGGGAAATAAGGAATGCTCCGCCTGCTAAGGCGGCCGCTTTCAAAAAGTTTCTGCGACGGTTATTTTTCATGATCCTATTCTTTATTTGTTCATACTACTTGATCATGCAAATTTCCGAACCTTATCGTAGTGTTGATTTATACAGATTACTGATTTTCATACCATTATTACGGATTTGTGTATTCAGATGGCAAACCGTTGACGGATTTCTGTCGTCATTGGTTTACCAAGCTGCTCACCACCTCAAAAAACAAATAAGCCTTTGTTTTTGACATCGACAAATCCATTGGTAAAATTGCCTATGAACTGGGTTTTAAGTATCCGCAACATTTTACGCGATTATTTAAGCAAAAAGCAGGGGTAACACCGAATGAGCATCGAAGCTTAAATTAAACGAGGGTCTCTGAAAAGCCGATAGGCCTAATTTTGTTGACCTCCTTCTGTTCTCATCCCAGCTATAAACAACAAAAGCCCCACATTTCTGTGAGGCTTTTTGTGATCCTATTGGTACGGAACTCGAACCCTTTTTTGGAAGATTTAAGGTGATAAAAATCGTACATTATTAAGATTGTAGAAAGCGAAATGGAGTGTATCAAAAATGACCCCGATTTACAGCATTTGTTGCAACAAAAATAGAACCTGAAAAGAAGAACCGTCAGAATGAAATTTGAAACGAGCAAAATCGCTGTTTTCCGATAATTTTTTCGGTGCTTTTTATTCCAAAAAAAGGAGAGACAAATGGATAAAAAAGAGCCGGGTAGAAAAACTAAATGATTTGTTCCTATTTGAGAATAGCGTCAAACACAGACCTTACACATTATACTTCAATCCTCATTTCTGTTACACAATACCGCAATTCTGTTATTTATTTTCTTTCCCGGCGCCGCAATTTTGCATCAACAAAGTATAATAAACAAAACAGCCAAACTTTAAAAAAATGAAAAAAGCATTAATAACCGGAGCCAATAAAGGAGTTGGTTTCGAGACAGCAAAACAGCTTTTGCAAAACGGATATTACGTTTTCATCGGAAGCCGAAATTTAGACAATGGTATTGCTTCGGTAGAACAATTGAAAAGCGAGGGTTTTGAAAATGTAGAAGCCATACAGTTAGACGTGACAGATGCTACTTCAGTACAAGCTGCCTGTCAGGAAATTGATAATAAAATAGCGGTACTCGATGTACTTGTTAATAATGCAGGCATCAACGGAGGGTTTCCACAGGCAGCATTGGAATCAAGTGTCGATGCTTTTCAGCAAGTAATGGACACCAATTTATATGGAGTGATAAGGGTAACGCAGGCATTCATTGGTTTGTTAAGAAGATCGGAGCAACCAAGAATTGTCAATGTATCATCAAGCGGATGCTCACTTACACTACATTGCGACCCGAACTGGAAATATTATACGCATAAAGCCGCCCTATATGGTGCTTCAAAAGCAGCAATGAACATGTACACGATTAATCTCGCTTATGAGTTAAGGGATACACCTTTTAAAGTAAACGCAGTATGTCCGGGATTTGTGGCTACCGATTTCAATGGTCACAGGGGAACTGGAACCGTTCAGGAAGGTGGTATTCGTATTGCCAAATATGCAATGATTGGAGAAAACGAACCAACTGGAAAATTCATCAGTGAAGAATATAATCCTGAAACCGGAGAAACCCCGTGGTAATAATTCAGTAATTTAGTGAGATGAAAAGTAAGGGGAATAAGCTACATAAGTTTCAGTCGTTATCAGACTTCCATCAGGTGTTCGGGTTATCAAAACCCGTGCATCCTTCGGTAAGTCTTATCCGCATTGAAGACATGAAAATACCGCCCGGGGAATTAGCGGACCAATTGGTTTTGGACTTTTACAAGATTGCCTACAAAGACAATCTCGGAAAGGCGAAATACGGACAGCATCATTATGACTTTGGAGAGGGCGGCTTAGTGTTTACTTCACCCGGTCAATTATTTGAGAAACCGCGCAATAGTATCCATAAAGGATATATTTTGCTTGTCCATCCTGATTTTTTGTTATCTTATCCCTTAGCAAAAAAAATAAGGCAGTATGGTTTCTTTTCCTATAATACAAACGAAGCACTGCATCTATCTGAAAAGGAAAAAGAAACCATTTTCTCTGTCTTTAATATCATCGAAGATGAACTGAACAGCAGGATCGATGATTTCAGTCAGGATGTTATTATTTCGCAGATCGAGTTGCTGCTCAATTACAGCACCAGGTTTTACAAACGCCAGTTCATTACACGCAAAACGATTGGCAACAATTTATTGCAACAGTTTGAAGACATTTTGGAAGATTATTTCAATAGTGGAAAAACATTGGACAATGGTATTCCGACTGTGCAATATTTGGCTGAACAACTCAATTTATCAGCCACGTATTTAAGCGATATGCTACGTTCGTTAACAGGGCAAAATACGCAACAGTACATTCACAACAAACTAATTGAGCAAGCGAAAAAAATACTGTCAACCTCTGATTTATCCGTAGCTGAAATAGCATACCAATTAGGATTTGAGCATCCGCAGTCATTTAGCCGATTGTTCAAGACAAAAACAAACCTATCTCCCTTGGAATTTAGACAATCCTTTAATTAAAGAATTAGGAAGAGAGACACAGAAAATTAGGGTTTAAAAGAAAACAGGATAATGCCTAAATATTATGATTTAGGCATTTTTTTCAATACCCGGAATATCAGGCCTACTATCGCCAAGTCATTTAATCGCTTCTCTAATTTCTCAATCTTCCCTCTGGTCAATTTCTTCACTTCTTGGGAATCATCGTCTGCTATTTCTCCATCGTTGTTTTGAATACAACAACCAGTGAGGTGGAAAAGGACTGGTCAGACTGGAAATAATAAGTGTCCAACCATAGCTTAATATCGTGGTTGCCCCGTAAAAACATTTTCTCGTCAAGGAACGAGTTATTGCTACGGTAGTACTTGTAAAAATCGAGGTTGTTGTCAAAGAACCTCTTTAGCTTTTTCAGTTCTTTTTTGAGGTATTTCCTTATGGGCTTTGCTCTGTAGGGCTTCTTTGTCTCGATTTTATAAATGGCGTTGTAGTAAATGAGTTTTGCTAAAATAGCAGGTTTCTGATATTTGAAAAAACGGATTTCTTCATTCACATTCTTAAACCCTCTTTTCAAGACATATTCCTTTACTTCGGACAAGCATTGTACAATTACGTGTATAACAGCCTCTATTCGTTGTACAGAGCAATCAGCATCTATTCCAGTTTCGGTGATTGAGGTTTCCAGTTTAGAAAGTGTTTCATTGTAAAATTTATCCATCCAATTATTTTAATTGCTATTTTATTAGAAATGCCTAAATCTGTTGTGTTTAGGCATTATCCAATTCCTCGTTTATAATTTTAGAGAGATGACAGGGCTACCCATCATCTACACGCTATTTTTTTAATAAAGAATAGCTAAACACTGCCTTTCTGCAATTCAAAGATGGTGATTTCTGGAAGTATACCCACACGACCGGGATATCCAAGAAATCCAAAACCAGCATTAACATATAGCTGCTTGTTTCCCTCCGAATAAAGCCCTGCCCATTCTTTGTAAATGTATTGCACAGGACTCCATTGGAAGTGTTCGCTCCGCACACCAAACTGCATTCCATGTGTATGTCCGGCAAACATTGCATCAACATCCGTATCTAATACCTGTTCACGCCAATGCGATGGGTCGTGTGACAGGAGTAGTTTTACTGCTTCTTCCTCGGTTCCGAGCAATGCCTTTTGAATATTCCCTCTATTCGAAAAGTTCCTCGTACCCCAGTTTTCTACTCCCACGATGGAAATAGTTTCGTTATCCACTTTGACCTTGCGGTTCTCGTTGCGAAGCAAATCCCATCCCATGACCTTATGTGTGCCAACGAGGTTTTTGAGGTTTCGGTGCTTTTCGGGAGAATCCCCGTAACCGAAATGGTAATCGCCATAGTCATGGTTTCCGAGTACCGAAAATACCCCTAAATCGGCTTTCAACTTGGAAAACAAATCTTGATAGTCCCACATCTCCGAAGCAAGGTGATTGACCAAGTCGCCCGTAAAAAAAATCATATCCGGTTTTTCCCCCATCAATAACTCTATCCCACCTGATACCGCTTTTTTATTGTAAAACGAACCCGAATGCACATCCGAAATCTGTGCAATGGTCATACCATGAAAGGTTTGTGGAAGATTAGGCAGGTACAGCTTTTGCCGACGAATCCTATAATCGTATGCACCCGAAATTACACCCCACGATAGCCCAAAGAACGGCAACGAAGCCACGACCAATCCCGACTTGAGCAAAAAATCGGAACGTGTGATTACATGCCTCTGCTTGTCTCCGATAAGTTGGGGAGAGGGAGTTTCTTTTTCTTTTTTTGGAAAGAGAAAACGGGAAATCCACACGCCTCCACGCCTAATGTCGCCAGTAACCAAGACCAGTCCATAGCTAAATTTACACATGGTCGTAATGATAAATGTAATCACAATACCGGAACGGTAAGCAAACGGAAAATCGGAGCGAAGCGCTGTGAATAACCCGATTAGGAGCATGATGCTATACCCCCACCACAGCCATCCAAACCATATTTTCTTCGCAAAGGGGATGCTCGACCCACGCAATGCGAAGAAAACATAAAAGTCCAAAGCGACAATAAGTATGGCATAGAAAAGAAGCATACGGTATATTTATTTGCCTAATTTTTGTTGAACCTGTGCAGGGTAGCGTTCGCCTACAATTTTAATTGTCGCCAATGCTGCATTTATTTTGCTCAACTCGTCATTGGTTAATGAAACATTTGTCGCACCAATGTTTTCTTGTAAGCGGTGTAATTTTGATGTTCCCGGAATTGGAACGATGAAAAGTTTTTGAGCCAATAACCAACCTAATGCAATTTGTGCAGGTGTAGCGTTTTTGTCTTTCGCAATGGAAACAACCAAATCAACTAATGCTTGGTTGGCTTCCCTATTTTCTTTGCTGAAACGTGGCGACATATTTCTTGCATCGGTTTTATCCAATTCCACATCTGCGTTTATTGTTCCTGTCAAAAATCCTTTGCCCAATGGACTAAAAGGCACAAAACCAATACCTAATTCTTCCAATGTCGGAATAATTTTATCTTCGGGCTCACGATAAAACATTGAGTATTCGCTTTGCAAAGCGGTTACAGGCAAAACGGCGTTTGCTTTGCGAATGGTTTCTGCATTTACTTCACACAAACCAAAATGTTTTACTTTTCCCTCTTTTATCAGGTCTTTTACAGCACCTGCAACGTCTTCAATAGGAACATTCGGGTCGAACCTGTGCTGATAAAACAAATCAATTACGTCTGTCCGCAACCTTTTCAAAGACGCTTCGGCAACGGCTTTTATGTTTTCGGGACTACTGTCTAATCCCAATCTCCCATCCCCGTCTTTGAAACCGAATTTTGTAGCAATCACAACTTCATTACGCAATGGTTCAAGTGCTTCGCCTACCAAGAGTTCGTTTTCTCCATAACCTTGCGCCGTGTCAAAGAAAGTGACTCCGTGTTCAACTGCCGAACGTATTAACTTTATGCTGTCTTCCTTTGTAGGTGCATTCGGAAAACTTAATCCCATACACCCAAAACCCAATACAGATACTTCCAATCCGCTGTTTCCTAATTTTCTTTTGTTCATCTTTTTTGATTTTAAAATTTGTTAGTACAAAATTGGCTCAATAAAAAATGAAACCATTTGCCATTTGGCAAAAAGTGATTTTAGCGGATATTCTTTCTTATTCTGCTTAAAGATGATTGCGTAATGCCCAAATAGGAAGCGATGTATGACAAAGGCACACGATTTACCAATGTTGGAAACTTCTCGATAAAGTCAAGGTAGCGTTCTGTTCCGTCCTGCGAAACCAATTCGCTTCTTCTTGCAATTTTTTCGCCGTGATGTTTAGTGATTATTTTTTGAATAATGCTATCCCAACCAATAATCGTTGCGGAAAGGTCTTTCCAATTTTGTTTTGAAAAAACAACCAATTTGCAATCGGTAATGGCAGACAGATATTCGGAAGGCGTAAAAACTTCATCAACTGTGTTTCCCGATAAAATCAAATGGTTTTCCTCAATAAAATAGCGTGTAATTTCTTCACCTTTGTTGTTGTAATAAAAAACACGAATAACACCGTCCGTAAGAAACCCAACCTGTCTAACTGTTTTTCCCGCTTCCCAATAATATTCGTCTTTTTTGAGTTCTATTTCTGTCGCCTTTCTTGTAATCAAGTCTATCTGCTGTTTGTTCAAATTACCGAACTGCAACAGGTAATTTATAAATTCTTCCATAGTACAAAATTATTAAATGGTTTGGTATGACGATTTGCCAAATGACAAAATGCAATATTATTTCTGTGTTTCCTAAGGTAACTATCGTTTAGTCACTTATTCTTATACCCTTACTCCTGCTGTATCAAATGCTGTAAATCGGGGTCGTTCTTAATCCGCTCCATTTCGCTTTCGACAATCTGCATAACGTCCGTTTTAACCTGCCTGTAATTGGCTTCAATGACCTGCTTCATATTGTCGTTGCCGTGTTCATCGGTAAAGGATAATATCTTTGGTATCTTTTTGTAGGCTTTGGTTTAGGCAATGAAGTTATTTACTTTTCATCCCGCTCATCCATTCTCCGTATTAGTTCCTCCCGAAGTGTATCAAGGAATTTAGTACGGTTCATCTTCCGGTTTCTCAATTCCAAATAGGTCTGGTAGAAATTGCCCAAATCAATGCCAAAGGCACTTTCAAAATATTGGGCTACTTCCCTTATATCGTTGTTCCCGTTGTCAAACACATTTTGATAATGCAGGGCATAAATCAATTCTATCAATGCCACTTTGCTACCTGTCCATTTCAGATTTTTCGGTGCTTTCGATTTGTCTTTTTGGAATTTGTTATACAACTGGTCTTCGATGTAAACCTGTATCAAATCGTTGGCTATTATCTTGGCGACCTTGTAATCATGTGATGTAGAAAAATTGTGGTCTGACTGGAAATAATAAGTGTCCAACCATAGCTTTATATCGTGGTTACCCCTTAAAAACATTTTCTCGTCGAGGAACGAGTTATTGCTACGGTAGTACTTGTAAAAATCGAGGTTGTTGTCAAAGAACCTTTTTAGCTTTGTCAGTTCTTTGTTAAGGTATTTCCTTATGGGCTTTGTTCCATAAGGCTTTTTTGTTTCGATTTTGTAGATGGCATTGTAGTAAATGAGCTTGGCAACAATGGCAGGTTTCTGATATTTGAAAAAACGGATTTCTTCATCGATGTTTTTAAAACCTCTTTTCAGAACGTATGCTTTCAGTTCGGACAGGCATCCGAGGATAAGGTGGATCACCGCTTCTATCCGCTGAATAGAACAGTCTGCTTCAATCTCCATTGTGTCGATTGCCGTTTCGAGTTTAGATATTATTCCATTGTAAAAATTGTCCATTCAGTGGTTTATGCATTAATTCGTTATCAAAAGCTATTCTATCCTTTCACAACGGTATTGTAGCCTTCCCCGGAAATAGGACAGTTATTTATCCAAAAAATGTTATTTTAGAACTTAACTGTTATCATGAGAAAACACACATTCAGCGAGAGCCAGATCGTCAAGGCATTAAAGGAGAACGAAGGAGGCCGCAGTGTCGGGGATATATCCCGGGAACTGGGCATAGACAAGAGCACGTTTTATTACTGGCGAAAAAAATACGGAGGCATGGAGAGCGGGGAACTGAAACGCCTGAAGGAACTTGAACAGGAAAACCAGCGTTTAAAGCAGATGTATGCGGATGTGAGTCTGGACAATAAAATGCTGAAAGACCTGTTGTCAAAAAAGTTCTAAAGCCCTCCGGCAAACGGCAGTGCGCCATGTATCTGATGAATTCATATAAAATCGGGATAAAGCGTGCGTGCGCAGTTGCGGGACTTACCAGATCCATGTGGTACTACAGCAGTAAGCGGGATGATAGTGAGTTGATCGGAAAACTTTCCCAGCTTGCGGTCGCATACCCCACCCGGGGTTTCGATGAATATTATTACAGGATCCGCCGTGAGGGCTTGAAATGGAACAGGAAACGGGTTCTGCGCGTATACCGCCAGATGAAACTGAAATTGAGGAGAAAACATAAAAAGCGCCTGCCCGGAAGGGAGAAATGCCCATTGGAGGTTCCCCTGGAACTAAATGAATGCTGGAGCATGGATTTCATGAGCGATTCGCTTACCGATGGCAGAAGGATACGGGTATTCAACGTGATCGATGACTGCAACCGGGAGGCACTGGCTTCCGATATTGGATTGTCTTTTCCGGCACGTACAGTTATTGAAACTCTGGAGAACTTAAGGGATGAGATCGGTACACCGAAATATATCAGGTGCGATAACGGGCCGGAATTTCTTTCGAAGCTTTTCATAAACTGGTGCCAGCGGCATCACATAGAGATCAGATATACGCAGCCCGGAAAACCAATGCAGAACGGATATGTGGAGCGTTTCAACCGTTTTTTCAGAGAGGATATACTGGACGCCTATTATTTCAACGATATATACCAGATGAGAGAAAAGGTATGGGAATGGACTGAGGACTACAACAATAACCATCCCCATAGTTCATTGGGCAATAAATCACCGAGGGAATTTAAACCCCGATTCAGCAAAGAATTAAAATTCTTCGCTGAATCGGGTTAATTAATTATTTTTTTCTGAATTTTATGCTGTCCTAAATTTGGTAAGCCTACAGTATCCCAAACCAACCACAGTTTGTATAATATCTCTTATTTTAATTTCAGTGCGGTTAGCTTCAACTCTAAGAATATTATCTTCGTCTTCAAGGTCGAAGTTAATTTTGTAGACAGTTTTGTATTGTACTAAAAGGAATTTTATAATTTCACAGGCGTTTTTTTCATCCCGTACATCTGTTTTAAAAATTTCTACTGTTTTCATGTTTCTGTTTATCAGACCGGGGTTTCGAAACAACTTCAATAGCAACTTATTTATCTCAAGGGTGAATGACAAAATAGAAGTTACAAACAGCGCCCCTGTATGCAAATTCATGTAGCTTTTTCGTCTAAATTCAGTGCCATTACAAAAAAGTCGAATTTCTGAGAACCAATGTTTTGTGAATACTGACTTATTATCTGATAGCCCTTTTTGTGATAAAAATTTATTGCCTTTTGATTCTCTTTTAATACAGAGAGCCAAATACGCTGATATTTTAAAGCAATTATTTCTTGCATTAAAATTTTATGCAGTTCTTTACCGATTTCTTTGCTTATAAATTTTTTTACGACATAAATCTTATCAAGATAGCACGTATTTGGTGGGATTATCAATTGGCTTGTGAAGTCCAGTTTAACTTTCGCATAACCAACAGGAATGCTATCGTAGAAAGCAATCCAATAAATGGATTTCGCTTTTAGTATACTGTCGTGAATCCTTTTTTCCGAAAAAATGTCTTCCAAGTAATCCAACAGGTCGTTCTTGTCGTTGAAAAAAGACTCAAACGTATCTGAAAATGTTATACGTCCCAATTTTGAAATAGTTATCACGTCATCTATGTCGGCTTTTCTAATATTTATCATAAGTAAGTATGTTTAAGATGGCTGTGTAACCCTCCCCATTTTCGGACTGGCGTCGGGACGATTATCCAAATGTAAAAATAGTTGTTGTTATTAGGTCAATCTTTTTAAAGTTGACCTAATAACAACATGCCGCCGGCAGGGCACGGTATTCCATTGGCGTCTTTCCCCCAAGTGCTTCATGGGGTCTACTGTAATTATAGTCCTGCATCCATTCCTCTGCAAGAATCTGAACCTGAGTGATATTATCAAACAGATAGGCGTCTAATATATTTTCCCTGAATGTGCGGTTGAACCGCTCAATATACCCATTCTGCATCGGTCTGCCCGGTTGGATGAACTGTATACCGATTCCTTTATTGGCACACCATTCCCGAAATTCCCTGCTGATAAACTCCGGCCCATTATCTGTACGGAAACGTAAGGGCTTTCCATGCTCTTTGATGATCCGTTCCAATAATCCGGTCACTGTGGTTGCTGGCATACTGTGGGCGACTTCTATGGCGATCGCCTGCCTATTATGATCATCGATCACGTTCAATGTCCTGAACTTCCGCTTGTTGGTCAATACATCACCCATAAAATCCAATGACCACGTTTTAAGGGGCGCCTCCGGTATCACCAGCGGCTCCTGCACCCGGGCAGGGACGCGCTTGCGCACTTTTCTCCGGCGGTTCATGCCTAAGAGCAAATAGACCCTGCGGACACGTTTATAATTCCATTTCAGACCTTCACGCCGGATACGTGAATAATAAAGATCCTGACCCTCGGTGGGATGCTTTTCGGCTAGCTCCCGGAGTTTGTCAATGGTTTCGCTGTCGTCTTTTTTCTTCGTATAATAATACATGGACTTGGGTAGGCAAACCACCCTGCAAGCCCTGCTGATGCTGGTATGATGAGTGGAAATCACATAAGCAGCCATGTCTTTGCGCTGGCAGGGCTTTAGAACTTTTTTGACAGTACGTCTTTTAGGATCTTATGGTCAAGGGCCAGATCTGCATACATCTGCTTTAAACGGCGGTTCTCCTCCTCCAGTTCTTTCATCCGGCGGAGTTCCTGGCTGTCCATCCCTGAGTACTTCTTTTTCCAGTTATAAAAAGTGGCTTGGTGCACCCCCAGTTCCCGGCAGATATCCGACGTGGATTTACCTGACTCATGTTCTTTGATCGCTGAAACGATCTGGTTCTCACTGATTCTTGACTTTTTCATCGTTCTGTTGTTAAAGTTACGAATTTTCGTGCTTCAACCAGTCCGATTTTTAGGAAGGGTTACAGCTGCTTTTTCTATCGTATAAAGTTCATGGGATAGGTCGGTACAATTTGACCTTTTAGGATTTTTTGAAGTTTGGAAGCCATAAGCCTTTTTGTCAAAGGCTTGAGATAATCGAGATAGAGAACTCCCTCGGTATGGTCGTATTCGTGCTGTATCATTCGCGCGGTCGTTCCACTGAATGTACGGATTTGCTTTTTAAAATTCCGATTATAATATTCAATCGTTATCGCCCAATTCCGCTTTACTTTGTAGAATAAATTTGGAATACTTAAACAGCCCTCTTCGTCTTCCCAAAGTTCTTCAGACCGTTGGATGATTTTGGCATTGATGAAAGTTTCCATTATGCCTTTATCATCTTGGGGGAAATAAAACTTTCTCTCTTCTTCTCCGAGGTTATCAAAAGTTGATTTACTGTCCACGATAAACAATCTAACCGGAAGTCCTATCTGTGGTGATGCCAATCCGCAACCATTGGCATTTTCCATAGTTTCCCACATATCGGCAATTAATTTATCCAGTTCAGGATAATCCTTTTCGATGTCGTTGCATTTCTGTTTTAAGATATGGTGTCCGTATGCTAAGATAGATCGTTTCATTATTCTTTGGATTTTTCAACAAATTTCCAAAGAATAAACATGGTAGGCAATGAACCTATGTTAAGTATTTGCGCACGGATTCCGTTGATTTTCAACGATGTTTGTGATTGCTATGCAATTTGTCTGCGTATCCGGCTCAAAGCCTGTGGTGTTATCCCGATATAGGAAGCAACGTATTTTAACGGAATGAATTTTAAAATATCAGGTTGCTCATTGAACAGGTTTAGATACCGTTCTTTGGCTGTATGTTTTAAAAGCGACAATTCTCTTTTGCTTTTTTGCAAAAACAGTTTCTCCGACACAAAACGCCCTAAATAGTTTCCTGCTTTGGTCTCTGCATATACTTTTTGCAAATCATCATAAGATATTTGCCAAACCACGGTTTCCGTCAATGCCTGCAATTCGTATTCAGATGGTGTCTGGGTCAGGAATGAATTGTAAGCACAGGTAAATTCTTTATCAAAACAGAAATTAAAAGTCAGTTCGTTTTCATCATCTGGAATATAAAATCGAACGATGCCTGTTTCTACAAAGGAAAGGTATTTTTCTGTTTCGCCCTGTCGTGTGATGGTTTCGTTTTTGGCAAAAAACCTCCTGTCAAAGTGGGAAGCTATAAATTCCCATTCTGTTTCCTGTAATTTTAGTATCCGCTCGTAGTATTCTCTGATGTGCCCCATAAAAATATTCTCTTTTTAGTCTGTCTTTAAAGAAAGGAGATACAAATTTAGCATTTTTATAATAAACGCTATGAAAACGGCGATATTGAGGAAAAAAGGCTTATAGTGAGTTCGATGTTCCCCGAATTTTTGGAATTTGACGGAACACAACATCGAACTCCGAGGCTAAATTCTGCGATTGCTCTTATCTATCAGAATAACAACAAGTTACAAGGCAAAAAAAATGGGACAAGTCTTTCTTTTTTAGACTTGTCCCAAGAGGTGATCCCGCTGGGATTGTTGGCGTCCCGCTTTTCCCGCACTGTCGGCCGCCAAGAGCAAGTTCGAACCCGGCCACCCCTTCTGTTCTCATCCCAGCTATAAACTACAAAAGCCCCACATTTCTGTGAGGCTTTTTGTGAACTTACTGGTACGTCAGCCGAACCAATTTTTGGAAGATTTAAGACGGTTAAACCAATTGAAAGACAGTCCATATCATGATGGTTTAGATGAAAAATCGGTTGATAAATGTAAATTTGAAAAAGGGAAATTAAA
The DNA here is from genome assembly GCF_014334135.1 of Olivibacter sp. SDN3. NCBI lineage: Bacteria > Pseudomonadati > Bacteroidota > Sphingobacteriia > Sphingobacteriales > Sphingobacteriaceae > Olivibacter > Olivibacter sp. SDN3. The sequence goes on from NZ_CP060497.1 coordinate 4,434,955, forward strand.
ATTATGACTATTCATCGGGATGCCACCCCCAATCTCTAAAAGATGCCCGATAATATACTATTCTATATTCTATTTCTTCCTTTGGGTCTTTCCTTGAAATACGTATCGGCAGGGAATTATCCATTTGCGAGGCTACTATTCCATAATTATCATTAATGACATCCAATAGTTTATGATAGAGAGTATACAGGGCTAATGTTTCATGAAATCTCTCTGTCCATTCTTCAAAAGATTGTTTACGCAATTGGCTGTAAGGGTCATTTTTGACATAATTATTCAATAAAATGCTTCTTCCCAATATTGAGTATTGAGAGTGGGCGATTGAATTTCTGATTTGAAAATTATAAGTATTTTTAAACGCATCATATAATCTTGGGATTGATTGCTTGAATGGGAGTGTAAAACAAACTGTGTCAATGGCTGAATTACCGCCCCGCGGGGCGGTAATTCAGCCATTTTGCTTATTGCAAATCTAACACCATTCTTCCCGGAAACCAAATGGCTAATTTCTGTGCTGTTGTTCCCCAATTGGCCAGTGGCATCGTCCATTTCTTCTTAATGTTTTTATGGGCTAGATAGATCAGTTTCAATAACGCCATATCTGAAGTGAAGGCACCTTTAGTTTTAGTGACCTTACGGACCTGGCGATGGAATCCCTCGATCGTATTGGTGGTGTAGATCAATTTTCGGATGGATTTATCGTATCGGAAATAGGTGGTCAGACGATCCCAGTTACGCCGCCAGGAGTCGATGACCACCGGATACTTTTCACCCCATTTATCCTGAAGTTCATCCATCCGCAATCCGGCAAGATCCAATGTGTCAGCCCGGTAGACAGGCTTTAGATCGCTCATAAACTCCTTTTGGTCCTTACTGGCCACATACTTTAAGCTATTCCGGATCTGGTGCACGATACAGGTCTGTACTTCGGTATCGGGAAAAACACCCTGTATTGCTTCTGAAAACCCTTTTAGGTTATCGATACAGGCAATTAAGATATCCTCTACACCTCGGTTCTGTAAGTCCGTCAGTACGCTCAGCCAAAAGTTAGCCCCCTCACTCTCCGAAACATACATCCCTAATAAATGCTTATGTCCGTTTCGGTCAACGCCAAGGATATTGTATACAGCCCGAGAAACAAAACGATGGTCTTCTTTCACCTTGTAGTGCATGGCATCCATCCAAACAATCGTATAAAGAGAATCCAGGCTTCGTGATTGCCATTCCCTGACCTGGGGAATAATCTTATCGGTAATCGAAGAAAGTGTACTGTGGCTGATATCCGTATCGTACATCTCCTTGATGTGGTTGGAAATATCCCGAAAACTCATACCCAAGCCATACATGCCTAAAATCTTCTTCTCTAGGCTCTCAGCTAAAATCGTCTCCCGTTTCTTAACGAGTTGGGGCTCGAAATTGGATCGACGATCACGGGGAGTATCGATATCGATCGTACCCTCAGAAGTCCGAATCTGCTTACTGGACTTGCCGTTACGCCGATTACCACCGGAGCGTTGGGCTTCGTCCATATGGCTCTCCATTTCAGCTTCCAACGCGGCTTCTAAAAATTTCTTCATTAAAGGAGCAAAAGCTCCGTTCTTGCCATAAAGTGATTCTCCGCTGCGTAACTGTTCCAGAGCTTTATCCTTCATGGACTCAAAATCAAAATCGCTTTCTTTAATACTCATAATTACTATGTCAAAAATAATACTTCTATTTATTATCCTTGACACAGTCTATTTTACAGTCTCGCTTGAATCGGTCTCGAATTTTAGTCCGTATAATTACGTCTCTGGTTCCAGTTGCACCTTTTTCTCTACTTGTTGTTTGAAGTTTGTAATGCCAATCATAAGCGAACCCCAAAGAAAGATTTGCGAGTTGAAAAAACTTCTTAATAAAAGTATCTGACTCCCAAATTTTCAAATAAATCAACATTTCCGTTTGGATGGATATTGCTTCATCAAAGTTTATTTGGTCAATTTCTTTCCTTTTTTCTTCGGAATACACTAAGTTTTTTAAGTGGTTTTCTAACGTTTCTGATGAGGTATTATGTTTAATGTATTGGCCTATAAAGGAATGATGAGTATTCTCGGAGTGACCTTCGTGATTAGGGCCAAACATGTAAGGACTCATTTTTTGCTCAGTATTATTCCAATTATGTACATCAGGATTGTAAAATGCATTTAAATGCACCAACAACAAATCACTGTCATGCGTTTGATTTTTGACAATGAGTTCATGTAACTTATCGAACTCTATTATTAGCTCTCCATATTTCTTGTTTAATAGTTCTTCAAATAACATATTTTATACAATAATCATTAATTAAAGATACTAATCAACTTGCTTACCAGCAAACACTAAGATTTCGACTGAGATGGTGAAAAATCAAGCCCTGACAGCTCTGTTGCAAAATTCTCTGAAAATGGTTTAAAAAGGTTGCCAATAGTCTCATCTTTCAGTTTTTTTTGCAGATAACTATCGAAAGATATTGATGATGCTAAGTAACTGTATATATCATTTTTATTTGAATTATATTGTTTTTTTTGTCTGTCAATCTCCTTGAAATAGCTTTTAATTAAGTTTGTGAAGTTATTTTTATCACGGTTGAGGTAGCCAAAATATTTTATTAATGTATTTACATTTAGAACAAGAACAGGTTTAACGGTTTGGTATTTCTCTCTTATCTCGTCAAAATCGGCTGAACATTTTTCATTAATAAAAGCATTTATACCAAACACATTATAATTTGTATCTGATGTCAGCAAGATGGGGTAAATATTCAACCTTTTAATCTTTTTAATTTTGAAAATGTCTGATACTTCATCGTGATTTGCATTGTCAGAAATTTGCTTTAGTTGATGTAATATCTGATAAACACCCTTGTTTTTACCACTTGCTTCTTTCTTGCTTAGAAAATTATCCTCTATCTCTTTTCTAAAGGCGTCAAAGTCAATATTCTCCATTGCCTTTACATGCACGTTTGTCATTTTGGTTTCTATGACAAGGAGATTGTCTGATGACGTCTTTATGAGAAAATCTTGATATTTATCATCACTATGAACTACTTGTCGGTTATGTGAGAAAATTTTCTGAAGTAGAATTTTACAGAGGTAACCCTCAAAATATTCTTTACCAATGAAAGATAAAAAATTATTCAAATTGCTCAACTTACTTCTGGATGGCTCAATAGTTTTTTTGAAAATCTTAAAGAAAAAACCTTGGTCTATCGTGTATTGAAAAAAATTGAAATCAAGTATTATGAACTCGTCATTATCACAATCAAATAATGGTCTTGGTATAATATCAAAATTCAAAGTTACTTCCTGTTTTTTATCTATATATTCTCTTCCTATTGTCCAATCTTTGAGAAAGTCAGTTGGAACGTCCGTTTTCTTCAAAACGAATTTTACGTTACTCTTGTCATTATCTGTATATAGTCCTATCAAAAATTTGGCAATGTTCCATGGAGAGGCTATACCATAGTCTTGACAAAAACTTATTGTCGGATTTCTTAGCTGTACATTATCACTTAGAAATTTGCACATGAATGCAAATTTTAAAAGGTATATTATCGGTGTTGTATCACGTATATAATATTGTTGTAATGCATCTAACGCAAAAACATCTCTGAAACTGGTCAAATTGCTGGTAGCATCTAATTTGTCGTTATATTTTTCGTTATAAATGAGTATAGTTTTGAAAAGGTCGATTGCAAATTCAGTATATGGCAAATCCTCCGGCTGACTTTCATTATAGTTATTTAAAGCATCTTTTATGAGTTCAGATAAATTGGCAGAGGCAAAAAAGCTACCATTACTTGTTTTATAATCAAGATGAGCTACTAACTTTCTTACGACAGATATTTCTCCAAAAAGAACTTCCTCAAAAATTCTTCTGTCATGTTCTTCTTCTTTTACGTGATATATTATGGCGTTTATATAAGCAATCTTAATTAGGATATTTTTTGTGGAGTATTTTCGCAACAGTGAAAATGTATCGCTCGGCAGTGATGCATTAAAAACATCCTGATAACCATATACCACCTTTAAACTTTTTATTCCCTCCATATTGATTTTAAATTTACTGAAATTCCCGTTGCTACCGACCAAAAATCTTGATGAACGAGAAAACCAATAAAAAAAATCTTTCCCTACTTCGACCTGTGTCCTGTACCAAACTCATTGTAAAGGATAATATTTGTGTTTAGATAGTGATAGTGTACCTATTAAACCTTAATTATGCATTAGACTTTTCAAAAATCGTGTAAGTGTTTATTTTTGAGTAGTTTTATTAGCTTTACCCAATCACCCATATGGTTAACTTACCTATAGCATATTCAGACAAGCCAGTTACCGCCTTTGGGGGTATGAGTTTGTTGAAACGTATGATAGATAAATTAGGTGTTATAGATGCGCTTTCGTCCTTGAATTTACCAATGCCTGGTTCAAATAGAGGTTACTCTCCCAAAGATTTGGTTTTATCTTTTTGGTTAGGAATTTGGACAGGAGCCTCTCGATACATCCACTGTGATTGGTTGCGTTATGACAAGGTGTTGCAGGATATTTTCGGTCTGGATCAGATGCCCTCTCAGAGCACCTATAGTCGGTATTTTGGAAAATTCAATCAATCGGTAAATACGGAAGTTTTTCCTGCTCTTCAAGACTGGTTTATGCAACAATTTGATATCGGGAGCATCACAGTCGATTTTGATAGTACAGTAATTACCCGTTATGGAGACCAAGAGGGAAGTGCTAAAGGTTATAACCCGAATAAGCGGGGCCGTAATTCTCACCATCCTTTGCTGGCATTTATAAGTCAGACCCGTATGGTGGCCAATGCCTGGCTTCGTCCAGGGGACACGGCAGCCAGTTCATCCTGTATAGCATTCATGCAGGAAACATTTGACCGCTGTTTGTCCAGCAAGAATGTGGGGTTGGTAAGGGCAGATAGCGGCTTTTATACGGAGGATATTTTAGGTTATCTGGAAGAATCACATAAAAACTATGTGATTGCTGTTAGGATGTATCCCAATATCAAAGCGGAAGTTTTGGGAGAACGCAATTGGATCTCGTTAAGCAAGGGAATAGAATTATCCGAAATGACATTCGGACATCTTAATGGAAAGCAACGTCGTTACATTATCGTCAAAAAGCGAGTAGATGACCGCCCTAACAGCGGCGGAAAACTTTTTGATGAGATGCCCGGCTACAGGTATAGCTGTTATGTGACCAATATGGACATGCCATTGGATCAAATCTGGAATATCTATAACAGTAGAGCCGATTGTGAAAATAGAATCAAGGAACTTAAGCAGGATTTCGGACTGGAAAATTTCTGCTTACAGAACTTTTGGGCAACAGAAGCCTCTTTCAGATTCATTATGGTAGCTTATAATTTGATTAGTTTATTCCGTCATTTTGCATTAAATGAACACAATAAAGCTATGCACAACACACTCAAATCCTATTGCTTTGCATTAGGAGCCTGGACCGTAAATCACGCCAACAGAAAGGTGCTGAAAATAGCATTACCTGTAAAAAGAAGAGCTTGGATGGACGGAATTTTCTCTAAAATCGAAAATCTACCGCCTAAACTCAAATATTCTTAATGCATAATCCGGGTTAAAAACTTTAGCTATGAGACATCCTTTGAACAACATTGTGGCTGACATCCAAAAGCAAGAAAGAAAGCTGTCAGCCGAAACATCCAGTTTCATTGACGAGGCGTATAAAATGACGATTTACCTCCAAGAGTTGTTGCATACCTTAAAGGATGACGTAATAAAAGAGGGCTTTTCCAGTAAGGACGAGGAAATACATTTTTTCAAACAGGTAAAGCCAAACATCCTCGGAAAACTTATCTATTACAATAAGGTGTACCGGATTGAGACAGCCTGCCCCGTAGATAACGGCAATTTGTACCAAAGTTATTTTGCTATCAAATTACAGGGTTTGAAACAGGAATACAGAGAGCATATATGCAATTCGGCTTTTTACAGATACTACCGTTCCGGCAGAAACGATAAAGACGAGGAATATTTCACGTTGGGAAACATTAATTATTATGATGGGCTGAACAGTTATGTATTTGAAATCGACCCCAAATTTTCGACCTACTTTGATTACAAAGTAGCGAAAATCATAGCCAACGAATTAATCTATAATTATCTGACGACAAAACTAAGCCCCGAACAAAATCCCGATGTATTACTACAACAGGAGGAAACAAAAGACTTCTTTTGGACACAGACAAAAAATGCCCTTATCGAATTGATTTATGCACTCTATGCCTGTGATGCCATTTCACATGGGAAAATCGGCATCCGCAAAATCAGCATGGTATTCCAAATCCTGTTCCGTGTGTCGCTGAACGACATCCATAACAGCTTCCATCGAATGAAAACCCGTGCAGGCTCACGGACATTGTTTTTAGACCAACTCAAATACAGTTTAGAGGAATATATGGACAGGGAAGACAACCAATAATTTTGTCTTCTCTTTCCATCAAAAAGGACAGCATCAATCGGTGCTGTCTTTTTTTTGCCCGTTTGCCTATATGTGTCTATCGGCAAACCCATTGATTTGGATGCCGACCGATTGACCAAAAGTGCGAAAAGCCCCTAAAAACAGCACTTTACACGAATTGTAAAAAAATGAAAAAAGTGCCTTTTTGATAGACACGTATCGGAAGACAGCCTGCGCCAATCGCTCCAATTTTGTGGTGTTAGAAATCATTAAAAAGAAATTATTATGAACATCGACAGAATGGAATTTATCGCATGGATGGAACGTATCATGGAGCGTTTCGATATTTTGAAAGAGTACGTGCTAAACATCAAGAAAGAACGGCACAGCATAGACGGCGAGGAATTACTGGACAACCAAGACCTGCTCCTAATGCTGAAAATCAGCCACCGCTCTTTGCAACGATACCGCTCCACGGGCAAGCTACCGTATTACACCATCAGCGGAAAGCTGTACTACAAACTATCGGATGTACACCAGTTCATTAGGGAAAGTTTCAAAGCGCCCCTACGGCGTACAAAAGAAAACAGATGACAAACCCTACCACGAAAAGACGGGTACGGCTATGCCGTACCTGCTTCACTTACTTTCGGACAATGTAAACATTAAAAAATCAATATCATGAGCGAACAGACAAATGAAAATCCACAGCAATATCCCGAACAGCTTTCGGATGTGCTGTTGGTGATGGACAAGGAAAAAAAGAAAATCCAAGCCGTTACGGGTGTTGACGAAAACGGCAATCTGAAAACCGTTGATGCCACCAAGAAAAACCAAAGCCAATTTATGCGAGTGGACAGAGCCGGAGATTTGTTTACAAATTTCTTCTCCAACTTTTGGCGACAGCTTAAAGACCCGACCCATTTCTCATTCTTCAAAGTGCCTGCAAAGGAAGCGGTCGAAACCGCCAAAGAAATGCAGAAACAGGTCAATGCCCCCACCAAAGAGGGCGAGGCTGTCATGGCAAAGCATGAGGTCAAAGAGCCAAAGGAGCAACAACAGGAAACCAAAAAGGATGTGGAAGCACCACAGGCGACACCGGAAACACAGCAAGCACAGGAGAAAAACGAATACCGCTATAAGGCGGAAGATGTGGACTGGAATTATTTAGCGCAATTTGGGATAAACAAAGAGAGGCTTGAAAAAGACGGGCAATTGGATGTATTGTTAAAAGGCTATAAGACCAATAAGGTATATCCCACAAGTGTCAATTTCGGTGCGGTCATCATGCGCTCGGAAGCAAGGCTCGGTTTCCAAGACGGTGAAGACGGAAAACCTGTACTTATGATGTATGGTGTACGCCACGAACCCAACCTCAAAGCCCCTTTCTTTGGTCACGAGTTTACCAAAGAAGACAGGGAAAACCTGCTCAAAACCGGAAACATGGGGCGTGTGGTGGAATTGACCAACCGCAAAACAGGCGAAAAGATACCGTCTATTATCAGTATCGACCATCTCACGAACGAGGTCATTGCATTTAGGCATGAAAGAATAAAAATACCCGATGAGATTAAGGGCGTAAAGTTGACCGAAGACCAAAAACGGGATTTGAAAGATGGTAAAGCCATTTATTTAGAGGGATTGGACTTTAAAAACAGCGCAAACAAAAATGCCCATGTACAGTTCAACGCCGACAAAAAATATACGGAGTTTCTTTTTGGCGATAAAGCACCCAAACAGGTACAGGAAAACGACCCGAAAATGTTCCGCAACAAAGTGTTTTCGGATGAACAGTACAAGCAACTCACCGAGGGCAAGACGATTTACGTTTCGGATTTCAAGGACGGAAAAGGAAACCCGTATAAAGGATATGTCATGCTGAACAAAGAAACGGGAAATTATGATTTCAGCTTTAAAAACCCCAATGCGCTGAAAAATAAGGCACAACCTGCCGAAGCGCACAAAACACAGGTTGACGTAAACTCCAACGGGAAAACCAACGAAGCAACCAAGCACATCAACGAGCCTCTGAAACCGGAGCAACAAACGCCGAAAAACAAAACTCAACAGCAACGGCAGAATGACCCCAACCGTCCGGCTAAATCCAGAGGGGTAAGAAGATAATACCATCAAAAAACATTTTTCTTTGGAAATCCCCTTTCACAGAATACGAAGGGGGTTCTCAAAGAGAAATGTTCACCATTTAATCCATTAAAAGAGACAGCATTATGAAAGCAATCATTGCAGAAAAGCCAAGTGTGGCGAGAGAAATAGCTACCCTGTTGGGAGCGACCGAAAAACGGGATGGCTACCTCACAGGAAACGGCTACGAAGTTACGTGGGCATTGGGGCATTTGGTCGGACTGGCGATGCCCGAAGATTACGGGGTATCGGGCTTCCAAAGGGAAGCCTTGCCCATATTGCCCGACCCTTTTTTATTGACGGTACGCAAGATAAAAAAGGACAAAAGTTATGTTCCCGATAACGGGGCATTAAAACAGTTGAAGATTATCGAACAGGTCATCGGTAGATGCGATAGTATTATCGTGGCCACCGATGCCGGACGTGAGGGTGAACTCATCTTTAGGTATATCTATGAATACCTAAAATGCCGGAAACCCTTTGAACGTCTATGGATAAGCTCGCTCACGGAAAAGGCGATTAAACAGGGTTTTGACAACCTAAAAGCCGGAAGCGATTTTGACGGGCTATACAGAGCCGGACAAGGACGGAGCAAAGCCGATTGGCTTGTGGGTATCAATGCCTCGCAGGCGTTGAGCATTTCGGCAGGACGTGGCGTTTACTCGCTTGGTAGAGTACAAACGCCAACGCTTGCCCTCATCTGCAAGCGGTATTTGGAAAACAAGGATTTTGCCGTCAAAAAATACTTCCAAATCCAGTTGGAACACCGCAAGGAATTTACAGACTTTAAGAGCCTGTCAAAGACCAAATGGGATGACAGGAAACTTGCTGACGATACGCTGAAATCCATTCAGCGTAACGGAACAGCGACCGTTACGGCAGTGGAAACCAAAACAGCTACGGAGCAACCGCCATTGCTGTTCGACCTAACGGGATTGCAGAAAGAAGCCAATAAAAGAGCATCCTATACTGCCGAGGAAACATTGAACATTGCCCAAAGCCTGTATGAAAAGAAGTTTATCACCTACCCCCGTACAGGAAGCAAGTACATCCCCGAAGATATGTGGTCGGAAATCCCTGCACTGGTAAGAAATTTGGAAGCACGGGCTTCCTGCAAAAAAGCGGTCGGAAAAGTGAAATGGGGGCGTTTCAACAAACGCATCGTGAATGACGTAAAGGTCACAGACCACCACGGTCTGCTGATTACCGAAAAAATCCCGTCCGAATTAACGGCACACGAAAATGTTATTTATGATATGATTGCGCACCGCCTACTGGAAGCCCTTTCGCCTGCCTGTACCAAAGAAATAACCGACATCGGATTGCAGGCTCTGCACTATGACTTCACATTGAAAGGGTGTAAAATCCTCGAAGCCGGTTGGCGTGGCATCAAAGAAAAATTTACAGATGAGGACAGCGAGCCTGTGCAGGAACTGCCGGAATTAAAGGTCGGTGATGAGCTGAAAATCAAAGAGGCATCCGTACTGGAAAAGAAAACCAAACCGCCTGTGCTTTACACCGAGGCAGGTCTGTTGTCCGCAATGGAAAATGCCGGAAAAGAGATTGACAACGAGGACGAACGGAAAGCCCTAAAAGACATCGGCATCGGCACACCTGCCACAAGAGCCTCTATTATAGAAACGCTTTTTAAGAGGGATTACATTCGGCGTGAAAAGAAATCCCTAATCCCTACCCATAAGGGATTGCAGGTTTACGGGGCAGTAAAGGACAAAAAGATTGCCGATTTAGCCATGACCGCCGAATGGGAAATGGCATTGCAGAAAATCGAAAACAACGAGGCGGATGCAGGTGCTTTTCAGCGTGAAATGGAAACCTATGCCACTTCAATTACACGGGAACTTTTGGACACGGGCATTGCCCATGAAAAGCAACCTGGAATTGCAACTTAAAATAGGAGACTTTTTTATGCTGCCATTTTCTCTTTTTCCAATAGCATCTCTTCGATCTGCTTAGGGGTTTTATATCCCAGGGCAGAATGTGTTCTTTTGGTATTATAAAAACCTTCAATATATCCAAAGATCTCCAATTTAGCCGATTGCTGATCGATGAATTTTCTATGGTAGATCATTTCAGCCTTTAGTGTCTTGAAAAAGCTCTCAGCTACTGCATTGTCCCAGCAATTGGCCTTCCTACTCATGCTTTGAAGTATCTTGTTTTTTACAATTACCCTCCTGAATTCATCGCAGGCATATTGGATCCCTCTATCCGAATGGAAGATAAGACCATCTTTGATACCTCGGTTTCTAATAGCCATTTTGATGGCTTGTACAGAAGTGTTTTTAGTCGTCATATCGGTGCTTAAAGACCATCCAATGACTTTTCTGTCCGCCAGATCGATAACCGTTGTTAGATAAAGCCACCCTTTGCCGGTATGGATGTAAGTAATGTCGCTAACCCATTTTTGCGATAGGGAATCCGCTGAAAAATCTCTTTGGAGGAGATTTTCAGCTATCCTATAACTATGGCTCGAATCTGTGGTCACCCTATATTTTTTCTTAACCTTACTTCGTATCCCATGTTTCTTCATCAATCTTGCTACGTAGCTTCTTGATACCATTTCACCTTTTTTGTGCAGCTCTGCGGTTATCCGTGGGCTGCCATAGATATACTTACTGTCACTGTGTACCTGCTGTATTTTATCCACAAGTGCTTTACTGCGTTGTTCCCTGGGGGATTCGGGCCAAACCAGCCAACGGTAAAAACAACTGCTGCTAACGTTCAATACTTCGCACATCTTCTCTACGGAATATACTTCTCGGTTCTCCTTTATGAACCGGTATATGGACCGTCTCCCCTGGAGAAGATGGCTATGGCCTTTTTTAAGATATCGCGTTCTAATTCTGTATCTCTTAATTTCTTGCGTAAAATCCTTAACTCCTGCTCCTCCGGACTGATCTTGGGATTGTCAGGTAAAACCTTATTCCCATTATAACGTGGATTTCTACGCCATTTACTCAGTAAACTGGGGTCTATGTCTAATTCCTTAGCTACATCGGCTACAGATCCCTTAACAACGCTCAAATCGACCGCCATTATCTTAAACGAATCATCAAATTTTCTATGCATTTCTACAAATTTAAAATTACTGTCTAAATCTGTCTCGCTTTAAAGGTAGCAACTCCAACCCGAACTGACCTGCCCCAAATGCAAGAGCCGTCAGCTATTGGTTTGGAACAAGGTTGTAAAATGCCCCGATGAGGCTTGCAACTGGCTTCAATTCCGTACCGTGTGCGGAGTGCCGTTGAGCGTTGCCGATATAGAAAACCTCGTGACCAAAGGAAAGACCAACCTTATCAAAGGCATGAAAAGCAATTCGGGCAATAAATTCAATGCCTATATCGTCATGAACGATAAAGCCGAAACCTCCTTTGAGTTTGACAACAGGAAACCAAAAAGGAAATAAATGTTTTGTTTTTTGGACGGCATACAGCGTGAGGGATAGAAGCGACATCCTTTTGCGGTCCTCGCAGATCCGCAAAAGATATAGCGGATAGCCCGACCCGTCTGCATTTTTCGATAGCCTGGGCATGGGGATAAAATGCAGACGGTGGCACGCCCAAATCCTACTTTTCGTCCTGCTCGTCCATTCTCCGTAGAAGTTCTTCCCGAAGCGCATCAAGGAATTTTGTACGGTTCATCTTCCGGTTTCTCAACTCCAAATAGGTTTGATAAAAATTGCCTAAATCAATGTCAAAGGCACTTTCAAAATATTGGGCGACTTCTCTTATGTCGTTGTTCCCGTTGTCAAACACACCTTGATAGTGTAGGGAATAAATCAATTCTATCAAGGCTACTTTACTACCTGTCCATTTCAGCTTCTTTTGGGTTTTCGATTTGTCTTTTTGGAATTTGTTATACAACAGGTCTTCGATGTAGACCTGTATCAAATCGTTGGCTATTATCTTGGCGACCTTGTAATCATGCGAGGTAGAAAAAGTATGGTCGGACTGAAAATAATAAGTGTCCAACCACAGCTTTATATCATGCTTGCCCCGAACAAAAAAACTTTCGTCAAGAAAAGAATTATTGCTACGGTAATACTTATAAAAATCGAGGTTGTTGTCAAAGAACCTTTTTAGTTTTTTCAGTTCTTTGTTGAGGTATTTCCTTATAGGCTTTGCTCCATAGGGTTTCTTTGTCTCGATTTTGTATATGGTATTGTAGTAAATGAGTTTGGCAACAATGGTGGGTTTCTGATATTTGAAAAAGCGGATTTCTTCATCAGCATTCTTAAACCCTCGTTTCAGAACATACTCTTTTACATCGGACAGGCATTCGAGAATAAGGTGTATAACAGCTTCTATCCGTTGTATGGAGCAATCGGCTCCAATCTCCAATTCGTTGATTGCTGTTTCGAGTTCATACAGCGTTTTCTTATAAAATTTATCCATACAGTAAGTCTATTTTATCTCCGCTCTCGAAGACACACTATCCGTAATAAAATATCAAACATTGAATTTTGAAATTATTAAAGGACAATCGTTAGTTTATAATAGCAAGCAAAGACACACACGCTTGCGAGTACGGGTGTTTTTGCTCATATCAATCGTCTTACTTTCTGTTTGTAATCAATATACTTTTGTCCGTGTTCTTTGGTTAAAAATTCTTCTTCAAGTCGGATTTGGATTTGAATAAGAACGTACCCTAAAATCAAAAACACGACTGTCAATGCGTTTGGAGTTGTCAAAAACAGCCCGACTAAACTTAAAATCATTCCGAAGAATATTGGATTTCGTGAGATTGAAAAAAGCCCGTTTGTTACCAATTCTGTTTTTGTATTCGTGTCAATACCAATACGCCACGAATTTTTCATATTCCCTTGTGCGATAACAGCCCAAACCAATGAAATTAATAAAAGGGTAAGCCCAACATACTTTATTGTAGGGATGTCAAGTTGCGTAATTGGTAAATAATACTCGTACCAATTCGGAAATAAAGCATAAATGACAACATAAAGAAACATTGCCATCAACGTCAGCTTGAAGTAAAACCCAATCAGTCCGTAGGCACTGTCGTCATTGGGCAATACAAGCGGATTTCGCCCTATTCGTTTTGCAACTATAACCGATTTCAAAACAAAAGCAACTCCGAAGTATATGATAAAGTATGTCGGCAATACTATTCTCAAAAAATCTACCATATCGTGATTTATTTTTGTTAGTTAAATTTCATACGTTGTATTCTTACTGCATTCAGTATAGCCAATAATGCCACACCTACATCGGCAAATACGGCTTCCCACATTGTGGCTAATCCACCTGCACCAAGTATCAATACAACGGCTTTCACTCCAAATGCTAAAGCTATGTTTTGCCAAACTATTTTCTTTGTCTGTTTACCGATATTGATTGCCATTGGTATTTTACTCGGCTTATCATCCTGTATTACCACATCGGCAGTTTCAATAGTAGCATCGCTTCCTAAACCGCCCATTGCTATACCTACATCACTTAATGCCACAACAGGTGCATCATTCACACCGTCTCCTACAAATGCAACGTTTTCGTTTTTAGCTTTTATCTCTTTGACTTTATTTACTTTGTCTTCGGGCAGTAAATCGCCAAACGCATAATTGATGCCCAATTTTTCTGCAACAAATTTTACTACGGTTGATTTGTCGCCACTTAACATGGTAGTTTTTACATGGAGAGATTTTAGTTTGTCAATCGTAGTTTGTGCATCCTCCTTTATAGTGTCTGCAATAGTGATATAGCCTACAAATTTGTTATCGTAAGCCACGGTAATTACGGTGTAAACAATGCTATTCGGGTCAATGTCATAAGTGATAGAAAACTTATCCATCAACTTAAAATTTCCTACCAATAATTCTTTCCCGTTTACATTGGCTTTTAATCCGTGTCCTGCTATTTCTTCTACATTTTGTAATGGGATATTGTTATTTACAGCACCAACATATTGCTGAATGGCAGTTGCTACGGGGTGTGTGCTGTGGCTTTCCAAAGCATTTACCATTTGGAGGATTTCCGCTTGATTAAATTCTTTATCAAAAACAACTTCCTGCACATTAAAAACACCCTCTGTCATTGTGCCTGTCTTATCCATCACCACATTTTGGATATTGGCAAGTGCATCTAAAAAATTACTTCCCTTAAACAGTATTCCGTTTTTGCTTGCTCCGCCAATTCCGCCAAAGTAACCCAAAGGAATACTTATCACTAATGCACAAGGACACGATATAACTAAGAATACCAATGCCCTGTACAGCCAATCTGAAAACTGATAATCTGTTACGAAAAAATAAGGCAGTAAGCAAATGGCTACTGCTAACACCACAACAACAGGCGTATATATTTTTGCAAACTTTCTGATGAATAACTCTGTCGGTGCTTTTTGAGAAGTAGCATTTTGTACCAATTCCAAAATCTTGCTTAACTTGCTATCTGTATATGCTGTGGTCACTTTTACCTGTGAAACGGTGTTTAGGTTTATCATTCCTGCCAATACGGTTTCTCCTTTTGATTTGGTGTCTGGTTTACTCTCTCCTGTGAGTGCAGATGTGTTGAACGATGCTTTTTCAGATAACAATTCTCCGTCCAATCCTAATTTTTCGCCCGACTTTAATTGTATAATCTCACCAATAGCAACCGTTTCCGCTTTTACAACTTTTGGCTGATTATCTTGTAAAATTGTAACTTCATCAGGTCGTTGGTCAAGCAAAGATTTAATGTTTGTTTTGGCTCTTTTTACCGCTAATGTCTGAAACACTTCGCCAACAGAATAGAATAGCATTACGGCAACACCCTCGGGATATTCGCCGATGGTAAATGCTCCAATGGTGGCAATACCCATTAAAAAAAACTCCGAAAAAATCTCGCCTTTACGGATACTTTCAACTGCTTCTTTTAGTACGGGAAAGCCAACAGGGGCATAAGCAACCACATACCAAATAATCCTTACCCAATCTGTAAACCATTCGGGTTTTAGCACATTATCAAAGTAAATGGCGACAAGTAATAATACCAATGAAATAATGCTCGGCAAGAACATTTTAATAATACTGCTTCTACCAACTTCCTCCCTTTGTGTGTTGCCCTTTTGATTGGCTTCTCCATCCGTTGAGCAACAAGTATCATCTACAATTTGCCCTGCACCTGCTTGGGTATATATTTTCTCTTCTTGTGTGCAACAAAGCTGTTTGCCTTGTGCGTCATAAATATGTTTATGTTTCATTATTAATCTATTTGAGGGTTAATGTTTTCATTACTTTATAACCTAAATTTTATTCCACCATTAATTACAAATCCGTCCAATGGTGCATAGATGTCTCTAAAGACAGGGTTGGTTATCGTGCCTGTATAGATGTTGTCAAAGCGTGTCTGCCTTGTATCAAGGAAGTTTTCAAAGTTGATATACAAAGAGAAACGTTCCCAAATCTTTTCAGCCATAAAGCCACACATCCAATAGTCCTTTCCAGTTGTACCGTCATTCAGCTTTTGGGGGCTGAAATAATAGGCTTCCAAACCAATCTTCCATTTATCCTCTATTTCGTACATCAGTACGGAATTAATACGGTGTTTTGGGGTCAATGGATTTTCGGTATTTGTTCCGTTTTCAAGCAATCGGGTATCGGTAAAGGTGTAGCCCAAAAACAGTTTCAAATCATCATAGCCGATTTTCACATTGGTTTCTGTGCCTTTGGTATGGATGTAACCCGATGAATTAATGAACTGATAAGTATTTGTTGCCATATTTTGAAGCAACAATGGATTGTCCAAATAGGTGTAAAAGAATAAATGGTTGATGCTGAACGTCCAATCATCACCCATATTAGTACGGTAATTTATGTCTGCGTTTGCTCCGTAGCTCTTTTCCAATTTATTGGTATTATCATCAATGGGCATAACGTTTTGATATTGTATGCGTTCGCTTTCTTCAGTAAAAATGGTGGGTGTTTTATACCCAAATCCACCCCCGATGCGTGAAGTCAATCCGTTTGCAATATGAAATAATGCCGATACTCTTGGCAGAAAAACAGCCCCGTAATCCACCACGTAATCCGTTCTCAAACCTGTTTCCAATTGAAACCATTCCGTAGCCTTAAAAGAATTTTGAACAAAAGCCCCTAATGTGGTTTGGTTGTAATCCCTTAACGGAAATGCGGTAATCTGTTTTTCTTTGAAATTGTCCGTCCAAATATTAACACCTGTTATCCATTCCGATTTTTCTTTGCTGTGGGTATAGCTTGCTTCCGTAAAAGTGGCTGTTTGCGTTCCCTCAAACTCGTAATTAGGAATAGCTGTATTGCGGTTAAAATAACTTACGCTGTTTTTGACTTGAACAAAACTGTTTTCATTTACTGTATGGTCAAAAACAAATTGGGTGGAATAACGCTGTGTTTTGTTTTCCTCAAAAAATTGGTGCGTGTTGTCCGCTTTTCCTTTTATATAAAGCATGTCGCCACCCAAACGGTTTTCAATGGTGGTGTTGATGCCAAAGTTCATTTTAGTTTTATCATTGAAGTAAACAAATAACCTTGGGTTCAGCACATACCGTTCAAATTGGGGAATGGCAGAAAGTCCGATTTGTGCAGGGTCGTAAGCTCCGTTGCGGTTGTGTGAAGCGAATATTGTTGTTCCGATTTTCTTAAACTTCTGTCCGTAAAAACCGTTGATGTCCAACCCTCTGCCCGATGTGCCGTTTAAATGAAAACGTAAATCCCTTTCTTCCGTTGGTGTCTTGGAAATTAGATTTACCAAACCTGCTATTGCTCCACCACCATACAGCGTAGAGGTTGAACCCTTAATAACTTCAACCTGCTTTAAGTCAAGCGGTGGAATTTGCAACAAGCCCAATCCGCTTGAAGCACCGGAATAAATCGGGAAACCGTCTTTTAAAATTTGCGTATATCGCCCGTCAAGTCCTTGAATACGAATACTTGCATTGGCACTTGTGGGTGATGTAGTTTGTACATGAATACCTGTACTCTCACTCAAAAGCATACGAATATCCCCTGCTTTCATATTTCCTTTTTCGTCCAATTCTTCACCTCCGATAAATTCAATACGGGTGGGAATATTTTGTATGCTTCTCGTACTTCTGGTAGAGGATATAACAATTTCGTCTAATTCCTCTGAACTTTCTTTGAGTAGGATTTCAATAACACTGGTGTCCTTTAACGGAAATTCTAATGTATCAATACGTTCATTGAAGCCTATATAACTAAAATGTATTTCCTGTAATCCATTAGGAATATTGATTAACGTAATTTGTCCGTTCTCGTTAGATGTTGCTCCAATTGAAGTACCTTTTATAGATGCCGTTACGCCAATTAAAGGTTCTTTTGTTCCACTGCTTTTTACAACAGCGTTTAACGTGTTTTGTGCATGTACACAAAGGTTTAGTGCCATGAAAAATGACACAATGAGTATTTTTTTCATTGTAAAATGATACTTAATGTGAATAAATAAACGATGACGATGCAGAGCATCGTTACTAATTAATTTGTGCTGAAAGCACTACACATTAAGCGATTTGTGGGGGATGCCAAATAGAATAGGGAAAGTCTGAAACAGGTGACGTAGTTATTGCTCCTAATTTCTTTTCAGGTAGTTGTACAGAGTTTGCTGTTGAAAAATAAAATGAGGTTATTACAAACCCCGTACAAGTATTACATTTAGAAAAAGGGGAGCAACAATCCATACCGCAATCATCATTGTCTTGTTCTTGACTGTCTGTTATTTGTTGTGCGAGGTCAAGGCATTTATCTTCCACAAAGCAAGGTGCTGTTGATAACACCAACACCATTAAAGCTAATATGAATGATAAATATTTCATTATGCAAAGGTAAAAAAAATTAGTTTTCAAATCTCTACTCTTATTTCATCCCTTAAAAAAAACCTTTTCTATGTGTAATACTTTCCCTTTAACCACAAACTTGCTCTTACCAATAATATCAATACCGGAACTTCCACAAGTGGGCCGATAACGCCCACAAATGCCTGTGGTGAATGAATGCCAAAGACAGCTATTGCTACGGCTATTGCCAATTCAAAATTATTTCCTGTGGCTGTAAATGCGATGGATGCGTTTTTGTCGTAAGGAACATTTAAGAATTTGCTGATAAAGAAGCTCACGAAAAACATCAGTACAAAATAGATGATAAGCGGTATAGCTACTTTTACTACATCCATTGGCAACTCCAATATTTTATCACCTTTCAGACTGAACATCAATACTATGGTAAACAATAAAGCATATAATGTAACGGGTGATATTTTGGGAACGAATTTGCGGTTATACCAGTCTATACCTTTTGATTTTACAAGTGCATAACGGCTTATAAAACCTGCGAAAAATGGAATACCCAAATATATCAGCACGCTTTCGGTTACATCTTTCATGGATACGGTTACGTTGAAATCGGCTAAGCCTAATTTGTTGGGCAGAACATTGATGAACAGCCAAACAAAGAAGCTGTACGTCAATATCTGAAAGATACTGTTCAATGCTACCAATAATGCCGTATATTCCCTATTGCCCTTTGCCAAGTCACTCCATACGATGACCATTGCGATACACCTTGCCAAGCCAATCAGTATCAGACCTGTCATATAATCCGGTTCGTTCCGTAAGAACAGAACGGCTAAACCGAACATCAATAGTGTGCCGATAAGCCAATTCAGCAATAAAGATATGCCGATTACTTTGGTGTCTTTAAGGGCTTTGGGCAACAATGAATAATCCACCTTAGCCAACGGGGGGTACATCATCAATATAAGCCCTATCGCCAAAGGGATATTGGTCGTGCCTACGGATAGGGCATCGGTAGCATTGGAAATGTTCGGAAAGAAATATCCCAAGCCTACGCCTGTCGCCATCGCAAGGAATATCCATAAGGTAAGATAGCGGTCAAGAAATTTTAGTTTGGGTTGCATCGGCTAACTCTTAATCATTGAAAAAACATAGCACATTTCTGTTGCTATCTGTAAACTTCTTTCTGCATATACCTTTGATTGCTCCGGTGTCCCGTCTGAAATCTTGGGGTCTTCAAATGTGATAGGTATTCTCTTTTCCGCTCCGGCAATAAACGGACATCCGCCGTCTGCCTGCGAACAGGTCATAATGGCGACAAATGCCGATGCAGGGTTGAAAGAGCTGTCGTATTGCTTGGAAAATCCAATGATTGGCAAATCATTATCCCCATATTTTATGGCATATACAGGATTATCGGTTTCCGCAATCTTGAAAATAGTAAAACCTTGATTGGTCAATGTTTCCGCCACTTTCGGGAATAGTGCCGTTTCTTCCGTACCGCCCGAATAAGAATGTACATTCGGGATATTGAAATACGCACCTGCGACCTGCGCCCATATCTGTGCGAAGTGGCTTCTGCGTGAATTATGGGTGCAGATGAAATTGAGGTTTATGTCCGCTCCGCTGTTTGCTTTCTGCCGTACATAATCTATCAGCGGTTGCAGTATCGCTTTGCGTTCCTCGCTTACGTTTTGGTTGTCAATAACTCCCCTTATGGTTTCGGCTAAATTCTTGTACATTATGATTTGTCTTTAGTGTTTAGCAACATCCCGAATTAGGTGTACAGCACGTGCTGTTCAGCTCCGATAATTTTACTTTTTGTTTTTCCGCAGGAATACCGCAGGCATCATTTGCCAAACAAGCCGTCTGTTTGTTCTTTAGGATGAAACGCTGACCGTCAAAGTCCAAGTCAAACTTGCCAATCGTTTCGGTTTGGTATTCTACTTCGATTTCGGCCTCTTCCATTCCCAATTTTTCTTCTGACAGCTTGATGATGTTCAATAGTTTGGTAGGTTTTATCCTGTGTTCATAGTCGTTGGCATCCCACAGTTGGAAGTTTACTGCTTTCTCCGTGCGGACTACACCACCACAGTCAATAAAATGTTTGGTAATCTGTCCTACTTCCGTCACGTGGAAATGTTCGGGAACAAAAGTTCCGTTCTCTAATTGAAATTCAACATTGTCCAATGTTGGCAGGATTTCTTTGATTTTTGATAGTTTCATAATAACTGAACTTAAAAAATGAAAAAACAAACTATATATTGCAATATAACGATTATATGTGCTAAAAAAACACTACGTACAGCACTTCATTACTTGTACTTCTTGATTAAAAAACGTATTCAATTCGGCTTGAATTTCTTTCCATATATTTTCATCAATACAATAACAAACGGATTTCCCCTCAATAGTTCCCTGTATGATACCGATGCTTTTTAGCTCTTTTAAGTGCTGTGAAATGGTTGCCTGTGCCAATCCCAATTCATCGACCAAATCGTTACAGATACAGGTTTTCTGATTGATGATATATTGGAGAATGGCAACCCTTGCAGGATGCCCTAAAACTTTAAACAAAGAAGCCAATTTGTTCTGTTCGTCCGTAAATATTTCTGTTTTAGTAAGCCCCATAACGTTTTATTAATATCGCAATATTACGATGTATTTTTTAATCACACAAGAAATTTATAAAAATATTACCCCTGCTGTATCAAATGCTGTAAATCGAGGTCATTTCTCGTCCTGTTCGTCCATTCTCCGTATAAGTTCTTCCCGAAGCGCATCAAGGAATTTTGTACGGTTCATCTTCCGGTTTCTCAACTCCAAATAGGTCTGATAAAAATTGCCCAAATCAATATCAAATGTGCTTTCAAAGTATTGGGCTACTTCCCTTATGTCATTGTTCCCGTTGTCAAATACATTTTGATAGTGCAGGGCATAAATCAGTTCTATCAATGCCACTTTGCTACCTGTCCATTTCAGCTTTTTTTGGGTTTTCGATTTGTCTTTTTGGAATTTGTTATACAACTGGTCTTCGATGTAAACCTGTATCAAATCATTGGCTATTATCTTGGCGACCTTGTAATCATGTGAAGTGGAAAAGGACTGGTCGGACTGAAAATAATAGGTGTCCAACCATAGCTTTATATCATGCTTGCCACGAACAAAAAAACTCTCGTCAAGGAACGAGTTATTGCTCCGGTAGTACTTGTAAAAATCGAGGTTGTTGTCAAAGAACCTTTTTAATTTTTTCAGTTCTTTGTTGAGGTATTTCCTAATGGGCTTTGCACCATACGGCTTCTTTGTTTCGATTTTATAAATGGCGTTGTAGTAAATGAGTTTTGCTACAATGGCAGGTTTCTGATGTTTGAAAAATCGGATTTCTTCATCCGTGTTCTTAAACCCTCTTTTCAGCACATACGCTTTCAGTTCGGACAGGCATTCGAGAATATGGTATATAACGGCTTCTATCCGTTGCACGGAGCAATCGGCTTCAATCTCCAACTCGTTGATTGCTGTTTCCAGTTTATATAATGTTTCATCGTGAAATTTATCCATTCAGCTATTTTGAAATCTTAATATTTATGTTCATTTGTTTGGAAATAGGGTGATTGTCTCTATAAAATATCTCCTCTATTAGTAGCAAAAGCTGACGTTTCTTTACGTCAGCTTTTGCTGTCTCCTTATCTTATATTTTTAAAGTTTGTGTTATGCTTGCTAAGGATTGTAATCTTCAACATCGTGATAGCCAAATACCGTAATTTCCGGATGTTTGTTTACAAGGTCACGGATTTTGTTAAGTGAGATTATCCGCAGTTCATCATTATCCGCTCTTATTTTAACCAATTCATTTACAGGGTGATTATTATCATTTAATTCAGCCCTCAAATAATAGGCATCAGCAACATAAAAAAGCCATCTATTGTTAACTTTTATCGCTACGCCACAATGACCGTTAGTATGACCAAATAAGGGGATAAGAAAAAAGTCTACATCTATATCAATATCAATCTTCCTCGCTTCAAATCCATACCATTCATTTTCTGACTGTCCATAAGTTATGATTTTAGGATTGTGCGACAACGGTACTTTTAGGTATCTCGGGTTATCTGATTTAAAGTTTTCATATTCTTCCATTCCAACGTGTACGACTGCATCGGGAAAATCTGAAAGTCCGCCGATATGGTCGTTGTCCAAATGTGAAATGATGCAATCAGTTACGGAATTGGGGGTTAGACCAAGCTGTTCAATTTGCCTTATTGCTG
This sequence comes from Olivibacter sp. SDN3, assembly GCF_014334135.1. Taxonomy (NCBI): domain Bacteria; kingdom Pseudomonadati; phylum Bacteroidota; class Sphingobacteriia; order Sphingobacteriales; family Sphingobacteriaceae; genus Olivibacter; species Olivibacter sp. SDN3. The sequence continues at coordinate 4,457,621 of NZ_CP060497.1, forward strand.
TCCATTCTTCGTTAAAACGGAAGCCAACCATATCGATTAAATCCTGCCCAATTCTTGTTGCTGGCTGTTGGGTGTCTAAAAGACCAATTCCTGTATCTACAAGAACAAGCCGTTGTTCAGCTTCCAATAACAGACAATGCCCTATCCCTCTGCTCCCTATCGGCGACTGAATTTCGACACAATTAAGGTGATGTATTTTTGTCATAGCTTCAACTATTAGATTTCAATACGCTAAATAAAGAAAGGGCGTTGTCAAAAAATAGAACGGAAGCGACAATTTTAAATTAATTGCTGAATATTCGCATAGTTTCAAACGGGTGGGTCTCGTTAATTAAAAAAGACTGTTGCAAATTGTTTTTATGTAAGAACTCTTTTGGTGTACAACCGGAAAACAGCTTAAATTCTCTTCCAAAATGCGACTGGTCTGCGTAGTTAAGCGAAAAACCGATGTCACTTAGCTTTTTATATTGCCTTGTTCTTAGCAAATAAATAGATTTTTGAAACTTTATAATTCGCAGATAAGTTTCGGGGCAGACACCTACGTATTCTTTAAATTTACGCTGAAACTGTCTTCGGGAAATATGGAAACGGGATGACAGGTCATGGGAATTAATACCGTCAGCATCATCAAACATCAACTTTATACTATGGTCGATTATATTATCCTGCTTGGATTTCAATAATTTTCGATAAAGCTGTCCGCTAAATAACTGGATTATTTGTTCGGGGGAAGAGGTGTGCAACAACTCATCGGTGAATTGCTTTGAAAAAAGATATTCACTGTCTATAAGCGTATTTGTAAGTTCGGAAGTGTCTATGGAAAACAACTTTTTAAAGGCTGTTGGTTGAAGATTTACTCCAAAAATAAACGGGTTGCCTTGAAAGGAATTTATGCACGGGCTATCGTTTTTTTGACCGTAGACAAAAGATATTGGAAGTTGATGCCCATCAGCATTGAGTAAAGAGGATTGTCCGTTAAAATGTTGGAATATGATACCCAAAGCTCCATCCGCCAAAATTTTGTACGTTTTATTCTGGTGGTTAGCATTTTGGATGTTAGCCCACCAGAACTTTTTTACAATCTCTTTAAGGTTGTTATGTGGTTCTATCGTCACAATATCCATGTTCCTTAGAATTAAATCGTTCTCAATTTGCCCATTCCTACCCATTTTGACTTTGGGTATTCTTTAGACGTATTACAAATATATCTAAAATTAAAAAGCTAAAGTGGATGCGCTTATTTTAATATTGGAATGAACTGAGAAAAATATATCGTGATTTATGTAGCTTGTATCAGATGCTGTAAATCGGGGTCGTTCTTGATACGCTCCATTTCGCTTTCCACAATATGCACAATGTCCGCTTTGACCTGCCTATAATTGGCTTCAATGACCTGCTTCATATTATCGTTGCCGTGTTCATCGTTAAAGGATAATATTTGCGGTATCTGCTTATACGCTTTTGTTTCGGCAGAAACTTTTTCGTTATCCACCACAATTTCAGCGTGAAATATTTTCTGTTCGATGCGCTCATCAAAGTTGTCCGATACTGCTCCGACAAACATTCCCTGTGTCAAGGTAGATATTTTGGAAGCCGGAATAAGGCTGTCCAATTGGGTGGATATAGAAGTGGATTTGTCATTACGGTTGATGGTCATACTCTGCCTTTTCTGCAAGACCTTGCCGAAACGCTCGCTTAGGTTCTTGGCTGTTTCGCCCACTACCTGACCGGAGAAAATATTACCCACCGTATTTTGGATGACCTTGCTTTCCTTGTCGCCATAATCCCTTATCAATTGTGAATAGTCTTGAAAACCCAAGCATACTGCCACCTTATTGCTACGTGCCGTTGCGATAAGATTATCCAGTCCTCGGAAATATATCGTAGGCAACTCGTCTATGATGACGGAACTCTTTAACTTATCTTTCTTATTGATGAGTTTTACAATCCTCGAATTATATAATCCCAAAGCGGACGAATAGATATTTTGACGGTCGGGATTATTGCCCACGCACAAGATTTTCGGCTCTTGGGGGTTGTTGATGTCCAGTGAAAAATCATCCCCCGTCATGACCCAATAAAGCTGTGGTGAAATCATCCGTGACAATGGGATTTTTGCCGATGCTATCTGCCCCTGCAACTGGTCTTGCGCTCCGCCCTGCCACGCATCCATGAAAGCCGATAGATAGTTTTCAAGTTCGGGATATGAGGTCAGTATCGTAAAAACGTCTGCATATTTTTTATTCAGCAATTCAATAGCATGGGGAAACGTGCAGTACTTTCCGTCTTCATAGATTTTCAGAAACCAAATGATTGAGGCAAGCAATATAATTGGGCTTTCCACGAAAAAATCCCCTTGCTTCAAAATCCACGACCTGTTGAGGTTCAGCATGATGGTGTAAGAGGCTTCGTAAGCATCGGAAATGTTCGTCATAAAGGCAGGGCTTAGCGGATTGCATCGGTGGCTACGGCGTGGGTCGTCAAAATTGATAACGTAAAATTTCGGCTTCACCTTATATTTATCGGAATGTTTCAGCAAATGGTTGTAGGCAATCGTGGAAAGGTCGTCAAACTTAAAATCGTAGATATACATCGCAAAGCCCTTTTCGATATGTTGCTTGATGTAGTTGTTTACGATGGCGTAGGATTTTCCCGAGCCGGGAGTACCAAGTACAATCGAAGCTCGAAAAGGGTTGACGATATTAATCCATCCATTGTTCCACTTGCCCTTGTAAAAAAACTTTGTCGGAAGATTGACCGAGTATTCATTTTCTATCAGACGGGTTTCCTGTTGGAAGCTCTCGTTTTCGTTATTGAAAACATCGTCCATCAGGTTGTTGCGGAGTAGTCGGCTCATCCATACCCCTGCCATGAGCAAGGCTATATATCCCAAACTCGTTGTAAGGATGTAAAGCGATGTGGCAACCCCTGCTGACAGCTTTAACAATGGCGTGTTCAGAAAGAACAGCGCAAAGCCGATAACTAAGGCGGTGTAAATCTTAGCCCATGTTATCTTTTCATTCTTTACGCCTTTAGTACCAAGACAGCTTAACGCCAACAAAAGCATTGCAAAAATCTTGGTGTAAAGTGTGTGGGCAAACAGCCCTGCGGTACGGTTGAAATTGGTCAGTATCTTGCCGATAATTTCCAGTGTCCACCCACGTTCGGCAAAGAACCCGTAACAGAACCAATAAAAGTGCATCAGTACCAAAAGAATACTTACGGCACGCATAAAAGCCATGATTTTGGCTAATCCTCTCAAATCGTCTTCTCCCTGCATAACAAAAAATTTTAGTGATGCAGGGAATTTAGAGGCTATTTAAAAGCACTTATACAAAGGGGGGGCGGATGGCTTTTGGTGGCTTAGTTTGACATACTTTAAAGGTTACAATACGGTGATTCGAGATTTTTAGCGTTTTTTTTAAAATTCTAAGTCCTTCCAATCAGTATTATGAACTTCTTTATTATTGTCAACCCGATTTTCAATAGCCTCAATAAACTTAATTGTACTTGAAGTGTTATTGAATATCAATACGCTCTCCTCGTAGTTCAATATGGGGTTGTCATGGGCAAAACTTCTGTTGTTCCTAATATCGTTGAATGAGTCAAGATTACTAATGGACGTTCTTAATATTCTTTTGGACATTTCAGATTCAATATGATTATTTGCGATTAAAAATTTCACATATTTACCAAATAAGCTATGTAATGCTTCATCTTGCAAATATGTAATATTGTGTTTTTTACATAGTTCTCTAATATATTTCATTACGAAAGTATGTAATCTGTCAAGTGCAATTTCTGGCAAATTTTTATCGATGCTATCTTTTATAGACTCTGATAGTTTTTTGAAATCTAAATCCTCAACGTTTGGTTTGATAGCATTAATATCATTTACAATATTACCCTTTAATCGCTCTGCTATTTTTTGACATTCCTTATGAAGTTCTTCTTTCAGGTCAAATTCATCATTCTCAATATTAAACCAAGAGCCTGCTTTTCTATCTTTTAAATGTTCTAAATGATGGGTGAGAAGTTCAGATAACAGTTTTCCTACAGTATAATCTTCTTCGACTTTAATAAATTGTCTTAGTCGATTAGCTTTAGAGTTGGAGGCGTAGTGATACTTTTCATCATCAATATCTAAATCAACAGCATCTGATATGAATTCTCTAAACGTTCTGTCACTAAAATTTGAAACATAACCTGAGCTCATATCGAGAAATTTTTCAATCTTATTTTTCTCTTGAAGTTTTAAATCTGCCATATTTTTTTGCAATCGATATCAACTAACTTTTCAATAAATGAACTCAATTTTTATTGTCAGCACTGAGTTTTTTTTCATAGGTACGAATTTAACGAATTAAAAATTAGTTTAGTAAAAATCCATCGCCAATCATTTAATAGTTAGAGGCCGTCAATTCGCTCTGAACTGGCGACCTTTGCGTTTCTTCTTTTTCTTCATACGGTTGGCAAATGCCTGTTCCTCGTAGTCTTCGCCCTGTGCCTCCGGCAATAGCCCACCCAATCCGTCTATCAACAAATCATCGGTCGGCTGTTCTTTATTAAGGAAGTTAAAAAGTGCATGCGCTTCTTCTTTCTCTGCGGTCGATGGCGTATTTTGTGCGGTTGCTTTTTCAGTTTCTTGGCGTTGCCCGACCGCTTGCTCATTCCACCAATCATTAAAGACATTTGCCGATAGGTTTTTGCCCAAAGCTGAACCGTTCCAAACGGTACGGCTTTCATGGTCAATAAAAGTCATACCGTAGATACGCCCCTCATCGTTGCGCCGTACCACGGTATTGATGCCCTGCTCCAACAGTTGCTTTTTAAAATCGGCTTCATTAGTGGCGGTGTGCATCGCCACTTCAATGGTGCTTTTGAGTACGGCTCTTACAGGGTCGGCTTTCATTTTCTCCTTAGCCTGTGCGAATTGGTTTTTCAGTTCGTCCAGTCCTGCCTGTTTACCGAAAAGCGATGCTTTAAAAGGATTGCTCGCTTTTTCTCCCTGTTCGTTCAATGCAAAATAGATAAGCCCATTTTTGGGCTGTCCTTGCAATTCCCCTTTGACTTCCTCTGCCGTGATGTTGAAAAGCGAAAGCAAGGCGTTGTATGCTCCGAGGCTTGCGTACCCGTAATACTTCGGCAGGTGTCTCACCACCGATGCCATTTGGCTCTTAACGTCTCCGGCTCTGTAATCCACCGGACGGAATACCTGCTCGTTTCCGGTGCGCTGTTTTTCCGTGGCAGGTATAAGATTGTACGTTTGTTCCAAATCCCGACAGATTGCCATCGAACGTGGATGGTCGTAACTGTCCGGTAGCTTCTTTCCGTCCAAACCCACACAGACCGTTACGATGTGGATATGGGTGCGTTCAATATCGGTATGCTTAAAAACGATATAAGGTTGCTTGCCATACCCCATGCGCTCCATATATTCCTGCGCCATTTTTACGAACTGCCCATCGCTGACCCTATCCGCAGGATCAGGGTTCAGCGATATGTGGCGCACTGGCTTTTCAGTTTTGATATTTGTGGATAGATACGGCTCAAAACACTGGTGCAGGTAACTTGTCGAATAGGTATTATCCAACGTTTCGGGTATTCTGTTCAATAACAGAACCTGCCCGTTTTCACTATCAATCTTCTTTTGGTTATAGGAAATTGCACCGTACAAATTCTCACCCTTGCCAATCTTTGCTATCATATTACTTGTGCTTTTGTAGGTGTTCTTTTTCAAATTCCTGTGTTAGCTCAATCACTTTCCGGCATAAGTCCGCCATTTCTGCTGTCTGCTTTTCCAGTTTAAAGAGATAAGCCGATGCCTTTTTCTCCGAGAAATTGCGGTAAAGTATCTTCACGATTTGGTTGTAATTCACGCCAACCACTCTGAACTGGCTGTAAAAATTGGTCAACCTCGTATGAAAATCGACTGCATCCATGTCAATTTTTACGGTTTTGACTGGCTTCTGAAAGATGCAGGCTGTAATAAAATGTGCCATTACTTTCATTCCCGATTGCTCGAACAACGTAAGGAACTGTGCGTTTTCCATGTCGTTGAGACTAATCGAATAACGGTGGATGGCAGGGTCTTTCTTAGGCTTGCGACCAACTTTGTTTGTTCGATTTCTTCTGTTGTCTTCCATATCTAAATCCATTAATAATTACTATAAACTGCGACTTCGGAGCGGTTTTCAGCCCCCTGCAAGGGCAAGTGGTTTTGAGGTGCGGAATTTATTTCGAGCATCTCAAAACATAACTTGCTCTGTTCGGGTGAACAGAAAATCCGCCCTACGGGTCGGATTGGGTAAAGCGGAAAAAAACGGCTTTGCGCCGTTCCGCCCATAACATCCATTCTCCAATGATTTTTCCATTCACCCTTTGCATTTAAGCCCTTACAAAGTAAGGGTAGCTTTTTCAAAGCATTGCCCTATCCGCCACGACCAAACATTGCCAAAAAATGCCGTGGATTACCGCTTTAAATCAATGGAACGGAATAACCTGCTTCTTTGCGCTATCAGTCACGCAAGCCTGTTTGCAGGCATCCGCTCCCGATGGCAGTTGTGAAAGACGGAGCGCAGGAATGCCGGAACACATGACGGCGTTCCGCTCGGCAGGCAGGAATGCCGGACGGCATGAAAGCTATCCGGTAGCCATTCCATCGGGCAGGACGACTGGCAAGCCATCGGTCTTGCCCGTGCGAGAGCCGGAATGACGGCACGGCTGACTGAACGAATGACGGCAAGCCCGACAGACGGGATTGTATCAAGACTGCCGGAGAGTGTGCAGGGATGTGGAGTTGCTACCTTTAAAGCGAGACAGATTTAGACAGTAATTTTAAATTTGTAGAAATGCATAGAAAATTTGATGATTCGTTTAAGATAATGGCGGTCGATTTGAGCGTTGTTAAGGGATCTGTAGCCGATGTAGCTAAGGAATTAGACATAGACCCCAGTTTACTGAGTAAATGGCGTAGAAATCCACGTTATAATGGGAATAAGGTTTTACCTGACAATCCCAAGATCAGTCCGGAGGAGCAGGAGTTAAGGATTTTACGCAAGAAATTAAGAGATACAGAATTAGAACGCGATATCTTAAAAAAGGCCATAGCCATCTTCTCCAGGGGAGACGGTCCATATACCGGTTCATAAAGGAGAACCGAGAAGTATATTCCGTAGAGAAGATGTGCGAAGTATTGAACGTTAGCAGCAGTTGTTTTTACCGTTGGCTGGTTTGGCCCGAATCCCCCAGGGAACAACGCAGTAAAGCACTTGTGGATAAAATACAGCAGGTACACAGTGACAGTAAGTATATCTATGGCAGCCCACGGATAACCGCAGAGCTGCACAAAAAAGGTGAAATGGTATCAAGAAGCTACGTAGCAAGATTGATGAAGAAACATGGGATACGAAGTAAGGTTAAGAAAAAATATAGGGTGACCACAGATTCGAGCCATAGTTATAGGATAGCTGAAAATCTCCTCCAAAGAGATTTTTCAGCGGATTCCCTATCGCAAAAATGGGTTAGCGACATTACTTACATCCATACCGGCAAAGGGTGGCTTTATCTAACAACGGTTATCGATCTGGCGGACAGAAAAGTCATTGGATGGTCTTTAAGCACCGATATGACGACTAAAAACACTTCTGTACAAGCCATCAAAATGGCTATTAGAAACCGAGGTATCAAAGATGGTCTTATCTTCCATTCGGATAGAGGGATCCAATATGCCTGCGATGAATTCAGGAGGGTAATTGTAAAAAACAAGATACTTCAAAGCATGAGTAGGAAGGCCAATTGCTGGGACAATGCAGTAGCTGAGAGCTTTTTCAAGACACTAAAGGCTGAAATGATCTACCATAGAAAATTCATCGATCAGCAATCGGCTAAATTGGAGATCTTTGGATATATTGAAGGTTTTTATAATACCAAAAGAACACATTCTGCCCTGGGATATAAAACCCCTAAGCAGATCGAAGAGATGCTATTGGAAAAAGAGAAAATGGCAGCATAAAAAAGTCTCCTATTTTAAGTTGCAATTCCAGTGCGGAGTACACCCATCAGTTTTCCGGTTACAGGGATGTACAGATACCGCTCGAAACCTACACGGGCGAGGTGGGTTACAGTCTTCAGCTATTGGGCGATGCGAGAAAGACCGTCACGCTGAATGCAGGGCTTACAGCCGTGGCAGGTTACGAAACCATCAACCGGAGCGAAGCCATGTTACCGGATGGCTCGACCATCCTCGACAAAGACAATTTTGTCTATGGTACGGGCGGACGGCTCACGCTCGAAACGTACCTGTCCGACCGCTTTGTCCTGCTCCTGCAAGGTCGGACAAAAGTATTATGGGGTACGGATTTGAAACAGTTCCGTCCATCGGCAGGGATTGGACTAAGGTTTAACTTTTAAAATTGATTTACGATGAAAATATTAATCAGAAAGTACGGGCTACATTTGCAGGCAATGTTCCTGCTCTTGGCGATGTTGGTCTGCTCCGTAGTGCTGACCTCGTGTGAAAAAGACGACCTCGATATACAACAGAATTACCCTTTTGAGGTACAGGTGATGCCTGTACCCAAAGAGGTAGCGAACGGGCAGACCGTTGAAATACGGATTACCGTTCAACGGTCGGGCAATTTCAATGATGCGAAATACTTTATCCGCTATTTCCAGTTTGACGGACAGGGAACATTGCGGTATTACAGCGAACCGCCGTATATGCCCAATGATGTGTACCTATTGCCACAGACACAATTTAGGCTGTATTACACCTCGCAATCCACCGTATCACAGTCGTTTGATATTTGGATTTCGGATAACTTCGGGAACGAAAAACAGGTTAGCTTTCAGTTTAACAGTAGGGATTGACACTATAAATCCTGTCCGATGTGGACAGGATTTTTTCATTTTTGAAGTCTCTTATTTTCATGTTTTTTCGTAAATTCAAACAGTGGAAACAAATAGCTTATCGTTATGACTTCATCATTGGTAATAGGTATAATATTTTTGGTTTTGGGCTTGGGTCTACGTTACTGGATTAACCGCAGGAAGTTTTACAGGCGTAGCATGACCGGAGCGGAGGGATTTTCAAGTTATGAAAAGTCGGTTGCCATCAAGTTTATGGAACGTGTCGGCAAATGGATAGCCTACGCTTTGATTATTTTTGGAGTATTGTCGTTATGGGTTTATTCACGAGAGAAAAAAGAAACGACATCGCCAACGACTGAAATACAAAACCCACGATAGGCAACAATATAGTTATAAAGGAAACGGTACAGGTCTTTGTCGTCTGTACCGTTTTTTTGTACCGAATATTAGCCATGTTAAATACAAAATCAAGTGATAAGGGAATATTGCGTAAGAAAATCTACATTGCTATCTTTGCTAATAGAAAATATTGAATGCTTAAAGTGTTTTTGCTTTAAGTCTTGGTACTGAAAACTGGTAATTTTTATATCTCCGAGACAATAAGTAAGAACGCTCACGCCATAGGCGTGGGCGCTCGCTTATTTGGAGATAAGGTATACCAGTACCCCAGTATCGAGTAAGTGTAGTTGCCTGCGCTTTTTTTATTGCAGGTTTCGCTACTTTTAAAACAGATATTATGGATGCTGGAAAAGAAAACAAAAACAAAGTCTGTGTAGCGGTCATAGATAGCCATGCACAGCTTCGGGAGATGCCCGTAAAACAACTTGAAAATTCGGGTTATACGGTATTGTTCCAATCGGGTTACGGGCAGGATGCTCTACAAAAAATAAAAGAGGGTGGCAAGTTGCCGGATGTCTGTCTCATTGAGGAAGACTTTGCCACGGCTAAACTTTTGCTTGAAAAGCATCCCGATTTGAAAGTATTATTTTCCAGTACGAACGATAATGAGGAAAGCGTAACGGATATGCTGAAAACAGGTGTTTCGGGCTATATACTGAAATATGCTGACCCCGATGAATTGCTGACAGCCGTTAAGGTATTGAGCGAAAACAAAAAATATTTCAGTGTCGGGATTAGTAGGATAGCAACGAAATATTTTAAAAATCAATCACAATCTTAGGTTTCTTTGCTACTTTCTTTTTCGTCTCAACTCATGAAAGAAAGTAGTCTAATCCGAATACAACCTATTTGGAAAATGCAGGGTAAGGAACGGGGAAGCGGAAGCATTTAACAAAGGGGTTGTTCCGCTTTCCGAAAAAAGACGGTCCCGACCATCGGGAGGATCTGTCTTTTTGCCCATCCAATTTTTGAGGCAAAAAAACGGGAACGGCGTACCGCTCCCGAAATTCTAATCGTGTATATAGCTACAACTTTAAAATCGGCTTATTACTGCCCCTGTCATAGTTGATTTTGTACCCGTTGGACTGGATGACACCCTCTAATAAATTCCTCGCCTGTGTGGCATCCCAATCGTCAATTTTGGTCATGCCCATATAATGCAGTTTTTCAAACTGCTTCACCATTCGGGCAATAATGCTCAATGCCCTGTATTCCGTTTTATCCGCAAGATTGCTCATTTTCCTTTGATTTTAGTTGTACCAATTTTTTGTATATATCACGCCAATAGGCTTGCCTTTCCTTATCGCTCTCCACTGGTGGGATATGGTGCATATCCTTAAAATTTTCTGCCTGTGCAATGGCTTTATCAAGGTCGGTTACTTCTTTTCTCTGACCGTATAAATCTGAAATGTACATTTGTCTATTGGTTTAAGTCCGTTACAATCATTTTATCATGCCCGAATAGCAAGTGTATAGCCTCTTTTAGCTTCGGGCTACATTCTTCCCTGTCTGCATACTCAACAAGGCAGTTTATTAGAAATATGGCATTGTGACCGTCAAATAACTGGTCAGAAAATACCCGTGTGCTACGGTGTAACATGACGTTATACCGCTTTAAAACCTGTTCGGTATTACTGACCAAGCTAAACCAATAATCAGCGGTTAAAAATGTTCTTTTAGCCCAAATACTGCGTATATATTCCTCCTGCGCTCTGAAACGTTCCGTTTCCTGCTGTACAAAGAGGGTCAAATCTTTAAGGTTTTCGGGGAATAGCTTAGCAAGCAAATACCCTCTTTCAACGTTGTTCATTTCGTTCAATGCTTTCATGTCTTTATACTTTTTTAGTGTCAATCTTCTTCAATTTTATAATGGCACATTCGGGGCAATGCTCGGCGGTGGTTATCTGTTGTATTGCGCCCCTTTCACCGCTTAGCGATACTACTTTTACCCGTATCATGCCCGTATCATGTTTTAGGGTCGCTCTATAAGTTTCTATTATCATGGTTTTGATTTTTGATAGGCGACCACCTTTGCAGGCGGTCGCCTGTGGGTTAGCAATTATAAAATACGTGACCGCTATTGCTCCAATAGTCACCGCTAAACAGGTCACGGGCATAAGCCTCATAATCGAAGTACGTTTTTGCAAATTCGGGCAAGTCCATTTGCTCTACCTGTTCATAGGCAAAATCTTCCTCGTCCTTGTATTCCCCTATATAGTCATCGTCAAAGTCGCTTATTAGGTCGTCAATATCGCCCTCGGATAGCTTACGGTGTCCATTGTCGCACCATATTAGAAATGCCTCTTTTCGGGTTTCGTCCATATCTTCCAAAGCCTCCAAAACCTCAATTATGCTATCGTTTATCCAACTTTCGCCGATTAAGCCGTTCGGGATGTTTTCGTAGTCTTGAAACATAAATTCGGGGTCTTCCTCGTCATCGTGCAACTCCCTGCAAGCGGTGTAAAATTCTTCCTTGTCCGCATAATCGGATAGCGTTAGCCACTTCCCAAAGATTGAACCGTCATTATATTTTGCGTATGTGCCGACATATACCCTTGCTTCCGATGTGTTTGTTTGATGTGTCATTTCTTTACTGTTTTGAATTAATTTTTTTGATTTATTCGGCAATGAGAGGTGGTGCTGTTGTTTTGTTTCAATACCATTTCCAATGCTTATTTTCCTCATGCCTGACATTTTTTTTATTCGTGTAAAGAGCCGGAGTATGCTATGTTTCGTTTCGGGAGCAAGTCAAGGTTAGTGTTTAGGGCGACACAAGGTTTTGGGAAAAAAATACACCCAACGGGCTGGAGATTTTTTTTCCAAACGTGTCTTGACCTTGGGGCGACAGAAACACGGGTTACCTTTGCTCCATGAAACGTGAACAATAGGCATACTCGCTTTTTAGGCATAACCAAACGTGGAAGTAATGAGGATAGCATTGCCGAAATGGTTCTAAACAGGCAGACTATGCCAAGTAATTCAACCCAAAGACATATTCAAAGAGCCATTCCATCATATCTATAAGTTTGTTCGTGATGCGGATTATTCCGCTCGGTTAACAAGCAAAATAGAGTTGAAGATGGAGAAAGAAAAAGCGAACGATTTAACTCCCGAAAGAGTTGTACAAATCTTGAAAAAGAAAGGAACGGAGGTCGATTTAGAGGAAGCGCAAGCCATCTTGGAGTTTGTCAAGAAGATAGCTCACATTGCAGTTAACCAGTATCTAAGAGGAAAAGTTTAATCTAATGAACAAGGAAAACTGTTGTGATGAGAAAGGCAGATTTATACATACGTGTATCGACAGACGAGCAAGCGGACAAGGGATATTCGCAACGTGACCAAGAAGACCGATTAAGAAGATATTGTGAAATAAAAGGTATTCCGGTAAGAGATGTGTATATAGAAGACCATTCGGCAAAATCTTTCAAACGCCCAGAATGGCAGAAATATTTAACCAACCTACGCAAAACAAAGAACAACAAATCGGGGTCGATAATATTATTTACCAAATGGGATAGGTTCAGTAGAAACGCAGGGGATGCCTACCAAATGATTAACCAGTTACGGACACATGGCGTTGAGCCTGTTGCGATAGAACAGCCCTTAGACCTTACCATTCCCGAAAATAAAATCATGCTTGCGTTCTATCTTGCTTCGCCGGAAGTTGAGAACGACAGGCGTGCATTAAATGTTTTTCACGGAATGCGCAGGGCAAAAAAAGAGGGGCGGTATATGGGTACTGCTCCATTGGGATATGTCAACAAGATAACAGAGGACAAAAAGAAATACATTGCTCCGCATGACTTTGAAGCACCCATACTAAAATGGGCATTTGAGCAAATCGCATCCAATAACTTCAATACCGAACAGATATGGAGGAAAGTGCGGGAAAAAGCCGATAGCAAAGGGCGGTTTAGCAAAAATAATTTTTGGGTAGCTGTCCGAAACCCGTTGTACTGTGGCAAAATATTCATTCCTCCCTACAAAGAGGAAAAGGGGCATTTTGTCAAAGGACTGCATGAGCCATTAATCAGCGAAAAGCTGTTTGCAGATGTACAGGATATACTGGATGGGAGGAAGAGGGTTGTTAACCCCAAGATAGTAGCAACAGAGGATTTTCCTCTTAGGGGCTTCCTAAAGTGTCCTAACTGCGACAGGAGGCTTTCGGGTAGTGCTTCAAAAGGACGGAACGCATATTATAACTATTATCATTGTACTTCCTCCTGCGGAACACGGTTTAAAGCTGAACCCGTTAATGAGGCTTTTTTAAAACAGTTACGTTATCTGTCACCAAAGGCAGGTATGGTTGACGTTTTTATCGAAGCATTTATAAAAGACTTCAACAACCAAAACAAAATACAAAACACCCAACGGGCAAGTATCATAAGTGAGATTGATGCGTTGAACAAACGCTATCAAAATGCACTTTTAAAGAATGCCGATGGGGAAATGGCAGACGATGATTTCCAAGAAGTAAAGAAATTGACCAAAGGCAAAATCGAGAAATTGGAGAGACAATTAAATGATTTGGCGGTGGTAGGCAGTGAGATAAAAGACTTGGTAGCTTCTGCCTTAAAAAAGGTCGCAAACATTGATAGACGCTACGAAAACGGCGATATTGAGGAAAAACGAGAAATAATTGGTTCGATGTTCCCCGATTTTTTGGAATTTGACGGTACACGACATCGAACCGCTCGGCTAAATTCTGCGGTTACTCTTATCTATCAGAATAACAGCAAATTACAGAGCAAAAAAAATGGGACAAGTCTATCATTTTTAGACTTGTCCCAAGACGTGATCCCGCTGGGATTCGAACCCAGGACCCATACATTAAAAGTGTATTGCTCTACCAGCTGAGCTACGGAATCGAGCTTTCAAGTGTCTCTAACACCATTTTTTCTTTCTTCGAAAGAGCTGCAAAGATAGGATACTGTGCGATACAATGCAAGTTAAAACAATAGTTTATGCCGAAAAAAAACATAACTACTTAAAAAACAGTAAAAAAAAATTGAATAGATACGTCTTATCATGCAATCAATATAATTTTACCGAAATGTTTATTTGTTTCCATTAAAGCATGTGCACTTGAAGCCATATCTAGCGGATAAGTTTTATATATCACGGGAGAAAATCTTCCCTCATTTAAAATAGGCCAAACGTGCTGTTGGATTTCATTAGCAAGTGATGCTTTGAATACTTTACTCCTGCTTCTTAATGTACTCCCAGTAATAGTAATTCTTTTCTGCATCATTTTCATGATATTTAGGTTCACCAGATTACCCTTCATTGCATTTATATAAACTAATCGTCCTTCCTCTCTTAGAATATTGATGTTTTTCTCAAAATATGTTCCTCCAACCATGTCTAATATGACATCTACAGCTTGACCTTTAAATACTTTTTCAAAGTCACTTTCCTTATAATTTACACAGAAGTCAGCACCGAGGTCAACGCAAACCTGGCACTTCTCCTTAGATCCAGCTGTAGCCAGAACTTTTGCTCCCAATGCTTTTGCTAACTGAATTGCGGTTACGCCAATGCCGCTGCTACCACCGTGAACCAGTAAGGTTTCTCCAGCTATTAATTTACCCCGTTGAAAAACATTGTGCCAAACGGTAAAGATGGTTTCTGGTAGTCCGGCGGCTTCAGCAAAGCTGAAGCCTTTCGGGACTGGTAGACACTGTCCGCCGTGGACAGCAACATATTCAGCATAACCACCCCCAGCCAATAAAGCGCATACCTCGTCGCCCACACGCCACTTTTCTACGCTCTTCCCTACCGCTTTGATATAACCTGAAATTTCCAGACCAGGAATATCCTGAGAAACCCCTTGTGGAGCAGGATAGTTTCCTTTTCGTTGAAATACGTCGGGTCTATTGACTCCGGCAGCTTTCACTTGAATGAGTACTTCATCGTCTGAAATAAGAGGTATCTCTCGTTCTTGAGTGATTAATACATCCGGGTCGCCATATCCATTAATTGCAACAACTTTCATGATTTATTTAAATTATTTAAATGTATTATCCATGCTATAAAAAAATCTTTTAACTGCATCTTACCTTATTAATAAGCAGACAAAATCGTTTCATCTGCCTTTCATATATTTCTTCCCTTAATTAGTAGAATAGACCTTATTGATTTTTCTTTCAAATGTAAAAACCGCTTTCTTTCTTCATCTTGCATGAAATCTTCGAAATCACTATCTGATTCAAACCTTGCTATATGAATTTCATACGGCTTTTCGATATGCGCATCTATAATAGACGCTTCATTAGGTCGCATACGAAGCAAAAGCTGTCCATTATACTTTGAAATGGCAGGTATGGCTATCTCTTCAAATTGATGAAAAGTTTCCTCGAAACCTTCTTTTATATAAATAAGTTGGGTGATATAAAGCATAATATGTTGAAAAAATTTGACAACGTGTATTGATTTCAATCTGACCTCGATAGTAAAAACAGCACCTTAATCCAAAGTTATGTTTTTTAACAATGTATTCTTTTTTTTTATTAAAAAGCCTAACTTTGGGCTACCAAGTAATAATATTGACTTCGTAGCTCAGTTGGTAGAGCAACTGACTCTTAATCAGTGGGTCGAGAGTTCGAGCCTCTCCGGGGTCACCACATTAAAAAGTCGTTTTTTCGTATAGAAAAACGGCTTTTTTGCGTTTCTAAGCGCAGATTAGAAACCTCTGCACTTGCCGAATCGGATACCCCGAATCGGTGTGATTTACATAGTTTTTTGTTGAACTTCACGCAAAATCGTAACAAATAGGTAACGAAATTTTGTGTGCTAATTGAAAAATTATGGCAACCGTAAGCGCAAAAGTTTATGAGCACCACAAAAAAGCCGATGGCACCTACAATGTAAAAATCTGTGTCCATCACAAACGGGAGAGAAAGTTTATTGACACCAATCACTATGTTGTCAGAAAGCAACTAACCAAGGATTACAAAATCAAGGATTCTTTTGTTGTTGAAAAAGTGGATCGTCAATTAAAGGAATACCGCAAAGTCATCAGTGAGTTAGATGATCGACTCATTGATTTCACGGCTGAATCCCTTAGAGATTTTCTGAGAGACAAAGATGAAGATATCGACTTTGTGAAATTCTGCGACAACCATATTAAGAGGCTTAGAAACGATGGCAGGGAAAGAAGCGCGGACAACCATAGGGTAATACGTAATAGTCTTGTTGATTTTTTTAAGAGGGAGTCTTTCTCCATCAATGAATATTGGCTGAAAAATGCTAACAACTTCCATGTTTGGGATTACAATTTGTTTTGGATGAGCATCAGAACAAATGTGGCTGAGCGCTTAGCTGCTTTTTATAAATCCTAACGGATAGCTGTAAATCAATCAATAGCAGATTTATCCCATTTCAGCTATTGCTTCTTGAATAAAAGTGTGACCGAAGTCACACTTTTTTTGTGCGTTGCCTCCTTCCTAAAGGGTAGTGCCTCATCGTACCTTTGATATATCAAAAGCAATAAAGAGTATAACAATTTAAAATTTATAAATCATGAGTAAAAAAGTTTTGATTATCGCTTCCAATGCCAATGCCATTGGACCGAACAACAGAAGAACAGGTGTTTTTTTACCTGAAGTAGCCCACCCTTATGCCGAGTTTGATAAAGCTGGTTTTCACATCGACTTCGCTTCCTTAACAGGTGATACGCCTTATCTGGATGCGCTAAATTTAGCAGATGATGCTGACAACCTAAAATTTTTAACGGGCGATGGTTGGGATTTAATGCAAAAAGCTTCCAAGTTGGAAGATGTGGATACCAGTGTGTATGATGCTGTTTTTGTTCCGGGAGGATTAGCACCTATGGTAGACATGCCCGAAAACGAATTATTGAAAAAGGTGATTGTCGAGACTTACGAGCGTGGTGCCGTAATCAGTGCCGTATGTCACGGCCCTGTAGCATTCCTTAATGCCAAATTGAGTGATGGCTCCTATCTTGTTGAGGGCAAAAACATTTAATCCTTTACTACAAAAGAGGAAGACAATTATGCCAGAGCCGATGTTCCTTTTGATTTGCAAACAGCATTGGTAGCACAGGGTGCTATATTTCATGAGGCAGAACCTTGGCAGGATCAAAGCATTCAAGACGGACGAATAGTGACTGGACAAAATCCCGCTTCGGCAAAAAGTGTAGGCGAAAAAGTAGTCGCTTTATTAGCTGAAAAATAACACATTAGAGACAGTTCCTCTCGAACAATCAATAGGAATTGTTTCAATTAAAATTTAAAAATCATGAACAATAAAACAATCATAACCTTTGCCAAATGGCAGGTAAAACAAGGCAATTTAGAAACCGTAGTATCACTTTTGAAAGAAGCTGTTGCAAAAAGTTCTGCCGAAGAAGGCAACCTGAAGTATGAAGTGTATCAAGGCAATGATAACGAAAATATCTTGATGCTTTTTGAAGAATATAAAAATCAGGAAGCATTGGAATTTCATAGAAATTCCGCTCATTTTCAAGAAGTAGTAGTTGGAAAAATAGTACCGTTATTGGAAAACAGAGAAGTAATAATTAGTTCATTATTGGACTTTTAAAAATAATTAAAATGGAAAATAATATTCAAAATAAAGTTGTCGTCATTACTGGAGCCAGTAGTGGTCTGGGAGAGGAAACAGCCAAATATCTTGCTGAAAAAGGAGCGCGTGTTGTGCTTGGAGCAAGACGAGCAGATAAATTGGAACAAATTGTAGCAGAGATTACCTCAAAAGGAGGCACTGCAATATACCAAGTTACAGATGTAACCGATAAAGAACAAGTCCAGAACTTGGTTGACATCTCTGTAACTACTTACGGTAAAATTGACGTTTTGATTAATAATGCCGGTATCATGCCTATTGCTCCAATGTCTGAGCTTAGGATCGATGAATGGGACAGTATGATCGATATTAATATCAAAGGGGTCTTGTATGGAATAGCAGCGGCTTTACCAATTTTTCAAAAACAGGAGTCTGGGCATTTCATCAATTTAGGTTCTGTTGCGGGCATCAAGGTTTTCAGTCCAGGTGGTACTGTTTATAGCGGAACCAAATATGCGATTCGTGCTATAACCGATGGTCTTCGACATGAAGTTGGAGGAAATATACGAACAACTACGATAGAACCTGGGGCTATTGATTCGGAACTGAAGTTCGGTACAAAGCACGAGACCAGTGCCAAAGGTGTCAATAAATTCTATGAACTGGCTATTCCTGCCGCCTCTGTAGCAAGAGCCATTGCCTTTGCCATTGAACAACCTGCCGATGTAGATATCAATGAAATTGTATTACGCCCTACTGCGCAGGAGTTTTGATGCTTATAAATAATAATATCATTAACAATTTAAAATTTATCAACATGAAAAAGTTCATTATCGCAACACTGGCAATTGCCTTTTTCTCTTCGTTTGCACAAGGCAAAAAAGAAAATAGTACCGTAAAAAAAGAAACCATTAAAAGTGAAGCAAAAGCAGACAAAAAAGTTTTAATCATTGTATCAAATGCCAACGCAATTGGTCCAAACAATCGTAGAACGGGCATCTTTTTGCCAGAAGTGGCTCATCCGTATGCAGAATTTGACAAGGCTAATTATCAAATTGATTTTGCCAGTTTAACAGGTGATACTCCATATTTAGATGCGCTAGAATTGGCAAATGACCCACAAAACCTCTCTTTTTTAACAGGAGAAGGATGGAAAGTCATGCAGAAAGCCGTAAAACTATCGGATGTTGATGTCAGTAAATACGACGCCATCTTTGTGCCCGGCGGTTTGGCACCGATGGCTGATATGGCTGAAAATGCGCTTCTTAAAAAAGTAATTAAAGAGACGTTTGAAAGAAATGCTGTTGTGGGTGCCGTGTGTCACGGTCCGGTATCGTTATTAAATGTAAAACTTAGCAATGATTCCTATTTAGTAAAGGGTAAAAATATTACCTCCTTTACAGATGAAGAAGAAAAAGCTTATGCTCTGGCAGATGTGCCTTTTCTTCTTGAAACTGCCTTGACAGAACAAGGCGCAAAATTCCATGCTGCTGAATCTTGGTCTGCTCATAGCATCGCTGATGGTAATTTGGTAACAGGTCAAAACCCTGCTTCGGCAAAAGGAGTGGCTGAAAAAATGATCACGATCTTAAACACATCCAAATAAGAATAGGCTGATAATTATCCCATTTATCCTCTTTGTCGGATAGGGGGATAATCATCGATTAAAAATGAGGTGGCATGAAAAACAGTAAGGTTATATTTACGATAATGGTATTGCTAATATTTACCATGGATAGTTTGGCTCAGACGAAGAAAGCGATGACACAAAACCTCGATGCTTCAAAAAATACCTGTCAGATGATGATAAAAGATAGTAGTGTCATTCATGTTTTCGCCAAGTGGAAAGTCAAGCACTATGCAGACCAATGGTTGCTTAGCACAGCCTTAAACTATACGATTTTGCA
Organism: Olivibacter sp. SDN3; assembly: GCF_014334135.1. Lineage (NCBI taxonomy): Bacteria > Pseudomonadati > Bacteroidota > Sphingobacteriia > Sphingobacteriales > Sphingobacteriaceae > Olivibacter > Olivibacter sp. SDN3. The sequence continues at coordinate 4,477,342 of NZ_CP060497.1, forward strand.
GCCAGGCACCCTGGAAGAAAAAAAGGGTTCGGGAATGATAACAGTCAACGTAGAAAACCCGGGGTGGAAATGCCTTTGAAAATGTAGTGACTACCTTGGTTGAAGTACTAGAAAATACAGCTGCATTCAAAAAAGTCATCACGATGCACGATGGTGAAACTCCTATCAGAAAAGCTATTTCGACGTTATAATTTTATCAACAAAAATAAAAATAGGTATTATGCAGAACACCGTAAAAATAGAGTCACCTTACGACTTGAGCGTCATCAAAGAGTTGAATTTGATTGACAACAACGAGCTTGAAAAGACCATACAAACGGCTCAAAATCTTTTTGAAAACCAATCGCTCTGGATTCCTGCTTTTAAACGAATAGAGATATTGGAAAAAGCTGCTTCACTCATGAATGACAGCATAGAAGAACTGACGCATTTGGCACTGAGTGAAGGAGGAAAACCTTACAAAGATTCGAAAGCAGAAGTTTTAAGAGCCATCAAAGGTGTGAAATTAGCAGCCGAGCATATTTCACAAATCAGAGGTGAGCAAATTCCAATGGCATTGACGGAATCTGCTCAAAGCCGATTGGCTTTTACCACCAAAGAACCGATTGGTATTGTAGCTGCCATCAGTGCTTTTAATCATCCGTTGAACTTAGCGGTGCATCAGGTTGCAACAGCATTTGCAGCCGGTTGTCCGGTCATATTCAAACCAGCCATGACAACCCCCATGTCCGGTATGGCCTTAGCAGAAATTTTTAAGGAAGCCGGCGCACCCGAAGGTTGGGTACAAGTGGTGCTTTGTGAAAGAGATTTAGCCGAAGCATTGGTTACCGATTCACGAATTCATTTTTTCTCCTTTATCGGCTCGGCTAAAGTAGGTTGGTATTTGCACAGCAAACTGTCGCCGGGTACAAGAAGCGCTTTGGAACACGGCGGTGCAGCACCTGTAATTGTAGAACAAGACGCTGATTTTGATGAAATGATTCCAGATTTGGTAAAGGGCGGGTTCTATCATGCCGGGCAGGTTTGTGTTTCGGTGCAAAGGGTTTATGTGCATGAAGGGATTATCGAAAATTTTATCGAAAAATTTGTAACAGCTACTAATCAATTAACCGTTGGAGACCCTGCGGATACAGCGACAGATGTTGGTCCTTTGATTTTACCCAAAGAAGTAGACCGTGTAGCAGAATGGGTAAATGAAGCGATTGCCGAAGGAGCTCAATTACTTACCGGAGGAAAACGGATTTCAGAAACCCTTTATCAACCTACTGTTTTGCTCAATCCTTCTGAAAAATCTAAAGTATCGATCAATGAAATTTTCGGTCCTGTGGTTTGTATTTATTCCTATTCGGATCGAAATGAAGCCATCAAGAGAGCCAATGCGTTGGATGTACATTTTCAGGCTGCGGTATTTACAAAAAACATAGACGCCGCTTTGGATACGGTAAAAAAACTAAATGCTACTGCGGTGATGGTCAACGACCATACGGCGTTCAGAGTAGATTGGATGCCTTTTGGAGGAAGAGATACATCTGGAATTGGTATGGGTGGAATTTCCTATACAATCAACGAAATGATACGAGAGAAAATGACGGTGATAAAGAGTAAATATTTGTGATTAAAAAATTATTATAACTGTAATAAATTATAATAGCCACTACTTGATCTGACAGTCATGGGTACTAAAAAACTGACAGTCGTTCAGCTAATATACTCCATTTCCTTCAAACTCGACAGACTAATTTGGGTCACGACCTCTCTCTGTGTGGAGGAGGAGTTGGTTACAAAATGATTTTCGGATAATGCTTCCAACAACTTTCTTAGCTTGCGCCATCGCTTGACCGATTGGCTTTTTGTCAGGATGTTTTTTATATCTCCAAAGATCCATTTCCCCATTAGTACAAGGTCGCTCCACAAGACAAATGAAAAAATGCTTTCAGAACCGTAACAAATACGTAACGGCACAAAATTCTGTGGTTTCAAAAAATGTTCATATATTGCTTCTGTAAAGCGTAAACGCTGAATTTGCATCATGTAAAAAGGTACAGGCCGAAAGTCTCTTAGTCAGCGGGTCGAGAGTTCGAGCCTCTCCGGGGTCACTGTTTGCTAAAGCTCTTTTTTTTAAAAAAAGGGCTTTTTTCTATGCATAAACGCATAATCTGAACCCTTCCACCTATCGGTTACCTTACTGACGTTTCGTTAAGTTGCGCAGCCCCTCTGCCGAATTGACCAAAAAAGGTTGCTAGAGCCAAAAGAGATACAAATACGTCACAGTTTTTTAAAAAAAACTGGAAAGATGGCAACCGTAGAGTGCAAAATTTTCTGGCATCACATGAAGTCGGATGGCAAATGTAATGTCAAAATCAGGATTGACCACAAAGGCGAGAAAAAGCACATCAACACTTCGGCATTTCGTCGGACAAAACCAAATCAACAAAAACTTCCAGATCAAAGCCCCTTCATAAAGAACGTGGTGAACAGGACGCTGGACGAATACTGCGTTGCCATCAGTAGCTGAATCTGTTCACAGCGCAGGACGTAAAGGATTGCCCACTGAATCTGGGCAGGGAAGTGGACTTCCTTAAATTTATCAAGGAGTATATCGACCAGCTACGCAAAGAGGCCAAGGAAGAACGTGAAAAGGGCTACTCTGACCAAGGATTTTCGGTTTCCACCCTCAGATCTTCCATAGCTTCGTTTTGAAACCTCAATCTGAAACCAAAATTAGTCCGTGTTTCTTCAGCATAAAAACGGGACAGTAGCCTATCCACGATTTATTTCGCCGAGCGACTTCATTATTTGTTTTTCACTAAGCTGACAAAAAAAGCGCTTACTTCTCCATACATTTCCCGGGTCATTCTGTTGATTTCGGTAGGATAACTTACGGTTAGCTGGTCTTTCCTGCCAAACAGGTTATAAACGCTGTGCACCGGAACCAACATCTCTTTTAATGCCGGAAGGTCCGTATGGCTATCCAGCTGGGGAGCGATGATGAGCATTGGCGTCGGAGCCGCGGCGGCAATGATCTCTCCGAAGTCTACCGGAGTGGCTTCCGGATTTGCAGCGAAAAGCCCCAGCCGAGGCATGAATCCATGTAAGTGCGAGTAGGTTCTCAATGTCTCAAACTGGCTGTTGGATGTTCGCAGGGGCGAAAATGCGGCCACTGTCGCTACCCCGGCGACTCGGTTATCCACGGCCGCAGTTAGCAGCGAAACGCTTCCGCCGATTGCATTGCCCAGTAAATAAACATGCGCTGTGTCCAAATAATCGATATCTTCAACGGCGTCTATACAGCTTCTCAGGTCGTGTACCATCTTTCCCATTTTCGACCATTTCGCGTAACGGGTATAGAAATGCTTCGCTTCTTCGATCCGGGTCCCAAAGCCGTACATATCGATTGCCAGGACCGCAAACCCTTTTTCAACCAGTTCGTTGAACAAGTCCGTCGTCCCTTTGCGGCCATCCTTATCGTAACCTTTTGAAAAGCCTGTTGAATAGGCATATTGATGCGCATAGATGATAACCGGAAGCTTACCGTTCGCCTTCAGCCGAAGCTCGCCTGATTCATCCACCGGACAATATAAAACACCTGATATGGCATCGCCGATGGCCGCATAGGGGCTGATATAAACTTCCCGGGCTCCATTGATTGTCGGGCGGGGATTGATGCCTTCAATCCAGTCATGCTGTGGCCGTTGCCAACTACCAGCGTTCACCGCCCGGACACCCGGTGGTTCCTCGCCGAGCGTCCAGTTTAGATTGGAGATGATTTTTTTCCGGTCGTCGTCAAAATCCACTACCGAAGCATAGCGGTCGTTTAACTGCACGGGCGTAATATGGCCGGCCTCTTTGCGTTCCTCCTCATGTGTTCGCTCCCATTCACTAAAATCATACGTATAATACAGGTGGTTCACCCATTTTATCGGAAGCCGGTTAAAATAACCATCCAAGAAGTCAATGGTCTGCTCAACGTCCCGTGTGGGCACGGGTAGATGCCCTCCCATCCGGGTATGGACACCGATGTGTTCAGGAACACCCAAGAAGTCATACACTTTTTTTGCCGAATAGTAATTTTGTTCAATAGCCCATGAATTCAATCCTTCTTCCACGATGGAATAGTGAAATAACAACCCCCTGGGAGCAATCAGTGCTGCCAGTAAATGCTGATCCACGGGCAGCTTATCTTCCCTGCCGGAAAAAAACTTCAGCCTCGGCTGGAACCAATGGCCATTCCAGGCGGTCACATAATCCAACGTTTCGCTCGCATACTGCGGATCGCAATACCGCCATGGCATATCTCCCCCTGTACTCGAACTGCTCGATACTACCGCAGCTATCCGCTCATCGAAAGCAGCCGCCCATAACGATTGTTTGCCGTTTCTGGAGTGCCCGGTGATAGCGATTTGCGCTTTATTCACCTCATCCCGCGTAAACAGGTAATCGACCACGCGAGATGCGCCCCAAGCCCTGCGCATCAACCCGCTGAAATCATAGTCGGGATAAAGAAACATATAGGCGTCCGTATCATCCTTCAGGTCAGCTCCTGCATACACGCAGCCTATATAGCCTCGCTTAACCGCCAGCTGGGCCCATTCCCGATGGTTCCATTGGGTCATGAAAACCGGGCGGGGGGACCTCCCTTCGGGAATCATCAGTTCCAAAGTCATCGTTGCGCGGTGTTGTGGACCGAACCGCAATCTGATTAGCTGTATACGCGTTCCCTGTTCGACGGTGTCCGAAAGAATTTCCGCTTTGATATTGCCGGGGGTTGGGGGTACATGCCCCGATATCCAGTATTGGTATTGCTCCTTGATCCACTCCCGCTTTTCGCTCCATTCTTTTGCAGTCTTGATCGCCTGAACCTTGCCTTCGTTTAGGTTGGTCAGTGGATCAGGCAGCATGGGGATCGATGGCATACTGGAAAAATCCGGCGGCAACTCGCCTGTTCGATGGAGCCAATCCGTCCACGTGCTGTCCTGCACAGTGATACGCCTTGAGTTTTCCCGGAACCGTTGCTGGATATTGATCTTCAGGATCTCATCCAGATATTGTTTCTGTCTTTCGATTGGTGTGGTCTGGGAAAACGCGTTATCAAAACTTAAAAAACCGATCACCAGCCATAAAATCGTTTTTTGTATCATACCTTGTTGCTGATTATTTTGTGCTGTTTTAAGATCGCTAATATCCGGGGGGTAATGACCTGAATCATCCTGTCAAACCCCATGTCATTTGGATGTGTACCATCTACCGTACCCTCATGATCGTGGCCCAGAAAGTCAACTGCTGGAATAAGATGGAGGTTTTTTACGCCATTCTTTTGCAATTTCATCACTTCCTCTTCTATATACTGATTCTGAAGGGCTACCTTTTCGCCCGTAGCCCGGTTAACATAACCGCTTTCCCGTATCACACTCTGCATGACAATGATCGGGGCATCCGGGTGCCTCGCGCGAATGGCCTTGACCAGATAGCCGGTACGTTCCCGTATCAGGGTAGGCGAACTGTTGGGCACGCAATCCAGCACAAATGCGTCCGCACTGATTTCAGCAATCATATCCGCCACTTCCTTTTCCATCTGGGCACTAGCCCCCATCCCTAAATTGAGGAAATTCAGCCCTGTACTCCTTGATAAGCGAGCCGGATAGGCCAATCCCGGCCTACTGGCAGCGGCACCCTGCGTGATACTCGATCCATACACTAAAATCCGATGGTCAAACGGTTGCCCGCCCGCGGAAATAGCCGCACCCTCATCGATACCAATACTTATGTGCGTTGTTTCGGTGTAAAGCGGCAGATATAATAGGAACTCTTTTTCCGTGCTATCCATGCCCTGGCTGACCGTTGTGGCAGCACGCGCGCTATTCGTCCGTGGCCTGGCTACGCCGGCATACTGCCACGCGCCGTGCTCCCTGACATACAGATCAAACCCCCGATAAGCGACCTCCGTCATGACTGCCGATGGCATCGTTTCCGTGGTGTGCCATTTGATATAAATAGCTTGACTAGTTGTCTTGAATGAAATGGCCAGGCCTGCAGATTGCGTCAACCGCTTTGTCACATTGTCCGGCAAACCTGTATACAAAGCCGTGTCCACGCGGTGGTAGGGAACCGTTGTCGGCATCACCTTTCCCAAGATCGTAAGGTCCTCGGCCGGATAGTACATTACTCCCTTCTTTTCCTGTGCAAATCCCCCTGTGTAAAATCCCTGTAGCCACATGGCAACGAGACCGTACAGCACATATCGTGCACCGGCCAGTCTCCTACGCAAGCGGTTATTGGGTACTTTTCTTTTTCTATTTTTCATAATGTTAGCGGCTAAGTCATTTAACTACTCCACCGCAACGCGCGGTGGAGTAGTGCACCGTTAATTAATCGCCATGATCGTATTTCACGTATAACCAATTGGGGCGGGCCCTTTCGAGCGTTCCGTTACCGTCTATCAGCGGTGTAATCCGTTCGCCATTAACCATGGTTGTTACACTGCCACCGCCATCCAGATTAAATGCAAACCGAACATCAAGTGCAGACAAAATCCTAACCAGATCTTGGGCAGTCATGCCTTCCCCGTCGTACCCTCTTCCACCGCAACTTAACACCAAAACATTACCATTATCATACTGTGCGATAACTTGCCGGGGGTGTTTTACGGAAGAATTTCCAACAGAATCGAGAACAGCCTGTGGTACCGGCTGATGGTCTTCGATCAGCGGGATAAACGCTGTAAGGGCATCATTTGCGCCATCAGTTAGCATATTCGCAGCTGTTTCCCAGGGCAGGTAAGCAAGCAGTTCATTCTCATCCTTTATACCCAATGTATATCTTCTGGATGTAAGCGCCTGAACAATATTACCATCAATAATCTGAATTCCAACAGGTTCCCTGACGTTCGGCGGTAAATTACTCTTTCCCATTGATGCATTAAATGCTACGCAGCAATCCATTCTTCTTGCAAATTCAGTACCTGTTTCGCCCTCCACTTTGGCGGCATGGCCGTTCATGAGTCTAATGGTATTCCCATTGTTATCCTCACGGTTTATCTCCGTCAAATGATAATAGGTTTCTGAAATTTCATCATAATGCCGCGTTACCGTATACACGCTATCGCACCACGCTGGCGCATAGGTCGGTGTGGCGCCTGTCAACGTAAAATCATCGAACCATACATTGGCATTCCGGGTAGACTCGCTGCCCGCACCTGCCCGATAGTTTGAAAAGAGGAGTTGACTGATCTTCCGCTTTGTATGATCCTTCGTCCATCGTATGGGTATGTTCAACACCTCAACATCATTGATGTATAGCTCAGCCCTGCCGTTCCGATCCATCTTCGTATTCGCTTTGATCACCATTTTCACGTTGTACCACACACTTCCCGTGAGGCCTCCCGAGGCCGGATAGCGCGCACCAAAGTCGTCGCCTGCCGTGCCAGGCTGATCCGCATAGTAAGCATAGGGTTTAAAATACGAATCGCCGTTAGCATCCGTGTCCCACGCCAAACGGAACGTACCCCCTTCGCCATCGGCTCCGTCACCAATCTGAAGACCAAATCCAATTCTACCTGCTGTTGCGAAATCGAAGTCCGCGTGGAATTTAATTTTGTAATTCAGCTCATATGCTTCAAGCGTATCGATCCTACTGTTCGTAATCACGCCGCCATTGGCCCCGTACTCGTCTTTCAATAACGTTACACGCAACCGGCTCAGTGAAATCAGCGTCCGTGCCTGCTCAACCTGGGTAAACCCATTGATATCGCCGAAATCCGTTCTGGCCATGGCAACGTTATAGTGCTCGCCGTCTGTCCAGTTGTCCCAATTCACCGAAATAGTTGGGGATAAAAGGGCCTTTCCTGACAACTTTTCTAAAGCTAATGTATCATTGCCGGTTAACAAATGCTTGTCGCAAGCCATAGTAAACAACGAACAAGAAGCTACTATTGTAGCCAACATAAAAAAAGATTGCTTTTTCATCATTTTTATAGTTAATTAAACCCAGGATTTTGAGGCATTTTTTCAGTCAGGTTAGCATCAATAACGACCTGAGGGATCGGGTAAAGCGTATCACGGGCTGCGGCCGTTTGCCCACCGCGAAAGTTATACGCTTTCACACGTTCTAACCATTTTCCGACCCGAAGCAACGTATAACGTCGGTGTTCTTCCCCAATCAATTCTCTTGAGCGCTCATCCAAGATAAAATCGATTGTTACATCGGAAGCTGATATTTCGCTGGCGTGTGCCCTTCTCCGAATGGTATTGATGGTCTCGGCCGCACCTGATGTGTTGCCCAGCTTTAATTGGGCCTCTGCCTTAAGCAGATACGTTTCAGCAAGTCGAAGATAAGGCTGGTCGTCATAAGAACCCCTTAATTCATTGACACTAGGTGTATACGTATCGTATTTTCGGATAAAAGGATAAGCGTTGACGAAATTATTGCCTATGCCGGTTAAATCGTTTTCCCAGCTCAGTTTGATCGTGTCTCCGTACTGGTATCCGGGCGGCAAATTATCGGCTGGCGCTGGTGCGTTCCCAGCGGCATTTTGCAAGATGTAGTATTTCCTTATCGCATAATTGGAGCCACGGTCATCCTGTGGCTCATATAAATCAATAGCCCATTTGGTCGGTTGTTCCCGACCGATTCCGATGCCTCCTCGTTCGACCGTATGTCTTAACGGAACGACACCGTCGACCATAATCTGCACATGTTGATTAGTTGCATTGTGATACCTGCGCATAATGCTTCCACCATCGCCGCCCCCGCCGATGACATTGTATTCCCACTGCCATACCCACAACGCTTCTGTGTTCCCTTCTTGCCGGTTGGCGTTGCCGCCGTAAAACATATCCATAAAAGCAACCCCCGGTTGACTGGCCCTAACCCCATAGCGTTGCGTTATCAGCTCATAATTAGGGGTATTGATGCACTGATCCGCCAAAATCAAAGCGCTGTCCGGCTGTCCGGTGGTCAGGTAAAATTCAGACAGATAATGCTGCACGGCGCCTTTACTGATTTTCCCCCGTACCGGCGGTTCTACGTCAAGGTATTGTTCAGCATAGAGCCAGTCCTCCTTCATTTGGTTGCGGATTTGTGCTACAGATGCACGCATCCAGTCTGTTTTTATATTCGACCCTGATGATTCTTCCAGATTCAGCGGAACATCGCCCCAGCAAAACGTGAGATGCCTGTACGCCCATGCCCGTAATGCTTTTGCCTCGGCGATTACCCTGGTTTGGTTTTCTTCTGCAGTTCCTCCTGCTCCGTTCCAATCAACATCTGTTCGGGTTTCAGCTTGGTTGATGATGGTATTTGCCCCATTGATTATTTGATACAACCACAAGAAAATGCTACTGAGGTTAGAGTCGGTGGAAACATTTCGGGTATCCCATGTCAAAGCGATGAAGCCTATTCCTCCTCTTTGATTAGGAACGATATTATCCGTCCCAAGCATGGCTATATCAGCCCTCAGGTTCTCGGTGGTACCATCCCTTCCTTCCCGCTCGCCCCTCACAAGTGAATATAGTCCATTGAGCCCTGCTTCAAACCCATCTAAACTGGTGTAGAGTGTTTCAGTTGTGATCAAATGAGGGGGATGTTCTCCCAGCCACTTATCGTGGGAGCAGGATTCGACAAGAAATATCGCGATAAAGACAACGATGATGTGTACTTTCCTTTTCATAACATAACGCGTTTAAAAATCTAAAATTCGAGGTTCATTCCAATGGTATATTCCTTTTGCAGTGGAACATCCAGCTGATTAGTCAGCTCCGGGTCCAACCCGCCAAACTTGGTAAACGTATGCAGGTTTCGTCCGGACACGTAAACCCGTAATTTACCTAGGCCCAAATTAGGAATCACATTTTTCGAAAAATCGTAAGAAAGTGAAACATCCCTAAGTCTGATAAAGCCAGCCTTTTCGTAAGGGGGTGCTGTATATCCTTCTTGCACATTAGCATCAAGACGGTTCATGTACCAACTGTTCGTCGGGTTGTCCGGCGTCCACCAGTTCTTTTTGGTGGTATTGGAAAGAATCGTCCGACCGACAGCATCTGACAGCAAGGTATTTTCTATGGTCATGCCGTGCATGCCATAAACAAACACACTTAACCTGAAATTTTTATATGAAAGTACATTATTCATCCCCCAGGTAAATTTCGGGTCTCGCTGGCCAATAATCCTACGGTCATAATCCGGAGAAAGTATCCCGTCGGGTTGGCCATCCGGTCCACTAACATCTTGGATCTTGATAAATCCCGGTTGCGTGCCACGGGCTTCCGCCTCTGCCGCTTCATCCAGTTGCCAAACGCCAATCCAGTTATAATCATAATTTACGCGTATGGGTTGTCCAATAAACCAACGATTTGCCACATCGTCTATTTCGTTGCCGTTTTCATCCATATATCCATATAGGGAAACAATTTTATTTTTCACAAAAGCAATATTCCCGTTCGTTACCCATGTAAAATTAGGTGTGGATACATTGGTGGACACTAACGAAATTTCCAGTCCCCTATTTTCGGTTTCTCCTATGTTTTGCGTAATGGACGTAAAGGCGCTCACGGGAGAAATGGTCCTGTCTAGGAGCAAGTCAAAGGTATTTGATTTGTAAACGTTAATATCCCCGCTAATCCGGTTATTTAACGCGATAAAATCCAACCCTATATTCAATGTTCTGGATGACTCCCATCCCAGGTTTTCCGTGCCCAGTTTGCTAGGCGAATATCCCGGCAAAGTAGTTGAACCGGCCACCACGTCTTGAGAAGCTAAGCGGGATATGGTTTCATAAGCTGAAACCGCCTGGTTTCCATTAAGCCCTATCGAGCCCCTTAACTTCAACTCGCTAAAAATAGTGCTCCATTTAAAGAAATCTTCATTTGCAATATTCCAGGCAAGAGCCATTGAAGGGAAAAAGCCTCGTTTGGTTTTTACCCCAAAACCAGAATAACTGTCACTACGTCCAGTCAGGGTCAACAGATACCGGCTATCGTATGAATAATTTACGCGACCCATCGTCGATATCAGAGCAGTTTCACTATTCGAATAGCTAGGGACAATCAACGACGCTTGCTGTGCGCCATACCATGATAAAAAGTCATTTGGAAAACCTTGTGCACTTATGCTATTTGTGTTATTTCGAACATTTTCAAAACTGTAAAGCCCGGTTAGGAAAACACTGTGTTTACCAAAGTCCCTGTTGTAATTCACAATATTTTCAATCACAATATTCCTCGATATTCCCCTGCTTGTGGAGGCATCTCCATCGACTAACCTGCCCCTTTGGGTATCGCGCCCATAATAAGTGGCGTTGTTGGCTAATCCAAACCTGATACCCGTATTTATCCGATATTGCAACCCTCTAGCAAATGGAAAATCGACAATTCCGTAATTGTTGGATACCACTTGGTAGGATTCGTCGATATTATCTGCAAGAAGCCCCATCAATGGATTACTATACGTATTGTACTCCGGCCATGGGTTAATGTTCTGGTTCCCATTTTCATCGAGTGGGGTGGTCAACGGATTATACGTGTAAGCACCCTGGCTTCCGTCCAATATTGGGGAAATGCCCCCAGCATCGTTATACCTAAGCTGGGTTCTTGTGCCGATGGTCAACCAATTTTTTAATTTGGTGTCTACGTTTATTCGAGTGGTAATTTTCTTGAATTTGTCATTTACGGCCAATCCTTTTATATCAAGCAAATCTCCGGATATATAAAATTTCGTGTCCTTAAATCCGCCCGAAAAAGAAAGATTGTGATTGGTACTCATTCCCTTGCGTAAGACAAGGTCTGACCAATCTGCAAATATACCCGAGTCATAAACCGCCTGCTCCGAAGGGGTCATTGAAGTCGGCTCCCGCTCCAGTTTAAACTGATAAAACTCCTCTCCGGTCATCATCTCCGGTAAGTTCGCAAAGCGCTGCATGCCGTAAAAGCCGTTGTAATTCAATTTTGTTTCTCCACTATTTCCTGATTTTGTGGTCACCAAAATAACGCCGTTACTCCCCCTAGACCCATATATTGCAGCGGCAGACGCATCTTTTAAAACCTCAACAGACAGTACGTCATTCGGGTTTACATCGCCCAGACTCCCTGCTACGCCGTCTACTACAACCAACGGATCGTTACTCGCTTTTATCGAGTTCCTTCCCCTGATCATAACCGATTCCGAAGGCGCAGCACCGGCCGTCGTAGTTTGCACCGACACGCCGGGAATTCCACCCTGGATAGCCTGGGTCAAACTAGCGTTAGAAATCCCTTCCAACCTGTCCGCGGAAAGCGATGCGATAGATCCGGTAATATCACCCCGCTTTTGTGTCCCGTATCCCACCACAACCACCTCATCCAAATTAGAGACAGTCTCCACGAGCTCTACATTCAGATTTTCTTGCTCGTCGACTATAATCTCCTGACTGGCGAAACCAACAGAGCTAAAGATCAAGGTTACACTGTCCCCTTCGGGGAAGCGTAATGTGTAAAAGCCATTTTGATCCGTACTGGTCCGAATAGCCGTTCCCTTCAGCTGAATACTCACCCCAGCTAATGCCTGTCCGTCTTGATCTACTACCGTACCCGAAATCTCCCTGTTTTGCCTTTTATCAACAATTTCAGCGAACCCACCCACTTTGCTGCTATCATAAGCAGGTTGTTCCCACTTTTTTATCAAAATCGTCTTATCTTTTATCACATACGTCACCGGAAGTCCCTTCAAACACACCTCCAGGACCTCTTCCAGGGGAGCGTCCCTGAATGTTACCGAAATAACCCCTTTCTCATCCAGGTTATCCAGCGCATACACCACATCGTAGCCCGTCTGTTGGGTAATTTCCTTGAACATCGTTTTCATGGTCACTTGTTCTGCCGAATAGGTTATTTGCTGTCCTAAACTCTCGGCGCTTACATGGATCAATGAAATAGCCAATAAAAGAATTGTAAACTTCATCCGCATAACCATTCGTTTTAGTACAAGATGGGTACTTGATAAGCTACGCGCTTTTACGGACGGACCCATCATACACGGCCGCCCAAAAGGGAATAAAATTTTTCTTGTATAAATTTTATACATTTGTATATCTGCTTGACAGGTGGTGTTTCCTTGCTTCCAACATCGTACACCACCAGGTTAATCCATTTAATTTATCCCGCCTCAAGCGGGGCCACTGGCAGATAAAGGGATTTCGACGCAAATCGGAATCCCTTTTATCATATCCGGCCTTTCGCTAGGGATCTCTTCCGTTTCTTTTCATATATTATTATTCCGTTAGTTAAGTCAATCCACCTATCGCTTTAATTTCACCACCACCTTCGGCGGAGCAGCGTCTGTTTCCTGCACCATCTCAAACTGCACATTCCCTGTCACCTCGAGCTTATTGAGTACCTTGGAAATATGATCAAACCGCGACATCGTCCCCCCGAATAGAATACCCTTCGCTGCTAGATCCTGAAATTCAATCTCCACATCGTACCAGCGTCCCACCTTTCGAAGGATGCTCTGCAGCGATTCCCGATCAAACACAAACTTGTCATTCTTCCAGGCAATCGCCTGTTCGGGATCCACTTCCACTATCCGAAAACCAGCTCCTTTTCGAATAGCTTGATCACCGGGAGAAAGGGTCACCGCCGAAGTACCGCCCCTAGCCGCTAACCGCACTCTGCCTTCCAGCAAAGTCGTTTTAATGGCCGGTTCGTCGGGGTAGACATTCACGTTGAACTGCGTTCCCAGCACCTCCACCGTCTGCTGTGCAGATTCCACTAAGAACGGTCTGTTTTTATCCTTTTCCACCTCAAAATATCCTTCGCCGGTCAGTTCCACTCTTCGCTCATTCAGCCCCGCAAAAGTGACCGGATATTTAAGTGACGAGGCAGCATTTAGCCAGACTTTAGATCCATCGGGCAGTACTATCTGATACTGTCCGCCGCGGGGGGTCACAATCGTATTATAGGATGTCGGTCCGGCAACCTCATTCTCCGCAGCAACATACACCAACTGTCCATTGGCCGCTTTCATCACCGCTGCGCCCGATTGGATTGCCAACTGTCCGTTGTCCGCTTCGATTAAAGAGATCATTCGTCCATCCGCTAACGTGAGCGTTGCCTTGTTCCCTCCCGGAGCAACATCATTTGCTAACACCACCCCCTCTGTCTGTCGCTTATTCAATAAAAACAATAAGCTGCCCACGCTCAGAAAAATCAACACTGCCACTGCCGCCGCAACCTGTATCCGTATTCTCCTAATCGGGCTTCTGTGGGTCTGGTGATGTTCCAGAAAAGCATCTTCATCCTCCTTCATGTACTTTTCAAGGTAATCGTCCAAGGCTCCTTGTTGAAGCAGGTGGAAGTAAGCTTCCAATTCTTCGTCGGTTGCCTGGTTATTGATGTACCGCCGGACTAAGCGTTCCTGAAATTCTTTGTCTTTTTCCATTTTCTGCGCCTTCATATGGATGACAATCTCAGGTGCCCGTTAGGGTACCCCTTCTGGGAAAAAAAATTAAGGCTGTTAAACGATTAGTAACCGATGGCGTTGTCATCAGGAATAAAATACCAACGCCATCAATACCGGGAGCGATATGCCTAGGTCTTTTTCTACCGATCCCTTCAGTACTTTCATCGATCGGACCATATGTTTTTTAACGGCATTGCGGGAAATGCCTAGCTCGGCAGCCACTTCATCATAGGTTCTTTGCTGTTCCCGGCACATACGGAACACCTCGCGCGTTCTTAGCGGAAGGGTGGATAGGACGCTGTCAATATATTCCTGATAGTCTCTTGTGAGCAGCGCATCTTCCACGTTCTGATGCGACTGCTGGTAATTGCGAAGTATTTCCGCTTTAGCCGTATGATCCACGGCCGCCCGCTTCAGAAAATTAAAGGTATGATTCCGGGTAAGGGTAAATAGCCAGGGTCTCAGGGCACGCACTTCTACCATCTGCGCGCGGGTTTCCCATATCTTCAAGAAGATTTCCTGGCAGAGGTCCTCTGCCAACGCCGAAGATTTGACATATTTTGTAATGTAATTGCTTACCAGCGAACCATAGGAGAGGTAAAAAGAAACAAATGCCTCCTCGTTTTCTGCTTTCATGGATTGCAGCAACTCGTTCTCCGTATAGTCCTTAATTACAGACATAAACACTGATTGGTCAAACAAAGATAATAAAAAGCAGGCATAAATATTTGATGGTCAAACTATGGTAATAAAAAGTTAACAGGAATTTCATATAGGCATAGGGATGTACCCGGCGAGCTTTTACTTCAGATTCAGCAGACAGTCAAAGCCCAGATAGATATCACTTCAATAGATGGTTGCACCGGCACATCCTGCTTCATTCACGTACACTTTGCAGTTATAAAAACCACCGTAGTTGTTGAGTACGGCGACCATAAACTCTTTTGGATAGTATGTTTTCAGGAACAGGCTCTGGTAGCTTTCGAGCGCTTTTTTTCGATGTTATGGGTGGATAGGAATTCGTTCAGCTGTCAGGGCCATGCACCCCACCCCTGCAGATCTGGCGTGTTCGACCAGGCGTTCCACCGTCAGGGTGCCGTAGCGGAGACTTTAAGCGGAATGGCAGTTGATGAACATGGCTTCCCCCCATCAAAGATCTATTTCCATTGCCGCCGCTAGCGTCACGGCGTGTTTGCCGAAACGCCGTAGAGATCCGTCTGCTCGAATCCACCCACCAGACCGGATAGTTTCACCCCCACCAGCCGGATGAGCATGCGCCGGTCGTACAGTTTATCGAAAAGCTCCTTTGCCTTTGTTATCAACAGTCCATCCAGAGAAGTATAGGGTATTTTCATCTGCCTGCTCACCGTCTCAAAATTGGCGTAGCGTATCTGCACGGTAATACAGGAAGCCAGCTTGCGCTGCTCCCGGAGCTCAAAAGCTATCTTTACCACCATGCCCACCAGCAGGTCCTTTACCGAGTCGGTGTCGATGGTATCCGTATTGAAGGTGCTACAAAGCTATACTAATAAAATTAGCAAAACAAAGAAATTGTTCCATTTTCATTCACCATCCCCGACAAGGAGCAGATTATCAGTCCGGAACTACAGCCTATTTATGGTATTCTTCATCAGTGACCGGATTCAACCAGACTGTCTCTCCTTTTTCCCTTCCTGTTATAGCTATCTGTACAAAGGCACTATCGGCACTTGCTCCGTGCCAATGCGGAACATCTATGGGGCATTTTACCACTTCACCTTTTCTAACGATAACCTTTTCCTTTCTCTCTTCCTGATAATACCCTACGCCATCCAACGCCAATATAATCTGTCCTGCCGGATGAGCGTGCCATTTTGTTCTTGCCCCAGGCTCGAAGGTTACACTTCCCACGGCACTCTGGTTTACGCTATCGGCATTTACCAGATTGTTTAACCAGACGGTACCGGTGAAATTGTCATTGTTGATTTTTTCGCCTTTCGCAAAAATCAAATTTTCAGTTTCCTGGGTATCTGTATTGGTTGATTGCATCTTGTTTTCACACGCTGCCAACATAACGACTAGTGCTAAAAGAGCAATTGTTTTCAAGTGTTTCATTTTGATTATCTGTTTAATTGTCAAAAATATTTATATCTCAAAGGGAAAAAGCCGTTACAGATTCCGACGGATTTTTCTTTGTTCCGGCTAGGGATATCGCAACATACTGTTTGCCATTCACCATATAGGTGCATGCTGTTGCGTTGGCCATTGCCAGTAAAGTTGTTTCCCAAACGAGCTTGCCTGTTGACTTTTCCAACGCACGGAACGTCCTGTCATCATTGCCGGCAATGAATATCTTCCCCCTACTGTGCAGATGTGCAAGACACTGAGAGCATAAATACAAAAAGCGTTATATACATATGGATTATAAAAATCTTCATATTCATCATACTATCAATACATTGCAGTCTAATATTTCAGGGTTATAATTATCTTAATTTATTTCCAATGCAAAATTGCTGGTAATTATTGGTTTGCCACTTATACCAATTACGGTATTACCTACCAATATTACCGATTGATGGCCCAACATCCCCATTTGAAATTTGAATTCACGGTAAGGGATTCCGATATCCAGTTTAAAATCTCCGGCGTTGACGAGATTAAGGATTACCTCAAATCATTCGGTATTTAGAATTTACGTAGAACCCGTTTCCGTCATCAATCTCGATTCGTATCTTTTTTAGCTCTATCATGAAAGCATAGTTAATAAGCACATTCAGATTGGATTCTTCGACAGATTCAGTTCATCGCTATTTTTCTACGACCTTCAAATCCTTGAAATATCCTTCCGTGCCTATATCGACCCATAAGGCGATTGAGCCTTTTCTAATTCCACCTTTCATTTCCTCCACAATGAACGAGGGATGCTCTTGATCATTGATGTAAAGCCTTACTTTGGGGCCGTTGATTTCAAACCGTAAGGTAATCCATTCGTCTAATCCTATATCGGCATAGGTCTCATATGTTTCAGGAGATTCCCTCCTTAGCCTGTCGAATTTATAGTCAGGATAGGAAAAGTATTGTAAACTATGGTTACGGCGGAATTGGTTTTCGGCCCTACCGTTGGTCGGGCGGAGATAAATGGATTCAAACTCGGTATCACGATCGTCAATCCGGAAAGCAATGCCTATAAATCCACGGGAAAGGTTGGGAGCAGCCTCAAGCAAACGACTCAAGACCTTTACCTCAATACAGCCGTTTTCGAGGCTAATGCCTTTCAGCTTGGCATAGGTAGGCTCGTCCACGGTGGCGGCCAGGTTGTTTTCGTTAAAAGGCAACGCGTCCAGATCCCGTTCTATCTTCAGCACTTCTTCTCCATTGAGCTGGACAATTGATCCCGTAACATTTCTTAATTCAAACTCCTGGTTTTCCAAGATTACATTTTGCCCCAACGCCACGGCGGCGAAAACAGAGTTTCGAATCCCTGGGTTCCGTATCCGATTACCTTCAGCAAATTAAGTCGCCTTTTCTCCAATATGGGTATGAGTCGATAACAAAGATTAACGAACGACCTTCATCCTTCGGTGGGACGATGTATGCAGCCCTAATCAGAGCTATAGAATAGGAAAACAACTTTCAACAAATAGCCAATTCATCAATATGAAGTCAAACACGAAGAAAATAGAAAGAAGGATTGAAACAATGAACTCAACGAACTTTATTAAATCATATAAAGACGTTGTGCTTCACACAATTTAAATGACTTCGGAAAAAATAACAAAGCAGCAGCGCAATACCTGCCACGCCTACAGCGCCCAAACCTAATAGTTTACCGAACAAAGCACCCAGCAGGCATCCTGCAAGAAACCCACCAATTGTTATCAGTTGTTTTTGCAGGCTCATCCATGAAATAACCTCCTTCTCTACACCGCCGAGTAAAACTTTTCCAAGGTCAAGAGAGGCCTGTGTCACATTGCCGGTCATCATTGTAGTAGGTCCGTGCGTTTCTTTGGCAAATAATTTTCCGAAAGCATTTTGCAATCCCATTGCAGCTACAGATATCATTACCATGATGTACATACCGGCTTTTTCTTCGATTATCGTCCAATGTGGAAGCATAAAGGCCAGTGCACTGCATGTAAGCAGTACGAGGCTTTCAATAAGTAAAATGCGGTATTTAGTGTCCGTTTTCTTGGCAATGCGCCCGCCAGCCATTACTGCTAAAATAAAAACAGGAAAGGTGAGTAACTTTACCCAATCAGCCGGGTTTGCGCCAGCTACTGCCTGTGCTGCAAATACAATGAAGTTACCTGTAACATGCGCCGAAAAAATACTGTCGCCTGCAACAAAGGTGGCGGTATCGGCATATCCCGCTACCCACGCCAGCAGAAATGTAACCCAATGGATATTATGCGTTTTTGTCATCTTATTTTGCTGTAAATAGGATAGCTGTTAATTATTGAAAGTGGCAATAATGTTCTTGATACCACCGCCTGCCGAACGTTTGATTTTTCATTGTTACACGGTTTAAAATTTTAACCCTATTACCGAACCTACAAAAAAACCATCCTGGTGCTGGGGGATTACATCGTTGATAAAACCACCTGTTTTAAAATATTGCACACCAATATTATAATTCAAAAAATCATTAATATGCCATGAAAAGGTAGTAATGTATGCTGTGCCAATGTATCTTTTTTTTGACTCGAACGAGGATATTCTTAACGAACCACTTGGACCATAAATACCATCTTCCGTGGAATGACGCCAGTTAAACACCACCTCCGATGTAAGTGTTACCTTTTTACCGGGATTCCAAGTGAGGTTAGGATGAATAGACATTAAATTTGCCGGACCTACCTGGGGATTCATCCCGAAATAGCCGCCATTCGGATACAAAGCATTTAAGGTACCAAGTTTGCCGTCACCTCTAGTTTTATCGCCGGAAATATAGTCGTTCCTTAGCTTTACGGTCGGTGATCCTTTTATGTTCGCAAGCATATAGCCGATTTCCGAAGAAACCGCGAAAGCACTGATATTGCCTAAACCAAACGTTCCCATTTGATAAACTGCTTCAAAATTGTAAACAAATCCAATGCCCGTTCTCCAAAACCGGGCACCAAAAGTATGTCGCAATTCGTTAGCAACACCTTCATCAAACCTAGCATTAGCGCGATTGATGCCGAGGTAATACAAATCCAGATTGCCGCTTTTCGGAACGATGTAGTTGCTGTAGATCCCCCACAGGTTGGCTTTCCGGGTGGAGGTATTATCGAAAAGGCCGGTATTTACCATGGCGTCTGCCATTACAAATGCGTCAACGTTTAGATTGGGCGATGCGTAAGCAGCTTTGACTCCATCAAAGTACAGGCGGAGGTTGGGGCCATCCCTTACATCAACCAAGCGGCCGCTGCCGTATCGGATCTCCTGCCGTCCCACACGTAACGTAAGGGTTCTATCCGATTTTTTATAAGCTAGAACATCAACAAAAAGATTTTGTATATTTAGTTTATCTTCATCAATGCCACGAGGGCCGTTCTTACGCCCATTCTCCAAACCGCTACGCAATTGGCCAAAAAAGCGAACCCGATTGCCCAAATGCAAATCGGCGTGGACATGGTAGCGTTGAAGCAAAAAAACATCTCTGCCAAGGCCCATTTCTCCCCAGTCTTCATTGACGGCATAATCCAATTCCTCCCGCACTTCACCTCCGAGGGAAAGGTAAACATTACCGGTTTGGGACAGAGGAATGTATTTTATCCTGTTGTAAAAAGTTCTTGCGCTGTCTTTTAATCCGGAATAGTCTTCATCGTAACGCATCAACTTGAAGGTTTGCGCCAATAGATTCATCGGTACGGACAATAAAAAAAAGTATACTAAAATATGCCTCATACTTAAATTTTCTGATCACAAGAACATTATGCACAATCAGGATGCGAATTTTGCTTTTGAAAGCTTTGCTACAAGAACCTCCAAAAGCTATTAATTCATTAAAAATATCTTTACGGTTATTTGCGGTTAAATTTTAGGTTTACATTACCCTTTTGTAGAACAAGTAATCAACTGAATACTTTCCTGCCCCCAGAAAAAACAGCAACAAGTAAGATAAACTGTACATATAGGGTGTGTCTTTTACCAACGGCTCATCATAAAAATGCAACACGAAATATCCCGTAAGTGTTACCGCAAGAATGGGTAATACCGATAGTCTTGTAAAAAGTCCGAATATGACCAATATGGGGAAAAAGATATTGGCAGAAACTGCCAAGGCATTGTTGATTGTTTCCGGAAAATGCATAGGATTGGGTACTTGTTCTGCTTCTGCTACGCCTATACCCAATTTTTTAAGACCGTGTGCGTAGATCATTTCTACCGATAACAATATTCTGAAAAACAACAAAACCCAATGATACATGCCATCGGATAGTTGCGTGTTTGTTATGAATTGCATTAATTTTTTCATTGCTTTTAACTCCGTTAATGGGGTCTCGTTTTGCAAAGAGTTCCCGCAGCCGATTATTTTTATTGGTTCTGATATCCGCCGAAATGTTTCACAGGGCTCCACGCAGGAAGTACAGGCAAAGCTACCGGAGCAATGCTACCATAATCTTTGTCGCCATATACAATTTTACCGTCTACAATGGTCAGCTTAGAAGTTATATTTTTGATACTTTCGTCGGGCACCGTAAAGTAATCGTTATCTAAGATGATAAGATCAGCATAATATCCTTTTTCTATCTTACCTTTTTTCTTATCCTTTATGAGCTCGTAGCCCTTGTGGGTAGCCAAGCGCAAGGCCGTAGTCCTATCCAAGGTATTTTCTTCGGCCATAACCTGGTTTCCTCCAACCGTTTTGCCGGTTGTGACCCAGTAAAGAGCAACCCAGGGGTTGTATGAAGCCACCCGTGTTCCATCTGTTCCCAGTCCTATAGGAATTCCCAGCTCAAGTATTTTTTTAGTAGGAGGCGAGTTTAAGGCAGGTTTTCTACCGTAACGTTTTATAAAACTTTCACCCTGATAGGCCATTCTATGCTGAATAGCGATACCACCTCCCAAGGCCTTGATGCGTTGCAGATTTTCTTCGGTCACGGTTTCTGCATGGTCAAAGAACCAAACCAATCCATCAAGCGGCGTTTCTTCGTTTACTTCTTCGATAACGTTCAGAAACCGGTTTATGCTTTCATCGTAGGTTGCATGGATGCGGAAAGGCCAACGTTTTTTAACCAAAACAGCAATAACATCGCCTAGACTCTTCTCCATGGTGGCAGGTAACTCAGGTCTTGGAAAAAGGAAGTTTTCAAAATCAGCTGCATCAGCAATCAAATTTTCGCCACCACCAGCCACTTCATAGTCAATTTCATTGTGGCCGTTGTTGTGATCCGCGTCAATTTCTACCATTCCTGTCCAATTTGTATAATCGGTCAGTTCTGCGCCCTTTTTCTGTGCAAAGAGGTAGTAAGGAAGCCTAACCGTGATCTTACCCTGCTTATCCAAGGAATCGGTAATACGATAATCATCCGGGAAATTCTGAAATCCGCCACCTGCATCCATTACTCCTGTAACACCGACGCGGTTCAGTTCGGTCATATACTGCAAAGTGGAATTCACTTTCTCTTCTTCGGTAAGTTCCGGCAGTTTTGCCAATGTAGAATACAAAATAAAGGCATTCGGTTCTGCAACTAAAAGTCCTGTTGGGTTCCCCTTTTCATCTTTTTCGATCAATCCCTCAGAAGGATTCGGTGTATCGCCCATGATGTTCAATTTCTGCAGACCAGCCTTGTTAAGCCAAGCCTTTCCGTATAGGTAGAGAATGAAAGTAGGCGTATTTCCGGTTGCTTCATTGATCTCTTCGATAGTAGGGAGTCGTTTTTCTTCAAATTGGTATTCGTTCCAACCACCTACAACACGTACCCACTGGCCCTCTGGTGTACGAGCTGCCTGCTCCTTCAGCATCTGAAGAGCCCTTTTCAACGATGTTACCCCGTCCCAACGCAGCTCGGTATTATAGAAGCGGCCTCCACGGATCACATGCATATGGCTATCAAAAAGACCGGGAATAACACGTCTATTTTGGGCGTCAACAACTGTTGTGTTTTTCCCTTTCAGTTTAAGGATTTCGCTATTGGTTCCTGTTCTCACTATTTTATTATCGGAAATAGCTACAGCTTCTACGTCCTGATTGTTGTCGCTCAACGTAGTGATCTTTCCGTTGGTGATTAGGATATCAGCTTGTTGGGCATGTACAATTGACGCGCCTAAAAGGAAAGTACTCAGAAATAAATTATTAATGTTTTTCATGCTTCACATGCAGTCTAAAAAGGCAGGCTTGTGATATCCTGCCTTTTGGAATAAATAACTTATTTTTAATGCTTCAACATTTCCCGGGCATACTGCACGCCGATGCCATATGCTCCACCGAACCGTACAACCAGGTCATTCACTGCTTTATAGGTTTCCTGACGTGCCCAATCTCTTTGTAGTTCCAATAAATATTGTAGAGAAGTTATTGGTTTTGCGCCCGCCTGAACCATGCGTGTTACGGCCTGATCATGGGCTTCTTTTGAAACATCTCCCGAAGCATCGGTTATAACATATACATCATATCCTTCACTCAATGCTGATAAAACGGGACCTACAATACAAACGCTTGTCCATAAACCTGCCATAACAATTTTCTTTTTGCCTTTACCGGTGATGGCTTTGTGTGCATTAACGTCTTCCCATGTATTCATGGTGGTTCTATCTACATAACCGGAAGTCGATTCGGGATAAAACTCTTGAACTTCCGGGAAAACCGGACCGCTGAATGATTTTTCTGCAACGGTCGTAACAACCGTAGGAATTTTGAAGATCTGGGAGGCCCCCGCCACAAGTCCCACATTGTTTCTTAATTCCGTTGTAGAAATGCTGTGCGTAGCAAAGGCCATTTGACCTTCGTGATCGATCAACAGTAAAGAATGGTTGGTTGGGTTTAATAATTCAGGGCTTGGATTTTGGGCGAATGTAACCAAGGATATTAGACTCACCACGGTAGATAAAATTGTCTTTTTCATGTTAATAAATTGTTTTGCTTTTAATTTTTATTTTTTCGCTACTATTTTTATTTCAACCAATTGTCCAGGCAATACTAAGTCGCGGACTTCCACTATGGTACTGGCAATTCTTTTTGGATCAGAATAAAATAAGGCACCAAATTTTTTTCTAAATTCAAATGCGGAGGATATATCCGTGGCATAAATTACTTCTTCAACAACATCATCTGGTGTCATTTCAAAGCCCTGCAGAAGGCTACCAATGTTCGCGTACGTTTGGTCCATCTGATTTTCCATTCCTTCTGCAAGTACGCCCTGCTCATTATGCCCCAATTGTCCCGAGATCCATACTGTATCGCCATTTTTCACAGCCTGTACATAACCATACTCAGCTTCCCAACTCATGTTGAAAGTCTTGAATTCTTTGTTTCTATTAAGCATAATTTTAAATTTTAGTGTATATCAACTTGTTTGATCAATTGCACCTCAGACACCAGTTTGATGTCTTCTCCAACCAAAACACCACCTGTTTCAAGGGAGGCATTCCATGTTAATCCGAATTCTTTGCGGTTGATTTTTCCCGATAAAGAAACTCCTGTTTTTGTGTTGCCCCATGGATCTTTCATCAAACCGCTGTACTCCGCATCTAAAGTCACCTTTTTGGTTACATCTTTAATAGTAAGATCTCCCGATACCTCAAACTGTCCTTCATTGATTTTCTTGATGGCTGTTGATTTGAATGAAATCTTCGGGAATTTATCGATATCAAAGAAATCCGCGCTTCTCAAGTGGTTATCTCTATCGACATTGTTTGTATCAATGGAACTTACGTCTGCTGAAAAGGAAATTTCAGAAGTTTCAAATGTGTCATTGTCATTTTCAACGGTTGCATGAAAATCATTAAACTTACCGGACACATTGGTAAACATCATGTGTTTTACCCTGAAGCCGATTTCGGAATGTGATGGATCTATTGTCCAGACTGATTTTGCCATTTTTTTATCGTTTTATTTTAATTGTAATTCTGATACTACAAAGTTGCGACAACAAAACCCCCTGTTCATTTAACTGGTTTAAGAAATGACGGAAATAAAAAGGACTGTCTTTAAAATTAAAATTCCCTATACGGGTTAGAACCAATATATAGGGAATTAATGAATGGGAAATCTCGCTATTTGAGACCTTTTATGTCGGAAGGTTTTACTTAGCTGGACGCGTTTTACTTACCGTGCTGATGAATGCAGCTGATACGCCAAGACAAGACGTTATGTAATATTGCGGTACGCTTATCGGAACCAAAGGATATTTATTGATAAATTGAAGATAACGCTCGGTGGTCGTTTTTTAAATGGTGCCTGAAGATCGGATGAATCAAAAAAGGAATTAATCAAGCTCTTTATTGACCAGTGGAATAACCTTCGTACCAATTATTTCTATGGAACGTAACAGCTGTTGATGGCTAAGCCCTGCATTATCCATCTGAAAGGTAAAGCGGTCAACACCACCCAATGCCTCGCTATGCCTTAACAGTTTTTCTGCCACCTGTTCGGGCCCACCAACCACCAGTACACCTTTAGGAGATATCAATGCATCGAACCCGGTTCTGGTTACCGGAGGCCACCCACGTTCCTTGCCCGCCTTAGTCCACAGTTCAGCATAACCTGGATAATAGTCTACAATAGCTTCCTCATTGGTTACCGCTACGTAGCCCGGTGAATGCAATCCAACTTTTAACTGTTCTGGCGCAAAGCCTGCCCGACGTCCAGCCTGTCTGTACAGTTCTATCAAAGGACGAAAGCGCCCTGTTTCTCCGCCGATAATCGCAACCATAAGCGGCAGTCCCAAAGTCCCGGCCCTGACAAATGATTCGGGAGTACCCCCAACACCAAGCCAAACTGGAAGTGTCTCCTGAGTTGATCTGGGATAGACCGGTTGATTCTCCAACGCTGCCCTAAATTTTCCTGACCAGGTAATAAATTCCTGATCACGGATTTTCAACAAGAGTCCCAATTTCTCTTTGAACAGCGCATCATAATCATTCAGATCAAACCCAAACAGCGGGTACGCTTCTATAGCAGACCCCCTGCCCACAACAAGTTCTGCCCTACCCTTTGATATCAGATCCAAGGTTGCAAAGCTCTGATAAACCCGTACCGGATCTGAGGTGCTCAGCACGGTGACGGCACTGGTTAAGCGTATATTTTTCGTCCTTGCTGCTGCCGCAGCGAGGATTACCGCAGGAGCGGAATCCAGAAACTCCTTCTTATGGTGCTCGCCGATACCGAAAATATCCAGTCCCGCCTGATCGGCCTGAACGATCCTCTCCAGTAGCTGTTCCATTGCATCGACACTGCTAAGTTTATTGCTGCCGTACATGGCAGATGCGAAACTATCAATTCCTATTTCCATTTTTTTTCTTCTTTTAATACTGTTTTTGAATACGTCTTTTGGTGTTTAGACACCGCTTTCAGCTATAATCGATGTAATGGCTGCACGATGTTACGCCTGAAAATTGCCGATTGCTCAAGAAAGGGCATTTGGGGGAGGGCCTCCTGCTGGTTTGCTTTTTCCTTCAGGTAAGGGTACATATTCTTCATTATCCATTGGTGGTAAAACAATACGCCCCTGTTTCCAGTCCTCTTTGGCCTGTTCAATCCTATCTTTTCTACTGGACACAAAATTCCACCAGATGTACCGTTCTCCCAAGTGTTCACCACCGAGCATCATCAATGTGGTTTGTTCTTTGGCAATAATCAATGGGTCAACCCCTTTGGTAAATACTATCAGTTGTCCTGCCGTATAGGTGATCCCGTTTACTTCGACGCTGCCCCTGACAATGTACGCCCCTCTTTCGCTATGCCCCTTAGGCAAGCCAAAATGAATACCCTGATCCAGCACGACGTGCACATAGAATAAGGGGGAATGTGTCCTGACATTACTTTTCAAGCCATAGGCATCCCCTGCAATCAAACGCATCCAAACACCAGTATCCGTAAAAATGGGCAGCTGGTCAGGCTTATAGTTGTCGAAGGATGGCTCGCTTTCTTCATCCTTTTCGGGAAGTGCTACCCATGTCTGTATCATTTCCAGCTCGCCCCCAGCCAGCATCGCCGGATCTTCGAAACGTTCACTATGTGTAATTCCTTTCCCAGCGGTCATCCAATTGATCTCGCCAGGTTTTATCACCTGCTCTACTCCAAGACTGTCTCTGTGGGTCACATTCCCACTGAACAGATAACTGACCGTGGATAGACCAATATGCGGATGCGGCAGTACATCAAGACTATTTGCAGCCGCTATCGGGATATTTACCGGGCCACCATGATCCATAAAAATAAACGGCCCAACCATTCTACGGAGCTGGTAGGGAAGGATGCGTTTAACCGCAAAACCTGGGGTAATTTCGGCCTTTCTGGATTCTATAACGATATCAAGCATAATAAATCTTTAAATAATAAAAATTAAAGTTAGGTTAATCAACAAATTCAAAATTAATGACATATGATAAAAAAAATATTTCATTTGGTCAAGTTATTCCTTAGTTTCTCCTATATACTTTCTAAGGACAAAACGCGGAAATGTCAAAATGCATTCTTTCCGGGTGAAGGTAATTGCCTACTCCATCATATTTTATTTAGATGAGAGCCTTTTCCTTATTGTACTTATGAACTCGGGCGATATCCCAAGATAAGACGCTATATAATATTGCGGTACGCGCAACGGAAGCGAGGGGTACATCTTGATAAATTCAAGATAACGCTCAGTGGCCGTTTTTGAAATGGTTGTAACCAGCCTTTTTTGAACAGCAGATAAGTTACGCTGTACCAATAACCGAAAGACTCTTTCAAATTTTGGTATGGTGGATAGTAACTTTTCTTTGGTTTCCGGAGTGAATACATACATTTCCGTAGCTTCCAATGTTTCAATAAAAAAAATGGATGGCTTTCTTTCATAAAATGAGTCAATATCGCATACCCACCAGTTTTCCACAGCAAAACACAACGTCACTTCACAACCATTTTCATTCATATAATAAATGCGTACACAACCTTTTTGAATATAGCCTTCAAATTGGCAGATTTCACCTTCACGAAGTAGTGTTGTTTTTTTTGGTATATACCTGAGATCCAGCATATCCGTAAATAACGATTGTTCCTCTTCCGTTAGGGTGGTGAATTTAGATATGTTATTTAGAAACGTTGTGTACATAAGCCTCTCCATTTTTGACACCTGAATAGGCGTTATACTTCCAGAAAGTTCTCCCGATGATCCTTTAAACATGCTTTTATACGGTGTGTATCGCCTACGAGCCACACAATATCATTAGCGAATATCGCTTCTGATGAACTCGGGTTCAGGATACGGTCACCGTTTCTTTCAATACCTATTACGTGGCTATGCAGGTCTTTCCGGATACCGGAGGCTTTTATCGTCTTGCCGGAATAAGGATTGGCTTCCGTAACCTGTGCCTTGATAAGCTGTATATCATTAATGTCTATTTCTTCTTCGCTGCCCTCTTGCGGGTCTGTTTGGTCAAAGACAAGTTTTAATTGAGAAACCTGTTCATCCGTTCCCAATATGCCTACCTTGTCGTAAGGCAATATCCGGTGATTTCCGCTGGGCAGATGTAGGGTTCTGTCGTTTCTACGTATGTACACGATATTTATCCCATATTGCTCTTTCCAGTTAAGTTCGTACAGAGTCATTCCGGCAAAAGGAAGAGTGGCACCGGCTTCCAGTTCTGTTACATAAGCATTCCATTCCTGAAAATGCCGCTTTGTCTCTTCGTTTTTTTGCTGCAGTTCGATGGTTCCTTTATTCTGGATATATGCAAGCCGTTCCCGTTCATTGAGATTCGACATAAACCGCTGCTCTATTCGCTGGTGAACCTTCTGAACCTTATCTGAGAAAAACCAGAGCAATACCACAATTACCGGAACAGCGACCATCAGCGCATACCTCGTTGTTGTTATTTGATCAATGAAGAAACCGATAAGGAATATCCCCAAAAGAAACCGGATGGCATGGAGGGAGATACCCGTCAGCGAATAGTTCAGGTAATACGCATTGACGCTTTCATTGCCTTCTTTCAGTTTGATTTTTTTGATCAGGATAGCCCATAGGAAAGGCGATGCCAGCAAGGTCGCCGCACTTATCAACACCACATTTCTCCAAAGTACACTTTCTATCTGCACATCCACAAACGGAATGAATGTATATTTGAACAGAAGGGCAATGGCCACGAGCATAATACTATTGGTGATCAGGATACTGTTGTATTCCCGCAGCATTTTTTTCCAAAGCGGATTGTTTTTATTTTTCTGCGTTTCGGAAGTGTAGGCATCCAAACGTGCTACCCATTTTACCGGAAGTATTTTTACAATCGTACCGTAAAGCGGTTCTGAAAATTTAATCAGATAAGGTGTGGTAAACGTAGTGATCGCCGATACGCCTACGGCAATAGGAAACAGAAATTCCGAAATAACCCCGAGCGACAATCCCAGAGCCGCAACTATAAAAGCAAATTCGCCGATCTGGGCCATGCTCGAACCTATCTGTACAGCCTGTTTTAAGGGTTGCCCAGAAATCAAGGCGCCTAATCCACTGAAGAAAAACTTTCCTACGATGGTGAGTAGGGTAATAGCCAATATGGGACCTGCATAGGTATACATCGCCTGTGGATCGATCATCATACCCACAGAAACAAAGAATATGGTACCAAAGAACTGTTTAATAGGCTGCGTTAGGTGTTCGATTTTTTCTGCCAACACCGTTTCTGCTATTAACGAACCCATCACAAAAGCACCTAATTCGGCAGAAAACCCGACCTGCGTAGCCAGCAGCACCATGCCGAAACAAAGGCCTATCGAAAGGATGAGCACCGTTTCCTCGTCCATCCATTTTCTGGTCCTTTTTATAAATACCGGAAGCAGATAAATACCTACTAAAAACCAAAGCACCAAAAAGAAGCCAAGTTTGAGTACGGTGAAAAGGATTTCCGAGCCTTGAAAAGCCTGCGTTACGGCAACGGTAGAAAGCAATACCATCAGTAGGATGACGATAATATCTTCTACTACCAGTACACCGAAAACTACTTTGGCAAACTGTTTTGATTTTAAACCCAGCTCGTCAAAAGCCCGCAGAATAATGGTGGTGGAGGAACTTGCGAGCATACCCGCAAGGAAGAGACTATCCATCTGATTCCAACCCAGCAAATACCCGGTAAGATACCCGCCCAAACCTACAAATATAATTTCGACAACCGCTGTGACAGACGCCGAACCACCTACTTTCA
Organism: Olivibacter sp. SDN3; assembly: GCF_014334135.1. Lineage (NCBI taxonomy): Bacteria > Pseudomonadati > Bacteroidota > Sphingobacteriia > Sphingobacteriales > Sphingobacteriaceae > Olivibacter > Olivibacter sp. SDN3. Next base: position 4,507,075 of record NZ_CP060497.1, read on the forward strand.
CCAGTTTTTTAAAGCTGAACTCCAGACCTAGGCTGAACAGCAGCATGATGACGCCAATCTCTGCAAAAGTCTTTATATTTTCGTGATCCACGATGGTGGGCAGATAACTGAAGTGCGGACCAACCAAGAAGCCGGCAATGATATAACCCAAAACCAGGGGCTGCCTAATTCGTTTAAAAAGAATGGTAACCAATGCACCTACCAAAAGGATAAGCGCCATATCTTGTATCAGTTCGGGTAAATGAGCCATCTATATTTTGTATTATTTACTATTGAGGTTTTATTTATTTTTTCCTATTAAAAAAGCGCTTGCTTTTATTTTATTAATTCGGTTGAGATATTGATATTTCCTTTTAGCGTTTTTGATATAGGACAATTTTCCGCCACCCTTAATAGTCTTTGTTCTATTTCCGGACTCAGCTGCTCTCCAAATTCGATCTTCCGTTCAATATATGCTATCGTTTCTTTATTTTCTATTTTGTAGAAGATGTTAGCCTCAACTTCTATTCCTGAGATGCTTAAACCTTTATGTTCGATATACATCCTGAGCGTCGCTAATGTACAGGCTACCAAAGATGCTAGTAGTAGTGTATAAGGATCCGGACCTAAATCTTTTCCACCCAGTTTTTCAGGTTCATCGGTGATCAACACACCATTTCTCCAATGAATGTCTGTTTTGTGTTTTTGGGTACCTAAAGCTCCTTTTACTGGGCTTTCTAATATATAATTCATTTATCACCTAATTATTTATGCTCTTTTTTAACCAGACATCTGCGTAATCTGCTGGGTGGCGTTTGAATTGTGCAAGAACATAGGGGCAAAGCGGTATGATTCCCAGGTTATTCTCCCTGGCATAACTTATTAATTGGTCAAGCAATAATTTTGCAAAACCTCTTCCTTCGTACGCAGCATTGACTTCAGTGTGATATACCCTAAGCCTACCCTCTGCAACGGAAATGTCCATTTTTCCCGCTTTTTTATCATCTGAGAACAGCTGGACTTCACCGTAAATACTATCTTCTTTAAAAACTACTTTTGTGTTTTCCATTATTCAAAATTGTTAGGTTCTTTTTTTATACTCAATGCTCCAGATGGGCATTTTGCAACCTGTTCAATGAGTTCCTGCGTGGTCGCATTTTCTGTTTTTATCCAAGGGCGTGCCTTTGGATTATAGACTTTTGATAAAGTCTTTACACAAACTGCCGCATGAACGCATAACTTTGGTTTCCAAAGAATGGTAATTTCTCCGTTTGGATATTCATGTGTTTCCATAATCGTTCTTTTTCTGAAATTGATGCTCTGTTTTTTTAATATTGTTAATACAATCCCCTCATCAAATGGTTAAATTATGGGGCGTATGGGTATATCAATGGACCAGATGCGTATGCCGGTGGATCGACAACCACTTGCACACGGCTGTCTCTAAAGGTCTCCATTTCATGGTTGTCGATGTTTTGAAATTGTACTTGTACCACACGTGGTTCAGCCCATTCACCACCTTCGCCAAAACGAATGTTCCCCATTACCGTTTCAAAACTATTGGTTCGACAATATGCAGAAAGAACCTCATCATCCAAACTTGCAGTTGCCGCAACCGCTTGTTCAAGTATTTGCATTTGTGCATATGCCAATGGAGCCATATAGTAACCCAGCGCATCTACATTTTTTTCAATTGCCTTTGTTTGATATTTGGCCAACATATCAGTAACTCCCGGAAAGTTCATCTTTGGTACCGGCACCCAATATTCATAATTGACAAAGCCATTTAAAAGAGGACCCAGCTCTGTTTTTACGGAAGCACTCTGTGGACCAATCATGGCTCCTCCAACGATCTTTGGACGAAAGTCACTTTTATGTAGCGCACGAACCAAACCTATTGAATCGTTTAAATAAGAACAGATGAAAAATAAGTCAGCGTTGGTCGCTTTTACCTGATCTATTATGGCTGTAAAATCTTCTGTTGAAAGTGGATAGGTTTTCTCATAAATTACCTGAAAGCCATATTTCTCTGCATTTTCTCGGGCACCTATAACCGGGTTTTTTGAAAATTCTGCATCAGCAGAAAGTACAGCAACGGTTATCGGTTTGGGACTTTGGGAAGCTGCAAGCGCAAAAAAGCCTTCTGTAAGCGTTGAATTAGGCTTAGGACCTGTAGGAATCATCGCAAAATAATTCGGATATTTCAGGTTCAAATTAACGCCTAAGCCCATCAGTCCGACTAAAAATCGTTTACGCTCCATAATCACTGGCATTGAGGCTGCAATCGTATTGGTTCCATAACCTCCAATAATCAAATCTACTTTATCCACATCCAAAAGCTTTTTATAGCTATCGGATACTTGCAGAGGGTCTCCATTGTCATTGTAACATACCAACTCTACTTTACGGCCAAGAAGACCTCCTTTGCTATTGATTTCTTCTTCCCAAATACGGTGTGCGAGCATAACTGCCTTTGTATTCTCGGCCACTGGACCGGAAAGTGAAAGACTATAACCAATGCGAATGGGGTCATTTGTTGTTTCATTTGGTGGTGTATCCATGATTTGGGATATTTTTTTTGCTTTACTTATTTATTATGTACTCGCGTCATTTTGAATGAGGCTTATGGTGCCTTTCATCGTGTAAAAGCTTCCATCGGGCAACGTTGCGTTGCTATAAATAATTCCATTTTCATGGTCTTCCACATGTGTTACGGTAGCACCTGAAATTTCTTTCCATGCAACCATATATACCTGTGGACGAATTTCAGCGATGGTGGTTTCCACTCTTTCCGAATAGCCATTTTCGGTTAAAGAGCCACCTTCTATCACTGTAAAAACCATGGATTCATCGGTTTCGAAAAAGAGTTCGGTTTTCAGAACCCCCACATCCATTATATATCTATTACCCGTTAATTTGTTTTTCATTAGAATAATTTATTAATTACTTGTTTGTTTTTTAAATGCACTCATGCTACCACTGGTGGTTAACTTTACCTCGTTAAAGTGCTGTATTATTATCATTACCACCGATATATTTTTGACAGATCGGCATTCTCGATTAAGCTTACCTCCGGTATATTGTTGTTGATTTCGATATTAAATTCGGCAATAAGTTTTACGTTGTTAAAATCAATGGGTTGTCCCTCTATCATATGATGCTCTATCTGCTCAACCAACTCCTTTTTGTCTACATATGCAGCGCCTACGTTAATAAAATCATCAACCGTTAAAATCTCATCGCTCTTTTTTGCCTTTCTAAGTGCGTGCAGGTCGAGCAACATATTCCTGAGCGTAAATTTTCCGTTCGACGCTAACCTGACCTGGTTATCGAGGTAAAAAGCGTAGATGAGTCCACGTCTGTATGGAAGAACTCCATAATTGGCATAATCCGTCCAGTATTTTGTGGCAATAGAATCATTGTGTACACTTTTGATTTTACTTTCGTAATGTGGTTTTAAGGTCTCTTCATTTAGGTAATAAAGAAAGTCCTCCTTCCCGTAAATTTTGCTGTTTGCCAAATTAATGATTGTGGTATAATCGTTAAACCCCTCACCGAACCATTGATGGTCAAAACTATCCTCACCTAACATCATTTTGATTCCGATCCAAGTGTGAGCGGTTTCGTGTGCCGTAACGTACTTTTCCCTTGTGCCAAATTTTCTCCCCAACTTCATGACAAAACCATTTTTTATACCAAAACCACCCCCTCCTATTTCTTTTTCGTTGTTTTGCAATGCTGTGACGGATAAAAAATAGAACGGAAAATCGGTATCGTTCCAGAACTTGTGGATGTTCGGTAAATAGCTTTCAAAAAAAGGGCTGAGATTTCCCTGCAAGTCATTTCCATATTTATCTTCTTTCGTGGTTACACAATAGTAAGGGATACCCATAACGTTGTATTCCTTCACGCCAATATTATTTCCCATAACGAATAGCACCATATTTGAAAGGTTGTCGTAATCGATTGAAAGTTTTTCCGATGGATCGATCTGGGATGGATTGACGGAATTGAAATAGTTGACATTTTCAGGGTAGCTACGCCAGCTGAAGGATACCAAAGGATTACTTTCGTCGGTTATGGCCAAGGCAAACTGCTTACTTACCAACGTCAACACTCCTTTTGTGATAACAGGCCTGAACAGTTCCCTTTGAGAACTCCTAGTTGGTTTATCGGCGAGAAGTGAACCGTCTATTTCATAAGCGAGCCTGTGTTTTTTTGCCCCATTGTGGTATATGGTGATCCGCCTGTTCGCTTCGTCTATCTTGAGCTCTTCATCAGATCCGATACTACGAATATTTTTGATAACATCAAATATATCGTTCTGTCCGCCCCAACTCGGGTCTCCGAATATAAAGACGGTACTGTCTTTTTGAGCGGCAGAATACGTGAGTTCAACCCCTAATATAGCGGAATCTCCGTCCCAGCTGAACACATAGTCCATGAAAGGTTCTTGTTTAGCACAGGAACAAATGCTAAAAATTAAGAGAAGAATTAAAATGATCTTGTTTTTTTTCATTTCCCTAAGCTTTGAAATACAATACTTATTAAAAGTATTTAACCGATTTTTGAACTTATATTATTGAAATCATAAACTCGTCTCATTGCTTAACGGGGTATTTTAAAAAGAAGTCATTGCATTTCCATTAGCAGATTTTGAGGCTGGAGTCTCTTCTTGTACGACATCCCAATGCTCTGCTATTTTTCCATCTTCTAATCGAAAAATATCGACCACTATTACTGGTACCGGCCCCCAACCATGTACTAGGCTATGCGTAATCACGATGTCATGCTCTTCAACGATTATTCCGGGCTGCCACTTAAAGCTTGCATCTAAAACAGGCAAAAGCTTTTTAAGTCCTTCATGACCATTGATCATGGATGGGTTGTGCTGTTGGTATGATTCATGCCAATAACGTTCGATGGCTGTGCTGTCTTTTTCGTGAAACAATTCATTCATTGCCTTCAACACGATTTCTTTATTTCCCATTTTATTTTAATTGTAAATTTATACGCTCTTGCTTTTGTTGATTGATTTAGCCGTATAGTCAGTTATATGGTGTCTAATTAGGAACTGATATGTAGTACATCTACTTTTTTAGGAATGCTAATAATTCCGTATTGAATTTTTCCAATTCTTCGAAAAACAGGCCGTGACCACTGTTTTCAAATTTTACGATGTAGGAGTTTTTAATTCCCTGATGAATTTGTTCTGCCAGAGCATATTCACAGATAAGGTCTTTAACGCCATGGAAAATAGCTGTTGGAATATTGATCTTTGAAAGTTCACCCCTTAAATCTGTATCTCTCAATGCGATTAAACTTTGTGTAGTGGCATAAGGAGATGCTTCGATATTAATACCTCCTAACCAATTCGCAATACCTGCTGGCAAAGCCGTTTCACTGGCTCCGAATATTTTACCGAAGTTTTCCAGAAGCTGCGGCCTGTTGACCTTGCTTAATGCGATCAGCTCATTCACGGCTTCTTCGGTAAAGCCATAATTGTAATCTTCGCGTTTGGTCCAGACTGGGGCCGCTGCGCCGAATAATGCGAGCTTACTTACCCTGGCGCTATTGTATGTTGCTACATAATGTATAGATATGGCACCTCCCATCGAGAATCCACCAAGTGTTGCATCTTTAATATCCAATTTGTCTAACACCACGTTGATGTCATGGGCATACACGTCATAATTATAAGTGCCATATGGTTTGTCAGACTTTCCGAAACCGCGTAGTGTAATTCCGATGACCCGGTAGCCTTTTTCCAATAAAAACTGATATTGGTATTCATACATTGCATCGCTCAATGGCCAGCCGTGAATCAAAACCACGGGTTTTCCCTCACCCAAATCCGTGACGTGCAATTTGACATTTTTTTCTACCGTGATGTACTCTTCTCTTCCAAAAGAGGCTTCATTACTTTGTGCAGCAGCATTGCCTGCGGCAAAAGATATCGCTAAAATCATGACTGTTTTTTTTATCGCTTTCATTTTATTGTTAATTTATAGCAAGGTTGCCTTTAATGAAATTTCTAGATTGTAAGCGTTACTTACAGGGCAGGTTTCTTCGGCAGATTGTGCTATTTTCTGAAATTCATCTTCTGAAATTCCGGCAATTTTTGCGGTCAAAACCAGGTCGGACTTTGTGATAACACCATTATCTAATGTGATCGTTGATGTAGTGGTCAGTTCTTCCGGATCGTAGCCTGCAGTGGTGAGGTCGGCACTCAATTTCATGGTGAAGCACCCGGCATGCGCCGCTGCCATGAGTTCTTCGGGGTTGGTATCTGTTCCGTTCTCAAAACGGGAGACAAATGTATAAGGCGTTTGTTTTAAAACTCCACTTTGAGAAGTCAGGTTTCCCTTGCCTTCTTTAATCGTGCCGTTCCACACGGCTGTTGCTTGTCTTTTCATATTTATAAATATTTATTCGTCTAATAAATTGGTACCGGATCCGCGCTTAGTACGCTAAAACATATCTTGTGTTGTTTTACTTTACAATAATTACTCTCAAAACGGTCAGACTATTCTTAATATGGTTGATATAGAAGATGAGTAAAAATTATGCTCGCCAAAGGTGTCCGGACTCCACACAGTTCGCTGGTATACATACCACTTGATGACTCTTCAATGTGCCTAATGTTTCAATACCACCGTTGTTCTCGTTTACGACAAAAGGATTCATATTGTTTTCATCAAAAAACTTATACGATTTCTTTGCATTTTTTCTGTAGTCTTAATTTTTGTACTGCAGTTAATATTTACAAGGGCTAATAATAATAGAACACTTATTTTCATGTTTTCCTGTTTATTATAGAATAGTTAACCAAATTACACCCTACCTTTTTGATTATTGATCTTGCCGTATTTCCCTGCATAAAAGTCGCGGTAAGCATCTGCTATTTCAGACCGGCTATTCATTACAAATGGGCCTTCAGCCACAATGGGTTCAGTATAGGGTTCTCCTCCAAATAGAATAACATCCGTAGCTTCCTGCGATTTATTTTCAATCATTATCTCACCAGCAAGTCTGTCAAATTCTATAAACTCTCCCACTTGAAATTCAACATCGTTAAGTATCGAGTTCGTGCTGGGTAAAAAGGCAGCAACCTCAACTTTTTCGGCAATTGAAATGGTAAAGCTTTTCCCTGCTTCAACTTGAATATGATATAAAAACTGCGCTGAATAATTTGGTATGTTGGAATTCAAATCTTCATAACTGCCAACGATTACTTTTATCCAACCACTATCATTTGGTAATGATTTTTGTGGCACTTCATCACTTTGAACCGCTAAATATTCCGGCTTTTCGGCTTTGTTTTTTGCGGGAAGATTAATCCAGAATTGAAAGGCATGCGTACGATTATTTTCTGTTCGAGAATCTACATTTAACGTTTCATCATGGAGAATCCCATTTCCAGCTTTCATCCATTGGATTCCCCCGGAATAGACTTTCGCATGATTCCCGGCACTATCGAAATGTTCACCCTCCCCTTCTATAATGTAACTTAAGGTAGCTATACCGCGATGGGGATGTGCACCAGTCCCGCTATCCATAGCAGACGAATGAGCTTTCGGAACGATATGGTCTAAAAATACAAATGGACCAACAGCATCCGTATATCTATTCGCTAATATTCGATAAATGGTTAAGTCGCCTATATCAGCTCGTTGTCCTTTTGTTGAAAAGCTGGTTTCCTTTTTCATCTGTTTATATTTTGTTTATTCATTTATCGCTTGCTTCTAAAGGCATTCATGCTGCCTTTGGCGGTTTTATACCATGGTTAAATAATCATTAAACACACAGAGGGATGATTATTTAATCATGGACGGTTCATTAGAATAAATTGTCTTTTTCGGCAATGAAGCCTGTATAAATGATGCTTTTCCTTTGGTTTATGGCTACTTATGCATGTTTCATTTCTTAGTTTTTAATCAAGGAATACATATAATGATTTGATTTTTCCATCTTCAAACACAGCGATATCCATCCCCGTGGCAACAAGCGATTCTATATTTGGACCCATCCCCCAGATTAGTCTACCCATATTATTATTGATAACAACTGGTTTAAGTTTGAAAAAAGTAAATGCTGCATGCATATTAGCCAAAATATTGTTCACACTTTCATTAATAGCCTCATGCCCTGTTGTTTGATGTCCTACATGGTACAGGTTACTGTCTGATGTATAGATTTTTTCTATTGCTTTTATCCTGTTAGAAGAATTATTTTCACTCCATACCTGAATTAAATTCTCTTCCATTAAAAGGGCTAAGTCACTATTCATAAGTATATTCTTTATATAACAGATACTTGATAGATAAACCAGAGACTGTCAAAATATGAGACAGCCTCTGGTTTAATACGATCTATTAGTATATCAGATATCCCGCTATTATTGTTGTGGAGGTGTAGTAGCAAGTAACTGCAACTCCCAGGCTAAAGCAACACCGCTTCCCCCACCATGTTCAAATAGGATAGGCCCCAGTTGAGATGCTGTTTCGGTACGGGCCCAATCGCGTTGCCATTCTGAAACCACAGCTAACCAATTGATTGGTACAACACCTACCTGAACCATACGGCGTACAGCCATATCATGAGCTTCAGCACTTACACTACCACATGCATCTGTAACCACAAATACATCATAACCTTCTCCCAAAGCTTGAATTGCAGGCATTGCAACACAAACTTCTGTCCATAGACCTGCTATAATTAATTGCTTACGACCACTTTCCTTTACTATTTCAGTAACTGCAGGATCCTCCCAAGTATTGATGAATGTCCTGTTAATAGGTTTTTGTTCTGGGAATACGTCTTGAATACCTTTAAGGATATAGCCTCCTCGTTCCTCGGTAACGGTAGTAAGAATAGTTGGAACATTAAATACTTTTGTAGCTTTAGCAAGCCCTACTGTATTATTAATAATCATTGTAGGTTCATGACTATGTAAATTGGCAACTTGAAAAGGTTGATGATCGATCAGTACAACAATACTGTCTTCTGGACGAAGTAGGCCTTCAAGACCGATTTTTGGAGATTTTTCCATTGTTTATAGTTTTGATTTGTTTAAACAAAACTATACCAAATGGTAAGAAAAAACGTAGACAAATGACGAAAAAGGATATCGACAAATGTCTACAAAATATAAAACAAAGTAGAGATATAGCTTTATTTTTTAAGTGCTTTTTTACGCACCCGACTTAGCGTGTCTTTTGTAATGCCAAGATAAGAAGCAATAATATGTTGAGGGAAACGATTGACAAGCCTTGGATAATCCCGGACGAAGCACTTATAGCGCTTTTCTGCGGTAAAACTGATCGAAGTGATTCTTTTTTGTGCGGCAATATTATTTCGTTCATCCAGTTTCAATAGGAATTCATTAAAAGCGGGACATTCCCTGCAAAGTTTTAATAAACTTTCTCTTGTAATAAGGAGTACCTCACAATCTTCCCACGCATCTATATGATAGATACTGGGCGTAAACATAACAAAACTCTCATGGTCACCCGCCCACCCATTTTCGGTATATAAATTAACGATACGCTCGAAACCTTTTTCATCTATATAATATTGGCGCATGGCACCTTTTACGATAAAGGCAAAATATTTACATATTTCTCCTTCCTGTAATAGATATTGTTTTTTTCGTATTTTTTTTTGAATGAAATGGCTTCTTAGAACCCTAAATTCTTCTTTGGAAATTAAAGTGGAAACATGCTTGATAATATAATGGAAGAGTGGATGCATTTGAACAAATTAGTGTATTTAAAGTTGTTTTTTCTGGTGATAAAGTCTTATCCCTACTAGCGGTCTTTGTTAAGAAAGACTAAGATCATTTACCCATCTTTCTTATAAAATTCAGGACGAAGTAAATTTAGATGAATGATTTTAGGAGACTTTGCCATTGGTTCTTGACTTAAATTTAAAACGCAAAAATGCATCAAATGGAAAGAAAAAAACGTAGCTAAATAGCGAAAAAAAAACATCGATAAATATCGACTAAATATAAATGAAGTAAAGGTATAGCTTACTTTTTAAGTGCTTTTTTACGCACCCGACTTAGTGTGTCTTTTGTAATGCCGAGATAAGAAGCAATGATATGTTGAGGAAACCGTTGTACAAAATATGGATGGCAGTCAACAAAGTCTGCATAGCGTTTTTCCGCAGTAAAGCTGATCGAAGAAGTTATTCTTTTTTGTGTAGCAATATTATTTCGTTCATCAAGTTTCAATAACAATTCATTAAAAGCAGGACATTCCTTACATAGTTTTAATGTATTTTCCCTTGAAATGAGGAGTACTTCACAATCTTCCCACGCATCTATATGGTACACACTGGGCGTAAACATAACAAAACTCTCACGGTCACCTGCCCACCAATTTTCGATATATAAATCAACGATGTGCTCAACACCTTTTTCATCTATATAATATTTACGCATGGCACCTTTTGCGATAAAGGCCATATGTTTACATATTTCTCCTTCTGCTAATAGATATTGCTTCTTTCTTATCCTTTTCTGGATAAAATGGCTCCTGAAAACCTTAAAATCTTCTTCGGACATTAAAGTTGAGGCGTATTTGTTAATATAATGGAATAATGAATCCATATGAACGAATTGAAATATTCAAAGTTAGTCTTTTTTTTGATTTTTCTCCTGCTGATGAAGTCTCACCTCTATTACTTATTTCCGTGAAGAAGTGTCAAGTTCATTTTCACTATCTTTCTTACAAAACAAATCCAGTAAATCTTCGTATGCTCTTAGGACAGAAGATAATCTTTGTGCAGGAAGCAAGTTTTTTATGAAAAAAGCATTTTCTTATATTATGGGAAGCGGGAACTTTTCGAACTAAAAATGTGAATTTTGACATATATTTATTAATCTTTTTTCAAAGATTAGACTACCGCCAAAGATCCTCCGTCAATTTGATAAATAGCACCTGAAATATAACTTGCTTCTGTCGATACGAGAAACCGCACCAAATCAGCGATTTCTTCCGGTTCGGCCGGCCTTCCGAGTGGAACATACCCCAGTTTATTCATTAATGATCGGGTAGCTTCTTCAACTGTGATGTTTGATGATTTTGACAAGGTGTCTATATATTGCTGCATTTGTGGTGTCTTAACTAAGCCTGGTGAAACCGTATTGACGCGTATTCCCTTACTTCCTAATTCAGATGCTAAAGCTTTACTGTATGCATTTAAGGCCGCTTTTGCCGCAGAATAGGCCATGGTTATTTCCCATATCGGTTGCATGGCGGGATTCATTGAAATATTAATTATGGCACCTTTTTTCTGTTTTATCATTAATGGAATTAATGTTTTATTGATGCGAACTGCAGACATTAAATTCAATTGTATCTCGTTGTTCCAATCTTCATCTGAAAGTGCACTATAGCCGCCACTGGGTGTCAAGTTGGCTCCGGCATTATTTACGATAATGTCCAGTTTGCCATATTTTTCGATGATTTCTTGTGCAATTATCTCTGCACTATCTACCTTTGAATGGTCTGCTGCTATGAAATGATGTCCTAACGAATTTTCCAAGGGTTCTGTTCGTGCTGTTATGACTAATGTTGCACCTTCATTACTTAACCTATCTGCAATAGCTTTTCCTATACCTCTAGTTCCACCCGTAATCAGGGCGATTTGTCCTTTCAATGAATTGTTCATGCGAATCTATTTAAGAATATGTCGTGCAAAGTTAAAATGTTTACTTTACTTTTGAAAGTAGTTACAAGTATGGTAAGTAATGACTTATAGTAAAGTTTAGCTGAAAATAAGAGACTTATGGAAGTAAAAAAAATCAAAGATTTTGAAGATCAATGTGTCCTTCAGGAAATTTTGAGAGTAATTGGAGGAAAATGGTCTATGTCCATTATCTATATGCTGTTTTCCGGAAAAAAACGCTTCAGCGACTTGGAACGCACCATACCTCACATCAATACAAGGATGTTGGTGAAAGAGCTAAAGAATTTGGTGAAAAATGGAGTTGTAGTAAGAGAAGTTTTTGCAACCGTTCCACCAACGGTTGAGTATAGTTTAACCGAAAAAGGTGAAAAATTGGAGTCTATTATCAATGATATCTATAATTGGGGAGTAGAGCATTTAGACTAAATGATGTGAAGCATTTGTAGGCTTACCAAATTTAGGACAGCATAAAATTCAGAAAAAAATAATTAATTAACCCGATTCAGCGAAGAATTTTAATTCTTTGCTGAATCGGGGTTTAAATTCCCTCGGTGATTTATTGCCCAATGAACTATGGGGATGGTTATTGTTGTAGTCCTCAGTCCATTCCCATACCTTTTCTCTCATCTGGTATATATCGTTGAAATAATAGGCGTCCAGTATATCCTCTCTGAAAAAACGGTTGAAACGCTCCACATATCCGTTCTGCATTGGTTTTCCGGGCTGCGTATATCTGATCTCTATGTGATGCCGCTGGCACCAGTTTATGAAAAGCTTCGAAAGAAATTCCGGCCCGTTATCGCACCTGATATATTTCGGTGTACCGATCTCATCCCTTAAGTTCTCCAGAGTTTCAATAACTGTACGTGCCGGAAAAGACAATCCAATATCGGAAGCCAGTGCCTCCCGGTTGCAGTCATCGATCACGTTGAATACCCGTATCCTTCTGCCATCGGTAAGCGAATCGCTCATGAAATCCATGCTCCAGCATTCATTTAGTTCCAGGGGAACCTCCAATGGGCATTTCTCCCTTCCGGGCAGGCGCTTTTTATGTTTTCTCCTCAATTTCAGTTTCATCTGGCGGTATACGCGCAGAACCCGTTTCCTGTTCCATTTCAAGCCCTCACGGCGGATCCTGTAATAATATTCATCGAAACCCCGGGTGGGGTATGCGACCGCAAGCTGGGAAAGTTTTCCGATCAACTCACTATCATCCCGCTTACTGCTGTAGTACCACATGGATCTGGTAAGTCCCGCAACTGCGCACGCACGCTTTATCCCGATTTTATATGAATTCATCAGATACATGGCGCACTGCCGTTTGCCGGAGGGCTTTAGAACTTTTTTGACAACAGGTCTTTCAGCATTTTATTGTCCAGACTCACATCCGCATACATCTGCTTTAAACGCTGGTTTTCCTGTTCAAGTTCCTTCAGGCGTTTCAGTTCCCCGCTCTCCATGCCTCCGTATTTTTTTCGCCAGTAATAAAACGTGCTCTTGTCTATGCCCAGTTCCCGGGATATATCCCCGACACTGCGGCCTCCTTCGTTCTCCTTTAATGCCTTGACGATCTGGCTCTCGCTGAATGTGTGTTTTCTCATGATAACAGTTAAGTTCTAAAATAACATTTTTTGGATAAATAACTGTCCTATTTCCGGGGAAGGCTACAAACGACGACCTCAGTTTCTTAAAACTTGTAGAAAAAGAAGGTGAAGATTATGGTTACGCCAAATTTACGGACACAATCGACACCCTAATTATTGGTCGAAAAACCTATGATTATGTGCTTAGAGAAATCGGTTCTTCTCATTACGATAACGGACAGAGAGATGTTTATGTCATAACAAGAAATCAAAGACCAAAGGTAGGTAGAACAACTTTTTACACGGGAAATCTGGCCGATTTGGTTGAAAGACTGAAATCTGAAAACGGAAAAAACATTTATTGTGACGGTGGAGCTGAAGTAATAAATGAATTATTAAAGCACGAATTAATAGACGAGTTTATAATTTCGGTTATACCGGTTTTATTAGGTAATGGAACAAGACTTTTTAAGGACGGCAGGTCTGAACAAACGCTTGAACTCATAACTGCAAAAACATATGATACCGGGTTGACACAATTACATTACAAAAAAAAATGAGCCATTAACAATATCCATCATGGTAATATATCTTCATAACAAAATAGAGACTGGAAAATTTCAGTCCGTGATATTCGCCTGCGCCAATAATATTTCGAACAGACATACTGCTGGCTACTTTCGTTTATTTACTATTGTAACATTCTGATTTATCTAGTGCTATTTTATACGATTTAGCAGCATTAACCACTTTTTCGTAAAAAAATAATATTTGGGTGTAGCACAAACCATAACTCATTCGTGTAATAAATGTAATGCGTATTACTTTAATTTATTAATCATTAAAAACGAATTATTATGGAAACTACAAAAAGAAAGCAGCCTTTCTTCGCTAAATTTCTAGAAGGGCAAAAAACTGAAAAAGATGCTAAAAACCAGAAAGGTACGCAACAAGGATCATCTAACTTCTTTGAAGAAGGATGGGACGTAACTTTAAAATTCCCTTCTGACAGTGACGAAGGCTTATAAGTCTTTTAGCTGAAAGTTTTAGTATATAGCAAGAGGTTGGTTCCCAGCCTCTTGTTTCATAAATACCAATATGATTCTATGCATTACACATTCAAATGATTTCTATACGATTGACATTGTACAGCGGCACTTAGAAAAATTGGGATACCAGTCATTCCGTCTCAATTCCGATAAATTTGCGATAGATTATCAGATCAATTACACTTTGCAGAAGGATGGAGAAGACTATTGCTTGTCAGACACGGAGCAGAGTATACATGCTTCTCAAATTGAGGCGGTTTGGTATCGTAAACTATGGGATTTAATTGTGCCAAATGAGCTGGATCAAACTTATAGGTCTGTTTTTAGACAAGAATACCAAACCGCTCAACAATTGTTTATTAATAGTATTGAGCGGATTCCCTGGATAAATAATATGCAGATTGATCATGCGGTTGGTGGTGATAAACTAATGCAACTTAAAGCCGCGAGAGCAGCTGGACTTTATATTCCGCAAACGCTTTTTAGCAATGATCCAGCCATGATTAAGCACTTTTATAAAATATGTGATACTAATGTTGTGGCGAAATTACATGGATCACTTTCAAAAAGTATGGATGGCAACACCCCATTTTTTCCTACGACAAAATTAGCTGCGTCCGATTTAGAGAATCTCGAAGCAATGGCATATAGCCCAATGATTTTTCAAAAACACATAGTAAAAGCATATGAATTGAGAATTGTATATGTTGATGGCGTTTTCTTCACAGGAAAAATCCCTGCTGATGGTGATAAGATAGATTGGCGTATTGTAACGGGTAAGCCCATTCTCTGGGAACAGTATAAGCTACCGGAATTTTTAGGGCTTCGACTTACAGAAATGATGAATAAGTTAGGCTTACATTTTGGAGCTATAGATATGATAAGAAAACCCAACGGACAATATGTCTTTCTTGAGGTGAACCCTCAAGGAGAATGGGGAATGTTGCAAAAACACTTAGGCTACCCTATCGGAGAAACAATTGCTGAAAAATTGGTAGCACGTATTAAAATAAACAAATGAGTAAAAACAAAGTACTAATAATCACGCATACTGCCGATAATACATCTGTAGACACCGTTGTAAAATATATTCATGATTTAGGAGGAGATGTTATACGCTTCGATGTTGATCGTTATCCACTTCGTACCGAACTGTCATCCCTCTTTCTGGACAATAAGTGGAAAGTTGTGCTAGCTGACGGTAAGACGTATCACGATTTGGAAAATATAGATAGTGTATGGTATCGAAGAAGTCACTATATCGGCAAAGGCCTTAATGAATCGATGGATCAAGCTTATCTATCGGCAGCGATGGGCGAAATCAAGCGAAGCTTTTACGGAATGATTGAGGGGCTAGATTGTTTTCAGATGGAAAAGTACAGTACATATCGACGCTTAGATAGTAAAGAAGAGCAACTTAAAATAGCGGTAAAGTGCGGGATGCAAATCCCTCCAACTTGTATAACCAACTCGCCGGAAGAACTAAAGACATTCATAGAACAAGTAAAAGGGCCGGTAGTAACCAAGATGCAAAGTTCGTTTTCCTTATACAAAAAGGATAAAGAGCAGGTTGTGTTTACCAATGAAGTTCTCTCAGAACATTTAGATGAGCTAGATAGCCTGAGTTATTGTCCTATGACCTTCCAAAAGAAAATTGAAAAAAAGCTAGAGCTGCGTGTTACGATTGTTGGAGATCAACTGTTTGCTTTCAGTATTGATTCTCAAAATAAAGAGCGTGCAAGAATTGACTGGCGGAAAGAGGGAGTAATTTTAGTCGACCATTGGAAACCGTTTAACTTACCTGCCCATATAAGGAAGCAATTACTGCAGTACATGGATACTTACAGGCTAAATTATGGAGCAATTGACCTCATTCTAACGCCTGAGGATGATTATTACTTTTTAGAGTTAAATCCCGCCGGAGAATATTTTTGGCTTGATAAGTTATGTGATCATGCTATTTCAAAACAAATAGCAAGTGTGCTTATGAATAATACGTATAGAAGGGAGTAAATAGGCTATAAAGCCCTGTACGTACCTAGCAAAAGATTGTCCGGTTTTTACAATTTAACCTCGTATAGGTGTTGGATATTTGTAGCATAAACATATATATATTCTCGTATTGTAGTAACCTAAGCGTAAGAATATGATGTAGCACTCACTGATGTTATGAAAAAGTAGCTCAATAAATAACACATTAATGCCATATACATGAAAACTGTCAATAGTTTAAGCGGGGCCAAAAACATAGGCAAAACAATTGCAAGGAAACTAAACGAAATAGGCGTTTATACCCTAACGGATTTAAGAAAAATGACCTCTGTGAGTGCTTACCGGCAGATCTGCAAAAGATATCCGAATGAGACAATTCCAGTATGTTACTATTTATATTCCTTGCAGGGCGCAATACTTAATATCGACTGGAGAAATTTGCCGGAAAATATCAAGCAAACGCTGAAAGATGAAATTATTTGATAGCGTTACTTGCAGCCTAATGAAGATCCTACAAAAAATAATCCATTTATATCAATAAAATGACATCAAGTAAGCCAACAAATTGATTTATAGTCTAAAGTAAAAAAAGCAGTTTTTTTTATCTGTAAAATTTGGTAGATATTATCAAAAAATATACCTTTGCAGCCGTTAACAGTTCAGAAAATAAAATATAATTCTGAATAAAATAAGTTAACGTTATATTAATTTCAGCTTCCTTTTTAAATTAAGAGAGTTGTTATTGAAGGATTCCGTAGCTCAGCTGGTAGAGCAATACACTTTTAATGTATGGGTCCTGGGTTCGAATCCCAGCGGGATCACAAAAAGCCTCACAGAAACGTGGGGCTTTTGTTGTTTATAGCTGGGATGCAGAACTGGAAAATGCAATTATAAAAAAGGCGGTAGCCTTCTTCTGAGTAATTTCTACTGCTCCTGCGCCTATTGGTATATTACTGAATACACTAACACGCAATAATTCTGCTTTCTTACCGTCAGTCATCGCGCTAATATACAAGCGATCGCATCATTTCAAATATAATTTTAGAGATACTCATTTAAATACATATATTTAAGGTATGGATATTTTCAACGGCGAGAGCATTGTCAGTTTTTTTGACAGGTTCAAAGATGATCATGATTGTTTAGTCTATTTAGCAGAAGGCAAGGCATCATTTGGCTATTCGTGCGTTAAAAACGGGCATACGAAATATACTGTTCGAAATTTGACAACCTTATTTCAAGAATGGTAAAACATAAAAACCTGTCCTATAGTAATATCATAATAAGTAACTAAGTGAATAGCTCTATATAATTTTTTATGAATACACCTGTTCCAGAATATCTCGCAAACCTACTCTATAATTGTAAAGCCAACGGTGGTGGACAACTCGCGGATTACATACCTGAGCTAGCTTCAGCTGACCCGAATAAACTTGCAGTTGCATTAACTACTTTAGACGGTTTGGTGTATAGCGCTGGTGATGACGAATATGAATTTAGCATACAGTCAATCTCCAAAGCTTTTACCTATGCTTATGTAATTGAAGAGCTTGGGCTAGACACGGTACTGAAGAAAGTCGGAGTCGAACCATCTGGCGAAGCTTTTAACGAAATTTCGCTGGATCAATCAGAAGATCGGCCAAAGCCAAAAAATCCAATGATTAATTCAGGTGCAATTACCACACATTCACTTATTGCCAACGCCGATAACACCTGTAGAGCTGAAATAATACGAAAATTTTTCAGTGAATTAGCAGGACGAGAATTATCATTTGATATGTCTATTTTTCAATCCGAGATGAATACAGCGTATCGAAATTTGTCGATCGGTTATTCTTTACGTAATGTCAGTATTCTGGAGAGCGATCCCACTGAAATCATTGAAAGCTATATCAAACAGTGTTCTATCAATGTTACTGTGAAAGATTTGGTCAATATGATCAGTGTATTGGTAAATGATGGTATTCTGCCCCGAACAGGTGAGCGAATTCTTAGCCATAAAACAGTCCGTCAAGTATTAACTGTAATGACCACGTGCGGCATGTACGATGCAGCAGGAGATTGGCTCGCCAACGTCGGCATTCCTGCCAAAAGTGGGGTAGCCGGGGGAATTATCGGCGTATTACCCGGTCAGGTTGGCCTGGCAGTATTTTCGCCTAAGCTTGACGGTCACGGCAACAGTGTACGTGGTATCGACATAATGCAACAATTGTCCAACGATATGGGTTTACACCTGTTGGAAGGTGTTCCATCATCAAGAGTCATTGTACACGATCAGTCCGTTGTTCGGACGAAACCAGAGGTTAAAGTGTATAAATTACAAGGTGTTCTGCAATTCACCGAAGCTGAGCGACTGCTACGTATTTTGCAAGATGAAGACAAGAGTGATAATATTATCGTATTTGATCTAAGTCATATTTCCTTGGTGAATGATGTAGGTCGTCGTATGTTTCTCGATGGCATTGACCGGCTGAGAGCTGATGGGCATGATGTTGCATTGATAGACCCCGATCTCGTATTGCGTGATGCGAAAACACCGCGAAAATTTGTGCCGAAAATTTATCAAGATATCCAGGAAGTCCTAAATTAATCGTATCCAATACTGCATTTTTATCTTTCCTACTTTGGTAGGAATTTGAGGCTGTTTAGGTTGATTATCCTTTTCTGCATTCAAATCATGCTGGCAGGGGCGTTCTTTCAATTGCTTCAATCGCCTCAAATCTTCCAATAAGCGGCGTGTGTCACATACCAGCAAATTCACAAAAGGAGCTGTCTAAAAAGCCCTATTAATAGAAGATCCCCGATACTGAAAAAGTGTCGGGGATTTTTATTTTTTGTCCTAAAAAACAGTTATTTTTAGGTGCACCCAAACAATATGGCAAACATACTATTCAAAGCATTACCGTCCAACAGTCCGAGCCTGTTTCCGGAAGATATTTTTGCAAAGATCCCAGAGAACCACCCGGTACGTCTGGTAAATGCAGTGGTTGACAGACTGAACATCGACCACATCATAGGACAGTACAAAGGTGGCGGCACGAGCAGTTTCCATCCGCGTATGATGATCAAAGTGCTGTTCTATGCCTATCTGGGCAACATCTATTCGTGCCGCAGGATAGAAAAGGCCTTACAGGAGAATATCTATTTCATGTGGCTTTCGGGCCACAGTGCACCGGATTACCGAACGATCAACCACTTCCGTGGCAAAAGACTTAAAGGGCATATCCATTCCCTTTTTGCCGATGTTGTCCGTTTGCTTGCCGAACTGGGCTATGTAAGCCTAAAGGTCCAGTGGAATTGCAACTTAAAATAGGAGACTTTTTTATGCTGCCATTTTCTCTTTTTCCAATAGCATCTCTTCGATCTGCTTAGGGGTTTTATATCCCAGGGCAGAATGTGTTCTTTTGGTATTATAAAAACCTTCAATATATCCAAAGATCTCCAATTTAGCCGATTGCTGATCGATGAATTTTCTATGGTAGATCATTTCAGCCTTTAGTGTCTTGAAAAAGCTCTCAGCTACTGCATTGTCCCAGCAATTGGCCTTCCTACTCATGCTTTGAAGTATCTTGTTTTTTACAATTACCCTCCTGAATTCATCGCAGGCATATTGGATCCCTCTATCCGAATGGAAGATAAGACCATCTTTGATACCTCGGTTTCTAATAGCCATTTTGATGGCTTGTACAGAAGTGTTTTTAGTCGTCATATCGGTGCTTAAAGACCATCCAATGACTTTTCTGTCCGCCAGATCGATAACCGTTGTTAGATAAAGCCACCCTTTGCCGGTATGGATGTAAGTAATGTCGCTAACCCATTTTTGCGATAGGGAATCCGCTGAAAAATCTCTTTGGAGGAGATTTTCAGCTATCCTATAACTATGGCTCGAATCTGTGGTCACCCTATATTTTTTCTTAACCTTACTTCGTATCCCATGTTTCTTCATCAATCTTGCTACGTAGCTTCTTGATACCATTTCACCTTTTTTGTGCAGCTCTGCGGTTATCCGTGGGCTGCCATAGATATACTTACTGTCACTGTGTACCTGCTGTATTTTATCCACAAGTGCTTTACTGCGTTGTTCCCTGGGGGATTCGGGCCAAACCAGCCAACGGTAAAAACAACTGCTGCTAACGTTCAATACTTCGCACATCTTCTCTACGGAATATACTTCTCGGTTCTCCTTTATGAACCGGTATATGGACCGTCTCCCCTGGAGAAGATGGCTATGGCCTTTTTTAAGATATCGCGTTCTAATTCTGTATCTCTTAATTTCTTGCGTAAAATCCTTAACTCCTGCTCCTCCGGACTGATCTTGGGATTGTCAGGTAAAACCTTATTCCCATTATAACGTGGATTTCTACGCCATTTACTCAGTAAACTGGGGTCTATGTCTAATTCCTTAGCTACATCGGCTACAGATCCCTTAACAACGCTCAAATCGACCGCCATTATCTTAAACGAATCATCAAATTTTCTATGCATTTCTACAAATTTAAAATTACTGTCTAAATCTGTCTCGCTTTAAAGGTAGCAACTCCACCAGTACATAGACGGTACAAAGATTGAATCGGCGGCAGGCCGTTACACTTTTGTATGGAAAGGTTCGGTGGAAAAGAACAAAGCAAAACTGGAAAATAAAATACAGTCGGTCCTCTCGGACATTGAATCACAGATAAAACAGGACCAATCGGAACTGGGCAGGGATGAAACACCCAAACCTATTAAGAGCAATGAGCTCAGGGACAGACTTTCTTTACTGAACGAAAAGCTCAAAGCAACAGCAAAACCTACCCAAAAACAGCTTAAAAAGCTGCGGGAAGAACATCTTCCAAGGCTGGAAAAGTACGAAAAGCAATTGGCTACACTGGGGGAAAGGAACAGTTACAGCAAAACCGATGAAGATGCCACCTTCATGCGGCTGAAAGATGACCACATGCAGAACGGGCAGCTCAAACCGGCCTACAACACGCAGATCAGTACGGAAGAACAGTTCATCACCCACTACAGTATCCACCAGACAAGCACCGATACCACCACATTGGAAGACCATCTTGATAGCTTCGAAGATCAATATAACAGGCAGAGCGATGTGGTGGTGGCCGATGCCGGTTACGGAAGTGAAGAGAACTATGAAATGCTGGAATCAAAGAACATAGAAGGTTACGTGAAATATAATTACTTCCACAAAGAGCAGAAACGCAACCAGAGGAACAATCCTTTTCTATTACAGAACCTGTATTATCATAAAGAGCAGGACTTCTATGTGTGCCCGATGGGACAGAAGATGGAGTTTGCCGGTAAGGGAATACGCAAAAGCACCAATGGATATAGTTCCCGGGTGAGCTATTACAGGGCCGAACGCTGTGAAGGCTGCCCGCTTCGGGGGCAGTGCCATAAAGCGCAGGGAAACAGGATCATCGAAGTCAACCACCGGTTGAACGAACTGAAGACCAGGGCACGCGAACGTCTAACATCGGAAACAGGAAAGTACCACCGGAGTAAACGCCCCATAGAAGTGGAGGCGGTCTTCGGACAGATGAAAAGCAACAACAGATTCAACAGGTTAACCATGAGGGGGCTTGAAAAGGTCGATATTGAGTTCGCCCTGATGTGTATAGGGCATAACCTGAGAAAATGGTCGAAAAAGCTCCTGAAAACAACTTCGTCAGGCCCAAACAACGAACCTAAATACAATAATCCCCTTATTTATGACCCCAAATGGATAAACTACTGCTATCAACCATTGGTCGCAGAGTAACATCCTAAAACCGATAGACTCTACAGGTAGATACAAAACGAAAGAAGGCGCCCTTTTTAGACGCCTTCTTTATTGTTTATGAGAACAGAAGGGGTTTCCCTGTTGGATTTGAACCATCCTTAAAACCGCTATAGAGCTACATTTCATTTGTTAATTGATGACTCGGTATACTGAAACCGTTTGATCTGTCATTTTTATTGAAATTTAGTTACGTCTTAATTAATTTGTCTCAGCCATTAGCTTGGATTTTGTTGTTATAGCTATAAGAAATGGCAAGAATACCCAACACCACCAATGGCAACAGCATAAACCCGATGTTTTGATCTACATATGCATGGCTGATGAATGCATAGATTAAACTAAAGGTGAGCCCTGCATAGGCCCATTCCTTTAACTTGCCTGGTATTGTTGGAATAGATATCGCTAATACGCCGAGTACTTTGCAGATGATAAGCGTATAGGCAAAGTAATCGGGATAACCCAAAGGTTTTGTACCGACGGTCGCTTGCTGCGGTGCAAGCAGCAGGGTACCAAGTGGCATGACACCTTCCCAAAGGATGATGATGGTAGTTGCCACCCAAAAGATTATTTTATTCTTCTTCATCTTAATAACGATTAATGGTTTATAAATTAGTTGATTCAACATAATTAACAAAGTTGTTCAAGATAGCTTGCCATCCCTGTTTCTGAAATTCAGGGTCATTTTCTGTTTCAGCATCAAATGTCGTTACTATGTTGGTTTTTCCATTTTTTATGGTAAACAAGGTAGTAGCCTTTCTCCCATCAAGCATGGTGTAGGTAATTTCCTTATGAAGTTCTACCTTATCATAAATGCCTTCGAAGTCAAAACCGAAGCTGCCATCTTTTGCTTCCATTCTATTCTTAAACTTACCTCCTACACGCAGGTCGTTTTCGCTGCTTGGGGTATGCCAACTTGGGTCAGGAGTATTCCATTGCATAATGTCACTTGGTGTATTCCAAGCATTCCAAACTTTTGCTACGGGAGCATTTACTGTTGCTTCTACCGTAATTCTTGTTACTTGTGCCATTATTAGTTAATTTTTGTTCATTAAATTTTACAATTCAAAATTACAATGGAATATAAAACCGTGGCTGTTATGAAAACGACAACTTTAGGGGTGAATTATGACAAAACTATTTTTTATCTTGCGGTTTAACACATTCGTTGTTATGCAGATTTCTGTCTTTGTACCAGAGTATGGGGTAATTGAAGCCGTTACACCGCCATTCAGAACCTTTCATACCGCCAATGAGTTTTTAACCACATTTGGCAAAAAGCCCATGTTCAAAGTTGAATATGTGGGCTTAAATGAATATGTACCTGCTAACAATGGCGAATACATGATAAAAACCGATAGGTTACTCAAGGATGTGACCGAAACGGACCTACTGATTATACCACCTGCATTTGGCGATACCGCCAAAGGGGTTCAGGCCAATGCAGAAGCGATACCTTACTTTAAAAAGCTGCACGAGAAAGGTTCAAGTATTGCCAGTTTGTGCATCGGCGCTTTTCTTTTAGCCGAAACGGGTTTACTCAATGGTAAGAAATGCTCGACACATTGGGCTCATATCAACGAATTTAGGGAAAGATACCCCGATGTAGAAGTGGAAGATGGGGCTATAATCACCGAACACGATAATATTTACAGCAGTGGTGGGGCAAGCAGTTTATGGAATTTAATATTATACCTGGTTGAAAAGTTTGCGGATAGAGAAACAGCAATCATGATTTCAAAATATTTTGCATTAGATATCGGGAGAGATAGTCAATCTCAATTCGCGATATTCAAAGGTCAACGGAATCATGGTGACAATGATATTCAAGAAGTACAGGATTACATTGAAAAGCATTATCACAATAAAATATCCATAGCAACTTTAGCGAATTTAATTCATATAGGCCGTAGAACTTTTGAACGGAAATTTAAAGAGGCTACCAACAATACACCCATAGAATATATACAACGGGTAAGAATAGAAGCCGCAAAAAAATTCTTTGAAGCATCAAGAAAGAATATAACTGAAATCATGTTCGATGTGGGTTATACGGACACGAAAGCATTTAGGGATATCTTTAAAAAGATTACAGGGCTTACGCCAATAGAGTACAGGAATAAGTTTGCAAGGGTGGCAAATGAGGTGTGATCGTTACCGCCTGAGAAAATAGGCTTTATAAACCAGGTCGATTAACGTTGTCCGTATCTAAATTATGTTGATTGGGGCTGTCTTTCAATTGGTTCAATCGCCTCAAGCCTTCCAATAAAGAGTTCGAACTTGCTCTTGGCATTTTTCCTCGTCTCACAGATCATGTACTTTTTTATCAGTACAATTTTACCCATGCTTTATCACATCTCTTTTAGTTCGTTGATCACCGCTGTGATGGAAGATTTAGCATCTCCAAAGAGCATCAGGCAATTGGGGTATCCAAAGAGTTCATTTTCAATACCCGCATATCCTGCATTCATACTCCGCTTGCAGACAATTACCGTTTGTGCATTTTCTACATTCAATACCGGCATGCCAAAAATAGGGCTTTCTGAATTAGTTTTTGCAGCAGGGTTTACCACATCATTCGCTCCGATGATCAGTGCAATGTCCGTGGTAGCAAACTCATCATTTATATGATCCATTTCAATGAGTTTGTCATAGGGGATATTAGCTTCGGCCAATAAGACATTCATGTGGCCGGGCATGCGACCGGCTACTGGATGGATGGCAAACTTCACCGAAATATTTCTTTTTTCAAGTAGTTCTGAGAGTTCACGAACTGCATGCTGGGCCTGTGCCACAGCCATGCCGTATCCCGGTACAATGATAACTGAGGAAACCGAATCAAAAAGCATAGCGCTTTCTTCTACACCGACTTCTTTCACCACGATGTCTTCTCCCCCATTATCTCCCGATCCAGTTGTTTGTCCAAAACCTCCAAGCACTACATTAACTAGTGAGCGGTTCATCGCTTTACACATGATTTGCGTGAGGATAAGCCCCGCTGTACCAACTATAGCACCAGTAATAATGAGTGCCTTATTATTCAAGACAAATCCGGTAGCCGCTGCTGCAATACCCGTATATGAATTGAGTAGGGCAATCACTACTGGCATATCTGCACCTCCGATAGGGATGACTGCGAGCACACCTAAAACTAATGCAGTGGTCAAGATACTGATGACCCATATTTGGGCTGATGGATTAATAATTAGCAATATCGAAAAGACAATCGCTGCAATTAACAGCATCAAATTGATATAATGCTGGCCAGAAAAAACGATGGCCTTGCCGCTCATGATCCCCTTCAACTTGCTAAATGCCACCATGGATCCGGTAAATGTGACAGCGCCGATAAGGATACTAAGTGTAATGCTAATACCGATAACCGTATTGATTCCGATACCTGTTTCCTGTGTCATTCGCCAATATTCGGATGTGGACACAAGTGCAGAAGCAAGACCTCCAAAGCCGTTGAGCAATGCGATCATTTCGGGCATTGAGGTCATTTCTACTTTTCGGGCGGCATATACGCCAATGGCGGAAGCAACCAGTATAGTGACAAATATTTCTGAAAAACGCAATATTTGGGTATCTAGTAAGGTGGCCAATATCGCAATAAGCATGGCTGTAGCAGATAGCGTATTTCCTCTTCTGGCTGTAGGTGTTTTACCAAGCATTTTGATACCTACGATAAAAAGGACCGCAGCTATTAAGTATGCAGTCCGTATGAGTAGCGTGTTGTCCATTTCTCTCCTAATTACGTCCTTGAAAGGGTAAGTTTACTTTTTTTCTGCTGCATTTAACATCTTGGTTTTTACTTTTTCTTTTTAAACATTTGCAACATGCGATCGGTAACCACATACCCACTCACTACATTAAGTGTGGCGAGGAATAATGCCGTAAGACCTAATATTTTACTTGTCGGCCAACCCAAAGATCCGGAAGACAGTAAAGCACCTACGATGGTGATACCAGCTATGGCGTTTGTTGCAGACAATAAAGGCGTATGCAGTGTAGGTGGTACTTTTGAGATCAATTCAAAACCGATAAACCCGGCCAGAACTAAGATGTATAACAAGATCAAGAGGGTGTCTGCTGTCATGATTTTTTTTCTAATATTTCTTTAGTAAATTGATGAATTAACTTTCCTTCGTGAGTGATCAACGAACCTTTGGTAATGTCTTCTTCCAATTCCAATTTGAAACCTTCTTTATCGGCCAAGTGCAATAATAGGGTGCTGATATTGCGAGCATACAGTCCGCTGGCATTTACTGGAAGCAGAGCAGGCAGATTTGTTTCTCCGATAATGCTTACACCGTACTTTACGACTGTTTTTCCGGCTTCACTAAGCGCGCAGTTGCCACCAGACTCCACGGCCATATCAACGATGACTGAACCTGGTTTCATGGTTTGTATCATTTTTTCGGTAACCAGCACAGGTGCTTTTTTTCCTATCACCAATGCAGTTGTAATAATCAAGTCGGCGTCAGCGACATGCATGGCAACTAAATCTTGTTGCTTCTGGAGATATTCGGCAGAAACTTCACGTGCGTAACCACCCGCAATTTGAACTCCTTCACCTTCTACTTGCAAGAAACGTCCACCCAAAGATTCTACCTGTTCCTTTGTTTCGGGGCGTACATCCGTCACTTCTACGACTGCTCCGAGCCGTTTGGCGGTAGCGATGGCCTGCAGCCCGGCAACTCCAGCTCCGAAGATAAGCACTTTAGCAGGGGTGATAGTACCAGCGGCCGTCATCATCAGCGGAAATATTTTGCCCAGGGCATTTGCCCCTAGAATCACTGCTTTATAGCCCGCTAGATTGGCC
Organism: Olivibacter sp. SDN3; assembly: GCF_014334135.1. Taxonomy (NCBI): domain Bacteria; kingdom Pseudomonadati; phylum Bacteroidota; class Sphingobacteriia; order Sphingobacteriales; family Sphingobacteriaceae; genus Olivibacter; species Olivibacter sp. SDN3. The sequence continues at coordinate 4,533,979 of NZ_CP060497.1, forward strand.
TGCGAACTCAGCGCATCCATTTTCTGTGCCCTGGATATCCGTGGCACAGCATCGATCGCAAAGGCAGAAATACGTTTTTTGTTCAGAAGTGCTACTAAATCGGGGATCGTGTAAGCGTATAGTAAGGATATCGTAGTGCTCCCATAGGGCAATAATTCCAACTCTGCTGGAGTAGGAGCATTTACCTTTAATAGGACTTGTGTTTGCTGCAATAAAATGGATTTATCTGAAATAATTTCTGCTCCGGCCTTTTGATAGAGTTCATCACTGAATCCTGATAATAACCCGGCACCACTTTCAATAAAACACGAAAAACCTGCTTTAATTAGTGGTTTGATAGCTTCTGGCGTAATCGCCACCCGACTTTCAGGTACTTTGGTTTCTTTGACTACGGCTAGTTTCAAATTCGATAAATTTAAGTTATAACTGTTAGTTATGACGTCATCGGCAATTTGACGTTTCTTATGAAGAACTAAAATGTTATTTTCTTTTCAAAGAACAAAGGATTTCATTCATTTATAATGAAAATTACCTAAAAAATTTACATTAATGGGGTTGTTTTAGAATTAACCGTAGATTACTTATTTTTATTTTAATATTAGACAAAGCGAACAATACCAATAACGGGATGACCGTTTTATGTTAAAAATTGCTTATAAAAATGGTAATACGTGTTATATTATTAGGCGTGATTTTATTCGGTGCGTGCTCACAAGCGGGTAAAGAAAAGCAAATAACATACGAGGATCACTTCATAGAAAGTACCGACAGTGTGAGGTTATTTGTTAGAGAATTTAAGTTGGATGATAAAACACCAATCAGTCCTTATCCACTACTGCTCGTACACGGTGGAGGACCTGGAGCAATAGCATCTTTTGACTTGGACATCCCTCATGGTTCTCTCGCAAGAGACTTGGCCGCACAGGGTATTAAAGTATACATAATGGATATTAGGGGGTGGGAACTATCCACTTATCCTGATTATGACAAGCATGATTCGACTATAGTTACCGGTAATTACGAAGAAGCTTTCGATGATATCGACGCAGTAGTTGAGTTTATCAGGGAAAAAGAACAGATAGATAAAGTCTCTCTTTTTGGCTGGGCAACCGGTGGACATTGGGGAGGTTATTATGCCACTAGAAATTCCGAAAAGGTAAGTCATTTTATTTCGTTAAACTCCTTATACAGTGTGAATGCTCCATGGCCATTGAGAGCCGCTTTTGGGAAAGAAGAGGATACCAGTCAATTCAATAAAAGCGATCATTTTCGGACATCGGATAAAGTTGGTCTCGTCAGACAGTGGAATGCGACTATACCCATTGAAGTAAAAAATGATTGGAGAGATTCTTTGGTAATGGAGGCTTACCGAAATACAGCTACTAGCTTCCATCCCGATTCTAATATTTTATACGTTCCCGGAGGTTATCAAGAAGAAAGTTTTTATATGTCCTTAGGAAAAAAATACTGGGATGCAGCAGATATTACCTGTCCGACTTTAATCATCAGAAGTGATCTCGACTTCTGGTCTCGACCATCAGACTTGGTTGCCATTGAAAAAGCATTGGTAAATACGGAACGAAAACGAATTGTTGAAATACCGGGCACTCATTATGTTTTCCTGGATAGACCAGAAAAGGGAAGAACACAATTAATTAGTGAAATTAAAAACTTCATCGATAACCGGTAATGTGTATACTTCGTCATCATTCGTGAATTACTTTATATACCTTTAGTAAACCCCACTTTATACTTATGACCCTTTTGAAAACCATATATGCTTTATTAACGCACAAACAGTCTTCACAAAGGAATCTCTATGGCAATGAGCCACAAAAAACAGGTTTATTTGTCTTCCTTCTTGAAAACAGACTCCCCTCCAATGAACGTTTGCAGTACATCAACGTCTCTTAAGTCCTCTAAAGGAATTTTCATGATGTCGTTGTTTAACATCACAAAATCGGCCAGTTTCCCCTCTTCAATACTACCACGCGAATCATTCTGAAAACACGCGTAGGCAGCCCAGATAGTCATCCCTTTCAATGCTTCTTCTCTACTTAATGCATGCTCTATTTGAAAGCCACCACTCGGCATACCCTGTTCATCAACCCTCGCAACCGCTGCATGGAAACCATACAATGGATTAATATCTTCCACCGGAAAATCACTGCCAATGGCTACACTGCCAGCTACCTCTAATAGTTGCTTATAGGCATAAGCATTTTTTAGCCGCTCTTTTCCAATACGATCGATGGCCCAGTTCATATCAGAAGTGGCATGTGTTGGTTGTATAGATGGAATAATACCTCTAGCAAATTTTTCGAAATCGCGGGCTGAAAGAATCTGAGCATGCTCGACACGCCATCGCCTATCCTGCTGGCTATCTAAATATTTATTAAACAAATCGAGTACCAATCTATTGGTAGAATCTCCGATGGCATGGATATTTAACTGGAAATCACTTTTGGCAACCTTCGAGATCACGGTCTCCAATTCCTGCGGCGAAGTCAACAGAAAACCCTGACTAGCATGATCTGCGTAAGGTTCCAGTAAACAAGCACCTCTCGAACCTAATGCCCCATCTCCTACTATCTTAAAAGAACGAACGTCGAGATGTTCACTGGTATATATCCCTTTAGCCAGCACTTCTTCAAGCGAAGAAGGATTCAACATGATCATCGCATACTCCCGTATATTCAATTTCCCTTCATTATATAATTTATGAAGTAAAGCGATTTCTTCTTCTCCCAGACCTGCGTCCGCCAGTGTTGTTAAGCCTACTGCTAAACAGGCCTTTTCTGCTGCTAGAAGTCTACTGCTCATTTCTTCGGTACTTGGGTGAGGAATTTTTTCCTGTACCAAGCGCATAGCGTTATCAATCAGCATACCAGTAAGCTGACCGTTTCGCTGTTCGATAAGCCCACCAGAAGGTTGTCTACCCACTGTAACTCCTGCCAGTTCAAGAGCTTTTTTATTTGCTAATGCGGCATGTCCATCAACTCTTCTTAAGTATACCGGTACATCCGGAAAAGCCTTGCTTAACGCCTCATGGGTAGGAAATTTTTTACCGGTCCATCTGTTTTGGTCCCAACCTCCCCCTGTTATCCAAAGATCATTAGGGTGTTTCTCTCGAAATGCCTGTACCCGCGCTACGAGCTCTTCTTCTGAGGAAGTACCCACTAGATCAACCTGGTGCAACCGTTGGGCAAATCCGAAGAAATGGCAATGTGCATCATAAAAGCCCGGATATATGGTTCTTCCATCTGCATCTACCTGTTGGCCACTTTCATAATTATTCATGATCTCTTCGTTACTGCCTATCGTTAAAAATTTCCCGTCTTTAATGGCCATAGCTTCCTGAACGCTAAAGGCCGAATCGACAGTATAAATCACTGCATTATGTATGATGAGGTCAGCAACTTTTTTTTGCTTACATGCTACAAACAATACTGCTAGTAATATTAGCGCTAAAACAAAGGGATAATTTCTCATTGGAATAAAATTTATCTGTAGAGGATTTTTGTATAAAAATAAAAAATCCCATGGATATTATGCCATGGGATTAACATGATATCTACTGCAGATAGCTATTTCTTCAAGAGCTCTTGTACAGCAGTTTCTAATTGTGGATCGTTTCCTTTTAGAAAGTCTCCATATGGGAGTGGAGTCCTGATATCTGGTTCAACTTGTAAATTTTCTGTGGGGCGGTTTTCAGCACCAATTGTACCTACCATGGGGATACCAAAAACCAACGTAGGATCGATCTGTGTTTCCCACCACACGGCTGTACCGGTACCCGGTACCGGCATACCTACTAATTTACCAAGACCATTTTGTTTATATATATAAGGAAAAATAAATGCGTCACTGTAGTTCCCTTCGCTCATAACCACTATACTGGGTTTATTCCAGCGCGACATTGGTTCTCCGCCATTTAGGATTTCGCCCTGTGGAGCAAATTTCAGGTATTCTTTCCCACTTAAAAAAGTGTTTAAATCGTCGTGAAGCCACCCACCACCATTGAATCTTGTGTCAACCACCAGCGCTTCTTTATCTCTATTTTCTCCCATAACCTTGTCGTAAACCTCCCGAAAACTTGCGTCATTCATTCCCTCAACGTGTACATAACCTAAGCGTCCGTCGCTTAGTTTATGTACATATTCTTTACGTCCCTTCACCCATCGCTTATACATTAATGCTATTTCCTCATTTAATGTAATAGGTTTTACGGTTTCGTTAAAAACTGTTCCTTGCGAATTCTTTCCTCTGATGTTTATATATTGCCCTTCTTTACGATTTAAGAATTTTGCCCAATCAATACTATCCGCTATGATGTCTCCGTCAATTTCTTCTATAATGCTTCCAGCATCAATTTTTGATGACGCTTTGTCTAATGGGCCTCCCATGATCACTTCAGAAATTTTCAAGCCATGCCCACTAAAGGTTTCGTCGTATAACAAACCCAGTGCAGCGGTGATATCCGGATTATTATATTCAGGGGTGAACCTTCCTCCAGTATGCGAAGCATTCAGTTCCCCCAACAGTTCACTCAACAATTCCTGAAAATCAAAATTGTTATTAATATGTGGAAGAAAACGACGGTATATTTCATAGTATTCTTCCCAATCCAATCCATGTATAGTCGGATCGTAAAATTTCTTTTTTACTTGTAACCACGCATGATCGAAGATATAACTGCGTTCTGAAGCTGCATCCAGCATTATTTCTCCTTTACTGCTTATCGGTGTAATTTTCCCGCCAGAGGCTTCTACTTTTACAATATTTCCACGGTTAGTAACGAATAAATTCTTTTCGTCGTCACTAATAGCTATACCGCTGGGACTTCCTCCCAGTTTAGCTAGAATTTTTGTCTCTTTAGTACGAGGTTCTGTAACCCAGAGATCATATCCTTTCTCAAAAGCCGTTAAATAGTACAGTTTACTCCCGTCTTTTGTTAATACGTAATCACTTATGGACGAGCTATTGATAGTAAACCTAATCTCTCTCTCTTTTAAATTGTCGAGGTTCAAAAGAAGAGGTTCTTCGTCTTTTTTTTCCGTATCTTTCTTTTCTTTTTTCTTATCGTTCTCTTTGTCATCAGAACCTTCTTTTTCCTTTTCTTCTTTTTCTTTCACTAAGTTAAACTCGTCCTTACTTAACTTGAATTTATCATAGGCTTCTTGATCCACAAAAACACCGAATACATCTAACTCCCTACTTCCCTGAAAAGCCAACGATTTCCTACCATACTTGCTACTTAACCAAGTAATAAGCCTACCTTTCATCTGCCAGCGAGCACCGCTTTCACCAAAACCACTAAGTATAGGATGCTGAATATCTCCCGAACCATCTGCTTTTATCAGCGCTGTATTACTCATGCTAAAATAACCACGTTGATCGTCTACCAATAACCATTTGCTATCCGGACTCCACTCAAACCCCCAATCACCATCTGCATACGAATGATTATTTCCCTTGGGTAAAACTGTGATCGTTTTTTTACTTTCTATTTGGTACACTTTCAGTAGATTACGTTCTTCGATATAAGCAATGGATTTGCCATCGGGTGAAAATTTAGGAAGAAAATTATCGGTATTTCCAATAATGAGAGGCTCTTCTTTTAGTACAGTTGCATTAAAAAAATAACGTTCATTTTCATTTACAACAGTCGTTTGATAAATGCCCCACCCCTTGCGCTCACGTTCAGCTGCATAAATTAAAGATTTACCATCTGGCGACCATTGTACCATTCGCTCCTGCCCTGCTGTGTTCGTGACCCTTTTGGTAAAATCTCCTTCAACGCTTGTAACAAATAACTCTCCCCTACTTACATAAGCAATCTGCTTGCCATCGGGGCTTAGCTTGAATTGATTGACTTGCCCATTGATTGGAGTGTTGGCCGTTACGTATTGTCCACCATCTGTATTAACATAAACGGTCAGCTTTTGTGGATCCTCTCCTTCCTTTAAGGTATAAATAGAGCCATCTTGACTGAAAGCCAACATGTTGTTTTTCGAAATACTCAAATGCCGCACCGGATTGTTTGAAAAATTAGTCAACTGCTGATCAGCAATTTTTAATTTAACCCCTTTCTTGTATACATTTAACGTACCGTCTTTTTCACTTAAGTAATACACATATTGACCGTCGTTGCTAAAAACCGGTTCACGGTGTTCGATTTCTTCATTTGTTAGCGGTTCATAAGACTTGTTGTTTAAATCGTATAACCAAATATCTCTTGTAACCGATGAAGTATGGTGCTTACGCCAAGGATCTTCGTATCCTTTTCGATCCTGAAATACAAGCTGACTCCCATCTTTGTTAAAGTGTGCATGTTCAACACCAGCGGCACTTATTAGCATTGGTCTGCCTCCAGTTATCTTCACACTGTATAAATTTTGGAAGAGACGGATACTGGGAAATCTAATACTTTCGGCGGGCGCTTGACGAGCACTTCCAAAAACAACCTCATTATTATCAGGTGTAAAATCGTACGGATAGTCGTTAGCGCTATTGAACGTTAGTCGGACAGCTTTACCTCCAGTAGCTGGCATTACAAACACATCAAAATTACCGTATCTATTATTAGCGAACGCAATGAATTTCCCATCAGGGCTCCACACAGGCATCATGCTATATGAATTGCCAATAGTAAGTGCTACCGCGTTTCCGCCTTTTGAATCGACGCGATACAAATTACCTTGATAACCAAAAACAATGGAGGTCCCATCTGGGGAGATAGCCGGGTATCTTAACCACAACGCCTCTGTTTGGGCTAGGCTATAAGAAGTTGCTGTAATTAATAAAAATACTGAAAGGAATACTTTTAGATTAGTTAATGTTTTTTTCATGTGATACTAAGTTATGATTATTAGTTATCACAAACATAGGTAAAAATGTAAAAAGCAAACGAGCCCTAATAATGCAACATTGTAACATTTTAGAAGTTTTACAGTTCTCCCATAAATAATCTCGTTTTATATGAAAGTCCGATAATATTATTCGTGCTGTATTTATCAAACAATACCTTCAGCGCATCTACCATATTTGGCAGTTGTTGGTGTCCATAATTTGGCATATAAGAATATGATAAAGTTCTGCCTAATAGTTGCTCAAAGGTTAAATAAGTATCATAAATAAACGTTCTTTCTTCAAATACGCCTTGGTAGAAAAAAAAATGAAGGTTGTTTCCACGCTGTTCTCTCTTTTTAACTTCTTCATAGTCTATCGAAAACTCCAATATAAATTCCTCATAAGCCCGCTCAAAAGCTGTTTCGGCACTCCTAATATTCCAAATAATTGCTGCTTTCTTACGATATTTTAGTATACGTTTAAATTCAATTTTGCATTTTTCGGCATCAAACCAATGAAAAGACTGTGCACATATGATTAAGTCAACGGAGTTATCTGCTAAACCGGTATTTTCGGCCGTTGATCCCAGAACCGAGCAATGTTCGGCATGACCTAATGAATTGATAGCCTTTTCACGCATCTCATCATTTGGTTCTATTGCTATTAGTTTCCCAGGCCATTTAATCAATTCTTGTGATAATATTCCCGTACCTGCTCCCATTTCAACAACAATGTGATGAGCTTCTAATTTATTATGTTCATAAATATATTGCAGCAGCTGCTGGGGATATCCTGGTCGGAACCTATCATAGTTGTCAGCGCGATCATTAAATCTATTAATATTGTCGGAAAATGTATTCATCTAAATTGCTTACTTTATCAACCTATATATTTATATATTAATATAAGTCATAGAAGGAAGATAAGTTTTATGGGTGAAACGTATGTCATCTAAAATAAGTTTTTATTCTATAAAAATCAATTCTCGATTGTTGGCTACAAAAAAGCCCCCATATTTAGTATGAGGGCCTGCTAATATTATTATACAGAATCTATTAATACACTTTGACCATATAAATATAATCCTGCACTTTTTTTATTTGTTCTGTTCTCGATAAGTTCGATAAAGAATTTTTCTTATTAATCTGAATCTTCTTCTCCAAACTATCTTCAGGAATACTTTCAATAGCTTTCAAGACATAATCAGCTTTGATTGCAAACGCGGCGCCATCTGTTTCTGTTTGCTTACTGTTTATTACACCAATTATATTACCTCTATTATCCAAAACCGGACCACCACTATTTCCTGGATTAACCGGAATTGACACCTGATAAGCTACTGTATCTCCGCTATATCCCGTATTGCTACTCAAATATCCCCTTCCATAGACGGCTTCTTCTCTGGGAAATCCAATCGTATATACATCTTCTCCTATATCCGTTGTGTGTTGCTTAAATGTATAAGGTAGATGGCCTAAATCTTTGAACTCTTCATCAATAATTTGCAAAACAGCAATATCATAAGCGGGATCTGTAAAAACGACTTTTACTTTATAGGAATCACCGGTATTATTCTGAATATAAACGGAATCAGCACCTTTGATTACGTGATAAGTAGTCATTATATAACCATTTGAAGATAGGGCGAAACCTGTTGCGCCATAATGGCTTGGCGTTGCTATACCTCCCTGATTTCTATTAATATCTTTAATCAACGCGTTCTGGGCTTTCACATTTTGACGGATATTATTCATATCGCGTCGTAAAGCGATATATTGAGAAGCATCGTCTTTAGCATAAAAACCTGTAAGCCATAAAGTAGAGAATACTGCTAAAATCGCGACCGACGCGGCAACAAGGGAATTGATTTTATATTTATCCCATAAGCGAACAACCAACGTCTTCCTAGGCAGAGCATTTTCTATGATTGACTCTATATCTAAATTTGCATGAATATCATCTAGTTTATGCTGTAGATTAATTCGTCCACCATAAGTGTGTAATCCTTCCATAAACGCACGATGTTCGTTGAACTGATCACGGCGAGCCTGGTCTTTAGAAAGTAGATCCTCAAACCGCAAATTGTCCGAATCATTTAGATCACCTCTTAAATAGGCCTCCACTTGATTTAAAAATTCCTGATCACTTTTCATCTCTTTATTCCATTAACTAAAGAATAATTTTTTTAACCGTTGTAAACACTTATACTTTTGATTTTTTGCATTATCTGTATTTGTATAACCGAATTTCTCACAGATTTCCTGCATGCTCAAATTGTGAATATAAAAATCTTCAATAATTGTTTTACATGGTTCGCCTAGACGAACCAGGGCATTTTCCATCAACGTAAATTGCTGATCTTTTTCATGATGTTTTTCTAAATCATCGTCTACTACCATTCGCTCTTCGTAATCCTTGATATTTGTAAAAACACCTTTTCTTGTAAGTTTTTTTAACCACAAATTCCTGCTCACGGAGTAAACATATGTTTTGAGCTTACTATTTAACTTAAAGTCCCCACAAGTCACTTTATCATACAATATAATGACTGCCTCCTGAAATACATCCTTCGCATCATCAATATCTCCACCGTTATTCAATATCATTCGCGTCACCACAGGGAAATTGATTTCATACAGTTTTTCAAGACTTCCTTTTTTCCCCTTAAGTATTCCGGTTATTATATCGTTATCCTCAGATAGTGTATGTCTCTCTTCTTTACTCACTAGTTAATACATCAATATGCAAATAGTAACCCATTAAAGTACATTTTTTTATTTTCCCCACAAGCAACTAATAGCAGAAAATTGAGAAGTATTTTATCTCCTAATTAAACAAATTCTCAATATATAATAGCCATAGCCTTTACTAAACTAATTGAATGCGCTTTTATACTCCATGCACTTCGGCAAAAGTACGGAAATAAAATGGCCTCTGACATATTGCAAATATCTAATCTAAACCTTGGAAATACCAAAAATATACTCATATTTGCAACCGCAAAAGTGATAAAGAACAAAAAATATCTTTTTTTATTTTTTGGGTTACCTTTTTACAAATGCGGTATAAAGTAATAAATAAACAATTTTTTATTTAAATCAGAAAAGAAAATTAACAATGAAAAATTTATTCAAATTCGGTTTTTTAGGCCTAGCTTTAGCTTTAACAGTAGCAGCATGTGATTCTAACACAGGAGAAAACACAGAAGAAGCTGCTGATACAACTACTATTATAACTCCTAGCGAACCAGATACTACAGTAATCGAGACTGATACTACTATTACTACCGATACTATAGGGTAGTTTTTCTCACTATTACATTTCGAAAGAATATAAAGGCCGTACATAATTTGTGTGGCCTTTTTGTTTTACATTACTGCTGTAGGTTAAGGCTATTTTTATAACTTTGCGCTTTATTATTTATAGTTCTCATAAAGATGGCATTAACTTCTCTAACAGCGATATCTCCAATAGACGGACGTTACCACAACGCAACAAAAGCGTTGTCTTCGTATTTCTCCGAAGCAGCATTGATCAAGTACAGGGTGTTTGTTGAAATTGAATATTTTCTAGCACTGGTTGATAGTAAAATCCCTCAACTTAATGCTTTTGACAACAGCAATAGGGAAAAACTGCGAGATGTATATAGACATTTCTCAGACGAAGATGCTGCTCAAGTTAAGGAGTTTGAAAAAACGACTAATCATGATGTCAAGGCTGTAGAATATTTTGTTAAAGAGAAATTTGATTTGCTCGGTTTAGATGATTTAAAAGAATTTATCCATTTTGGGCTTACTTCTCAAGATATCAATAACACAGCTATCCCGTACTCTTGGAGAGAAGCGCTTACGAAAGTATATTTTCCAAATATCGAGGAAGTCGTAAGCGTTTTGCGTAACTTAGTTATTTCCTGGCGACAGATACCAATGTTGGCAAAAACACATGGGCAACCCGCATCTCCAACACGTTTAGGAAAAGAAATTGAAGTTTTTGTAGAGCGGTTGGAAGTTCAGCTAGTACAATTGGAAAACATTCCATTTTCAGCCAAGTTTGGAGGTGCCACAGGTAATTTTAATGCGCACCATGTAGCCTATCCTGATTACGACTGGGTGGCTTTTGGAAACAATTTCGTAAACAACCAATTGGGGTTACATCGATCGCAAAGAACTACACAGATTGAACACTATGACAATTTTGCGTCGCAGTGCGATTGCTTAAAACGGATCAACAATGTTTTGATTGACTTATGTCGAGATATTTGGACCTATATCTCAATGGATTATTTCAAGCAACAGATAATAGCTGGACAAATAGGCTCCTCCGCTATGCCGCATAAAGTGAATCCAATTGACTTTGAAAATGCCGAAGGCAACTTAGGTTTAGCAAATGCTATCTTCGAACATTTGGCGGCTAAGCTTCCCATTTCAAGGTTACAACGGGATTTAACTGATTCTACAGTGTTACGTAATATCGGTGTTCCTTTTGCACATACCTTAATCGCCTGCAAGTCTATCTTACGCGGTCTAAATAAACTTATATTAAATGAAGAGGTGATCAAAACCGATCTGGAGAAAAATTGGGCCGTTGTTGCAGAAGCGATACAAACTATTTTAAGACGGGAAGGTTACCCTAAACCTTATGAAGCGCTGAAAGATCTTACCAGAACCAATGACGCTATCAACGAACAATCAATTGCACATTTTATTGAAAATCTTGATATCACCGACGAGATAAAACTGGAATTAAAACAAATAACACCTTGGACATATACCGGTATATCTTAACAGGCACGACGATACAACTTTGACGAACAACTGACGGCGAAGCTGTTATATTTTAGTAGTTTTGTTATATTAAATTAAAATTAAAAAATGGCTACAATTAACGTCTATACAGAGAGTACTCCCAACCCGGCGACTATGAAGTTTCTGGTGAATAAATTATTATACAACGGAAGCTTGGATTTCCCTGATAAAGAAAAGGCTCAAAGCTCTCCCTTTGCAAGAGAACTTTTTAAGTTCAATTTTGTCAATGGAGTTTTTTTTGCCAGTAATTTCGTAACCATAACGAAGTCTGAAGACAGCGATTGGGATGATATTTTACCTATATTAAAGGATTTTGTAAAAGGTGCGGTTGAAGCAGAATTGCTTATTCAAGAAGTCGCCACAGATCAAAATATCGATTTTGAGGGTTCAGAAACAGAAATTAAAATACAACAGGTACTACACGACTATGTTAGGCCTGCTGTAGAGCAAGATGGAGGTGCTATCGCATATAAATCTTTTGATGAAGGAGTTGTAACTGTAGAATTAAGAGGCTCATGTAGTGGTTGCCCATCATCAACAATCACACTTAAGGCTGGTATAGAAGGTTTATTGAAAAGAATGGTACCCGAGGTACAAGAAGTTGTAGCAGAAGCGATGTAAATAGACAAAAGTATATTTTAAATAAGAAAAGGAAACAAATGACGATTTGTTTCCTTTTCTTATTTAAAATACATGCTAAACATATTTGGGAGCTACCGTATCAGGATTCCTTTCTGCATATGATTTTGCGTAAGAAATACCAATTATCGCAGAAATAATCATTAGTAACGATATAAATTCTGCTTGTGTAAAACGTATCCCCAAAACATGATACTTTGAATTTACACGTATCAATTCGATTAAAAAACGTTCGATACCATTTAAAAGAAGATAAATACAAAAAAGTATACCTGCCGTACGTATACGCTTTCGCAATAGCCAAAGCACTGCAAACAAAAACATACACATTAAAAATTCGTAAAAAGATGTAGGATATACTGGTAATGGTAGCTCGTGACAGAACTTTCCGGTACAATCCGCTATCGGTACACCCGCATTAATTACGTTATGCGGAAATTTAAATGCCCAGACCCAATCGGGGGCCCAACCCAGCCATGTAGGCTTTAGATAAGTATTGTTAATACCCCAATCTCCATCTCCCGATAATTGGCAGCCCAGTCTTCCGATTGCATATCCTAACATAATACCTGGTGCGCCTATATCTAACATGTGCAATGGCTTTATACCTTGTTTACCGGTATAATAAATAACTGCTATTCCACCGAAGATAACCCCGCCATAGAAAGTCAACCCACTAAATGAAAGTAAACCGGTTATCGGATCGTTTACAAACTCATCCCAATATTCTAGATTATGGAATAATTTTGCCCCAATTAATCCCCATATAGCCGCCCATAATAATACCTTACCCATGAGGTCTTTCAGTTTTACGACCTCCTCTATTTCCTTAGGCTTACTTAACTGGTTTCTCTTCTTTTCTGCATATGCCCAATAGCCAAATAATGCCGCCAGTATTAGTCCACCAAAAAAATTACCCGCTAAAGACAATAAAAAACCTTGTGGATCATCCACCATTAACCTGTAGTTTAATACAGCATACAACAATTTGTACCCTATAATAAAACCAACAAGCGCATTGGTGATTATTTCGTAAATATTAGGTCTCTCGCCGATAGTAACCCTACGGTATATAGGTTTAATAAGCCCTTCCTTTTCTTTTCGCTCAAGCTCTTTACTGAATACCCAATAAGCTGCAAAAAAGGCGAAAGCGACGAATAAGCCAAAAGTTTGAACGGGTAGTGGCACGTAGATGCCAGTTAAATACTCTATAATGTGCGAGAGTGTAGGAAACATGGGATAAAGATAGAATTTTTAAAAATTGTTATACAAACTAAGTAAAGTATTTAAAGTTAAAAAACCTTCATATAACATTTTTGTTAACCATTAAAGCATGTTGTTATGAAAGGACTTGGTATTATATTAATTGTAGTAGGTGCCATAATGTTAATATGGACAGGATTCAGCTATACAAAGAAAGAAAAAGTTGTAGATGTAGGCCCGGTTGAGATTAATGCAGACAAAGAAAAGCAAATTAATTGGCCTCCATATATAGGTGCTATATTGATTGGAGGAGGTATAATTGCCTTAATCAGCAGCTCCAGAAAAGCGTCTTAATAAAAAAGGAGCACTTGAAGTAAAAGTGCTCCTTTTTTTATTAGCTTCAGAAGCTATAGATCACGTCCTATCGATCTTTCATCGCAACATAATTACGTTTTGTTTCGCCAGTATAAATTTGTCGAGGCCGTCCAATGGGCTCCTTATTAGTACGCATTTCCTTCCATTGTGCTATCCAACCAGGTAAACGTCCTAATGCAAATAATACGGTGAACATATCGGTAGGAAAGCCTAGGGCTCTATAAATAATGCCTGAATAAAAATCAACGTTCGGATAAAGTTTACGATCCACAAAGTAGCTATCGTTTAAAGCTGTTTCTTCCAACTTCTTGGCTATATCTAATACCGGATCCTCTACCCCCAGATTTTCTAATATATCATCACATGCCTTTTTGATGATCTTAGCTCGTGGATCAAAATTCTTATAAACACGATGTCCGAAACCCATCAAACGGAATGGATCATTTTTATCTTTTGCTTTTGCTAACCATTTTTCGGAGTCTCCACCGTCTTCCTTGATCCGTTCTAGCATCTCTATAACCGCTTGGTTTGCGCCTCCATGAAGAGGGCCCCACAACGCCGAAATCCCTGCAGATATAGATGTAAATAGATTCGCATTTGAAGAACCTACTATCCGAACCGTTGAAGTAGAACAATTCTGTTCGTGATCAGCATGAAGAATCAATAACTTATTCATCGCCGAGACCACGATTGGGTCAATAGCTACGTCTTCGGTTAACTGACCAAAAGTCATGTTAAGATAATTACTTACGTAATCTAAACTGTTCTTGGGATATATCACAGGATGCCCTAATGACTTCTTGTATATCCACGACACGATAGTCGGAAATTTAGCCAATAACTTGATAATAGTTAGGTTATCTTCTTCTTCAGAAGCATCTGGATTTAAAGATTCCGGGTAAAATGCTGAAAGTGCTCCAACCAAAGCTGATAATTGCCCCATCGGATGAGATTTGGTAGGGAAACCCTCAAAAAATTTCTTCATATCCTCATGGATCAGTGTATGACGGCCAACCTTATTCTGAAAATCAGCATATTCACTTTCCTTAGGCAATTCACCATATATCAACAGATAAGCTACCTCAAGAAAACTAGATTTTTCGGCTAATTCTTCAATTGGATATCCCCTATAACGAAGAATTCCCTCTTCCCCGTCTAAATAAGTAATCGCACTTGTAGTAGCCCCCGTATTTTTAAAGCCTGGATCTAATGTGATATAACCTGTTTCAGCTCTAATTTTTGAAATGTCTATCGCTTTTTCGTTTTCGGTACCTACAATAACCGGTAACTCCACATTCTTATCTCCAATATTCAAAGAAATTTTTTCTGACATAGTAATTCAATGGTTTGTAACAAAACTAAAAAAAAAAGCCTTAAAACATAGTGTAAGGCTTTAAATATTTCAATTAATTTACGATATATTAACCTCAGCTATTTATGCGTTTCCGGTATGCACTAATTAATCTCTTCTGTTACAGTACCACAAGTTAACATCTCATCGCCAAAATATGGATTTTCAACTTCTGGTGAGACCGATAACCAATTAGCCCCCTCGTTATTATTATACATAGGACAATGAATAACGTAAATGGTACCCGCATTTAATGAGGTGTTTTTATACATCGCGATAACATCTTCACTAATAGTAGAAAATGCTGTTCGCTGAATCCCGAGATCTTTCGTATTGGCTAGTTCCTGCGCCAACATCGCTGTATTCTCACATCCATGTATGGTGTTTAAACTCTCCGCCAGTGTGTTGGCCGCGTGGCTCGCTTCGTTGGGGTCTGAATCGACTAATGCATCTTTTAAGCTGATGTACGCTGCAAATACAGTAGATAATGTATCGTTCTCGATGATTACCCCTTCAGCACTGACAGCAGCTGTATCTGCTTTGTCATCTGTAGAACCACCGCTGTTACAGCTACAGATAAAAAGAGATAATAATACTAATAGATTCCACTTTTTCATGACATAAGGTATTTAAGGCTATCGCAGTTAGTGTAAATTAAAACACGTCTATAAAGAGATTGTTTTCTACCAATATAAATTGTTCAATACAACAGAATGAGCAGAATAACCTTAAAGTTAAATAAAGAATGATTTGCTTATTTACGAATAATTCGTAAATTTACGATATAAACATAAATATATGTAAAGTTAACGATTCAAGGAGAAGAGGCCATGTAGGCAATTTGGAAGAATAACGGTGGGTTTATCAGAGAATTACTGCCATATATACCGACGCCTAAACTTCCATATATACTACTGTAAAAAAATCGCGAAGGTAAAGGATTTTTATCAAAGCGGTTAAATATGCTAATGCTTATGGACATGAGCCTTGATGAACGGAGAAGAATAGAAAAAAGTTTATGAATGGCTTTGTGAATCATTATTTCAAAAATTCTTATAAAAAACTTGCGTTTTTTTTTTGCAAAAGAAGAAATAACGGTACCGACGAATTGAAAGAAATAATCAACATGATTCACGCTGAAAAAAATGAATGATTATGGCTGATCTGTTTATTTACTTACTTAAGGTTAACCTTGGCATTTTGTTGTTCTATCTTGGATATCACTGGCTGCTCAGCAGGTTAACGTTTTACAACCTCAACCGACTTTACCTGCTATTCGGACTACTCTTTTCCACTATATATCCGTTGATTGACATCACAAACATCCTTTATAAACGACAAACCCTATCACCGTCAGTGATATCTTGGACTCCAAACTGGCAAGAGTTACAACAAACTACTACGCCCCATTTTTCACTAGTAGATATTTTAACTATTTTGTCATCTTTCATTACATGTATTCTTTTTATACGTTTCTTATTACGTCTAGTTGCATTGCGAAGAATACATAAAGAATCGACGCCTGCTATTTATTCGCTTTACCAATATCGTAAAGTAAAACTGGATATAAGCCCTTTTTCCTTTTGGAGAAACATTTACCTGAACCCCAATCGTCATAACAGATGTGAGCTGAAAGATATCTTTAAACATGAATATGTCCATGTTAAGAGCCTGCATACATTAGATGTGTTAGTGGTAGAAATTGTGTCTCTTGCGTGTTGGTTTAATCCTTTTATCTGGCTTTATAGAAATGCAATAAAAGAGAATTTAGAGTTTATTACAGACAGGCGGGTACTTATCGGTGGTGTAGACAAAAAAACTTATCAATACAGTTTGGTAAACATGCTTACGCAGAATAACCAACCTATTATCGGGAACAATTACAACCTACACGCTTTAAAACGGAGAATTATGATGATGAACAAACGCAGCTCGTCATATTTTAATTTAGGTAAATATGTATTTATGATCCCCGGTATTATTGTTTTCATATTAATATTTACAATTACAAAAGCTTATCAAGACAACCGACTGGACGGAGATCATGTTGTCCCACCAACGCCAACTCTTCTCAAAAATACTATTGAAGATAAGGCAGATACCCTACCATCACCAAAAACCGGTGAAAAAGAACCAGCGTTGGTCGTTCTAGAAGGGAAAAGTAATACTAAAACCTCTAAAGTAAGTGCAGGTTCCGCAAACTCAGATGAAGAGCCATTGTACGTACTTAATGGAGAAATAGTGCGTAACGGTCTGGATAAGATAAAACCTGAAGATATTGAGCGCATAGATGTGTTGAAAGATGCAAGAGCCACCGCCCTATATGGTGAGAGAGGGAAAAGCGGTGTGGTACTTATTACAACCAAGGTTGAAAAAAATATTCCCGTTAACGCATCCAGAAACTTGAAACAGAACAAAAAACCTACTAATCTCCGTGACCCCATGTATCTATTAGATGGTAAAGAAATAAATACTATCGCGTTTAATCGTCTTGATCCAAATGAAATAGCAGCAATGGAGGTTTTGAAAGGGGTGGAACGATCATCAACGATTAATGGATCAGTAGGTCGGAATGTAGTTAAAATCACCTCGAAGAAAGCAGCAAAAACGGATACGCTGCCAAAGGTAAGCACGGTAAAAATCAACAATGAAAAAACATTTATTTATGACTATAGGCTCGCAGGTGATTTCGGATTACCCGTGAAAACATTGCTGAAAAATAAACCTGAAGAAGCTTCTTCAACAGGAAAGGTTATAGCTGTAATCAGTGGAATAACCATCAAAAACAATAGTTACGAACAAGGAACGCTACCTGACGATATTACCATTATTATTGATGACGAGGAAGCAACTAGAGACGACTTAAACAAATTATCACCAAACGAAATACAAAGCTTCGAGGTGCTCAAAGATGAATTGAATAAAGGGATAATCAAAATCCAAACTAAAGAACATCTGAAACTTAAAAAAAAGCCAAAGGCACGAAAATAAGAACGGCACAAAATTTAGCAAGTACAATTTCATTTTTTTATGTTTGCTATTCAACAATTTAATAACAACAAACGATAATTTATTTCCCTTAGTAAACTAGTAAACGTGTATATAACGCTCCGTCAATAAGCGCTTCTTAAAATATTCAATTAAATAGAATCAGCGAACAGGGAGCCATCATCGGACTACCGAACGCCGGAAAAAAATTTGCCCTATCGGTTACCATTATGGTAAAGTTAGCGATTAAGCAATGGATTGTTAAATTATCGGATGGAGAGATCATATTAAAAAACACATGAAAAATCACCATATACCGGCTGGAAAAATAACTACTACCATTAGCAATCAGGTAGCAACCGTTATTTTTGAACATCCTTCCCATAATGCGCTTCCCTCCGATCTACTCAAGCAATTAGCAGCAGAGATAAGGAACTTAGGAAAAAACAAGGCAATAAATGTGATATTATTGACAAGTGCAGGGATAAAAACCTTTTGTGCGGGAGCCAATTTTGATGAACTTTTAACGATCAGAGATAGGGATTCGGGAAAGACTTTTTTCGCCGGATTTGCACATGTTATTAACGAAATACGCCTGTCCAGTAAACTCGTTATCGGTAGAGTACAGGGAAAGGCAATCGGTGGAGCAGTTGGATTGGCAGCCGCTTGCGATTATTGTTTCGCCCATGTAAATGCCCATATTAAATTAAGTGAACTAACCATTGGTATAGGTCCATTTGTAATAGCACCAGTGATCCAAAGGAAAATGGGACTAAATGCGCTTACACGATTATCGTTTAATCCAGAAATTTTTAGGAGTGCAGATTGGGCGATGAAATATGGATTATTTCAATCAGTTTATGAAGATATCGAACAATTGGACGAAGCCGTCCAGGAATTTTGTCAAAAGCTATCCAAATATCCACCAACTGCATTATCTGAACTGAAAAAGACACTTTGGCAGGGCACAGATCATTGGGATACTATGCTACTATCCCAAGCAGAAATCAGCGGAAGCTTAGTTGTTGAACAGCAGACAAAAACCCTATTGGAAAATTTTAAAAACAAAAAAAAATAACCATTTTTTACTACTTGATTTTAATTTTTTTTATATACATAAACTCCTTTTGTAATTATAATATCTTTTTTTCGTCACAAATTAATGGCATAATCCTGTGGTAGCAAATATTTACTACTTTTGATGCCGAATGAACGTTCAATTGGAAGCAACAGAAAAAAAGGAAAACATTTTAAACAGTATGTTGGAACTAATAGCGTCCCACGGTTTACAAGGTGTTTCTATGAGTTCGTTAGCAAAGAAAGCCAATGTGGCCGCGGGAACTATATACCATTATTTCGAGTCTAAGGATGCCATGATATTGGAGCTTTTTCAGTATGTGAGGACTTCAATAAATAACGAAATATTTAAAATAAAGGATCGAATAACGGATAACTATAAGGATAGGTTTCAGGGTATTTGGATGAATTTATGTCAATACTATATCGCTCATCCTGAGGTACTGAGTTTCATGGAACAGTTTTACAGTTCTCCTTTTCAGAAAAAAATTAAAGATCGCGATCTACAATTTAGAGAGAACAGTTTAACAGTTTTCTTTAAGTTAGGAGTAGATCAAAAACATATTAAATCAAATGATTTACATATTATTTCTTCAATATTTATAGGGAGTATTACCATTGCTGCCAAGAAACACATAAATGGTTATTATCCCGTTACCGATAAAGAACTGAGAATAATGGCCGCTATTATATGGGATGGCTTAAAATGCACACATTAAAAATATTACAAGTTATTACATAATTTATATATGAAGTATACCGCGATTAGTTTACTATTCTTTTTGTTAATCGGTCCTGTAGTAAATGCGCAGGATTCCATTCCGATGGTGGGGGGCGGTATCGCCCGCCAAGCATCTCTACAAGAGTGTATTGATTATGCGCTAGAACACCAGGCAACGGTACAACAAGCGCTTATTGATGAAGAAATTGGTAAAAAAGATATAGCTTCAGCCCTATCCGGCTGGTATCCTCAGTTGCGCGCTGACGCATCCTATAATTATAATATCAGGATACCAACGAATGTGATAGGAGGCCAAGTTATCCAATTTGGACAGAAAAACGTAGCCGCTTTAGTCTTTCAGGCAGATCAAACGATTTTGGATCCCGCCTTGTTACAGGCATCAAAAGCTGCAAAATATATTAAGCTCCAAAATGCGCAGAATACGGAAAGTAATCGAATAAATATAACAGTTGCCGTAAGTAAAGCCTTTTACGACATCCTGACCAGTGAGGAGCAAATTAAAATTATTGATGAGAATATTGCAAGGATTAAACGACAACTATCAGACGCAAAAGCACAATATGAGGCTGGGTTAGTTGATAAAACAGACTTCAAACGAGCACAGATTACCTTGGGCACTACAGAAGCCGATCGGAAAAGAACTGAAGAAACATTAAAATATAAATATGCTTTTTTAAAGGAGTTGATTGGTACAGACGTGAACAGCGATTTGCAATTATCATATGATGATGATACGATGGAACGGGAAATGCTCATGGATACCACACAAACTTTGGATTACAACCGTCGTATAGAATATCAACAGCTACAAACCCAGAGCAAACTCCAACAGCTAAACACTAGCTACAATAGGTGGACTTTTTTACCTAATATATCGGCATTTTATAATTATGCTTGGGATTATCGGGAAGACCATTTTTCGCGACTTTTTAACGTAGACTATCCTCGATCCGTATTGGGAGTAACGTTATCGCTGCCGATTTTTCAAGGAACAAGAAGAATTCAAGAGATTAGAAAATCCAAATTGCAGGAAGAACGAATTGATTGGGAAATAACCAATGTAAAAAATCAAATCAATACGCAATTTCAAGAGGCGTTGGCATCATATAAGGCAAGTTTGAATGACTGGAAGACGGCCAAAGAGAACGTTGAACTATCAAAGGATGTCTATAACACGATCAAATTGCAGTATGATGCTGGAATTAAGACTTATCTAGATCTTATGACCGCTGAAACAGATCTACGCACCACGCAGATAAACTATATTAATACCTTGTATGCGGTATTATCAAGTAAGCTAGACATTCAACAAGCACAAGGAGATATCCAATTTAAATCAACAAATTATTAACGATACAGAGTAATAATCCCATCATATGAACAATAATTATCTATCGGCCATTTTATTTATTGGTTCAATCGCAGTTTCTTCCTGTGGAGGAAATGACCAGCAAGGTTCACAACAAGGAGGAAATGCGCAAGTTACTGCCTATACGGTGACCAGAGAGGATGTAAACCTTAGCGATAGCTATCCTGGAAGCGTGGTCGCATTGAACCAGACCGAATTACGTGCGGAGGTGAATGGATATGTCACAGCAATATTGGCCGCAGATGGCAGCCAAGTCAGTAAAGGTCAGAAGTTATATGAGATTGATCGCATTCGTTATGAATCTGCGCAGCAACAGGCAAAAGCAAACCTCGAAATTGCCGAGTCTAACTTATTGAAAGTTGAAACGGATGTAAAAAGATATCAACAACTTTCAGATCAAGATGCTATTGCTAAACAAACACTAGACTATGCAATGACTGACCTCAGCAATGCTAAAGCTCAGGTTGCATCGGCAAAAGCATCATATATCTCAGCAACAACTGATCTCGATCGCTCAATTATCCGTGCGCCATTCAGTGGTACTATTGGTATATCAGAAGTAAGAGTGGGTGCTTTGGTAAGCGCTGGCACTACTTTACTGAATACGGTATCTTCAACTGATCCGATTGCAGTTGATATTCCGGTTAATGAAAGAGATATTCCAAGATTTATCGAACTACAAAAACAAGCGCCGGATTCTACTTTCAGGTTGACGTTACCTAATCAAGAGATTTATGACAAGCCAGGCAAACTAGCATTTATAGATAGGGCAATAAATCCTCAAACCGGTACACTTACTGCCAGGGTTGTATTCGGCAACCCCACTGGAATATTACGCGTAGGTATGAATACCAACGTATCGGTAGCTACGCACGATATCGGCCAGCAGCTAGTAATACCTACCAGGGCAATAACTTCCCAGTTAGGTGCTGTTTCCGTATTTACCATAAATAGTGATGGAAAAGTTAGCCAAACCAATGTAATCTTGGGGGGCATTGTAAAAGATAAGGTGATCGTACGTGATGGGCTTAATGAAGGGGACGTAATTGTTCTTGACGGTGTGCAAAACATTAGAGATGGTGTTGAGGTAGAGATAATTGACCCCAACAACTTACCGGCAGAAGGAGCGCAGCAGGAACAGGAATAAGGCATGCAAAACGTTAATTAGGGACGATTATACTTATATATTTAGAAAATAGACTATGATAGCTGACGTATTTATAAAAAGGCCCGTTACCGCCATGGTAATATCTATTGTGATACTACTTGTGGGGGCCATTTCCATCATAAATCTTCCTGTAAGTCAATACCCGGACATCACACCACCAACTGTTCAGGTAGAGGCTAATTATACAGGAGCTGATGCACAAACTGTTGAAGAAACCGTAGCTACGCCCACGGAAATACAAATCAATGGCACGCCCGGAATGGCTTATATGAGTTCCAATAGTACGAACAATGGTATGATGTCTGCTACTGTAACATTTGATATAGGTACAGATATCGATATCGCTGCGCTTGATGTGCAAAACCGGGTCAGTGTAGCCGAACCCACCTTGCCAGAAGCAGTCAGACGCTTAGGGATTACGGTTAGAAAGCGAAATCCAACCATTTTAATGGGGATTGCCCTGTATTCACCTAACGGCACCTATGACCGAAAATTTCTCTCCAACTACGCGAGTATTTACCTTAGAGATGCATTGTTACGGGTAAAGGGAGTAGGTGATGTAAGGAATGTTGGGCAGGACTTTAGCATGCGTATTTGGTTGAATCCTCATAAAATGTCTCAGCTAAATATTACTTCCAATGAAGTTACTGCTGCATTACAAGATCAAAATATGCAGGTGGCCGGTGGTCAGGTTGGCGTAAGTCCGCAAGACGAAGCGCAAGCCTTTGAGTATTCCATCTTATTGAATGGTCGCATCTCCGAAGAAGAAGAGTTTGAAAAGGTCATTATTCGGACAAATCCCGATGGTTCCATTGTTTACTTAAAGGATATCGCCCGCGTGGAACTTGGTCAGTTCAATTATAGCGCTGCGGCAACCACCAATGGGAAGCCCTCCACTATGCTGTTGGTTAACCAAATTCCAGGTGGTAATGCACTTGAAACGGCAGAAGGAATAACAGAGACACTGGAACAACTAAAAACAAGTTTTCCTAAAGATCTCGATTATACTGTAGGCTTCGAATCGATCACCGTGGTAAAAGTCTCCATTAATGAGGTTATCCATACCTTGGTGGAAGCGCTCGTGCTGGTAACACTCGTCGTATTTTTCTTTCTACAAAGTTGGCGGGCCACTTTAATCCCTATACTGGCCATACCGGTATCAATTGTTGGTACCTTCATATTCTTTATTCCATTGGATTTTACGATCAATACATTGACGTTGTTTGGTTTCGTGCTTTCCATAGGTATCGTGGTAGATGACGCTATTGTTGTTGTGGAAGCGGTCCAGCATTATATAGACAATGAAGGCCTATCGGCCAAAGAAGCGACGAGAGCAGCTATGAAAGATATATCGGCGCCAGTAATCGCCATTGCGCTTATTTTGGCAGCCGTATTTATCCCTGTTGGTTTTATCCCCGGGATGGTGGGCCGTTTGTACCAACAGTTTGCCATTACCATCGCCATTTCAGTATTGCTATCAGCCTTTGTAGCACTGTCACTTACACCGGCATTATGCTCCATCATGCTTAAACCTATGAAACTTGACGAAAATTCAAGAGGTTTAAATAAGTTCTTTTATAAATTCAATCGGTGGTTTGCTAAAACCACTGAAAATTATGGAAAAGGTGTACAATATGCTATCAAAAAAACACCTTTGGCTCTTGTAATGCTCGTTTGCATATATCTTGGTACAGGATTGTTATTTAAGGCCAAACCCACCGGTTTTATTCCGCAGGAAGACGAAGGACGGCTTTTCATTTCCATCACTCTTCCGGAAGGTGCCTCTACCTCACGTACCGCCGAGGTAATTGATTCTGTAGCAAGCATTATCCAAAACAAGTTTCCTCAATTTAGGACGTATACCGGTATTGCAGGATTAAATGCCCTTAATTTCTCTTTCAAAAGTAACTCCGCTACCTTCTTTACCCAATTAAAACCCTGGGACGAAAGAAAAGCTCCGGAAGATAAAATTGATGCGATCGTTGCTAATCTTAGGAAAGAGGTTTCGGGAATAAAAGGAGCGAATATTGTAGTGGTAACACCTCCCGCAATCCCAGGTATGGGTAATACTGGTGGTTTTAGCTTTATGTTGGAACAGCGCCAAGCTGGTAGTGTACAATCCTTTGAAGAGAACGTTAATAAGTTTATTATGGCGGCCAACCAGAGACCGGAAATTGCTATGGCCTATACGTTTTTTAATGCACAGACTCCCAGTTACCAGGTAAATATTGACCGGGAAAAAGCAAAGCGCATGGGAATTCCTCTGAATGCTATCTATAGCACCATTTCAAATTTTATGGGAAGTGCCTATATTAATGACTTCACACGTTTTGGAAGAAACTTCAGGGTGGTCACACAGGCAGAAAGTCAATATAGAAGTGATGTCGTCGATTTAAATGGCTATTATGTTACCAATAACGAAGGTGTACAAGTACCTATTAGTGCAATAGCGTCTTGGGATAGGGTAAAGAATGCCGCTTTGATTTCTCATTACAATCTTTTTAGGTCGGCCGAGATAAACGGAGATGCCGCTCCCGGTTATAGCAGCGGACAGGCCATGCAGGCGCTGGAAGAGGTCGCATCTGAAGTATTACCCACAGGTTATGGTTATGATTTTTCCGGACTCAGTCTCGAAGAAGCAAGTGCAGGCAATACGACCACTATTATCTTTATGTTGTCAATTATTTTTGTATTTCTATTATTGGCAGCATTATACGAAAGTTGGTCAGTACCATTTTCTATCATATTATCGGTACCACTTGGCGCTTTTGGGGCTATAGTAACCTTGATGTTCATTCCTAAACTAACCAACAATATCTATGCACAGATCGGATTGATTACACTGATAGGCTTATCAGCCAAAAATGCTATCCTGATTGTTGAATATGCAAAAGAAAGGTTGGATTGGGGAATGGGACTTCTACCTGCGACTATAGAGGCAGTTAAGCTCAGATTACGTCCGATTATCATGACATCTGTAGCTTTTATATTAGGAGTTTTTCCATTAGCACTTTCTTCTGGAGCAGGAGCGGTATCAAGGCAAACCATTGGTTGGACGGTTGTTGGGGGGATGTTTGCGGCCACCCTACTCGCCTTATTTATTGTCCCAGTATTGTTCGTTATCATCAGTAGAATTGCCTACGGAAAGAAAAAGCTTCAAGAGCTTGAGGCTAATTACAACCCCGATGAGCATAGTCATAAATCACACTAGTTAAATAAAAATATCTGGGCCTTAATGACATTGTTAATGCCCAGATATTTTGTTAGCTTTTATTCTTTAACTCTCGTCCACGTTTCTGTTCTTCCAAGTAAGCTTACACCTACATAACCTCTTATGTCCAATTTATTTTGATCTTTTAACGTCATTTTACAACTATAGGTCTTTCCAGATTTAGGGTCGTATATTGTACCATCTTCATAAGAACCTTTTCCTTTATCTACAAAGCCTTGCAAAATTTGCAGGCCTTGAATAGGCCTAGATTGTTTTTCCTTATCTGGATTCTTGGAATCCTTTTTTGGCTGTCCATTTTCATCATTTGGTTCTTTAAGCCAGTATAGCTTTCCGAAAAAATTATCTCCTTCTTTTGAGATTTCAATTCTCCCTTCACCACTAGGATTTTGCCACTTACCGACTATATCATCACCTTGCGAAAATGCATGTAAGGATATTATACAAAAAATCAAAGCAAACAGAATTTTTTTCATAACTAATAGATTTAAAATAGTTCAATTGATACTTATTAACACATTTATATAACCTCTTTAGAATTAGTAAGTATTATGCATGCATAAAAATAAATGTTTTTTTTTAAAGAACCTCGTTAGTGTTCATAAAGTTTGCACACACGAATCAAAAAAGAAACTTGTTATTAAGAAATATTTCCTAAACCAAATACAAGTGTTATATTTGCAGCCACTTCGCGGGTATACACCGCATTCCCTGCCCAGGTGGCGAAATTGGTAGACGCACCATCTTGAGGGGGTGGCGCCCTAAGGGCGTGGCAGTTCGAATCTGCTCCTGGGCACTATCGAAATGGAAGCCATTGCGAAAGCTAGGGCTTTTGTTGTTTTATGGTGAGCCAAGCTTGTGCTTGTGTGAGCGATAAAACAACAAAAGGCAAAGCCACGAAGTGGCCGGCTTCCATTTCGATGGTTGACCTCCTACCCACAGATGGCTGCGGCCATCAAGTGCGGAACCGCGGGGCACAGCCAATCTGCTTTTAGACGCTTTAATTCTGTCTTATATTTTTTTATCCTCTAGATATTTTTTAAAGATATCTTGGTATACCTTTATAAACCATACGGTAAACTGATCTGGAAACGAGTTGACTGATTGTTGGAGTGCATCAAACGCTATCCACTTAAAATCCATCACCTCTTCTTGATTTACCAGTGCTACTTCACCATTGTAATTCCCTGTCAACAAATGATCGTATTCATGTTCTATTAATCCGTTGTCAAGATGCGCTTTATAGATAAAGGAATCTATAAGCTTTAAATCAGCAACAATTCCCATTTCTTCAACTAATCTTCTTTTAGCAGCATTCATGATAGTCTCTCCCGGAGCTGGATGACTACAACACGTATTTGTCCATAGTCCTCCACTATGATATTTATGCATAGCCCGTCTTTGCAATAGCAGCTCATCCTCACTATTAAATAAAAAAACGCTAAAAGCTCGATGTAGAATTCCTTTTTGATGCGCTTCCATTTTTTCCATACTTCCCACTATTTCATCCTGTAGATTAACCAATATTACTTCTTTCATAATTGTATAGAACTTTTTTTGGCACTGTTAAAGTATGCCCAAAATTTGATACCTTTTACCATTAAATAACACATCGTCGCCGATTGATTTATACAGAAATAATTTTCCGAGAGGCGATTTAGAAGATATCACATAAAAATTTATTTCATCTAAGATAATAGTTCCGGCACTAATTGAAAGATAAAAATGTCCGTGATCGGTAAGAACCAGCGATCCCAGACATACGTTTCCAGCTCTTGCATGGCTATTTAGATGATCAACTATAGTACGCATCTCTTCAGCATCTTTTAATAAACCTTGACTTCTTTCGATCTCTTGCTGCATCATTTCCCGAGTGGTTTCATACTTATCACCAGCGCTGCTTTTGGTGTCATCGTTAGCGGCATCTCTTGCTGCTGTTAATGCATCCTGAGCAGTTGTGATGCGTTGATCTACATAAGCTACAATATACTCATATAGTTTCTCTTTTACTCCTTGATCAATTTGTTTCAACATATGCAATTATATGCTAAAAATTCAAGAAAAAAGGTCTTAAAAGTTCAATATATTCTTCTGAGTACACCCCTTTTTCTTTGTAGATGACAAAATCACTGCAAGTACTAGCTTCTTCATTTTTTGAAAGAAAAAGAATCTCTCGAAAACACTCACTATGTACAAAAGACTTTAGGCGAATGGAGCTTACCTGATTGAAAGCAAACAACGTATTAGCGCTTTCAACAACATAACTCGCTAAGGCCGGTGGTAATACCAGTTGTAAGAAACCATTAGGGGCAAGCCAAGTATGCGATCGACTTAGTAAATCCTCATAAAACCTGAAAGATGCATGCCTTGCATTTGATTTCCTGATATCCGGGCTCTTCAAGGCGTTCATAAAAAAAGGAGGATTACTTACAATCAAGTCATAGCAAAATGATGTAGAAAAGGTCTCAAAAGCTGTTTGATGGGCGTTTAAACGACGTGAGAATCGGGAATCAGCAAAATTATCCCGAGCCAACAGGAAGGCTATTTTGTCAACTTCCAGGGCATCGACAACCGCTTGTTCGAAGCGTTGAGCCATCATTAATGCAATAACTCCGGTGCCTGTACCAATATCCAAAATACGTTTAGGCGCTTTATGGTAAGCAAGCGCTCCCAACAAAACACCGTCCGTATTAATTTTCATTGTAGCTCCTTCCTGCTCTACACTAAATTCTTTAAATCTAAACGGGGATGACATGCTTTGTTCTGCGGTGGAAATATTTAAAAAATAGCCCCGACTTTGGAGCAAAGATAAAAGCCAAAAGAAAAAATAGACCTAATATTACCGTCATACAACCGGCAATCGAAGCATTTAACCAATAAGCCAACCAATAGCCGAAAACAGAAATGCATATTCCCAAAATCACGGTGATGGTCATCATCTTCTTAAGGTCTTCTGTCAGTAAATAAGCTGTGGCCGGAGGGCCGATCAAGAATGCAACCACCAAAATTGCTCCAACAGACTCGAATGAAGCAACTGTAGTTAATGATACTGCACCCATTAGCAAATAATGCCATAAAGTTGTAGAGATACCAATGGCCGCTGCAAAAGATGGATCAAAAGCTGTTACGGTTAATTGCTTATAACCCAGAACAATAAACAGTAACACCAGTATAAGGATAATGGATAAAATGTATACAGGTCTAGGTCCCATCACCATACCAGAGTCTAATATCCAAAGATCGATAGGTACGTATGCAATTTCTCCATAAAGTACACAATCTTGATCTATATCCACTTTACCAGCAAACACACTGATCAAAATAATGCCTATTGCGAAAAGTAAAGTGAACGTTACGCCAATAGCAGCATCTGTTTGTAAATTAGCTTTCGTATGGAAATATTCAATAATGAAAGTAGTTAATAGACCAATTCCCCCCGCCCCTATCAACATAATTACTGGATCACGATTTCCACTCATCAGGAAAGCGATAACTATACCCGGTAAAACGGCATGACTGATTGCATCGCCAACCATGCTCATTTTTCTTAATATTAAATAACAGCCCAAAAGGCCGCAAGAAATTGCGACAAGGGCCCCCGTTAAAATAATCCAGAAAGCAATCATACCATATTTTTAAATACTCAATTTGCCTTACGCTAGGATCTTGGAATTTCTTGTTTATGAGGATCTATCTTAGGATAATCCAATAAATGTTCCAACTCTGTCTCAATTTCAGGCGTTATAATATGCTCAATCGTTTCGGCATCATCATGCACATGATCAGGAGCTATTTTCATATAATTTGTTAAGTACAGTTCCCATAGTCGATGTAATTTCACCACCTTTGCTGCTTTTTCAACACCCTTCGCGGTAAGTTGCCATTGACCTGCCAATGGCTCTAACAATCCTTTAATTTTTAACCTTTTTAATCCTTGATAAAGGTTACTTTTTCCGAGCGCTCGTTTACCCAACAAAACAGCAATACTCCTTGGTGCTTGAAAACTCTTATCCTCTTCGCCAAGATGATAAAACACTTTCAAGGTGTTTTCCTCTAACATCAGAAACCTATTCTGTCTGCTATTGTACCACCTTGCTATTATCCCTTTCCGAGGCGCCAATAGAAAAGAGCAAACAGCAATTATTGACGAAACAACAACCATCCAAGGGCCCGTGGGCATAGATGGCGCCACATAAGATATATATGCACCAGCAATTCCCGATATGGCTCCAAAAATTGCAGCAAGTAACACCATGATTCGAATATTGTCTGTCCAATACCGAGCAGCGGAACCCGGTGTGATTAACATTGCTGCCATCAAAACTACACCAACAGCGGTTATACCAGTTACCACCGCTAAAACTGTAAGCGTTGTAAGTAATACATCCAAACCTCGTACAGGTAAGCCCAAACTAATGGCATAACTCTCATCAAATGCTACCAACGTTAGTTCTTTAAAAAAAACAGACACAACCACTAACAGAACGATCGAAATAATACTGAATACCCAAAGATCTTGGCCTACGAGAGCCGCAGCTTTGCCAAATATAAAATTATCCAGACCACTTTGAGCGGAATTACCAGATTGTTGTATAAAAGTCAATAATACAATACCAACACCAAAGAATACAGAAAGCACTAAACCGATAGCTGCATCCTGCTTTATTTTCGATTTAGCCGTAATATAATCGATAGCTAATAGTGATATCCAGCCAGTTATAAAGGCACCTACAATTAGCAATACCGTATTCTTGTCTCCCGCAAATAAAAATGCAGCACACACTCCCGGTAGTACAGAATGGGCAACGGCATCTCCCACAAGTGCTTTTTTCTTAAGCAGGGTAAAGCACCCTACAATGGCCGAACTTGCGGCTAATAATATAGCGCCCAAAACTACATATCGAATATTGGGATCTGTGAATGAAAAAAAAGTAATGAGATCCTCCATACCTGATCAATTTTCTCTAGATGGCATTTGTTTTTCTTTTAAAATATTACCAACCTCAGTTAGTAAGGTTAGCTTGCCTCCATATGTTTCCTGTATTAACTCATTATTAAACACCTTTTTTGTAGGCCCTGAAGCCACCAAGCGCATATTAATAAGAATTACCCAATTAAAATAATTAATAACCGACTGTATATCGTGATGCACAACAATAATTGTTTTGCCTAAGTTTGCCATATCCCTGAGAATTTCGATGATGGCTTTCTCCGTGGCTGCATCGACTCCAGCAAAAGGTTCATCCATGAGATAGAAATCTGCTTCTTGTGCAAGTGCTCTTGCTAGAAATACTCTTTGCTGTTGCCCACCAGATAATTGTGAAATCTGCCGTTTAGTAAAGGCGCTCAAACCCACCTTATCGATGCATTCCAGGGCTATTTTTTTATCCGCCTTACTTACCCTTTTTAACAGTCCTATTTTTCCGTATCGTCCCATCAGCACCACATCTAAAACAGAGGCAGGGAAATCCCAATCGACAGATTCTTTCTGTGGAACATAGCTAACCCGTCCCCGAACTTTATCTAATGATTGATTAAAAATTTTTACATAACCGCTCGACACCGATAGTACGCCCATAATGGCCTTTATTAAAGTAGATTTTCCTGCACCGTTTGGTCCGATTATTCCAGCAATACAGCCCTTTGGCAAGGTGAAATCAATTCCCCATAAAACAGGTTTACGCGAATAACTCACTGTCAAGTCGTGTACTTCCAATACAGGATTGTCAACATGTTCAATCATTGCTATCTATTTTATATTTAACACTACTTTAAAGCATCTACAATTGTTCGTACATTATATTTAAACATCCCAATGTATGTTCCCTCTGGAGTACCTTCTGCCCCCATGGAATCGGAAAAAAGATTACCTCCTATCTTCAATTCTCCACCCCGTTCACGTACACCGGCAACAACAGCATTAATCGCTCTATCTGAGACCGAAGTTTCAACGAACACCGAACTAATATCCCTTTCCATAATCAAACGAACCAAAATAGAAACATCTCTCAAACCAAACTCCGCGGTAGTGGATATGCCTTGTAGGCCTTTGACCTCTATTCCGTAAGCCTGTCCAAAATAATTAAATGCGTCGTGCGCGGTAATCATTACCCTTTTTTTTGGAGGTATTGTCTGGATTTGCGCCCTCACTTCCACATCCAAAGCATCTAACTGCTCAATATAATGATCGGCATTTAATCGATAGTATGCAGCATTTGCCTGGTCTAACTCCATTAAACGTTTCGCCAGCAAATCCACTACTGCCGACCAGAGTTTTATATCAAACCAAATGTGTGGATCAACAGCCGAACTAAAGGAACGATCTACTCTTACCATCGCTTTGGGAAGTTGATCTCCTACGCCAAATACAGGTTTTGTACGCCCAAGTTTCGTCAGCACTTCTGTAAGCTTTCCTTCTAAATGTAAGCCGCCAAAAACAATCAGATCGGCTTCTAAAAATTTCTCAAGATCACCTTGGCTTGCTTTATATAAGTGAGGGTCAACCCCGGCACCCATAATTGCCACTACATCTGCAGTGTCTTTCACAATATTTCTAACAGCATCTGCCAACATTCCGGTCGTGGTAACAATATATGGCTTATCCCTTTTTAGAGATGGCTCACGGCAACCTGAGAGCTGGCTGAAAATAACTAAGGCGAAAATAAAAATCTTGATTTTCATATATCCGTAAACAAAAATATAAAAATTAGACTAACCTAACAATTTTTGTACGGCCTTTTTAACAAAAACTTTGTTAAGACGAAGGTATAACGATAAAAAACGAGTAGTGCTTTCTCTGACTTTCTTTCACCTAATAACGCGCCTTGTTTATTCTTACGTTTTGAAGAAACCTAGTTATTGTTACATACAAAAAAAGCAATCTCTTTTGAGATTGCTTTTTTTGTATAACTTATAACACCTTATGTTGCCCAGGCTTTATCTCCTTTTTTATAGGGCACGTTGCCATCGTATTTTCCTGGAATCAGAACATAACGCATAGCTTTTGTTGCTCCCAACTCGGAAGTAAAAAAACCTAAGAGTGTTAATTGTTTAACCATGCTAAAATAGTGTGCAGGATCTTCTGATTTTTTGTTGCTGGCATGATCTTTTGCCTCCTTATCGATTTCCGTAAGTAAGGTGGTGCGATCTTCCTTCGTCAATTCCTGAAACTTCTTCCCAAATTTGGATTGCGACGACTCCTCTAGTTTATTCAAACCATCAAGAAATATCTTTTGATCTTCTTTGGTATAACAGTCGCGTACCATTACGGGAATAAATGCCCCCACACCTGCTTCTTTGGCTCCTGGAGTGGCCGTTTGTGGCAGGATTGTTTCAGCAATATCTCCTAAATAATCGATTTGTTCATCTTTGAACAGACTTTCGACGTCTTTAGATGCAGGTCGAGTACAGCCTTCCAGAAATAAGTTGGCACCAATTACGGTACCCCCCATAATCCAAGCTACTCGGCTTAAGGCTTCTCTTCTATTCATATCAAATTAATTAATTCGTTTTATTATAATGTATAATTTATATCCCAACCGGTACGGTATTCCCGTTTAACATACTGGTTCACTTCATCAAAGTTTGTCACTTTCATCGCGTCATTGTCCCATATCAACTTGATGTTGCGGCCAGGGTAATCATTATTAACTTTCAAGTCAGCACCTCTTATAGCGAGATTAGCCATTAACAAAGCCTCGGTTAATGGTCCTGCAATTTCAAACGGAGAACTAACCTCTTGTTTGCCGTAACCTGCTAAGCATGCTTCTACCCATTGTGCGTAATGCCCGCCTTCTTCACCATTAACTCGTGCATACTTTTGAGGTACGTTTACACTGTCTGTTTTCGAAGTAGGTAATAAGCGTGCATTTTTTCCATAAGTATCGGCTAGTATTTTACCTTTGGTACCTATAATTAAAATTCCGTTACCACCATCACCAAAGATTTCATTTGGCTCCAATTCTTCAGGTCTTTCAGGTTGAATACCTCCATCCATCCAATGCAACTTTATTGGTCCAGTAGTTTTTTCTGTTTTTGGGAATGTTAAGGTCGCGTGACTTGATGGCGGGCAACTTTCTGGAAAATATCCACGTTTAAACTCGTCGACATACACTGTTCCAACACTTGCTTGAACATCCTGAACATAAGTTAAACCGAACATACTAAAAGGCATTTCAAGTAAATGGCATCCCATATCACCTAAAGCCCCTGTTCCGTAATCCCACCAACCACGCCAATTGAAAGGCACCAATTTATCAATATAGTCCTTCTGAGGCGCTGTTCCCAACCAAAGATCCCAATCCAATTCCTTGGGAACCTCTGCTTTTTGAGTTGGCCATTGAATTCCTTGCGGCCACACGGGTCGGTCTGTCCAGCAATATACCGTATGAACATCTCCTATTATCCCAGCCTCGTACCATTCACGTGCTTGTCTCGGGCCATCATTAGATGCTCCCTGATTACCCATTTGCGTAACCACTTTATATTTTTTAGCGGCATCCGTCAATATTCTTGCCTCCCAAACATCGTGTGTTAATGGCTTTTGCACGTAAACATGCTTTCCTAACTGCATTGCTGCCAGGGCTTGAATCGCATGATTATGGTCGGGTGTTGAAACGGATACTGCGTCGATATGCTTGTGTTCTTTATCAAGCATTTCTCTATAGTCCTTATAGTATTTCGCTTTAGCATATTTCTTTACAGATCCAGCAGCTCTACGGTCGTCTGCATCACAGAGAAATGCTATCTCTGCTTTACCGCTGTCATAGAAAGAGTTAATATCGCTGGATCCCTTCCCTCCTACACCAATTCCGGCTACCTGTAATTTATCGCTTGGCGCTATAAATCCAGTTCCACCCAGTACGTGTCTCGGAACAATCATAAAGCCGGCAGCAGCCATAGCCCCTGTTTTTAGAAAGCTTCTTCTGGATTCGCTTATCTTTTTCTTTTTGTTGCTATTATTAGTATCAGACATAATTTAATATTAAATATAGTTTTAATTTGTTTGAATTAAAGATTTCCCTTTTTCAGCTCGTTAACGGCAAAATCAGCCGCACGTGCAGTTAATGCCATATAAGTGAGTGAGGGATTTACACAGGCCGCAGATGTCATACATGCTCCATCCGTAACAAATACGTTAAGTGCATCCCAAACTTGATTTTTTTCATTCAGAACCGATGTTTTTGCATCTCTTCCCATTCTGGCAGTACCCATTTCATGAATACCCTGTCCAAAGCCATATTCTCTGTTATAAGTATACACATCTTTCACTCCCGCAGCTTCGAGCATCTCTTTCGCATCGTTGGCCATGTCTTCACGCATTTTAAATTCATTCTCTTTCATCTCCACATCGAAAGCCAAAACAGGTAGCCCCCATTTGTCTTTCTTCTCTTTATCCAGCGTAATTTTATTCTCATGGTACGGCAATATTTCACCAAAACCACCCAGTCCTATACTCCAAGATCCTGGTTCGCAAAGTTCGTCTTTCCAATCGCCACCAATATTCATTTCAGGAATATCACGACTCCAACCTTGCCTACTGGCACCCCCTTGATAACCAAAGCCTCTTATATAATCGCGCTTATCGTCTCCTACATTTTGGAAACGAGGTACGTAAAGACCGTTTGCACGTCGACCGAAGTAGTATTTATCTTCAAAACCTTCAACCCGGCCTCCTGCGCCAACACCCAAGTGGTGGTCCATCACGTTATGTCCGAGCTCTCCACTACTGCTTCCTAAACCACCTTCCCAGATGTCAGTTGCAGAATTCATCAATACCCAGGCAGAGTTTAATGCCGAAGCATTCACAAAAATCACTTTTGCGAAGTATTCATATGTTTGGTTGTTTTCTGCATCCAACACTTCAACTCCCTTGGCTTTTTTCGTATCCTTATCATATAATATTTTTGTAACAATAGACCAAGGCCGAACAGTTAGATTACCTGTTTTCATAGCTACGGGTAACGTAGCAGATTGCGTACTGAAATATGCTCCGAAATTACATCCCAACCAACATTTATTCTGGTATTGACAGTTCACCCTGCCATTATGAGGAACAGTAATGTTAGCGGTACGACCTATAATAAAATGTCTCTTTCCTCCATAGTGTTTTTTCACACGTGCCGCGATATCCTTTTCCACGACATTCATTTCCATAGGAGGCATAAATTCCCCGTCGGGCAATATATCTATACCATCTTTATTTCCACTTATGCCAGCGAACTTCTCTGCGTAACTGTACCAGGGTGCGATATCCTTATAACGAATAGGCCAGTCAACAGCTACTCCATCTTTTAAATTAGCTTCAAAATCTAAATCACTTAATCGATAACTTTGACGACCCCACATCAGTGATCTTCCGCCAAGATGATAACCACGGTACCAATCAAAACGCTTGATTTCAACGTACGGACTTTCCTTTTCATTAACCCAGTAATTTAAGTTCGTTTCATTTAAGGGATAGTCGCGTTTTAGTACAGGATAATCCTCAATCATCTTTTGCGTTCTTCCGCCCCTATGCGGAAAATCCCACGGGTTTTTATTAGGGCTCTCATAGTCTTTGATATGCTCAATGTTTCTGCCACGTTCAAGCATAATCGTTTTGAGACCCTTCTCTGTCAATTCTTTGGCTGCCCAGCCTCCGCTGATACCTGATCCGATTACTATCGCATCATATACATTATCTGCCATAATTTGATTTAGTTTATTTTGTCGTTTTAGTATTTTTAGTTAGAGTTATTTTAATGTTTTTTTCTCTTGTGTAAGGATTTGGTTTTAACTATCTATACGTTACACAGATGGATTTATTTCCTTTTCTTCCTTGAAGAAAACAAAAAAGAGTACAAATACCACCGCTGCGATTGAGGCGGGTACGATCCATACACTTTGCCAAAAATTAGTTACTTCGGCTTCTTTATAATATTCTGTTACAAAACCCGCTACCCAAAAGCCAATCAACATACCGACTCCATACGTAGCCAAAGTAACTAAGCCTTGAGCCGAAGATTTATATTTCTCACCGGCACGTGCATCTGTATAAATTTGTCCGGAAACGAAAAAGAAATCGTAACATATACCATGTAAAGCAATTCCTATGATTAACATGAAAGATAATTCGTCTGCATTACCATAAGCGAACAGTATATAGCGGATAGCCCATGCTATCATACCGAACAAAATAGTTTTCTTAAAACCAAAACGGCTAAAGAAAACTGGCAATAACAAGAGAAACAAGGCCTCCGATATCTGTCCGATGGCCATTTTGCCCGTAGGATTAGGAAGACCAATATCCGATAAAAATGGATTCGCGTTTTGGTAATAGAATGCCAAAGGTATACAGATAAGAATTGCTGATACGAAAAAGACAAGAAAATCTTTCTTATTTAGCAATTTAAGAGCATCTAACCCTAATATTTCGGATATACTACTTTTTTGACCAGCCTCTCTAGCAATTGGAGGGGTTTTAGGTAAAATAAAACTATATAGCCCCAAGATCAACGATGCAATACCAGCCATTAAAAAAGTGTTTCTAAGAGCCCCCTCTCTTAAACTTTCCCCAGAATCCCAGTGAAATAGGTAACTAATTACCAGACCTGCGATAATCCAGCCGATAGTTCCCCATACTCTGATAGCGGAAAATTCCTTTTCAGGGTTGCTCATCTGTCTAAAAGAAACTGAATTAACTAAAGCCAATGTAGGCATATAGGCGATCATATAAGCCAATACATAAGGATAGAAAACTGCGACATTCGATGCGCTATACATTTGATACATCAATAACGCGCCCACCAAATGCAATACGCCCAGTATCCGCTCTGCGTTAAAATAGCGATCAGCAATTAAGCCAATGATAAAGGGGGCTATTATGGCTCCGAAAGATTGCGTTGAAAAGACATTTGCACTTTCGAGGCCAGTAGCATTCAAATTGATATTCAGGAACGTTCCCAATGTAACAAACCATGCTCCCCAAATAAAAAATTCAAGAAACATCATAAAAGAAAGCTTAATACGTGTAGTTGTGTTCATAATAAGGTTTAGTACAAGTTTTGGTTGCTCTAGTATGTTTTACTGACTCAAGCATTAATAAATAGTTAATTTTCAATTAGTTAATATAATAAAGTTAGCTCACAAGACAAACAAATTATAGCTGTTTGCCTACAGAAATCTAAGTTAAAATTTACTAAAAGTAGTCGATTTTTTAAAAATTCCAAAATACCGTTAGAAATTTTATTGAACTTAATATCAAACGCTTCGGATAAAAAAAATATTGTACAAATCCGTATCATCAGTAAAAACACTGATAATCAACATGTATAAAGTACACTAAGATTATTATTATGGTAATATTTCCGTTGTATAACAATTTAGATATATTGTCATTTTCAATAAAAAAATCCTGCAATCAATCATATGCTTGCAGGATTTTTCAAAAGCTAAACCGTTTTTTCTATTGTCTGCTACTATAATTTGGAGCTTCTTTGGTGATCGCAATGTCATGTGGGTGACTCTCACGCATACTTGCTGCACTTATTTTAACGAATTTTACCCCTTGAAGCTGTTCGATAGTTGCAGCACCGCAATAATGCATACCGGCTCTTAAACCACCTATGTATTGATAAACAATTTCAGCTAATGTACCTTTGTATGGCACTCTGCCAACAATACCTTCAGGAACCAACTTAGTTACGACATCTGTTTCATCCTGAAAATAACGGTCTTTCGACCCTTTTGCCATGGCGTCTACAGACCCCATACCCCGGTAAGATTTAAATTTTCTACCTTCATAAATAATTGTTTCGCCAGGTGACTCTTCTACTCCCGCAAATAAAGAACCCGCCATTACGGTACTGGCTCCTGCTGCGATTGCTTTCACGATATCCCCCGTTTGCTTAACTCCGCCATCGGCTATTACTGGAATTTCTCTGCCTCTGAGTGCTTTGGCGCATTCGAAAACAGCATAGAGCTGTGGAACACCTACCCCAGCCACGATACGGGTGGTGCAAATAGATCCTGGTCCGATCCCCACTTTAACAGCGTCTGCGCCAGCATCTGCCAGGGCAATAGCAGCCTCTGCTGTCGCTATATTTCCAGCAATAACCTGTAAATCCGGATATCTACTCTTTACCAATTGCACCATATCAACCACTCCTTTCGAATGGCCGTGTGCGGTATCAACGGTAATAACGTCGACACCAGCTTTAACTAGCTCAGTTACACGGTCTATATTGTCAGCCGCTACACCTACTGCTGCACCCACTAGTAAACGACCATGTTGATCTTTCGCAGCATTTGGATAGTGTTTAAATTTCTGGATATCCTTAAAAGTTATTAAACCCACAAGAATACCGTCCTCGTCTACGACGGGTAATTTTTCAATCTTATAGTTTTGCAGTATTTCTTCTGCTTTAATTAAGTTGGTGCCAACAGGAGCAACAACTAAATTCTCCTTAGTCATCAGCTCACTAATTGGCCTGTTCATATCTTTTTGAAAACGTAAATCCCGGTTGGTTACAATACCTACAAGCTTATTTCTATTATCCAATACAGGAATCCCACCTATTTTATTTTCCTTCATAATATTAAAGGCATCACCAACCAGCGCATCTTCATTTAAGGTAACCGGATCTTGAATCATTCCACTTTCGGATCGTTTCACTTTACGTACCTCTCCCGCCTGTGCTTCTATACTCATGTTCTTATGTAAAATACCAATACCTCCCGCTTGGGCTAAAGCAATAGCAAGCTCGGATTCTGTAACAGTATCCATAGCAGCGGAAATTAACGGGATATTTAGCCGGA
This sequence comes from Olivibacter sp. SDN3, assembly GCF_014334135.1. Taxonomy (NCBI): domain Bacteria; kingdom Pseudomonadati; phylum Bacteroidota; class Sphingobacteriia; order Sphingobacteriales; family Sphingobacteriaceae; genus Olivibacter; species Olivibacter sp. SDN3. The sequence continues at coordinate 4,573,574 of NZ_CP060497.1, forward strand.
TTTTTTTTGTCAACTGCGTACCTGTGTCCACGTCGCGTGGCAATACTTCTGAGTACGCAGGAATTAATAATACATCGTCGTAGGTGAGACCTTCAGCTACAAACTTTTCTGGATCTAATTGCATAGCAAATATGTATAGGGGTTACTATTTGCCAGGCAAAAGTACGATTAATTTTCGTATTTCAATTAGCTCTTTTATCAATTCTACCTCTTTTTTGTAAGCTCAAAGTAATTTTGTATATCTAGTAATTACCTTTCGTATGGATATGCCAAAATTGCTTTTTGAACGATAAGTTTTTCTTGCGGATAGCTGTCCCTCTTCGCATCCAGTTTTAGGTGATATGATGTATATATAAATACATTTTACCATCATATAATAAATAAATCCGTACCTTTGCACCTATTTTTAACATAGCACCTCCACGTTCCACCATGAGCACATTAAAGACAGAAATTGATAAAAGAAGAATTTTTGGCATAATCAGTCACCCTGACGCGGGTAAAACGACATTGACAGAAAAGCTCTTACTTTTTGGTGGTGCTATCCAAAAAGCAGGTACCGTAAAGCGCAATAAAGCGGATAAAACTGCCACATCTGACTTTATGGAAATCGAAAAACAACGGGGAATTTCTGTTGCGACGTCAGTCATGGGTTTTAACTATAAAGATCGAAAAATAAATATTTTGGACACACCGGGTCACAAGGATTTTGCTGAAGACACTTATCGTACCTTAACTGCGGTAGACTCGGTGATTTTAGTGGTGGATTGTGTAAAGGGGGTTGAAGAGCAAACACGAAAATTGATGAACGTTTGTCGGATGCGTCATATTCCGGTAATGGTGTTCATCAACAAAATGGATCGCGAAGGGAAAGACCCCTTTGATCTGTTGGAGGAAATCGAAAAGGAGTTAAACATTTCTACTAGGCCATTGAGTTGGCCGATTGGAATTGGGAGTACCTTTAAGGGAGTATATCATCTTTTTAAAAAACAGCTGAAGCTGTTTAGCCCCGATAGCAAAATGGAAATTTCGGAAGAATACCTACAATTAGATGATATTCAAAACAAGGAGTTAACTGTGCGTATCGGTGAAAAAGCAGCTCAAAAACTCAGAGACGAGGTAGAACTCGTGGAAGGTGTTTACGAGCCATTCGACCTTGGTCTTTACAGGTCTGGCTATTTGGCTCCGGTTTTTTTTGGAAGCGCTATCAACAATTTTGGCGTACAGGAATTATTAGATACATTCATTGAAATTGCTCCACCACCACAGGCAAGGGAAACGGACATGCGTAAAGTTGAACCGGGGGAGGCTAAATTTAGTGGTTTTATCTTCAAGATACACGCAAACTTGGACCCAAACCATCGTGACAGGATTGCATTTTGCAGAATATGTTCCGGAAAATTTGAACGAAACAAATTCTATCAACATGTACGTTTATCAAAAAAACTTAAGTTCGCGTCTCCGACTAGTTTTATGGCCGATACGAAGAGTCTTGTCGAAGAAGCTTGGCCTGGAGATGTAATCGGCCTTTACGATGCCGGGAATTTTAAAATTGGTGACACGCTTACTGAAGGCGAGCCACTGAAATACCTTGGTATCCCAAGCTTTTCACCGGAAATTTTCAAAGAACTGGAAAATACCGACCCTATGAAGACAAAACAGTTAGAAAAAGGGATTAGTCAATTAGTTGACGAGGGGGTTGCGCAATTATTTATTCAAAACTTAGGTAGTAGAAAATTTGTCGGAACGGTTGGAGAGCTACAGTTTGAAGTAATCAAATTTAGATTGTTAAATGAGTACGGAGCATCCTGTAATTTTCGTTCAATTAGCTTTACCAAAGCGAGTTGGATCATCTCTGAAAACAATGAACAAATCCAGCAATTAATGCGTTCTCAAGCAAACCGTATCGCGTTTGACAAAGAAAACAGGCCTGTATATCTTTCAAATTCTAAATGGGACATTGATTCAACCATGCGGGAATATCCCGATATTATCTTTCATGAAACCTCCGAATGGTAACAGATTTATCATCTATCCATTGATTATTAAATCCAGCATCCACATTAGCTCATTTATTGCAATACCATTCTCCTTAATATCCATTGTCGCCGTACTAATCAGTGGCCGGCGATTACCTCATTACGGTCCTAATTGACATTATCTTCATATTAAATGTCACAGTAAATAAGTTTCAACATTGTTTTAACTAAGTTTTAACGAAGGCGTCTAAAAAGGGCGCCTTCTTTCGTTTTGTATCTACCTGTAGAGTCTATCGGTTTTAGGATGTTACTCTATGCGACCAATGGTTGATAGCAGTAGTTTATCCATTTGGGGTCATAAATAAGGGGATTATTGTATTTAGGTTCGTTGTTTGGGCCTGACGAAGTTGTTTTCAGGAGCTTTTTCGACCATTTTCTCAGGTTATGCCCTATACACATCAGGGCGAACTCAATATCGACCTTTTCAAGCCCCCTCATGGTTAACCTGTTGAATCTGTTGTTGCTTTTCATCTGTCCGAAGACCGCCTCCACTTCTATGGGGCGTTTACTCCGGTGGTACTTTCCTGTTTCCGATGTTAGACGTTCGCGTGCCCTGGTCTTCAGTTCGTTCAACCGGTGGTTGACTTCGATGATCCTGTTTCCCTGCGCTTTATAGCACTGCCCCCGAAGCGGGCAGCCTTCACAGCGTTCGGCCCTGTAATAGCTCACCCGGGAACTATATCCATTGGTGCTTTTGCGTATTCCCTTACCGGCAAACTCCATCTTCTGTCCCATCGGGCACACATAGAAGTCCTGCTCTTTATGATAATACAGGTTCTGTAATAGAAAAGGATTGTTCCTCTGGTTGCGTTTCTGCTCTTTGTGGAAGTAATTATATTTCACGTAACCTTCTATGTTCTTTGATTCCAGCATTTCATAGTTCTCTTCACTTCCGTAACCGGCATCGGCCACCACCACATCGCTCTGCCTGTTATATTGATCTTCGAAGCTATCAAGATGGTCTTCCAATGTGGTGGTATCGGTGCTTGTCTGGTGGATACTGTAGTGGGTGATGAACTGTTCTTCCGTACTGATCTGCGTGTTGTAGGCCGGTTTGAGCTGCCCGTTCTGCATGTGGTCATCTTTCAGCCGCATGAAGGTGGCATCTTCATCGGTTTTGCTGTAACTGTTCCTTTCCCCCAGTGTAGCCAATTGCTTTTCGTACTTTTCCAGCCTTGGAAGATGTTCTTCCCGCAGCTTTTTAAGCTGTTTTTGGGTAGGTTTTGCTGTTGCTTTGAGCTTTTCGTTCAGTAAAGAAAGTCTGTCCCTGAGCTCATTGCTCTTAATAGGTTTGGGTGTTTCATCCCTGCCCAGTTCCGATTGGTCCTGTTTTATCTGTGATTCAATGTCCGAGAGGACCGACTGTATTTTATTTTCCAGTTTTGCTTTGTTCTTTTCCACCGAACCTTTCCATACAAAAGTGTAACGGCCTGCCGCCGATTCAATCTTTGTACCGTCTATGTACTGGACCTTTAGGCTTACATAGCCCAGTTCGGCAAGCAAACGGACAACATCGGCAAAAAGGGAATGGATATGCCCTTTAAGTCTTTTGCCACGGAAGTGGTTGATCGTTCGGTAATCCGGTGCACTGTGGCCCGAAAGCCACATGAAATAGATATTCTCCTGTAAGGCCTTTTCTATCCTGCGGCACGAATAGATGTTGCCCAGATAGGCATAGAACAGCACTTTGATCATCATACGCGGATGGAAACTGCTCGTGCCGCCACCTTTGTACTGTCCTATGATGTGGTCGATGTTCAGTCTGTCAACCACTGCATTTACCAGACGTACCGGGTGGTTCTCTGGGATCTTTGCAAAAATATCTTCCGGAAACAGGCTCGGACTGTTGGACGGTAATGCTTTGAATAGTATGTTTGCCATATTGTTTGGGTGCACCTAAAAATAACTGTTTTTTAGGACAAAAAATAAAAATCCCCGACACTTTTTCAGTATCGGGGATCTTCTATTAATAGGGCTTTTTAGACAGCTCCGTTAATCCTCTATCAACCCTTTGTTTATACTATGTTAATTTAGAATTTAATATGAATATGGCATGGGTAAATGTGTACCAAAACGGATAGGAAATCAACGCAGGAAACGTTAACAACAAATTCAAAATCCAGCAAAACTAAATAGGTTATAGGGAAAATCAACGTAAGGTTGGGTAACTTACAAACTGTAATCTTCCATTCCCATTAATTGTAATCGTATCGGCTTGCTCATTACCTTCTTGGTCTATCAAGTGCAAAACAATGTTATTTGTTCCTTTCTTCAAAGGTATACGTGTATAATATATTTCGTTTGGCAGCGATTGCCAGTTCCTCGTGTCCGCTTTTTCGGACAATAAACTATATAGTTGCACTCCAAAGCCTAAACTTTCCAGCAACACATTATCTTTACCATCTTTTCCGGTTCCTTTAGCACTTTCCTTTAGTACATACTCTGCTGTTTTTTTAACAGCTAGACGGGTAAGCATTTTCCCTATTTCCTTGGTATACCGCTGTTTTAGCGTCTCGACTGCCAGCACATTGATATCTTCTGCTTTTTCAAAATATAAAGTCTCATTATCAACTTCAACACGCGCTTCGCTATAATAGGGCGCGGAAGAAATATACCTAGGTAAAGTAGCCCGTATCGTGTGAACATCATTCAAACTGCTTCCTCCTTTGTAAACATCCCGATCAACCGGAATATATATCGTTCCAGTTGAATTAGTAAAAAACCAGTCACCATCACTGCCCTTAATCATGGAAAATAAAATCTCTTCTTGTTGTTTAATCGGAGCTAAACCATTTTCCCAAAATAGAATAAGCTCCCCTCCTTCGCCAGGAATATAGTGCTCATAAGGTATCTTAAACAACTGTTCAAAGTGCTGTAGCTCGCTATCAAAACCATTGAGGTAAGCCATCCTCATGACATCATACTTTAAACCAAAGGGTATTTTTATGCCATATGAAGTACTATCAGAGCTTCCTAAGTAAACGTTTGCTGCATTTCTATAGGCTATGAAAGCATTGTTGAAGTCACGATCATGTTCATATATCATGCCTTGAAGCATCAGCGAAAAAGCATCCTTGGTATATCTATTTTCCCTGTTGTTAAATTTATCCGACTGTTCTTGAGTCTGCAAAGTTATTCTTCTAGCCTCCACTATGGCATCCTCTGTCTTTTGCAGGTACAAATAATTGAGTGCTTTGTAATAATGCACCATGAATTTTTCAAAATCCTCCCCTTTATAGTTCTGGGCCATCGGATTCAGGACGACACCGACAACGGCATCCTGTACATTGCTGAGTCCAATTTCTAATAGACGATCAGCCTCGTTAAAATAGTTATTACTAGCCTCGTAATCGCCATTCAAGTGAGAGACCCTCCCCATTTCTAACAGATAAAGCAACTTATTTCTTGGCTTTTTCAATAACGCGATTTTTGACAGATTCTGCTCGGCCTCTTGAAAATTACCTTCAGATATTTTCTTGTAGTAAGGAGCAACTCTACTATTATAAGAGGCGCAATTACATAGAAAGAGCATCGAAAGGAAAATTATCGATGCTCTAAAAATATGCCTGAATCGTTCCTTCATAGGATATATGGAGCTACTACGCTTAGTTTCTAACGTATTTCGCTATCTTTTTGTCGCCTATCCAAATTACCTCATTACTCTGAATATCAGTCAACTCAAGATCAACTTGATAATAAACTACTTTTTGACGTTTATGAGAATCAACAATAGAGTTTATAGAACCTTGAAGGATGTAATCAGCGCCATTTTCGAGCCCAAATTTTTTCATTGTTGATAAAGAAGCATTATCCTGCTGATCTGCTTTTTCGGCCCTTAACTCTTCTCTCTTCTTACCTCCTTGAACTAACCTAACGCGTTGTGTTTGGACGAAAGCTCTTTCGATGTCCTTCACAAATGTTTCAGCATCTATATGTTCATGACTTTTGTTCTGCATCATCCCCACTACAACGACAGGCTTAGTACCACCGTTTTTTTCAAGATGATTACCTAGCCAACTGGATCCCAAAATTGTTTTGGTCATTTCGTCCGCAACCATCCGCGAATCTGTATTATTCCAATTGCCACTAATATCAATGGCTTCGTCTGGACTAACCCTTGTTACCTGTCTAGCGCAAGATGAAATAAAAAGGGTGATTGCTGCCACAAACAAAAGAGGTTTTACTTGCATATCTATTTCTATTAATTTAATTGATGTTTTTTCACTTTTGTACATTACGGATCTACCAAAATCCGCCAATTCTGAAACCATACGAAGGATACCAACCCCAATTGTTAAATCCAATATTATTGTAAAAACCAAAACTTGGATAGTACCAATCCCAATAAGGATTACTTACCCTTTCCAAGTGTCTTCTTTCTTTACGGAGTGCACGTCGCTCCTGTCTGGCGGTGTACCAATCGTAGGCTTTATAAGTTTGCTGCACTGTCGTTCCTTGTGTCCTCAACAATGAATCGCTTATTATAAGATATTTCTCTGCACTTTTGTAGTGCCGCGGGTTTTGGTCTGACAAATTTTTATCTTGCGTATATCCTAAGCTAACAAATAAGAATAGAACCATTAAAAGAACGGGGATCCATTTTTTATTCATCTCTTTCAAATTTTTGATATGACAAAGGTATTCTTTAATTGTTACAAAATGACTCTTAATACGCATGATAGTAGTATTTACTCGCTATCTTTTGACAATAAAAAAACATAAAGGATTAAAGTAAGCGAAAAATTATTCATTGCCATTAGAAGTTGATAAAAGCAATATGAGCCGGTATATCTCCCGTACTGAAAGACCGTACAAGTTTACCAGAGGTATCATATTGATGTAATGTTCCGGGTGTAACGTAATTTTTCGCATCAGTAATGTATATATCTTTCCGCTCGGGATCTACTGCTATACCATATGGCATAGCTATCTGTTCTTCGCTTCCATCCTTTATATACACAGAAGGAGGAGCGTTTACATCACTTAGGTCTATCAAATGGTAACTGATATTATTTTGTTGTTCCTGATTACTCCATTCGGAACTATAGGTATAAAGTTGTTTGCCATCTATCCAAAAGTTGCTGATGGGTAAGTTAAACGTGTGCGCTACTTTATCTGTCTTAGTGTCTACCAAAAATAAGTTTGAGTGCTGACCGGTATAATCGCCCCTTGATGAAACTAAAATATTTCCGTCATGATCAACCTTTAGCCGATGGAGGTTAATTCCCACATCAATTCGTTTTATTTCAGCAAATGCATCGAGATCGATCACGGACAAGGTGCGTTCGTACGCATTTGGATTATATCCTCCTGAATTTGCTACATATAGTTTATTGTTGGCTATTGCAACACCGTCTGGTTGTCTTCCTACACTGACACTTCTTGTGATACTTAAAGTAGATGTATCTATTTCAACCACCTTTCCGAGAGGAGAATTGGGATCCAAACCTATTTCTGCATTATACGAACTAACATACGCTTTATCTTCATGAAAAGTGATATAACGGCAGTTAATAAGGTCAATTTGTTTTATTCTCTTCGCTGTATTTGCGTCAAGAACCTCTATTTTATTAGATGCATTGACGATTACGTATAATTTACTTCCGTATAACTGAACATCGTTTCCAACATCCCCTAGGCCCAATACAACCCCTGGATTAGCTCTTCTATAAACATCGCGCTCATAGCGATCCGTGTGATAATCGTAAAAATCAAGCGAAGCCTTGTTCATTGACATATTTCCCTCATTTAACAAGTAAAACCCTTGTTTAAAATTAAAAGACTCCTCTGGCAATTCTTCGGCATTTTTCCTACAGCCACAAAACAATAACATACTTATAATTAGCATGTTAAATCCTGAAAATCTTATTTTACTATCAAATATCATGCTGTTTTAATAATCAAATGCCAACCTAATGCGGTAGTTCCTTCCCGGCATCGGAAAGTTTTTTACCACTTCGTAAGGTTGGTTAAACAGGTTATTAGCTTCCAGAAGAACCTTTGCATTTCCCAATTTCAACGAAAAATCTTTTCCTAAAGAAAAATCGCTGGTATACCATGGTTGTAGATAATTATCTACAGTATTAGCTGACTGACTGTATCGTTCTCCGGTATATATAAAGCTATAGTTCATATAAATACTTCCATAGTTTAACCCTAAGGTTATGGCGCCACTGTGCTTCGGTATATAAGGTATTTGTTCCCCTTTGTTGTACATACTGCCTCGTGTTGTTGTATTCAGAGCTTCTTGAAAAGTATAGTTCAAACCGACATCCAGCTCCACATTCCCTATTACGGACCACCCACTTTTTACGACTACATCAGCGCCTTTAATACTTACGCGCTCTAAATTATACATTATCCATCTAAACTGGTTATCTGCCGGAGTAGCGATAATTTTATCACTTACTTCGTTGTAATATATATCTGATTGTAAATTAATATACTTAATATATTTATCATAATACTTTCTAAAAGTAAAACCTATATCATACTGATTAGCATATTCTGGTTTTAATAAGGTATTGCCTATCGCGGTATAGTAGAGATCATTAAATGTAGGCATTCTAAAGATATTTTTATAGAACGATCGTATAACAAAAGAATCATCACTAAATGGCTGCCAAGACAAAGATATTGAAGGTGTCACCTCCTGTTTATCTCCGGCTGCGGAGAAAAAACGAGCTTTATCTTCAAGAAAAGTACTCAATATTGTTGCTTGAGCCGTTAACCGGTCATTGCTATATTTTGCTGTTGCGGCTATCAATGTGGTATACCTTGTAGGATAAGCAAAATTATATAGGTCTGCGTTCAGCTTATTCCAGATAAAATCCCCTGCTAGACCTACACTCCAATAGCTGCTCAACGCGTATTGATTAGCAACCGACAAGTAAGCCTCCTGCTGATGATAGTTGTTCTCAAGGGGACCTTCTAATTTTATGATATTTGGATTAGCATAATAAGTATAATCGTTTGCGTACTTTAAATTTACTTCTAAGGAATAACGATAATAAGTTTGTGAGAACGACGATTGTACGAAAATATTTCGGTCAATTTGCCTTTGTCCCAATTCGGGGCTCGTAGGTTTCAACCGATTACCTACCGTTGCGTCGGGAAGCCCACGATCAGCATGATAAAGGTACAACTGGGACTTCCATAATCCATTTTTTAACGATCGCTGCAGGGAAGACTCTATACGAAAAGCCTTTAAATCCGTATTTTCTCTAATAGCTGTTGTGTCATAATTATTGTCACGGAGCCTAAATTTATATTTACCATGAGCTTCGGTATACTCCGTACTTAGGGATAAACTTGTTTGATCTGTAAGTTTGTGTTGTAATAAAATAGACGGGTTTACCAACCCGAATGAACCACCCTTGATTCCCAAACGAAGGTTGGTCCGCTTACCTTCTTCGAATACAGGAGAAGAGGTCGTGAGATACATTGCTGAAGCTGAAGCAAAGGCTCTTGCCGGTTGAAGCAACATAGGTCGTTCTCCATTGAATAAAGTAATTTCCTCTATATTCTCTAGGGAAAACTTGCCTAGATCTACCTGTCCATTTTGAGCATTACTAATCGCTAATCCGTCTAGAAATACCTGCGTATGATTAGTTCCCATACTCCTGATATTAACAGTTTTCAATCCACCAACGCCTCCATAGTCTTTTAACTGAACTCCCGACAAGAAACGGGTAGCATCAGCTACGGTAAGGCTATTAAGGCGTTGAAGCTGATGTTTGGTTAAAGTTTGGACTGGGGTTGGTGATTTAAGCCATCGGCTACCTTGCAGAGAATATACGGATACCGTATCCATTACGGTCTGTGCGTAAGAAACATGAACACCAACACTTATTATTAAAAAATAAATAAAAGAAAATCTCTTTAACCAATGCATTAGCGCTATAGATACTTGTCAGCTAGGGAATATGGAGATCTTCTATACCGCTTATCTCGGTGGAGAGCTCACCAAGCCAACCTAAATCAGCCTGAATACCCGTTTGTATTTTTACAAAATCAATTGCTTGCAACTCAACTTTATCGCCGTTATGATCGATAGCATTATCAATGTCAACCTTATCACCTCCAACGGTATTATCGGCATACCCCCATTCAAAAGGCATACTTTTTACATATGTAGGAACGGTTTTATCGATATTGGTACTTGGTAGACGTGAGCCGGTCAAGGTGTAGGATGTTGCGTCAAGCCATTCGGGATAGTATGGCTGGTTGTGGTAAGTGTTCCTTTTTATTGCACCTTCATTACCTTGACTGTCTCTCCAGGAAACATCACCATCAGAACTTTCAGGCTTAAAATACGTAACCTCGTAATCTCGAAGATAACCATCGGTGTTATATGCACTACCTTTGATTTCGTACCAGGTATCATCTGGCACTCCATTTCCATTTGCATCTTGCATTACCCAAATCACACCCGGTTCGGCAAACTCGGCTTGCGAATTACCATATACTACGAAATCATCCTCACCTTCTTGATTAACTACCGGATGGTCAAAGCCCAAGACGATATATCCCCCATATGCGCCTAAGGAGACTAGCCCCTCTCTTCCTCCAAGAATTCCTTCAGCACTTTCTATATTGCCTGGAGCTTTATTAATAAATTGACCCGGTGCAGGTTTATATTCAAATAAATTAACGACATACCTATTGCTTACAGGAACAACATCTTCTTTTTTGTTGCATGCTGTTAGACATAATATTGACATCGTGTATAAAAGAGCCTGCTTCATAAAACTGTCTTTCTTCATATATATACATTATGATTTGTGCGATAAAAATAGCATAGTTTAGGCTAAAGAAGCAGAAAAGAAGAATCAGTAAGTTATACTTACGGTACAAAATACTAATTTGCTTCAATCCACGAAAGCCATCAGTTACATCATATATCTGGCAGGTATTCTGACTTGTTCTGCCAGCATCGGACCTTCCCATTTCATTCCGAAACAGTGGTGCATTTAAAATGCTGACTAATAGGAGAACTTACAGCTGCGGGACAGTTTTGGATTTACACCAAATTCCCTTTTAATCTCAATTATAGCAATAATTTAAAAACCAAATATCGTGGCAAAGGTAATATATAATTTTCGAAGATGAATGAAAAAATGCTATCCTAAACACGTACCTGTCCGGTACCAACCACGATCCATTTATAAGACGTTAGTTCTGCTAAGCCCATGGGGCCACGGGCATGTAATTTCTGCGTACTAATTCCTATTTCTGCCCCAAGGCCAAACTGGGCACCATCGGTAAAAGCGGTAGACGTATTGGCATACACTGCTGCCGCATCTATAGCGGTTAAGAAGTCATTGATAGCGTGTTCATCTTCAGCAATTATGGCCTCACTATGTTTAGAACTAAATGCAGTAATATGAGCAATGGCTTCTTCCAGGCTGTCGACTGTTTTTACCGCCATTTTTAATGATAAAAACTCCATGCCATAATGACGGTCGTCAGCAGGCTGCAAACACTTTTTCGGATAGCCTGCAGCCAATACTTCATATGCTCTGCTATCGGCAAATAACTCTACTCCTTTTTCTGCCAAAGGCTCCAATAAACGAACTAAATCTAATAGTCGATCGCTATGTATTAAAAGGCAATCCAACGCATTGCACACACTTACGCGTCTTGTCTTCGCATTATCAATAATAGCTCTCCCTTTCTCCAGATTACCCGAAACGTCAAAATAAGTATGTACAATGCCTGCTCCTGTTTCTATAACGGGAACTTTGCTGTTTTCACGGACATAATTAATAAGCTGCTGACTTCCTCTAGGTATAAGCACATCGACATAGTCTACGGCATTAAGTAAGCATGCAGTTGCAGCTCTATCTACCGGCAATAGGCAAACAACTGCAGGACTAACCTGCTCCCGAACTAATACCTTATGAATAATTGTCATAATAGCCTTATTGGAAAATTCGGCATCACTACCGCCTTTTAAAATTGTTACATTACCTGTTTTAAAACAAAGAGCGAAAACATCTAAAGTTACGTTTGGTCTAGCCTCATAGATCACGCTTACCACGCCGAGAGGAACTCTTACTTTTTTTACATCCAAACCGTTTGCCAACAACCGTTTTTCGAGCACCTCTCCAATAGGACTGTTGAGTTCCGCAATGTTCTCAATATCTCTTGCAATGGCTTTGATACGCTCAGATGTTAGTTTTAGTCGATCATACTTAGGATCGCTAATCGACATTTTCTCTAAATCTTTTTGATTTTCACGCAGTAAAAAATCAATACTGCTTACTATTTCAGTAGCCAATAGTTGTAATACCTCGTTGATCTTTCCTGCAGACAGGTATACCATTTCCTGCCGTGCTTCTCTTGCTTTCTCGAAAGCGCTTAAATAACTCATTCTTAAATATTAATAAATCGAATAAAAGTAATCGTAGTGAACCAATGCCTTTTGGTTTTTAAGACCAAGTCTTTCTCGAGCTTTGTCTGCTCCATACTGAGCTATACCTAATCCAACAATTGCGTTATCCTCGTCTAAAATTTTGATAATATCTCCTTTTTTGAAATTTCCGATGATCTCCAAAATACCAATAGGCAGTAGGCTTCTTACATTACCCGAGGTTAGTACCGTTTTAGCACCATTGTTAAGTTTTACTATGCCATTAGCAGAGCTTTCAGCATGAGCAATCCATTTTTTTTTACCTGATTTTCTTTTTTCCGGAACAAAATAACTATGGGTCAATTTCCCCATGAGCAAATCGAATAAAACCTCATCTCTTTTTCCATTAGCTATGTGTACGGCAATCCCCAATTTTGAAACCTTTCTGGCTATGGAAGTTTTAGTTACCATCCCTCCTCTTCCGAATGTTGACTTTTCTGGTTTAATAATGGATGAAAAGTTATAATCATTACCCTGTATCTGTTCAATAATTCTCGAAGTTGCCAGTTTAGGGTCGCCATCGTAAATGCCATCGATATTGGATAAGATAATTAAGGCATCTGCATTAAGCATGGACGCAATCAGGCCAGCCAATTCATCATTATCTGTAAACATGAGTTCCGTAACTGACACCACATCATTTTCATTAACTATAGGAATAATATTATGTTGTAGAAGTGAGTTCAAACAATTCTTCATATTTAAATAGTGCACGCGGTCACGAAAATCCTCCTTTGTAACTAGCACCTGTGCGCATAACATATCATGGATATTGAACAATTCAGAATAGGTATGAATGAGCTGTACCTGACCAACTGATGAAAGGACTTGTCTAATGGCAACAGGCTGTCTGCTTTCTTTCAACGAAACTAAACTCCTGCCCGAAGCCACGGCCCCGGAAGAAACCAATATAACATCGACGCCTTCCTTTTTTATTGCTGCAAGTTGGTTAACAAGGTGTTTGATACGACCGCTATCAGGAAGGCCATCGTCTTTAGTAATAACATTTGAACCTACTTTTACAATAATTCGCTTGTATTGAAAACCCATGGAGATGTTGTAACAGCTATTAATATTTTATTTTATTAGAAAGTACTCCCTATACGATTTGGAGGATAGCAAATTAACAACATTTTATAAAAAACAACAATTATTTAGCAATGAAACTTCACAATAGCTAACAGGTTAATAAATTCGGAAAAATATCAAGTAACCCTTATTAGGCTTGTTAAAAAAGTGTTGGCTGGAACGATTGCAAACAAACGGCTTAAATATAGCAGCACCATTACAATTGTACACCAATCGATCTAATGCTCACTGTAGAAACATGAAGAAAATCATCTCTTAATTTCCTTCAAAAACATTAATGGTAATTTCACATGCCAAAGCAATCTTTCACTGATACTCCGATGGAATAACCTTTCAAGAAAATCATAGCTTCTTACTACCAAAAAAATCATACCAGCCCGATGTTCCTGAGCAAAATCTATAATTCCGGTTATTAAATCCTTACGGTCGATATAATGAAGTTCCGCTGTATCCCCAAACAGCTCATGCAGCTTATATTGCTCAGTGATTGTATCTGGATCAAAATGACCAACATCGTTGTAATCCACATTTACGACCAATAATCTGACCTGTAGATTATCTGCCCAAGACTTAATCATACGAACTGGCACTGTTTGCGCTACCTCTTTTAAGTCGCAAGCATATACCATGCTATTAAAATCATCGTACGTGGCACTTTGTGGTACTATTAATAAAGGATATTCAGTAGACCTTATCAAATCAACAGCATTGCTACCAATAAAAATTCGTTCAATTTGATTTTTAACGGAGGTGCCTATGACAACAAATTCGACTTGGTAAGATGATGCCAATTGGTTAATAGCCAGGTCGAGCGAACGATGATCAGCCAATACCTCTATAACAACAGAATTATTTGTCTGATTATTCAAAGCCTCTTTTAATTTATTCAGTTCTTCTTTGCATTCTTCCTCTAAGTGATCGCTGTTATAAGGCTCACTTATAGGAATTTCTGTTATTATGGGCAATTTATTAAATGAATGATATATTAGTACACGTTCTATATTCAGTTGTATGCTTAATGATAATGCGTATCGGGCCGCATTGAAAGCAGCGTCTGAGAAATCGGTAGCTAACAGGATTGTTTTCATTGAAATAAACTATTGTTTTATAGCTACGCTGTGGCGACCGCAGCAATGACTTCTATCAGCAGTAACTACTTACTCAACAATTGACACTTGGCTTTGTTCGACGTTATTTTAATGGTATTATAATTTACAGAATGAATACACGGATATGTTAACAAAGTGTTTAAAGAATAATATCTTTGTACGCATATTAACGCTAAAATAGGTTATATTATATTATAGCATATGAAAAAACAGGGGCCAAACAGAAGAGAAAAAATAATGAATGTAGCTCTTCTCTTGTTTGCTGAAAAAGGGTATGCTGATACTTCTACCAAGCTCATAGCCAGAGAAGCAAATGTTTCTGAAGCATTAATCTTTAAGCATTTTGAAAACAAGGATAAATTGCTGTTCCACCTAATTAAATCTGGTTATAGACGTGTACTCCTACAAAACCATGGGATGCTCACCTACAATGATCCAAAATCTTTCTTGAGGAATATGATAGATCTTCCTAAAAAACTGGTGAGTGAAGAGCCACTTTTTTGGAAATTACAAGAGAGACTTTCACATCATGACTTTTCTAAGCAGCAGCATAATCTATTCATGAAGTCAGTTGACGTAGTTGTGAACAAAGCATTTACTGAACTTGGCAAGAAAGATCCTGCACTTGAAACTCAATTTCTTCTACTTTTGATAGATACGCTGTGGAAAAAAGAGGCTATTGGCGAAATCGAGGCTATTGACAGAATCGCTGAACTTATTAAACAGAAGTACAACCTATAATCAGCTTTGAAAAAAACAAAGTAAGTGTTTACTCACTTATTTTTTTAATATTTTTTTGATATTAAAAATATTACATTAGATTTGCATCACTAATCAATTATAAAACTAAGCATTTTTATATTCTAATATAAAGTGATCATTTGTAAAGGGAGCACTGCCGGGTAGCTTACTTATGATCACTTTGTTTTCTTTGCAATCAGATTAGAAATATGAAATTGCGACCATTGGTAATTATTAACCCCTCATTTATTGGTTAAAGACATGATTACGCTGCAATTAAAGACTTTTTTTTACATAACAGGATATCCTCCGCCCAGCTACAACTGTCATTCGAATTTTGCTAAATCAATATTTCCAGTTTGCCTAGAACATCAATTACACACAAAAAGAATAAAAATCCCCTACGCTATGCAATAAATCCATTCTTTTCTTGTTATTTTAGTAACTAATCGTGATTTTAGTAGAATCGTAGTGTAAACAATATTAAAACAAAGCATAGAAAAGATCACCGAACCTATTTAACAACATGAAATTCAAAAAAAAAACAATAAAGATACTCATAGCACTGACAATCGTTTTAGGAAGTGGTTTCGTTTTTTTCTCAGCCTTCGAGCTTAACAAACCAACACAAAAGGAAGTACGTGTTAGTCTACCCAGCAAGCCGGTACTCCTCCCTAAACAATTCGGATTACATGTTGATTCATTTAACGTCCATAAAAAAACGGTAGCCCGCAATCAGTTTCTATCAAATATATTGGAAGAACATGCCATAGACCGCAGTGCTATTGCTAAGATAGTTGAAAAATCGAAGTCAGTTTTTAACGTTAGAAAGATTAGCGCAGGAAATCCATACACGATTTTCACCTATAAAAACGATCCTCAACGTGCCGCTTATTTCATTTATCAGCCTAATCCAGTTGATTACATCGTCTTCGATCTTCGTGACAGCATGCGCGTATATACAGGAAAAAAAGATGTTACGAAAAAGACGGAAACATTGGCAAGCAGTATTAATCATTCTCTTTATGATGCGTTACAGAAGAATGGAGGAGATCCGCTTTTGGCTATGCAGCTAGCAGAAATATATGGCTGGGCGATAGATTTCTATGCTATCAACAAAGATGATTGGTTTAAGATACAATATGAAAGAGAATATGTGGACGGTAAACCAATTGGCCCGGGAAAAATACAATCTGCCATTTTTTCACATAAAGGAAAAGAATTACAGGCTTATTATTTTCAACCGGATAGCACCACTAAGGGAGGTTTTTATGATGAGGAAGGTAATAGTGTAAAACGCGCTTTTTTAAAGGCTCCATTAAAATTTAGTCGGATAACATCTCGCTACACGAACAGACGTCTACATCCGGTACAAAAAGTTTGGAAAGCTCATCTTGGTACCGATTATGCGGCTCCTAGCGGTACACCTATTATTGCAACAGGTAGTGGAACCGTAGTAGAGTCTGCATTTACGAAATACAATGGCAACTATGTCAAAATAAAACACAATGGTACATATACTACACAATATCTCCATATGAGTAGAAGGGCTGTAAAGCGCGGTCAAAATATTCAGCAAGGTCAAGTCATAGGGTACGTAGGAAGCACCGGGCTTGCAACCGGACCACACGTATGTTATAGATTCTGGAAAAATGGTAAACAGGTAGACGCTTTAAAACAGAATTTTCATGAAACGATTCCGTTATCGGAGGAGTTTTTGGCTCAATTCAAAAGTAGCATTATAGCGAAGCAACAATTACTAGCCTCTCTAAAACTTGACGATAACGATGACCTGCTCGCAGCATCTACCCAGGCCAACGAATTAGAAGAAAAAACTGCGTTTTAAATAAGTAGTTTAATACCTGTTTCAGTAACCTTAAATATCGAAACATCAATCGGAAGATCGGCAGATATCTCCTATAGGTCGCCACCCTTTTCACCATTCTGGCACTTAATTTCAAGCGCAATTAGCTCAGCTATCTGCTGAATGGCTGAAATGCCAGATGTAAACTTCCATGGTTTATGCCGATGGACGTAATAACAAAAAATCAGCTTACAAACCGATGCTTATTGCTTATATTCCAGCTACTTTCGATGCCCTACGGACACACAGTCCCTGAAGATTTGACGAATAGATAAAAAAGGGGCCTTCAAGGAGATTGAAGGCCCTTATTATTATTAAAAAGTGGCCGGATGGCCTGACATAGGACTGCAAATATAAGGATACAAGACTATTTTTTCATATTTATTATTATTATTTCATATTTATGAAATAATCAATTAATATTACATATTTTTTCTATGAAAAATCAAGTAATTCTTTAATTAATAATAAAAATTCATTGTAGTTAATATTATATCCTTGGATAGCTAAAAGGTGTCATTCTGATCGTTCCATTCTCCATCCATTTTTATCCTTTATAAATTTTACTTCATGAGATCGAGGTTCACCAAACGCTTTCTTTTCAAGTTTTGCAAAGGGAGTAACTCCTGTAAACTTCGTTGTATAAGTGGCTTTGGCGCTCTTCCCTTCTTCGTCAATCTCCAGCGAAGTAACTTCGCCTAGTACCTCCTCGGCCACTTTTACCCGCTGCACCGAACTCAACTGGCCTTTATCTGGCTCTAAAAAATAGGTTTTAGCTGCCTCCGTAAACTCAATAACGTTTCCTTCATTATTACCTGATTTTCTATTACGCTCAACCTTCACCAAGCCTTCTTTTTCTAATCCAGCATTGATAACTCTTTTTCCATCTTCAGAGTCTTTAACATAAATTTGATAACTGTGTACATAAGGGTACCTGTCACTTTGTTCCAAAAGTGATAGTGCTTGATCTTTAGTTAACTCGTTTTTATTGCAGCTAAATAGTGCAATAACTATTAGAAACAATATTTTTGCGCTTCTCATGACAAATGTTGTTTTTTATAATCTATAAAAATAGATCTTTTTTACTAATTTATGATAGTCAAAATAGTACTGCCGAACTTTACTTATGTTACCACGTCGTTAGGCATATAAATAAGAAGATATAGATTGAAGAGCCGATTTTTTGTATTATCGGATAAATATCCGATATTCATGTTATGATTGCAGTTTTAACAGGTGATATTGTAAATTCTCGTACTATTAATTCTCCAAAGGCATGGCAAGATGTATTAAAGCGTGCTTTAAATAAAATTGCGTCAGCTAATAATTGGGAAATATTTCGTGGAGATAGCTTTCAGGTTGAACTGAATGTTCCGCAAGAAGCTCTGAAAGATTCAATTTATATAAAAGCGTGTGTAAAAACCGTTAAAGAGCTTGATGTTCGTATCGCGATCGGCATAGGCAATAAGAATTATACAGGAGATAAAGTATCTGAGTCTTACGGTGACGCTTATATTTTTTCCGGTGAAAAGCTCGAATCGTTAAAACGTGATAGACAGAATTTAGCGATAAAAACAACCGATGAAAACTTAAATGAGGAATTGAATATCCTTTTCAGATTAGCATTGACCATTATGGATAACTGGACACCGAATTCTGCAATGCTAATTAAAACGTTGTTTGAAAACCAAAACCTATCACAAAAGGAATTAGGAGACATTCTGGGAATCAGTCAATCATCTGTAAGTGAACGGTATAATAGAGCCCACATTTCAGAAATTGAGGCTCTTCAGCGCTTATTTATTAAAAAAATAAACGGATTAACAAAATGATCGTGATCTTTCTAAAATTACTGTTAGCACATCTTATAGGGGATTTTCTCTTGCAAACCGGCAGGGCTGTAAAATCGAAAGAGCAAAAAAAAATCAGATCGTTTTACCTCTATATCCACTGCATTATACATACTGCGCTAACAATGTTAATCGTTTGGAATATCCATTTTTGGCCATACGCACTATGCATAGGATGCAGTCATTTTATTATCGACATTACGAAACTTTATCTTCAGAAGGAGAAAGGAAAAGTAGCAATCTTTTTAATTGATCAGGCTTGTCATTTATTAGTACTGTTTATTGTTGCCTTTTCTTACGCGCGGTCAGAAGTTGATTTTGCTTTCCTCTTAAGTGATAAATACCTGTTGCTTTATACCTGCATTCTTCTCTTAACCTCCCCCAGTTCTATCTTTATTAAGATTGCTATCTCTAATTGGTCTCCTCAGAATTTAGAGGAAAATCAAAAGAATGGCTCACTGCAAAACGCAGGTAGATGGATTGGAAACCTAGAAAGACTATTGATCTTCGTCTTTATTGTTGTAGGAAGATTTGAGGCTATAGGCTTCCTGCTCGCCGCAAAGTCTATTTTTAGGTTTGGAGATTTAAAGCAAGGTGAAGATAGGAGGCTTACAGAATATGTGCTCATTGGAACATTATTAAGTTTCGGAATAGCTATTCTAACAGGCTTATTTTACATCAATATTTTATAGTAAAAGGGGAAACACACCAATTTAGTATCAGCGAATATATTTTTTCTGTGCTATCTAATTTTGCTCAATAAAAAGCTCCAGAAATAGCATCTTCAGGCATCTATTCACCAGGAATTACTTCATTATGGAAAAAACCAGCATGGTCTGATGCAAAATCTCCTCAACCTCTCCTTATAAATTTCGAACAGACGTCAAATAACGAAGTAGTTATACACAACGGACCAGACAATACACCAACAAACGTGGAATAAAAACCTATGATCGAAATGCCCGAAAAAATCTGGCAAACAAGACGCAGTAAAGTATAAAATATTAAGATTAAGTTTAACAAGAACAAAACAAATCATTGATATTTAATAACTTAATTATTATGTTTGTATTCAGCAATAAACTTAATATCATGGGAAAATTTATCGTTAAGGCTGCAAAGAACGGTCAGTTTCATTTTAATTTGAAGGCAAAAAATGGCCAAGTTATTCTTACCAGCGAGTTATATACATCAAAAACTGCGTGCATTAATGGTATATCTTCTGTTAAAGAAAATGCAAAAAATGGCGACAGATTCGATAGCAAACAATCCACTAACGGGAAATATTTCTTTAATCTCAAGGCCCGTAATGGTCAAATTATAGGAACTAGCCAAATGTATGAATCCTCAGCAGGGCGTAATAACGGCATCATTTCGGTTACAAAAAATGCACCAAACGCAACTGTTGTCGAAGAGTAATGTTAAACTAATGTCATAGAATTATTCTTTTCCGGCATTTGTTTATAATAATTCTAAATAATTGCATATTTGCTTCTTAACAAATTCAAATATGCGATCACTGTTTTCTGCTACTTACAACAGACTCTCGCTTGACCTAGCGACGCTATTGTTACGTGTTGGTTTTGGAATATTAATGATTCCTAATCACGGTTATGCAAAGTTATTATCTTATGCTGAACGTAAAGACCAGTTTATGGATTTTATGGGCTTTGGCGGCCCCTTTTCTCTAGGGCTTACCATCTTTTCAGAATTTTTTTGTTCTATTCTCTTAATTCTCGGTCTTTGTACGAGGTTAGCAACAATACCATTGATTATCACCGTACTGGTTATCCTTTCTGTACACCAATGGGAAATTTTTGGCAAACACGAGCTGGTGCCCGCATTTCTGATAGGTTATTTGACTATTCTTATGCTCGGCCCGGGCAAATATAGTTTGGACTGGCTTATCACAAAAAACAGTACCAGAGTTGAAGATAAGAGACATTTATGAGATAAAGAAAATTCAATAAGTGAAAAACTAGAAATAACAGCTCCATGCTATCGGTTTAATTTTATAACAAAAGACTGTGCTGGCTTGCTGTAAATAAATTTCGCCATACCAGATTAATTTCTTCATTCGTCGTTGCCGCCGCCATGCCACCATATGGATATAAGTTATTAGCGTGGAGTCTTGCGTTCTTTACAAGTTGACGACTTCTACGGGAAATTTCTCCCAGTAAACGCTTATCAATATGCCCAATAGCCACTAGTTGATTCCACGATCGGTAAATACATTGATAAAACTGATTACTTATATTATCCAGTTCTTTTTGTGCATTTGTTAATAGATTTCTTTGTTTCTTTCTATCGAAAGCAGGAAATTCAGTCTCTTTATCTCTATAATCAATGATTTGTTCAAAAAGAGTGAAGAATCTCTTAGTCATTCCTAATGTGTTCACCGCCAATGTACTTTCTGCAAACTGCAAAAAAGGATATTGATAGATGGGATTATCCAGCATTGCTGAACGATTATCAATCTGAAAACAACGGTTTTTATCTAATAGCAAATCCTTTACTTCAAAGGACCATCCTGCTGTAGCTTTTAGCCCCATGGTTTGCCAATCATTATGGAGTACGACCTCTTCATTTAATAGAAGAAATGATTTTATAAGAGGCATTCTGTCATTTCCCCTCACTATTTTTCCATTTTCTATTATCTGGCAATTGGCCGTAAACACGCTATTATGCGGAGCTCCGGTAGCGTACTTCCATATTCCGGTAATGCGATAGCCATCATCAACTACTTCAGCCACTCCGGAAACTTTCCCACTCCCTCCAAAACATACTTTTTCATTCTGAAACAATAAGTCAGACACATCAGGTGCAATATATCCAACGAACATCGTCGCGCCACTGCATAACGTTACTGTCCATCCGATACTTCCGTCTACTTCTGCCAGTGCTTCCTCTAGTTTAAGCCCTTCAATTAAAGATAAGTTTAACCCACCGTATTTCTCTGGAACAAACATTTTAAACCATTTATTATCGTAAATGATTGCTAACTGTTTCGATGTTGGTTTTTCTAGTATTTCCGCTTGGAAGGCTTCCCTCCTTAAATCATCTACAATGACTTTTGGTAAATCCATTTAACTCAAATTTACGATTTAAGGTCTTTATTCAGAATAAACCAAATAAAAAACCTAGAAAATAAAATACAGTACAAAGATATTTTTTTAATTTCGCCATGCATTAGGTTTTTAAATTAGTAAAGTAATTTGAAATTAAAAGGGAATTTGGTGGAAATCCAAAACTGTCCCGCAGCTGTAAGCTCTTATCTAAGGAATTATTCAAAGAACATGCCACTGTCCTGATTGGATGGGAAGGCGGAATAATGTCGAGTAAGTCAGAATACCTGCCGATGCATCATATAGACGTAACTTTCGAGGATTGAAGTAACGAACTAACTATCGATACAACTTTTAACATAGTTGTGTTTCCGTTTGTTCCGCGCTTTTTTCCCAATTATTTTTTTATTTAATCATTGTAGAACATGAGAAAATTTTTATCTTTTTTTTCCTATTTACTCCTCACTATTACATTACTTACCTCCTGCTCAAAAAGTGACGAGAATCCTATTCCAGATGAAATTTCAGGTAAATACACAAATGGCTTCTTTTTATTAAACGAGGGTTGGTTCGGACATAACCCGGGGGACATTAATTTTTACCATTATGATGGTGACAGTATATCTTTCGACATTTTTTCAAAGGAAAATGAGGGAGCAACCTTGGGAGGACCTGGAAATACGCTTCAAAATGGAATACTATTTCAGGGGAAGTTGTATATGGTTGTAAAAGTTGGCGGGCCTTTGGTGGCCGCTGATGCACAAACTATGAAAGAAACAGGCCGAATAGCGCAATTACCCGGTAATAACGGTCAAAGTTTTGTTGGAATAAATGAAACCACAGGTTTACTGGGAACGGGAGACGGTCTGTATGCATTAAACCTGGAAAATTTAGCATTAGGAGATAAAATAGCTGATATCGAAGGTACAATCGGAGACATGATCGCAACCAGCCAATACACCTTTATCATCTCCAGTAATGGGCTGCTTTACGTTTTAAATAATAATGATTTTACTGTAGTAAAAGAAATATCGGGACCGATTTCCGGTTTCGTACAAACAAAAAATGGTATAATATGGGCTGCCGGTGGGGAAATTCTATATGGAGTTCATTCGAATGATCTTGAAGTAGAAGAAGTAAAGCTTCCTTTTAACTTCACGGGATCCGTTGGAGCATGGCGTGCAGGCTCAATTACTTATTCGCCTCACGAAGATGCTATATATCTAACGAAGCTCATCTCTTGGGCTTCTGGAACAGAGATTTATCGGTATTTAAAAGGAAATCCAGCCTCTCTAGATATGCCCTTTATTAGGGTTCCCGATGGACAATGGATTTACGGTTCTATCCGGTATGATGAAAAATCACAAAATTTAATTGTACCTGTGGTAAAGTCAGGTTTCGGTAATAATTACAGCTACAACCAGATTTTGTTTTACAATGCTTTCGGAGCAGCAATTAAAAAAATAAGTTACGAAGGCTTTTATTTCCCCGCATTACCAGTATTGGTTAACTAGAAACAAAAGCAACAGAATATCAACTATTTAAAATATTTTTTCTCTTCTTCTTACGGGCATCTACCACGCAAATATGCTGATGCCCGTAATTTTAAAAACTAAATAGATTTATCGTTGTTTATTGTTCGATCCATACATCTGACGTGTATGCTAACAATGGTAATTGATAATTTATGGCTGACTCGACTAACAAAAAACCTTACTCTTACGAGCTAGCGGCAAGCTTACTTTCAATGGTATTGATTATTGCCGTTCTTTATTTTCTTCAGAGTGTATTAGTTCCTCTGATGTTCTCTATCTTGATTGCAATTTCTTTATTTCCGGTAGCCCGGTTTCTGGAGAAATATAATTTCCATAGAGCATTATCTTCTATTATCGCTGTTATACTTTCCATCGTAGTTATTTCTGGGCTTATCTGGTTCATTATACACCAGGTTATTGTTATAGGGCATAACGGTGCGGATTTACAGAATAAGTTCATGACCATTTTCAACACCATCCAGCAATGGATAACGGTTAGATTTGGCGTCGAACCCGGTGAAATTACCGAGAAAGTAAAAGAATTGTCTAATGAGGCGCTATCTCATGCCGGGACTTACCTGTCGGCTGCTTTCGGATCGGTAGGAGGTATTTTAGCTGGTGTAGTTATTGTACCGCTATTTTCCTTTTTTCTACTTTATTACAGAGATTTCTTTCGCGAATTTTTCTTCCATGCATTTAAGGGCACTCCCCAAAGTAAAGTACATGAAACTTTAAATAAAATATACACCGTTGTGCAGAGCTATCTACTTGGACTAGTAACTGTAATGGCGATTGTTGCCGTGCTCAACACGGTAGGACTCATGGTTTTGGGGGTACAATACGCTTGGTTCTTTGGAACACTCGCGTCACTTCTTATGCTCCTTCCCTATATTGGCATTGCTATCGGATCCATTCTCCCGGCTTTATTTGCATTAGCTACCAAAGACAGTTATTGGTACGCTATCGGAGTGGTAGCTTGGTTTCAGGTGGTACAGTTTCTTGAGGGAAATTTAATTACACCGAATATTGTTGGCGGTAAGGTAAGTATTAATCCGCTCATGGCTGTTATTGCCATTCTCTTAGGTGGCATGTTATTTGGTTTGGCTGGTTTAATTTTAGCACTACCACTTACGGCCGTAATTAAAGTATTGTTTGACGCGATACCTTCAATGAAAGCCTTTGGATTTTTGATCGGTGAACCCGAAAAATATCATTTGAAAAAACACTCCACAATGGTATTAATTAAAAGATGGCAGCTTAAAGATAAGTTAAAGGAAAAGAATGATGACGCTCATTAAACAGTAAAGGTACTGCCTTAACACATATTCTCAGGTATATTATTATGACGAATGCAGTAGTAGCCAAATAATAAACCTGTAAAGAATAGATACAACTGTATCAAGTTTCTTTTTATTGTTTCGCCCCTCCTGATATCACAGGACTTAAACTTTTCCCTGCGATTAATAATTCATTGGTTATTGCCTTTGTATAGTTTTTAATTTCTTCTCTGAACAGTTTAACGGAAGCCCCCTCCCGAATTTCCTCCAAACGCTTTTCCCATTGTCCGGTTAGCTCTGCCTGTGCTATCTTCTTGTCTTTTACAATGTCGTAAACAGCCAAACCAGTATCTGTTGGTACTAAATTTTTCTTTTGTCTAAGAATATAACTTCTTTTAATGAGCGTTTCAATAATAGAAGCCCTAGTAGCGGGAGTTCCTAACCCACTTCCTTTCATTGCGTACCGAAGCTCTTCATCTTCTATCTCCTTCCCAGCAGTTTCCATAGCTTTCAGTAGAGAAGCCTCTGTATATAGCGGTTTCGGTTTAGTTTGTTTTTCGTTTAGTTCCTTTCTAATAATAGGTAAGTGATTACCTTCTTCCACTAGGGGTAACTTATTGTTTTCTAGCTCCTTATCATTCTCGTCAGACTCATTGTAAATCGACCGCCAACCCGCTGAACGAAGAACTGTTCCATTCGCTACGAACATTGTACCGGATTTTATGGTTATTTTTGTTAAATCTTTCGTACAAACTTCATGAAAAGCCTCTAACATCCTTCCGATTATCATATCATATATTGCCTGTTTTTCAGTTGACAGGTTTCCCGCCCTTTCCCCGGTTGGTAATATAGCGTGATGATCAGTTACTTTTTTGGCATTGACACTGCGCCTGTTAAGTTTATGGTTAAGTAGATAGCCTGCATGTTTACCGAATTGCGGATGGTTTTGTTGTTTTTCTAATAATGATGGGATAGTTGCAAATACGTCATCTCCTATATATTGACTGCCCGTACGTGGGTACGTAACTAATTTTTCTTCGTATAAACGTTGGACAATAGCAAGTGTTTCATCCGCAGTTAACCCTCTTTTCTTATTTGCCTCTTGCTGCAAACTACTCAAATCGTGCAACAAGGGGGGCTGTTCTTTTTTTGATTTGGTCTCAACGCTAAGAATAATGGCTCCATTCGGAAATCCTGTCCCTACATCCTCCACCGAATGTAATATTTTCGCTGCTTCTGCTTTATCGTTGTAATTTTTTTTTGATATCGCCTTAAACAGTTGATCGTCTTTTTGGAGTAGAATACTTAATTGGTAGTAAGTCTTAGGAACAAAATTTTTATGCCCTAAATATCGGGCGCAGATCATGCCTAATGTTGGCGTCTGAACACGTCCTAGAGATAAAACGCTCCTGGCACCAGCTGACACGCTTAAAGCTTGAGTTGCGTTCATCCCTACCAACCAATCAGATTCGGACCGACAATGTGCTGAATAAAATAACGTATCATAATCCTGTCCGGGCTTAAGGTTCCTAAACCCTTCTTTAATAGCATTGTCAGTCTGAGAAGATATCCATAAGCGTCTAAAAGGTTTTTTACACTGTAGATATCTATAGATATACCTAAAAATTAGCTCACCCTCCCTCCCGGCATCAGTCGCTACGATAATCTCTGTGCAAACATCAAATAACATTTTAATGATATTCAACTGTTTTCTTATAGAGGGGTCTTCTATTAATCCATCCTTGGTTTTTACCTTACGAACCGTTAACCTGAGCCTTTGCGGTACCATAGGTAAGTTTTTAGCCTTCCACCCGATGTAACCGTAATCCTGTGGAGGCGCGAGCTGCAACAAATGTCCGAAGGCCCAAGTGAAAAAGTATCCTGTACCCTCAATGTAACCATCCCTCTTGATTGTAGCTCCAAATACCTTTGCTAAATCACGTGCGACCGAAGGCTTTTCCGTAATAATAACTCTCATTAATCCTGTTTTGGGACCGCTAATTTAATCCATCTGTTCTAAAATCGGCACTTTTTATGTATCAGACTCATATATAAATCTTTAACAGATATTATTTAGATAATTTCTTTATTTAAAACAGTATACGTGTTCCACTTGTTACGCTAAAACAACAACATATGCTTTTCCTGACATTCTTTTTTATTGCTATAACTACCACAATAATCGTATTATATTTAATCGAAAGGTACAAGTTATCAAGAAACGCTAACAACGCAAAGAAACAATATCGCTCATATCGATTGCTCATTGAGGATCGTGTAAGTTTTTATAAGCGATTAGATGCCACAAATAAAAACCGGTTCTTAACTGAGGTTTCAGCGTTTCTGAGCAGCGTCAAGATTGAAGGTGTAGGTACTAACGTAGATGATTTAGATAGAATCCTTGTAGCCTCAAGTGCAATAATTCCCATATTTTCATTTCAGGGATGGCGTTACCCTAACTTAACGAACGTAATTCTGTACCCAGACGCCTTCGACAAGCATTTTCAATTTGAAGGAACACATCACAACACGTTAGGCTTGATCGGAACTGGCTATATGAACGGACAAATGCTTTTGTCGAAGAAAGCGTTGCATAGTGGTTTTTCTACCTTTTCAAAAAACAGCAACACGGCTATACATGAATTTGTTCATTTAATAGATAAGAGCGATGGAAGTGTTGATGGCGTACCCGAGCATCTATTAGAAAATGTTTACGTTATACCATGGATAAAACTCATGCACCGGGAAATGCAGGCAATAGCAAAAGGAAATTCCGAAATTGATTCATATGCCTTGACAAATGAGGCTGAATTTTTTGCAGTTGCATCGGAATATTTTTTTGAAAATCCAGATCGTCTTAACAAAAAGCATCCGGCCCTTTTCGAGATGTTAACAAAGATCTTTAAGACCACTTCTTAATGCAGGAATTATTAAGGGGATAATTTTCTGATATTATTTAGGTCAATCGGGATCCACCCAGTCAATCACTTCATCTTTTCAGTGGTATAATTCCTAGGTGAAGGCTACCAGCCTATAAAATAAATGAATAATAGAATTTGTTACTGAACTCGGATAGCTGAAAACCGATTATCGGAAAGTAGTTACCAAAGCGCCTAGCAGCAAACAGACTGTATATTTTATTTTTATATCAACATAAATTAACATAGAAAACGTAATTTACAATATTAAACAATATTTATTATGAAAGTATTAACTGAATGACTATTTTCACCTTGTCCAAACAAATCGGAACTCGCATAATGTTGTTGAAGTCCTGAAACCAAAACTTTAAAAAAATGGAATTTAAAGACCAATTGAAATCAATGTTTAAATCGGAGCATGAAATACCGGTTGAATTTGCTCTCTCAGAAGAAATTCATCAAAGGGAGTATTTATGTAACGGAGAAATGCTCCAGTGGAAAGGACCGTATAGTGAAGTATATTCTCCTGTTTGTTTACCAGACACACATGGGAACCTTCAACGAAAGTTTATTGGCACTTACCCTATCTGTACAGAAAAGGAAGCGATGGAAGCGCTTGATGCGGCCGTTAATGCGTATGATAACGGACGTGGAGAATGGCCAACCATGGGGGTAAGTGGTCGCATTAAATGTCTTCAAAAATTTGTGTTCAAAATGAATGAACAACGAAATTTAGTTGTTAAGCTCATCATGTGGGAAATAGGAAAATCATATATAGATGCTACCAAAGAATTTGACCGCACGGTAGATTACATAAATGCTACCATTGACGCCTTAAAAGACGTCGATCGCCAATCCTCAAGATTCGAGATTGAAGAAGGCGTTGTTGCGCAAATAAGACGTTCACCTATAGGAGTAGTACTATGCATGGGTCCCTTTAATTATCCGTTAAATGAAACATTCACTACACTCATTCCTGCAATTATTATGGGAAATACGTTACTGTTTAAACCGCCAAAACACGGAACACTCTTACATTATCCGTTGCTAAAAGCATTTCAGGAATCTTTTCCAAAAGGGGTCGTAAACACTATTTATGGCAGAGGGGCAAACACAACTCCCGGATTGATGAAAACAGGAAAAATAAATGTGTTAGCTTTTATAGGATCTAGTAAAGTAGCGAACGATTTAAAAAAAAGCCATCCAAAAATTAACCGGCTAAGAGCGGTATTGAGCTTGGATGCTAAAAACGCAGCGATAGTAACAAAAAATGCGGATATAACGCTTTCTGTCAACGAAATTGTCCTAGGAGCATTATCGTTTAACGGGCAACGGTGTACCGCTATTAAAATAGTATTTGTACACAAAGATATTGTAAAAGATTTTTTAGATGCACTTAACAAATCTATTGCTCTATTAAAGTTTGGGATGCCTTGGGAAGAAGGTATTACGCTAACGCCACTACCAGAACCTGGAAAACCAGACTATTTAAAGGACTGTATAGCAGATGCTAAGCAATGGGGAGCGGAAGTAATGAATGAGAACGGTGGTGAAAGTATTGGCACATTTGTGTATCCAGCAGTTGTATATCCTGTGAACGAAAAAATGAAACTATACAGAGAAGAACAATTCGGTCCTATTATACCGATAATTCCATTTGACTCCATTGAGGAGCCGATTAAGTATCAAATAGAATCTCCGCATGGGATGCAGGTAAGTATTTTTAGCAACAATGCTAAAGAAATCGCTTCTTTGATAGATCCTTTTGTAAACCTGGTAAGCCGAGTAAATATAAATAGCCAATGCCAAAGAGGCCCAGATAAGTTTCCTTTTACCGGGCGTAAAGATAGTGCTGAAGGAACTTTATCTGTTGTGGATGCCTTACGTTCGTTCTCGATACGCTCTTTAGTGGCAACAAAAATGAGTAAAACCAACAAGCAGCTGATCAATGATATCGTTAATAATCAAGATTCGAATTTTCTTAGCACAAATTTTATTTTCTAACGTATTATGATATTATTTAATTAGTTAAGGATCATCAATCCTTAACTAATTTTCCCAACGACTATTTTTGCCATACGATCATAATGGAGATATTTATTAGCTGTCATCAAAATATCTTCCGTATCGCTATTTTTTATTATCGCCAAATGCCGTGTGTAAAAATTCATATCTAAGCCATTAAAATAGATGTTTTTGAATTTATCCACATGAGAAAAAACATTTTCCAAAGAACCAAGAAAAGTTCCAGCGATGTAGTTTTTCACTAAATTTAACTCTTCTAAGGGCACCTTCTCACTTTTTAGACGATTTATTTCTTTCTCAATTTCCTCCAGCGTAGCCGCAGTTACTTCTACTCCGACTTCCGTAGCTATTGTAAAAAAGGCGCCGTGTTTCAAAGCTCCAATTCCGGAGCCTATACCGTAAGTATAGCCTTTATCTTCCCTGATATTATTCATTAGTCTTGACCCAAAATATCCGCCCAATATCGTATTCACCAATTGAAAAACCGAAAAATCTGGATCTGTTCTGTTGATGGCCAAGTTACCTATGCGTATTGCGGACTGCAACGCTGTCGTCTTTTCAACCAATGTTATATCTGACGAAAAAGTATTAAAAATATATGCGTCTTTTACCCGTATATTAGGTTCAGCTGCTCCCCAAGTTCCTCCAAAGAATGCTGAAATAGTATCGATAGTTTTGGATTCAACCTTTCCTGCAATAAATATGGTACAATTATCTGATGAAATTTGCTGTTTAAGAAGTGTAAGCAACAGTTCTCTTTCTAGGTTATCATAATCGCTTAATGTAGGGCTAAAACCGTATTTAGTATCACCAAATATACTTTTATTAAAGGTTCTTCGAGCGATAAAATCCGTTTTATTTAAAGATACAGCAAGCGATTGTTTGTTATTACGTATATAGGTATCTAGCTCCTTCGAAGGAATAATGCTGTTAGTCAAGATGTCTTTCAACATTGGTAACAACTCACCCACATATCTATTTAAGACATACAAGGTGAGAGAGGTATGATCGAAAGAATATTCCGGTTGTAAGAAAGCTCCATAGAAATCGATTTTTTCTGCTATTTCAGCTCCTGAAAGCTTTTTGGTTCCTTCAAGCAGCATCGCTGATAGCGCCACATTATACAATGGATTTGCACCGGCGACGCTTAAGTTATCAAAAACCCATTCTATTCGTACCAAGTCTTGCTCGCCGGAGTTGAAAACAAATAAATCTATTCCGTTATTCAATGTTTCCTTGACGGGTTCCAGTAATTTAAATTCACTAATATCATTATAATTCGGCGCTTTTTCTCTATCAATCATGTGTATTTGCTATGTAAACTAAGGTTGATGAATTTTCCTTTTTAAATATTTCCTTTGCTTGTAACTGAATGGATTCAGCAGTTATACTTCGGTATTTGTTTATTTCATCATTTAACAGTTCAGCACTGCCCAGTAATTCAAAATAGGCCAAATTCATTGCCTTGTCTAAAATAGACATTTCACCGAAAACCAACGTTGACTCGACTTTATTTTTAACCTTTGCTAATTCATAATCCATAATATATGTTGTCTTTAGCTCTTCGAGTTCTTGCCAGATGGCATTTTCTGCTTCTTCTATTGATACATGTATTAACGGCTTCCCTTCAATGATGAATAAACCTTTGTCAATACTCCCCAGTAAGTAAGCATTTATTTCACTAAATAATGCGTGCTCTTTTAAAAGTCGTCTATATAATCTGGATGACTGACCTCGTGAGAGTATATCGGAAATCAAATCGGCTGCGTAATAAGCAGAAGCGCCACGCTCTGCCATATGAAAAGCCATATATAGACTATTTACAGGAACATTGCCATGGCACACTTCCCTTCTGGCATTAGCCTGAGCCGGCTCCACTGGAAGTTTTCTCAGATATTTTTCGCGCGTAGGTATATCACCATACCATTTCTCTACATATTTTTTAACTTCCGACGTTTTCACATTCCCAGAAACGACTAATATTGCATTCCGAGGATGATAGTGTTTCTTAAAAAAAGCCTTTACCTCGTCCATGGTAGTATTCTCGATGTGTGCGAGCTCTTTTCCAATTGTAGCCCATCGGTAAGGATGTTCTTGATATGCTAGCGCACGCAATTTCAACCAGACGTCACCGTAGGGCTGATTGAGATACCGTTGCTTAAATTCTTCGCAAACTACGTTACGTTGAGTATCTAAACTCTTCTCATTAAACGCCAAACTAAGCATTCGATCACTCTCCAACCAAAATGCCGTTTCTACATTAACAGCGGGCAACGTAATATAATAGTTTGTGATGTCATTATTTGTGAAGGCATTGCTCTCCCCTCCTACGCGTTGTAAAGGCAGATCGAATTGAGGGATATTTACTGATCCCCCAAACATCAAATGTTCAAACAAATGTGCGAAACCTGTTTTATTAGGATCTTCATCCCTCGCACCAACGTCATATAAGGTATTGACAACAACCATGGGAGTTGTTGTGTCTTCATGCACCAAAACTCTTAAACCGTTATCTAAAGTAAAACGATTGTATGTTATCATATGGATGTTTTATTTTTGAAGGCAAACCTAGTATATTTTTTACATTTTTGTTACACAAATATCAATGTATATGAACAATTGTAATAACGATATAGATTTATAGCGTTTATACTGCAATAAATATGAGTTAATATAGCTCTTTTGTAAATTTCAACCATCCAAAAAGCCAAATTGTTTATCCGTTTGAGTTTGCCTAAGTTTGCAGAAAACTTAGATATGGAGCTTTCTTTTGATTTTCACAGTCCCGTAGAACCATTAAAGTTCAATTTATTTGAAAAATATAATCTAACCGTGCATATCAAAAGAGATGACATGATCCATCCATTCATATCCGGAAATAAATGGCGAAAACTGAAATATACGTTACTTGATGCAAAAAAAGAGAATAAAACACATTTGGTAACTTTCGGCGGAGCTTGGTCAAACCATCTTTTAGCTACCGCGGCGGCTGCTGCAAAGTTTGGATTTACCAGTACAGCTTATGTTCGTGGCGAATCTGTAGAAAATCAAAATCTTAACCTTTGCAAACTTTTCGGCATGGAACTCAAATTTGTAAGTAGAGAGAACTATCGAAATAAAGAAAATATCTTTAATAAATACCATAGACAAGATAGTACCACTTATTTCATAAATGAGGGTGGAGCTTCTGTTCATGCTCTTAAAGGATGTGTCGAAATTATTGACGAACTCCCGTTTGCATATGATCATATATTCACTGCATGCGGTACTGGTACTACATTAGCAGGTCTTGCGATAGGGGTAAAAAATAACCGCTTGCATACACGACTTAATGGCGTGCCGGTGCTTGCCAACGGTGCTTTTTTATATGAAGATATTAATCGTTTAGATAATACTATTAAAGATGTCATGCTGCACACCGATTATCATTTTGGCGGTTATGCGAAAACAAAGCCAGCGCTTCTAACTTTTATTAAGCATTTTGTCAGCAAAACAGGGATATTAATAGAACCTGTATATACGGGCAAAATGCTTTTCTGTCTTTTCGATTTAATTGAAAAAAAGTACTTCCCTCCAAACAGCAGCATACTAGTTCTCCACACTGGAGGAATGACTGGGATATTAGGCAAACTTGACTCATTTGGATTCAATCATTAGTTTTGTCACTTTAGCAAAAAAACAATATTATTATTAATAAAAACACATTTTTACCAATAAATAACCTTACTAAATTGGATTTATTAAAATTTTATTTTATGTTTGAGTATTAACGGCGATAAACAGATTTGGTATGAACAAAACTTCTGCAACACCTGAAAATGCTCAATCGGTTATCAGTAAACATGTGTTAACTGACGGAATGGACCTTACTTTAGATTTAAAAAAGAGTAAAGGGGTAATGATGTTTGATTCGAAACATAACAGGGAAATTTTAGACTTCTTCACCTGTTTTGCATCTGTGCCTCTTGGGTAT
Organism: Olivibacter sp. SDN3; assembly: GCF_014334135.1. NCBI lineage: Bacteria > Pseudomonadati > Bacteroidota > Sphingobacteriia > Sphingobacteriales > Sphingobacteriaceae > Olivibacter > Olivibacter sp. SDN3. The sequence goes on from NZ_CP060497.1 coordinate 4,607,476, forward strand.
AATCATCCAAAAATGCTAAATGATGAGGAATTCAAAGAAGACTTATTACTCGCAGCACTAACGAATCCTTCTAATTCAGATATTTACACTATGCAATATGCAAAATTTGTGGAAACGTTTAGTCGAGTGGGTATCCCATCATATTTGCCACATGCGTTTTTCGTGGCCGGTGGTGGGTTGGCTGTTGAAAATGCGCTTAAAACTGCAATGGATTGGAAAGTTCAAAAAAACTTTCAAAAGGGTTATATAAAAGAACGCGGTTTGAAGGTTATACATTTTGAAAAAGCATTTCATGGCAGAACGGGATACACCATGAGTTTAACCAATACACAACCAGACAAAACAAAATGGTTTGCTAAATTTGATTGGCCTCGCGTAAGCATTCCATATATGGAGTTTCCTTTTACTGATGAAGGATATGAACTGCTGCTGCAACGTGAAAGGCAATCGTTGGCCCAAATCAAGCAAGCTTTTGCCGACAATAAAGATGATATATGTGCCATAATTATCGAGCCCATCCAATCGGAGGGCGGGGACAACCATGTTAGAAAAGAGTTTTTAGAGCAATTAAGAATGCTAGCGAACGAAAATGATGCCTTGTTAATTTATGACGAAGTACAAACGGGAGTTGGCTTAACGGGAAAATTTTGGTGTCATGAACATTTTGGTGCCAAGGCACGCCCTGACATTATAGCGTTTGGAAAAAAGATGCAGGTGTGTGGTATTCTAGTAAGTGAACGCATCGATGAAGTAAAAACAAATGTATTCAAAGTACCATCCCGTATTAATTCAACTTGGGGAGGAAATTTAGCCGATATGGTCCGAGCAAGCAAAATATTGCAGATTATTGAAGAAGATGATTTATTGAGCAATGCTGAAGCCGTGGGAAATTATTTACAACAGCGACTGATAGATAGCACAGATAGATATCCAGTGATGAGCAATGTTCGAGGCAGGGGTCTTCTTACCGCTTTCGATTTTCCAAACAAAGAAAAAAGGGATAGTTTTCTAAAGAAGTCGCTACAACAAAAGGTACTATTCTTGGGGTGCGGTGAAAGGAGCATACGCTTCAGACCTGCATTAATCATACAAAAAACGGATATCGATCGCGGCTTGGAAACCTTGGAAAGCGTAGTTCAACACCTTTAACTGCGGCTGCACCCATACTCCTGGTTTCTTTCATGAAAAACACATTAAACGCCCTTCCCCTGCTACTTAAGCACTTTTATTTAGAGCGTGTTTACTTTTTTTAGAATAAGGAGATATTACATAATAAAAAGAGAAAAATAACGTCTAAAATAGACATGAGCAAGAAACGATGGATTTGGATTGGAGCTGCGATTTTATCAATAGCTGCATTTATTTTAAAAGATTCATTTTTACAACCAAATGCGGAGGACTTAAAAGGAGGTTTTAAAGAGATAGTCTTTGCGCGAAGTGAGCAAAATGCCGGTCCTATTATTAGATTATATGTTGTTTCGGTTAAAGATGAAAAAAATGCGCAAATGCAATCATATGGTGATTTAATGCCACATACAAAATACGGAACTACTAAAGTGTTTTTCTTTAACGCGGAAAAACCCATTCCTCAACGAATAAATTTACAACCCCCACATTTTGATACTACCATTTACAAAGCTTCTTCCAGATATGAAAAGAGGCCTATGGGTGGTACGCTCCTTCTAAACTTTAACATGTATTAAAATCGACCTTAGCCATATAGGAATAAACCAATATCCCAATCATGGATAAATTCACCTGGCAATAAAAACCAGGTAGTACAAGATATGTTTAAAATGTACGTTGAAAAACATAGGTGATATTTCCAATAATGTACTAACTTTGGCCTATCATGTATATAATAAAAGTTAAAGGTGTGGCGAAAATTCCAGATTATGTTCAACTGCGTGATGAAAACTTCACTTTACTTGCATATTTTAGGGTAGATCGGCCTGACAAATCGCTTGAAAAAATTGGTTTAGGCCATAAATTAGCGTATATCATGACCATAGTAAAAGAACTACCTTTTGGACAAATAAAAAAAATAATCCTCTAATATGATTGCAAATACCGTTATCAAACTTAGAAATATAGACATTTATCAACAAAAACATTTAGTTCTTTCTAATGTAAATTTACAGATCGATTCTGGCGAATTTGTTTTTATGATTGGACAAACTGGTTCAGGGAAGAGTAGCTTACTCAAAGTAATCTACGGGGATCTTCCCATATCTAATGGTGACGGCTTAGTAGCAGGCTTTGATCTAGGGAGGATAAACGATCGGGACATTCCTTTTTTAAGAAGGAAATTGGGTATTGTATTTCAGGATTTTCATTTACTTACCGACAGAACTGTCGAAAAGAACCTTGAGTTTGTTATGCGTGCAACTGGGTGGAAAGATAAAAACCTGATAAGAGAACGAATGTTTGATGTTTTAGATAAAGTAGGTTTACGCTCTAAGCTAAAAAAAATGCCACACGAGTTATCTGGTGGTGAACAGCAACGGGTAGTAATTGCCCGCGCGTTATTAAACGACCCGGAAGTAATTTTGGCGGACGAACCGACCGGAAATCTAGATCCACACACATCGGAAGAAATAGTATTGCTTCTTAAGGAAATTAGTAGAGCTGGAACAGCTGTGTTAATGGCCACGCATGACTATCAAATTATTAGAAACATGCCATCACGTATTGTGAAGACAGAGTCAGGTGTATTATATGACAATGTCACTATTTCCTAAGCACCGGAGGGAAGCTATATATTGATCCAAGATAACAACTGACAGACTGCGTCAATATGTTAGTTCAAAACGTGTTGGAACTGACATACTGACTGTGAATTATGCCTTGGCAATAATTTTGTGAAGGCATTTTATATTTTGTACTGCTTTATTAGAATTATGGAAGAACAAAAAAAGAAAGAAAATCTCGAAGAGAATCAAAACTTGGAGAATAAAAATATTGCTGAAGAATTAGAGTCTGTTAACGAGGCACGTCAACATAGCAAGGCCGGTTTGGATACTGTAGAAGATGCTGATGAGGTAGATGTGGAAGAGTCGCCCGCTTTAAGTGAGGAAGAAAAGCTCCAACACGAACTAACCGAAGCAAACAATAAATATCTTCGTCTATATGCTGAGTTTGACAATTACAAAAGACGTACCTCGAAAGAACGTGTAGAATTGTTACAGAGTGCCGGTAAAGAAGTTATCGGGGATCTTTTAACGGTGCTAGATGATTTTGAACGAGCTCGGAAAGCGATAGAAAACACACAAGACGTAGGTCCTATCAAAGAAGGTGTAGATTTAGTCTATCAAAAATTAAAATCTATTTTAACAAAAAAAGGACTAAAAGAAATGAATGCAGTTGGTGAACCTTTCAATGCTGACCTACATGAAGCAATCACTAAAATACCCGCGCCATCTGAAGAATTGGCAGGAAAAGTAATTGATGAAGTAGAGAAGGGTTATTTTCTTAATGACAAAATCTTACGCTATGCAAAAGTGGTTGTAGGTAGTGAATCAATATAAAAATGGCAAAAAGAGATTATTACGACGTATTAGGGATATCGAGAAATGCTGAGCAGACTGAAATCAAATCTGCTTATCGTAAGCTTGCTATTAAATATCACCCAGATAAAAATCCTGACAACAAGGAAGCTGAAGAGAAGTTCAAAGAAGCAGCAGAGGCTTATGAAGTATTGAGTAATACAGAAAAGCGCCAACGTTATGACAGGTTTGGGCATACTGCCAATGGTGCTGGTGGAGGTTATGGCGGCGGCATGAATATGGAAGACATATTCAGCAATTTTGGAGATATCTTTGGTGGCGGAAATCCGTTTGAAAGTTTTTTTGGTGGCGGTGGACAGTCACGTGGCGGTAGAAGAGTTGTAAAGGGCACTAATCTCCGTATAAAAGTAAAACTAACCCTTGAAGAAATTGCAAAGGGTGTTGAAAAGAAGATAAAAGTCAATAAGCAAGTTGTCTGTAAGACTTGTGATGGTAGTGGTGCAAAAGATAAAGGCTCTACGTCTACATGCCGTACTTGCGGGGGAGCTGGAAGTGTAAGAAGAGTAACCAACACGATATTGGGGCAAATGCAAACAACCAGTACATGCCCTACCTGTAATGGCGAAGGCGTAGAAATCACCTCCAAATGCACGAATTGTCATGGAGAAGGATTGGTACGCGGAGAGGAAACAATTAGCATTAACATTCCTGCAGGTGTAAGTGAGGGCATGCAATTGTCCATGAGTGGTAAAGGTAATGCTGCACCTCGGGGTGGGATTCCAGGTGATCTTATTATTCTCATTGAGGAAGTTCCCCATGCCCTATTGAAACGTGATGGCATCAATGTTATTTATGATTTATATGTAAGTTTTGTTGATGCTGCATTAGGATCAAGTGTTGAGATACCTACAATAGATGGTAAAGCAAAAATAAAGATAGATCCTGGCACTCAGGGAGGAAAAATCCTTCGTTTAAAAGGAAAAGGAATCCCCGAAGTCAATTCTTATCACAAGGGAGACCAATTAGTATATGTTAACGTTTGGACACCTAAAGCATTATCTCAAATAGAAAGAGATCAACTGGAAGCGTTAAGAGAGTCTCCAAATTTCAAGCCTCAACCTGGCAAAAATGAAAAAAGTTTCTTTGAACGTGTAAAAGAGTTTTTTGAATAGGAAAGTTATTTTTAGTACTAGTAAAAACGCCCGCTAAATAGCGGGCGTTTTTTATTTATCTATTATTATCATGACAATAAATCAGTAATTGACATTTTAAGACAATTAGTCAGTTTTATTGTTATACATATTTTTGAGGCTATTGTCACATCAATAACATATTCATTATATATCAATAATGTACAAAAAAACATATTCTTTATACATTGTCATTTAAATATAATTTTAGTTGCACATACAACTTATATACATTAGCGCACTATATTTGGCACAAACATTGACCTATATAAGCAATTAGTCAGCACTATGCTGACGATGAGTAAACAAAATTATATTAAACATGAGAAGATTATTTTTGACGCTAACTACAGCATTCGCACTAGCTTTTTCTGCTAACGCACAAACCGAACAAGGTAAATTATTTTTAGGAGGAAGTGTAGGATATAACTACAATAAGGTTAATGGATCTGATCATTCGTCCCAAGGTTTCAATATAACGCCAAATATCGGTTATTTCGTAAGCGATAACTTTGCGATTGGTACAGGTATTGGTTACGCCTATTCCCAGTCTTACAATTCAAATGACCTAAAAGTTCAACAAGGTGCATTTACTGTTTCTCCATTTGCAAGAGCTTATAAAGGAAACGAAATGTTTAAATTTTTCGGTCAGTTGTCTGTTCCAATGTCATGGGGCAACGAAAAGATTGACGGTACTAAAACCTCTACCAATGCCCATTACGGTGTACAATTGTCACCAGGAGTAGCTTTCTTCCCACATAAAAATGTCGGTATCGAGCTGGGTGTAAGGGGCTTGTATTATGGGAATAATAGAGTAGAAAATGAGTCTACTGGAAATAAAGTAATTTCCAACTCTTTTGGCTTAGCAAGTGATTTCTTTGCTCCACAATTAGGCGTACAATTTTATTTTTAAGATTTTAAGCTTTACAAAAAGAAGGCGTCTAAAAAGGGCGCCTTCTTTCGTTTTGTATCTACCTGTAGAGTCTATCGGTTTTAGGATGTTACTCTGCGACCAATGGTTGATAGCAGTAGTTTATCCATTTGGGGTCATAAATAAGGGGATTATTGTATTTAGGTTCGTTGTTTGGGCCTGACGAAGTTGTTTTCAGGAGCTTTTTCGACCATTTTCTCAGGTTATGCCCTATACACATCAGGGCGAACTCAATATCGACCTTTTCAAGCCCCCTCATGGTTAACCTGTTGAATCTGTTGTTGCTTTTCATCTGTCCGAAGACCGCCTCCACTTCTATGGGGCGTTTACTCCGGTGGTACTTTCCTGTTTCCGATGTTAGACGTTCGCGTGCCCTGGTCTTCAGTTCGTTCAACCGGTGGTTGACTTCGATGATCCTGTTTCCCTGCGCTTTATGGCACTGCCCCCGAAGCGGGCAGCCTTCACAGCGTTCGGCCCTGTAATAGCTCACCCGGGAACTATATCCATTGGTGCTTTTGCGTATTCCCTTACCGGCAAACTCCATCTTCTGTCCCATCGGGCACACATAGAAGTCCTGCTCTTTATGATAATACAGGTTCTGTAATAGAAAAGGATTGTTCCTCTGGTTGCGTTTCTGCTCTTTGTGGAAGTAATTATATTTCACGTAACCTTCTATGTTCTTTGATTCCAGCATTTCATAGTTCTCTTCACTTCCGTAACCGGCATCGGCCACCACCACATCGCTCTGCCTGTTATATTGATCTTCGAAGCTATCAAGATGGTCTTCCAATGTGGTGGTATCGGTGCTTGTCTGGTGGATACTGTAGTGGGTGATGAACTGTTCTTCCGTACTGATCTGCGTGTTGTAGGCCGGTTTGAGCTGCCCGTTCTGCATGTGGTCATCTTTCAGCCGCATGAAGGTGGCATCTTCATCGGTTTTGCTGTAACTGTTCCTTTCCCCCAGTGTAGCCAATTGCTTTTCGTACTTTTCCAGCCTTGGAAGATGTTCTTCCCGCAGCTTTTTAAGCTGTTTTTGGGTAGGTTTTGCTGTTGCTTTGAGCTTTTCGTTCAGTAAAGAAAGTCTGTCCCTGAGCTCATTGCTCTTAATAGGTTTGGGTGTTTCATCCCTGCCCAGTTCCGATTGGTCCTGTTTTATCTGTGATTCAATGTCCGAGAGGACCGACTGTATTTTATTTTCCAGTTTTGCTTTGTTCTTTTCCACCGAACCTTTCCATACAAAAGTGTAACGGCCTGCCGCCGATTCAATCTTTGTACCGTCTATGTACTGGACCTTTAGGCTTACATAGCCCAGTTCGGCAAGCAAACGGACAACATCGGCAAAAAGGGAATGGATATGCCCTTTAAGTCTTTGCCACGGAAGTGGTTGATCGTTCGGTAATCCGGTGCACTGTGGCCCGAAAGCCACATGAAATAGATATTCTCCTGTAAGGCCTTTTCTATCCTGCGGCACGAATAGATGTTGCCCAGATAGGCATAGAACAGCACTTTGATCATCATACGCGGATGGAAACTGCTCGTGCCGCCACCTTTGTACTGTCCTATGATGTGGTCGATGTTCAGTCTGTCAACCACTGCATTTACCAGACGTACCGGGTGGTTCTCTGGGATCTTTGCAAAAATATCTTCCGGAAACAGGCTCGGACTGTTGGACGGTAATGCTTTGAATAGTATGTTTGCCATATTGTTTGGGTGCACCTAAAAATAACTGTTTTTTAGGACAAAAAATAAAAATCCCCGACACTTTTTCAGTATCGGGGATCTTCTATTAATAGGGCTTTTTAGACAGCTCCTTTTTGTAACCATTTTCTTATTTCGTTCTTATCTGTAACAAAGCTTCTCTATATCGATCTAATAACACGAACACTTGATCAGCTATTCGATGATAGAAATAAAGAATATTGTAAAGCAATATGCCGGGCATCGCGCACTTGACGATGTATCTATTCATATACAAAAAGGAACTATCTTTGGCCTACTTGGACCAAATGGCGCTGGAAAAACTTCTCTTATTCGCATTATTACACAAATTACCGCTCCAGACAGTGGGCATATTCAATTTAATGGTGAGCCACTGAACAGTAGCCATATTTATCAGATTGGATATTTGCCAGAAGAAAGAGGATTATATAAGAAAATGCAGATCGGCGAACAAATGTTATATCTGGCACAGTTAAAAGGTCTGTCGAAGAGTGAGGCTAAGCATCGCATAAAACATTGGTTTGAAAAAATGGAAATGCAAACTTGGTGGAACAAGAAAGTTGAAGATTTAAGTAAGGGGATGCAACAAAAAGTTCAATTTGTAGCCACAGTACTTCATCAGCCTGAGCTACTTATTCTTGATGAACCTTTCTCAGGATTTGATCCCGTAAATGCAGATATTATAAAAAATGAAATCCTTGAGCTCCATCGTAACGGAACTACCATTATATTCTCAACACATCGCATGGAATCAGTTGAGCAGTTGTGCAACAACATAGCGCTTATAAACAAATCAAAAAAAATACTGGATGGCTCCGTGATAGATATAAAAAACAAATATCGTGAAAACAAATATAAGATTACTTATTTAGGTGACGATATTGTTTCTACTCCAGATGATACGTTATTTATAATTGACGATATTGAGCATCAAGGCGTCACAACTACTTTGTCGATCAAAATACCAAAGGAAAAATCTGTTAACGCTGTTCTATCTTATTTGATTCCAAAAGTAGAGATACAACATTTAGAAGAAATAATCCCTTCCATACACGATATCTTTATTAAAGAAGTTACATCTGTAAATATCAATTAAAAAGTCAGCTATGAGCAAAATTTTACTTATCATCCAACGAGAATATTTGAGCAGAGTAAAAAAGCGATCATTCCTATTAACGACCTTTCTAGTTCCCTTCCTGTTCATAGGTATGTATGCGACGGTATTTTATGTAGCAATGAATAACCAAGAGCCCATTACAACTGTGCATGTAATAGATGAATCAAATCAAATTTTCGCATATTTGGAGAATACAGATCATTTAATATTCGTTGAAGCAGGAACATCTTCTGAAAATTTGAAGAAACACATCGAAAATGGAGTTGAAGAGAATACCGCTTTACTTATAGTACCCGCAGATATTGAAAAACGACAAACAGTAGAGCTTTACGATACGGAAAAGAAAGGAATCGGGACAATCCAAAGCATTGAACATAAAATAAATGAGATCTTAAAAGAGCAGGCTTTAAAAAAGGCAGGCATTGACCCAAAGGTTCTAAAAAATATCAACCCTCGCGTAACCGTTAAGTCAAAACAATTAACCATCGACGGAGAGAAAGACAGTAGCATAGGCGCCGCAATAGGTATTAGCTTTACCCTATCAATATTAATATATATATCACTTTTCCTGTATGGCAGCCAAGTGATGAGAGGCATCATAGAAGAAAAAACTAGTCGCATTGTAGAAGTAATTATCTCATCGGTAAAACCTTTTCAATTGATGATGGGGAAAATTGTAGGAATTGGCTTAGTTGGTGTTACCCAGTTTGTGTTGTGGATACTGCTATCTGCCGGCCTGATGGTTGCAGCTACAACATTTATGTCAGAAGAGGTACATACAACTGAAATCCATGTTAATCAAGAAACGGAAATTTCCTATGCAGAGGACGCAGAGGTGCCTCCTCAAAACTCAAAGATAACCCAAATCCTGGAAAACTTAAAGACTATTGATTACGGTATTATCATCAGTTGTTTCCTTGTATATTTTGTTGGAGGTTATTTGCTGTATAGCGCATTGTTTGCTATGGTGGGCTCTGCTGTAGATAGTGAGACGGAAACGCAACAGTTTATGTTTCCTATTATTATGCCGCTACTCTTTACTTATATGCTTTCTTTTTCTGTCCTGATTAATAACCCACATGGTTCGGTAGCCTTTTGGTTAAGTATGATTCCTTTCACCTCTCCAATAGGTATGTTAGTTAGGATACCTTTTGGGGTACCCACGTGGCAATTAATTTTATCGATCATTTTATTGGTATTGGGTTTTATAACAACAACGTACCTTGCTTCAAGGATATACCGAGTAGGTATACTCATGTATGGAAAAAAGGCGAGTTATAAAGAACTATTTAAATGGTTCAATTACAAGGGCTAAAATAGACAGATAGTAAAGAATTGCTATCGCAGCAAACGAAACTGGTTTTTGTCCTTAGTAATTACCGTCTATTTTTTTAGAGGTAAAAATTAGGAAAGTAGGTCAAAATGAGTGATTTTTGCGAAAGTTTACACAGATAGTAATTAAATGGACAAAGATACACAAGAAAAATTAGCGATATTAAATAAGAAGACAAAAGGCAATTATATCGCATTACTTTACGATTGTGATGGAACATTAGCAGACAACATGTTAGCACATAAGCTCTCTTACAAGGAAGCGGCTGCCAAATACGGCATTGATTTAGATACAGATATTATTGATGAACTAGCTGGTTGGCCTACGAAACTTGTAGCCGATGAAATTAGTAGGCGATACCAAATAACCTTACCTGAAACCTTTCCTAAAGAAAAATCGGCAGTTTTTTTCGAAAAATTTATTGAACATACACAACCCATCTCTTTTGTTGCTGAACATCTCAAGGAAAACGCAAAAGACACTCATATTGGTGTTGTATCCGGGGGTACACGGACGACTGTACAAAAAACCTTATCTGTTTTAGGACTTACAGCATATATAGATGTACTAATATGCGCAGGTGAAACTCCTCAGGGAAAACCATTTCCCGATCCTTTTCTAGCAGCTGCTAAGGCTTTAGGCGTTGCGCCGAAAGATTGTATGGTATTCGAAGATGGTGATCCCGGTGTTGCTGCGGCTATTGCAGCAGGAATGGATTGGGTAAGGGTTGACAAGATATAAAGGCAAGACGGCTCAACTTTGGTCAGCAAATAAAATAACTTCTACTATACATACGTTACCTAATCTATTTAGTGGCGATAATAACTTATGCAAAAGATCTATTCTTTTTTACTTTTAATGCATATTTTATAACAACAATATATCTTTGTAGAAAGGTTCTCACTATTTACACAAAAAATGAGAGCCTGCTATAAAACCGCCTTTATTGACTTATATTCGTCAGAACATCATGCAGCATAACCTAATTGATAATATTTTGCATAACCTGATATGGTATATTTAACAATTTTTTACATTTTTTTATCCGTTCATTTTAGATCTTTACTACATGTTCAGAAGGGTTAAGAACAAGTTTCTTCGTTATTTTATAATATTTATTTATTTCGCCATAATTTTTTTATGCGCTATAGAACTGAATTTTTTAGGTCTTTTTGGTTATTCTCCAACGACGAAGGATATTGAAACTCCAACGCTGAATATCGCTTCGGAATTATATACGGATGATGGAAAACTAATTGCCCGGTATTTTAAAGAAAATCGGTCGCCTGTAGTGTATGATAGTATTTCAACTGATATTGTGAATGCGCTGGTTTCCACAGAAGATATCCGTTTTTTTAAACACAGTGGGGTTGATTTTTTTGCAGTTGCATCCAGCTTGGTATCTACAGCTCACGGTGAAAAACGTGGAGGCAGTACGATCACTCAACAACTGGCAAAAAATCTATATAGAACCCGCTACCAACAATCTGCTGGTTTTTTAGGAAAAATCCCTGGCTTAAACATGTTAATTATTAAAATTAAGGAATGGTTTACAGCCGTTAAACTCGAGCGCAAATATAGTAAAGAACATATACTGACCATGTATCTCAATACGGTGTCATTTGGCAACAACACTTACGGCATAAAAACCGCTGCCAAGCGTTATTTTAATAGTAATACAAATGATATCACAGCTTCACAAGCTGCACTATTAATAGGCATGCTTAAAGCGACGACCCTTTATAACCCCATAAGAAATCCCGAACAAGCCACTAAGAGACGAAATATTGTCTTGTCGCAAATGTTAAAGGCTGATTTTATTTCATCAGAACAATATAAAGATTTCATTACTAAACCCTTAGGTTTAAGTTTAGGAAGTGTTAATGACTCTAGTAAAGACGACTCGTATTTACGTGCAGCCGTGGAGAGAACTGTTGAAAAGTGGTGCGAGGAAAATGGATATGATCTATATGAAGATGGATTAAAAATTTATACTACTATCGATTCTAGATTACAAGCCCATGCGGAAAAAGCAGCATATGAGCAAATGGCTATATTGCAAGAAAGATTAGACAAATCCTGGGCCAACGAATTGCCCTGGCGTGACTCAAAAGGTGTAGTTATTGAAAATTTTTTGGAAAATCTAGCGAAAAAACTTCCACTTTATGATTTTCTAAGCCAAAAGTTCAACAAAAATACCGACAGCATCTCCTATTACCTTAATCAACCGAAATCGATGAAAGTGTTTACCTGGGAAGACGGTATGAAAGAGGTAAATTATTCAACAATGGACTCTCTTGCCCATTATGCAAAGTTTTTAAATACCGGCATGATGGCTTTAGATCCCTACTCGTCAGAAATCAAAGTTTGGGTGGGCGGAATCAATCATTCCTATTATAAATATGATCACGTAAATCAGGCAAAAAGGCAAGCTGGATCGACGTTTAAACCCTTCGCCTATCTCGCAGCAATAGAAGAGGGTATGTCTCCCTGTGATAAATTTCCGGATAAGGCAGTCAGGATTGACTATACTGAAAATGGCGAACAGAAATCTTGGGAACCTAAAAATGCAGATTGGACTTTCTCCGGTCTTGATATGTCTTTGAGGTGGGCGATGGGTCGATCTATTAATTCCGTAACTGCTCAAATTACAGAAAAAGTAGGCTGGGATAAGGTGGTAGAAACCGCTCATAAATGTGGCATTACCAGTCACCTAGCTTCTGTTCCATCAGTAGGTCTCGGTTCAAATGATGTAACCGTTTTCGAAATGGTCAGCGCATATGCTACTTTCTTAAATAAAGGCAACCACACAACTCCGATCCTGGTAAAAAGAATCGTTGACCGCGATGGAAAAACACTTGCGGAATTTAAGGCAAAACCTGAGCAGGTGATTGATGAAGAAACAGCATGGTTAATGACTTATATGCTTAGAGGAACCATGGAAGAACCGGGCGGCACATCTCAGGCTTTATGGGAATGGGATCTATGGAAAGATGGCAACCAAATTGGAGGGAAAACTGGTACTTCATCAAATTATGTAGATGGATGGTATATTGGTATAACAAAGGATTTAGTCACAGGAGTTTGGGTCGGGAACGACGAAAGAAGCATTCACTTCAGAAACTCTGCTACCGGAGAAGGTTCGAGAACTGCCTTGCCAATTTTTGCAACATTCATGGAGCAGTTATATCATGACCCTAATAGTGGCTACACTTATGGCCCCCTCCCCGACCCTACAGTACCCATAACCAGAAAATATAATTGTCCAAGTCCGAGAATTGTTATTCAAGATAGTACTGCTACAGATAGTGTTCGAATAGAACAGCGGTTAATGCCAACGGTACCTTTACAGGATGAAGATGAAATAAATAGAATTGACGAACAGTTAAAACCAACTATTCCTTAAAAAAGCCATGTTAAAAAGCCGCCAAATTGTTTAAATTAATTTTAACTTTAACCGAGTAAAAGAAATTGTACCTAAGCAATCATATGAAATACTTTAATACCAAAAGTCAACTATCATTTTTTAAGATAACGTCTATTTTTCTGTTGATTTGTTGTTTTTCTCCGCATGTTTTCGGACAATATTTTGGTCAGAATAAAATGCGGTACAAAACACTGGATTTTAGGGTAAAGGAAACACCACACTTCGATTTCTACACCTATTTAGAAAATGATAGTTTATTTAATCGATTTGTTCAAGAAAGCGAGTTATGGTATGAGTTGCATCAACAAGTATTTAGAGATACGTTTCTGCGAAAAAACCCATTAATACTTTATAACAATCACCCTGATTTTCAACAAACTACTGCTATAGGAGGGCAAATAAGTGTGGGAACCGGCGGCGTAACAGAAGGGCTTAAAAACAGGGTTGTCATGCCCATCATGCAAATTAATAATCAAACACGTCATGTACTAGGCCATGAGCTTGTACATGCCTTTCAATATCACAGCTTAATTGAAGGCGATTCCACGAGGCTTGAAAACATAGGGAACCTTCCCTTGTGGATGGTAGAAGGAATGGCTGAATATCTATCCATAGGCAAGAAGGACGCATTCACAGCTATGTGGATGCGTGACGCCTACTTAAATAAGGATATACCCAGCCTGCGAGACCTTACTGAGAGCGGTAGGTATTTCCCATATCGATATGGACAAGCCTTTTGGGCATACATAGGTTCCACTTATGGAGATACCGTGATCGTTCCTTTTTTTAAGAATACAGCCAAGTATGGTTATCAAATGGCTATTAAACACACTTTCGGATACGATGAGCGTACATTATCCAATTTGTGGCGAACAAATCTCGAAAATGCCTATAAGCCCCTGTTGTTAGACACCGCACAAATACCCAAGGGAAAAATGATAATAGATAACAGAAACGGTGGTAACATGAACGTTTCTCCTGCAATATCTCCCGATGGTAAATTCGTTGCTTTCTTATCAGAAAAAGATCTTTTTAGTATCGACCTGTTTCTGGCAGATGCTCAAACTGGAAAAGTCATACGAAAGCTCACCAGTAGGCAAAACAACTCCCATATTGATGAATTCAGTTATATAGAAAGTGCAGGTACCTTTTCCAGTGACAGCAAAAAATTCGCCTTCAGTATTTTCAGTGGCGGACGAACAAAATTAATGATTGTTGACGTTAGCAGCGGAAAAACTTTGGCTGTTGAAAGTATGGGCGACGTGGCTGAATTTTCCAACATCACTTGGTCGCCGAACGGAGAAAATGTTGCTTTTTCGGGTTTAAGTAATGGGCAAAGCGACATATATATGTTCAATCTGTCAACGAAAGAACTCACGCAGCTTACCGATGATCTTTATTCAGATTATCACCCCAGCTTCTCCAGGGATGGAAAAAAAATCGTCTTTAGTACCGACCGAATAAGTTTGAAAAGCAATTATGAAGGCGTTGATATCCCTATGGGATTAGCAATCATGGATATTGAAACCAGACAAATTCGAGAGATAGATATATTTCCTGGTGCAAATAATTTAAATCCTCAATTTTCATCCGACGATAGTCAACTTTATTTTTTGTCTAATAGTGATGGATTTAGAAATCTGTATCGTTATACTTTTGTCGACCAAAAGATAGAACGAATGACAGATTACTTCACTGGCATCAGTGGTATAACAGAATATTCACCGGCGCTGAGTGTATCGGCAAGTGATGATATCTTGTATTCTTATTATAGGGCACAGAAATATACCATTTATAATGCTAAACCCACAGACTTTGCGCCAGTGGAGGTTTCAAGAACTGATGTGAATTTTGATGCTGCTATGCTTCCACCCCCCCAATCTCTAGGTGTAGATATCGTCAATAGCAATCTCAATAATTATAATATTTTCAGAAGAATAAGTAGTTCGCTGATAAAACCCATTGCCTATAAACCAAAATTTCAGTTAGATTATCTGCAGGGCAGTGGTGTAGGCGTTGCTGTGGGTAGCAGATACGGAGCAGGTTTGGCAAGTGGTATACAGGGAATTTTCTCCGATATCTTGGGAAGAAATCAATTATTTGCAGGCTTGGCCATTAACGGTGAAATATACGACTTCGGTGGACAATTTGCTTATATTAACCAGAAGAGTCGAATCAATTGGGGGGTATCTGTATCCCATATACCATTTATGTCGGGGTTGATGAGTTACGGCACACGTGAAATTGATGGCAATACCTACTTCACCGAAAACACCGATATTATTCGTACTTTTCAATCGCAGGTAGATGCTTTTGCAGCCTACCCATTCTCCAGAGTGGCACGCTTTGAAATAGGTGGAGCGTTAGCTCGATACAGTTATCGAGTAGATCGGTTTTCCAACTATTACAATACCATTGGGCAGTTTGTAGGAAGTGACAGAAGGCGGATTTCTAATGAAGAGGCCAGTCAAAGTTATGGTGGAAATTTCGATTCATTTACTTTACAACAAATAAATGCCGCTTTTGTAGGTGATAACTCTTTCTTTGGAGTAGCGGCTCCACTGAGTGGTTATCGTTATCGAATATCTGCAGAAAAATATTTTGGAGACTTTGATTTTACTGCTTATACGGTTGATTTACGTAAGTATCATCGAATAAAACCAGTTTCTCTGGCAGCGCGGGCATATACCTACATGCGTGTTGGAAATGGCGAAGATCGGCTTTACCCCTTATATATTGGTTATCCTTTCTTAATCAGAGGATATGAATCAGCTTCTTTTTATAATAATAATAACAACAGAACGGGAGGGTATAACTTAAACCAATTAATGGGATCAAGAATTGCGGTGGTTAATCTAGAAGCCAGGTTACCATTTACAGGTCCGGAAAAATTAGCTGCGTTTAAATCAGGTTTACTATTTTCCGATTTAAATGTCTTTTTCGATATGGGATTAGCTTGGAGTGGAGGTGACAAAATTACTTTTAAACGTGAACCTGACGTTATTGACAGAATCCAAAATCCAGATGGCTCCTACATTGATGTATACGAACGCGTACCGGCGATGAGTGCAGGCGTCTCATTAAGAGTAAATATTTTTGGATACTTTGTTCTCGAGCCTTATTATGCAATTCCATTTAACCGGAGAGACCTAAGTTTTGGTACATTCGGTTTGAACTTCGCACCTGGTTGGTAGACTTATCTTTTCCACACAGCGCAAATTAATCAAGCAATATAAGCCTGGTTAGTTTGCTTCATGTAATACATATCATTGCTTTTAGCCACTATTTGTTGTTCCCCCGCTAGCTTTAAGCTTAAATCTATCCAATCTTTATTGTAAGATCGAATCAGACGTTCTTTCTGCGACCGCGTAAAGATACTTAGGTTATTAAACCGCTCAATACCAAGTTCTTCCGATCTAAATTCTTCAAAATATACTAATCTAGATACTTGAGAAGCAGCATCGAAAAACAACTGCTTATGTGTCTTATAAAAAGAAACTGTCTTTAAAAGATCATCCGTCAGACCTACATGTAAACATTTACGATTACAATCTGTTAATATGTACACAAATAACTTCATAATAAATCAGCTAATATTTTTCGCTTATTAAAATTTAATTACTAACTTTATTGGCACAATACTACTAATAATATTAGTAAAAACAAAATTATTTTAAAATGAGTAACATTGCAGTTAATCTGAAATATCTTCGTAAAAAAAAAGGTCATACACAGCAGCAGTTTGCGGATTTAATGAATATTAAACGTTCTTTAGTGGGTGCTTATGAAGAGGATCGGGCGGAACCTAAATATGAATTACTAAAAAAATTCGCATTGCATTATGACCTTACCATGGACGAATTGGTAAACGATAAAATCGATGACAAATGGAAACCTACGGCAAAAGGGGGCATTTCTAATCTTCGCGTCCTCAGTATTACCGTCGACGGAGATGATAGGGAGAATATAGAACTTGTACCTGTTAAAGCAAGCGCTGGCTATCTAAACGGCTATGCCGATCCTGACTACATAAGTGAACTCCCTAAATTTAGATTACCTATGTTTAATCAAGGAACTTATAGAGCGTTTGAAATAAAAGGTGATTCTATGCTACCCCTTCAACCTGGCACTATTATTATCAGTGAATACGTAGAAAATTGGTTTGACATTAAACCCTCACTAACTTACATTATCATTTCTAAATCTGAAGGGGTTGTTTATAAACGTATTGCCCATAAATTTAAGGAAGACAAAGGTTTGAAATTGCTTTCAGATAATAAAACCTACGATCCTTATTGGATAGACACAGCGGACATTTTGGAGATATGGAAAGCAAAAGCTTTTATAAGCACTAACCTTCCGGAACCAACACCTGAGCCTACGTTAGAAACGCTTACCAGTATGATGGCACAGATGCAGAAAACCATTAGCGGAATCAAAACCGAATAAATAAATAACCGAATGAATAAATAAGAAAAACCAGCATGCACCGTATTACAGTAATTGGTTCTGGCACAATGGGTAATGGCATAGCCCACTCATTTGCTCAACATGGCTATCAAGTTTCCTTAATGGACATCGATAAAAATTCGCTGGACAGGGCGTTACAGGCGATAGAGAAAAACTTAACTAGACAAGTAAACAAGCAAATACTTAGTGAGGATGAAAAAACGCTGGCATTGCAGAATATAACAACCTTTACTTCGCTGGAGTTGGCAGTTAAGGATGCAGATCTGGCCATAGAGGCTGTTTCTGAAAATACGGATATAAAATTAGGAATTTTTAGAGAACTGGATAACTTATGCCCAGCAGATACCATACTTGCCACTAACACTTCATCTATACCTATTACGCAAATAGCAGCAAACACATCAAGGCCAGAAAAGGTGGTTGGTATGCATTTCATGAACCCCGTACCTGTCATGAAACTAGTAGAAGTTATACGGGGCTATGATACGGATGAGCATGTGACCGAAAGTATTGTAAGCATAGCAAAAAGCTTAAGTAAAACGCCTGTTATTGTAAATGATTATCCAGGTTTTGTTGCTAACCGTATCCTTATGCCCATGATTAATGAGGCTATTTATAGTTTATATGAAGGCGTTGCAGGTGTAGAAGAAATAGATACTGTAATGAAACTTGGTATGGCTCATCCCATGGGACCTTTGCAACTAGCTGATTTCATTGGTTTGGATATCTGTTTAGCAATCCTTAAAGTTTTACACGATGGCTTAGGCAATCCTAAGTATGCCCCTTGTCCGTTGCTGGTCAATATGGTGCATGCCAAACATCTAGGAGTAAAATCTGGAATGGGTTTTTATCAATATCCAGCAAAAAGTAAAGATATACAGGTTGCTAAACAGTTTTCTCGTAAGCTCGTATAATTTAGATAAAATGCTACGAGCGATTCCAATTATGTATTGAATCGCTCTAACTGTTTCAATAATGTGGAAAAGTCTTTAGGGTAAGGTGCCTCAATTATATATTTTTTACCATGGATATTTAGTTGCAACTCTTTCGCATGTAAGGCAAAACGTTTCATGATGGGTAATTCTTCCTGTTCTTTACCCAAAATATATCCTCTTTTAATATGGGACAGGTAAACAGGCTTACCTTTATAAAGACCATCCCCAACTATTGAGGCGTGCTGTGTTGCTAAGTGGATTCGTATCTGGTGCATTCGCCCTGTTACGGGCCTACACTCTACTAAGGTGTAGTTTTTAAAATATCGTAGTGACTTAAACCATGTTTCAGCATTCTTTCCATTAACACGGTCTATTGCAACGTTTCTATTCCCCATGTTCAATATAGGTAAATCGACCTTCATATCTTCAAAGACATGGTGTCCATCTATTATAGCATGATAAACTTTCTTAACTCTACGTTTCTCAAACTCAATAGAAACCGAACGGTAACTTGCGGGATTTTTCGCGATTAACAGAACCCCAGAGGTTTCCTTGTCTATCCGGTGGCATATTTGCGCATCAGTATGGTACTGTTTTGCCATCCTTAGTATATTAACCTCCCCTCCTTCGCGCTCATCCAATGATGAAATGAAGGGCGGTTTATTTACTGCTATAAGATCTTGATCTTCGTATATAATAATGTCTTTAAACTTAGGGAATTTAAAGTTTCTTCCTCTTACGTCCATAAGTAACAAAAGTAAGAAAAGACCTGAACATTATTGTCGACCACCGATTATTTTGAGCTATTTAATCAATTTTATATTTAGTTAAAATATGGACATACATGCTTAGGTACTTCAACACTTGGTATATCATATTTCTATGGCCGTTGCCTATCACATTTGATTAACTACATACCATACGTTGTATTAAAATAAAATTAGAAAAAAGAACTTTTAGGAATCTAAATATTCTAACTACTCGTATATATACAAAAATTCACATCAAGCTATAAATATCTATGAAAAATTTGAAAATGAATAATGAAGATCACCAGCCTAGGGAAGATAGTCTTTCTCATACAAATTTAAAGAGGCGGTCATTTTTAAAGTTTACCGGTGCAACACTTGCCACCTCTGCCTTGTTGGCAACTGCGTGCAATAAAAATAAAGATGGTTTTCCTGATATGGAAGATGGTGTTTATATGGGAAAAGGAGACGTAGCAATTCTGAATTACGCCTACATTCTAGAACAGCTCGAAGCTGCTTTTTACACAAAGATAGCAGAATCGCCGTATGGGGAGATTTCAGATCTGGAGAATTCTCTACTAGTAGATATCAGGGATCACGAGATTGCTCATCGAGAGTTTTTTAAGCTAGCATTAGGCGATAACGCGATACCGGATATCGAGGTTGATTTCTCATCCATTAATTTTAGCAATCGGGATAATGTATTAGCTGCCGCTAAAGCATTCGAAGATTTAGGTGTTTCTGCGTATAACGGCGCGGGACAATTGATTCAACAGCCGGAATACCTTCTGCTTGCCGGGAAAATTGCATCAGTGGAAGCACGTCATGCAGCACTAATTCGTGATCTAGTACGGAATGGCACCTTTGCAGACGATGAGGTCGTAGATGCCAATGGATTGGAAATATCCAAAAGTCCAAGCGATGTATTGACAGCAGCTGCACCGTTTATCAAAACGAAAATTAACGCTAGAGATTTACCCACTTATTAACCCCACAGTTATGAATGTATTTAAAGTTATCAAAGATATAGAAAACGCAG
The DNA here is from genome assembly GCF_014334135.1 of Olivibacter sp. SDN3. Lineage (NCBI taxonomy): Bacteria > Pseudomonadati > Bacteroidota > Sphingobacteriia > Sphingobacteriales > Sphingobacteriaceae > Olivibacter > Olivibacter sp. SDN3. The sequence continues at coordinate 4,627,892 of NZ_CP060497.1, forward strand.
ATTTGGAAATTTATGAAAGATTGAATCCACGTAGAATGGTGATCCGGACTATTTCATCATTTGGTTCCAAAATAGCATTATCAAGTTTACCATTTGTGGTATCAGGACTGCTTAGAAAAGCTTATGGTCAAGAGTTGCCTCAAAAAATTGTAGACGTGCTGAATTTCGCGTTAACATTAGAATACCTTGAAGCTGAGTTCTACACAAAGGCTTTGGCAGCGAATGGTCTGATTACGAATACCACTGCTAAGGATGCAATAACGGTTATACGAGATCACGAAAACCAGCATGTAGACTTCTTAAAATCGGCATTGGGAGCTAAGGCTGTGGCCAAGCCGAAATTTGATTTTACCGCAAGTGGTACATTTTCAGATGTTTTTTCCAATTACGACACTTTTTTAGCTATTGCTAATGCACTTGAGGATACTGGTGTTAGAGCCTATAAAGGGCAGGCGGGAGAACTGATGGAAAATGATAATATATTACGTTATGCATTGAATATCCATAGTGTTGAAGCCAGACATGCCGCTCATATCCGGCAAATGCGTAGAGCAAGAGGTGGAGTAGCCGCGAACTTAAAACCATGGATAACTGGATCAAATGATACGGGAATCAGTGCGGTTGATCCTATATATGCAAATGAGGATAATAAAATCCAAGCTGACATAGATATTACCACATTAAATGGGATAAATGGAAAAATCAGTACAGGTGCAGCGACAGAATCATTTGATGAACCATTGTCAAAAGATGCCGTACTTGAAATTGCTCAGTTATTTATTGTCAGTTAACATCCATTTTGTAAATAAGGAACCACAAACATCAAGTGTTTATGGTTCTTTATTTAAAATCGGCTATTCTGTTCTAAGAAGCTTCAAACTTATATCCTACACCCTTTACGGTAGATACATAATTGTCGCCGATTTTTTCTCGTAGCTTACGTATATGCACATCAATTGTCCGGTTGGTAACTACCACTGAGTCTTCCCAGATACTTTTCAGGATCGTCTCTCTGGTATACACTTTTCCCGGTCTGGATGCCAAAAGATATAATAACTCGAACTCCTTTTTAGCTAGCACAATCTTCTCATCATTTTTATATACCAAAAAAGTTTCTCGGTCTATTACAAGATCAGCTATTTCAACCTTATTATCCAACACTTCTTCGCCTTTACTATTCCTTCTTAATATGGCATTAATACGGCTAATTAAAGCTCTTGGCTTAATAGGTTTGGCAATATAATCATCTGCTCCAACATTGAATCCAGCAATTTCAGAATATTCCTCACTTCTAGCAGTTAAAAATACCATAAAAGTGTTTTTAAATTCCGGCATACTTCTCATAATTCTACAGGCTTCTATCCCATCCATTTTTGGCATCATGATATCTAAGATAATCAGATCAGGGTTTATCTTTCGTGCGGTTGAAACTGCTTCCTGACCGTTAGAAGCTGTAACTACGGTATAACCTTCTCTTTTCAAGTTATACTCGATGAGTTCAAGTATATCGGGCTCATCATCAACAACTAATATCTTGTATTTAGTACTGCTCATACTCATTAATTTTACGCTAAATTATGTACTTAATTGCAAATAAAAGTTAAGATAATATTAACAAATCGTTAACGATAATAAATCGGGTGACATCAACTTAAAATTACAAGGTTTTTTGAAGAAATTCTGCTAACGCTATACCTCTTAAGTTCTTTGCAATAATAACACCTTCTGGGTCGAGCAGAAAAGATGCCGGTATGCTTGATACTTTATAGAGCTCAGCAGCTTTACTATTCCATGCTTGCAAATCAGAAACATGGATCCAAGTTAGCTTATCATCTTTGATGGCTTTCACCCAAGCTGCTTGATTATTATCAAGCGACACCCCTAAAACGGTGAAATTTCTATCTTTAAAAATATTATATTGACTAACAATATTGGGATTCTCCTCTCTACAAGGGACGCACCACGATGCCCAAAAATCTACCAAAGTATACTGACCTCTGAAGTCAGAAAGCTTCACATTTTTTCCCTTCTCATTCATTAATTCGAAATCTGGGGCCCTATTACCAATACTCAATGGTTTAAGTTCTGCCATATGTGTGACAAAATCTCGTACCGCAGCATTTTGGGGAAACTTATTCTTGATCGAATCTGCATAAGCCATCATTTCCTGTTCATATTCAACAGGGTCGAGTGAACTTATTGCATAAAAGCCCGCTAAGTTGTCGATATTTCTCTGTGAGAAAGCCAATACATCTTGGGAGAACTCAGTCAAATTGGTTTTATATTTATTTAACAACTCTTCTCTTATTTCTTTTTCTTTATCCGGTTCTGCTCCCAATCTCATCTGAAATTCCCCTTCAATCTTTTTTGATATATTAGCATAATGCATGTTAATCTCACTAAATGCTTTAATTTTACTGGATATTTCTGAGCCACTTATATCATATTTCCCATCAGGGTCCTCGAGATTAGCCTTGAATCCAACCTTTTCACCATTGCTAAGTACAAAAAAATAATGGTTGTTCCCTATTTTTAAATCGTAAAATTGAGGCATTGGCGCTGTTCTCCGAAATCGGAACTTATTGTTTTCATCTAGAAAGGCCGAGTCCACCACGTTTCCGCCTTCGTAGAGAAAAATCTTCTTAACATCTCCACTATTGACCAATTCTCCATCCAACACAAACTGATCGTCATTGCTACAAGCAAAAAAGATCATGATGCTTACTGTAAATATTATTTTTTTCATGATAAACTGATTTGTTAGAAGAAATATACTTCAACTTAGCAATATAAATACATGAGCAGGTTACTTTACGACCTCCTTTGCTTTTAATAGTACGCTATCCAAAGCACTAACATCTTTACCCCCGGCTGTAGCAAAAAATGGTTGTCCACCCCCACCGCCTTTTATTTCCTTCGCGAGTTCCTTCACAATTTTACCAGCATTAAAACCTTTTTCTTCAACAAGATTTTCAGAAATCATTATAGCCAAATGTGGTTTACCGTCAATATTGGCCGCCAAGATCATAAATAAGTTCTCAACTATCGATGCTTTAATGGCAAACGCTAGATTTTTCACGGCATCTGCATTTGGAAGATCAATTTTTTCTGCAATAAAGTGTAATCCATTGATAGACTCTACTTTGTTCAACAGCTCTTTTTTTGTTTGCAGTGTTTTCTCTCGGGTAGACTGTTCGATTTCTCTTTTTAATTCACTGTTTTCCTCTAGAAGTGCCGTCACGGCAACGGTAATATCTTTCGGATTTTTAAGTAGCTCTTTTAATCTGTATAAAAGACTATCCTGATGATTTATATATTCCTCTGCTTTTTGTCCTGTAATGGCTTCTATACGTCGCACACCTGCAGCTATTGCATTTTCATTGATTATCTTGAAAAAACCAATATTTCCGGTATTTTTCACATGTGTTCCACCGCAAAGCTCTTTCGAGAATTCATCATCAAATGTTATTATACGTACATTATCACCGTACTTTTCACCAAACAGGGCTGTAACCCCGGACGCCATAGCTTCTTTATAAGGAACAGACCGTTCTTCCATCAATGCGATATTCTCACGTATTTTACTATTAACCAACCGCTCAATTTGCAATAATTCTTCGTGGCTAACTTTTGAAAAATGAGAAAAATCAAATCTCAATAGTTCAGCATTTACCAAAGACCCTTTTTGATTAACATGTACTCCCAAAACCTCCTTAAGGGCAGCATGCAATAAATGGGTTGCAGAATGGTTTGCTTCTATGTCTATACGTCTAATTTTATCTACTCGCGCTACGAAAGTACTTTGTATGTCATTAGGTAATTCGCTTACATAATGGATGATTAAAGCATTCTCCTTTTTTGTGTCCGTGATACGCAATATACTTCCATCATGCTGATCAATTAACAGCCCAGTGTCCCCAACCTGGCCTCCCCCTTCTGGATAAAAAGGTGTGAATGACAAAATCAACTGATATTGTTTTTTCCCTTTACTGGAAACTTGTCTGTACTTCAATATCTTACAAGTGTGCTCTAACACATCATAGCCCACAAAAGAAGTATCTTCATTATCAACGAGTACTATCCAGTCGCCCGTATCAATATTAGTGGCTGTTCTTGACCGCTCTTTTTGTATACATAAAGCGCTGTTAAATCCAATCATATCAACTTCCCACCCCTTCTCACGGGCCATTAAACTTGTTAAATCGATGGGAAAGCCATAGGTATCATATAATTCAAAAGCGAAATCACCTTCTACTAATTTTTCGTTCGTTTGGTAGCTATCAAATCGTTGTATGCCCGTTATTAGGGTTCGTAAGAAAGACACCTCTTCCTCTAAGATCACTTTCTGAACAAAGTCTTTCTGAAGATATAATTCATCAAATACTCCTTCAAACTGCGTGGCTAAAACAGGAACTAATTTATTTAAGAAAGGTTCTTTAATCGCTAAAAAAGTATATGCATAACGAACGGCACGGCGCAAAATTCGCCTGATGACATAACCAGCCTTATTGTTAGACGGTAATTGCCCATCTGCTATGGCAAAAGAAATCGCTCTGACATGATCAGCCATTACACGCATCGCTATATCTTTTTGTTCTTCGTCTCCGTAGTTGACCTTCGCTGCCTCAGCTATTGTATTTATAAGTGGCTGAAATACATCTGTATCGTAGTTGGATGTTTTATGCTGAAGTACCCGAACCAATCGTTCAAATCCCATACCGGTATCAACATGTTGGGCCGGTAGCGGTGTGAGAGATCCATCTTTTAACCTATTAAACTGAATGAAAACATTGTTCCATATTTCAATTACTTGTGGATGATCTGCGTTGACCAAGGTACCTCCGTCAATTGCCAAACGTTCATCGTCACTTCTGCAATCAATATGAATTTCAGAAGAAGGTCCACAAGGACCAACATCCCCCATTTCCCAGAAGTTATCCTTTTTATTTCCTTTCAGAATACGGTCGGGGTCTATATGTCTTTTCCAAAAATTATACGCTTCTGTGTCGGCAGGGAGCCCTTCTTTCTCATCACCTTCGAAGACAGTCACATATAATCGGTCTTTTGCGATCCCATACACTTCAGTTAATAGCTCCCAGCTCCAAGCAATAGCCTCTTCCTTAAAATAGTCACCAAAACTCCAATTTCCCAGCATTTCAAACATTGTATGGTGATAGGTATCAATACCAACTTCCTCTAAGTCATTGTGTTTACCTGAAACCCTCAAACATCTTTGCGTATCAGCTACACGGGAATGCTGTATAGGCGCTTCTCCTAAAAATAATTCTTTAAATTGATTCATACCAGCATTGGTAAACATCAAGGTCGGATCATTTTTGACCACAATCGGTGCTGAAGGAACTATTATATGGCCTCTACTTTTAAAAAAATCTAAAAATGCTTGTCTTATTTCTCTGCTAGTCATTTAATAACTATTTATTACGAAGGACAAAGTTAACGTATTTCCGTAATGTAATGTAATAATAAAATGTGTACAAAAATAGGAGGAGGAAGCCTTGAGAGGCCTCCTCCTTAATCCTTTCGAAAAATCCGTGTTCATCAAACACTTAATTCAGCAAAATATTTATGAAATAATGGAATGGTTTCTATTCCTTTATAATAATTAGCTATGTCATATTTTTCGTTAGGCGAATGCAAATTATCGCTATCCAGACCAAACCCCATCAACACTGTTTTAAGTCCTAACTCCTCTTCAAAAAGGGCAACAATAGGGATACTGCCTCCACCCCGGCATGGAATAGGTTCCTTACCGAAAGACTCGGTGATTGCCTTTTCAGCCGCCTTATAAGCAATACTATCAGTCGGCGTTACCGCTGGATCTCCCCCGTGATGCGGAGTCACTTTAACTTTCACATATTTCGGAGCGATGGTTTCGAAATGCTTCTGAAACAGGGCCGTAATGGTAGCCGATTGTTGATTGGGAACTAAACGCATAGAAATCTTAGCCTGCGCCTTAGACGGCAATACTGTTTTTGCTCCTTCGCCTGTATAACCACCCCATATACCGTTCACCTCTAGTGTTGGACGTATGCCCGTACGTTCTATGGTGGTATACCCTTCTTCACCCCACAATTCGTCAATACCTAAATCATCTTTATATTCCTGTTCATTAAATGGGGCTTGATTTAAAGCTGTTCTATCTTCTGCATTCAGTTCAACTACATCATCATAAAACCCGGGAATCGTGATATGATTATGCTCATCGTGAAGAGATGCGATCATTTTAGCCAAAATAGTCGCAGGATTAGCTACGGCACCGCCGTATACTCCTGAATGAAGGTCGCGATTAGGTCCGATTACCTCAACTTCTAAATAAGACAAACCACGCAGTCCTGTTTCTAAAGAAGGGGTTTCCAAGCTGATCATAGCCGTATCAGAAATCAACACTACATCGGCAGCAAGCTTCTCTTTATTTTCTTTAACAAAAACGCCTAAATTATCTGAGCCGACTTCTTCTTCACCTTCAATCATGAATTTAATATTGCACGGTAACCCTCCTGTTTCCTGCATGACTTCAAATGCTTTTATGTGCATATACATTTGTCCCTTATCATCACAAGCACCTCTCGCAAATATTTTACCATCCCTTACTGTTGGTTCAAAAGGAGGTGTATGCCACAATTCCAAAGGCTCAGGAGGTTGAACATCATAATGACCATAAACTAACACGGTAGGTTTTGATGGATCAACAATCTTTTCACCATAGACAATAGGATTTCCTGCAGTCGGACAAACTTCCACATTATCCGCACCGGATGTTTTTAGTTTGTCTGCAATATATTCAGCAGTCTTTAATACGTCTTCTTTATATTTAGGATCGGCACTTACCGAAGGAAAACGAAGCAACTCAAACAGCTCGTCTAAAAAACGTTGCTTGTTGGCTTCAACATAGTTTTTAATGTTTGACATAATAATTCTGTTTGTTGCAAACCTACATAAAATTGATTAAAACTTCATGGTGTCGATTGCGATAAGGGCTAGTAAAAAGCCGTCCATTTTATAGCCCTAACATGCTATTATCACCGTTATATATGTCATTCATATATGAACTAAGGAATTGATATTTACGATGTAAACTATTACCAGTATCATACCGTAACTTCTCCCTTAATTTTCTCCACAAACCCGGGTATTTTATCGAAAAAATCCGGTTCTTGAAGTAATTTGACAAAAGCACTTCCCACAATCGCTGCATCTGCATAAGTCAACGCATGTTCAAAACTTTCGTGATCGGAAATACCAAAGCCTATAGTCAATGGATTGCGCAAATTTAATTTTTTAATTCTATCAAAATAGGCCTGAGAACTTTCAGAAACTGCCAGATTCTTTCCTGTGGTAGAAGATGACGAAACCATATAAATAAAACCGGTACTTAATGCGTCAATTTTACGTACCCGCTCTTCCGAAGTTTGCGGTGTAATCAAAAATATATTACTTACATTATACTTTTTAAATATATCGTGATAATGCTCTTCATATTCATAAACGGGAAGATCCGGCACAATTACGCCGTCTACACCAACTTCTGCGCAAGCACGGCAAAAGCGTTCTACACCATATTGAAGCATTGGATTAACATACCCCATAAGCAAGACAGGAATACTGACCTGCTGCCGTAATGTTTTTAATTGGTTGAACAGACACTCCAACGACATGCCGTTTTTTAAAGCCTGTTCGGAGCTATGCTGTATAACGGGGCCATCAGCTACCGGATCTGAATAAGGGAACCCAATTTCTAAAAAATCAACTCCAGAGGCTTGTAAGGTTTTCGCCAGTTCAATGGTATCATCTAAACCCGGATACCCCGCTGTATAATAGATAGAAAGTAGTTTTTTCTTGCCTTTACTTTCAAAAAGTTCATTAATTCTATTCATTATCAATATATTCTTCGTTATATACGACCCTGCTAAAAATTAAAATGCTTCATATAATTATCCAAATCCTTGTCACCTCTACCTGATAAGCAGACAACTACATTATCACCCTTTTCAAAAGACATTTTTTCCAATTGCGCCAACGCATGCGCACTCTCTATAGCTGGTATAATGCCTTCTAGACGTGTTAGCAAAAGTCCGGCATTCATCGCATCTTGATCCGTTATACTTACATATTGAGCTCTTCCTATCTTATGAAGAAAAGCGTGCTGTGGACCAATTCCCGGATAATCAAGTCCAGCTGAAATAGAATACGGCTCTATTACCTGTCCGTCCACTGTTTGCATTAGAATCGTATGACTCCCATGCAAAACTCCTTCCTTTCCCAAAACTGAGGTGGCAGCAGAATAGCCACTGTCAATTCCTTTTCCGGCAGCTTCAGCAGCAATTAATTTCACCTGTTCATCTGCTAGGAAATGATAGAACATGCCAATGGCATTACTCCCTCCCCCTACACACGCGATGGCATAGTCTGGTGTTTCCTTTCCTGTTTTTTCAAGCAATTGTCTACGAGTTTCGGAAGAGATAACTGATTGAAATCGTGCAACCATGTCTGGGTATGGATGAGGGCCAACTACCGAACCGATAATGTAATGCGTGTCTACGGGATTATTAATCCAATCGCGCATGGCTTCATTTGTAGCGTCTTTTAACGTCTTACTACCCGAGGCGGCTGGACGTACCTCTGCTCCCATCATTTTCATTCGTGCAACATTGGGTGACTGCCTTTTAATGTCAATTTCACCCATATAAACCACACACTCCAACCCCATTAAAGCACATACGGTGGCTGTTGCTACTCCATGTTGTCCGGCTCCGGTTTCGGCAATTATCCGCTTCTTTCCTAAACGTTTTGCCAGCAAAATCTGCCCTATTGTATTATTGATTTTATGTGCTCCTGTGTGATTTAAATCTTCTCTTTTTAAAAAAATTTGTGCACCATATCTTTCCGACAAACGCTTGGCTAAGTATAGAGGAGACGGCCTACCTACATAATCCTTCAAAAGACTTTCAAACTCTTTCAAAAACGAATCGCTATTGATTATCTCCAAATAATTTAGTCGAAGTTCCTCGATGTTGGGGTACATCATTTCGGGGATATACGCTCCGCCGAAAATACCATAATAACCTTTTTCATTCACTTGATATTTACTCATTTTATCTTATTTAGTAGTCAAATACCGACTGTAATAATTTAACATCTTTAATTCCCGGGCTCAGTTCAAATCTCGAATTCACATCTACGGCAAACAAACGTTGGTCTTTCAATTTATATACATCTGCTATATTTTTTTCACTTATCCCTCCGCTTAAAAAGTAAGGTTTATCCAAAGTATATCCATTTAACAAATTCCAGTCAAAACGGAGTCCAGTTCCTCCATAGGCTTTATCTCTAGTGTCAAAAAGAAAATAATCGACATTATCTTTATAGGCATCAAGCTCCGACCAGTTAAAACCTGGCGCTATACCGAAGGCTTTGATTGTTAAAACCCCAGTGGATGTCTTCACTTTGTCTACAAAAGCAGGATGCTCATTTCCATGTAGCTGTATTACATCTAAGCCGTAAGCCGACACAGATCTCTGGATATTTGGTAATGTGTCATTAACAAAAACCCCAACTTTCTTTATATTTGTTAAATTTTTGATGAACATTTGAGATAAATCGCCAACATAACGTGGCGATTTATCATAAAATATAAAACCTAAGTAGTCGGGATTTAATGACAGCACGTCCAATATATTATCGGGATATTTCATCCCACAAACTTTTACTCTAAGCATATTACTCAGTACAAAGCCTTTTCTTTGTTCACTAATTTATTAAAACTATTCAACGCTCTTTTTGATAAAAGGGCGTCCTCAGCCTCTAAATAACAGTCTTCGAAAGACTTGTCAGGACAAATAGTCCGAATAGCTATAGCCGCATTGGATAAAACCACCTGCTGTTGCTCCTTACTGGCATTTCCCTTTAGTACTGCAACAAAGATTCCGGCAGCCTCCTCAATGGTTTCTCCGCCGCTTATTGCTGTGGCGTCTACACGTTGAAAACCTATTTTCTCCAAGGTGACGTATTGTTCGCCCTCATTATTAATCAATTTAAAATCTCCTGTAAGTGATATCTCGTCATAGCCGTCTAACGCATGCAATATAGTATATTGTTTATTGCTTCTTTGGTAGAGATAACCATATAGACGTGCCAACTCCAGACTAAAAACACCTACCGATTGATAGCTTGGCTTAGCAGGGTTTACCAATGGCCCTAACATATTAAAAAAAGTTTTCACACCTAACTCACGCCTAACCGGTGCAACAGTTTTCATTGCCGGATGAAATAAAGGAGCATGTAGAAAGCAAATGTTGGAACTCTCTAAGCTTCTGTAAATTTCTTTTTCATCATTCGAAAATCGATATCCTAGAAATTCCATTACATTAGACGATCCGCACCCAGAAGAAACCCCATAGTTACCATGTTTAGCCACGTGGTAACCAGCTCCTGCCACTACAAAGGATGCTAATGTTGAAATATTAAAGGTATTCTTTCCATCGCCACCGGTACCACAAAGATCGATAAGTTTATATTCATTAAGGTTGACTTCCAAACAAAGATCCAACATAGCATCACGAAAGCCGGCAAGCTCTTCCACGGTAATATTACGCATGCAGTAGGCTGTCATGAAAGCGGCCATTTGCGAACTATTATATTTCCCTAATGTGATATTGGTTAATATATCGTAAGCTTCAGCTCTTGTAAAGGTTTTACTTTCGAACAAATGTGCCAGTATATGTTTCATCTGTAATTGCGTTTGATGTGAATTATTTTGTGTCAATAAATTAAATTATGTTTCCGGTGAATCTATGTGGCTTTTACCACACAAAAAAAGGCTTGCGTTACGGCAAGCCTTTTGTTACTATAATTAAATATCACTACAAAATGGTATTTGCCATAAAGTTATTCTTTATGCCACCACCAACTTTGATATGCGACTCTTATTTCCATTTTATCCTACAAATATGCTCAATAAGATTTACATATGCAAATGATTTTTGAGGTGCTTAGTAAATCTAAAAATACAAGAGACTCTAAATGCTATATCGCTAGCATATCAATGGATTTAAACTACTTAACCAATGGATCTTTCTCACGTGCAAATAATTGAAATACTTTCCTATCTACCCATGCTGGAAAAAGCTTATTCATCCATACAGCCAACTTTCCTTGTCTGGTCATGATAAGCGTGCGTTTTCTATCCTGAATGCCTTGTATTATACGTGCTGCAACCTCTTCAGCAGTCATCATTTTTTTTTCGTTCATACTTGTCTCACCAAACTGCTCTCCATTTTTATCGAATGCTGTATTGCGGATATTTGAAGCCGTAAAACCAGGGCAGGCAACCATTACATGCAATTTTGTTTTTAAGTTCTCTACACGTAAAGACTCCATAAAACCATTCATAGCAAATTTAGAAGCAGAGTATCCCGTACGTCCAGGCAGGCCTCTATAACCTGCAATCGATGATACTCCCACAACCGAACCGCCATTGATCAATAATTCAGGTAAAGCAAACTTAGTGCAATACACTGTGCCCCAAAAGTTTACATCCATTAAATTTCTCAATACCCTTAAGTCAAGTTCATTAAATAAGGCCCTCATACTGACACCAGCATTATTGATCAACACGTCTATTGTTTGAAAGGTTAAAAGTGCCTGTTGTACTAGATGTTTGCAATCGTCTTCTTTCGAAACATCACATTGCACAGCAACCACTTTAATAGCAAATTCTCTTTCCAGATCTTGGGCTATTTTACATAATACTACGTATTTTCTTGCCCCCAAAACCAAATTAGCTCCTTTTGCAGCCAAATTTCGCGCTAAAGCCAAACCTATTCCCGAAGATGCCCCAGTTATAATAACTGTTTTATTATTAAATGATTTCAATTTGTTTTGAGTTTTATCGGTCCATTATTGTTTATCAGCACCGCACATTACTGAAAACAACCATAACACACTACAGGGATAGCCATTAAACACATCTACTATGCTATACTCCTTTCATAAGGAACACGTGTAGCTATCGAGCGCCCCAAAGTTACTTCATCGACGTATTCCAATTCACCTCCAAATGCAATTCCTCTAGCTATAGTACTTATTTGTATATCGAAATCCTTTAACTTTTTATACAGGTAAAAAATAGTGGTATCTCCTTCCATAGTTGCGCTTAAAGCTAATACAACTTCCTTCACTTCTTCTTCTTCTTTCATCCGATGTACCAATTTATCAATATTCAAATCAGAAGGGCCTACTCCATCCATCGGAGAAATTAAACCTCCTAAAACATGGTAAACGCCATTGAACTGGTTTGTATTTTCGATTGCCATCACATCCCGTGTATCTTCGACTACACATATTAAACTCTTATCTCGTTTAGGCGTGCTGCATATTTCACAAATTGTTTGGTCAGCTATATTATTACAGATTGTACAAAAACAAATGTCTGACTTTAGCTTTACCAAAGTTTCACTGAAACGCTCCACATCGATCTTTTGTTGATTAAGTAGGTATAATACCAGCCTAAGTGCAGTTTTCTGACCTATACCCGGCAGTCTACTAAATTCATTAACAGCATTTTCCAATAGTTTAGACGAGAAATTCATGATACAAAGGTAAAGGAAAAAGGTAAAAAAATTTATTACATTAGCACAAAACAAGCAATTAACTATTGCAAACAACAGGTTAATACGAATATCACTTAAAAAGAGACAATATATTATATGATAACTGGTGAAGATAAGATAAGAAAAGCTTTTGAGAACAAAACATGGCAGGAGATTAAAGTAAAAGACTCATGGCAGATTTTTAAAATAATGGCAGAATTTGTTGAGGGATTTGAAAAACTGGCAAAAATAGGTCCCTGTGTTTCTATTTTTGGCTCTGCACGTACTTCTAGAGATCATGCTGATTACAAAATAGCTGAAGAATGTGCCCGTTTACTAACAGAAAAAGGATATGGTGTGATATCGGGAGGTGGCCCCGGCATTATGGAAGCAGCTAATAAAGGGGCTTATGAAGCCGGAGGTAAATCTGTTGGACTTAATATAGAACTCCCCTTCGAGCAGTTTCATAATAGGTATATAGATAGGGATAAACTATTGGAATTCAACTACTTTTTTGTTAGAAAAGTTATGTTCATGAAGTATTCACAAGGGTATATTGTTCTCCCCGGAGGCTTTGGAACGATGGATGAACTGTTTGAAGCGATCACTTTGATACAAACAGGTAAAATAGCTCGATTTCCAATCGTTTTAGTTGGAAGATCTTATTACGGAGGCTTATTTGATTGGATTAAGAACAGAATGTTGGAAGAAGGAAAGATCAGCGCAGAGGATCTAAATCTCTATCGGTTGGTTGATACTGCTGAGGAAGCGGCAGGCCATATCTTCAAATTCTATGATAAGTATCTATTAAAACCCAATTTTTAACTTTTCTTCACAAATACCAATGAAGCAATTGACCCATAATTTCTTCATTGGTATTTGAATAATTATATCAGCTGTTTTAAAGCGATTTCATATGCCCTAGAAGAAATACCCGTTTTTTCTCTAGACAGTTCAAAGATCCTTTTTAAAGCCTGATATATAACCTGTGATGTATCTGAAAATATGGCATCATCGCTCATTTCAACATTTGGCTGCATCAAATAGGCGAATACACGTGCCATACCACAATTTGCAATAAAATCAGGAATTAACGCTACCTGTTGATCGGTAAACTCCATAACAGGTCCATAAAAAATTTCTCTATCAGCAAAAGGCACATTTGCTCCTGACGAAATAACCTCCAAACCGTTATTTAAAAGTTGGAGTACATGTTCTTTCGAAACTAAACGAGACGCGGCAGCAGGCACAAATATCTCAGCTCCTACCTCCCATATATGCGCGTTAACCTCATCAAATGCTAATAAATCATCACTAATTAAGGCATTACCACTTCTGTCTAAAAAGAGTTTTTCAATGGTCTCATCGCTAAAACCATCTTCATTAATTACCCCTCCTTCCCGATCTATAATGCCTACAATTTTAACTCCTAACTTAGAAAGATAATAGCCTGCCGCGGCTGCAACATTTCCCCAACCCTGTATAATAGCCCTTTTACCAATACGGGTACCACCCATTAATTTGTAATAATGTTTAATCGACTCAGAAACGCCGTAACCAGTTATCATGTCTGCCACTCTGTATTTTCGTTTAAGATCCGGAGTATACTTCAGGTCTTCCAATACCTTTGATACACCATACCGTAATTGTCCGATTTGATGAATCCGTTTATTTTCTCTTACATTAAAATGCCCGTTTAGTACACCTTCCTGAGGGTGCCATAAACCATAGTCTTCTGTTAACGGAATAACCTCATTGATTTCATCAATGTTCAAATCGCCGCCAGTACCGTAATAATTCTTGAGCAGCGGAGTTACTACCTGAAACCAACGGTCTAACACGCCTCTTTTTCTTGGGTCTGACGGGTCGAAATTAATACCGGATTTTGCTCCTCCTATAGCAGGACCAGAAACTGTAAATTTAACTTCCATTGTTTTTGCCAGCGACTCGACTTCGTGTTTATCCAATCCTTTCCTCATTCGTGTCCCGCCACCTGCCGCCCTCCCCCGCAACGAATTAATAACAATCCACCCCTCGGCTTCTGTTTCTGGATCTTTCCATTCAAATACTATTTCTGGTTTCTTACTTTCGAATCTGTTCAATAGATCTTTCATTTCATGCTTTAATTATCGGTTTACAATAAATAATGTAAAAACAGTGAGAACGTATCATTGTAAAGTGCTATTAAATAGCGTCAACAATAGGTATTTAAGAAATATTCACTATATAGTGCAAACCTAAACAAAATATTAGCAAAGAAAAATAGCCGTATTACAGAATATTAATTCAACACAATTGTGTCATACAAATTAAAACACAATCACAATTATCCCGCAACTGAATTGCAATAAAAAACTATATTTGTAAGATTATAAAATAAGGAAAAAATATATGTCATTTTTTTTATCAAGTATACATTGGGATATAAATCCTGAGATATTCAGTATTGGCAGCTTTGGCCTACGTTATTATACACTCTGCTTTATGTTGGCTTTTTTCTTAAGCTATGTCATACTTTTAAACATCTTCAGAAAAGAAGGAAAATCTCAAGAACTACTTGATAAGCTCACCATCTATGTATTTATAGGTACGGTTTTAGGCGCACGAATAGGTCATTGTCTTTTTTACGAATTTGATTACTATAAAGATCATTTACTTGAGATGATTTTACCTATAAGAAATATCAATGGAAATCTAACATTCACGGGTTATCAGGGCTTAGCCAGCCATGGAGGCGCTATTGGAATTATACTGGCCTTAATTCTTTATTGCCGAAAGACAAAAGTTAATTTTTGGTGGATTGCTGATCGGCTCGTTATTGTTGCCGCACTTTCTGGGACACTGATCCGTCTAGGAAATTTCTTTAATTCTGAAATAATAGGCACTCCCAGTAAACTTCCCTGGGCTGTCATATTTGCGCAGATTGATAACATACCCCGTCATCCAGCGCAGTTATATGAATCATTAGGTTATTTACTAATTTTCTTACTGTTGTACAGTTCATACAGGCAAAAAAAATATATAAAACCTGCATATCTATTTGGTTTTTTTATGGCAACTGTATTCGGCCTTCGTTTTATTATGGAGTTTGTTAAAGAGAATCAGGAAGCATTTGAAAACAATATGACGCTCAATATGGGACAAATACTGAGTGCTCCCTTTATCATATTGGGACTTTATTTTATATTTAGAAAAGAGCCCGTTACTTTAGCTCCAAAACGGAAATAATAGCTAACCAAAACAAGCATTAGTGATGAAAGAAGATAAGGTTAAAACATTTGAAAATATTCTTCGCAAACACCATTTGAAGGTAACCCTACCTCGCTTGAAGGTGCTTGAAAATATTTTTAATAAAGATACGGCAACTTCTCAGCCGGAATTAGAAAAATCGATCGGCAAAGATATTGATAGAGTAACGCTCTATCGTGTATTGAACATTTTTGAAGAAAAAGGAATCATCCATAAAATATTCGATCTTCATGGAACCGCAACCTATGCGTTGTGCTCACCGCAATGTACTACCCATCAACATCATGATGAACATGTTCACTTTAGCTGCTCTATTTGTAACAGCATATACTGCTTGCAGGAGATTAAATTACCTGAAATAAGCACCCCTCCTGGTTTTTCCATAAACCAAGTGGCAATAAGTGCCATAGGTATATGCAATAAGTGCAAAAGCTTGAAGGCTGCCTCCATAAGTTAAAAGAACCTAGTATTGTTAAACACTTTTTGAGGAATACTGATCAATAAAAAACAAAGACAAAAATAAGCTGTATTCTTAGAGTTATTATCTTAAAGCACAAACCTTATGTCGACAAAAAAAGCAAATGCAATTAAACATGTTCTATCTCAATTAATTGCCGACGTTTTCGAGAAATCAGGAAATAAAGCACTAAATTATAAACAAGTTTCTGCCCAACTCAATATAGACGATCCTGTATCGAAGAGTACTATTTTAGACATATTACAAGAAGAATCAAAAATCAAGTCTGGGTTGTTCAAGGAAGTCGAGAAAGGAAAATTCACGCTAAGGGAACTTAAAACTTTCACAATCGGTAAGGTAGATATGACTGCAGACGGCTCGGCATTCATTGTAACTGAGGATGAGTTTGAAGATGATATCTATATAGCTCCTCGTAAACTCAGAAACGCGTTACACGGCGATTCCGTCAAAGTATATACTTATGAGAAGAGCAAAGGGAGAAAGAAAGAAGGTGAAGTTGTTGAGATATTAGAGCGCTTTCGTACTGATTTTACCGGTATTATCAAGATTTCGAAACGCTTCGCTTTTTTAATAGCAGATGACCGGAAGATGCTCCATGATATATTTATTCCGCTGGAAGATTTAAATGGTGCGCAAGACCAAGATAAAGTAGTAGTTACCATAACTGACTGGCCTCAAGGAAGTAAAAACCCTGTTGGAAAAGTAAAACATGTACTGGGCAAACAGGGTGAAAATAATACTGAAATGAGTGCTATTCTGGCTGATTATGGGTTCCCCTTAGCATTCCCAGACTTTGTAGAAAAGGAGGCTGATGCCATTACAGACGATATTGACGAGGAAGAAATTAAAAAACGGAAAGATTACAGAGATATTCTGACTTTTACAATCGATCCTTTTGATGCAAAGGATTTTGATGACGCAATATCTTTTCGAACACTCGACGAAGACACGTATGAGGTAGGTATACATATTGCTGATGTCACGCATTACATAGTTCCCGATAGTGCTTTAGATAAGGAAGCTTATGAAAGGGGTACATCCGTGTATCTTGTCGATAGAGTCATTCCAATGTTACCTGAAAGGCTTTCCAACAATCTATGTTCATTACGCCCAAACGAAGATAAACTCTGCTTTTCTGCTGTATTCGTATTAGATAAACAGGCCTATATCAAGGATCAATGGTTTGGAAAAACGGTTATTCATTCCGATAGACGTTTTACATACGAGGAGGCACAGAAAATTTTAGAGACAAAAGAGGGGTTGTATAGCCATGAACTATTAACATTGAACAACTTGGCTCATATTTTACGAGAGCGTAAATTCAAGCAAGGAGCTATTAACTTTGAGTCTACAGAAGTAAAATTCAGATTGGATGAAGATGGGAAACCGCTAGGTGTTTATACCAAAGAAAGAAAAGATGCGCATAAGTTAATCGAAGACTTTATGCTGTTAGCCAATAGAAAAGTTGCCGAGTATATAGGCAAACAAGGAAAAGGGAAAAAAAAGTTGCCATTTGTTTATCGTAGTCATGATGCTCCAAACGAGCAAAGTCTTACAGCCTTTGCGCAATTTGCAGCACGTTTTGGCTATAAAATCAATACAAAGTCAGATAAAGAAACTGCGAAGTCATTAAACACGCTTATGCATGACGTTGAGGGAACAAAAGAACAAAACGTGTTAACAACCTTAGCGATACGTTCCATGGCAAAGGCCATCTACACGACTAAAAAACACAGTCATTATGGATTAGCTTTTGACTATTATACGCATTTCACATCGCCTATCCGTAGGTATCCTGATATGATGGTACATCGTTTACTGGCGTATTACCTAACTGGAGGAAAAGGAGTAAATGAGGAAGTTTACGAAAAAATGTGTGTTCATGCCTCACAAATGGAGAAAAAAGCGGCGGATGCGGAAAGAACCTCCATTAAGTATAAACAAGCAGAATATCTACAGGATCACATCGGAAATATTTATCTGGGGATTGTATCAGGGGTAACAGAATGGGGAATGTACGTCGAAATAGAAGAAAACAAATGTGAAGGAATGGTTAGGCTGCGAGATATTACCGATGATTTTTATTCATTGGATGAAAAAAATTACGCTATCATCGGCCAACGTAAGAAAAAGCGTTATCAATTGGGAGATGAAGTAGAAATTAAGGTCAAAACGGTTAACTTAGCTAAACGCCAAATAGATTTTACATTAATTAGTTAATAAGGAAAATCTTATCTTCGCCGCATGTATTCAATAGCAGATCTTCAGTTAACAATCAGTCAAGCATTAATAACGAAACAGATATCCAGGGAGCCGCACACACTATATGAACCTATCAGTTACTTTCTAAGTTTAGGTGGGAAACGTCTGAGACCAGTTCTCACTTTACTGGCTACAGACTTATTTAGCGAAGCAATCGAAAAAAGTATACCAGCTGCATTGGCAATAGAGCTGTTTCATAATTTCACGCTCATGCACGATGATATCATGGACCAGGCGCCATTAAGAAGAGGAAAAACATCTGTTCATGAAAAATGGAATACCAATACGGCTATACTTTCCGGTGATGCTATGCTTATCATGGCATATCAACTATTATCAGAAACTGACCATAATTATTTACATCAATTGTTTGCAAGCTTTAATAAAATGGCACTTGAGGTTTGTGAAGGACAACAACTAGATCTTGATTTCGGCAACACCTATCATGTGACTGAAGAACAATATATTCAGATGATTCGTTTAAAAACTTCCGTTTTACTTGGAACTGCCTTAGAGTTAGGTGCAATCATCAGTGGGGCCAACGATAGTGATCGAAACTTAATCTACCAATTTGGTGTTAATATGGGTATTGCATTCCAATTACAGGATGATATATTAGATGTATATGGGGACCCCGACAAATTTGGCAAACAAATAGGTGGAGACATTATTGAAAATAAAAAGACTTTCTTGCTTATCAATGCTCTTGAACTATCCCGTGGAAAGGATGCTGTAGAACTGAAATCACTGGTAACAAATAATGAAGTAGATGTGCAATATAAGATTGCGTCTACAAAAAAAATTTATGACAAACTGAACATCCGATCTTTAGCTGAAAAAGCAAAAAAAGACTTTGCAAATCAAGCATTTAAAGCATTAAATGCCTTAAGTATAGAGCAGGAAAAAACAACTGTACTCCGAAATTTCGCTAAAAGCTTATTAATAAGAGAAAGTTAAGCTATATTCTTATAAGACATTAACGTTAAATTTAACAAAAATAATTTACACTAAATGAAGCAGTTAATCATAAAGAGAGAGAAAATACATTTTTTGATTTGTTAAAATCAATGGAGTTTGTACTTTTGTGCCGGAAAGTTGGCAGAGTGGTCGAATGCGGCGGTCTTGAAAACCGTTGTCTGTAACAGGACCGGGGGTTCGAATCCCTCACTTTCCGCACCCATCAAGACATTTAGTATCAGAACCCTATAAATAGCACTATTTATAGGGTTTTTGCTTTTGTAGGCCTTCCTAACTATTTCCTTATTCCAGTTTCAAACGAGACCCTAGCGAGACCCTAAAATTCAGTCTTGTAGGGTCTCGCTAAAATGAACCGGTCAAAGCCGGTCTAACCTAGTCGTCAAGTGAACATCTTGACAACTAGATGGCTAAGGAATAAATTGAATAACTAAATAAAGCGCCACCACCATGAACACCACTATCACCCTACACATCTATGCGCGGGCAGCAAAAGCCAATGCAGCAGGCCTCCATCCCCTTTATGTACGGATAACCATTGACGGGAAAAGAACAGAATTTTCCAGCAAGAAGTTCATCAATCCCAAGCACTTGGATCAAAAGATGATGAAAATGAAAGGCAACACCGAAGAAGCCCGTTCAATCAACAGCTACCTTGAAAAGCTAAAAGCCAAGATCACACAAACGCAAATTGTCTTAGAATATCAGGAAATCGCGCTTACACTAGAGAGTTTTATGCATGTATTTATCGGCAAAAGTGCCGAGCGAGAAAGAACCCTGATTCCCGTATTCGAAGAGCACAATAAACGCCTCTTTTCCCTCGTAGGCATAGAATATGCCCAAGGCACTTATGAACGTTATCAAACCTCTCTGCAACATACTAAGGAGTTCATTCAGTATCAATACGGAGTCAACGATATCGCATTAAGTAAAATAGACCACCGATTTATAACCGATTACGATTTTTATCTCCGTACCAAAAGAGCATGCGGAAACAA
Source organism: Olivibacter sp. SDN3 (assembly GCF_014334135.1). NCBI lineage: Bacteria > Pseudomonadati > Bacteroidota > Sphingobacteriia > Sphingobacteriales > Sphingobacteriaceae > Olivibacter > Olivibacter sp. SDN3. The sequence goes on from NZ_CP060497.1 coordinate 4,648,462, forward strand.
TACCACGGTTAGATACATCAAAAATTTCAAGAAAATCATCCTGATCTGCATAGCAAACGGTTGGATACAAAAAGATCCCTTTCTGAATTATAAAACCAAAATACAAGAAGTAGAACGAGACATTCTTTCACAAGAAGAACTGCAGCGGCTCATGGCCAAAGAAATTAATGTGGAGCGCTTGGCCGTAGTACGTGATATTTTCGTGTTCTCCTGTTTTACAGGCCTGGCGTATATCGATGTCAAACAGCTTACACCGGCCAATCTAACTAAAGGGATTGATGGACAAATGTGGATCAGTACGCATCGGCAAAAAACCGACACACTCTCGAAAATACCCTTGCTCGATACGGCCAGACTTATTATTGAAAAATACCGGAATCATCCTAAATCAGGAAATGAAGGTATGCTGCTTCCCATCCTGACGAACCAAAAGATGAATGCCTACCTTAAAGAAGTTGCCGCCATTTGTCATATAAATAAGGAACTCACCTTTCACTGTGCCCGGCATACCTTCGCTACAATTGTAACACTATCCAACGGCGTACCCATCGAAAGCGTTTCCAAAATGCTCGGCCATAAAAGTATCAAGACCACGCAGCACTACGCCAAGATCACCGACCGTAAAGTCGCAAACGATATGGAAAATCTGAAGAAAATTCTAAATCACACAGGAAAGTTACCTAATACCGACAAAAAATCGGGATAAAATCCGCCTTAATGCAAAATGTATCATTAAAATGGTGCTCTTAAATTTTAAACAGATACTAATCACCTTTTAGACCAATACTTTATGCATGAAACACTTTTAGCCATAAACGAAGACATACAAGATTATGCTAAAAAAACAGAAGAGCGCTACAAAAATGATTATTCAAAATTGTCGGAACTGTCCATTCAATACATTTCCGAGCGACTACAATGGGCCAAACAAAAATTCGAACAAAACATTAACCTTACAGCGGATGAAGAAATTTTCTACTTTAAACATATCAAATCTCACCTATTGGCTTTGATCCAATATTATGCACTCGTGCAGAAAGTCGAACTGAAGAAACCACCTTTACAGAAAAAGAAACTAAAAGAGTATTATCTGAAGGCCTTGTATAAGGTGAAAAAGAAGTTGAGGAAACGCCAGTTTTTCTACAATTACTACAAAGCCAACCTGGATCAGTTGGATGACCACTTATTTAAAAGAATCGATCACGATCTGTTTTTCCACGCAGGCTCTTATATCCTGGATATCGATAAACGGAAGAGTACGCCTACTCTTCACATTTTTGCTCAGGTGGAGGCCTATGAAATGCTTCGGCATTACCTCAAAAGAAAGATCAAGAGCTTTGGCAAAGCAAAAGAGGAAAAGCAGCTGGGCAAAATCAATCACCCGCTACAATGGACCACTTCGAAGACCGATCTGATCGAACTCATCTATGCACTCCATGCTGCCGGTACCTTCAATAATGGGAAGGCGGACATTAAGGAAATCGCCGAATATTTCCAGCAGGTTTTTGATGTGGAGCTGGGGCAGTATAACAGGGTATTCTATGATATTCGTGCCCGCAAAACCAGTAAAACGAAACTGTTGGACAACTTAAAAGACGCGTTGCTTAGACGAATTAAAGAAACTGATAACGAGTTATTTATATAAAAATTTCTCACAACTTGTTAACAAGTTGTGAGAAATCATAGTATTTAATAGGCAATTTTACTGCTCACCAAATAATATAATCTTATGGCAGTAGAAATTATTACCAGAGAAGACCTCATGTCCTTTAAACATGAACTATTGAACGATCTAAGAGACCTCTTATCCGCCACGAAAGTAAGCCAGCAGAAAAAATGGTTAAAGACAAGGGAAGTTATCAAGATGCTTCAGATTTCACCGGGAACCCTACAAAATTACCGGGTTAACGGCACCATCCGTTATACAAAGTTTGGCAACACGATCTACTATTCGCTTCAGGAAATTGAACAGTTACTCGAACAGGGTCGCAATAGCCAATAGCATTAGGATATTTACCTTATTTATCTCTTTAATCACCTTAATATGAACTACAACAAACAATTGACCTACTTTTTCAACAAAGCCTCCGCGGATCCGGATTTCACATCGACACATTTGAGTCTGTTTATTGCTTTATTCCAACTTTGGAACCAGGCTCGCTTCGCCAAGGCCATACAGATCATCCGGGATGACGCTATGCGTTTGGGGAAGATCAATTCCAAGGCGACTTACCATAAAACAATGGCTTATCTACACAAAAAAGCATACATCGATTACCGGCCATCTTATAATCCGTTTAAAGGGAGTGAGATATCCTTCTTTCCGGAAACCCCTATTCAAACCTCGTTACCAAATGAACCTGTTCAAATCCTGACCACAAGACCATCAAACGAGCCATATATAGATAGTAATACTATCTCTAATCATGTTAATAGTAAATCTTTATTGATAGATAAGAGAAAAAATGATAAGCAGAAAAGTGCCGGTTCAAGTAATGAACTGGTTTCCCTGCCCCAAAAATTAGAGAACTCTCCGCAAATAGAAAAAAGTATTCCGCCATTTCCCCGTGAAGTAGAACGCTTTTTTATTGCCGAAAAATCGACCGAACAGGAAGCGCATCGTTTCATCAATCACTATACGGCCAATGGCTGGCTGGTCGGTGGAAAAAGTCCGATGAAGGACTGGAAAGCTTCGGCCAAGAACTGGATCTCAAACAGTATCAATTTTAACAGCAACACAAATTATGGAAAACCTAACCGCGCCCAACAGCTTAATACCAATACGCGAAAGAATTATTTCGAGCCGCTATGATTACCAAAAAGTCTTTCAGTTTATGGAGATCAAAGGAAAAGAGCTTTACGGCCGGAAATTCCAATTGTGTGTAGAAGATAAATCCGTGCTGCTAAAATTGGCTGCCTATTTTCTTCGTGATAAGGAATTATGCCGCGATCAACAACTCGACCTGGACAAAGGCATTATGCTGACCGGCCCTATTGGCTGTGGTAAAACGTCGCTGATGCATGTTTTGCGGTTTTTAAACGGAGGACAATACCGCTACCTCATGAAAAGCGCTCGAGATGTCACGTTTGAATTTATCCAGGAAGGGTATGAAATCATCCATCGGTATAGCCGAGGTAAACTTTATACCAGCGAGTACCGTAATTATTGCTTTGATGATCTGGGGACAGAGAATAACATCAAATATTTTGGTAACGAATGCAATGTGATGGCTGAAATTCTATTGTCGCGTTATGATTTATTTGTTTCTAAGCGATTGGTGACACATATCACGACCAACCTTTCTGCGACCGAATTGGAAGAAGCATATGGTAACCGACTACGCTCACGCCTCCGGGAAATGGTTAATCTGATTGGTTTTGATAAAGAAGTGAAGGATAAGAGGAAGTAGAGAGATCGTTGGTGATATCGTCAACCCTTTTTAATATATCATAGCATCGATCTTCTCATTGCCTCAAATAATTCGAGGCGGATCCTTTAAGCGCTAAACAAAAAAATGTCTATATTTGGAGTGCAAACATTTCCAAAAAGTAATTACTATGATAACAATCATGTTTAACAATATACCTGGCAGAGAGCAGGTGCGAGTCCTGCACATTTCCAAACTTTTTGGGTGTTTGCAGCACTGCCAGGTTGCTTATTTAAATCTTTCAAAAAGTTATGCAAACACCCAAAAAGAAAGTAACCAGACAACCGGAGGTTAGAAGCTTAAAAATCCAACCAGTCATCAGATTTAACCAATTCAGTCAGACAACAGTTCCTGTTATCAGACTAAGTGGGCATTGGCTCGAAAAATTAGGTTTTAGTCCCGATCAACGAGTCAAGGTCACAACGATGAATAAATTGCTTATCATTAGTTTGGATGAGGATTGAGATTATCGTCAATGCCTCTGCAGGAATTGAAGCAGTACAAACTCAATTACTTCGCAATTATGGCATTTTATGGCGCAATCCAAATTAACGTTCAATAAAAAGGTTTGTTCAGCAAAACTGAACAGGCCTTTTTATTGAACAACTTGTCAATACTACCTTCCCAATTCCTTTCTTCGCTCTATTTCAGCTTGCAGACTCGTAAACCATTCTTGATACACCTTTGGTTCATAGATCATCTGCTCTTTATTGTCCTTATTCACCTGACCCCAGTAACCATTGCGGCTGGACTCGGCTCCTTCATACATGGTAATCTTTACCTCAGTTAGATTATCGTTAACTCCTTCTATATAGAACATCGCTTTAGAGGTATTGGCATCTTTTGCAGTGCCTAGCCAAAACCGTTGAGAAGCAGCGTTTTTATTTTCAATACGTTTGCTGGCATTGATAAGGCCGGTTTCTTTATCTGCACGATCTATGATGTAGCTTTCGGATTGGAGCAGACTAATTACGGATTTAAAAACAAGTTCTTGGTCCGACTCAAATTGTTTGGTGGTCATCATCTTCACTTCGGCGGGCGATTTGGTAACCATCTTGGTAGCACAAGATGTTAACAGTACTACATTACATACGAGTAAAAGTATTCGTTTCATATTTATATATGTTGAAAGGTTAATAAGCAGTTGATACTACGGAGTAATCTTCTACGATATCATGTTCATCGAAGGTGATGATGAGATCAAAAGACTTACTGGTGCTACTTTGACTGGCACGCTGTCCGGAGAAAAAGTCGGTCGAGCCTGCTTTATGTTCTACAGACATCCGGTTATAACTCCAAACTTCGTTATTCGATTTGTTTTTGGATACCAAGTTAGGGGCACCAAAGAGTTTCAGGATTTCATCCTGTGAGGTCTGTCCTTTTTTTAACTGGCTTTTCACCACACCTATCGTGAGATTGCTTTTCTGCGCATTGCCTTCGGTGCCATATTTATAGCTCTTGCAGGCACTTACCGAAAGGATCAAGAGACTTAATAGTAATAGTTTATTCATCTGTTTTTATGTTTGCCAAAAGTATTTAATCCATAAAGACGAGCATTACGGAAACCCGTAAGAGAAGCATCTTTTCGTTGTCTATCTTTAGAACAAAGTAAAAAACGATTGATGTAGCCTATGTGCACAGTTTCCTATATAGCTATGCACATACACTGCATTGGAAAACGTATCTTCGTATGTATACCAGATAAAACCATATGGCCACCAATAAACACGCAATTATCCGTTATGAAGCATTGGATCGGTGCTTTTCCAATAAGGGTCGAAAATTTTTCATCGATGATCTAATCGTTTACGTATCGACAGCCATCGAAGAATATAGTGGTACAAAAGGTTCTATATCACGCAGACAGATCTTCAAAGACATGGATTTCATGCGCAGTGAAGCCGGATTTCGCGCACCCATCGACTCCTACAAGGAAGGGAAAAAGACCTACTACCGCTATTCGGACAGAAGCTATTCGCTTGCTATGCAACAGATCAATCCCGTCGAAGCCGATCTTCTGAAAACGACATTGGATATGCTGGGGAGATTTAAAGGGTTGCCACAATTTGACTTTGTCCAAGAGCTGGCCTTGAAATTAAAAAAGAGTTTTCAGTTGGAAGAGCTGGATGAATGTATATTTTTTGATCAAAACGAATATCTGAAAAATCTACACTTTCTAGGCGATCTGTTAAAAGTTATCCAAGATAAAGGTGTACTAAGGATACGATATCAGTCATTCAACCAGGATCGGGAAGAAAGTTTTCTGCTTCATCCTTATTTCCTAAAGCAATACAACAAACGCTGGTTCTTATTCGGTCAACGTGAAGATTTTGAAAACTGGAGTAGCCTGGCCTTAGACCGAATCATTGATTTTTCAGTTGAGCAGGATGAGGTCTATAAACCAGCAAGTACTCATCCAGATGATTATTTTGAAGATCTGATTGGCGTAAGTAAACCTATCGAATTAACCGCTCAACTTGTTCGGATCAAAATCAATAAGAGCCTTTGGCCTTACATCGACTCTAAGCCACTACACCCCTCTCAAAAGATCTTAGAAAAAAAGGAAGACTACACGATTATACAGCTGGACGTGATTCCAAACTACGAATTTTATGCGCAGATACTAAGTTTTGGGCAAGCTGTACAGGTGATTGAACCCGAAAGTGTTCGATTCACGATGAAGAAAAAGTTGATTGCTATGTTGGGGAATTATTCCACTGAAAACTAGAAGATGTATTTTATAATCTCATTATGATCTCAACCGAACGTAAAAAGCGGGCTAAGAAAACTATTTCATTATGTCCCATTTGTAACCTAGAAATTAATAAGGACCTTCTTTCTTTTTTTAGTCACCTAAACGATGTCCATTATCCTGGATTTCAATACTTAAATGGGCACTTCATCCATTATCAAGATGGAAAGTTATTAGACTTAAAAACTCGTAATATTATTGAATCATTTAGCACAAGCCTTTTAATTCACGAGGCGGACAAATACCTGAAACGCAAAAAAGGTGAGGCGACTTATCAAATTGACAAATGTTCCAGGTGTAAAATCTCTAGATCGTTGTTGGCTAAATATCTTATCGATAAGAAATATGAATTTCTTATTTGTAAGAGGTGTAAGCGTAGCCTTCTTAAAACTCAAAATCATGTCAGAATCATCTATAATGCAACGTAGCTAGGCAAACGTTGATTTGGTATTCTAACATTATGGTTATATACCTGATCAATCACTTTTTTTGTGTGCACATACACTGCACAATATCGATCCATCTTTGTCTTAAATAGTTAGCAAAATAATAAGAGAAAATATTTTTACTTTACTCATTAAATTATGAATAAAAATTACAATCAATTAGCTGCCAGCATCCAGCAAAGGTCAAATCCAGAAAATTTAGTTTTGGAGAAATCTTTTTCCGATGAACTTTCTTCCGTTCAATACAATGACCTATTGAGGTATATAACCTTGGCTATGAATGGAGTGGATCCTGCATATACTGAAAAAAGCAAACTAGCAGGCGAAAGAGTTAAAAATCATCTTAAAGAAACACTTTCTGATGTTGTTTACAGGTATCAAGGGTCCGTAATGACTAATACTCATATTAAAGGAACTAGCGATATTGATTTATTGGTCATTACGGATAAGTTCTATACGTTTGATCGTGCCGGTATTGAAAAAGCATTATCCGATTACAACCAAATGATCTATCTCAAAGAGTCCCAAATTAATAGTCTAAAAAGTCAGTTGCAAGGTGGGGGTTACGGAACTGATATTGCTCTTCAAGATCTACGGGAAAATCGCCTACATTCGGAGCATAAACTTAAAGATAAGTATGAGATCTACGATATTACTCGTCCTAAGTCCATTAAGATTACTAATCAACATCTTAAGCGTGACGTAGACATTGTCATAGCGAACTGGTATGACGACGTAAAATCTGTCATCAATGACAAAAATGATGATTATCGTGGAATTCAGGTCTATAACAAACAATTACATTCAAAAGGTGATGTCGATTATCCATTTTTAAGTATAAAGCGTATTAATGACCGAAGTGCCGATACACAGGGAAGATTAAAAAAAATGATTCGTCTTCTGAAAAACATTAAGGCTGATAGCGATAAGGAAATTGAACTAAGCAGCTTTGATTTTAACGCTATTTGCTACGACATTGATATCAGTACCTATAAAGATTTAAATAAATACATGCTTGTGGGTGTAGTTCTGAACAAACTTATTAAGCTTGCGACTGACGGACATTCGGCAGATAACTTAACTTCCGTAGATGGGAGAGAGTATATCTTTAGAAATAATTCCGGAAAATTACAATCCCTAAGGAACTTGATGGGTGAAGTAAGCTTCGTTTTAAATGATTTAAAAACCCAATTATAAGATGAGAAAGAAAAAAATATTTATCGGATCTTCAAGCGAAGAGCTCGGCTTAGCAAATGCAGCCAAAACTATTTTGGAATTTGAACAAGACTTTGAAGTGACAATATGGAATGAAGATGTATGGGAAAAATCCGTTTTTAAACTTAACAATAATTATTTAAACGACCTGATTAGAGCTACTTTGCAATTTGACTTTGGGATTCTTATCGGCACCAAGGACGACAAAGTCGAAGTTAGAGGAGACGAATATCTGCAGCCAAGGGATAACATATTATTCGAATTGGGGCTATTTATCGGAAGGTTAGGATTAAATAACTGCGCTTTTTTAATTGATAAAGACATCAAGCTTTTATCAGATATTAAAGGTATTTCATTGGCACGTTTTGAAAGAAACAAAATGGATACATTCACCAATGCGATAAGTCAAATTAAGGATTTATTCAGAAATCAAATCGATTCCGGAATTAACTTTTTCCCCTCTTCGACCCTAGCAGCCGTTTATTATGAAAACTTTGTAAAACCAACTTGTCTACACATAATCAAAAACAACGGGATCGTAAATGACGATGGGAAAAAATATGAGGATTGTATAATAAAAATCATCATTCCAGAAAAATTGACATCTGACGTAAATGGCCAGTTTCAGACGTTGAAAAAGAAGTTTCAAACGAAGAAGCTGACTTTTGATTATTTGGGCAGACCTAGACATATCGATGTGGAGATCTTGGTTAAAGATGGAAAATTATTTGTTATAGACTTTCCTACGGTTTTGTCTGGAATTAATTATGCAATTTCCAATTTACTGCCGTACGACTTTAACGCTATGTCCGAGGACTATGAATCTATTTTGAACAGGGAATTTGATAGGTTTGTTTATACGCTGAATAAGCTTGCTCTCCGGGATGGTTACAATAATTTAACAACGGTTATCAATGAAAGGGACTTGAAGTAAATGTTTCAAAACCAATGGTTTGTCAGGTTTTAAAAAATACACAATGAATAGGTATATGTATATGACATGTTTGCACGAACAATTTTCCAAGGCATATGAACGGTTGTCTTTGCTTTTAAATCGCATAAAAAGAGCTTTTTCATTATATTTGGTTGTAATGAACGTATGAAACCATAATAACGCATGGCCGAAACCAGTTTCCATTTTTTAGAAGAAGAATTCCCGTTGCTATTTAATCTGGCAAAAGCAGCGGAATATAACTTATATCAAGATCCAACGACGTCATTATTCAAATTGCGTCAGTATGGGGAATACATGGCCAAGCAGATATTTGATACCTACGGTATGGACTTGCCCGAAGACAGCAAATTCCAGAACCTGGTGTACCTGCTCCGAAACCAAGGAATATTACCCAGTAATGTCTACGATTATTTTACCATTCTTCGGAAACAAGGAAATGATGCCGTCCATGAATATAAAGGCACCACTGACGAGGCGACTTCGTCGCTTTTTTCAGCATTCAAACTAGGTAAATGGTTTTACGAATCCTATTCCGTTAAGAACAGGAATATTGCGGATATCAAATTCCATAAACCCGAAAACCTCGATGCGCGCCATGCTTTATACCTATTGGAACAAGAAAACAAAGCGCTAAAAGAACAATACGACCAATTAATCTTACAACAGAAAACAGTTAGCCAGGAACAAAGACAGGCCTTTACCGAGCGGGCAAAACGCTCCGCCTCTAAATTAGATATGGACGAGGCGCAAACGCGCGAACTCATTGATGTCAATTTGCGGAAGATGGGTTGGGAAGCGGATACAAAATTGCTAAACGCTAAAATTCATAAAACCCAACCGGAGAAAGGCCGTAACATGGCTATTGCCGAATGGCCAGTAAAAGGTGGTTATGCAGATTATGCCCTATTTATCGGTACCAGCCTATATGGCGTGGTCGAGGCAAAAAAATACGGACAAGACATCTCTACCAACCTGGATCAAAGCAAGCGCTACGCGCTGAACATTATTCCACAGGAAGGGATTGAAATATTGGGAGAATGGCAAGGTTATAAAGTGCCGTTCCTTTACTCCACCAATGGAAGGGAATACCTCCAACAGATTGCGACGAAAAGTGGTATATGGTATCTCGATGTGCGGGAGACATACAACAACTCCAAATCTATCAAAGGATTTCATAGTCCGGATGATCTACGAAAGAAATTCGAACAAGATATAGCCCTGGCTAATAAAAAATTGCAAGCAAATTCACTGGACTTTTTACAATCAAAAACAGGCCTTAGTTTACGGGACTATCAAATCAAGGCCATTGAAGCCGTAGAAACTATCGTCATTAATCATCCGGAAGTGGACCGGGCATTATTGGCCATGGCGACCGGAACTGGTAAAACCCGTACGATTATCGGATTGGCTTATCGTCTCATACAGACCAACCGTTTCAAACGTATCTTGTTTTTGGTTGATCGTACCTTATTGGCTAAGCAAGCTTTAGATGGTTTTAAAGATTACAAAGTGGATGATCTAAAGAGCTTCAACGATATCTATCACATTGATAACCTTAGAATCTGGTGGCCGGATGTGGACAGCCGAATTCACTTTGCTACGGTACAGAGTATGGTGAAACGACTGTTTTATCATGATGATGAACAAAAGTCGCTAAGCATCGATACCTACGACTGCATCATCGTGGATGAGGCGCACCGCGGGTATTTGTTAGACAAAGAAATGGATGACGAAGAGCTGGATTTTAAAGATCAGGATGATTACGTTAGTAAGTACCGCCAGGTGTTAGATTATTTCGATGCCTTTGCGATAGGATTAACAGCTACCCCAGCATTGCATACGACAGAGATTTTCAATAAGCCCGTATTCAATTATGGATTACGGGAAGCGGTACTGGATGGTTATTTGGTGGACCAGGATCCACCGATCATGATCAAAACCAAACTCTCCGAAGAAGGTATTGTATGGGAAAAAGGAGAAAGACCAACGGTATACGACAAAGAAGGAAATCAAATTATTGAATTGGATGAGCTGGATGACGAACTTAAATTTGATGTCTCAGGATTCAATAAGCAGGTCATTACCGAGAATTTCAATCGAACCGTACTCCGCGAATTGGTAAATCAACTTGATCCGGATGGCGAGGCCAAGACATTAATCTTTGCTGCTACCGATGAGCATGCTGATATGATTGTTAAAATTCTTAAGGAAGAGTTCGCTGTAGCTGGTATCCCTATACCAGATGATGCGGTGGCGAAGATTACCGGAAAATCGGACCAGCCCGAGGATAAAGTGAAACGGTATAAAAATGAGCAATATCCCAACATCGCTGTTACAGTTGATCTATTGACCACTGGTATCGATGTTCCTAAAATATGTAATCTGGTTTTCATGCGCCGTATTCGATCCCGTATCCTGTATGACCAAATGATCGGACGAGCTACACGCTTATGTCCGGAGATCCATAAGGAAAGTTTTAAAGTGTTCGACGCAGTCAACCTCTATGAAAGTATTAAGGATTATACAGAAATGAAACCCTTAGTAGTTAATCCGTCAGCAAACTTTGCAACCTTAAGCAGCGAATTCCGGCACATCCAGACAGACGAACGTGCTGCGCAACAAGTGGATCAGATCATCGCCAAACTGCAACGCAAAAAGCGGTCAACAGGTATCGACAACGAGAAGATCAACTATTTCACCGGTGTAGGTTCCTTGGATGAATTCATCCATAGTATACGTGAAAAAACCTTACCTGAACAGGTCAAATTGCTGACGGACAGCAATGACCTTTGGAAATACCTGGACGAATTCAAGTCGGCTCCCGCAAGACAGTTTTACTCCAACCATGAAGATGAGTTGCGTGAAGTAGTTGCCGGTTACGGTACTTCTGATAAACCGGAAGACTATATTGAAGGTTTTAAACAGTTTATTGAAGAAAACCAGAATAATATTGCATCTCTGAAACTGATTGCTACGGCGCCAACGCAATTAAAGCGTAGCGACCTGAAAGAGTTATTAATCTTGCTGGATACAAAAGGTTATACTGTTCGTACATTACGCGAAGCATGGAAATCTACCAAAAAGCAAGATGTAGCGGCCGATATTATTGCCTATATTCGCACGCTTATATTAGGTTCGGAATTGGTTAGCAAGGAAGACCGCGTAAGGCAAGCTTTTCAAAAGCTCTACAGTGAACAAAACTGGACGGTACCACAAAAGAACTTGCTGGTTCGTATAGAAGCACAGATGATTGCAGAATCCGTGGTCACCGTCGACGATCTGGATAAAGAACCCTTTGTTTCCACTTACGGCGGTTTTAACCGGATCAATCAACGCTTTGACAACCATTTGCCGGATATACTGCAAAAGATCAACAGCTATATGTACGGTGGCAACCAAACGGCCTAATACGAAATAAATAGTAGACTGAAAGTATTCTTTAACACAAAATTAGTATCTGAAAAAGAGCCGATTGGCTTATTAACAACAAAATAATGAGCGCAGAAGAAATAGCACAAAAACTCTGGAATCTCTGTAATGTCCTTCGTGATGACGGAGTAACCTATCACCAATACCTAAATGAACTGACTTATATCCTCTTTCTCAAACTTTCGGAAGTTAAAAACTTCGAACAGGATATTCTGGAAAAATACCGTTGGAGTAGATTTAAAGCAATTAAAGACAATAAAGAGCTATATGACACCTACCGAGATTTGTTAGCAAACATTTCGGCCGATTCAGAAAATGCGACGATCAAGGAGATTTATACCAATGCATCGAGCATGCTGCGCAAACCGGTCAACTTGCGTACGCTGGTGACGGCCATTGATAACATTGATTGGTTCGAAGATACAGAGAAAGATAAGATTGCAACGATCTACGAGGAATTACTGGAGAAAAACGCGAACGAAAAAAAATCCGGTGCCGGTCAATATTTTACACCTCGGCCTTTAATCAATGTAATGGTTGATTTAATTGTTCCAAAGATTGGTGAACGTTGGAACGACCCTGCAGCGGGTACATTTGGATTTATGATTGCTGCTGATCATTATCTCAAACAAAAAACGGATGACTATTTTAAACTAAATGACAAAGAACGGGAGTTTCAAAAGTACGAAGCTTTTACGGGCTGTGAATTGGTGCAGGATGCCCATCGTTTAGCGCTGATGAATGCGAAACTGCATGGTATTGAATCATCGATTGCTATGACGGATACGTTAAGCCAAGATGGTGAGGCTTTCAAAAATTATGATGGTGTATTGGCGAATCCACCATTTGGCACTAAGAAAGGCGGTGAACGTCCATCGCGTACTGATTTAACTTTTCTAAGCTCCAACAAACAGCTCAATTTTCTTCAACATATCTACCGCTCACTTAAAAAGGACGGCAAAGCTCGTGCCGCTGTAGTATTGCCGGACAATGTCCTTTTTGAAGATGGGGATGGTTTGAAGATCCGCCGCGACCTGATGGATAAGTGCAACCTGCATACCATACTGCGCCTGCCCACAGGAATTTTTTACGCAGCTGGTGTCAAGACCAATGTCCTGTTCTTTACCCGTGGAAAAACAGAAACCGGGAACACCAAAAATGTATGGGTATACGACATGCGGACGAACGCGCCGAACTTTGGCAAGCGTACACCCTTCACCCGTGCAGCCTTTGCAGATTTTGTGAAAGCTTATACCGGAGGTATTTCCATCGATGAAGTAAAAAATGGCTGGCAAGGTGATATCGATGAAGCCAAACGTGCTGAAATAGCAAAAGAAGATCATCGCTGGCAAATATTCTCCCGTGAGGCGATTGCAGCTAAAGGAGATTGGCTGGATATTGGACTAATAGCCGATAGTTCATTAAGCAATGGTGACGATCTCGGCGAGCCGATTGACATCGCTCGTGAAGCGTTAGTAGAACTGGATGCCATTACAAAAGAGTTGAACGATTTGATAAAGGAGTTGAGCTAATGGAAAAGGTATTGCCAAAGGGATGGGTTGAAACGGAATTATTAAACTTACTACAAACTCTTGAAACTGGAATTAGACCTAAAGGTGGTGTTCAGGGAATTTTGGAAGGTGTTCCAAGCATAGGTGGAGAACATTTAACGTCCGACGGAGGCTTTAATTTCAAGAATATTAAATACGTTCCTAAAGAATTTGCTGAAAAGTTGTTAAGAGGAAGGATTTTACATAATGATGTATTGATAGTAAAGGATGGTGCCACCACAGGCAAAACATCCTTTGTTGGCATAAACTTTCCATTTGATACAGCATTTGTAAATGAACATGTTTTTATTTGTAGGCCTTACAAAGAAATTAATCCTAAAGTAGTCTATTATTTTATGAGAAGTAAGGATGGACAAGAAAGGATAATGGTGAACTTTGCAGGTGCAGCTCAAGGAGGAATTAATACGAAGTTTGCTTCCAATACATTAATACCTCTCCCTCCACTCCCCGAACAAGAACGCATGGTCGCTAAACTTGATAAACTCTTTGCACAGCATGAGAAAATAAAAAAAGCCCTCGACCGCATTCCACAATTGCTTAAAGCGTTCCGTCAGCAGGTTTTGACGCAGGCTGTGGAAAACAAAAAAGGTACAACAAAACTAAAGGAGTTTCTAATTGATATAAAATACGGCACATCTAAAAAATCGGAGTATGGCATTAGTGGAACTCCAATATTAAGGATACCTAATATAGAAAATGGAGGGATAAATGATAAAGATTTAAAATATTCTGTATTGGACGAAAAGGAATATAACACACTTAGGTTACGGGAAAACGATATATTGATAATCAGATCAAATGGAAGTGTGTCGCTTGTCGGTCAGAGCGCTATCATATCTAGTAAGCATGAAAATTACTCGTATGCAGGTTATTTAATTCGTATTAGACTTAATGAAAATTATGACGCAGGATATTTAAACTATATCTTCAAATCAAATTTCATTAGAAGTCAAATGATCGACACATCTCGTTCTACCAGCGGTGTTAATAACATTAATAGTAAGGAGATCCAAGAACTCGATATTCCAGATTTAGAAGTTAGTGAACAACAAGAAATCGTCCGTCGTGTAGAAAGCCTATTTGCCAAAGCCGATACTATCGAAGCTCGCTACCAGAAACTCAAAGAAAAAGTTGACAACTTACCCCAAGTCATCTTGCACAAAGCTTTCAGAGGTGAGTTGGTTCCGCAACTTCCTACGGATGGTGATGCTAAGGATCTATTGCAAGAGATTTTAGCACTGAAGAAAGAGTCTAAAGGAAAGCGAGGTAAAGCGTGAAAATAAAATCATTGTGGATTTCTAAGTATAAAAATGTAGAAAATATTGAACTGAAATTCGATACTGATCTGATTTCCTTGATGGTTGGTCAAAATGGTTTTGGAAAATCTAATCTTTTAGAAGCATTATCGTTGATATTCCGAGATCTAGATTTGATGGATACACTGTCCGACTACGAAGATTGGCCATATGACAGTAGGCATTTTGAATATAAAATACACTATCAGTGCAAAGGTTTAGACATTAAAATAAATAGTTTAAAAAGTGAGTTTCACGTCTATGTTAAAAAAATCGGCGACCAGCACGATTTTGAGGATATTAATTTTTCTGAGTTCAGAAAAAACAAGCAAATTAGCTATCTTCCAGATTACGTAGTTGGCTACTACTCAGGTGAAAATAAACGCATTAGAGAAACGATTAAACCATATGAGGAAACTATCATAAAAGATTTGAAAAGTAATAAGGGGCTTGACAGTGGTTTTCGGAAAATGTTTTTTGCTGAAAACTTTCATGGTCAAATGATCTTGCTGACACTTTTATTATATCGCAATGATAACAACAGCTTTTCAAGATGTGTAAATGATCTACTTGACAATTACCTAAGTTTTCATGAATTAGAGGAGTTTGGTATACGACTTAACAGTCCAGATTGGTTTGATCCAAGGAGAAAGGAACACCAAGTTTATGGGGTTAATCAGTTGGAAGAAAATCTACAAATAAACGATTCGAACATTTTTCCATTTTGGAATGCAAAAGGTAAAGCGAATAAAATTCTTCAATTACTTTATGAAGAGAATGACGAAGCTCCAATATACTACGAAGAGAAGGAAAAAGATAGACTGTCCAAAGAGTATCTAGAGCTTAACAGTATCAAGCTAACAAATAAACTCAAGGAAATTTTCCCGAAGCCCATTGATTTTTTTGATGCGTTTGAGACTCTATACTGTGCAGGTCTTCTCTCATCGATTCATCTGAAAGTGAAAAATAAGAATAACCTTATTTATGAATTTGCGGAATTAAGCGAAGGAGAACAGCAGTTGGTCACTGTCCTCGGGTTAGTTCTAATTACTGGTAAAGATGACTGTCTTTTTTTGTTAGATGAGCCTGACACACATTTAAATCCTAAATGGCAAAGAGATTACATTAAGCTATTGACTAATTTTAATCTCAACGACGATAATTCACATATTTTTGTTGCAACTCATAGCCCATTAATTGTCCAGGCTGTGGAGGGTAAATTTGATATCCTCTTATATCACTTAAACGAGGAAGAAAATATTCAAATCGATAATGATCCGCAAATTATTTCCAATTGGAGAATAGATCAGGTGCTTGCTAGTAAATATTTTGGAATTGAAAATACTCGACCAATAAATACAGATGATTTCCTCAAACTAAAGCAAGAGATTATTAGAAAAGGTGACCTGACGGATGCAGATAAAATGAAACTAAAGGAGTTGGAGGACGAACTTGGATATCTACCACTTGGCGAGACTATTACTGAAATAGAGAGTTTAGCTTTTCTCAACAAATTGGCGAATAAGGATGATTTACATTAATAGAATAGCTGAACCAATTCCAAACGTTCTATTAACTGATGGAGTTGTGGAAACACAAATATTGTGTGCCAATTATGATGCTGATAATACATATTTCGATGATAAACAAAGTAAGGATATCTTCAAGTCTAATGTCTATGCTCATCAAGATGTTAAAAGTGCATTAGTTCGTATTCAGAATCATAAATGTTGTTTTTGTGAATCAAAAGTAACACATATCTCTGACGGGGACGTAGAGCATTTTAGACCAAAGGCTGAATGGTCGAAAGAAAATGATAATGGTACGAAGACTAAAAAAAAGCCAGGTTATTACTTTTTGGCTTACGAATGGAATAATTTAATGCTTAGTTGTCAGATGTGCAATCAAAGAATAAAAGGTAATAATTTTCCTTTAGTAAACGAAACGGCTAGAGCTAATGTTACACATAACTACAATGTCGAAGCCGAACTTCCCGTTTTTATTAATCCAACGTTAGAGGACCCTGAATTACACATCACTTTTTATGAAGAAACTCCTCAAGGGATTACATATCGAGGAAGAAAAACAATTGAATATTTACAATTAGACAGACTAGCCTTAAATGAGGTGAGAAAAGAGAAATTGAAAGACCTATTTACATTAAGAAACGTCGTGAATTCAATAGTAGACATAGATAGTAGAGAAAAGGCTGTAGATATTCTCCTCAGAAGATTACATGAAATCATTGAAAAAAACGATCAGTATGTCAATATGGTAAAGGCGAATTTTAGTGATTTTTTGTAATCCATATATTATAACATAATCAAAACCAATTTACCGATCTATGGAACCACAAGAAATAAGAGCAGTTCAGAACACAAAATACCTATACAGCTGGGTGCCATTCTACAAGAAGGTGGTGGAGATGTTAGCTACCTATAAACACAATCAGGTTGGTTTGATTGATGTACTGGCACAAATTGGTGTGGATCAACTGAATGATAAAGACGAAAACGGTGATATCCTATTAGATGAAATAGATCCATTGACTTTTCTTTCCTATCTAAACAAATATGGGGATAACAAGCGTGTCCAATTGATGAACAATCTTTCTAAGTTATGGAATTTGGGCATTGAGATATATGATGCTTGTGGTATACCAACATCTAATGCGCAGAAAGTATGGCTATTTCCATATAAGCGGGATCGCCATAATCAAGAAATAACCAGATTATGGGCCTTTTTTGATGCCGTCATGGAAGACCGTCTTAGTGATGATATTTTGCAAGATGTTATCACCATTCAAAGTATAGGGTGGACTAAGATTACTGAAGGATTGTTCTTGTTAAAGCCGAAAAAATATTTGCCGCTCAATAAAGTAGTCTTACCCCTATTGGCCGAGAAAGGCATCCAAACTAAATTTAGAAGTTTAGATGAAATTAAGAAAATTAATGCGGCTGCAAAGGAGTCATTTAATCTTCCATTTTATCAATTATCTTATGAAGCGTGGCTATACGCTGATCGAGGTAAGAAGAAACACCGGTTCTGGCGTGTCGGAACTACCTCAGGCAGGAATAAACAAAGCGTATTAGAAGAAATGTATGAAAATAATGTCGTATCCATCGGATGGAATGATTTGGGAGATTTATACAAGTTACCTACCCTGAATAAGTCAGCGCTTCAAAAAGAACTTATTCAAACATACGATCAAGATAAACGAACATCTTCGCGTAAAGCAGGAGAGATTCTTAATTTCGCCACGGACTTAAATCGCAATGATTATGTCGTTGCTATGGAGGGACATACGGTGAAAGCTATAGCGCGGGCGCTTGATGATAGGTACCATTACGATGCATCATTAGTTTTTGCACATGTAAAGCCCGTTGAATGGTTGGCTAAGGATATCAATGACATCCAAATTTCTGAAGGTTTGCAGACCACTTTTGTTGAGCTTACCGCTAAGGATTCGATCAATAAACTTCAAGAATTATTGAATATTTCAGAAACGAAAAAAAAAGAGCTGGATAATATGGTTGACAAAGGTTCGTTAAACCAAATACTTTTCGGACCTCCGGGGACGGGAAAGACCTATAATAGCATTGATAAAGCCGTACACATAGCTACAGGGGAATCTGGAAATCATGCAGAAAATAAATTAATATTTGACCAACTGAGAATAGAAGGACAAATAGAGTTTGTCACCTTCCATCAAGGATATTCCTACGAGGATTTTATGGTGGGTATTAAACCTAATACGGATACCGAACAGTTGACCTTCAAACCGCATAAAGGAATTTTCTATCGATTGGTAGAACGGGCAAAAGCAAATTACGTTGCTTACAAAAATAACAAGCAGGAAGTAAAATCATTCGACATTGTCTTTGAAGATTTGATTGCTCCACTAGAAAAGGGTCAGACAATTGATATACCAATGGAAGGTGGTAACGCTTTTACCATTACAGACGTTGACAATGGCACCATACGCTTTAAAAAACCAAACGGCTCTGATCGGCATACCTTAAGCGTAGATACGTTAAAAGCAATTGTTGAAGGAAAACGACAGTTTCACTCTGGTTTGGGAGCTTATTATAAGCCGTTAGTACAACGGGTTCAGGAGCTGCAACAGCCTGTATCAGCCAATACCCCGTTGAAAAACTTCGTAATCATTATTGACGAAATCAACCGAGCCAATATATCTAAGGTATTTGGTGAACTGATCACCCTGCTCGAAGACGATAAGCGTATGGGAGCAGAAAATGCACTGGCCTTAGCTTTGCCGAATGGTGAGCCTGATTTCAGTATTCCCCCCAATGTTTATATTATCGGTACGATGAATACAGCCGATAAATCAATTGCCTTAGTAGATATTGCGCTTCGTCGCCGTTTTGAGTTCGAAGGATATTATCCAGATTATGAAACATTAGCTAACTTTAATGCTGCGCACAGTAACGTATTGCAAAGAGTTAATGAAGCCATCTATACACGTAAGAAAACAGCCGATTTTCTTATCGGCCATGGCTATTTTATGAAAACGGAACCCCTGGAGACAATTTTGCTCAAAAAGGTCATTCCTCTGCTGATGGAATATTTTTCCGGACGCACAGAAGAAGTTCAATCTATTTTGAAGGCTGCAGGTATTAATGCAGAATATAATACGCAGCGTTATATCTGGATTATAAATGCGACTATGTTCGATGAAACGCATAACTAGCTTCGAATTCGGACCATCTTTCGACGTCACTTCCAGAAAGGAATTGGAGGGATACCTTCATGCGGTTTGGAAAGTCTATTACAGTTATGAAGATGGGGCTTCAACTTCACTCAGCCTGACTGAAGATAATGTTACTCGGCAAGGTATACTTCGGTTTGACGGTAATACTGCGAGAGCAAGAAATTTTATTGGATTCCTTCAAAGCGAGTATGAATCCATCGAGATATATCCGAAAATATTTCGTGGGGCTAATATGGAGAAGAGTGTGATGCTTAAACATCTCTTTTATTGGTTTGACTATTGTCGAAAATGGAAGTTTCCTTTCACGGACGTAAACCTGAGTAACTTACAAGATATCGATCTACCCGAATTGATCCTAAATTTGATCGCTAATCAATTTCACGGAGTTGTTTCCACAAATCCGATTTCACTTTATCAAGACATGGAAGAGGCTATGCTGAAGCCAAAAGGTTCGATAAACTTCAACCGTTATATCTCAAACAGCATAGCTAATGGTAACTTTCATATGTTGGAGTGTGACCATCAGCCGATGGAATTCGATAATCGCCTTAATCGGACGATTAAATATGTCGCTCGGTTACTATTGGCCAAATCTTCATTTCCCGAAACCCGTCAAAAGTTGGAGGATATTATTTTCATATTGGATGAGGCAGAAGATCAGGTGTGCCAGGCCTCTTTTTTAGACCATATTCCAATCAGTCCGTTTTATCAGGACTATCAAACAACAATCGGGTTGTGTCGTATGGTATTAGAGCAACATATCTATAATCACCATTATGAGGATTCAAAGCATTGGTCTCTACTTTTGCCGATGGAATATGTGTTCGAGGATTTCATTGCAGGATTTCTCGAACGTTATTTTTCGGAAGATTGGGAAGTGAAATATCAAAAATCAGATATGTACTTGACGGATGAAAAGGCGTTTCAGATGCAACATGATATTTTTTTAGTGTCGAAGAAAGATAAATCGATTAAAATTATCGTTGACACTAAGTATAAGTTGCGAGGTAATTTTAAAGAGGATAAGAAAAAAGGGATAGCGCAAAATGATCTGTACCAAATGACTTCCTATGCATTTCGAAGAGACTGTAGCAGTGTACTACTCTTATATCCTAATCAGTGTGATATTTTGAGTGAACCGGATATCTTTCATATTTCGAATGCTCATCAATCCCAAGTTATTAAAGTCACAGCAGCAGAAATTCCGTTTTGGTCGCTTTTTGGCCATCAAAATATAGATAGCGAACTTTATACCTCATTGTTGGTTTTATTAGCTAACCTATCGACTTCACAAACTCCAAATACCTATTTCCAGCTTCAGTAATCTTATACCGCTGATTAGGGTGGGTTTGATTTTCAGGATATTCCAGTTGAAGCCATCCTATTTTAAGCAGTGGAGTTAGGTAACGGTTTTTATTCTTGGACTGTACACTAAGACCTATTTGAGTAAGTAAATCTCTGCTAGAAACCCATTGTGTGGCAGTTTCTAAAATAGGGATAACTTTATCATGTACCGTTCTATTGATTACCTCTTGAACTTGGTTACTAGCTTGGTTACTAGCTTGGTTACTCGGTAATTTAAAAAAAGCCACAACATCGCCTAATTCTTTAAATACCAAATCTTTAACTTCGATACTAGCTTGGTCACTTTTTTCTTGACGGGCAGGTAGAATAGTCAAGAAATGGGTGCTTTGATCATCGGTTTCAAAAATAGGATCAGGAGAATCGTTTTTATGCATAGTGCGGTATATGGTTGGAAAACCTGTACCTCGTCCTTCAGTAAGGTCCAATTCTTTTAAAAAATCACCGATACGACGATTCCGATAATCCCGGGCAACTATCCGCCTTTGGTGATTTAGTATTTGAACATCCACGGGTGGAATTGGACCCGGAAAGCTTAATATTTCGATTTTATCTGGCCATACCTATACTTCAATTGGATTTCCGATTTCATAGCTCTTGTGATATACGGCATTAGATAGTGCTTCTTCAACAGCTTCATAAGGAAAGTTATAAAAGCGGATAGCCTCGGCCTGATAAGATACTTTGATTACATTTTCATGGATGACTGTCGCTTTTAGGAAAGCAAGGCAATCACGCAATTGTATATGTAATGGCCCTTTAAAATAATGCTCGCTAAATGACCGTCCGCTATCGTCTCGATGAACCACCAGCTCAATCCAAGCGCGGGAAAAGAACTTTTCGGGTGTACGATTGAAAAATAATAAGCCAACGTTAACAGGATAAAGATCTTCATTAGCTCCTTTGGCGATGTGCATGCTCCTGGACAATTCGGCTAGGGACATTTTTTGGCTTTCCTCATAAAGGTTGCTTTTTATTTCCTGCAAAAACGCCTGTATCAATCCCAAATCAAAATCATTTATTGTGGCCTGTCGGTTAATACGATCATCAAAAGGAATACGTGCGGTCAGCTCAATTAAACGTTGCAGGTTTTCTCCTTTGGCGATGATACTCCGTGAGCCATAACGGATATAGGAATAGCGTTGAGCACCCTTGCCTTGTGTACTTGGAGCTGTGTAAGGACGATGATCACCAGCTGGACACCATAGCACGAGTATGTGCCGTCCGTTTAATACATATGGCTGCATCCGTGGAAAATAGTTTGGTTGAAGCTGGTTAGCAAGCGATAAAACTTCACCTTGGATGCTATCTATTCGTTGCGGATCAATTCCTTCTGCAGGAAAAACAGCTTGTCCGTTTTGCTCAGCAATACCAATAACGATATATCCGCCGCCCCAATTATTGAGATCATTGGCAAAAGCACAGATCGTATGGATTACCTCTTCCGGATTCCACCCACGTTTAAATTCCAAACGTTCCCATTCCACTACCTGTCCATGTAAAAGATCTTCAATATTAACGGGTAAAGCCATCTGTTCTAAAATACAGTGTTAGGAAAATTAATTTGATTAAACGAAGATAAGAAAGAAAATACAAAAGCCAATTCCTCCGGTCGGTTCATGCCTTTCGTTCGTACCTCACTCTAGGCATTCACCCACCTACGGAAACCCACAGCAAGCGTATTCCCTCGATTGCTGATTTCCTTCATCCTTCCCTCATCATCTCTCTCGGTCATACCCTTGCTTTTATCCATTGCACACCCACCACACAGGAAATAAGGCATTCGTCGTCCTCCTTCCGCAAAGAATGTTGCCAATCCAAATAGGCCCTATTCATGATGTGTTTATTTTTAAGGCATTGAAATAGCGCCTATTTGCCCTTCGGGTGCTACGCAGATTGTCATCATCTTTGCCGGATCAGTCGTCCGCCTCATAGGCGGCTGCTCTGTCTGTCATGAAGCTTCACTCCAGCGTACTCTTTTCGCTTCGCTCCATTCCGTTCCCTGTCATTCAGCACCATTCCATCCACCGCCGCTTCGTATTTGGCTCGCCTGCGGGTCGCTCGGGCTGCGGTGGCCATAGGCAGATCCAAAAGCAGCACAGCCCAAGGCATGCCTAGTCCACCTTGTGTAGGCGAGCTTTCGGCTGTCACTATTTTTGAGAATACCCAAGACGCAATTCTAAACATCAAAAATACCGCCAGCCAAACCCACCTACATTTGCCGTTCCCCGATACTACGTCCTCTTAGCCCGGCACCCTCGCTCCACTCGCAGACGGCTCGCGATGCTTGGTAAATGGATGCAACCCGCTACGCTCATTGCACCCATTTACCAGCCGTTTCCCGGTACGAGCTTCGCAAATTTCGTTTCCAAATAAAATCCTTGGAATAGAAATACGTATAGAAAGAAAAAAAAGTAAAGTAAAAATAATATGAGCTGGCTAAACAGCAAGTTCAAGGACGAGCTTTTCAGGAAAATCTCCATCCGCCTAATGGCGGTAGTATTTTACTGAAAAAACTTGCTTTATTAGCCAGCATACATTTAGGAAATACTTTCTTTTTTCTCTTTTTCTTTTGGAATAGGTTATTCCAATGAGTTGAAATATATATCGCTCTTTTCTTCGCCAAAACGATGCCGTAACATATGTTTTTCAGCTATGTCTTCTATCGTTTTGAAATATTGGTATGTCCTCTTAAACTCTCGTAAATAACTATGAAGATGTCTGTGGATCTCTAAGTCTATATCCACATCCTTTTGAGCATAAATGTCTCTTAGAAATTGCTCTATTACAAGCATGAGATCCCAAGCTTCATCATAGGTCGGAAATAATTGGTCTGTCAAACGCCCAACTTCAGCATCTGTATGCGCATAATATTTATCTCGAAGAATCTTCAACTTATGGGTTGTACTGGAAGTATCCTTTGATTCTAGTATTGTTAATATCGGTTTAAAACAGTCTAGCGACACGTTAATATTAATATTCTTGTTGAGTATTTTGTTATACAGTTTCCCTATACCAAAAGCCCCGTTATTGGACAAGATCTTTGTAATTTCTAAGACGTATAATATCCAGCTTTTTCTGGACATTGCGTTATATATTGAAGATCTGTGCCCGATCAGATAGTCCAGGATATCTAAATCACATCTGAATGGCATCTCTACTCCAAATTTTTGTAAATAACCTTTAGGACTACGCGTAAGATGCGCTTCGCCTAAATCTATTTTAGCTTTATAATAAAGCAAATAGATCGTTCCCAATATTTTATCAAACGGTGTTTTTTCCATATTTAAGCATAATTCTTTACTAAAAAAAGCCCGGCATTTCTACCGAGCTTTCGTTATGAATAAAGCCACCACAACTTTATTTATTTTTACGTTTCACCAAATTTGCCAGCAATAAAGATACAAAAAAACTGACCACTGCTCCAACGATTGCCAGCAAAACCGTGCGGATAATATCGCCAATGATCAATGTGGGAAAAATTCCCATGAGCAAACCGCCACAGGTTCCCATACCTACAGCAGATTTATTCATCGGGAACCTCCTCCGGATTTTCTTTTGTTTCTTTATCATCCACCGTAACCTGGCTGATAGCGGAGAGTACACCACCGGCCACAGTTAAATAACCTCCAATGGTAACTATTGCCGCCGGTAGGGCTACCGGGGCGGTCGCGATTGCTGCTCCCATCGCTGCGACAATCAGCCCTATGCTGCGCAGGGTCTTAAAAAACTTGGGAGTGGGCGCCTGCGCTCTTTCTATTACGTTCATTTTTCTTCCTTTTTTAAAATCACCAAATTCACCTCTTTTTCTTGGTCCAATGCCGAGTAGATACATTGTTTGAATTTGTCAAATGCCAATCGTGACTGTGTTCCCATGCCGGCACCCGATAGTTGGCTAACCGGTGCTATACATCCTCTTAATTCCTTCTTCGCGTCATTCGCTGGATGGAATAAGATCGCGCTGCGTTCTGGCACGTCTTTTACGGCCACATGCCAGCCAAACTTTTTGCTGTATCGCTTGGCCAGTGGATAGCTTCCTTCCGGGATACAGGAAGTATTGCGGACATTATCGCGCCAGGGCAGTTCAATGGTATAACAAATCAATTCGCCATCTATCCAGACCTCACCATTCGTACCCTGCTCACTATAAGTCCGCAACAGTTCGACCACTACCATCATTATTCGCCTGTTTCCCCACCTGTACCTTCATCCACATCTTCTCCTGAATCGATACCGGTATCAACCAGTACCAAACTCAATGCGTTATAAGCCCCATTGTTCAGGGCATAGAAAGATCCGTTCACCTGTTGTAAGAACTCAATTCCGAAAACGAGGAATAAAGGTTTGGTAGAGTCCGTCACACCGAGATCGTTGCTTAAACTCACCGTCTCTGTAGCTAAGTTATCAAAGGTCATTTCACCGGAACTGCTTTGCGCCAGTACGAAGGTCTCATTTTCGAAATCCACTTCAACCCCTGCTGAAATCAAGCGGAAATGCGTGGTGCCTCCCGGAGCTACGATTTGACTGTCCGGCGTAAAGCTCGGAACATTGATATCCAGCAGTCCGGTGGCGCGTGCGATGGATGCGTTGTAGGGAGTATACACCGTTGCGCTCAAACGCGCATTGCCATTGAAGTCGAAGCCCTGGAGAAGAATCAATTCGCCATCCAGCACATTACGCTGGCCACGGTTACTTATCTGGTCCGCTTTGATCACCTGCATCATGGATTTGACCAGTCTCGAGATCATGCGCGAATCCTGTGTTTTATTCAGCACGGGACGGATGGCCGTGCAAAACGCCTTACTGGCTTTGCCCGCCCTTCCGAATTCTGCGGCATTCTCACGCGTCCGCTGAAATTTGGGATCACTCAGAAAACGTTCCTTTTCAATTCCGCCTTTTTGCCTGGCCAAAAAGCCGTCTTTACTCTTGTAGAAGGTAATATCCCCGATAGTACCTTTCAATTTAATAATACCTGATTGTCTTGCCATTTTTTCACCATTTTAAACTCACCTTTGCTGCAGCTGATCAGTGAATACAAAACGAAAATTGTGATAATTATCTCCTGAAAGAAGACAGGCTATACCATCTGGCATTTATAGGTCAATATGGTCACATACTTCCTAAGTATTATTTGTAAATTGCAACAAAGATTCCACCTCAACTTTACCCCAACTTGTTACCAAATTTGGCATCAAAATGATGAACAGCTACGCCGACTTACCTTAATATCAACTGGGTAGATAAAGCGTACATAAAGTATAGAAGATGAGAAGAATCTGTATTTATCCGAAAGACATTGCAAGGATCACCGGCAAAAGCTACCGACAGAGTTTGAGGATCCATCATACCATCAAAAAGGCTAATAACAAACAACCGCACCAGGTCGTTACGCTTGAAGAACTTTGTGTGTATTTAGGTTTGGAAAGAGAGACGGTGATCAAGATAATTTAGCACTCCGCCAATAGAACCGGCCGCTCGCCATAGTTTATTTGCTATTTGCAATCCGTAAATAATAATGTCAAGTTTTTGGCGCCAAAAACTTGACATTTATTGGTCTACAAGATGATGTGCTGAAATTAGCGGCAAATAATAGTAAATAACGCCCGAAAGGTTTGACAAAACTATTAGGAAACTACTATACACATACGACCAGTTCAACCTTAAAGCCACCACAACTTTAGATGCCTTTAGCCTATCTGCTATAGTATTAATGATAAATATGTTTGTTATTTCAATCAAAATACACACATTTGTATGTAATAACAAACATTAGTTAGAGATGACTACGAAGAGACAGGTCGTTTTTCCCAAGTACCACAAACTGATGGAGCAAGTCGGCGAAAATATAAAGCTTGCAAGAAAACGTCGCAAACTAACAACCGTTCAAGTTGCAGAGCGGGCTGGGATTGCACGCTCGACGTTATACCTAATTGAAAAAGGGGGTACAGGAGTGGCATTTGGTGCGTATTTTAATGTACTTCGTGTATTAGGTCTACAAAATGATGTGTTAAAATTAGCGGCAGACGATGAGCTGGGAAGAAAATTGCAGGATTTGAAATTATTGAACGGCGTTTAGTTTCAGCTATGATAAACAACCGGAGTACGGAACCTATTCAATCATCTATAATTGTTTGAAAATGACCGCACAAATGACTTCACATTAAGCAATAACTATTACATTTTACAGAAAAATTAGTATTTTTGCATCATGGATACCATACTTATACGTCCTAAGAACAAAACGCAATTGGAGGCTATTAAAGCTTTTGCCAAGGCATTGAAAATGGATTTTGAAACTAATTCAGAAAGTACATATAATCCGGATTTTGTGAAGAAAATTCTCGATGGCCGGGAAGATGTCAAAAATGGCAAAGGAGTTAAAATAGCCGTGGAAGACTTATGGAAGTAATCTATACGCCACAGGCGGTTGAGGATTTGAACTACTGGAAAAAGTCTGGAAACAAAGCCATTCAAAAGAAAATACAGCAACTTATTCTCGCTATTATAGAAAATCCATTTGAGGGTATTGGTAAACCTGAACCTTTGAAACACCAACTATCCGGTTCCTGGTCAAGACGGATCAATCGGGAACATCGTATCGTTTATGAAGTTTACAATGATCAAACCGTAGTGATCCTTGAAATCCAGTCACTTCGTGGCCACTATCTGAAATAATAAATTTTCACAACAATTAAGCTTTGCTTTCTGTCGCAAATAACGTTTCGCGACAGAAATTTGTCGCGAAACGTTATTTGCGACAACAAATTATTATTTCATTCCGAAAACACATATACTCGGACATAGGTATTCCTCCTGAAACGAGATTGTTATTTATATATGTCAGCTGATTAACCGCCATTCCTGAAAATACTATAAACTGCATTAAGTATAAGGTTTAAACCCGTTCATTTCGTATCTTTGTATAGCAAAATGGAATAGGGATAATAAGGAAATGGTTCAGCGAGACCCTAGCGAGACCTCAAAAAACCATCACTTATAAAAGATATTAAATCAATGAGTTAGGAAGCGAGTTCAAGACCCTCACTTTCCGCCAAAGCCAAATGAAGCCCCGCATTAGCGGGGTTTTTTATTTATAGGAGTAAGAGAAGCTCGCTTCAATTTGCTCCTATAAATAAAAAAACAATGAGTGTAACGAATGGCTTAATTTGACCTGAAGCCGCCCCTCAGAGATGGCAGCAGCCATTGCGAGCGGAGCTAGCGAGACGCTGCCAATCCCTGAGGGGGACAATAGTCGCACTTTCCACTAACATAACTGTTACTAACCAGATTTAATGGGAAGCTTTTCTTTAAACGAAAATCTAAGGATAAAGCATTAGAGGATGCTTAGACTTATTTATTAGTAATAACACCCACATAGCTAGTTATTTTTTATTTTGGCATACGCGGGTAACTCCAGAGCGATATAGCGGCAACCGATGATCTTTAGACATACCCTTTCCCACGCGTATCGTCAAATACAAAAAAGAGGCAACCCCTTAAGGTAACCTCTCTATTAATTAAATAAACCGCTATCGGCTTACCTTTGAAAAAAATCGATAATGATGTTTGCTAGCTCCACACCTATTCGTTCTTGAGCTTCATTAGTAGCAGCACCAATATGTGGGGTCAACGATACCTTTTTATGAAGTAACAGCTCTTTTCTCGGTGTGGGTTCATTTTCAAACACATCTAATCCCGCAAAAGCAACTTTCCCGCTATCAAGAGCAGCTATAAGTTCAGCCTCGTCAATTGTGCCTCCGCGAGAAGCATTTACAATCCCCACCCCTTCCTTCATCAAATCAAATTCTGCTTTTCCCAAAACTGGCTTATTCAGAAAAGGTACATGTAAGCTTATAAAGTCAGCAGTTTTTAACAACTCTTCCATACTTGACTGTTTGACGGGAACGTCGACTAAAATTCCACCAGATAAATTCAATGTGAGTGTTTTAGGAACGTTCACAAAATCACAAGCTACTACATCCATACCAACACCTAATGCCACTTTCGCTGTTTCTTGGCCAATACGACCAAAACCTATAACACCTAAAGTCTTCCCTCTAAGTTCTACTCCCTTTGCAAAGCTCTTTTTTAAACCTGCAAAACCAGTATCTCCTTCCAATGGCATTCTGCGATTTGCATCATATAAAAAGCGTACTCCCCCATACAAATGGGCAAAAACCAGCTCAGCTACCGATAGCGAGGATGCCGCAGGTGTATTTACCACAGCGATCCCTTTAGACCGTGCATACGCTACGTCAATATTGTCCATTCCTACACCTCCTCTACCTATAAGTTTTAAATTAGGACAAACATCTATCAACTCCTTTCTCAGTTTCGTAGCACTTCTTACAGTAACAGCATCATAATAAGGTAATTTACTTACTAACTCTTCCTGAGGAATATGTACTGTATCAACGGTAAACCCGGCTCTTTCAAGCAATTCCTTCCCAATAGGATCTATTCCGTCATTTGCTAATAATTTCATAAAATGGTATGTGATGATATATAAAACTGTTAATATTTACTTGGCATGTTTCTCTGCAAATTCCTGCATAGTATCAACTAATATATTGATGCTTGTAATCGGTAAAGCATTATAAATCGATGCCCTAAAACCACCTACGCTTCGGTGCCCCTTTAAACCTACCAACCCTCTCTCTTCCGCAAAAACCAAAAAATCTTTCTCTAAATCGCTATTATCCATTACAAAAGTAACGTTCATCCTTGATCGATCTTCTGCATTGGCAGTACCTCTAAAAAGTGGGTTACGATCAATCTCTTCGTATAATGTTCTTGCCTTGATAATGTTCTCACGTTCAATCTCCTCAATACCGCCTTTAGATCTTAGCCAACGTAAATTTAAAAGCGAAACATAAATCGCGTAAACGGGTGGCGTATTGTACAAAGAGCCAGCTTCTGCATGTTTACGATAATCAAATATCGCAGGCAAATCTTTACCTGTTTTTCCTAAAATATCATTCTTGACTATAACCAATGTTACCCCAGCTGGCCCCATATTTTTCTGCGCGCCGGCGTAAATTAAACCATAGTCTGCAACATTAATTTTGCGACTCAATACGTCTGATGACATGTCACAAACCAAAGGCGGGACAGAAGACGGCGCTTCAAATAATTCAGTTCCATAAATGGTATTATTCGATGTATAATGGAAATATGCTGCATCCGAAGGCACTTCATACTTCTTAGGTATAAACGTATAATTTCCCTCTTTGGAGGATGCTACAACTTGTATAGTGCCTAATTTCTGCGCCTCTTTAATAGCTTTTGTAGCCCAAGTACCCGTGTCTAAATAAGCCGCTTTACCAGCATGAGGTAATAAATTCATAGGAACCATTGCAAATTGTTGGCTAGCTCCCCCTTGAAGAAAAAGAACACTGTAATTCTCGGGCACTGATAGCAATTCCCGTACTAGGAGCTCAGCCTCTTCGATTACCGCTTCAAAAGCTTTCGAACGATGCGATATTTCTAAAATAGAAAGTCCTGAATTATTAAAATCAATTATTGCTTGCGAAGCTTCTTTAAAAACTTCCTGAGGCAATATACATGGCCCCGCACCGAAATTATGTTTCATTATTACGTAATATATAGATTTAAAATATGCACGTTAAATTAAAAATTCTCTTCTATATATGACCAATGTGAGATCTAATAGACAGAATTTATTGGTTTAGGCAAATGTAATCGTTTTGTGAAAAAAATTCAAAATTTTAAGCATTTTATTACGAAAATAGCTAAAATATTTTTACACAATTAAACAGATAATAATCTTGTACAGAGAAGAAATTGTTAACAAAATCATTCAAACAAAAGAAGGCGTCTAAAAAGGGCGCCTTCTTTCGTTTTGTATCTACCTGTAGAGTCTATCGGTTTTAGGATGTTACTCTGCGACCAATGGTTGATAGCAGTAGTTTATCCATTTGGGGTCATAAATAAGGGGATTATTGTATTTAGGTTCGTTGTTTGGGCCTGACGAAGTTGTTTTCAGGAGCTTTTTCGACCATTTTCTCAGGTTATGCCCTATACACATCAGGGCGAACTCAATATCGACCTTTTCAAGCCCCCTCATGGTTAACCTGTTGAATCTGTTGTTGCTTTTCATCTGTCCGAAGACCGCCTCCACTTCTATGGGGCGTTTACTCCGGTGGTACTTTCCTGTTTCCGATGTTAGACGTTCGCGTGCCCTGGTCTTCAGTTCGTTCAACCGGTGGTTGACTTCGATGATCCTGTTTCCCTGCGCTTTATGGCACTGCCCCCGAAGCGGGCAGCCTTCACAGCGTTCGGCCCTGTAATAGCTCACCCGGGAACTATATCCATTGGTGCTTTTGCGTATTCCCTTACCGGCAAACTCCATCTTCTGTCCCATCGGGCACACATAGAAGTCCTGCTCTTTATGATAATACAGGTTCTGTAATAGAAAAGGATTGTTCCTCTGGTTGCGTTTCTGCTCTTTGTGGAAGTAATTATATTTCACGTAACCTTCTATGTTCTTTGATTCCAGCATTTCATAGTTCTCTTCACTTCCGTAACCGGCATCGGCCACCACCACATCGCTCTGCCTGTTATATTGATCTTCGAAGCTATCAAGATGGTCTTCCAATGTGGTGGTATCGGTGCTTGTCTGGTGGATACTGTAGTGGGTGATGAACTGTTCTTCCGTACTGATCTGCGTGTTGTAGGCCGGTTTGAGCTGCCCGTTCTGCATGTGGTCATCTTTCAGCCGCATGAAGGTGGCATCTTCATCGGTTTTGCTGTAACTGTTCCTTTCCCCCAGTGTAGCCAATTGCTTTTCGTACTTTTCCAGCCTTGGAAGATGTTCTTCCCGCAGCTTTTTAAGCTGTTTTTGGGTAGGTTTTGCTGTTGCTTTGAGCTTTTCGTTCAGTAAAGAAAGTCTGTCCCTGAGCTCATTGCTCTTAATAGGTTTGGGTGTTTCATCCCTGCCCAGTTCCGATTGGTCCTGTTTTATCTGTGATTCAATGTCCGAGAGGACCGACTGTATTTTATTTTCCAGTTTTGCTTTGTTCTTTTCCACCGAACCTTTCCATACAAAAGTGTAACGGCCTGCCGCCGATTCAATCTTTGTACCGTCTATGTACTGGACCTTTAGGCTTACATAGTGGAGTTGCTACCTTTAAAGCGAGACAGATTTAGACAGTAATTTTAAATTTGTAGAAATGCATAGAAAATTTGATGATTCGTTTAAGATAATGGCGGTCGATTTGAGCGTTGTTAAGGGATCTGTAGCCGATGTAGCTAAGGAATTAGACATAGACCCCAGTTTACTGAGTAAATGGCGTAGAAATCCACGTTATAATGGGAATAAGGTTTTACCTGACAATCCCAAGATCAGTCCGGAGGAGCAGGAGTTAAGGATTTTACGCAAGAAATTAAGAGATACAGAATTAGAACGCGATATCTTAAAAAAGGCCATAGCCATCTTCTCCAGGGGAGACGGTCCATATACCGGTTCATAAAGGAGAACCGAGAAGTATATTCCGTAGAGAAGATGTGCGAAGTATTGAACGTTAGCAGCAGTTGTTTTTACCGTTGGCTGGTTTGGCCCGAATCCCCCAGGGAACAACGCAGTAAAGCACTTGTGGATAAAATACAGCAGGTACACAGTGACAGTAAGTATATCTATGGCAGCCCACGGATAACCGCAGAGCTGCACAAAAAAGGTGAAATGGTATCAAGAAGCTACGTAGCAAGATTGATGAAGAAACATGGGATACGAAGTAAGGTTAAGAAAAAATATAGGGTGACCACAGATTCGAGCCATAGTTATAGGATAGCTGAAAATCTCCTCCAAAGAGATTTTTCAGCGGATTCCCTATCGCAAAAATGGGTTAGCGACATTACTTACATCCATACCGGCAAAGGGTGGCTTTATCTAACAACGGTTATCGATCTGGCGGACAGAAAAGTCATTGGATGGTCTTTAAGCACCGATATGACGACTAAAAACACTTCTGTACAAGCCATCAAAATGGCTATTAGAAACCGAGGTATCAAAGATGGTCTTATCTTCCATTCGGATAGAGGGATCCAATATGCCTGCGATGAATTCAGGAGGGTAATTGTAAAAAACAAGATACTTCAAAGCATGAGTAGGAAGGCCAATTGCTGGGACAATGCAGTAGCTGAGAGCTTTTTCAAGACACTAAAGGCTGAAATGATCTACCATAGAAAATTCATCGATCAGCAATCGGCTAAATTGGAGATCTTTGGATATATTGAAGGTTTTTATAATACCAAAAGAACACATTCTGCCCTGGGATATAAAACCCCTAAGCAGATCGAAGAGATGCTATTGGAAAAAGAGAAAATGGCAGCATAAAAAAGTCTCCTATTTTAAGTTGCAATTCCATAGCCCAGTTCGGCAAGCAAACGGACAACATCGGCAAAAAGGGAATGGATATGCCCTTTAAGTCTTTTGCCACGGAAGTGGTTGATCGTTCGGTAATCCGGTGCACTGTGGCCCGAAAGCCACATGAAATAGATATTCTCCTGTAAGGCCTTTTCTATCCTGCGGCACGAATAGATGTTGCCCAGATAGGCATAGAACAGCACTTTGATCATCATACGCGGATGTAAACTGCTCGTGCCGCCACCTTTGTACTGTCCTATGATGTGGTCGATGTTCAGTCTGTCAACCACTGCATTTACCAGACGTACCGGGTGGTTCTCTGGGATCTTTGCAAAAATATCTTCCGGAAACAGGCTCGGACTGTTGGACGGTAATGCTTTGAATAGTATGTTTGCCATATTGTTTGGGTGCACCTAAAAATAACTGTTTTTTAGGACAAAAAATAAAAATCCCCGACACTTTTTCAGTATCGGGGATCTTCTATTAATAGGGCTTTTTAGACAGCTCCTTTTGTTTGAATGATTTATTACTTGTACTTGTTTGTTGTTAAATTGTCATGGTGGAGGTAGAAATATTTTTTAGATCAAAAATGGTCTTCTCCTGATTTTCAGCTGAGAACACGGTATTACCCGTCACGAGCACATTTGCTCCAGCTTTTAATAACGGAAGTGCATTCAGTTGGTTAACGCCCCCGTCAATTTCAATCCAGAGCGCGTCTTTTCTCCCCTGCGCCAAAAGCTTCAACTCCTGGATCCTACGGTAGGTGCTCTCTATAAATTTCTGACCTCCAAAACCCGGATTAACAGACATGACGCATACTAAATCAATCTCTTCGATAATATCATGCAAGTGAGCTATCGGTGTGTGTGGATTTACTGCAACTCCGGCTGTGCAGCCCAGTTCTTTGATTTTCTGAATGGTGCGATGTAAATGTGTGCAAGCCTCATAATGCACTGTGATATTTGCAGCACCATAATCCTTAAACGCTGTTAAATACCTGTCGGGATCAACGATCATTAAATGAACATCTAAAGGCTTATTTGTAAGCTTATTTACAGCGGCCAATACAGGAAAACCAAATGAAATATTAGGAACAAAAACTCCATCCATAATATCTACATGTATCCAATCGGCTTCACTCCTGTTGATCATCTCAATATCTCTTTGAATATTTGCGAAATCAGCAGCTAGAATAGAAGGAGCAATTAAATGTTTCATTATAAATAAAATTCGTTTAAGACCTAAAAGAGTATAGAACCATCACCGAAAAGCTTTCTGGTGATGGGTATACTGTAATATAATTAAGCTTCTGCTTTTTTCTCAGGCCTCGGAATTAATGCTTTTCTAGATAGTTTTAGTTTACCTTGCCTATCGATGTCAAGCAATTTAACTTGAACCTTTTCTCCCACTTCAAAAATACCATCCATTGTTTCATAACGCTTCCAGTCTATCTCTGATATATGAAGCAATCCGTCTTTACCAGGCAAAATTTCGACAAATGCTCCAAAGGGCATAATAGATTTTACTTTACCTTCATAAACCTCTCCAACTTCAGGTTTAGCTGCAATCGCCTTGATTCTACCTACTGCTGCATCAATAGACTCTTTATTTTCCGCAAAGACTTGGACGATTCCTCTCCCGTCAGTCTCTTCAATAGCAATAGTCGCACCTGTTTCACGCTGCATTTCCTGGATAATTTTTCCACCAGGTCCTATGATTGCGCCGATAAACTCTTTGTCAATGCTGAAACTGACAATACGAGGAGCATGTGACTTATAATCCGTTCTTGGGCTGGCTATAGTTTTTAACATTTCATTAAGAATGTGCAAGCGTGCTTCTTTAGCCTGATACAATGCTTCTTTTAACACTTCCCATTTTAGCCCGTTTATTTTAAGATCCATTTGACAAGCTACAATTCCCTTTTCCGTGCCCGTTACTTTGAAATCCATATCTCCTAAATGATCTTCATCTCCAAGGATATCACTTAACACGGCATATTTACCTGTTTTTTCATCAGTAATTAAACCCATGGCTATCCCAGACACTGGAGCTTGTATTTTCACACCAGCATCCATCAATGCTAGCGTTCCAGCACAAACCGTTGCCATAGATGATGATCCGTTAGACTCCAGTATATCGGATACGATACGTATAGTATATGGATTTTCTTCTTTGGCAGGAAGAACCTTTTTCAAAGAACGCATAGCAAGATTGCCATGCCCTACTTCCCTTCTACCAGGGCCTCTATTTGGTCTAACTTCACCAGTTGAAAAACCAGGAAAGTTATAGTGTAAAATAAACCTGCTATAACCATTTATAAACGCCCCATCAATCATCTGCTCATCGTCTTTTGCTCCTAATGTTACAGACGTCAGAGACTGGGTTTCACCTCGGGTAAAAATAGCCGATCCATGTGCAGCGGGTAAATAATCAATTTCACTCCAAATAGGTCTTACTGTACGTGCATCACGCCCATCCAAACGCACTCCTTCGTTAAGGATAAGGTTCCTTACTGCATCATACTGAACATCATGAAAATATTTTTTTGCTAAAAAAACTGTTTCTTCATCTACCTCTTCTCCTAGCGTTAGCGCAAAAGCTTCAGCTATATCGGCAAATTTAGCGGAGCGATCTTTCTTGGAAAGACCGGACTTAGCAACTTCATACACACTATCATAAGTTGCTGCATAAACACGGTCTTTTAATTCAGGATTACTAGGTTCATGATTATAGGTGCGTTTTTCCAGCTTGCCAGCCATTTCAGCAAGTTCAATCTGCGCCTGTACTTGTATTTTTATCGCATCATGTGCAAAAGCTATTGCTTCCACCATTTCTTCCTCAGCAATCTCCTTGCTCTCTCCTTCAACCATCACGATATCACTTGCCGAGCCTGCTACGATAAATTCTAAACTAGCTTTTTCCAGCTCTGACAATCGTGGATTTACCACTAATTTCCCGTCAATTTTAGCCACACGAACCTCTGATATTGGTCCATTAAATGGAATGTCAGAAACAGCCAAGGCTGCAGATGCTGCTAATCCGGCAAGTGCATCCGGCATGATATCTTTATCAGCAGATATCAATGTGATCATAACCTGAGTATCTGCATGATAGTCTTCAGGAAACATTGGACGAAGTGCACGGTCAACTAAACGAGAAATTAAAATTTCATAATCGGACAAACGTGCCTCTCGGCGTAGGAAGCCTCCTGGAATTCGTCCAGTAGCTGCATATTTTTCCTGGTAATCTACTGAAAGGGGTAAAAAGTCAGTTCCAGGTTTTGCCTCTTGTGCGGAAACTACCGTAGCAAGCAACATCGTGTTGCCCATTTTTACTACTACAGAACCGTCAGCTTGCTTTGCCAGCTTACCGGTTTCGATCTCGATTTGACGCCCATCGCCAATATCGAATGTTTTTTTAATTACATTATAACTCATGTCATTTTCTCTGATGCACTGGTCGTCTTTAAAAGCGCATCCATTTTTATTTTATAGACTCTTAATTTGCTACAAAGGTAAACAAAAAAAGCCATCTCTTTTTAAGGATGGCTTCTTGTTTTTTTTTCACTAAGAGTTATTTGATAATATCTCTCAGTTGCAAAGCTTTGATAATTGCACGATATCTCTCAATATCCTTTTTATATAGATACGCTAATAAAGCACGGCGTTTACCAACAAGTTTTTGTAAAGCCAACTGGGTAGAGAAGTCTTTACGGTTTTTTTTCAAATGTTCAGTTAAGTGAGCAATACGTTTTGTAAATAAAGCCACTTGACCCTCTGTAGAACCGGTGTTTGTTGCGTTTCCAGCAAATTCAGCAAAAATATCTGCCTTGTACTCTTTACTTAAATACATTACTTTGAATAATATTAAAGCGTTAAAAATTTTGTTAATTGCCTGCAAAGGTAAGGTTTTTGTATTTATTATCAAAACCTTCCAACAAGTCTTTAAAGCTTAAACTTGAGCACAACAAAACTATTCAATCAAATATATTACAGTGAATACACTTTGATAGTTACAAACATTATGTAGCTTTGTATTAATGACAAATAATTATACCCGTTTTGAAAGTGAATTCAAGGTACGACCTGATGATATCGACATGTTCCAACATGTACATAACAGTAAATATTTCGATTATGTTCTAGCTGCAAGGTATGAGCAAATGGAGACCTTTTACGGCATGACCATGGAAGAGTTTATACGGCAAGGCTTTGGATGGGTAGTAAGCACGGCTCACGTTAATTATAAACGTCCTTTAAAGCTTGGGCAAAATTTCATTGTTGAAACGGGAGTTGACGAAATGAGGGATAAGGGTTGCTTGGTTACTTTTGAAATACGCTTTAAGGACTCTGGCAAGATTTCTTGTGATGGATGGTTTAACTATGTATTAATTGACTTGAAATCTGGGAAATCTGCCTTCGTTACTGATGAAATGATAGCGAAATATTCTATTTAATTTCGCCATCATGCTTTAAATTTAATAGGTATGAATTGCGTCTGACAATAGTTTTTCTACATGTTGATAAGTGAAATACGCGGTTAGGACTTTAATTCTTGCTCAATTAATTCAGTATAAAAATCGGTTTCGTTCATCCCGGCAGCCCGAACTTGTTGTGGAATAAAACTTTGCTCTGTTTGCCCAGGTATTGTATTTATTTCGATAAAATAGAATTTGTTGGAACCAGTCTCAAGAAAGAAATCAACCCTTACAAGACCTTTACAGTTTAAGCGTACGTACACTTCTTTTACCAAACGCTGTATTAACCTGTTATCTTCGACAGAGAGATCTGCAGGTGTAATTTCATTCGTTAATCCTGGCGTATACTTTGCCTCAAAATCAAAAAAACCACGTGAGGTGATAACTTCAGTAGCCGGTAACACTTTTAATTCATTTCCTGAACGATATACACCAATAGAAAACTCTCTTCCCGAAATAAACTCTTCAACAAGCACCTGCTTGCCTGTATTCGCTGTATTGAAAGCTCGTTCAATAGCTTCCGGTAATGCGACTTTTTCTGTCACCTTTGTCATCCCAATACTACTCCCACCGCCATTAGGTTTCACAAAATAAGGTAATTTAAGCTTATCCTCAACAAGCGATATCGCAAGTTGTTTTTGATGTTCGGACAGGCAAATTGATTTGGCTAAGTTAAGATCATCAATTTCTTGGAGCAATGCTTTCGTGTATGCCTTATTCATTGTTATTGCAGAAGTCAGGGCGTCACATGAAGTATACCTTAAACCAATCATATCCAAATATCCCTGCAACTTACCGTCTTCCCCAGGAGAACCATGCAACATTATGAACGCTAAATCAAACTTAATAATTCGATCATTTAGAGGCAATGTAAAATCTTTACGATTAACCTCATGTTTAATACCTACATCATCTACATAATACCAATTTTGAGATGTTAAAATAATTTTATAGACATCAAAGCGTTTAGTATTTAGCTTTTGAGCTACAAATGCTGCACTTTTTAACGAAACTTCGGCTTCTCCTGTGAATCCACCAGTAATTAATGCTATTTTTGCGTTCATAAAAGACGGAATATAGTGAACAAAGATAGTTGAATATCTATATCTTTATCAATTAAAAAATATAGAGTTGGCATACTTTTTTCAGATGAGTGTTAAGATATTTTTAAAAAGTAATAATTGATGAGCAGATTTTTTCAGTATTTAAGAACGCAAACATTTAGGAAAAACCTTATTATAGCTTTGATATCTGGTATAGTATTTCTTCTTCTCTTATTTTATAGCTTAAGATTTTATACGCGCCACGGAGAATCTATTGAAGTGCCATCTTTAAGAGGTATTTCAATAGACGAAGCAGTTAACAGACTCGAAAGCAGAGGTTTTAGATACCAGGTAGACTCGGTGTATCAAGCAGATAAAAATCCGGGATTAGTTATAGAACAAGACCCTGATGCCGGTACCAATGTTAAAAGCAATCGAACATTATATCTAACGATTATTACGAAAAATGCTCCAGAGGTACAGTTGCCAGATCTGACAGAAATGGCACTACTGGAAGCTATGTCAACTTTAAGTAATTACGGACTTAAACTCGGAGATACCATTTATATACCTGATATTGCGCGCGACAGGGTATTAGATGTAAAATATGGTGGGCAAAAAATTAACGCTGGGCAACCCATACCTAAAGGAAGTAAGATTGATCTCGTATTGGGGAACGGTATGGGTGAAAGCGAAGTTTATATACCTGATCTCGTTGGTTACACTTTAGATGAAGCAATCTTTTCTCTTAAAGGAGCTTCACTAACACTAGGTACCGTTAGGTACATGGGGCCGGTAACTGATAGTACGAGTGCAAAAGTCGTTAGCCAAACACCAGAAGCTGATCCTGATGGTGAAAAGAAAGTGAGTATTGGCACCTCAGTTAATTTGGCTCTTAGCAACTAAAAACCTTGAGGTAAACTAGACACATTATCGTTATACTAATGGAAAGTATTCCTAAGAAAAAAAAATATAAAAGAAGAATAATCACTACAATATCAGTCGTTTTATTACTGACTGGTATCACATTGGCTTATACTTATTACAAGCGTTATTTCGCTCCCAACGTAACAGGAGTAGAAGATTATTTATATATTAAAACAGGGGCTTCATTTGAAGATATCATGTTAGATCTAGGAAAAAACAATCTATTGAAAGACACCGCTAGTTTTCGATGGGCTGCAGAAAAAATGGAATATCCGTCTCGGATAAAACCAGGAAAATACAGATTAACAGAGCAGATGAATAACCGATCGCTTATCAATATACTTGGTGGAGGTTTCCAAGAACCGGTAAATCTAAGGTTTCAAAATATTAGACTAAAAGAACAATTTGCTGGCTTTATTGCTACACAAATAGAACCCGATTCTACTCAGCTAATGGGGCTGTTAAACAGTGATACACTTGCTGCAAAGTATGGGTTTAATACCGAGAACTTTTTTACGATGTTTATTCCAAATACTTATGAATTATACTGGAATACTTCCGCTGACAACTTCTTTTCCCGTATGCACGATGAGTACGAAAAATTCTGGAACACAGAACGTACTAAAAAAGCAGCGGCCATAAACCTAACGCCTATCCAGGTGAGTATCTTAGCGTCCGTTGTAAAAGGGGAAGCACTTCATAATGATGAGATGCCAAAAATTGCTGGCCTTTATATTAACAGACTTAGAAAAGGTATTTTACTACAGGCAGACCCAACTGTTATTTTTGCAACTAACGATTTTACTATTCGCAGGGTGCTCAATAGACATTTGAGAACTGAATCACCATACAATACCTATATTCATAAAGGATTGCCTCCCGGACCGATTATGATGCCCAGTATTACAGCCATAGATGCTGTTCTTAACTATGAAAACCATAATTATATATATATGTGTGCAAAAGAAGATTTCTCTGGATACCATAACTTTTCCACCAATGTATCCGAGCACTTGGTAAACGCAAGAAAATTTCAACAAGCGCTTAACGAAAGAAATATCAAAAAATAGATATGTTCATATTTAAAACCCATATCAGAGTACGATACGCGGAAACGGATCAAATGGGATATGTCTATTACGGCAATTATGCGTCGTACTATGAAGTTGCTAGAGTGGAGATGTTACGCAGTTTAGGCACCTCCTATAAAGAAATGGAAGATCGCAGAATAATGATGCCTGTCTTAGAACTCTCCAGTAAATACCTCAAACCTGCCAGATATGATGAATTGATCACCATCAAAGTTTCTATACCGGAAAAGCCGTCTTTACGCATTAAATTCAAATATGAGCTATTTAATGAAAGGCAGGAGTTGATTAATATAGGCGAGACTACCCTTGTCTTTATCGATATGAATAAGAGTAAACCCTGCTTGCCACCTATGGATTTTCAGGATAAGTTGGCAATATACTTTGGAGAAAACACATGAGTTGGTTACACCGGAAATTGTTAAAATTTAAACCATACGACTTATTCATTGAATGGACCAAAGTCTTAGTACTTCCGGGTTTTGGAAAACTGCCTCTATACACTGTAGCTTTATTTTTCTTTCAGGAAATTGGAAGGGAATCTCTTCTCAACAAAGCTTCATCCTTGGCATACTCTTTTATGCTTGCCATTTTCCCGGGTATCATTTTTTTATTTACACTCATCCCTTATATTAGAGTCTTTATCGAAGATTTCCAAGAGCAACTATTGGAATTCATGCAGATGATATTACCAGTTGATGCATATAACACCATAGAATCTACACTTTTGGACATTGTAACCAATCAAAACAGTAGGTTGCTTTCTTTTGGTTTTGTAATGGCTATGATTTTTGCCACCAATGGTATTCATAGTTTAATGTTGGCTTTCAACAAGTCATCATTGGTTTTGGAAAATCGCAGTTTTATTAAACAGCGCCTTGTTGCTCTTGGTCTGACAATTATGATTATAATGGCGCTTACGGTAGGCATGGGCATTGTCACTTT
Source organism: Olivibacter sp. SDN3 (assembly GCF_014334135.1). Classification (NCBI taxonomy): domain Bacteria; kingdom Pseudomonadati; phylum Bacteroidota; class Sphingobacteriia; order Sphingobacteriales; family Sphingobacteriaceae; genus Olivibacter; species Olivibacter sp. SDN3. Next base: position 4,690,512 of record NZ_CP060497.1, read on the forward strand.
TGCATCTTTTGTTATCCGGCATATAAGGAACAACTTAGAAATTACTAATGCATTCTGGACTTGGCTTATCAGCGTTACACGGTGGATTATACTTTTCGGCATTTACTTTTTCACCCTAAGTATCTTATACAAATATGGCCCTTCATCATCAAAAAAATGGAGTTTCTTCAGTCCTGGAGCTACCTTAGCGACAATACTAGCCGCATTTACGTTCTGGGGATTCGCGTTTTACATTAATAACTTTAATACTTATAATAAGCTCTACGGTTCTATTGGTACGTTAATAGTTATCATGATCTGGCTCTATCTAAATTCTCTTATTTTATTAATAGGATTCGAACTAAATGCCAGTATCGCGCTATCCAAACAAAGCATTAAAATAGTGAAACCCCGATTTAATAGCTTTAAAACCGGGGTAAAAAAAGAAGATATGCTAAAGAAATAATATCAACTATTTTGCGGCCAAGATCATTGCGCTTGATCTTGTTTCAGCTTCTCAGCTTCGTCTTTTGCGCGCTGTTTTGCCTGCTTTCTAAAGAAACCTCTGAATAAAAAGTTATGCTGTAGAGCTTCCATATTCTGATTTAATTTATCCGTACTCTGTTCTAAGTTATTCATTGTTTTTTTCATCTGAACGGCCATCTCCTCATCATTAAGCAGCGTACCTAATGCATTATCATTCGTATTCATTTTGTCGGTAGCGTTTTTAAGATTCTCAGTCAAAGAAGAAGTTGTTTGGGTAATTCCCGCTAACTGCGCAGCAGAACTGCGTAGACTCTGGTATACGGTGGTGTCAGTCAGAATTTCATTTGCCAAAGACCCCTCGGTATTTAGCTTTTCGGTAAATAATTGCAACGATGCAGAAACCTTTGCTGTATTGGCCGCTGTTTGTGACAAGCTAGCCATAATCGACTTAACCTGCAAAGCCATCAAAGAGTCGGTAAGTACAGCCCCAATAGTTCCCTCTCCGTTTGTTATCCTTTCACTTAGTTTTTTTACATCACCTGTAATAGCCACTAAATTTTCATTATTAACCTGTAATGTAGCCATCATCTCTTCTGTGTCCGTACTCTTTACAGATTGAAGTAAATCTCCAGGTTCAACAACGGCCACATCGGCGCTCCCCCCTTGAATCACAATGATCTTATTTCCTATAAAACCTTCAGAACTGATGCGTACTTCAGCGTCCTTTCTAATATAATCTTGCGACTTCTCTTCGATATTAAAATCAATTTCGACGTGTGAATTTTCTATCAATTTAATGTTTTTTATCGTTCCTATTTTCACTCCAGAGAAAACAACATTATTTCCAGTTTTTAATCCACCCGCATTATCGAATACCGCTTTTAAATGTATTGTCTTTGTAAAGCGCTTTTGATTGCCTCCCAAAACAAAAATTGCAGTTACAAAAAACACAATGCCTATTAAGGTAAACAAGCCTACTATTACAGACTTCTTATTATCTGAATTACTACTCATATAGTTTATACAATAAAATTATAATCATAAAATGCTTTTACTCGATCATCTTTCGAATCAAAAATCTCATCGAATCTACCCTGACGCTCAAACTTCCCATCTAGTAACATGACAATCCTGTCTCCCACTTCCTTGGCGCAGGTTAAATCGTGGGTGATAATAATTGAAGACGTTTTGTATTCTTCCTGTACAGCGTTTATCAGATTATTGATCTCTGTACAGGTGATTGGATCTAAACCGGCCGTTGGTTCGTCGTATAACATGATATCTGGCCGCAAAATAAGTGTTCTGGCAATGCCAATACGTTTCCGTTGCCCACCTGAAAGTTCTGAAGGCATTTGATCTAAGGCTTGTAATAAACCAACAGATTCTAATACCTGCATAATCTCCTTATCAATTTCACTCCTGGTTAATGTGCGTTTATTTCTTACCAGTGGAAACTCCAAATTTTCTCGCACCGTCATGCTATCATATAGTGCACTATTTTGGAAAGAAAAGCCAATCCGTAATCGCAATTCCATTAATGCTTTCTCGTCTAATAGATTGACGTGCTCTCCCAGTACATTGACAAGCCCTTCATCTGGTTCCAGTAAACCTGAAATAATCTTTATCAAAACAGATTTACCCGTACCCGACCGTCCTAATACTACTAAATTCTCACCTTCATAAAGTTGCAAATTTACGCCCTTTAATACATGTAGATCGCCAAAAGATTTTCGTAAGTCCCGAAGGTCGATCACTGTATTATCGTAATTTATATGAGCCAATTGTTTTTCCATAACTATCCGCGCATACTTTGTACAATCATTACAACTAATTGTTCTTCTATAAAAATCAAGAACATAGAGGCTACAACCGCAGCATTGGCAGCTTTACCTACACCTTCTGTACCTTTAGAAGAATGATAACCCTGATAACATCCAACGATTCCAATTGTAAATCCAAAAAAACCAGCTTTAATAATTGCCTGAAAAATATCCAGAAAAGATACTGTTTCAAACACTTGGTCAAAGAAACTAATAAAACTAACGGACTCATGCTGATAAACATTTAAAAATGAACCCATTAACCCAACAAAACCAGTGTAGCAACTTAATATTGGAATCATAATTGTGGTTGCCAATACTCGGCTAACCACCAAAAATTTAAATGGATTCGTCCCGGAAACTTCCATAGCATCTATCTGTTCGGTTACCTTCATGGATCCTAGCTCCGCCCCAATATTTGAACCGACTTTTCCTGCGGCAATTAATGCTGTGACCAATGGGGCCAATGCCCTCACAATGGCAATAGCTATTAAAGAAGGTAACATGGCTGTTGCGCCAAATTCTTCCAAAGAAGGTCTCGACTGGTTTGTAAATACAATTCCTGTTATAAAGCCTGTCAAGGATATTAAGGGTAATGACTTCACTCCTACCTCATAGCATTGGTTCATTATTTCCCTAAATTCATAAGGAGGCATAAAAAGCTCTTTAAAAAACCGCATGATAAATTGGTGCACATTACCTAATTGAATAAGCTTTTGGTCAATTTTTCTAGAAATCATCTCTTCTCTTTGTCAGCAAAAAACATAATATACCCTATTATGTTTTTTGCAAAAGTATATTTTTATTAATTAATTTCCTTTGTTGGTAACACAAAAGTTAACACATCTTACCGTTTGTGGGAATTATGAGATTTATATGAAAAAACTATAAGCCGACAGTAGGTTTTTTCACAAAAGATGATGCCCCTATACCGAATTATTTATTTTGTTTTCGCTCTTTATTTTAAAAAATTTACTTTTAGACACTGATTCAAAGACAGTGTTACGCATTGTTATGTAAAAAACAGTAACTGATGACAGGCTTATTAACTTAACAAACCTTTAAAATGACAAACAGACGAAGCTTTATTCAAAAACTAGCGCTTGGCAGCACTTTAGCTATCAGCATTCCAGATATTGTATCGGCAGCAAATTTGAGCAGCAATAATACTATTAAACTTAACCGAGATGATGTAGTATTATTTCAAGGTGATTCTATTACAGACGCTGGTAGAGATAAACAAGAAACAGCAGCTAATACCCAAGCGTCATTGGGAAACGGGTACTCGGCATTGGCAGCAGCACAACTATTACTCAAATATGGATCTTTAAATTTACATATTTATAACAGAGGCATCAGTGGAAACAAAGTATACCAACTTGCTGAAAGATGGGAACAGGACACGTTAAATCTTAAACCCAATGTACTTAGTATTCTTATAGGGGTAAATGACTTTTGGCATACTTTGGCAGATAAAGACCCATATGAGGGAACTGTAGCAACGTATGAAAAAGATTACCGTGCACTATTAGACTACACAAAGAAAATATTACCAGACACGCAGCTGGTTATAGGAGAACCTTTCGCTATTAAAGGCGTGAAGGCAGTAAACACTGAATGGTATCCTGCTTTTGACGAATATCGTGCTGTTGCCAAGGCGCTTGCCGCAGAATTTAATGCTATATTTATTCCTTATCAACAGGTGTTTGATGAAGCCATTCAGCAGGCACCAGCTCAATATTGGACAGGAGATGGCGTGCATACCACGTTAGCTGGAGCCGCACTGATGGCTGAAGCTTGGTTAAAAGTAGTTAGTGGTTGAACCGTATTCGTTTATTGTCGATTTATGTTATATAACGGTACAAATGACCATCGATTTCAATCTCTCTAAATAGTCAAAAATGACAACGCCCCAAACATTGCTCAATTCCATATTGGATAATGATTTTTACAAATTCACGATGCAACATGCAGTTATCAAGCTTTTCCCAAAAGCCGAAGCATCCTATGAATTTATTAATCGTGGCGATCATAAGTACCCAGAAGGTTTTGCCGAAGCGCTGAGATACGCAGTTGCTAAGATGGCCAGTTTACAGTTAAGTAAAGAAGAGAAAACATATTTACAAACCACCTGCCCTTACTTAGACCCGACATATCTTGATTTTTTACAAGGGTACCGATACGATCCAGAAGAAGTTGCAATAACACAGCATGGAGGTATACTATCTGTAAAAATTACTGGCTATTGGTACAGGACAATCTTATGGGAGGTTCCAATCATGTCCTTGATTTCTGAACTATACTACAAAATGAATCAACTGATCGGTCACACCGACAATGAAGTAGTCGAAACAGCTAGGCGTAAAATTGAAAAATACAATGCTTTGGGAGTTACGATTGCCGAATTCGGCACACGTCGAAGACATTCCTACCATACGCACAGGCTAGTAGTACAAACCCTTAGACGTTTTGGCACAAAAAGCTTCATAGGGACCAGTAATGTACATCTGGCTATGTTGAACCAAACAAAACCTATTGGTACGCATGCCCATGAATGGTTTATGTTTCATGCAGCTAAGTATGGTTTCAAAATGGCCAACAACCTGGGCCTACAACATTGGGCGAACGTATACCGGGGAGACCTCGGAATAGCGCTATCTGATACGTATACAACAGATGTGTTCTTCTCTCAATTTGATAAAATGTTCGCTAAGTTATTTGATGGTGTCCGACATGATAGTGGCGACCCGATTGTCTTCGCCAACAAAACCATAGCACACTATCAGGAGAAAGGAGTCAATCCTCTCTCAAAGACAATTATTTTTTCTGATGGTCTAGATTACGAAAAAGTAGAGCATATTGCCCTACATTGTAAAGGGAAAATAGGCATTTCGTTTGGAATAGGTACAAACTTTACAAATGATGTTGGTTTAAGCCCTTTAAATATTGTAATAAAGATGACGGAAGCGCATCCTGATGACGCGTATTGGACACCTGTAGTTAAATTATCAGATGTTAAAGGTAAATATACCGGCGATCAAAAAATGATAAGCTTAAGTAAAACGATATTAGGGATAACGGACTAATGGATAATGATATTTTTGGAAATGCGTTGCTAGATTATTATCATAAAAAACGATCAACGGCACCTCTTATACTGCATAATAACTACGGCGAAGACGAAGAAATGCCCGTAGAGATTTTTTTTAGAGAAATTGATGACTTTCCTGAACTCGAGTTCATTGCATTGGCACTTACCGATGGAAAGGTATTAGATGTTGGAGCAGGAGCTGGAAGTCATTGTTTATATCTTCAGCAAAAAGGTGTTGACGTAACCGCCTTGGAGATTTCTCCCATTGCTTGCCAAATCATGGCCAAACGTGGAATAAAAAAAATAATCAATCAAGATATTTTCAGTTATAAAGAAGAAAAATTTGACACCCTTTTGTTTTTGATGAATGGGATTGGACTTGCGGAAAATATAGCGGGTTTAAAAAAACTATTAAATCACTGTAAAAAGCTTCTTAATACGGGCGGCCAGCTTATCTTTGATTCTTCTGATGTTTCCTATCTATATGAAAGTGATCTTGAAAGACCAATGGTTTATCATGGAGAGATACACTTTCAGTACGAATATAAAAACCAATTGGGAGATCCTTTTGGTTGGTTGTATATTGACCAAGAGACGCTTATACTAATCGCTCAACGCAGCGGTTGGGTAGTGCAAATCTTGTACGAAGATGAAAATGATCAATACCTGGTAAGGCTTTCTCTAAGTACGCCTTAATTTTTAAGTAAACGTTGAATTTCATCAAGTTTCATCAAAGCTTCTACGGGTGTTAGCGCGTTTACATCTAGATTATTTAACATATCCCTGATCTTTACCAGTATCGGATCGTCAATAGAAAACATCTGTAATTGATAGGCTTGCTTTTGTATTTTCTTAATACTATCCTTGATATGTTCTCCGCCGGTACGCTCCTGTTCCAATCGTTTTAAAATATCATTGGCCCGCATTACTAACTTAGGCGGCATACCTGCCATTTTAGCCACATGGATGCCAAAACTATGTTCACTTCCTCCCGGAACCAATTTACGCAAGAAGATAACCTTATTATTAATTTCTTTTACAGAAACATTAAAGTTTTTAACACGATTAAACGTGTTAGTCAATTCATTCAGTTCGTGGTAATGCGTAGCGAAAAGTGTTTTTGCTTTTGCCGCTGGGTGGTTATGTAAATATTCAGCAATTGCCCAAGCAATAGAAATTCCATCATAAGTGCTTGTCCCCCGCCCAATCTCATCTAGCAAAATGAGGCTTCTATCAGAAATATTATTTAATATACTTGCTGTTTCATTCATCTCCACCATGAAAGTAGATTCGCCCGAAGATAAATTATCAGAAGCGCCAACTCTAGTGAAAATTTTGTCCACAAGTCCTATCGTTGCCTGTTTCGCAGGCACAAAACAGCCCATTTGTGCCATCAAAACAATAAGCCCAGTTTGCCTTAACAAGGCGGATTTTCCGGCCATATTTGGACCGGTAACAATAATTATCTGCTGTTTTTCGCTATCTAAAAGAACATCATTTGTAATATATTCCTCTCCAACAGGTAGTGTTTTCTCAATGACAGGATGACGCCCCCCCTTGATATCAAGTACCCGGCCTTCATTAATCAACGGTTTTACGTAATGCTGCTGTCTGGCAATTGAAGCAAAGTTTAATAGCACGTCAAGCTGTGCAACCAAACCTGCGTTCAGTTGTACAGGCTTAATATAGGCCAATAATGAAACCAACAATTCATTATACAGGCGATTTTCGATTCCCTGTATTTTATCTTCGGCCCCTAAAATTTGCTCTTCATACGTTTTAAGTTCATTAGTGATATATCGTTCTGCATTCACCAGTGTCTGTTTCCTTACCCAATCGGAAGGTACTTTATCTTTATGAGCGTTAGTAACCTCTAGGTAATAACCAAAAACATTATTAAAAGATATTTTCAACGAAGGAATACCGGTTAACTCCGACTCCCGGCGTTGAATTTCAAGTAGGTAATCTTTCCCCCCAAATGCCACCTTACGCAACCGGTCTAACTCCTCATCCACACCATCAGCTATTACGTTGCCTTTTATCAAAAGTACGGGAGGCTCCTGCTGCAATTCTTTGTCTAAACGTTCGATTATTAGTTCACAAGGGTTTAACTGCTCGGAAATCATTTTCAAAGCAGAAGAATCCACGTTACTTGTCAATTCCTTCAATTTCGCTATCGACGTCAGCGCTCGTTTGAGCTGGATTAACTCTCTGGGGTTTGCTTTTTGTAAACCGATTTTACTGATCAAACGTTCTAGATCGCCTATCTGCTTAATTTCTTGAATCAAATGTTCCCTTAAGTCTTCATTCCTTAACAAGTAATCGACAACATTTAGTCGTTCTTCTATAGGAGCTTTATCTTTCAAGGGCATCACCATCCACCTTTTTAAAAGCCTAGCTCCCATCGGGGATGATGTATTGTCAAGTACATCTACCAAGGTTATTGCCTGCTCATTGCTTGAACCAAGGAGTTCAAGATTACGAATAGTAAAGCGGTCCAACCACATATAACGCTCTTCTTCTATACGCGCAATGTGTGAGATATGTTGTAAATTTCGATGTTCTGTTTCATTAAGATAATGCAACGCTACACCGGCAGCAGTTATACCAAATGGCATTCGATCGATACCAAAGCCCTTTAGCGAATTAACTTCAAAATGTTTAAGTAAAGTTTCTTCTGCATAATCACCGGTATAAGGCCAATCATCTAAAGAAAAGGTATAGAATCGATCACCAAAATTTGTCTTGACGTCATTCGAACTTCGTTTTGGAAAAATAACTTCACTGGGTTTAAACCCCTGCAACAACTTATCAATATAATCAGGATTTCCCTGCGCGACTAAGAACTCACCCGTAGAAATATCTAAAAAAGCAACACCTACATTACTCTTTTCAAAAAATAATGAAGCTAAGTAATTGTTAGATTTTTGTTGAACAATATTATCGTTATAAGATACGCCGGGTGTTACTAACTCCGTAACACCTCTCTTCACAATGGTTTTTACTGATTTTGGATCTTCCAGTTGATCACATATGGCTACACGTTGCCCTGCGCGCACCAACTTTGGCAAGTAGGTTTCTAGCGAGTGATGAGGAAAACCAGCAAGCGCAGTTTCAGAAGCACTCCCATTACCGCGCTTTGTAAGCACTATTCCCAATATTTCTGCTGCCTTAACGGCGTCAGAACCAAATGTTTCATAAAAATCACCTACCCTAAATAACAATAAAGCTCCTGGATATTTCACTTTAATGCTATTATACTGCTGCATCAATGGAGTTTCTTTCTTCGCTGTCTTTGCCAAAATATAAATAAGTTTAAAGCGGTAAAAATAAGATAAAATTTAGTTACCCGTCAGCTCTATTACCAATCTTCATCATCAGGTTCGATTCCCAATAGTGAATCGTGTACTGACTGGAGTTCTGCCAACGCATGCAAATTGTTTGCTTGCTTTGCAACAGCCATTCCCTTTTGATAAATTTCTATCGCTTTCTCCTTTTGCTGCAATGATTCATACAATTTACCAAAGTGGTAATAAGTTCCTACGTATCCGGGATGATTATTCACGAGCTTGCGAAAATAACGCAACGCCTGTTTAGTATCGTTCTGTTTAACGTACTCAGAAGCAATAGCATATATTACAAAAGGATCATTGGGATTGGCTTCTTGAAAACTAAAAAGTTTTTCCAAACGTTCGTTACTCATATTATTGTGCCCCTAAAAATTTAATAGTTATGCGATTTTTCATATCTTTAAAACCTTGAGAGACCAAAGATAGAAAAGTATGTTTTGATTTCACAATAATAGAAAATATGACTGCTTCTAGCAATACGGGTCATCGAACAAGCAAATACCAGTTATGTAAAATAAAACCAGAGAGATTTAAACAAAAAAGATGAAAGTATTAGTTTGTATAAGTAACGTTCCGGACACTACCTCGAAAATCACCTTTTCAAACGGAGATACCGAATTCAATACAACGGGCATACAATTTATTGTAAACCCATATGATGAAATAGCACTATCCAAAGCAATTGAGTTAAGCGAAGGAGGAAAAGGAACTATCACCGTAATTAATGTTGGCGAAGCTTCAACAGAACCTACCATTAGAAAAGCATTGGCAACTGGTGCCGACAAAGCGGTACGGGTTAATGCGCACCCCAGAGACGCCTGGTTTGTTGCTAACCAGATAGCTAATTATGCTAAACACGAAGACTTTGATTTAATTTTACTGGGCCGTGAATCTATTGATTATAACGGAACTCAGGTAGCAGGATTAGTTGGTGAGTTACTGAATATACCGTCCGTATCAATCGCAAAAAAAATAAGCATTGAAGACAATAAAGCCACTATTGAGCGGGAAATAGAAGGTGGTAAAGAAATAATTTCAGTCCCATTGCCAATTGCAATTGGAACTGCAGAAGGAGTTGCAGAACCAAGAATCCCGAATATGAGGGGGATTATGTCTGCCAGAACAAAACCATTGGAGGTTATTGATGCAATAGAGGTACCTCAGCTCGCTAAAGTTATTAAATATGAAACACCCGCTCCCAGAGGGGCTGTAACATTGATTGATGCAGCAGAAGCAGAAAAATTAGTAGATCTGCTACATACCAAAGCACGGGTAATCTAAGGATATAGTTTATATGTTTGTATAAAGAAAGCAAACAACGTTAAGTACGTCCTTTTCTAATTCACATTAAAATAAAAACACTCTGATAATGTCAGTATTAGTATTTGTAGAAAATATATCAGGCAATTTTAAGAAATCTGCCTACGAAGTAGTTTCTTATGCCAAAACCATAGCCAAATCGGTAAATAAAGAATTGGTTGCTATCTCTATTGGAGATGTTTCTGAAGAAAATCTTCTCAACTTAGGGAAATATGGAGCCAACAAAATATTGACTGTTAACGCCGACAATTTGAAGTCGTTCGTTAACCAGGCCTATGCTTCCATTATTGCACAAGCGGCAAAGCAGGAAGATGCAAAGATCATCGTCTTATCTAACTCTTTTAGTGGGAAAGGACTGGCTCCTCGAATTGCAGCTAAACTGGAAGCTGGTTTGGCTGATGGGGTAGTAGAACTTCCTAAAATTGATGGTGAATCTTTCGAAGTAAAGAAGACAGCCTTCTCGGGAAAAGCTTTTGCGATAACGGCATTGCGTTCTGACATCAAAGTTTTAGCGTTAAATGCAAATTCTTTTGAGATACGGGAAGACGCTGTGGAAGCGGCAATTGTCAATTTTGAGGGGTCTCCCTCACAGGAGGATTTTGGTGCTGTAGTAAAAGACATCGTGCGCGCCACTGATAAAATTTCTCTCCCTGAAGCAGAAATTGTAGTTTCGGGAGGAAGGGGATTAAAAGGGCCCGAAAACTGGGGAATAATAGAAGATTTGGCAAAAGCGCTTGGTGCAGCTACCGCCTGTTCTAAACCGGTATCTGATGCCGGCTGGCGCCCCCATGCTGAACACGTTGGGCAAACAGGTATCGCAGTAAGCCCAAACTTATATATTGCCATTGGTATATCTGGAGCTATACAACATTTAGCAGGTGTAAGTTCATCGAAAGTTATTGTTGTCATCAATAAGGATCCAGAGGCTCCTTTCTTTAAAGTTGCAGATTATGGTATTATAGGAGATGCATTTGACATAGTTCCAAAACTTACTGCTGCCATCAATGCACACAAAGACAGTTAAACACAAAGCTAAAGTGTCTCATCAACCTGTTGTTAATAGTAGATTAACAGTTAAATGGACTTTTTATACACGATTAGTTGAAAAAGCAATAAATTCGCGTGTTGAATTAGATGCTATTTTAAAAAAATAGCACCTCTTTTAAAATGCTTTTTGCATATTTGCCTCCATAAAATGAATAAGATCAAGTTAGAAATAGTCGGGCTCTCCTATAGTCAAACACAGTCTGGTGCTTATGCTTTAGTACTAGGTGAGGTTAGTGGACGCAGAAGATTACCAATTATCATTGGTGGATTTGAAGCACAGGCGATTGCAATTGAAATTGAAAAACTTACTCCTAGCAGGCCTCTTACACACGACTTATTCAAAACATTTGCCTCAACGTTTAACATTTCAATAAATGAGGTCATCATTTACAATTTGGTTGACGGCATTTTTTATGCAAAATTAATTTGTAATAATGGTAAGAAAGATATCGAAATAGACGCAAGGACCTCTGATGCCATTGCGCTAGCTATTAGGTTTGAGTGCCCAATATATACGTACGAGTTCATACTCGCGTCAGCAGGGATTGTTATAGAGGGAAACGATTTTGTGTTTTTGGAAAACCTAGATGCATCAAAAGAAGAGCAGTCTACCACAGCTGAACCTTCTAGAACAACCTATGCATCTTATACAGATGATGAACTAAAGGCTGCTCTTCAACAAGCTCTTCAGGAAGAGGCTTACGAAAAAGCAGCAAAAATACGTGACGAAATTTCGCGGAGAAAATCGTCTTGACACGTTAATAAACTAAACTGTTAATTAGCATACAGCCAAGTAAAATATGCCGATCAAATTCAGATTAACACTCATGAGTTTTCTGCAGTTCTTTGTTTGGGGTGCATGGATGATAACGATTGGTGTATACTGGTTTCAACATAAACAATGGTCTGGGAGCGAGTTCGGTGCTATCTTTTCTACTTTGGGTATTTCTTCTCTATTTATGCCTGCATTGACTGGCATAATGGCCGACAAATGGGTGAATGCCGAGCGCCTATATAGTATTTTGCACATCTTATTTGGATGTACTTTTTTGTATTTACCGCATGTACAAGATCCACAAATTTTTTTTTGGGTCATTTTGGTTGCCATGTTGTTTTATATGCCTACTATAGCCTTATCAAATTCCATCGCTTACACATTATTAAAAAAAAATCAATACCATATCATTAAAGATTTCCCTGCTATCCGTGTGTGGGGGACAATAGGTTTTATAGCTGCGATGTGGGTAACTGATCTGACCGGTAATAAAGCGCTAGAGGGGCAATTTTACATCTCTGCCATTGCGGCAATTGGACTCGGTATCTATTCTTTTACTTTGCCCCCATGCCCTCCTCTTCAATCAAAATCAGGAAATAGATCGCTAAATGAGCGTTTGGGATTGAATGCATTCCAGCTTTTTCGAACCCCAAAAATGGCATTATTTTTTACGTTTTCCATGTTTCTAGGTGGCGCGCTCCAATTAACAAACATGTATGGAGACGCCTATTTATCCGATTTTGGCAGTATCCCGGCCTATGCAAATTCTTTCGTTGTTAGGCACTCTACTATTATCATGTCTATTTCCCAAATATCGGAGACCATATTTATCTTAGCTATTCCATTTTTTCTTCGACGATTCGGTATTAAGCATGTCATGCTCATCAGCATGTTAGCTTGGGTGCTCCGTTTTGGTTTATTAGCCTATAGCGATCCGATTAACGGTCTATGGATGATTATTCTTTCTTGCATAGTTTACGGTATGGCCTTCGATTTTTTCAATATATCTGGATCTCTTTTCGTGGAGACCAGTACCGATGCGAACATCCGTTCTTCGGCACAGGGATTGTTTATGATGATGACCAACGGTTTTGGGGCGATCTTAGGCAGCTCAGTTAGCGGTTATGTTATTGAACATTATTTTACACAAGCCAATGGACGAATGATGTGGCAGGAAATCTGGATAAGCTTTGCCGCTTATGCACTTGTCATCGCTTTTCTATTTTCGTTTCTTTTTAAACACAAACATCAGACCTCGAATTCTGAAAAGATTGAATAAACAGCAATTTTTAAAATGGCTCTTTATTGTAACCGTTGCCTAATTGCTTCGTAAATAATAACACCTGCGCTCACAGAAACATTCAAAGATGCGATATCCCCGAACATCGGTATCTTCGCCAGATGATCTGCGTATCGGATAATATCCTTAGATATTCCTTCATCTTCGGCACCTAAGACAATAGCGGTTGGAGCACTATAATCGGGCGTATATATCGTGCTATTTGTTTTCTCTGTACAGGCAACTATTTGAAGCCCGGACTCCTGTAAATATCGTAGTACATCCACCAGATTCCCGTGTCTGCATACAGGGATTTTATATAAAGCGCCCGCAGACGTTTTGATTGCATCGGGATTAATTTCAGCAGCCCCCTTTTTGGGAACTATGATGGCATCCACCCCTGCACAAGCTGCCGTCCTTGCAATAGCCCCCATATTACGCACATCCGTTATTCCGTCGAGAATCAATATCAGCGGTACAGCGCCAGACTCATAAATTTGGGGAATGAGATTTTCAATCTTATGGTATGTAATAGGTGAGATAGCAGCTATCACACCTTGATGATTTTTTCTCGTGATACGATTCAACTTCTCTAGAGGTACTGATTGAAAGCTAATTTCACGTTCCCTTATCAAAGACTTAAGTTCCTGAAAAAGTTCTCCGGACAACCCTCTTTGAATAAATAAAGATTCAATTTCTTTATTACTATTTATCGCTTCAATCACTGCTCTTATACCAAACACTAATTGGTTGGTTTCTCCTTTAATCGGTTTTGAAAAATGACGCATATCTACATTAAAATTGCCCGTGCAAGTTACCAATATAATCTATTATTATAGGGTCGTTCCATATAAAAAATTCGAGTGTTCCACCATGCTATTAGTCTTTTGTAAATCGTCAGTTAAATATCCAACGCTCCCTCTTTTATATGTCGCGAAATAACTAAATGTTTCTTATATGGTAAGTTTTTCTTCTAGAATATCAGAGGGTTATTAAGCATGCAAATTAACAGTCGAAAAGTTATTAACATATTTTACAAATCATTGATGATCATATTAGTATGCACACAACTAACAGGATATCCACATCAAATGTGGATATCCATCTTTAGCAAAGCAGACAAATTCAATGCTTAACATTTTTTATTATCCACCATTGTGAGAAACTCAAAATTACGAAGGATAATAAATTAACTACATTTGTACTATGAACTCCGAAAACGAAAATTATCAACCAAGAAATACTGCAAAAAAAGGATCATTTGCTGATCGTAAAAACAGGTTAAGCAATATGACAAGCGGTCTTGGCAAGCTACCTCCTCAAGCTGTAGACTTAGAAGAAGCTGTTCTAGGAGCTTTAATGGTAGAAAAAGATGCCTTGTCGACCGTCATCGACATACTAAAGGTGGATACATTCTATAAAGATGCACACCAGAAAATCTTTGAAGCCATTTTCAACTTATTCCAAAAATCCTCTCCCATTGACTTATTAACTGTGACTGCTGAATTGAGAAAAATGGGCGCCTTAGAGATGGTAGGAGGAGCTTATTATATTACCCAACTGACAGATCGGGTGGTATCAGCCGCAAATATCGAGTATCATGCTCGTATCATATCTCAAAAGTATATTCAGCGTGAATTAATAAAAATTTCTACGGAAATAATTAATAACGCCTACGAAGATACTGCTGATATTTTTGATTTATTGGATACTGCAGAAAAAAGCTTATTTGATATCGCGCAAAATAATCTCCGGCGTGACACCCGGAAAATGGATGACATCATGCGCGAGGCTGTAAATAATCTCGAACAATTGAGAGATCGTACCGATTCCTTAACAGGAGTTCCGTCGGGTTTTACAGCTTTGGATAGAATTACTTCCGGCTGGCAGCCATCAGATTTGGTTATTATTGCGGCAAGGCCAGCAATGGGTAAAACGGCATTTGTATTAACCTGTGCTAGAAATGCAGCCGTTACACATGATAAACCCGTGGCCGTATTCTCCCTTGAGATGTCTTCCGTACAGCTCGTGAACAGATTAATATCTGGGGAAACAGAAATAGAGCAGGAAAAGTTGAAAAAAGGTACACTTGCTGATCATGAATGGACACAACTACATTCTCGAATAGGAAAGCTTACTGAAGCTCCTCTTTTAATAGATGATACCCCAGCCCTTAATGTTTTCGAATTTCGTGCGAAATGCAGGCGCTTGAAAGCGCAGTATGATATACAAATGGTAATTGTTGACTACCTGCAGTTAATGCAGGGTAAAGCTGAAGGTAAGGGCGGTGGAAATCGTGAGCAGGAAATAGGTAGTATATCAAGAGCCCTCAAGTCAGTAGCAAAAGAACTAAATATTCCAGTTTTGGCATTATCCCAACTAAGCCGTGCTGTTGAAAGCAGGCCTGGAGCATCGAAAAGACCAATGCTTTCAGATTTACGTGAATCTGGCTCAATAGAACAAGACGCAGACATGGTGCTATTCCTTTATCGACCAGAATATTACGGAATGACCGAGGACGAAGAAGGCAGGCCTACTGCTGGAGTAGGAGAAGTTATCATTGCAAAAAACAGACATGGTGAAACAACCATTGTTCCGCTAAAATTTGTAGGTAAATATGTCAAATTTCAAGATTTAGAAGAAGATTTTAATGGAGGAACCTCCTTTGGTAGCGGCAGTACTGAGGATAATCCTTTTTCAGCAGGCATGATGCCTTCGCCGGAATTTGGAAATGTTGGTGGAATAATAACACGATCCTCAAGAATGAATGACATGGATGATGAAGCTCCATTCTAAGTTAAACCCAATAATTACCTGCGGTAACTATTGGGTTACCTTAAATACTATTTTTTGAACTTGTCTTGTAAATTCTTTAGCATATCATCAGTGATGGGCTTTGCTTTCTTTTCTACAGTTTTAACTTTATTAATCCGTTGTTGATGGTTTATATTTGAATTTCCACTGTTAGGCAATGGGGATATTTTTGCGTCTTTTTTTACCGTCTGATTGTTACTTCTGACCCTATTCCAGATGCCGTCAATGCATTTCTTAGTGAATAAGGGAAAATCGCCCTGTTTCATCCAAGCATAGTAACTTGGCTCTATCCTAAATATATCTTCTACACTTCTACCTTTGTACTTTCCAAAGCTAAAAACCTCTATCCCATCCTCATTATAAACAATACGTCCAGCAAAATCAACAGGCCTATTTAAGTTGGTAAACTCATGTAGTGCTGACACTTCATTTTTTACAGGAAAAGACTTATTGCCTTGTTTATCCTCCCATTCTACTCCCTCATATTTCTCAATCTGAGCAAGTAAAACTTCATAAGTCGCCCGCACATCTGCCTCCGCACTATGTGCATTTACAAGTGTTTTATCACAATAGAATTTATAAGCGGCTTTCAAGGTACGCTGTTCCATTTGGTGAAAAATATTCTGTACGTCAACAAATTTTCTATTGTCCAGCTCAAAATCAACACCAGCGCGTAAAAACTCCTCCATTAAAACCGGAATATCAAATTTATTAGAGTTATAGCCTGCTAAATCAGTATTATCCAAAAAAAGGACAATCTCTTCGGCTATTTCCTTAAAAGTAGGGGCGTCTTTCACATCCTCATCATAAATGCCATGAATAACAGACGATGTTAGTGGTATTGGCATCTCTGGGTTTACACGTTCAGTCTTGATCTCTTCACTCCCATCCGGCATTGCCTTAAGAATAGAAATTTCAACAATTCTATCAGAAGCTACATTTACACCTGTTGTTTCTAGATCAAAGAAAGCTAAAGGGCGCTTTAAGTTCAGCATCATTCCTTTTTTTTGATTAATATTGTGTTATTTATTGATTAGTTTAACTGAAGAAAGAAACAAGGTAACTCATCCAAATATCAGAATTCCCAGCATTATACCAACAACCATAATGATATAAAGCCATATCTCATTGCTCGCAAAATGCTTATATTGCGTCCAAAAACTATAATCGTGTCTATCTTTTTCTTCACTCATGAACAAACTTACATATATAAATTGCATATAAAATGCAATTTAAACGAACGGTATATACCTGATGTTTTCGTCGATCACACGTCGACAGATGCATCTATGTTAATAAAATTTCTTACCTAACCGTTCCACAGCGCTTAAAACCTTTATAATACCAAGCATCTTTTAAGTCACTTACAATTACTCCTTTTGAGGTAGATACATGCGCAAATTTATTATTATGTAGGTATATACCTACATGATTGATTTTAGAGCTACCAAAACGAAAGAAAAGCAAATCACCTTCTTGCAATTGACGTTCATATTTACGTTTGACGGCACTTGCTTGTTCACTAGAGCTCCTAGGAATACTCTTCCCGTATGCTTGACTCATGACCATCACAGCGAAAGCAGAACAATCTATTCCTCGTTTCGAGCTTCCTCCATACAAGTGCGGTGTTCCCATCCATTCATTGATCAATAGATATAAACGTTCATTTTTAAGATCACTTGTTTTTACTCCCATAAACATCGCATAGTCATTCAACACATTACCCGTTCTGTGATAATTATTTACATTAGATGCATCTGTAATGATTTGCCCGCTATTTTTTTCCAAATGCTTATTGTGCGTTACCGTAGGCCTTGCAGACCTTCTACTTAAACAACCGGTAAACAAGCACAATATGATCAATAAATAGATATTCCTTTTCAGCAGACAATTCATCACAAAGAGCTAATCAACAAAAATACGTCTTACAATTATCATTTAGCCTAACATTCATTGCTAATTTATGAATTTGCAACGCTTAAAGAAGCCGAGGTTTCTTCTACTTCTACTTCACCATTTTCACTCAACTCGATAAGTTTAACTGTTTTTATTTCGTTCACCAATAACGGGTCATACATTACCCGTGTTTTTACATAATTTTTTGAAAAACCATGCATGTAGCCATCTTTTACATCTCCTTCAAAAAGTACTTCTACGGTACTCCCTAACTGAGATTCATAAAATGCTCTCCTTTTTTTATCAGATAAAATATGCAACATTTTACTTCGTTCAGAACGAGCTGATCCAGGAACAGCTCCTTCCATTTGTGCAGCAATAGTGTTTTCCCGTTCAGAATAGGTGAAAACATGTAGGTAAGAAATAGCCAACCTATTTAAAAACTCATAGGTTTCTATAAAATCTTCCCTTGTTTCTCCAGGGAAACCGACAATAACATCCACTCCAATACAGCCGTTGGGCATAAGTTGCTTTATCTTTTCAACGCGCTCTATGTACAACTCCCTTTTGTACCTCCGGCGCATCAATCCTAAAATCTTGTTTGAGCCCGATTGTAAAGGTATATGAAAATGCGGAACGAAACGTTTAGAACGTGCAACGAACTCAATAATTTCATCACTCAATAAATTTGGCTCAATAGAGGAAATCCGAAATCTGTCAATACCCTTAACATTGTCAAGTGCTTCCACGAGACTCAAAAAACGGTCTTCTCTACGACCATTCCTGACGCCAAAATCACCGATGTTTACACCCGTAAGAACAACTTCTTTCACTCCTGAGGCAGCAATTTCATCAGCCTGCCTTACAATGTCAGTAATCGCTCCACTTCGACTTCCACCTCGAGCTAAAGGGATTGTACAGAATGTACATGAATAATCACAACCATCTTGTACTTTTAAAAAAGTTCGGGTACGGTCTCCTATAGAAAACGCAGGCACAAAAATATTGGTCTCTTCTATTGGTGCATTATGTACAATAGCTTTTTGCTGTTTCGTTAGACTATTAATATGTTCAATAATATTAAATTTCTCCGCAGCACCTAAAACCATATCAACACCAGGAATTTCAGCAATTTCTTTCGGTTTTAACTGTGCATAACACCCTACGATGGTGATATAAGCATTAGGAGAATATTTTAAAGCTTCTTTTACCACCTTTCTGCACTTTTTATCGGCATTGTCTGTTACTGAACAGGTATTTATAACGTAAACATCTGCTTCTTCATTAAATGCAACAGAACGGTATCCCGCATCCTGAAACAGTCGACCGATTGACGAAGTCTCTGAAAAATTCAGTTTGCATCCCAGCGTATAAAAAGCAACTCGTTTTTTCATAATTACTTATTTGCAAAGACATGTATTGCAACATCTTACATACTGTCATTATTACGAATGGCAAAAATACAGTTTTATTTAAGCTTATTGCAGATAAGTTTGAGTTTTTCGCATAAGGAAGTTAGTTTAGAGACTAATTTGACAAAACTCAAAAGAGTTAAACTTCAATTATCAAATTAGACTAGGTTGATACCTAGGCCTTTCAAGGGCTGACGCATAAGGAAACACGAGACAATTCTATCCTTTGATCGGCAATTCAACCCGAAACAAACACGACAGTTTCACCATGAATGAGCTTTTGGTATGTTAAAACACTAAATATCAATTCTCTGAACCTTTATTTCCAGCATGAAGCATTTCATTGCATATAAAATCAATTTTGTCTAAGTTTGTATGTTCTTTTTAGAGTCAAATAACTTGATAGGCACCTCAATTATCTGTGTGTTTAATTAATGCCAATAAAAAGAATGTTACTTCGGCTTTTTTCGATTGACTTCAATTTTAAGAAAGGATCTTCGAAATAAGGCCGCACCAAAAAATACGCAGTATAAATGGACACTTCAAAATTACTTCAGCGCGCGCTTCAATTTGATTTCTTATCCAAAGAAGAGGGTATACACCTATACCACCATGCATCTACTGCATCGTTATCCTATGTTGCTAATGAATTACGCAAAATACAGGTACCACATGGCAAAGTTACCTGGCAAATAGATAGAAACGTAAATACAACTAACGTCTGTATTGCCAATTGTAAATTCTGTAATTTTTTCAGAAGACCCGGGCATCAGGAGAGTTATATAACAGATATCGAGACTTATAAGCATAAAATTGAAGAAACCATTAAGTACGGAGGTGATCAATTATTATTACAGGGAGGGCACCATCCTGACCTTGGTTTGAATTTCTACACAAACTTGTTTAGACAGCTAAAAGATCTCTATCCAAAAATAAAACTACATTCATTAGGCCCTCCCGAAATTGCTCATGTCGCGAAACTGGAGAACATGTCACACCTAGAAGTGCTAAGCGCCTTAAAAGAGTCGGGACTGGATTCTCTTCCAGGTGCCGGTGCTGAAATATTGAACGATCGCGTTCGCAGACTGATCTCTAAGGGAAAGTGTGGAGGAAAGGAATGGCTCGATGTTATGCGTGCGGCCCACAAAATAAATCTACCCACCTCCGCAACTATGATGTTTGGGCATATTGAAACAATTGAGGAACGCTTCGAACATCTCGCTTGGATTAGGGAAGTACAAAATGATAAGCCCAAAAACGCCTATGGGTTTATCGCATTTATACCATGGCCTTTTCAAGATGATGGAACGTTATTGAAGAAAATTCGGGGCATAACGAATGATGTTACTGGAGAAGAATATATACGCATGATTGCATTGAGTAGAATTATGCTGCCAAACATCAGAAATATTCAAGCTTCTTGGTTGACCGTTGGAAGAAAGGTAGCACAACTTTGTTTACATGCTGGAGCGAACGATTTTGGTTCCATCATGATCGAAGAAAATGTTGTTTCAGCTGCTGGTGCTCCGCATCGCTTCACCTCACGATCCATACAAGACGCGATTAAAGAAGCAGGTTTTGAACCACAACTAAGAACGCAAAAATACGAATTCAGAGAACTTCCTCAAAAAATAGAAGAGCAGGTCATAAATTATTAATGTAATGGAAAACGTTGCACAGTACATTGAAGCTTTAATTTTTGCATCTGAACAAAGCGTTGAAATCTATGATATTAAACAAGTTATACGGGAGGCCTTGGAATACGAATTGTCGTCAGAGGATATAGAAGAAGCCATACATTTAATCGAACAGAAATATGCAGCGCCGACTTTTGCCATACAATTGCAGAAGATAAATAACGGATATCAATTCTTGACAAAGAAAAATTACCATAAAGTTATCAATCAACTACAGATACACCACTCTAAAAAGAAACTAAGTCAAGCTGCGCTGGAAACACTGGCTATCATCGCCTATAGGCAACCTATCACTAAACTTGAAATAGAACAAATAAGAGGAGTTAGCTGCGACTATTCTATCCAAAAACTACTTGATAAAGGGCTTATCCAAATTAACGGAAAATCAGATGCAATAGGAAAACCATTACTGTACGGAACCAGCAAAATTTTTATGGACTATTTTGGGATTAATTGTACTGCGGATTTACCTAAATTAAAAGATATTGCAAATGAGGAACAGAGCATAGGTGATGTTATCGATTAGGCTAATAACATTTTGCAGATTTATTTTTAAATAAATTTATAGACTCTTTTAAAATCTTCGTAATTTTATCAGCACAAACCAAACAATATAAAACAAGCGTAACTATTAAAATTGGAAATGAAAACGCCAAAGAAAACTGACAAAAAAATTGGTTCAAAAGCTCCCTCGCACGAAGCAGACAAGTCTGATATTAAGTCTACCCAACCAAAATCCAAAAGAGGCTTTGACGACGACGATGATGACTTTGATTTCAACGAGCTGGATACGTTTGACAATTTTGATGATTTCGACGACGATGATGATGACTATTAGTCTTTCGATCAACGCACTATAGGAATATAAAGCACTTAGTATTTATACTGGGTGCTTTTTTGTTAAAAATATTCAAGGTTAAGATGACAGTTGAGGTAAGAACAAAGAAGCAAGAGAAACAATTTTTAGAAGTTCCGAAAAGATTATACAAGGATGATGAACACTGGATATGTCCGCTTGACAATGATATAAAACAAATTTTTGATCCTATAAAAAACAATTTTCACCAACATGGTGTCTGTGCCAGATGGATTTTGATTGAAAACGAGCTAGTAGTAGGAAGAATCGCCGCTTTTATTAATTATGAGAAGGCTTTTTCTCTGCAATTCAAGGTTGGAGGGATAGGTTTTTTTGAATGCATAAATTCTTATAGCGCTTCAAAAGAGCTATTTGATACTGCAAAATTGTGGCTACAAGCAAAAGGTATAGAGGTGATGGATGGCCCTATTAATTTTGGTGAGAACGACAATTTTTGGGGACTGCTGATCGAGGGTTTTACTCCTCCGTCCTATGGCATGAATTATAATAAACCTTATTATCGCGATTTATTTATAAATTATGGTTTCAAAATAATTTATGAACAAATCACTAATCACCTCGATGTTAATCGCCCATTTCCGGAACGTTTTAACAGGATAGCAGAATGGGTAAGCCAAAAACAAGGTTATACCTTCAAACACTTCAGTAAAAAGAAACTACCTGAGTTCGCTAAGCATTTTATGGAAATTTATAACGATGCTTGGGGAGATTTCGAAAATTTTAAACCTATAAAGATGGAGACCATAATGGAATCTTTTAAAAAAATGAGGTTTATTATGGACGAAAAATTAATTTGGTTCGCTTATATAGACAATGTACCCGTCTCTTTTATTATGGTAATACCAGACGCCAATCAACTTATCAGGAAGTTCAATGGAAAAATGACTATATGGAATAGTTTTCGTTTTATATTGAATAAAAGAAAGGTTAACCGATTACGTGCGATTGTTATGGGAACAAAGAAAAATTATCAAAAGCACGGACTTGAATCTGCACTGTTTATCAAGTTAAAGCAATATGTTATACCTCTAAATAGGTATAAGGAACTTGAGCTGTCATGGGTAGGTGATTTTAATAAGGAGATGTTATCCATACATAAAGCTACTGGAGCCAAACCAGGAAAAAAACATGCCACATTTAGGTACATATTCGAGACTGTAAAATAGACTGTGTCAAGGATAATAAATAGAAGTATTATTTTTGACATAGTAATTATGAGTATTAAAGAAAGCGATTTTGATTTTGAGTCCATGAAGGATAAAGCTCTGGAACAGTTACGCAGCG
The DNA here is from genome assembly GCF_014334135.1 of Olivibacter sp. SDN3. Taxonomy (NCBI): domain Bacteria; kingdom Pseudomonadati; phylum Bacteroidota; class Sphingobacteriia; order Sphingobacteriales; family Sphingobacteriaceae; genus Olivibacter; species Olivibacter sp. SDN3. The sequence continues at coordinate 4,713,639 of NZ_CP060497.1, forward strand.
GAGAATCACTTTATGGCAAGAACGGAGCTTTTGCTCCTTTAATGAAGAAATTTTTAGAAGCCGCGTTGGAAGCTGAAATGGAGAGCCATATGGACGAAGCCCAACGCTCCGGTGGTAATCGGCGTAACGGCAAGTCCAGTAAGCAGATTCGGACTTCTGAGGGTACGATCGATATCGATACTCCCCGTGATCGTCGATCCAATTTCGAGCGAGCCCCAACTCGTTAAGAAACGGGAGACGATTTTAGCTGAGAGCCTAGAGAAGAAGATTTTAGGCATGTATGGCTTGGGTATGAGTTTTCGGGATATTTCCAACCACATCAAGGAGATGTACGATACGGATATCAGCCACAGTACACTTTCTTCGATTACCGATAAGATTATTCCCCAGGTCAGGGAATGGCAATCACGAAGCCTGGATTCTCTTTATACGATTGTTTGGATGGATGCCATGCACTACAAGGTGAAAGAAGACCATCGTTTTGTTTCTCGGGCTGTATACAATATCCTTGGCGTTGACCGAAACGGACATAAGCATTTATTAGGGATGTATGTTTCGGAGAGTGAGGGGGCTAACTTTTGGCTGAGCGTACTGACGGACTTACAGAACCGAGGTGTAGAGGATATCTTAATTGCCTGTATCGATAACCTAAAAGGGTTTTCAGAAGCAATACAGGGTGTTTTTCCCGATACCGAAGTACAGACCTGTATCGTGCACCAGATCCGGAATAGCTTAAAGTATGTGGCCAGTAAGGACCAAAAGGAGTTTATGAGCGATCTAAAGCCTGTCTACCGGGCTGACACATTGGATCTTGCCGGATTGCGGATGGATGAACTTCAGGATAAATGGGGTGAAAAGTATCCGGTGGTCATCGACTCCTGGCGGCGTAACTGGGATCGTCTGACCACCTATTTCCGATACGATAAATCCATCCGAAAATTGATCTACACCACCAATACGATCGAGGGATTCCATCGCCAGGTCCGTAAGGTCACTAAAACTAAAGGTGCCTTCACTTCAGATATGGCGTTATTGAAACTGATCTATCTAGCCCATAAAAACATTAAGAAGAAATGGACGATGCCACTGGCCAATTGGGGAACAACAGCACAGAAATTAGCCATTTGGTTTCCGGGAAGAATGGTGTTAGATTTGCAATAAGCAAAATGGCTGAATTACCGCCCCGCGGGGCGGTAATTCAGCCATTGACACAGTTTGTTTTACACTCCCACATATTCTAACTATGGCATATAAAATAGTTAATAATATTTTACTTCTGATTGATGTACGTTTTCCTCAACTCTTCATATAGCTCTATTACCTTTTTTTGCAACTCTATTACATCATTATTTCTTTCGAGCAATTTTTTGTTAGCAAGCTCTAAATCAGATGTGTATTTCTTCTGCTCATCCGCGTCATTAAAATTTAGCAACTGTACAATTGTCATATCAAAAAGCTTCGCAATCTGTTGTAATCTTGAAAGATTGACATCTGTAATGCCGGTTTCTATTTTTGAAAAGGCAGGAATAGATATATCCAGCCGCTTGGCTACATCTTCTTGACTCCATCCATTTTGATGACGCAATAATCTGATTTTTTTCCCTAGAGATTTCATCTATTTGTCTAATTTTTATTTGTTACCTATCAGATGGTATTTTATAATGATAAAACAAATATTTTCCTCTAAATAGTTCTTTGTTTCAAATGTTTGTCTTATTAGCAGGCCACGTAAACTATCATTATAAAATAGTAACTTCAACTATATCAAACTTAGATAAACTTTCTTTTATATGCAAGCAATTTTACTGTGAGATAGTAAAATAACGTCTATCCATTTTCTCCCCCGCTTAGCGAAAACAACGTTCTCAAAGAGGAAATATATTAATTAATTTCAGGAATTAAAGAATTTTTCCGACAAGTTAACAAGATTGATACCGCCAAAGTTTCCAGAACTCATAAACAATAAATTTTTATGCTGAGATTCTATTGTTCCGATATACTGTTGTAATGTATCTACGTCCGTAAAGTAGGAAATATCCATTCGGTTGAACGCCTCTTTAATAGTGAGATCGCTAATGGGTGATATATTTTTCTGTTTCATTGATTGCTGATCTATAAACACAGCAGCCTCATCCGCTCCATCCATCGCCCCTTTGTATTCCTTCAAAAATTCTTCATTCAAACTGCTAAAAGTATGCAACTCTACCACTGCAAATAATTTATTTTCGGGATACTGCTCTTTTACAGCCTCTATGGATGCTTTAACTTTTGATGGAGAGTGTGCGAAGTCTTTATAAACTACACTCCCGTTATAATCAGCTATATATTCAAGTCTTCTCGCAGCACCCTTAAAAGTACTTATAGCATCGTAAAACTCATTCCTGCTTATCCCCAACCATTCGCCAACAGTAAAAGCACCTGCAAGATTTGAAAGATTATGCTTTCCAAAAATCTGCAGCGGGACCTCCCTTTTTGCTGTATTTAAATAGCTAATTCCTTTGTTAATAGTAAAATCGGGTAATTTATAACCATGTTTATTGATATTAGAATCGTCGTTAGAAACAAGCGCCTGAACCTCCTTGTCATCTTTATTGTACACTAAAGTGCCTTTCTCCTCAATACTTTCAATGAATAATTTGAATTGCTTAACATATTCATCGTAGGTAGGAAAAACGTTTATATGATCCCAGGCTATCCCGCTGATCAAAGCAATATGAGCATGATATAATAAAAACTTTGGTCGCCTGTCTATTGCCGAAGCAAGATACTCATCTCCTTCAATAATAATCAAAGGAGCATCCTTTGTAATCTTCACCATGTATTCAAAACCATCCAATTTCGCTCCCACAACATAATCAAAATCTCTCCCTGTATGCTTCAACACATGCATAACCATAGAAGTAATCGTTGTTTTTCCATGACTTCCACCAATGACAACACGGGTTTTCTCTTTCGACTGCTCATAGATATAAGCCGGATAAGAATAAATCTGCAATCCAAGTTCTTGTGCTTTTAGTAACTCCGGATTATCTTCTTTCGCATGCATCCCTAGAACCACTGCATTTATTTCATCGGTAATTTTTTCTGGGAACCATCCGAGACGCTCAGGCAGTAGTCCGTATTTAGCTAAGTTAGTTCGAGAAGGCTCATAGATAAAATCATCAGAGCCACTCACCAAATACCCTTTTTTCGACAAAGCTATAGCCAAATTATGCATAACACTTCCACCGATAGCTATAAAATGCACACGCATATCTCTATATCTTTTTAATATTTTTCAAGTTTGGCTGCAACCCAATTATCTTGCAGTTTTTTACTAATATACTTAAATCCAAAGGAATGTGAAGCATCAACGATCTGCGCTAAATCATCACCATCGTAGAATCCGCTTAGAAATAATGATCCATGCGGTTTTATAACTTCTGCGTATTTACCTAGCTGATCTAACAGTATATTTCTATTAATGTTTGCCAAAATAATATCATAAAGCTCATTCGGAATAACTTCCTTAGACCCACAATAGATTTTTATACTATTAACCTGGTTGAGTTCTGTATTTTCTTTCACACTCGTACAACAGATGGGATCATAATCAATTGCAGTTATCTCCTGTGCCCCTATCTTCGCAGCGAGAATCGCAAGGATCCCCGTTCCACACCCCATATCTAAAACCCTTTTTCGCTGCAGATTACTATCGAGCAAATATTCCATCATAAGTGATGTCGTTTGATGGTGTCCCGTACCGAACGCCATTTTAGGATCGATTATAATCTCGTACTCGTAATTAGGTTTAGATTCATGAAAGGTTGCCCGTACATAACAACGACCTAACACCGCTATTGGTTCAAAGTTACTTTCCCATACAGCGTTCCAATTTTTCGGTTCAATAGGCCTAACCGTATAAGTAATACTAAAATTATCAGGTAAATTCAATAAGAGACGTTCAACAGCAGCGATATCCAAGGCGGCACTAGCGATGTAAGCTTTAAACCCAACGTCGATTTCCTCAAACGTATCAAAACCAATATTGGCAAGGTCATTTATTAATAAATCCCGTTGCCATGCTTCACTATCACTGCATGTAAATATCAGTTCACTGTAGTCCATTCTAAAAAATATTAAAGGTACATGTTAAGACATGCACCTTTAACTAAATTATCAATAGTTAATTAAATACTTTAACAATATCAGTAAAATCTCTCGACTTTAAGGATGCACCGCCTATCAAACCACCGTCGATATCTGCTTGGGAAAACAGGTCAGGAGCATTCTTTGGGTTGCAGCTTCCTCCATATAAAATACTAATTTCGTCTGCCAACGTAGTATTATATTGTTCACCAATTACTTTCCGAATGTATGCGTGAACCTCTTGCGCCTGTTCCGGACTAGCGGTTAAGCCCGTTCCTATTGCCCATACAGGCTCATAGGCAATGACAATATTTTCAAAATCATCAGCTTCTAGATGAAACACACCCTGCGTCAATTGCTCTTTTATAACAGAAAAAAATTCACCCGATTCACGCTCTTCTTTTGTTTCTCCAATGCAAAAAATAGGCGTTAATTGATATTTTATAGCGATGTCGACTTTCTTAGCCAATAATTCGTTGGTCTCTCCAAAATACGCTCTTCGTTCCGAATGCCCCAAAATAACGTAATTAGCTCCAACTGACCTAATCTGTTTAGCAGAAATCTCTCCGGTAAAAGCACCGCTTTCCTCTTGGTGTATGTTCTGTGCACCTGTAGATACATTATTTGCATCTTTTGCCAAAGCCGAAATACCGTATAAATGAATAAAAGGGCTGCATACAACAATATCCTGCTCACCTCTAACCTCATCTTTTACCATATTTACTACCTCAGAAAAAAGGCTTATTCCTTCTTGATAATCTAGGTTCATCTTCCAATTACCGGCTACAATTTTTTTTCGCATAATTAATTAAATAGAATTTTATTAGTCTCGCTGTTTTCTAGTAATTTCAAACACTTCGTTTAAAATGGACTGTTCAATGTTGTCAAATTTACGATTACGCCGGGCAAAAACCAACTTAGCCGTGCTAAACATTTTTTCAAGCTCATATATGCCATGATTTCCCCATGAGAAATCTGGGACAAAAGTGGGTGGCACCCCGCCTCCAAATATACTTGCTGACACTCCTACTACAGTTCCTGTATTAAATGAGGTATTTATCGCACACTTTGAATGATCCCCCATAATCAAACCATAGAATTGCAAACCAGTATCTCTATAAGAATCTGATTTATAATCATATACACGCACATTCTTATAGTTGTTTTTTAAATTAGAATTATTAGTATCCGCCCCCCAGTTACACCACTCTCCCATAACACCGCTGCCAAAATAACCTTCATGCCCTTTAGAGGAGTTCCCCCATATCACACAAGTATTCAGTTCACCACCTACCCTACAACCAGGCCCTACGGTAACATTACTGTATATCTTTGCACCCATTTTCACTTGCGAATCATCACCCAAAGCAAAAGATCCTCGCACCGCTGTTCCTTCCCATATTTCGCTATTTCTTCCTAGGTAAACAGGACCTTTCAATGTATTGATTATACAGCATTCTGCCACTGCGCCTTCTTCAACAAAAATATTTTCGCCAAGAATCGTATTGGTGCTACTTAAGGTAGCTGATATTCGCCCCGCTGTTAACAATTGAAAATCCTTCCTTATCTCTATTCCATTATTTATAAAAATATCTTCGGGATATACTATATCTACAAAATCATGAACATAAACCAATGGCCTATAAAAATCAGTCGACGGTCTTGCCGATAATTTTACTTCATCAACTGTTGTGCGGATGGCTATGATATCCTGCCTATTGACAAGCTTTTCTCCAGCTTTTAATGACATCACTTCGGTGCATAAACGTTCGTCGGGACAAACCCCAGCCCTGATCAATAATACATCATTATCTTGATTAAACGTTGGATATTTAGGTTTTAGATATTCTTCTGTTAAAAAGGACACCGGCTGTTTCAGCCATTTAGACCACTTTTCGCCAATTGTGAGAATGCCGACACGCAGATCGGCTACAGGTCTTGTTAAACTTAAGGGATAAAGTTTAGCACGCCATTCGTCGTTATCATATAATACTATCTGCATGTAAAGTTTATTTTATTTTGGTTAAAAATAAAAAAGTCTCGATAAATATATCGAGACTTTTTATAGTTTTCTAAATACAGATAAATATGCCTATTTTTTGTTATAACGGCTGCGAAATTTATCGATACGTCCTGCGGTATCAACTAACTTCATTTTACCGGTATAGAAAGGATGCGAAGTGTGTGAAATTTCTAATTTAACCAAAGGGTATTCCTGTCCGTCTTCCCATTGAATAGTTTCTTTGGTATCGATACAGGATTTAGTTACAAAAGAATAGTCATTAGACATATCTTTAAATACCACTAATCTGTAATTTGATGGGTGCAAATCTTTTTTCATTTGAACTATTTGTTTATTAACCTCTCAACTAAACTTTCTTGCGTAATAGCAAATACAGGAGAGCCGATAACGTCGTATATTTTTATTGTTAACTCTTTTAAGGCTGCAAAGATAGTTATTTAATCCCCCTATCCAAAATATATATTCTATTTTTTCATTAAAAAATCAATACTTCTTTCGCCAAGCGATCAGTAGCTTTGTCATTCGATCGTACCTCCTCAAGCCTTCTGGCTGGTTATTCAACAATAAATACTGATTATAAAAAACGGATCCGGCATCGTTTACCAATCCACTAAATTTTTCCCAATAATTTTGTTCATCCTCCACGTCTAACAGCACTTCCTTATCAATCAGTTGTATTAAGTTTAGATAGCTATGTTTATCCTCCAGATATACCTGTCTTAACAGCATAGCCATAGCATGATAGTACGCTGAATATTGAAAAAGCGCGTCATCACTCTGCGTACAAAGAATAAACCCTACTAAATTCGCTTCATCTTCAAAACCTATGCCTGACTGATGTCCTAGTTCGTGACATGCTGTAAAAGGCTTTGAAAAAACAGGCATACTACTATTTACTTGTGTCTCCTGTGTAAATGGATTAAAATATCCGGAGACCATAGCATAATTAATCAAAAGATCTGAGATTGGTTCCTTAACAGTTGGTAAATAGACAAATAAAAAAGGTTTTAATTTCGCATTTTCCTGCAATAGCTGTGTAGCACGTTTAAATATCGCTCGGTTATCGATCAAGAAATCTTCTTCCCTTATCAGCTTCCTATATTTGTTTGCTTGATCGATGCAAAAAGCTGCTGTTTCAAGCAACTCACAAGACTCCTTCACCTCCATATCCAATGCCATTCTTACTTCCAATGGCACTCTAAAATAATTTCCACCCCATAATAGATAGAATAGCATAACAATAAATAATGTGATATTCAATATGCTTATCACTTGAATGAGTGCCATCAGGTAGATCCGTCTAAAGATATATATAATTGCTTTAACAAAAAGGACAAGTCCGATAAGCGAACATATTACATACAATAAATCCCCTATACTAACCGGCGTCCATTTATAAAGCGTCTGGCCGATAATTGCAAAAACCGGAAAAATCTTACCGCTATAGAAACGTTCGACGTAAACTGCATTACGAAAAAAAAAGAAAAAGCAAGTGAGTATCAATATAAAACAACCTGTTACTATTAATTGCTTAGAAAGTCCTTTCTTCAAAATTGTTTTGTCGAGCATTAGCTTTCCGTTTCAAAATATAACTTGTAAAATGCCATTCCCTTCTCGTCATCAAAACCTTTTTCAATACGTTCGCGCTTTCCATGTATATAGACGTGAAAATTTTTGTCCAATTTCAATATAGATTTAAAAATTTTTGATTGTTTTTTCACCGCCGAATTAGATATTTCAAAGCTATCAGCAATTTCCATATCATACTCCCGCTCAAAATTAGATTTATAATCCTTAAACATAGATACTGCTTCTGGATTGCCCAGTACCTCTTCTGTAAATTCATCTACTTCAAACTTATCTTTCTCCTTAAAGTAAGTCATAGATCGGTTAAGCAGATCAATTTTATCTGTTCTTTCCATTTCAAAAGCTTCATCTAATTTTTCACTTACAAATTTCTTACACACCTGTAATAAATTACCGGTCTGATTAAAGTTATCATTTCTGATCTTCAGTTGTAAAAAATCATCTTTCCAGTAAATAGCCTCATTTTGTCTATTGGTTTGATCAACTGCCAAAACTTTAAACCCGTGCTCCTTTTCGGCATTTACGATCAAGCACCCCTTATCCAATTTTTGAATGTTAATACCCTCTTCCTCATATCCTACTTTAAATGCGCCATGTTCAGGAAAAACTTTTAAATAAGTTTCTTTTGTTTCCGACTTAAAAATCCCCAGAGCATTGTACGACTCACCTTCTAATTGAACATTCTCAAAGCTAACCACATACACTTCTCCTGCTTTAATTTTCGGATGGTTAGAAACATTATATAGATGTTTTGCTATATACTGCGACACTTCGTGAAAGTCTGTAGTGCCATCAAAATATGAAGATGAAAAGTGGAAAAGCTCGTTTAATGCCAAATTTCCACTATGATGTGTTAAGCGAAAAACTTCTTGCACCTTTTCAAAAGGACTCAAAAAATACTGCATCAAGAGCTTAGGCAACAGCTCATCAGTTAGGTTTAATGGCGACTCAGATAATATGTAATGATCGTCCATCAGCTTGTTGCCAATCCTATGAATAGACAGTTGAGCTAAGGAAGCTTCGAAATGCGATAACATAAATAAGATTCAATTAATAGTATATAAAATAAGTAGTATATAAAATAAGGGGTGCAAAAATAGACAAATCACTTTTGATACGCAATAACGAAAAGATCAACAAGGCATTTATTTATTCGTAAAAAAACGATGCATGAACAGCAATTGGTAGGACACGCTGTTTTTCCAATAATTCCAATCGTGTTTACCGGGTCGCACAATATAATCGTGCCCGACCCCCTTTTCCAACAACTTTTGATGTAGATCTTCATTAACCGTAAAGAAAAAATCATTTACACCGCAATCAATCATAAGCGCTAGTCCACCCGGTTTAAGCAAATGCAACATATTAATTACCGTATGTGCCTCCCAACGCTCTGGATGATCTGCATAAGTACCGATACGTTTTGAAATATCCCAATTATCAGGAAATGGGCGAATATCAACTCCCCCTGACATGCTACCAGCTGCACCAAAAATATTTTGATGTCTAAATGCCAGATAAAGTGCACCATGCCCTCCCATACTTAAACCTGTAATAGCTCTTGAATTTTTATCCCTAATTGTACGATAATTGCTGTCTACCCATTCTGTAAGTTCTCTAGCCACATAGGTTTCATATTGAAAATTCTTATCTGATGTGTTATCCCAATACCAGCTTGAATACCCTCCATCAGGGCATACTACTATAAATTGGTACCGATCGGCCAGGTTAGTAATTTCCGGCGCATTATTAATCCAGTCACTATAGTTCCCACTATATCCATGTAGGAGATAAACAACAGGAAACTTCGTACTATCCTTATAGCTATCTGGTGTTACAATTACAGCCTTAATATTTTTACCCATTGCGACACTAGGTGTTGACACCGTATCGACATTGGCCCCATAGGCTAAAAACCTCCAAAATATGAAGATCGAAAAAAAGACAATAACTCGCATATTACAACTGGTTGTTTTATTTAATGTATCTAATTATAATCCTGTATCAAAAAGTCTTGTGTGATATTTTAAGACAAAAAATTTATAGTAAAATATCAACTGCCATTTTAAATGTCTTACAATGCGCATCCACTATATCCCCAATAACGGGAGAATAACCTCCACCCATGCTTACCTGAACAGGTATTCTGAAACGCTTACAATAGCCAAAAATTATCTCATCTCTTTTAGCACAACCTTCTTTGGAGAGGCTCAACCAGCCCAACTTATCAGAAGCGAGTACATCGACACCCGATAGATAAAAAATAAAATCGGGCCTTACCTTTTCAATTAACATTGGCATTTCCCTTTTTAACGTAGCCAAATAAGTTTCATCCCCTACACCATCGGCAAGTCCTATGTCTAAATCCGAAACTTCTTTTCTAAATGGAAAATTCCTTTGCGAATGAACAGAAAATGTAAACACAGCCGTATTATCTTTAAAAATATCGGCAGTGCCGTTACCTTGATGTACGTCTAAATCAACCATCAGAATTTTCTTTGCCTTCTTTTCGTGTAACAGGTAGTGAGCGGCAATAGCCTGATCATTTAATAAGCAGAACCCCTCTCCCCAATTGCTTCCTGCATGGTGTGTTCCTCCCGCAACATTAAAAGCCACTCCATGTTCTAATGCATAATCACTAGCTTCGATTGTTCCCTGAGCAATGCGAACTTCTCGTTCAACCAAACTCGCCGAAAGCATAAAACCTATACGTCTAACCTCCTTTTCGCTTAATAACAGATGTTTTAACCGTTGCCAATAAGACCGGTCATGTGCAAGTGAAATATAATATTCATCAATTTCACCAGGTATAAAAAAATTTCCTTGGTTTACTATCCCTTCATATAAAAGTTGGTCATGTATCAGCTCATATTTTAGCATCGGGAAGCGGTGCCCGGGAGGCAAATCATGAACGTAAGTGGGGTGATAAGCTATCTTGAGCAATCTATAAAAGTATTTAGTAAAACAATGATGTCTGCTAAAATACTAACTCTTCTCGTGATTTTTAAATTTGTTATACCCGAATCTAGTTGTTCGAGGGGCATGTGGTTTTTCTTCAATAGCGCTATAAGAAACTGCCGTCTTTATAATAGCAAGTAAGATGATGATAATACCGAAAACCCCTACATATATTATCGAATGGAACGTTTTATTATCCAACTCAAGCTGTTGCATAATAATGCCATAAATTGCCCAAATCACCACCAAACCAAAAAATATGTTATGTTTGAAATAGGTTACTATTGTTCCTACAACTACTGCTAGAACTATTAACAAGTAGCTGGTATACAGATCCACTATTGGGTTGGCAAGCCAACCTAAACTAACTAACCATGCGGCAAAATTAGCTAAAGTAGCAATAGTAATCCAGCCAAAATAAATACTTAAAGGAAGCTGTGTGACAAAAAGTGATATTTTTCCCATTCGTGGATTTAACATTGACAAGCGTCTGTCGATAATATACAAAGTAAAAAGCTGCACAAATAAAAGTGATAATGACACGCCTGGCATATCGTTTAACCATGTATACACCCACATACCGATAGACAATTGGTTAACTGCAAATACGAAACCTATTAAACTCAATTCTTTATTCGTAATAAAGTTTTCTGGTTTTCTAAAAGCATGTATAAGATGGTATATAACCATTATAAACAAAGCGGTGTATATCAACGACCAAATAGAAAAAGTAAAATTTGCCGGCGTGATTCCGGATGCATATTTAGCTGCTATTTCATCCATATAATATTGACCCAAAATATCGGTCTGTCCCAACATCGATATGGTAAAGGCTATAACGTACGTCACTACATTTAAAATGGCAACTTGCTTAATATATTTCATACATGCTTCCTCCTCGATTCATTAACAAAAGGAAACGTGTAAAGTTCAACAGGCATTGCAAAAACTGATACCGCCGTAAAGAAAATAGATTTCACATTTACGCAATCAGACCGATTATCTTTTCGAGATATTCGCTATCAATCGCATCGAAATCGTTGATCACATCGCTATCTACATCTAACACTGCAATGGTATGTCCATGCCTGATCACGGGAAGTACAATTTCCGACCGTGAAAAAGCACTACAAGCTATATGCCCCGGGAATTTTTCCACATCAGGCACGATCAACGCCTCATTTCTTTCCCAGGCAGTTCCACATACCCCTTTTCCTTTCGATATCCTACTGCATGCAACTGGGCCTTGAAAAGGACCCAACACAAGTTCCTCTCCCTTAACTAAGTAAAAACCAACCCAATAAAAATCGAACTGTGTTTTTAACGCTGCCGATATATTCGCCAAGCAAGCAATACGATCGTCTTCTCCCTCCAATAGAGCGGCTATCTGAGGTATTAGTGATTGATATTGTTCTTCTTTTGATCCTTTATTAATCGTTAAATCTTCTGCCATAGTAACAAAATATTGTCAGGGAAGCATTTGGAATCCTCCCGTACTATTTTAAATGGTTCAAAGTTATATTATTATTGCTATCAGTTACAATCTCCGGTGTTATCTAAAAGCAATCTTTACCTTCACATCCGTAAAATTCTGTACTATAGGCTTAAAGATAATCGATGCATTCTCTTTAGTTTTTTCCATAATAGCTAGTTCTCTTGCGTTTTGAAGAAGTTTCTCCTCGGCTAATCTGTAAATTCCTTCCACCAAATGCTGGGTGTCTCCCGGTAACCAAGCTCCAGAAATATCATAGACTTTTGATCTTTTATGGTCCACTTTAACATAACAGATTTCCGGTTCCGGCAAAAATATGGTCAACGAATCTGTACCGTATTTTACGATATCTTCTTTCTTTATTTGTCTCAAATCAATGCATCCTGTTACTTCACCTACGGCTACAAATAACACCCGTTGATCAGGCAGAAAATACCTGAGTTCTTTTCGTTCAATTACATCTTTCATAGAATATTTTACGAGTTCGAGCTTACCCATGTCGGCAATTTTTTCAACCATTACGTCTTCACTTAACTGAACTGTTGGCTTGTTAAAATCAAATTTATAGTAGATTAACCATCCAGCTATAAAAAGAACTAATATAAATATCGTAGCACCAATGAAATAAATAATCTTCCTGATCATAATGACAATTTTAGTATGGAACAAAAACGCATACCAAAGGTTTAAAAGGTTTTCTCAGAAATATCAAAATGATAGCGCTGAGACCATGGAATATTTCATTCTTAAAAATTTTATCCTTAATATTGATTTGCGAAAAAGGTTGCTGTAGACGGGCCTTTGTATTTGGTTATCGCTAAACCTTATTCTTGTTGTTTTAAATGTAGAATTAAAGAATACCAAGGTATTTCAGCACATTGATCAAATACAGATGTAAGAAACGGCTAAAACAGTTTATTGACTATTTAAATAGAAGCTGTAGAGCGAACATTAATATTATTCTGATGAAAAGAAGATCGGCAATTAAGAATTTATTGATCATAGCTGGTGGTATAGCTATACTACCGGCCTGTTCCACTGAGAACGGTAAAGCATCTATCCAATTAAGCAATCTATCAATCAATGGTGACCAAGAAGCGCTGCTAGCAGAAATAGCGGAGGCGATTATTCCCGCGGGCGACACACAGGGAGCTAAAGACCTCAATCTTCATTTATTTGTATTAAAAATGGTAGACGACTGCCATCCGGAGGAAGAGCAGAAACAATTTTTGAAGGGGCTTGATCAGTTCAACGATCTGTCTAATCAAAAGTTCAGCAAAACCTTTATGAAAGCAGATATAAAAGAACGCCAGGAATTATTAGCAACGTTAGATGCTACTCAACCTCATTCACAAGACGTTGAAGCTTTCTATAAAATCACCAAAAGAAGAGTTATCCAAGGCTTTCTAAACTCAAAGTATGTCATGACAGACTTAAAACAATATGAATTAATTCCGGGACGGTACAATGGTTATTTTCCCGTCAATTAATCAACTAAAAGACTAACAACTAACAATCACATGTCTAATTTAAATATTGACAGCGTTAAAGCCCGTACTTTTGACGCAATCGTAATAGGCTCTGGTATAAGCGGTGGATGGGCAGCAAAGGAGCTTACAGAAAAGGGGTTGAAAACACTCGTGCTAGAGAGGGGGAAAGATGTAAAACATGTAGTCGATTACCCGACCACCAATATGTATCCCTATGAATTTGATCATCGGGGCGAAGTACCACTGGCTATCCAACAAGCGGCCCCCATTGCCAACAGGTGTTATGCATTTAGAGAAGATGCTATGCACTTTTTTGTAAAAGACAAAGAGCATCCCTATATACAAGAAAAACCCTTTGATTGGATTAGAGGATACCAGGTGGGCGGTAAATCTCTTTTATGGGCAAGACAAACTCAACGGTGGTCGGATTTTGATTTTGAAGGGCCGGGGCGTGACGGTTTTGCGGTAGATTGGCCGATTCGATATAAAGATATCGCACCATGGTATACCTATGTAGAAAAGTTTGCCGGCATTGCAGGTAACAAGGATGGTTTAAAAGAACTTCCGGATGGAGATTTTCTTCCCGGTTACCCACTAAATGCTGTTGAGGACTATTTTAAGCAAGTTTTATCGACAAGATACGGTGGCAGTAGACACGTAGTCAGCGCGCGCTGTGCGCATCTTTCAAAACCCAATCAAATTCATATAGACCAAGGTAGGGTGCAATGTCAAAACAGAATATTATGTCAAAGGGGTTGCCCATTTGGAGGTTATTTCAGCAGCAACTCCTCTACTTTACCCTGGGCGGAGAAAACGGGCAACCTAACCCTAAGGCCTTTTTCTGTTGTGCACTCCGTGCTATATGATGAAGAAAAAGGTAAAGCTACAGGAGTAAAAGTTATTGATGCCAATACAAAAGAGGAGATTGATTTTTATGCAAAAGTAATCTTCGTAAATGCAGCAGCTCTCAACACCAACTTAATTTTATTAAACTCAGTATCCAACCGTTTTCCTAATGGTCTTGGTAATGATAATGGTCTATTAGGCAAATTTGTTGCATTTCATAATTACAGCGCCCGCATAAGCGCGGAATATGACGGATTAAAGGAATATAAAACCGATGGAAGGAATCCCGCAGGTGGGGGATATATACCACGATTCCGGAATATATTAAAACAGGAAACCAACTTTCTCAGAGGTTACGCCGCGGGTTTTTCGGCTCATAGAAGTATGGATCGCGATCTGTCAAAAATTGGTAACGATCTGAAAAATGAACTTTTGAATCCAGTTCTTGGGCCATGGCGGGTAGGCTCGCACATGATGGGTGAAACCATCCCCAAAGAAGAGAGTTATGTTGCTTTAGAAACAAATAAGCAAGATGAATGGGGAATGCCCTTGTTGAAGATATCGATGGATTACGATGATAATGATGTAAAAATGAAGGCTGATTATATCGAACAACTCACAGAAATGTTCACGGAGGCAGGTTTTACCAATATAACACCGAATACTGCCAGTCAGGCGCCAGGATTAGATATACATGAAATGGGAGGAGTACGTATGGGTAATGACCCAAAAACCTCTTTGTTAAATAAATGGAATCAATTACATCAGTGTAGTAACGTATTTGTTACTGACGGTGCTTGCATGACGTCAACATCTACGCAAAACCCATCTTTAACCTATATGGCATTCGCTGCCAGATCCGTAGATTATGCAGTAAATGAAATGAAAAAGAATAATTTATAATTTTTTCTATCATCTTTCCTCTGCCGAAAACACACAAAGAACCAGCGCTTTTGTGTGTTTTTTTAGGTTATTGTTTCTCCTTTAAGCTCCACTTTAAACTTTTTAACCTTCATCCTGTCATACACTACAAGAAAACAAATTGTGGGATTAAAACGATCAGCCATGAAAGTGTTAAAGAAAATAAATATTTTACTTTTATCAATATCACTGATGTTATTGATATTTAGCAATCCAAAAGCGAATGCACAGCCGGGAGTGACTGTATCTTTTCAACAGTTTTACGATGAATTATCACCGTATGGAGAGTGGGTAAATGATCCTGAATACGGTTATATATGGGTTCCTAATGTAGGACCAGATTTTCAACCCTATGCGACTAACGGTCGTTGGGTGATGACTGATTATGGCAATACTTGGGTATCTAATTATAACTGGGGGTGGGCTCCATTCCATTATGGAAGATGGAACTACCATCAGCGATTCGGATGGTCTTGGGTTCCAGGTTATGAATGGGGGCCTGCGTGGGTACATTGGAGAAGTGGAGGTGGCTACTACGGATGGGCACCCCTAGCGCCCGGAATAAGTATTGGAGTAAGTGTAAATATTCCTTCTAATTATTGGGTTTTCGTACCACAGCGTTACATCCTCAATCCGCGTGTACATAGGTATTATACACCTAGAAGAACGGTAGTAAACATCTATAATCGTACTACCATTATCAACAATACATATGTTCGAAATAATCGTACTTATGTTGCTGGACCACGGGTAAACGACTTACAACGATCTACTAGAAGTCGCGTGCAAGTGCATCAGATAGCCAATGCGAATAGGCCGGGAGCAGGAAGGATTACCGGACGATCTCTAGAAATTTATCGTCCAGATGTAACTAGAAGCAGTCAAGCGAAACCAAGTAGGGTTACCAGTGCCAGCAACTTCAGGCCAGCTACTGCCAGCGGCAGAAATAGCACTAACGTGCGTTCAGGTAACACTAATCGTACGAATAATAGTCGTGCAATAACAAATGCTGGATCGGCCAACACCAGAGATAGGTCTGCAGTAACTCGCACACAAGGCCAGCGCAGTAATAATACAAACGCTGCTCCAACGAACAGAACGACAAGTCCTAGAACAACAACAGCTCCTAGAAATACTAAAGGAGATAATAACAGTACAAACACAAGGCCTTCAACCACTACAAAGAGGGAGACACCTACAGTTCGTGCTAATACAAATAGGCAAAGTACTCAGCCTAATAGAACTGAAAGAAGCACTAGTAGTAGGCCAACCGTAAGGTCAAGTTCTCCACGAAATGAAAGGGTTGCTCCTTCGAGAACAAGTAGCAGCCAAAGAAGTGAAAACAGGCCATCAAGACCTACTAGAAGTTCAAGAAACCAGTAATCTTTTTGCTGACAGATATTTCAACCTAAAATTAGCCCTTCGATAAAATTATCGGGGGGTTTCTTTTGTTTGAAGAAAATTATTTATCCAATAATGCCAACGCTTGGCTTACATAGCCTTTCCCTTGTTCTGAATAGGCTAACGACAACGCGAATCGATGCCCCTCTCCGTCCATTTTCAATAAAGATTTTTTCAATATCTGAACAATTTTATCCGTATGTTTTGGATAAAAATCCTCGTACTGATATTCTAAAAAAACTAAACATAGCGCATTTTCAATAATTTGCACCTCACTGTTTACTTTAATTTTCTTCTTTAAAATAATTTCTTTTACTCTTTCAATTTCAGGCTTTTCATAACCAACCTCTGCCAAGATTTCAGCAGATTTATTTGCATGATAAGCCGCCAATTCTTTCCGCCACCTCAGATACCCTTCCCTACCTTCTGGATAAGTTTCTCTCGGAATTTCCCATCGACCAATATGTTGGCTTCTAGAAGCTAACAATAACGTTTCACTAGCATGTGGAGATAGCCTTAGCACCCAATCGTATAGTTTAAGTGCTAAAAAATATTCTTGAGGATAAGATTGTCCATTCCATATAAAAATAGTTGGATCCTTCCTATTGTAGTCGTCAAAAAGTTGAAAAGCTTTTACTAATTTTTCCATTACTGCTTTTAGGCTTCGTTATAATAGTTTACCAAACATAAAAAAAACATATTTATTAGGGTATTTTTATTGCAAGATATTCATAAAATATACCAGCTAGTCCCTGTCAGTTTTGAAAATGCTATTAACTTTGCTATTATAACCGTATGATATCTAATTTTAATGTAAAAGATATGAATAAAGTAAGCATAAGAAAAGCAAGGAAAGAAGACCTTCCTATTCTCTATCGTTTTGAGCAAGAGTTAGTAAATGCAGAGCGTCCTTTTAACGAAACATTGAAAACTGGCACTATTCATTACTATGACATCGAATGCATGATTGAAAGCAAAGAAGCAGAAGTGGTAATAGCGGAAGTTAATAAGGAACTTGTAGGTAGTGGTTTCGCTGTCATACGAGAAGGTAAGCCATACGTCGCGTTCGAAAAATATGTAATGTTGCACTTCATGTATGTGCTTCCTACACATCGAGGTAAGGGTATTAGCCAAATAATTATAAATGCGCTCAAAGACTGGGCTAGCAGACAAGGGATTTATGAAATTAGGTTAGATGTGTACAGCGAGAATATCGCTGCCGTAAAAGCATATAAGAAGGTAGGTTTTAAAAGTTTCTTAACGACAATGCGACTGGATGCCTAAACATCTAATAGTTTCTTTTACTTATTATTATCTTTTAAATTTAAATGGTAGTTTACCCTGATGAGCTAAGAAGGCATTAACCTCGTCTTTGTTATAAACAATTGTTCCTTCCTTCGTTCCATAGTTGATTGCAGCAGAAAGAATATGCTTTGGATTTATATGCGTACTTCCCTTTTTGGGATAATGCTCCTCGACGCCAATCCAAGGTTTATCCCTATGGATATAAAACCGAACAACGATGTAGTCTAAATTCGTTGCTAATACTGGTCCTTCTGAATCCTCAAAACCCAGCTTTAGAAGATCATCACGCTTGATTGTAGCCATTGTATAGTCATTTAAAAGCAGTGGTTTACCGGTTTCACTATTTAACTTAAACGGGCTCTACCTTCACTGCAATCTTGAATAAAGTATCATGAAATCATTTGGTTTTCACCTTAAAAATCACATCAAACTAACGGAGCCACTTTCAGCTCTTCTCGGGATATACTGACGAAGTTTTTTCGCATATACCGTATTTTTGGAAGTATCACTCTCTTTCGTAAATCCAAGTGTTTTTACCATCTGCAAAACGTTCTCGTTAATCGTATGCATCAGTATTTTAACCTCATTTACACCGTAGGCAAATTTTGCCATATCCAATACTTGCTTAAAGGCCTCGGACATAAGTCCTTTGTTTCCATATTCTGGCAATAAGGTTCCTCTGATAAAGACCTCTCCTCTTCTATGCCCCGCTTTATATATCATACAATAACCGATTACTTTTTTCGGTTCGGATGAAGGCCTAATAGTATAAATACACTTCGACAGCCAAAGCAGACGCTTGGTAAATTCTTCATAAGTTTCATCATCTGCATGGCGTTCATAATACAAAGAGCCATATTGATGAGGGGATGCATACAAATCACAGAATTCTTTGGCCTGGCTTAGGTTTAATTTCTTTAATACGATATTAAATGACTTTCTGTTTTCCATAATAGCAGACTTTAAATGTTATAAAAATCAAATTTAATAACGGATAAGTGATACGCTCCCTTTCGGTGAGCAGCCTAGGCTGCTCACCGAAAGGGAACTAGTTAGAGAAAATCAAAAAAAAAGTTCTTTTCAAAAATAGGTGGCAAACGAATTCAGTTTCTCTTGTTTCCTCCGTCTATTATCAAATAATTATCTCTAACGGCACCAAAACTTGGATAATTCTGATCAATCTTAGTTATTGGATGTTTCCCAACTTTCTTTAAGAATTTTTTGAGATGTGGTGAACAATTATTATTTAAATTGGCTAAATCTACATCATCATCCATCACAATAGCGGTTTCTTTCTCATAACACACCAAATAATACATTGTTATATCCTCTTTTCTGTTAAATTTTATAACAGCTCGCTATTCTTTTTGTTTGTGAAAAAAATTAAATATTCGTGCACACTGCTATTTGTTAAGCACCTCGCTTTATTATAGATATTAATCAATTTCGTTCCAGTAATGTAAGTAGCTATACCAGTGGATGGCAAACGAATTAATGCTTTATCGTGATAGCACTGGACAGCAACACAACTTAGCGAGCTGCTGGCATATTTGGTTACTTAGCTGATAAAAGACCAGCAATAAGCATGGAGTGAAAGGAAAAACGTCATAGAAAATAGTAAAAAAGAAAGAGTTATCAACTTTGTTTTAGATTTATTATGAACTATCGACATCTTTATCTGTTGAAACTAATATACATAACAAAGCTAATGATTCGCAATGATGCATATTCTATTATCAATACTCATGTCACACTCCATACTACAGGATAGCATTCCACCAACCTTGGCCAGGTTCGCAAAAAACAAGCAAATCCCTAAGGTAATTGAAAAAAATGTATTGGAGGCACTATCCTATTTTCCTGAGTTACAAGAGACACACATCAAATTTACTTTTAAAAAACGGATTAAGAAGTCTATTATGCAAGCGCAACCCCTCTTAGGCTCTTTAATCGGCAAAAAAGAAAAACGCATCTATAAGATTAACATCAGTGCACTCTTCCAATTAACAAACACAGCTATCCCTATTCATCAACTACCTGATAGTATCATGATAGGATGGATTGGCCATGAGTTGGGACATATTATGGATTATGAACAACGTAGCACCATCAATTTGATTGGCTTCGGAATTTCTTATGTTCTGTCAAACAAATTTGTTCGAAAGGCCGAAAATACTGCCGACACGTATGCCGTGAATAATGGCGTTGGTCATTACATCATAGAAACCAAAAGATTTATTCTGGACCATGCAGATATTCCGCAAACATATAAAGATAGAATTGCGCGTCTTTATCTTTCGCCAGACGATATTGTGGAGCAAGTGCGCGAGCTTGAAAGTGAAAATCTATGAAATTTTCCTTATAAATTGTTCAAAGTCGATGAAGTCGTCTTCTTTCAATACTCGAGGGATTTTAACTTGTCCTCCTAATTTTTTTGTTGCCGCACTCCACTTATAAAAGTGTTCTATTGGAATCAATTCTACTTCAATATTTTTCAGCGCTTTCGTTCTTGCGACATCATAATTTTTGTTATGAGACCTCAGATACTGATCGAGATACTGCGTTAATTCATCAATCTCATCAATAATCTTGTCGGATCCGATAAACCACTTATTAAGATATTCTTCTCCCTTAACGAAGGCTGATACTGTAAATTCTTTAATCTCCAAATGGTATTTCTTCGCTATTGCTGCTATTGCTGCATTCATTTGATGTATCGAAAGTTGTTCTCCTACAACATTCAGATAATGTTTAGTACGACCAGTGATCTTAATAGCTGCTTTTTCTTTATCGGTAACCATTACCGTATCTCCTATCATGTAACGCCAAGCGCCAGCAACCGTAGAGATCAAGAGTATATAATTTGTATTCTCTTTTACATCTGCAAGTGTAAGCGCCTGCACCCCTTGTTTAACCGCGCCATTTTCATCAATATTTTCATCAGTAAAAGGGACGAATTCAAAAAACATTCCATTATCCACGATGAGTTCCATAAACGAAGTATCCGGTCTTTTTTGGGTTGCCAGATACCCCTCTGATGCCAAATAGGTATCGATATAAATTATTGGCCTTGCCAATAATTTATCAAAACTTTTACGGTACGGGTCAAATGCAACTCCACCTGACGTATAAACTTCCAGGTTTGGCCATATATCATGAATCGTATCCAGCTTGTTATAGCGTACAACTTCTTTTAGCATTAACTCTGTCCACGATGGTATTCCAGTTATACTGCCAATATCCCATTTCGGTGCTTCTTTAGCAATTTTTCGCACTTTATCATCCCAGTTGTGTAAAGCGGCAATTTTACTACCTGGTTTATAGTAACGCTTAAACCACGATGGAATATTTGCAGCGCTTATGCCACTAATTTCTCCTTCTAAATGATTATTTTTTTCTTGTAACTTTGTACTGCTTCCAAGCATTAGTATCTGTTTCTCAAAAAATTCTCCAGGAAGCTCAAAGTTCTTTAGGCTCATAATTTGCTGCATGCCCGATTTCCGAATCGCATCTAGCATATCATCTGTTACCGGTATATATTTACTATGGCTGGTCGTTCCACTACTTAACGCAAAATAGCGCTGTCCCCCTGGCCACGTAACATTTTGATGGCCTTCGAGCAAATAATGCCACCATTCCTTAAACATCTTATCATAGTCATGAAAGGGAACCTCTTTCTGAAAACGATCGATGATGTTATCACTTAATAATATATCTTCAAAATTATATTTTTTACCGAACGCTGTATTCTTAGCGCTGTCAATCAATTGTAGAAGCACTTTTCGCTGTGAAGTTGTCGGATCCGATCCAAAATCTATCAATCCGGATACATCAATTACACGCTTAATTATCTCCCCAATGATTGCCATACATTAAAATTTTATCAATTAAATACTTCACTTAAACAGAAAACAACTATTGCTCGTTTTACTAATAAAATGATTTTTTTCTCATAAAGTTTGCACTCTCATTGAATATTTATTTACTCCTATATTATATCCATGGTTAATGATCGGTTTCTTCTAAAGAGAGACAATTAGGTTTCAAACTTCATGCGTAAACACAAACCTACTGTATAAAAAAGTAATTTTAGGTTGATAAAACCGTTCAGTTATACTGCTAAAACTATGGGGAGCTCGTATCGGCGCCACTCCCCTTTTTTAAACACCTATTCATTCGATTGTCGATCAATCCTGAACGAAACTTTACAAATTGCTCCATAACTCGTAACTTGACCATTATTCACATGTACTTTAAAATCTTTCACGAAAACGGAATCAATATTACTTACGGTTTTAGAGACTTCTGCTACTGCGTTTTTTACAGCATCATCAAAACTTTCTTCTGAAGAAGCAATCACTTCTATAACTTTGACAATAGACATAACTTTTCAATTTAAAATATATACAACCATTAGTTAATTTTCATTCCTTGAAGTAGATTACAAAAAAAACCATCGCAACCACCAATAGTATAACACTTACAACGATCATTACTACACTAAAGTCATCATGAACAATTGCAAGTGCAAAACGAAACAACATTGCCGCTGCGACAACAAAGGCAAATACGATGAGCATTTTTTTTCTATTTCTCATGCCACATTTAACTAACCCAACAAATTAAGTTCAATAACCTTTTAAGTTCAATAGCCTTGCCAAATGATCATTTGTAAGAAAAAAGGGGAATTAGGTGCCATTGGAAGCACTGAATAGTTATTTAAAGAAATTAACCTTTAGGATCTATAGCAGTAAACGACTAAAATCAACACAAAATCGTTAATTTTTAGTACATGGTAAAAACTGTTCCAAAAATGGCCGATGAGTATATTATCTGCTATTTTACAATAGCTATTGGTTAGGAAATTTGATATTAATTGTTGTACCCCGGCTTCTCTCGGAAATTACATCGAATGAGCCGTTTAACAATTTCACCTTGTCTTGGATGGTGTTTAATCCAATACCGCGCTTTTCTTTGACGTTTGGATCAAATCCCATACCATTGTCTTTCACCATAATATTAATAGCATTTTGCTCTAACATAATTTTCACTGACGCCTCGGTAGCCTTAGCGTGTTTGATGATGTTGATCACAAGCTCTTGAACGATCCTGTAAATAGCAATTTCAATGTATTTATCCATTTTATAAGGCAAGCCTATAAAATCACACTTAAAAGCTAACGATTTATTGAATTGATCACATACGTCCTGAATAGCTACTTGTAAACCGAAATCTTCGAGTATAGAGGGCATTAATTCATGGGAAATGCGCCGACTTTCTCTAATGGCAGCAGCCAATAAATGTTGCGCTTGCTGTAGTATTTTTTGCTGTCCATTCTCTTGTATGTCAATCTGTTCTAAACTCAATTTCACACTATACAATAATTGTCCTAAACCATTGTGAAGATTTTCTGCTATTCTTTTTCTCTCTTCTTCCTGTGTTCTCAGCGTGGTCATAAAAATCTCCTGTTGCTGGCGTTTTTTCAACTCCTTTTGCTTAAGTTTAAGTTGTATATTTTTATCGTACAATTCCTTTGCTTTTTTAATTTCTAACTCTACGCTTCTTCGTTCAGTTATATCTGATACCGTTACTACCACTCCATCGTTAAGCTTAACCAAGGTAATATCGTACCAGAATTTAATCTGCTCCCTCACCGTTTCATACTCAAAGTGCAACATTTCTCCGGTTTCAGCGACCTGTTTGCATTTCGAGAAAAGTACTTTATCCCTAGGTATTGGTAGACGCTCTGTTAGTTGCGATAAACGCTTACCAACTATATCGCCATATATATCTTCAACTAATTTATTAATGAGTATCCAATAAAAATCAATTATAATGCCATCATCACTCCTTATAGCACGCAATACTTGTATGGCATCCTTTGAACTGTTTAACGTCGCCTTTAATAATTCGCGACTTTCTTTTAATGCCTGCGTCCGCTCGGAAACCTCTTGTTCCAAGCGAGCTAAAAATTCTTTTGATAATAATTCCGCCCGTTTACGTTCAGATATGTCGTTGAATAATACCGCAACTCTACCACTTGCTTCAGTCATGGGAAAAGCGTACACTTCATACCAAGTACCTTTCCGCAAAAAGTCAGCCTTCTGTTCAAATTGTACAGCTTTCTCCAAAGCTGCAACCTTACCATAAATCTGGAACCAGTGCTCTTCATGCAGGGGCTCAATCGTACGCATCGTTCGTCCTTCGGCGTGCTTAATACCCGTTTGATTTTCAAAAGCTTTATTTGTTTCAATAAATAGGTAATCTACTGGATAACCACGTTCGTCCCAAATCATTTCGATAATGCAAAATCCCTGGTTAATTGAATTTAACAGTGCTTGATAACGGTCTGTTACATGTTTAATGCGATCTATATTCGTAGTGTTAAGAGCCATCAGCAATTTTGATAAAATAAAAGATACACAAAACGCTTTGAAAAAACAGGCGTCACAGGTTTTTTGTTTACTAGTGTAAGTATGGCTATTAAAGAATTAGCAATTCCCTAAAGCCCTTGAATTATTTCAAACACCATAAGGAAGTATATGCTGATTAGTCCCGTGCTATGCTATTCTTAGTGATCTTTCAAAAAAAGGCCTGGGTTGATCTTCTTGCCATGACGTGTAATTTCATAATGTAAATGCGGTCCTGTTGACCTTCCCGTAGATCCCACTTTTCCAATGATGTGCCCAGCGTCAATCATCTGGTGAGGTTTAACTTGGATAGCAGAAAGATGACCGTAAAGTGTTTCAAACCCTTTATCATGTTCAATTACTACGCATCTCCCATATCCACCTTTCCAACCAGCAAACAAAACTTTTCCCTGTGCCGGAGCCTTCACGACGGCGCCTCTTTTTGCTTTTATATCAACACCACCATGTGCTTCTATACCTCGTTTCGAAAAAGGGTTGCTTCTTATACCGAAAACGCTAGTTAGAGGCCCTTGGATAGGGTAACCTAACGGGACGTTCGACAAATCGCGATGTAAACTGTCTGCATAAAAGTTATACTGATCTAATACTTCTTCGATATTATCGCCGGTTAATTCCTCTGAAAGACCGCCCTGTCCACCTTCGGCGGTCACCCGCTCAATTCCTCTTTTGCTCAGGTACGTATTCACTTTTTCCATCTTCCCTTCCAACTCCTGCATTTTAGATTGTACAGTTTCCATTTGTTTAGGATACTCCCGCGCTTCTTTCAGTTCACTCTGAAGGCGCTCACTACTTTTCAAGAGAAAATAATTATGGGAAGCAAAGAACAAAACCGCAACGATCAAAAAAACACTTAAACAGATAAATGCTAATATTAACCTTCGCCAGTAAAGTAATAGACCGTAAGGAACACTTTTAATTTTTTCTGAACTGGCATGTTGATCGAGCACTAGCACATTAATTGGCTCAGAAAGAGACTGCCGTCCTTTTTTCTTCATAAATTCTTTAAAATTTTGGTTCCGGTTGATTCTTCAATAAACAGCACCATATATTAATTCGACTTCTTCCAAGAATTAAACGTCAATAAACAAATAATATTATACCGGCCATCATATAACCAATTCGAGGGTGGTTTCCTCGCCGTAAATATGCTGTTTCAAAATCGCTAGTTTATATGTTGGGGAAAATCGGTGCGCTTTAGTTGGATTTGCTCATGGGTAGCAATGGATACAGCTCTTCCATATGGCCAAACACCTTAACTCCAGCGCTGCTTAATTCACCAACGTTATATCCATTTGTTAACGCCAGCACCTGAAAACCTCCATTCACCGCAGCTTCAACTCCAGCCAAACTGTCTTCGATTACAACACATTGAGCTGGCTCAAATCCCATCATCCTAGCTGCATGTAAAAAAATACCGGGATCAGGTTTCCAGGTATTAACTTCATAAGCGCTAAAAATTCTATCATCGTTAAAATAGGGCCATAAACCTGTAAGCTTTAAGTTAAACGCTACTTTTTCACGTGGGCCATTAGATGCAACACAAAAAGGTATTTTGAGCAATTGAATTAAACGTTCAACACCGTCAATGGGTTTAACCTCTATTTTAAACCGCTCGTATGCTTTAAGCCTAAATTGCTGCTCAAAGTTTGCCGGGAAGGGTGATTGAGCAGAACACTTCAATACATCTATCGTTTCTTCAATCTTTTTACCACTAAATAAGCTAACGCCTTCATCAACATTTATCTTTACACCAAACTCGGCAACCATTTCCAGTAATACGGTAATCATTGTCGTTTCTGTATCTACCAATACGCCGTCACAGTCAAAAATAACACATTGCACATCTAACATACTATCATAGTAAGCACACTGCTATAAAAATTCCAGTCCATTCAGCTAATATAACAATTAGTAACAAAAAGGTATTGACCATTTGATAATATTAGTCAAAACATTAGTTTTGTAAGTGAAATTTTAAAAAGCAAAGATAGCGTTTAAAAATACTTAGCATGCAAACACTTTTCATGAATAACCTATATTGTTTACGCAAAGAAATTATGTCTGTTGCGCTCACACTTTTTGTCAGACAGGGATCAGACAAAACTACAATGTATGAGATCGCACAAAATCTAGGCATTACAAGTATCCAGTTAAAATCACATTTCAATAATAAGTTTGAGCTGATAGTTGCAATAGCTGAACAAATCGTTATGCACGAGCAAAACAAAATAAACAGCCTGATTAAACGCGGTACACCCGTCTTGTCATCTATTTATCAATTGTTGGAGATAAAACATCAAACCCGGATGCAGTATGCCGGCGCCAGCCTCTTTCATTATGCCAACAAAAATGAATTATCTAAACAATTGATGAAGCTTATCAAAGTAGCGGAGGTTAAACAAATTTCTTTGTTATTTAAAAGAGCTATTGACAGACAGGAGTTGACAGTTTTTCATATTAAATCTACTTCAGAACTATACATAGAAATATTGCACGGAATGGCCATCAAACATAAAAAGCCTACAATCAAACATCCTATTAATCACGATTACCTTGAGCATTTACTTGTTTTACAGAAAGAAACCACCAAAATATTTGTAAATGGACTGCGACATCCTTTACAACAACCTCATGCTATATCATAGTTTCCGGGCTACCAAAAAAGCAAAGTTTAGGTTTTAAAAAGATTCTTTTCAAGTTATTACAACCCATGGGAATGTTATAGGGTTTGAGAAAATCGAAAACCAATAGTATAAATCGACATGCCTAAAGTCCAAGTTGCAAAGCATATATAAATTCGCTAATTTCAATATAAATCTAATAATGAATACTAGCTACGGTAGTAATAGTACAATATGTATACTTATTACAGAAAATATCTTTGCCTATTTATATTGCTAATAACAGCATATCAAGTACATGCGCAAAAAAACACTTTGTATAAGATTCAAAATCAATTAGATACGTTACTGAACATCGTACCCCTAGAAAAACTGTACCTCCAATTGGATAAATCGGATTACCTCCTAGGTGATACCATTTGGTATAAAGCCTATGTTATGGATGGTACATTTAGTACGCCATCACAATTGAGTGGCATTTTATACATAGAGCTATCAGATAATCAAGGAAATATAGTAAAAAGAGCTAGACAGATGCTCTTTGCCGGATCAATTTACGGCGATTTTTATCTCGATCCAACGACATTAGCACCCGGGCAATTTACTTTGAGAGCTTATACGCGATGGCTCCAGAATTTTGGAAAAGAGTATATTTTTGAACAACACATTACAATATCAGGAGATTTTCGACAAGAGTGGACAGTTGATCTCGCACCGCATACGATAGACGATTCGTCAGGTAGACATGCGATACACATGCAGATGAAATTACGTAACATTAATACAAAACCCTTCCAAACAAAGCCTGTTGTGGTCAAAATACAAGAAAAAGGCAAAAATCTATTCCGTGAAAAAATTGTTGTTGATACCTCTGGAATATTATCGCTCCATTTTAATCTGCCAAAAAAGCAGAACCTATATCGCGCTGAGGTCATGTTATTTGAAGAGGACATACTTAAAGCCCAATTTGCATTAAGTGAAGGCATGCCAGAAAAACAATACGATGTACAGTTTCTTCCCGAAAGTGGACATTGGCTGGCCAACGCATCAAATACGCTTGGAATAAAAGCTATTGATAGTCAAGGAAAAGGTGTTGCCGCACGGGGTATAATTTTGAATTCGGCGAATGAACGGATCGCCACATTTTCAACTAAACACAAAGGTATGGGCAGGGTATATCTTCCGCCATTGCCTGTTGACCATTACCGCGCCAGGGTTGATTTTGCTGACGGACACCAGCATGTTTACGAGTTACCTCCTCCCATAGTTAACGGCGTTATCTTACAACACGGCGCAACATCATCCAACCGGGATTCCATTCATTTGAAAATGGTATCTTCAGAAGAATTTTTGTCGCAAAATGGCAGTCAACTGCTTATAGGTCAAGTAAGGGGCATTATGTGTTATGCAGCAGTTGTAAAAACGATCAACACCACCTTTCAAAGCTCCATTCCCAGAGCGTATTTTCCGGAAGGCATCATTCACTTTTCGTTGACAGCAAGTGACGGTAGTATCCTAGCTGAACGCATGGTTTACAATAGCAAGCCCAAGCGACCTATAACCGCTATTATCCAGACACACCGGCCAACTTATAATTTAAGGGATAGTGTAGCTTTATCGGTATCAGTAAAGGATAGTTCAGGCAAAGGTGTCGTAGGCAACTTTTCTATGGCTATAACAGACAATAGTCAGTATAAAATAAATAAATGGAATCAAAACATATGGAGCAGCTACTATTTGGGCACAGAACTGCGTGGAGCGATAGAAGACCCAGGTTATTATTTTTCTAAAAAGGAGGAGGTTGCGGAGGCATTAGACAACCTCCTCCTTACGCAGGGATGGGTGCGCTATGACCAGACTCTTCTAGAAAAAAAAGCCTCCTTTGCATATGCCCCGGAACCCTCGTTTAAAATCAGTGGAACAGTACGAAATGCTTTTGGAAAAGCAATAGAAAAAAGCCACCTCGTATTGCTTTCCACTGGAAAGGTCAATTTAGTTGTGGATACCTTGACGGATGAAAATGGTAGATTTGTTTTTGAAGATTTTCCACCCTTTGACACTGTGGGTTTTGTTATCCAAGCTCGTAATAAACGAGGTAAGAGTTTCAATATAGGAATTGATTTAGATACCGACGCCGCCCCCCCGAAATGGTCACCATCGGAAGTAGCAGAGCCATCACACAGCTGGTTTGTGAACCTTGACACCAACTTGCAGCAACGTATTATTGACCAACGTGCCTACCAAAGGAATCTACGAACACTTTTGCATCAGGCCGACCCGAATACTATTATGCTTGAAGAGGTAACCATTACAGAGAAAAAAATAATTAAAGGTTCTAAAAACCTAAACGGTCCGGGCGAGGCCGATCAGTTATTGGGGGAAGAGGACATGGTTACTGCAGGGTCTAAATCGTTGTTAAGTGTCCTTGAAGAAAAAATTAAGGGATTTCGTGTGGGGTTCTATCCACGCAGGAACGGGCGCCCAGAGTTTATGGTAAATGACAAAAAGGCACGCTTGATTTTTGATGGTATCGATCTAGAGTTCTTTTACGATCCGGAAACGGCTGTTTCCCAAAACGACCATCTACTTTTTATGAAATCCTACCTCGAACATTATGCAGGTGAAGATGTGCTTGGGGTAGAGATTATGTATAATCCAAAATATAACAGTGCTTATAATACACGTTTTCTATCGGCACAAGAGTTAATGAATATCAGTCCTGTTATAGGTACTGATCCAGTATATATCGAAATCACCACCCGTGGCGGAAGCGGTCCGTTCATGCGGAAAACACCGGGTGTTGTTCATTTTAGGCCTATGCCTTTCAGCTGGCCTAAAGAATTTTACCGACCGCGATATACCACTGACAATAAACAGTTGGCCATAGAAGATCTGCGCTCTACTATCCATTGGCAACCAATGATGATAACAGATGAAGATGGCAAAGCCACCATAAGCTTTTATACTTCAGATCGTCCGGGAACTTATACTATTCGTATGGAAGGGGTAGACAATGACGGCAACCTTATCACCACCCAGCAGGAATTAACAATTGATGATAAAACAGCAAAAAAGTAAAATTATTTCACAATCACTTCATATAACGTATAACTTTCAATATGTTATAATTTAAGTTATTTCTATCCGTTCACCAGTTTGCATGGCACGATAAATTGCCTGTAAAATCTTAACATCTTGCTTACCCATCTCACCGGGAACCGGTGTATCTCTTTCCTCTTTTACAGCGATTGCAAAATCATCCATTTGTAATGCCTGTTGGTTAACGTCCTCAAAGTCCATTTTACCTTCTGATGTTTCTCCCTGAATGCCACCATACCCATATGCAGGTGATAATTCAAACCAACCATTAACAGCCTCCGCTCTCAACAGGTTCATACCCTCACTATAACTGGTTTTACACTCTGCTATCAGATTACCCGGGAACTCCATCTGCCAGATGAGTGATTCTTCTACCTCCTTATATTTATCAGGTTGTGTTTTTTTGCCCTCTTTTGCGCTAACGGCTATCGGTTCCATACCGGTAACATAACGCATAGCCTGTATACAATAAATGCCGACATCCATTAAGGGGCCTCCACCGGCCAACTCTTTATCCAATCTCCAACCTCCGGCACTTCCCATACCGTTCTCCCCCACCATTTTTTTTATCTCACCATAAACTTTCTCTTGTCCCAAACGCATCATCTCTCGATTATAAGGTTCAAAATGTAAACGGTAACCAATGGAAAGCATTTTCCCTGCGTCTTTACAGGCTGAAATCATCCTATCACAGTCTTCCACCGTCACTGCCATAGGCTTCTCGCAAATAACATGTTTCCCAGCCTTGGCTGCCCGGATAGTATATTCGGCGTGCATAGAATTGGGCAAAACCACGTATACAATATCAATAGCCGGATTGTCTTTTATGGTATCAAAGTTTTCATAATCGTAAATATTACCCTCGGGGATTTTATATTTATTTTTCCATTCATCGATTTTATCTGGACTACCAGTTACGATGCCTGCTAAATAACAATGTTCTGTTTCCTGTAATGCAGGAGCTAATTGTCCGCCACTATAACCTCCAAGCCCCACCAAAGCCACACCGAGTTTTTTTCCCTCTTTCTGTTTCATCTTATTTTCATCTGCCTTTTCCGTACTCGTCGTCCCACCGCATGACACTAGGCTAGTCATCGTTGACAACACTATACTCCCGACCCCCCAGCGGGATACCTGAAAAATAAATTTTCTCCTGGAAAAAGGGTTTTTGATAGTGTGTTTTTCATTGATTCTCATAATTTAATCTATTAGTAGACGGTTTTTAATTCCATTTAATACTGTTCTCCTAATCAACTTCACCAAATACCAACAAATGACCCCGGAGAAGGTTTATTTATTCTTTGATTAGTGTCTTTCAGTGGCCACTTCATAAAGGTTACCGGATAAAATCTTCAGAATTCCATATTCATCAGATACTAACGGCATTACCACTGCCTTTGGTTATAAGCTGCATTCCAAAAGTCAAATTCCAAATGGGTTGCTGTTATAAATGCGGTATCCATCCTATTTATTATCGGATCAACAGTAGCTTCTGCTGCGCGGTCGCATATTTGGATGGCATTTTTAACGACTATGCCAAATTCCTCACCTGCATATGTATCGATCCATCGCTGATAAGGATTAGTAATAGACGACCGGTTGTTATAGATATAATCTCCCACTTCCTTATATATCCAAAAACAGGGTAATACGGCGGCCATTCCCACTTCTACTATGTCCAAGGCAGCCGTGCACTTCAAAAAGTGTATATAATGGTGGCAAGCGGGTTCTATTTTACCTCTGCCTTCCAACCCAAATTCCCGGAAATAGGACTCGTGTAAAGCAGCTTCCACTACAATGGCATTTTCAGCAAAGCGCATAAATGCTAGCGCATCTGCGGTATCCAAAGCCCGCGCACCGATAACGGCTAATGCCCTACCAAAATGCTCCAAATAATGTGCATCCTGCGCCATATAAAACTGGAATTTATCAGCGGCCAAAGTGCCATCCATTAACTCTAAAATAAACGGCATTTCAATAATTGATTGATAGATGGGCTCTATCTTTTTCCATGCACCTTCAGACCAACTCATTCTTAATCAATTTTTGGGGATCAAAAAAATGGTTCAATGGACCGTTACCTTTACCTATTTGCACGCCTATAGCATGATATATAGCTTTATGAACGTAAGATTGCCCTAACGACACTGCTTCCAACTGTTTTTGTCCCTGAGCGATGTAAGCTGCAACAGCAGACGATAAGGTACAACCAGACCCATGGGTATTGTTCGTTTGAAATTTTTCAAACTCAAAGACGTGAATATCGCCATTGGCTTCAAAATATAAAGAAGTTATTTTTGGTAAATCCAAATGCCCCCCTTTTATTAATACAGCCTGACAACCAAACTTTAAGATCTTCTCTCCAGCCAAGTACATATCGTCAACTGTTTTGATCTCCATTTCGGCCAATATACTTGCCTCATCTAAATTCGGTGTAATGAGTGTGGCTACGGGAAACAACCTGTCTACAATATCTGCTACAGTTTTCTCTTCGATAAGTCTATGGCCACTGGTAGCCACCATCACCGGATCAAATACGATAGGCGTGCTGGGATAATGCCTGAGTGTATCTACGATGGTTTTCACCAATTCACTGGTATGCACCATTCCAATCTTTATAGCAGCTGGAAAAATATCATCCAGTATGGCTTCTATCTGTTCCTGCACGACTTCTGTTGGAATAGGATAGATACTACGAACGCCTTGCGTATTTTGCACTGGTAAAGCCGTCAGCACAGACGTCGCATAGCAACCTAAGGCCGAAAAGGTTTTGATATCGGCTTGGATACCAGCTCCACCGCTACCATCAAAACCTGCAATAGTTAAAGCCGAGGGATATTTATACTGTTTAATCATGATGTTAATATCTTTGTTTTTAATTCAATGGCAGCCTGTCGCGGATCGTCAGATGTACAAATAGCCGAAACCACCGCTATACAGTCTGCTCCTGCTTTCATGACACTCGACACATTTTCCAGGTGCATATTCCCAATAGCGATCAAAGGCTTTTCGGTTAATTTCCTGATCTTTCTCAAACCCTCTATCCCCCATTCGGTAACGGTATTTTTTTTTGTTTTTGTATTGAAAACCGGACTGACCCCAAAATAGTCGGCTGCTGAAGCTTCTTCGTTTAAGAGCTGAGTCAAATATTCTATCGAATAACCTAAACTTCGACAACTGTGCCACTTCTCGCGGACCACTATCGGCGAAACATCATTCCTTCCCACATGAATTCCAAATGCACCCACACGCATGGCAACGGTTAAATTATCATTAATAATTAGTGGAATATTGTATTTATCGGTAATCGCCTTCAAAGACATAGCCTTCTTAAAATAGGTCGCAGTATCGATATTCTTTTCTCTAAACTGTATAATATCTACACCGCCTCGAATCGCCTCTTCTGCAACAGCTAAGTAATTGAGCTTCGTACAACTTTCTTCCGAAATCACTAAATACAATTGATAAGGAAATAAGGGGTGCCTAGTCATTAAAATGAATCCTTAAATGGTTGTTAAATTCCCTTTCCGTGAGATTGTACAATTTATCTAACAACAAAACCTGTAAACTCCCCGGCCCATTACATTGTTTAGCAGCGAGCTCTCCGCAGATACTGAATAAAGCAGTAGCGGCCGCCACTGCTTCAACCTTATCATCGACAACTGCAACAAATGCTCCGATGACTGCAGTTGCAGAGCAACCCAACCCCGTAACTTTGGTCATGAGAGGACTTCCGTTAGCAATAGTAATAAGACGATTTTCACTTACAATAATATCCTTTTTTCCTGAGACACATACGATTGTTCCATAACGCTGACATAGGTAGCGCGCAGCATCTATGGCTTCATCACTTTGCACAGTACTATCTGCTCCTTTCGTTTTCGTAGCGCTTACCTTTGCTAGTGCTAAAATCTCGGAGGCATTGCCCCTAATCACTACCGGTGCCTGCACTAACAGCTCTGACAGTATTTTGTCGCGAAAAGATGTTGCCCCAGCCCCAACCGGATCTAAAACCCAGGGCTTACCAAGTACATTAGCGGCTTCAACGGCGAGCGTCAAAGCCTGGAAAATATACTCGTCAATAGTGCCTATATTGGCAACTAATGACTGACAGATACCCACCATTTCTTTTACTTCCTCATGGGCGTGAGCCATGATAGGAGACGCACCTACTGCAAGCAAAGCATTCGCCGTATTGTTCATTACTACGAGGTTGGTGATACTATGTATTAAAGGGGATACCGATTTGACGGTTTGAATATGTTTCCAAAGGCTATCTTCCATAATTCAATAATAAAAAGTTAAAAATGGCTATAGTTTTTCCTTTGGAATCTTATCGCTTTTCCCTACGACGGTATCAACCATATCAGGTTCAAAGGGACTGTCTCAATTCATTAAAGAATACCCCTAAAGCCAATACAAACTTATAAAAACTTGTACTCATATACAAATAGGCATCGTTTCGCTTCCTTTTAATTCACCCTCTGCTTTTCCCCTTATACGACCGTCATGTAGTATCAGCTTAACCGCAACATGATTTCCCTTATTATCCTTTAAAATTCGACTCGCGCACGTCCGTCGGCTAGCCCCTTGTATCATCTACAAATCATTAAGTAATAGGCAGCTAATATTTCCGAATAACACATTTAATAGAACGGTCAAAGGCAGAATTCGAGAAAGCCTAAGCAACCGATTTTAACTGTAAAGCCTTGCTAGACGACCGCAAACCTGCATTAAACTACCGAGATTAAACAACATACATAATTCAGGATTGATACCAACTAAGACCTAACTAACTTCTACCATCAATCGTCTTGTTCATTGCTTTTTACTTGGTTTTATCTTACTTTTTCCTGATAAATTCTCGGATAATTTCCGATAAAATGCTGATCAACCCTGATAAAAGGCAGCTGTTACTTAGAAAATGGTTGCTTGTTGGTTGAGGGAAAACTTTAAGGCCTACACGATCGTTATTATTCTAAAATTATTAAAAACTGTCAATATCATTTTAATTTATGACACCATTTGATCTCTTTAGTCTTGAAAAAATCAATAGCAGCGAAGAAATACTGGATTTGTTAATCGCAAATAATATTATCAAGGAAAAGAAATTCAGAAAACAACTCGCCTACGAAAAGGAATTATCGAAACTGCAATTTGAACTGCTTAAATTGCAGCAATACGTTATTGAACATAATAAAAGGGTACTGCTAATTTTTGAAGGTCGTGATGCCGCCGGCAAAGGAGGTAGCATCAGTAGAATGATTGCGAAACTTAATCCAAAAAAATACCGGGTTGTAGCTCTCCGTAAGCCTACCGAAGACGAGCAATTGCAGTGGTACTTTCAACGCTACATCAAGCAGTTGCCTAAACAAGGTGAGATCGTTTTCTTTGATCGCAGCTGGTATAACCGAGCAATGGTTGAACCGGTCTTCGGCTTTTGTACCAAGGAACAGTATAAGCAGTTCATGGCACAGGTCAATGAGGTTGAAAGCCTACTAATAGAAGATGGCATAATCCTGATTAAATTCTTTCTTACTATCTCCAAAAAAGAACAAGAGGGTCGACTAAACGAACGTAAAGAAGATCTACTAAAGCAATGGAAGGTAGGTCCACTGGATGAAAAAGCACAGGATAAATGGGAGGATTATGCACATTATATTGATAAACTATTACAACAAACTTCTACCAAAAAGGCGCCCTGGATAGAAGTTAGAACAGATGATAAGAGGGCGGCACGCCTGGAAATAATAAAATATACCTTAGGCCATATCGAAGGTTACAAAGCAGATAGTGCTATAAAGAACGATAAAAAAATAGTAATGGCACATACCTAAATAGGATACTGTGGCCAAGGCTGTATATTTGACAACATGAGTATACAAAAGAACAACGTGGCCATCGTTGGAGCAGGTATTGGCGGATTGAGCACGGCGCTTGCCCTACAACGACAGGGTACGAATGTTACGGTATATGAGGCAGCGCCGAATATTAAACCTATAGGGGCCGGTGTAGGTTTGGCGGCTAATGCAATCTTGGGCTTGGAAAAGCTGGGAGTTGCAAAAGAAGTTATCGGAAGGGGTAAACAATTAACTGCTTTGCAGATGTTGGATGATCGAGGCAAAATAATTAGCGATCAGAATACTGCGCTTTTGGGTAGTCAATTTGAAGAGAATAACCTGGTAATTCATCGTGCCGACCTGCATGAAGTACTTTTGCAAAAAATTAAGCCAGTATCAATAGTGCTGGGTAAACGCTGTACAAATGTGATGCAACAAGAAAATCAAGTTTTGGTAAGCTTTGCTGATGAAACACAGATAACTGTCGACTTACTAATAGCGGCCGACGGCATTCACTCCGTCGTTAGGCAACAGTTAGTTCCTTCCAGTACTCCCCGTTTTGCAGGTTATACCTGCTGGCGGGCAGTCATAGAAAACCCAGGAATTAACTTAAACAACATGGTTTCTGCTGAAACTTGGGCCATAGCAGGCAGGGTTGGTATATCTCCTTTGCCAGGTAATAAAATATACTGGTATGCCTGTATTAAAACGCATAAAAACAACCCTAAAATGCGACAAATGACACCGAAGGAATTGGCAAATCATTTTTCTGGTGTACATAAACCCATAGCAGAAATGCTGAATGCCACTAGCTCTGATCAACTCATTTGGAATGATATAGCAGACATTAAACCGCTTAAACAGTTTGTTTACGGGAATATTGTACTATTGGGTGATGCTGCCCATGCCACCACGCCCAATATGGGACAAGGAGCATGCCAAGCTATTGAAGATGCCGTGGTACTGGGGCAATGTTTGCAACAAAAAATCAGCCTCAAAGAGGCATTAGCCTATTATGAAAAGCGTAGAATAGCAAGAACTACAAGAATCATACGACTATCTAGGTTTCTGGGCTGGATATCGCATTGGCAGCAACCATTCTTATGTAAATTGCGCAACGGTGTTTTTCGAATCATGCCCCAAGCTTTTACAAAAAAACAATTAAAATGGCTGTTTGAAGTCGATTTTTGAAACTAACCCATAAAATTTTTTATAATATAAACTTAGATAAACTGCTTTTTTATGCTGTTTTTGTATATTGCACACAAAAGCAGTTTATTCGCGGCAATTTACTTTCTTCAGTGCTCATAATTTGCAATTATCGATGTCTCATCCTCTAAACTGCAAACCTTAATTGTAAATCAATCCGTTATGAACATTTTATCGAACTTATTTTCCGCATTAGTTAAACCACGTTGTCAACTAATAAGTATACTCTTTAGCCTAATTTTTTTCTTTCAATCATGTCTTTATGCGCAGCATGAAGAAACTGCTTATTTCCGAGATGTAACAGCCACCCATGTACCGTTAGATCCCGATGCCCATGCCTTGGATATTGCACTGTTAGATGTAGATGGTGATGGGGATTTAGACGTTATCCTTGCCTTAGAATCTCAACCAAATAGGCTATATCTGAATGACGGTAATGGAAAGCTTAGTTGGAGGAAAGACGTATTTCTCAACAAAAATCATGATACTGAACATGTACGGGTTGCCGACTTCAATCAAGATGGCATCATGGATATTGTTTTTGTGGCAGAAGACGATCAACATCATGAATATTATTTGGGAAAAGGTGATGGGAGCTTTAAGAATGTAAGTGATCGATTGTTAGCTAAAAGTGAGGGAAATGGTCTGGATGTGGGCGATGTGAATGGTGATGGTCTACCCGACATCGTAGTGGGCAACTCCGGAACTGAAGGACAGAACTTTCTTTGGATGAACGACCAAGATCGTCCAGGCTTCTTTATAGATGCCACCAGCAGCGGGTTACCACAGGTTAATGATGCCAGTCAAAGTATAAAATTAGCCGATTTAGATGGTGATGGCAACTTGGATATGGTAGTAGGTAATGAAATTCCCCCCAATCGTTTGCTAATAAACGATGGTAATGGGATTTTTACCGAGAACCCAGATCAGTTAGACCTCCCGGTTCCTTTGCATACCCGGGAAGTTCTGACGTTTGATGTAGATAACGACGGGGATTTAGACATCATATTTACCAATTTAACAAGTAATGGCGGCCCCTGGGAAAAGGACCCTCGCGTTCGTATACTTATTAATGATGGAAAAGCAAATTTTAAAGACGAAACGATCAACCGGATGCCTGCCAATAAATTCTCTACTTACGCAGGAATACCCATCGATTTTGATCATGATGGTGATACTGATTTACTGTTAAGTGCGCTCAAAATCCCTCCTTTTGAACCTATGCAGGTACAAGCTTACGAGAATGATGGAAAGGGAAATTTCAAAGATGTAACCAGTAAAGTTATTCCAGCATTAACGGTGGGCCGAAGTTGGGGTCTGGCCATTGGCGACCTTAATGGTGATGGTATCAACGATGTTCTTATTGGTGCATGGGGCTCTCAAGCGCGTTTATTATTGGGGAAGAAGGTAGGCAACCAGTAAACGAAAATTATGTCGTTAGATCATTTAGCCTAGAGAAATAGACATGCCATCTTTAGCATGCGGCCATTCAACTTCATTTAGTCTCATTAGCATTTCCGCATCAAAATGCGTCAAAAGGATTTTTTTATATGCAAGTTTATGAATGTTTTCTTTTAAGGACAAGTAATTCATATGACCGGCTGTTATGCGATCGTAAAAATTACATTCGCAAATAAATAAATCTGCATCTTTTGCGAGCATGATCAATTCATCTGTCCATTCGGTATCTCCAGAATAACTGATTATCTTATCCGCTACACCTATCCTGAGACCGTGAGGTAAACTTTCCGGTTTATGCAGAACGGGTACTGCAGTAACTGTGAGATAATTCACTACAATTTCTTCGTACTTTTTATAGCTACGAAAAATCACATTCATTTTACCCAATACATCACTCCCAGGATACAAAAGATCGAGCATTTCGCTGATCCTTTGCTCACACCCTGGGGGACTTATAACCGTAAGTACTTTTCCCCTACCATGTGTAGCCATATCCAATAGAAGAAAGGGTAAACCACCATAATGATCACCATGAAAATGAGAGATAATAATAATATCTATTTGATCTAAAGCCACGGCAAGTTGCTTCAGTCCCTGATATGCACTTGCACCACAATCAATTAAAAAATCTCCATGTTGCGTATGTGTATGGAAACATGTTTGCCTGTAACCGCCATTTGAAAAAGCATCACCAGACCCAATAACCGTAACTGTTAAGTCACTCATTTCTATATTCTTTATATGTTTGCTGAACAATGTTTTGACGATAATTGTTTCCTAAATTTCACTAAGAAAGAAAAGACCTGATCAAATTTTTTCTCCGTACAAAAGCCGTTCATGTTGCCTATTCCCAATTATTTAAAATTCTATAGAGATATAAAATAAATGTTTGCTGTCAACATATTGCAACTAATATGATTAATAAATATATTTGACGCAATCGATCAACTTAAACTTTTAGGAACAATCTAAACAACAAGCTCTCATAACAACCTTTGGTTTTAGGTAAAACAACCTAATAGTACCAAATTGAATTTAACACTATGAATCAATCTTTATCTATTTTTACGCGAAATGGAAGAATATCCGTTAGCCTATTAATTTTATCACTAGCTCTCATTCCAACTGTTGCGCTCAGTCAGGATAATTTTATATCCGGATACGTTGTTACAAATAATAAAGACACCATAACAGGTTATGTTGACTATCGAAACTGGTCGGTAAACCCCGAAAAAATAGCTTTTAAAGCCCACCTAACAGACGATAGAATTCTTTTTTCACCCCTCGATATCATATGTTTTAGTGTAGCAGGAGAGCTTTATGAAAGTGGTATCATCATTGGTAAGAAAAACGCAGGAGAAAATAATAAGGAATCTGAAAGCGGAATCCTTCGACTTCAACGTGACACCATCTTTTTACAAACGCTTATAACTGGCGAAAAATCCTTGTATAAATACAGAAATAGAGGCGGCACAAATGTGTTTTATATAAAAAGAAATGGAGATTTTGAATTGCTTGGTTATAACCAATATAATGTCCAGCAGAATGGAAAGACTTACCTTGCAAAGGATAAACAATATGTAGCGCAACTGATATCATATTTTCAGGATTGCCCTTCAATTGTAGCTGCCATACAGAGCACAAATTACAGCGCTAAATATTTAGAAAAGCTTTTCTTAACGTATTACGCATGCAAAAACGAACCTATAGCTTTTAAAAATCAAACGGAGGAGAACAAACCAAAATGGGGCGCTTTAAGTGGTATTTCTGTAACTTCGTTGAATTTTGAAGGTTATGGAAATAGCCCTTTGATAAATACCAAATTCGACCAATCAACTAACATCGCAGCTGGTGTATTTCTAGAAATATTTATCCCGAGAAATTTTCAGAAGTGGTCAATCTACAATGAACTTGCTATGAGCACCTATAAAGTAAAAGGGAACTATAATGACTTTACGAGTGGTGAGAACTACTCCACCTATCACACAACTATCGGTCACACGCACCTTAAAACAGTTAATATGATACGCTTTTCACAAGCAGTCAGACGGACATCGCTATTTATTAATGCAGGTATGACTAATGGCTTTGTCATCAACGAAACTAATAGCATGACAATAGTATCTAAATTCTACAACTCAGAAAATACCAGAGAGCAAAAAGCTTTGGAAGACACCAGAAAGTATGAACAAGGTTTGGCTATTGGCTTCGGCAGTATTTATAAAGCAATGTCATTACAGTGGCGATTAGAAAGGGGAAGTGGCATATCCGCTTACACCAATTTAAAATCCACAACCAATAGACATTACTTACTATTGGGTTACTCTTTTTGATCATATTAATAGCCATTCGATTTATGCAGACCCAGCAGTGGTAAAGCATCACCATACGTCAACACTTTTTTGCCACTGGTCAAAGAAATTTCTGAGACTTGTTCACGAAGCCTAGTTTTATCATGAATTAAAAAAAAGATAAAATTATGGAAAATACTGCTCGTGTAAATTATCTCGATTGGCTTCGGATTTTTGCCATTATAGGTGTGCTGTTGTTCCATTCGGCTATGCCCTTTTCTAAGGATTATCAATGGCATATTAGCAACCCAGAAGGCAGCGATATATTGACCGAATTCATTTTTTGGCTCAGTCGCTTTCGCATGCCACTGCTGTTTTTTATCTCTGGAGCTGT
Organism: Olivibacter sp. SDN3; assembly: GCF_014334135.1. NCBI lineage: Bacteria > Pseudomonadati > Bacteroidota > Sphingobacteriia > Sphingobacteriales > Sphingobacteriaceae > Olivibacter > Olivibacter sp. SDN3. Next base: position 4,755,136 of record NZ_CP060497.1, read on the forward strand.
AACCTGGTTTATGGTTAAAAGAAGAACAACAAGCGGATTCATACTACTTCGGTTACGCCGTCTATTTATTCCACTTATCGTGGGAATATTGGTTGTCGTCCCTCCTCAGGTGTACCTCGAACGGCTTAGCCAAGGTTACAAAGGTAGTTATTGGACATTTCTCCTTTCAGTATTTAGCTTTAAGCCTTATCCTGAAGGAAATTTTAGCTGGCACCACCTATGGTTTATTGTTTATCTCTTCATTTACGACATGCTCCTTGCTCCCTTTTTTAAATGGTGTGCAGGCGAACAAGCAGTGGATTTCAGACAAAAGCTACATTTTTTTGCTACTAAAAAAAATGTATATCTGCTGATAATTCCTACAAGCCTGCTTTACGGTATAATGGTTTCTAGTTATCCGCAAACAAACGCCCTGATAAATGATCCATTATTTTTTATTTATTGGATGGGATTTGTGCTAGTTGGATTTATCTGCATGGTTCAACCGACTATTATACAAAGTTTAGAACGTAATCGCCATTTGTCGTTGGGAATAGCTTTTCTGTTATTGGTAATTGTAAATTGCATTCGGTGGGGAAGTTTTGAATGGTCTGGTCATTCTTCCCCAGCACGCGAAAGCTGGCACACAAAACTTTTTAGCACCTCTTTTCCGTTAATGGCTTGGACTTGGGTATTTGCTATCGTGGGTTATGGCAAAAGATATCTGAATATAACCAATAGGGCGATGGATTACCTAAATACATCTATTTATCCCTTTTTTATCCTACATCAAACCGTGATCATATTGATTACCTATCGTGTAGTACAATCAACAGACGGTATTGGTTTAAAATACGTTTTCATTGTGATCAGCACCCTCTTTGCGACCATTATGACTTACCACCTCTTCATCAGACCCTTTCCTATTATGCGATTTTTGTTTGGCATGAAACCTTTGAAAAAGAAATCACCGATACCACACAAAAAAAAAGCCGTTATGAAGGGAGCAGAAGTTTCGGCTTTCTGATCATCAGTAAATAAGGTCTTTAAAGCCGAACAAAATAATGGTTAAAATAATGACAGTGAATAATTTTTTTTCGATCTTGTATAAAAAATCAAAGCATGATACAGTTCAATTGGGTAGAGCGATTTATTTTCCCCCCAACATATGGTATATTGATTTATTTCATCATACGACTGATCACTGATGTATTCGATGGTTCCAAATTCTGGTTAAGGCCGTGGCAACTGAATGCCATCGAAATTTCAACCGCTGTGGTCACCAGCTATATTATGATCTTTACCATTCGGCATATGCTAAGAAAAAACCTATATAGTATCAGCCACAACAAGCAAAAAGTATCGTCCATAAAAGAATATGCCGAAGTTATCGGATATATGGAGATTATTGTACTGGTAACCCTCTTACCGATGGCTGCCTTAACAGATGATGGAGCGCAGTTACTTGATATTGTGCTCATATGTTTGATACCACCTCTATTTATATTACTTTACTATACCATTTCAAAAGGAAATGCCTTGGTGTACATTAATTACGAACGTCAACTGCAAATCGAAAAAATAAATGCCGATCAATTACAGACAGAGCTTCAATTACTTAAAGCCCAATACCACCCACATTTTCTATTCAACGCTTTAAATACGGTATATTTTCAGATCGATGATACCAATCAACAAGCCAAACATACGCTGGAAAAGCTTTCAGAATTGCTGCGCTATCAATTATATGATCAATACGAAATAGTGCCGATCAAACAGGAATTAGACTATCTGCAATCATATATTGCCTTACAAAAAATAAGGATGAACGAAAGTTTAAAGCTGCATCTACAACTGCCCAAGGAATTAAATCGGCAATCTATTTATCCTTTACTACTTTTGCCTTTGGTAGAAAACGCTTTCAAGTATGTTGGAGGAAGTTATCGTATCCAGGTCATCGCGGCTATAGAAGGAAACCGCTTGGTTTTTGACGTGATCAACTCCATACCGGCTAATATACCGAAGAAAAAAAGTAGCGGCATTGGCCTGGAAAATCTTCGCAGGCGGTTAGCTTTACTGTATCCGGGCAGACATGAGTTGATTATAGAAAAGCAAGTACAAACTTTCAAGGCTACATTGAGCGTAATTTTGTAACAAATTCTACAATGGGTAAAGACAACGCTTTCTATTGCACAAAAAAGAAAAGAGAAACAGATACCAATCAATAATACTCAAAATGAACGGTCGATGTTTAAAATTTCATTTTTTATCACACAGGAAAATGTAAATTTATTCACGTATTTTAAATGTCGAATTGGTATTCATGAACCCTTCGGGGTTTGAATAAGATAAGCCCCATCTGATCGATGGATAAATCCCGAGCAACGGCTCATGAGTAACATTGAAAATTAAATACTGACTAATAATTATGATGAAATTAAAATGTGTTATTACAGACGACGAACCCATCGCTAGAAAGGGTTTACAGGGATATGTTGAAAAGCTTGACTTCCTAACCTTGGCAGGCACTTGCGAAGATGCCTTATCTTTAAATACCCTTCTTAAAAACCATGAAGTTGATTTGCTCTTTCTTGACATTGAGATGCCATATTTATCGGGCATAGAGCTATTACAATCACTAGCTACGCCGCCCAAAGTCATCTTAACTACCGCATACGAACAATATGCACTGAAAGGCTATGAACTGGAAGTGATTGACTATCTGTTGAAGCCTATTTCTTTTGATCGTTTCTTGAAAGCGGCCAATAAGGCGGTTGGCTTATTTAATAATGACCAGCGGTCTACCATCTCTGATGATGTTTTTGTTAAAGTAGACGGCAAAATAATCAAACTAGCTTGGCAGAACGTTCTCTTTATTGAGGCGTTGGAGAATTACGTATGCATCCATACCTCTACAGATAAGCACATTGTGCACATCACCATGAAATCCATTTTGGACCAAATACCTGCGAATTTTATACAGGTACATAAGTCTTCTATAGTAAATATAACAGCTATCGATGGTATTAACGGTAATATACTGGAAATAGGAAGTGATAGAATAACAGTTTCCCGAAGTTTAAAAGAGTCGGTCATGGAAAAAATAATTAATAACAAACTATTAAAACGTTAATAAACAGGATCTATACAATATGCCTACAACGGATATTCTATCATTTACCATAGCTGACGCAAAAAAGGAAATTGAAGCTTATAATTATTATATCGCGGGTGAAATATAAAAAATGCAATAAAACGGCCATTAATAAAAAAAGTAAAAGCCCCGCTTTTGGGTTAGCAGAGCCTCTACCATTTTAAATCCAACCTGTTTACTAAACGGGTTAACATACCTATTCGCTACAAATCATCTACTATTTTTTGATATTATCTGTTTAAGGTCAAAAAACGACGCTCTATCGTATAATTTGGTTTGTTTAAAAGGTAACTTGCAATAGGATGTCTAATCATTTATCTGTTACTGTTTCCACCAACCGATTAAGTATACGTTCTCTATGGTCTGGATTCAGTAATAAAATTTGATGCTTACCCTTTGTTGGAGAAAAACGAGTCATACCGTCGTCGTCAATCATTATTGTCCCCGAAATCGAACTTCCAAAATAATTCTGGTGGGGTTCTATCGCTTGCAATACAACGGTGAGATCCCATGTTTCTCGATTATAAGGCATCTTCATATAGTGGAAATAAGAGTTTACAATAGGATGATGCCAATATTGCGGAAATGCGCTCAATAATTTATCGGCTGGAAATTTCAAAGCGTTCCCAATTTCCCAACCACTCACGACAATGCGTGTGGGCCAATTTTTAAACACCTGTTGAGCTGCTTGCACATCTTTCACTACATTATATTCAGGAAAAGGTTTTTTGCCAAACATACCTGCCATCATATACATGCTGATAACTTTTTTTTGAATGAGCTCCTTTCCTTCCAGACTTGAAAACTCGTCAGGTCTCGATGACAACAACTTCGCCATATTCGTAGAGAACCCCACCACAATTAAGGTTACTGAATGGTCAGGCGCCGCGGCCAAAACTTTTCTTTGCAACTTATAGGCTTCCGGCACCTGCTTATATCTTTCCGGCGTCGATAAGAATAGGCGCTTTCCATTTTCTTCATAAGCTAATGTTTGCTGCATATATAGTCCTGAATCTGGAGTGGGCCCCGTTTCACCTATATATCCAATGGCTATATCTCGCAGGCCATAATACGTATTCAGCATATGAATATAGTCTACGGTAACTGGATTTGCTTTTGATATGGTAATAGCCTTTAGATCAACCTGTTCCTGCTTCTGATAATTATAAAGCATTGCCATCGCTAATACATCATCAATATCGTTCCCTATATCGGTATCAAAAATGATTGTTTGTTTTGACTGTTGACTATGAGCATTTATTGTTCCCATCATTATGATAACAAGTGCCAATAGTTCCAAAATGTTTACTTTCCTTTTTTTTATACACATCACATTATTAAACAAGTATGAACAATGTTTTCAAAGAAAATGCCGGCCATAGTCCCTGTAAATCAAATGGTTCAATCATCTTTTCTCTAGCATTACTCAAGTGGATTTGGGATACCCGCCTATTATGATGGTTGCATTTTAATTGAAGTTTTTGGCCACTTGAAGATACATTATATAGGCGAACAATAATTCCATTGCCAGACAATGCTGGCTTTACTGCTGTTAATAAGATATTTTCATCATTCAAAGAAACCTTAAGAGCGCCGCAATAGGGCAACGAAAGCTGCACCGAGTTGGCGATTTTGGTTAAGAGATTTAAAATATTTTTTTTCATTTTTGGCTAGTTTTATGGTTTGGTCGCCCAGATCAAAGGTGCGCACTTAAGCCATCCGATGGTTTATCGCTATATACCACATAGTCCCATGCCTGTAATTTATAATCGTGATGCTGGTCTTTAATCACTATTTTAACCTGATGTTTGCCTTTTGGAAGCGCGTATTTCCAGAAAAGATCATGCCGTCGCGTACGGAAAGCGGTAGGCAACTGCACTGTTTCAACTTTTTCACCGTCGATATAGCAGTCGGCTTCTACAATGCCTTCGGGCAGGTCTTCATGATCTTTATTCGCTGTTCCTCTTAAAACAAAACCGGTTCCTTCAAAGGCAAAAGTGAATTCGGCATCTATAGGTCGATGAACCTCTTCGCGAATAATAGGGAAAAAACCCTCAAGGCACTTTTCATAAGCAACCGTTTTTGGTATCTGCGTTTTGATCACAACCATTTTCTCATTTACTTCGCCACCGTTACGACCAATCATATCTAATGCATGTTTATAGCTGGCCTCATAAACTTTATTGAGCGACATATCGGTATATTTAAAATTCATATCCTCTATATCAGTCAATCCTTGCTTCCAATAAGCAGGAATTTTATCGTAGCCAAAGAGTGTACCTAAAATTCCACCGGCCGTAGCAGGATTACAGTCAGAGTCTTGGCCAGCACGTGTGGCTATTTCAAGTGTTTGTGTAAAATCGCCATCACCATATAATAACCCTAACACAACGTATGCAGCGTTTACTTTAGCGTCGATATTAAATGGTAGAAAAACACCTTCTGGGCAGCCTACTTCTTCTGTCCATTTTTTCTGAATTTCAAACCATGTCTGTTTCCAATCACCGGGGTATTGTTGGTGCCAATGAATAACGTCACTGATACATTGGTGAAAATCACTTTCAGCAGGGATCGTTTTAAGGGCTTCCCCAACAATCTTTTCTATATCATCATACAAAAATGCTAATGAATACATAGCGCCAACATATACACCGCCGTACCAACCATCGCCATAATTCATAATATGGCCTACTTTATCACTTATTTGAGATGCAGAGTTTGGCATACCTGGGTTCATCAATCCAGCAAAATCGGCCTCTATCTGATAATCGATATCATCCGCATGAGGATTATTCCGCCAATGACCGGATGCAGGTGCTTCGATCCCATTTAAGATATTAAAACGAGCAGCCTGATTGGCATGCCATAGGTTATAGCCTGCATAGGCAAAAGCATTTGCAAAAGAATCAACAGGTGCATCAATACCTAATCGTTCTATAATGTCAACAAAAGTTAAATCCATGTAAATATCATCATAAAGATCTGGCCATTCAGTCATGAGCTTTTTCATATGACCAGCATTCCATTCAATACTTTTGTAATCCTGAATAAAGGTACCATTATACTTGAACTCGGTGGGCCCTCCGAAAGAAACGCCGATAGTTTGACCGGCCCATCCTCCTCTAATTTTATCTTTTAGCACCTCATGGCTTAGTTGTAGCTGCTCCTTTTTTTCATTTTGACAAGATACAAACATCACAAAACACCCCAATCCCATAGACATAAACTGGTAAATTTTCCTTTTAGTTATCATAACAAAGCTTTTTACTTTTCTACAATTATTTTAGTTATTTTCATTTCCAGCAATGATTACAAGCACCAGCCCAGACACAAACAGGATGAACATGATTATAATGAGCGCATTAACTATTTTAGAAGCTCTCCTAAATTCCTTCCAGATAACTACTCCCCATAGGGCTGCCACCAATGTTGCACCCTGACCAAGGCCATAAGAAATCGCTGGCCCTGCCTTACCTGCCGCTATGAGGTTGAAAAGATTGCCTATACCCCAAATACATCCTCCCAATATGCCCACTAAATGAATGTTCTTTCTACCACTGAAGTATTCGCTATATGTTATAGGTGGACCTTCAAGTGGTCTGCGCATCAATAGGGTGTTAAATAATAGATTGCTAACTAGAATACCTACAGCAAACATCGCAAAAGCGGTATAAGGGGTCATTTTTCCAACCGTTGGCGACACGAAGTCAGTAAGATCCATGCTTGCGGCAATGAAGGGATAGAATGTAGACATGAGTATTCCGGCCACAACAGACACTACAATCCATTTACTCGCGGCCTTATTGCTTGAATTACCTGATTGCTGGCGAAAAGCTATCGCATTAAAAACAATAGCAAGGGTAATAAGACCTACTCCCAAAAACAACAAAACAGGGTTACCCTTACTGAGCAAAAAATAATTAATCAACACACCAATTACCAGTGCTAAACCAATGCCTACCGGGAATGCCACTGCCATACCAGCACCTGCTATGGCCGCTGTAAGTAAAATATTAGCAAGGTTAAACACCACCCCACCTGTGAATGCACTTTGGATGTAGCGGCCTTCTGCTTGTCCTAAATCATCTAAAAACGATCTTCCCGACGCCCCGATGCTCCCCATCGTAAATGCGCCGAGAACAGCTAATAAAAAGATACCTAACACATAATCCCAATAGAATAGCTCAAAACGCCATTCCTTTTGTACCAGCTTCTGTGTATTCGCCCAAGAACCCCAACAAAGCATCGTAATGATACAGAACGTAACTGCTAATGTATAATCTTGTACGACGAACATAATTGATTTTATTGGTTAGCGTTTAATAGTTTCCTTCAATACACCTAAAAATGAATAGCTTTCAGTATATATATTTATTTTATACCATTTAACAACACCTCATTACGGAACGGTATAGACGATTGTGCTCCCATCTTGGTTACAGCGATAGAGGCTGCTCGACAGGCAAATAAAGTAGCTTCTGTCAGTGCCTTACCTTCGCCCACCGCTACGGCAAGTGCTCCATTGAAGACATCGCCGGCAGCTGTAGAATCAATTGTTTCTACTTCTGGGGCCGGGATATGGCAAAATTCACCATCTTCGAATAATACTGCTCCCCGCCTACCCAACGTAATGACAACATTTTTAACTCCTTGCTCATGGATTTTTTCAGCTGCTTGCCTTGCACTTGCAATGTCGACAATCTGCACTCCGGAGAGCATCTCCGCTTCGTTTACATTTGGTGTAATAATGTCAATGAGATGGAACATACCTGAAACTAGCTCGTTTGCCGGTGCTGGATTGAGTATAACCCGCATTCCCCTCTTGTGGGCATAATCTGCCGCAAACTCTACGGTGCGCATCGGTATTTCCAGTTGAATAAGTAATATTTTGCCTTGTGGATATCTGTTTATCGCCTCTTCGACATCTGCCGGTTCAAGATGGGCATTGGCTCCGGGAGCTACCACAATACTGTTTTCTCCCAGATCATCTACCGTAATAAGAGCAATCCCGGATGGACTGTCGCGATCGGACAGTACCCCATTAGTGTCTACACCCTCCTCGTCAAACAATTGAGCAGATTGTTTTCCAAAGATGTCATCCCCAATCTTTCCAATAAATGCTACATCTCCTCCAAGACGAGCTACAGAAACAGCTTGATTCGCTCCCTTACCTCCTGGATTCATAAAGAAAGAACCGCCTAAAACAGTCTCACCAGGTTTGGGTATATGACTGGTTTTCACTACCATATCCATGTTCATACTCCCTACTACAATGATTTTTCTGTTCATACTATGGTTAAAATGGTATTCGGTTTATAATGTGGTCAAAAATAAGTGATACAAGAAACATAAATTAGCCATTTTTTTATATTTTTATGAATTATAAAACCTAATAAACTAAATAAATAAAATATAACTAATTGTTATACAATAATTTAAAATATCATAAATAAAATTTTTAATAGTTTAGTCTTCAATATGTTAGCTTTTGAATTGGAAAAACTGATAAAATCACTGTCCGCTACGGAAAAAAAGCTTTTCCGACTTCATTGTGCCAAACTCAAAAGCCATAAGGATTACCTCCTACTCTTTGAATTATCCATTGATAAAAATAATTCAGATAATAAAACTCTTAGACAGCGCTTTAAGGAAAAGTACCCATCGAAATCGTTCGAGAATACGTCGAACTATCTATATAAGATCCTTACAGATATACTAGTTCAAATACGCGTTGAACAAGACCTTCGGTACATGCAACATCATAGCCTGATGAAAGCCCGCCTATGCTTTGAACGATCTATTCCTAATAGAGGAAATAAGGAATTACAGAAAGCATATAGGTTGGCTCAGGAGAATCAAAATTATCCAATGATATATCAAGCAGCACGGATGGAGCTCACTTTATTGGCCGATATTGGTTTTCCAAATATAACAGAGCAGCAATTGATAGATTTACAAATGAAAGCCAAGCATACTTTGCAATCTTTACGTCAACTCCATGAACATTATTCACTTTATGAGTTGTTGAGCCACCGTCTCACCAAAGGAAGTTTGACTTTCAGTGGTAAGCAAAATGAAAAAATAAATGACCTGATATTAAGCGAATTAAGCATCACTACTCGAGGAAGTCAACAGCAATTTGAAACGCAAAAGCTGCATATGTTATTCCAGTCTTTTTTCTTCATTCACACAGGAGAATATCAATCTGCATTAACGGTATTTAAAGAGCTTAATACACTTTTTGATACGAATAGAAAGATATGGGACTTTCCTCCTTATGATTATCTCTCCGCACTAGATGGTATATTGGATAGCTTAAGGAGTATAGGTTACTATAAAGAAATGGCCCAGTTCATTGATCAAACGCGAGCGTTGTCAAATAAAATGTATCCTGATCATTTTAAAGGTCTTGCCCAGCTCATTGCGCAGGTATATTCACTGAATATGTCTATTGGTATGGTAAATCTGAACAAAGCACAGCAGTTGCTGCGTATTTTTAGAAGCGAGAAACCACGGATTGAAGTAGCTGAAGGCCATGAAAAACAACTTGAATACCTATATTTTGAAGCGTTAACCTATTTTTTAATGAACCAATTGCATAAAGCGAGTAAACACATTAATCAGCTTCTTACGATAGGTAAACAGGCACCTCAACTTGGAATGTATCGTGCTGGTAGATTACTGAGTACACTCATTTATTATGAACAAGATGATATGGAATACCTTGAATATGAAGTCAGATCTTATAAAAGATTATTCAGCAAATTTGGGAAAGCCTTCAAAATAGAAAAAATGGTCTTTAACACTATTTCATCGGATCCTAAACGACGAGGCAATGCTTGGAAAAAAGCCATCTGGAAAAATATAAAACCTAAATTAAATGAAATAAAAAAGGATAAAGGAGAGCTGCAATTATTAAAATATTTCGATTGTTGTGAATGGATCAAAAGTAAATATATCACCATCAACAGTAGTGATATCGATGTAGCTAAGTAAATGTTTCCGTATATTTTTTATTTATTCGCTGAACGTATCACCATTTAACCTATCTATAAGATTTCGCTTATAAAAACGTCCAATTGGTATAACATCAGAAGCGATTCGTATCCTGTCGCTTTTAAAAGAGTTAATTTTATGAATATTTACAATAAAAGATTTATGTGTTCTCATAAAATCTTCTTCGGGCAGTTTTTCTTCCATATAACTAATTCTTTGATAGGTAACGATCGTTTTTTGAAGCGTGACTATTTTGATATAATCTTTAATACTCTCAATATACAGAATATCTTTTAAGAATACTTTTATCAATTCCTTATTTACATTGAAATACATATAAACCGATTCCGACGTACGATTATTTTGCAACATCTCAAAGTTTGCTGGAACTGTCACCGTATGTGTGTACTTCGATACTGCTTTTAAGAATCGCTCGAACCGAAAGGGTTTAACCAGATAATCAAGCACATCCAAATCAAAGCCTTCGGCAGCGTGTTCGCGGTAAGCTGTTGTTATGATGATAGCCGGTTTATGGAAAAGAGCCTTAACAAATTCTAAACCATTTAATCCGGGCATCTGGATATCGATAAAAAGAAGGTCAATTTCATTTTGCTGAATAAAATTAAAAGCATCCAGGGCGTTGCTACTATGAAAGATCAATTGCAATGAATGTATTTTATCGATATATGACTTAAGCAACTGTAAAGCAGGCGGTTCATCATCCACCGCCATACACCGGATTCTGTTCAAGTTTTCCATTTTTTATTTTAAGAATAGCTAAAAAAGTGCCTGACTCCGATAAAACATTTAGATCGTGCATCCCTTCGTATAAAATTTCTAAACGCCTTCGTACGTTCTCCAAACCAATTCCCGTGTTACTAACACCATTCTTGCCAACGCTGTCGGGATAGTTATTTTCTATTTTAACGGTTAGTATATCTTCTTTAATAGAAAGATCCACTCGAATCCACGCATCTTGATTTAATTTACTTGCCCCATGTTTAAAAGCATTCTCCACTAACGGTAATAGAAGCATTGGACTCATATAAAATTTATCGATGTCAGATAATATATTCAGTGACACATCTAACTTATTGCCAAATCGGATAGTTTCCAGTTCAATATAATTTTGAATGTATTCGACCTCTTTGGAGAGCGGTACCATATTATCTTTTGCCTTATACAGATTATAATCTAAAAAAGACGATAAACGGTGTATTAGATCGGGAGTTTTGGGTTTTTGCTGTAGTGAAAAAGAATAAATATTGTTAAGTGTATTAAAAATAAAATGAGGATGTACTTGCATTTTCAATAGTTCCAATTCCGAACGTATTTTTTCTTTCTGTAAAGTATCTGTGAGCTTTTGCTGTTCATAATAAGACCTGAAAAAATGGATAAAGGAGTATAACCCAACAATAAGATACATATTTACCATATCAACAATAAGCTTCGGCAAGTAAAAAAAGGGCTGAAGGTTACCTTCGGGATAATATCTTGGATAGGTATAATAATAGTAAAACAACCTTCGGATAAATAACAAGATAAGCATGGTGCCTATTGCCGCTACCCAGAACAGTTGCTTTTTGTCTTTCAAATAATAATTATTAAAATATACATGTACTGTGAGTGTGGCGGCAATAATTGTTGTAGGTACAAATAAACAGGTAGACATAAGGTGTCTTCTATACTCGCCGCTCATATAAGCCTGGGTCAACCAGTCGTAGCAAAAATACAGCAGCCAAAACACAGCATTAAATACGTATTGGTTATTCAACCACTTCTTTGTCAACGAAAACATATCCTAAATCTCCTACAAAACACTAATTTAGTTATTATTCTTATAAACAACCTATTTTTTTGCCCTACGACGTTTTATGCCCGACAAACTGCATTTGTATTACCTTGTTGTCCTTTGATCTAAAACCAGGCTGTTGGGCTAAAAATAATAGGAAAGCTGTTCTTCCTATGTTTCTTTTGTACACAGATGTCGCGCTAGTTACCATTAACCGGTTGCTTGCGCTTCACTGATAATACTTGCTTTAATGTTTCGGTTTTTTCCCATTCGACACGTGTTGTCGAATATAGGTTACCAACATAAGATATAAAAATTGGAACATTTAGTAATAACTATCGGCCTGACAAACAAAAATAGAAAGCATTAAGAACATAACATTTGTTAAACAATTAATTTATAAATCATGAAAAAATTAGTAATTATAAAAATAGCGTTTGTATTTACCGCTATTTTTTATTGTGGCATAACAGGGGCGCAAACACTGGCCATGAAAAGATCTAAAGATGTCAAAGTGCAAAGCAGCAGTAAAATAGTAGACGATATGTTCAAGGTTATACATGACAGAAGCGATCATAATATGATAAGAAATCCCCGTATTCTTAGACATTTCACGGAGCGCTTTGCTGATATTTCTGATGTTCAATGGTATATGGTTAACTATGGCATGTTGGCCAAATTCATTCAGCAAGACATTCCATATACAGTTGGTTATGACGAAAATGGCGCATGGAAACACACCATTAAATACTTAGCAAAACGGCACATACCAATAGACCTAAGCAAAAAAGTTGACAAAAAATATGCTAATTATACACTGTTAAGAGCACACGAAATTCATGTTCCAAACCATCAAGATACGATTTATATCGTTCAGCTGCAAAATGAAAAACAAATAAAACACGTACGTTTCAGCAAAGGTAATGCGCTGGTTGTTCGCAGCATGAAAAGATGGATTTCTGAATAAAAACGCATGAAGAATGGTACAGTAATAGAAGGCTTTACTAATCAGTCAAAATATCCATTCGTATATTAGAGACGCCTTAGTAAAGCCAAACTATAGTTTTTTGTTTCGCTTATGAAAAAACTTTAAATAAATAGATAATAAAGTCACTATAGCAAAGCTTATAGCTGTTATCGTATCAATCCAATCTGCATCACTGTTCAAGCCAGTCAGTTTATCTACTATATATTTAATAAATGAGTTTGGCAGATCCTTCTCGCCTAACTCTTTCTTTACCTGCCATTGCCAATCAGTTATAGGGCAATAACCTATACCGAACCAAATACCAAGCACCAGCCAAGAAAAAGCTGTAGCTAAAATGACATAAAAATGTAGTTTTCGCGTAGCCCTCCAAATCCACCCCAATAAATTGAATCCTATAATAACTAAATGGAGCAGCGTTAACAGCAAATCTAATAAGACGTACATGCACCTTAAATAAAGTTATTCTTCTTTTCTAACAATGGTACTGCATATTGGTTTACAATAGGAATAAGGAGGCGCCACACCTGTGGTTGTTCTGGAACCTTACTCAACGTGACAAAATGACCTCCTTATTCTTTTTGTAAGACTCTCTTTTTAATATGATGAATCTCATATTTTATGAACCAATTCCTCTATTCTTTTGTTAACATAACATACAAAAAATATTACACATGGAATTGTTAAAAAGCAAAGTTGCAATAGTTACTGGAGCTGGCTCAGGTATAGGGAGAGCTATTGCCGAGTTATACGCTAATGAAGGAGCAAAAGTAGTGGTTTCTGATATAAACGAGCACGCCGGTAATGAAACGGTTAACGTGATAACTGAACGTGGCGGAGAGGCCTTTTTTGTGAAGGCAGACACGTCTAACTCTAGCGAAAATGATTATTTAGTTGATCAAGCTATTACAAAATATAATGGGCTGCATATTGCTTGTAATAATGCAGGCATTGGAGGTCCTAACTCTCCAACGGGTGAGTACGACGTCGATGCGTGGAACAAGGTAATTGCGATAAACTTATCTGGAGTGTTTTATGGTTGCAGATACCAGATTCCAGCAATATTGAGCTCAGGAGGTGGGGCTATAATTAATATGGCTTCAATTCTTGGGCAGGTTGGTTTTGCGGGAAGTGCTGCATATGTAGCTGCTAAGCATGGTGTAATAGGCTTAACAAAAAACATATCGCTGGAATATGCTGATCAGGGCATTCGGGCTAATGCTGTTGGGCCAGCATTTATTAACACTCCGCTTTTAAAAGATATGGATGATGAAACTATTAAGTGGTTGATAAGCAAGCATCCGAGTGGACGTTTAGGCGAAGCCAATGAAGTAGCAGAACTTGTGCTTTGGCTAAGCTCTGGTAAAGCTTCTTTCGTAAATGGTGCTTATTATCCGGTAGATGGTGGATACTTAGCTTCCTAAATTCTAAAAAAAACGCTTATAAAATTAAATCTTTATAAAAACCGCGTACCTCGCAGTATGCGGTTTTTATAATATTTACCTGGATCTTATTCTGGCAGCACTGCCCAAACCACATTTGCTGCGTCATCTGCAACCAACATATAATCTGGCGAAAAAGTAACACCTACCGGCCGGCCATATACTTCATTTTTTTTTGCATTTGCGATAAATCCCGTAAGAAAGTCCTCGTGTTCCCCTACAGGCTTCCCATTACTGAAAGGAACGAAAACGACCTTATAACCTACGAATTCCGAACGGTTCCAAGAACCGTGTTGGCCAACATAGGCACCTTCTTGATATTTATCTGATTTGTTGAAACTCAAACCAAGTGAAGCGGTATGTGACCCCAAAGCAAAATCGGGAACAAGCGTTTTTTGAACCAATTCCTCTTCTCTCCCTTCCAAACGAGGATCGGGATTAGGCCCCCAATAAGCAAAAGGCCAACCATAAAAACCATCCTCCTGCACGCCTGTAATATAATCAGGTACGATCATATCACCTAACTGATCCCGCTCATTGACTGCTGTCCACAGCACGCCTGTATGGGGTTCAAAATCTATCCCCACAGGATTTCTTAGTCCAGCAGCATATATCCGTTCCCCACTCCCATCCGGATTTATTTCCAAGATATTTGCACGTCGCTTTTCATTTTCCAATCCATTCTCTGCCACATTACTTCCAGATCCAACGGTAACGTAAATTTTCGAGCCATCCTTGCTAGCAGTTAGGTTACGTGTCCAATGGTTATTATACCCTCCCGCAGGAAGATCCAATATTTTCTCACCTTTTGAGTTTATTTTCTTGTCACCTTCCTTATACGGATACCTCCTTATCTCATCGGTATTCGCTACGTAAAAATAATCTGCCAATATCAACATACCAAAGGGCTGTTTCAGACCATTTAAAAATTCCCCTTCAAAGTCGGGTGTGCCATCTTTATCGGTATCCCGATAAATTAAAATACTATTCGCACTTTTTCCCGCTTTAACATTTCTGGCTGCGGCCTTATCCGGATCTTCGCCAGTGCGCTCTGTTCGAGACTGTGCCACAAAAACATCTCCATTAAGCCCTACATAGATATTGCGTGGACTATTGAGGTCAGCAGCAAACTTGATTACTTTGTAACCGGATGGAGCAATTGGCGTCCGGCCTTCTGGCCAACCGATCACTTTTGCATATTTATTTTGTGGCGCAGTAGCCAATGGTTCTGCAAGCTGTATAAACGTTCCGTATTCTGTTGCAGCATCCTGATCAGCCAATGGTTCTTTTTTTTTGCGGTTGCCCTCACCACAGGAAAAGAAAGAGAAAATACTGAATACCACTAAAAAAGAAAATGAAAAACACCTCATTGATTTTATATTTAATGCGTATAACTCAACTGTGTAGGAAAAACACTATATAATTAGAAATGTTTGAATTGTTCCCACCATACGATCAACTGTGGGTTGTCTAATTGTTCTTTTTCCGACAGGTCAATACTTTTATTGACCATATATAGGTTGTTATTAGTCAGTGTATCTGGTTCAGGGAAAGGCGAAGCATAGGCTTTGGAGATAATCATATCTCCTTCTATCATCTCTACAGATTGTCCTTGATCCGCATCATAGGCTGCAACTCTGAAACTAGAAGGACTTAGTACCTTAATCTCCATAAGACTGGTGAAGATATATAAGGGAAAATCTTTTTTTTCATCGATATCAAAAAAGGCATCTCCACTAAAACGAATATGATGGTATTGTTGTATGATGGTGTCTTCCGCCATACTGAGACTATCAATAAAGAACACCTTCACGGTACTATCCAACAATACTAACTTATTACTAGGAGGGGGAATACTATCCCCCATCATGGAGCGGTTCTCATCATTTAAAGGTTGATTTGCATGGTTCCCACACTGATAATAGCATAGGATAATTAAACCCAAACAAATAGTAAAAGCCATTTTTTTTAAATTCACCATAAAGTTTTCGATTGTTAAAAATTCTAAGTTAAATGTTTATTCTATTTCTTACTATATCCCCCATTCTTATTTTTGTGTCTTCTTCTTTAAAAAAATCCGGTATATTCGCTTATGAATCTATTGGGGAATTTGATATGGCTCCTATTCGGCGGCTTTTTTGCTGCTCTTGGTTATCTATTCGGCGGCATTATATTATGTATTACCATCATCGGTATACCTTTTGGCATCCAATGTTTTAAATTGGCAGGATTGGCGTTATTTCCCTTTGGTAAGAAAATCATTAACCAACCTCAGGCGTCGGGCTGTTTGAACCTCTTCGCAAATTTAGTATGGATTTTATGCGGTGGTTTATATACAGCTCTTAACCACTTGTTCTGGGCAACAGTTCTGGCTATTTCCATTATAGGAATACCTTTCGCTAAACAACATTTAAAATTGCTGGAAGTCTCCCTCATGCCATTTGGAAAAAAAGTAATCGACTAGCTTATATGGACGCCGTCATAGGCAAATAAATCACCAATAATGAGCTAGCTTATCAATCACGTGCAAAACCAACCACAAAAGCAACTACTTCAAAGCTACTACGCGCAAGAGCTTTTTCACCGGGAACAATTAGCCGAAACGGCCCTCTTCCTTCGGGGATCGCTTTGCCATCCATTTGATCTGCTAAAATGACGACGCGATCGGAAAAAGAACTATCCAATTCTGCCAAGGAAAATAAGACCTCATAACCATCAGCACATTTTACCAGTAAATATTTAGTTAAATTCTCACCCCTAAGCTGTTTGCCTAAGGTTACACCAGCGGAGTCAAGTATACGCGTTACGGGCACCCCTTCGTATTGATGAGAAGTACCTTCCCGATCTTTCAGGATAGCACTTGCCCGTTCCATCCTGAGCAAATCCGGTGCATTCAATTCAAGTTCCTTCAGTACTTCTCCCCGAATAGTAATAGATGGTATCTTCTGCGCCAGGGAAGTCACAAAAGCTAAGCAAAAAAACAAAGTGAGTAATCGTTTCATTTTTATCGTCTAAAGATGTGCATTATAGATTATATCTATTATTTGTTTATGAACGGATCAGAGAAAAGAGGATTTGAAATAAAAGTAGTGTCTGTTAACAAATTGAGAAAGCGGATAATATCTTCTTTCTCTTCCTTTTTAAATTGCAAACCGTAAACGTCCTGTTCACCGGAAGTATTTCGCAAAAACGGACTTAAGGTAGGGCTTGCTTTGATATGTTCACTATAATGATCCAACACCTCTTCCAATGTTTCGAACCTTCCATCATGCATGTATGGAGCAGTCAAAGCTATGTTTCGCAGTGTAGCTACTCTGAAACGAGCCGTATCGGCTGCCAAACCTGTAAAAGCAGCTCTGCCAACATCCTGTGCCACCGCGTCTAAACCATTATTATGATAAAGCTCTGTAAAGGTCTTTGGTCCGCCATGGCAATGTCCGGATGCTACCCGTCGCATATCCCCTCTTTCCTCGTGTCCAAAAAAAAGCGCTATTCCCCGTAATTCCGCTGCAGAGGGTTGATAATTTCCCTGTAAATATTGATCGTATTTAGAGTTTTCCGATATCAATGTTCTGGTAAATTGGGCCAATGCATAAATGATCTGCTTATCTGTAATTTTCTCCGTTCCAAAGGCCGCTTTAAACATTGGTGGGTATATTGGCATTTCTTGAAGCTTTTGTGTCGATATATCCAAGGGTTGTCCCATCTCACGTGCGTCTGTCAACGGAATAACCACCTGATTTTCCAAACCTTGTGCCCGACCATCCCAGAAGAAATTATTTACCCATAATAGATTGACCAGCGCCATTGCATTCCGATCGGTCAATGTACCATCCGTCCCTTCACTAAATCGTTCACCGTTGGTAAATGACAATTCTTGTCGGTGACAAGTGCCACAAGAAATATTGTTGTTTGCGGATAATGCCTTTTCATAAAACAGCATGCGACCTAAGGCTACTCCGTTTTTTGTCAACGGATTACCCGCATTTTCATAAATTTTATTTCCAAAATAAGATGGATAAGAAAGTACAAACCGTTCGTTTTCCTCTTGGATAAGATTGATCTGAAAAGCGCTTTCCAATAGAAAAGAACAGCTGACGAGCAGTGTCAACACACCTGTCTTACAACCGTATATTCTTTTTAGCACAGTAAAGAGGCTCTTCATATTGTCACAGTTCAATGGATTAGTACTTAAACATCAAATTCACAAAATAATTCCTCCCAGCTTCCGGATAACCTTCTGCAAGGGCATAATTTTTATCAGTCAAGTTGTTAATACCACCTTCTATAGACAGTTTTTGCCATATTGGTACTGCTGCTCGTATATGAAGCAATGTAAAACCACCTACTTTAGTGCCGTAGCTTGTGCTATAACGACTACTATTATACTCGATATTTGCCTGCAAAGAATATTTATTGGCGGTTTGATATTGTATATAACCAAAAGCATTATGTTCGGGAACATCGACAAAATATACCTCCGGATTAGTAATATTCTTCCTCCGTATATATGTGTAATTGCCTCCAACTCGCCAGTCATTAACGGAATAACTACTTCCAATTTCAACACCACTATACTTAGAAATACCGGCATTTTGAAGCTGGCTAAGCCATATTTCTGTTATTGGGTCATACCACACATTATTCATACTTAAAATAGTGTTACGAATATTACTATAAAATAAGGCTGTATTTATATGTAGTGTTTCCCAGAAGCTGCCATTATAACCCAGTTCATAATTAATCGTATACTCAGCGTCAAGATCCGGATTAGGAATGGCCGTACCCATACGGAAGGAATAGCGGTCTTTAGTGGTAGCAAATCTGGTTTTTCTGGCGACCGACAGATTGGTTATATGTCTTTCATTAAACTGATAAACTAAACCTCCTTGAATATTATAGGCATTGTTACGATTAGCGGGAAAGTCGGTTATTTCATTGGTCTCACTATTATAATCCTGAGCTTCTATACTGCCTCTATGATTATAACTGAAACCTGTCAACAACTGTAAAGCGGAAGTCATATGAAATATGTTTTCTAAACCAATGGTCAACGTCTGATCGGACATAGTACGTTCGGGCTCTCCCTCGTTGTATTCACGGTGCACATCCCGTTTATATTGTAAAGTAGCTTTTACGATATCTCTGTCAGCCCATAGGCTTTTACCATACTCTGCAACACCTCCAAGTGTATAATCGTTATAATGACTTTCAAAGGCATATGGTCTGGTAATGCTGGTATAACTTCCATCATCATAAGAATTTAACTGATTCTTGAACACGTCGTAGTAAAACCTTGTCTTTATATATTGTGTCTCATCGATGATATTATTTGAAATAAAATATAAACTTTGTTTATCCCAATAGGGCCATTGCCAATAACGTGGTTGCCGAAGCAGATTGTTTAAAGTATCACTTCCGACATAAACGGGAGATCCCTTTTCGCCATGTTGATAACTATAACTTAATGCATATTCTGATCGATTGTTGGGCGTGTACCCGAGTTTAAACGCGTATTTATCATCTCTATGAGATGAATTTCCTCGCGCTCCCCCGTCTTCCGCGGGTATAGGATTGAAACTAGACGATAAAGGAAAAAAATTCCGCTGTAAACGTGAGATACTCCCCTGAAAGTAAAATTTACCCAAATTACTACCAATATTAATATTACTACGGTACCCACCTGTTAACCATCCGGAGGTAACCTCCATTTCAAAGGCGTTCATGGGCTTTCGTGTAACCAAGTTGATGGCGCCCCCCATGGCATTAGGTCCATATAATACAGACGTGTACCCTTTAGAGATGTTAATTTCGGCTAAATCAAATGTCGTAAAACGGCCAAGATCAGCATAGCCGTCATAGGGAACATATACAGGAATTCCATCAATCAGAAGTGGCACCTGTCTGAGGTCAAAACCACGCAAGTATATCATCGCTTCGTTCCGTGGGCCAACGTTAGACATGGTAACCCCAGGCAACAAATTCAGGGCCCGAGAAACGTCCGTTTTTGCAAACGCCTCAATTTCGGCACTATTTATTTTCGAATGCATTTGCGTTTCCTTTTCAGCAGTTACCACTACTTCTCCTAAATGAAAGACATTGCTGAAACTGGTATCTCTTTCAATGGTTGGAAGCACCTGCTGGCTATGAGATAACTTGTAAAATAACAAACAGGCAAATAAAGGGATATATGATCTCATAATTTAGGTTTCGTTATTTATTTAAAAATATAACGGTTAACAAAAAAATAGTTTAAATATGAATATCGATTTGTTCTTTCTCAAGGAATTGTCTCAACTTTTCCTGCAATGCCAGATAATTATTGATCGTTTCTTTTGCTTTATTTGAAATGAATGAACCTCCTCCATGTTCCCCACCGGCATTAGTCAAAACAAATGGATGCCCGGTCACTTCATTTAAGCGATTGACAATTTCCCAGGCCTTTTTATAAGACATTTTCATTTTTTTTGCTGCCTGACTAATAGACCCGGTTTCGTTTATGTATTCAAGTAAAGTACATGGACCGGGGCCGAAACATTTCACACCATTTATTTCTATCCAAAGTTTATTTTTTAACTGAACGTTTGATCCTTTCATGGCGATATTCAATCAGGTATATTCAAGGGTTATTTCAGGCTATTTGCAACATCACGCATAAAAATAAAAAAAAATGTTTTTTTCAAGTTATTTTCCATGATTATTTCTTTTATATAGGAAAATATTACGCTAAACCTCCGATGTTCGTTTTGTTGAAAGCCAGCGTAAAGTTATCAATAGCTGACCTTTATAATTTGCACATACTTCCTTCAGTTATTGTTCAAAGAATACGATTAAGTATGACTAAAATTTGAAAAAGTCGACATCCGTTCGATATACTAAGCAACTACTATTCGAGCCGCTTAGTTATTTTTTTATATGTTATTTTTTGTTTCCTTTGAAAGATACTAATATGACGAATCAATTATAAAAAATGGATAAGACATCTTACATCTGTTCAACCTGTGGAATACAGTACCCTCCAACAGCTAATCCTCCAACCGTATGCAAAATTTGTAGCGACGAACGTCAGTATATCAATCCAAATGGGCAAAGTTGGACAACACTACCCTTCATCAACAAACACCATAGAAACGTCGTTGAAAAATTACGGGAAGATTTGTATGCTATTTATACCACACCTTCATTTGGAATTGGCCAACGAGCCCATCTATTACTTACTCCCGATGGTAATATATTGTGGGACTGCATAAGTAATATAGATGATAGCACAGTCGATTTATTAAATAGATTAGGCGGCGTAAATGCTATAGCTATTTCTCATCCCCATTATTACTCTTCGGTGGCAGAATGGAGTGCACGTTTTGATGACGCCCCGGTATATATTCATGCTAAAGATGAGCAATGGCTTGGAAGAATAGATTTTAATCTTATTCTCTGGCATAGAGAACAAAAAGAGCTTTGGGAACATGTAAAATTAGTAAACTGTGGCGGGCATTTTGATGGCGCCAGTATATTACATTATAATCTAAATGATGGTCTATTGTTGGTTGGTGATGTTATCCAGGTATGTCCGGATCTAAAATCGGTTTCATTTATGTATAGTTACCCCAATTATATTCCTTTACCAAAAAAAGATATTCTACAGATAGCTAAGCTGTTAAGTAAGCTAAAATACGCTAGCATTTATGGTGCCTTCGGACATTATTTATTAACGCATGCGGCAATGCTCACAGAGCAATCTATCAACAGGTATTTACGTATTTACTAATGTATTGAAAAAACGGGATATCCACTTTTTAAAAATATTTTCTAAGTACATGAACTACAAAGCGGATATGCCCACCACACCTACAGGCAGTTTGATATGTAAACATCTAATAGTCATCATTTTAACTTAATAGAGAGTTAAAGACATCACACGGTGATCTTGATAGTAGAGGAAAAGCTGCATAGGAAAAGAACTTATTTTGGCGTTTAGCCGCTCCTATCGGGATATGCCAGTGGTTTATTTTTTTAAGAAAGGTCTTATTAAGTTCATCCAACACGTTAAGATTTAGCAGATATTTCTTATGTTTACAGCCTCATAACATTTTATTGGAACGGCTATTGCATAATATAAAACTTACCGATCGACAATCAATATATGAAGAGACACCATAAATTAATAATATTCAATGAAACCACCATAGGTTACGTCATCAACCGACTGCGTATTTAGATTACGCATAAAGAAACAATGCAAGAGTACTTACAAGAACTCTTATTGAGAAAGCTTAAGGTAATAATAAAAACAAATTAAAATACTAATGAAACTTTTTAAATTTTTTTTCGTATCAAGCGTAGTTGCTGTTTTGATCTTTTCATTACAATCATGTAAATCTAAAAAGATGACGGTTAAGCCGGGTCCTCAGGTAGAGACTGTAAAAAAAGAACCGGTGGAGGAAAAACAACCAGAACCAGAACCAGAACCCGTCAGAGAGGAGCCGGTTAAGGAGGAACCTAACTTTGATTTTCAGAATATTTTATTTGAATTTGATTCAGGTGTACTAAAAACGGAGTCTTATCAAGTGTTAGACCATATTGTAAGGGAAATGAAAAAAGATCCTTCTGCTAAATTTGTCGTGAACGGCCACGCTTCCATTGAAGGTTCTCCGGAGCACAATATGGCTCTATCTGTTGACAGGGCAAATGCTGTCAAACTATATTTGGTAAATGCAGGTATCAATTCAGACAATCTACTAAGTAAAGGACATGGTGCTACCCAACCCACTGCTACAAATGATGATGAGCAGGGAAGATCATTGAATCGTCGGGTAGAAATTGAAATTATCAAATAAAACATAAATCGCACATTGCGATAAAGGCATTAACTACTTTTTATGTAAGGACATTCGCTAAAAAAGTGAATGTCCATTTTTATTTATAGCTTTTATTATTTACTATTAAATTACGATGTATAGTATGAAAACTCTCCTAAACTATATTAAAATTACCTGATATATTATGCCGTCACTAAATTATTAAGATTCGTTCATCGTACCCTATACGCAAATTGCATATAAGTGCAATTTTGCCTAAATTTGTGGCACTTAAAAAATAACATGATCTATTTCTTCAGAACCCCCCACGATACTGTTTTTGCATTAAAGTTAACTCGCACTCTCGCATCTTCAGAAATTGCTAAACTGAATTGGTTATTTGGCGGAGCCGAACTATTGCAAGAAAGCGTATTAGCACATTTTTATGTAGGACCCCGGGCGTCAATGGTTACCCCTTGGAGTACTAACGCCGTTGAGATTACACAAAACATGGGAATATTAGATGTCGAAAGAATTGAGGAGTTCCAACAGGTATCATCTGATTTCAATGATTTTGATCACATGCTTTTTCAAAAGTACAGTGAACTAAACCAAGAGATATTTACTATAAATATAACTCCTGAACCGATTATCGCAATAGAAAATATCGCCCAATATAATCAACAGGAAGGTTTATCGTTGAGTGAGGAAGAGATTAGCTATCTCAATGGATTATCAGAAAGATTGGGTCGAAAATTGACCGATTCTGAAGTATTTGGTTTTTCACAAGTGAATTCTGAACACTGTCGTCATAAAATATTCAATGGTACATTCATTATTGATGGGAAAGAGCAACCAGCATCGCTATTCAAGCTGATTCGTAAAACTTCAGAAGAACATCCTAACGATATCGTCTCCGCCTACAAAGATAATGTCGCATTTATAAAAGGGCCAAAAGTGCAACAATTTGCACCTACAAGAGCAGACTTACCGGATTTCTATACTACAAAAGATTTCGATTCAGTGATTTCTTTGAAGGCAGAAACGCATAATTTCCCTACTACTGTAGAGCCATTTAATGGTGCGGCAACAGGTGCAGGAGGTGAAATCAGAGACAGGCTGGCCGGCGGTCAAGGATCATTACCGCTAGCTGGCACGGCCGTGTATATGACTGCCCTTTCAAGACTTGAAAAAAATCGACCCTGGGAAAAGGCAATGGAAGAACGTCCGTGGTTATATCAAACCCCAATGGATATTCTCATCAAAGCTTCTAACGGAGCTTCTGACTTTGGTAACAAGTTTGGACAACCGCTCATTGCTGGTTCCGTGCTTACTTTTGAGCACGAAGAACATGCTAGAAGGCTGGGGTTTGATAAGGTAATCATGTTGGCGGGAGGTGTAGGTTATGGAAAGGCTGACCAATCAAAAAAACAGAAACCTGAAATAGGCGATAAGATTGTTATTTTAGGAGGGGAAAACTATAGAATAGGCATGGGTGGTGCTGCTGTATCCTCAGCAGATACCGGCGCTTTTGGATCTGGTATCGAACTAAATGCCATACAACGATCCAACCCTGAAATGCAAAAACGAGCAGCAAATGCCATACGTGGTTTCGTTGAAAGTAACCATAATACCATTGTATCTATTCATGATCATGGTGCTGGTGGTCATTTAAATTGCCTCTCAGAGTTAGTGGAAGATACCGGAGGAGAAATTGATTTAGACAAATTACCTATTGGCGATCCGACTCTTTCGGCTAAAGAAATTATTGGGAACGAGTCTCAAGAGCGTATGGGATTAGTGATCGGAGAGAAAAATATTAGTACACTTGAGAAAATAGCCGAACGCGAACGGTCTCCATTATACGCTGTCGGGAAAGTAACCGGCGATCACCGCTTTACCATTGCCTCCCAAACAACTGGGCTCACCCCTATGAATCTAGAACTCAAGGATATGTTCGGTAGCTCACCGAAAATGGTGATGGAAGATCAGTCCATTAACCGAACCTACGAACCAACAGTATACAATATTGATAACTTCCATGATTATTTAGAACAACTGTTGCAATTAGAAGCTGTAGCCTGTAAAGATTGGTTAACTAACAAAGTTGACCGGTGTGTTGGCGGTCGTGTGGCCAAGCAGCAATGCGCAGGCCCTTTACAACTGCCTCTGAACAACTGTGGTGTAATGGCTTTAGATTTTCTCGGAAAAGAAGGTGTAGCCACTGCCATAGGTCACGCTCCATTATCAGCCTTAATAGATCCCGGAGCAGGAAGTAGGGTCGCAATTGCCGAATCGTTATCCAATATTATCTGGGCCCCACTAAAGGATGGGCTAAAAAGTGTTTCACTTTCAGCCAATTGGATGTGGCCCTGTAAAAACGAAGGAGAAGATGCACGGCTATACCAAGCGGTAAGAGCATGTTCTGATTTTGCCATCAGTTTAGGTATCAACATACCGACCGGAAAAGATTCCTTATCCATGAAGCAAAAATATGGAGACGGTGAAGTGATCGCCCCAGGAACTGTTATTATTTCTGCTGCTGCGCATTGTAACGATATTACCAAAGTGATAGAACCGGTATTACAAAAAGATGGGGGAACCATTTATTACATTAATATGTCTGGGGATTCTTACAAATTAGGAGGCTCTTCTTTCGCTCAAATTTTAAATAAAATAGGAAATGAGGTTCCTGATATACAGGATATCGATCAATTTAAAAACACTTTTAACACGCTTCAACAACTAATACGTGAAGGTAAAATACAGGCGGGGCATGATGTAGGCAGTGGTGGTTTAATCACTACCTTGTTGGAAATGTGTTTTGCGGATCGTGATCTCGGCGCTTCTATAGATGTAAGTTTCTTGGGCGAAGCCGATATAATGAAAGTGCTTTTTGCCGAAAATATTGGGATTGTATTTCAGGCAGATACCGCTATAGAAACTACGCTTGAAACTAATCACATAAAGTATCATAAAATTGGTCGTGTACTGCCCACTGCAGAATTAGCAATACAACATGGCAACAATACCACCCTAAATCTTGATATTGACCATTTACGAGACGTTTGGTTTAAAACCTCTTATCTTTTAGATAAAAAACAAAGTGGGTCGATAAAAGCGAAGGAACGTTTTGATAACTACAAAAATCATGTACTAAAATACAAATTCCCTGCTAATTTTGATGGAAAAAAGCCTGCGATCGATGACACAAAACCACGTCCTAAAGCCGCAGTGATTCGTGAAAAGGGAAGCAACTCTGAACGAGAACTCGCCAATGCGATGTATTTAGCCGGTTTTGATGTAAAAGATGTTCATATGACTGATCTTATTTCTGGCAGAGAAACCTTGGAAGATATACAATTTATTGGAGCCGTGGGCGGTTTCTCAAATTCAGACGTATTAGGTTCAGCTAAAGGGTGGGCCGGCGCTTTCTTATATAATGAAAAGGCTCGAATTGCCCTGGAGAATTTTTTTAAACGCCCAAACACTTTATCTGTGGGAATCTGCAATGGTTGTCAGCTATTTGTCGAGCTGGACCTTATTCATCCTGATCACAGTGATAAGCCTAAAATGCTCCATAATGATAGCCATAAACATGAGAGTGGTTTTACATCACTCACTATACAACCTAATCATTCGATCATGCTATCCAGTTTAGCAGGATCTACTCTGGGAGTATGGATTTCTCATGGTGAAGGTAAATTCCACTTACCCTATACCGAAGACCAATATCATATTGTCGCGAAGTATGGATACGAAACCTATCCTGCCAATCCAAACGGATCGACCTATAACACGGCAATGTTGTGCGACCGGTCGGGCAGACATTTAGTCATGATGCCACATATCGAACGTTCCATTTTCCAGTGGCATTGGGCTAACTATCCAACAGGAAGACAGGATGAAGTGTCCCCTTGGATAGAAGCTTTTGTAAATGCAAGAAAATGGATAGAAGATCAACAATAGCAAAAGACACATTTCTGCTTAGAAAAGATAGCCCGATTTTTCACATCGGGTCTTTTTAAATTTACTATTGGAGCTTGTTTAAATTCACGTTATGAAACGTGCATGAGGTGACGCTCACAAGAGCAAAGTGATCTCCTTGAACACCACGGAGAACAAATTTATTCTAATGGAAATGTTTATCGCTTATTGTTCTGCGATAATAGATCTGTTTTTGAAGAGATAGCGCTGCTTTTACGTCAAGAAAATACAACGAAGTCACAGCCAAAACAGGCATAAACAAATTATTATTAGATGAATTTTAAACTAGCTCTTAAATTATTAAATCTTTAGTCCGTTAGGTATAAGAGGTAAGTCGTAAAGCTGTTTTCCTGTAGCGTCATGAATGGCATTTCGGACAGCAGGTGCTATACCAACAATGGGTGTTTCACCAGCACCGGATGACGGTAAATCTTTCCTGTCTAAAAGTACAATTTCCAAAGGAGGGATATCTGCAAATCTAGGCACTCGATAAGTAGAAAGTGTAGGGTTGAGAATACGGCCCTCATCAAAATCTACCTCTTCAAATAAGGCACCACCCAAACCTTGAAGAATACAACCCATCACCTGACTTTCCAAATGTTTTGGATTAATAATCGTACCACATTCAAAGGCTGCAACAATGCGTTTTATACTTAACTCGCTTGTATCTCTATTATAGCTCACCTCGACACAAGTAGCGACATAGGCATTTTTCACAAAACCGCAGGATATTCCCTGTCCATTTGTTCCATCCTTTTTAAACACTCCCCAACCAAACTTATCTGCGGCTGCCTTCAAAACTGCTGTCAAACGATCATCTCTAAGATGCGCTATTCTGAATTCCAATGGATCCCTTTTTAGCTGCACAGCAATATCGTTCATTATAGTTTCTATTGCAAAGACATTGGCCGTTGCAGCAAGTCCTCTATAGGATCCCTGCCTGAATGGAGATTTCGAAGGGTGAAATTGTATATTTTTATGCTGAACTTCATAGGGTATCTCTATACCTGCATTACCAGAATTATAATTGCGAAATTCCCAAGAAGTAAGCATTCCTTTACCATCTACGCCAGCTGCCACACTTATAAATCCCGCTGGTCTAAAATAAGCCCATTTAAACTCCTCTTCCCTACTCCATATCACTTTAACCGGCTTTCCAACTGCTTTTGACAGCCTCGCGGCCTCCACGCCAGCTTCGCCACTATGTTTTCCCCCATAGCCCGAGCCCGTATCTGGCATGATCACCCGAACATTTCTTTTAGGCATTTTGAACGCGTCTTCCAGTTCTTCCTGTACGCCAAAGGGTCTTTGGGTTCCCGTCCATACCGTTAAATGTTCCCCTTCCCATTTTGCAACGCCAGCTCTCGGTTCT
Organism: Olivibacter sp. SDN3; assembly: GCF_014334135.1. Lineage (NCBI taxonomy): Bacteria > Pseudomonadati > Bacteroidota > Sphingobacteriia > Sphingobacteriales > Sphingobacteriaceae > Olivibacter > Olivibacter sp. SDN3. The sequence goes on from NZ_CP060497.1 coordinate 4,783,641, forward strand.
AACGGCACGTGAGCAATGTATTGCACTTTAAAATCCTGTTTGACTTGTATGAAAGACGTGCTCAATGCATTTCTAAAAGTCGTTTCGGTATCTTCTGGATTGCCCTCTTCTGTTGAATTACTTTTAAGATATTCAAAAATTTCGGTCTTAGACGGATGAGCTGGTTTACTCCATTGTGCCTCTATTTTCACCATTGCATTTTCAGCAGTTTGTGGATCAACAGCGGTTATACCAATAAAACCGTCCCTTTCTATGACGGTAACTCCCGGTAATAACCTTGCGGCCTGCGTATTTACCGACAGCAATGACGCGCCATATACAGGAGGCCTTAGCACCTTTCCATAAACCATATCAGGCAAAACCATATCCGAAACATACTTATGCCTACCGGTTATATAACTTTTGCCGTTCATTTTTGGAACCGAAGTTCCAACTATCGCCCGTTCATTTGGAGAGGTGATTGCCGCATTCTTATTCAATGGAAGTACTATTTTCTGCCCTTTTGTAATTTCACCGTAATGAAGTGATCGACCGGTTTTCGTATTTATAATACTACTATCTTTAGCACGGAGAAATTGTTTATCAACCTTCCATTGTTTTGCGGCCATGGCAATCAGCGCCTCTTTCATTGAAGCAGCTGCTATTCTTAACTGCGGCCCCATATATGGCGTTGTACGACTCCCGAAAGTTCCAGGGTCATAGGGAGTCAAATCCGTATCGCCCATTATCATTTCAATGGTATCCATAGGTACAGAAAGTTCCTCTGCAACGACTTGAGCTAAAGACGTTCTGATGTTCTGCCCCACTTCTACTTTTCCAGTAAATACCGTAATCCGACCTTCTCCATCAATATGTATCCAAGCAGCTATAGATGTTTCATCAACAGGATGATGTATTTTAGATGCCCCTTCAGAAAATGCAAACACATCGGTATAGGTAAGAGCAACGGCTACACCGCCGCCCAGGATCCTTAAGAACTTTCGCCTGCTTAAATCGTTTTTCACGGGAAGAGGTAACAATTCCCGCTCCCTTTTCCGAAGTTGCTTCTTTTCTATTTGGTTAGTATTGCCCATGATTTCCGATTTTTGTGCTATGCCTTTTCTATAGCCTTGATAATTCTTGGATAAATACAACACCTACAAATATTTCGCTGCATTGCTTCGATGATTTCTTGACGTGTAGGAGAAGGGTTTTTGGATTTTAACGCCGCAGCTGAAATAATCATGCCTGATGAGCAATATGCGCACTGAAATGCATCTTCTTCTAAAAACGTCTGCTGTACAGGATGCAATTCACCATCACGTTCCAGTCCCTCTATTGTGACTATTTCTTTGTTCTGCACATTAGCAACTAACGTGATGCATGATGGTATCGCATTTCCGTCAACCAGCACTTTACAAGCACCACAAGCTCCTTCTCCGCAGCCATATTTGCTTCCAGTAAGATTTAAATGAACTCTCAGCACATCTAGAAGACTTGTGTTGCCGGGTATATCTAACTCGTGGTCTTTGCCATTTACATGAATTATCATAGCTTTTAGGTTTATCTCTGCTAAAACCAAATTTAATAAAGAAGTGTTGTTTATACAAATTACAATGATGAACAGTTTCTATATAAAAGATGGATACTTTTTTTCAAGATAACGCTGTATGACCTGCAGATGTGCCTTGAGTTCCTCACTACGATTTTTTCTCCATGCTAATCTCATTTCCAATTGATCAGGCATATCTTTAAGTACGATACTCCTAATACGAAGGTTGAACCCCTTCAAGGTTGATAATCCCATCATTGTTACCCCTAAACCTGCTTCTACTAACCGCAGTACCGTTGATGTATTAGGTGATCGATGTACAATCTTTGGGTTTATATGATGAGTGGAAAGTATTTTGAGAATTTCTTCCATATAACCGTGACCTTCCTGAGGGTGTAACACCCAGTTCTCATCGGCGCAGTCTACCAAACCTGTAAAATTATTTTCATTGATTCGGTGTTCTAATGGAAGGATTAACGCATACTGCTCTCTATATACCGTTATACTGGAAACATCTTCGGGAATAAAGGCATTGGGAACAAATGCGAAGTCTATTTCATTTTTATTTAATTTGTTAAAAATGAGCTCATTGGTACCCTCAACGAGACTGGTTTTCAAGTCTGGCAATAACTTTTCAGTATAAGACAACCACCCTGGAAGTATCGTGTGCATAGCGGAACTGGAGTGCCCTATCCTTATTTCCCCGGCTTTGCCTTCATGAATCAATGCGGTTTTACGCATGCACTGTTTAAACTGGTACAGTAATTTATGACTTTCTGCTTTGAAAAAAGAACCCGCGGGTGTTAGCGAGACCCTTTTATTGTTCCGTTCAAATAGCATAGCCCCTACCTCCTCTTCTAAAAGTTGTATCTGTTTACTCAACGCGGGTTGAGCAATAAAAATCTTCTCAGCTGCTTTGCGAAAATTTAATGTTTCGGCAAGTATTAAGAAATTCTCTAATTGTATGATAGTCATTATAATGATTCCATTTAGTTATCAAACAATCAAAATTAAGTATTTTTAACTATCATTTCAAGGGCGTTATTTTGCTATAAAAACATGAAAAGCCCTTTTATTATTGCTGTATTTTTATCTGTGATGCCAATTATGCTCTCTGCACAAGATGGAAAAAGATCAAACACTACCGAAAAAAAAATAACTTCTTCCTTTACAGCAGAAAAAATAATCATAGATGGGCAACTTACCGAACAGATATGGGAAAAGTCTCCATCGACCGCTAACTTCACACAGATAGAACCGCTTCCTGGAAAGCCAGCTTTTTTCAAAACTATTGTAAAAAGTGTTTACAATAGTAACAGCTTATACTTCGGCATCATAAGTTATGATAGTGCAGGTCGAAATCGTTTAAAGGCTCCGGACTTAAAAAGGGATTTCGATTTCCACAATCACGATCTCGTTGGTATTACAATCGATGGTTTCAATGATGGCCGTAACAGTATGACCTTTTTTGTAAATCCATATGGTGCACAACGCGATTACCTATCATTTGACGACACCTACTTTGATGTGGATTGGAACGGACTATGGAAAGTAAAAACTTCTCGTACAGATGAATATTGGATTGCTGAATTTGAAATTCCGTGGAAAACAATACGTTATAAAGAAGCAAAAAATGGAGCTACAACCTTTGGTCTCAACTTCCAAAGGGTAAGTAGAAATACTAATGAACGATCGGCTTGGTCAGCATATCCTCGATCTGTCGGTTTTAACCGAATGGAATATGCGGGAATTTTAACCGACTTTTCACCACCCAAGCCGACTACAAACATACAGCTAAATCCATATGCTATCTTTTCAAACTACTCCCATACATCGCCTGATATCAAAGCTGGTGGCGAAATAAAATGGGCCGTAACTCCGAATTTGATATTAGACGCTACTCTTAATACCGACTTTGCACAAGCGGATGTAGATCAACCTGTTAATAATTTAACACGCTTTTCTGTACTTTTTCCGGAACGGAGACAGTTTTTCTTAGAAAATGCTTCTCTTTTTGGTGCCGGAATAAGCGGCGGTGAGGGCAGTATGAGTGGTAACATTTCTATGATTCCCTTTTTTAGCAGAAGAATTGGATTAGATGGTGAAAATCGGCCTATCCCATTAGGTTATGGTGGCAGAGCTGTTTATCGTTCAAATCGACGGAACTTTGGAGCAATGTACTTGCAGCAACAAGGGTTAGTTAACACAAGCAATCAACATTATATGGTAGCTAGATTTTCGGAGAATATAGGAAAATATAGTCGCATTGGAGCTATATATACCCATAGCCTGAATATTAGTTATACTGCGGCTACTGACTTTCTTTTTAGGATAAATAGTGAACACGCTATTGATGGTATGTTTGCATACTCAGACAATCAATCGAATAACGCTACGGGCTGGAGTAGTTACATTCAATATCGGTACATTACCAACAAAATGAGAAGTTGGTTTACTTCAACGATAATAGGAAATAACTTTGATCCAGTATTAGGTTTTATCTCAAGAAGTAATGTTTTTGCTAATGTGGTAGGAACTGAGTTAAATATACGGGGGGAATGGCTCCCATTGAAGAAGACGATACGTGATTATGTACCCACCATACAGGGTGAACTTTACCAAGAAGCTTCTTCAGGTAAGACCTTGGAATATCGTGTTGAATTAATCCCTTTATCCTTTAATTTTATAAATGGCGGAAAATTATCTGCATCGTATATACATAACTATCAGCATATATTTTCGACATTTTCACCTTTAGGTGTTCCTATAGTTTACGGACAATATACCTTTGGCCGGCCACTCTTTACGATAGCAAGCGACGCATCGAAAAAATTTTCATATCAAATAGCCTATGAAACAGGAAAGTATTTCAACGGAAAATTAAACACATTAGACGCCACTGTAAATCTGTCTCCAACGCCATTTTCAATGCTTACTGTTAATGTAAATCAAAATCGTTTGAAAAACCTTGGTCAGTACTCGATCAGTAAAAAGGTTAGCCTCTATAATATAAGTAGCAGGTTTGCATTAAATCCACAACTTCAACTTTCTTTACAGTACCAAAGAAACACATTAGACTACAGCAGTTTATATAATATACGTTTCTCATGGGAATACAAACCACTATCGTTCATTTACTTAGTCTTTAACAGTCGGGAATCGAACTTACAAGAAAGACAGTTGGAACAAAATGCATTACTAAAAGTAAATTTGCTTAAGCAATTTTAGTCAACGCTTAGGATAAATGTAATTATTCTATTACTTTTGCCTGTCATGCATAGCAAAAGTGTATTTTGTAGTGCTGAAGAATCAGTGTTTGTGAACATATACATAGAGACCTCTTACTATCCATATGAAATTGTCCAAATTTATATTAACGATTTTGTGCGCATTTGTCTTTTTTGGCTGCAGAAAAGATTCACTTACGTTTGAAAACCCTGACGGTTCTGAAGGATGGCGAAGAGATAGCTCTTTATGGTTTGAAAGCAATATCATCTTAAATGCGTATCAAACTGGTGACAGTATGCTGTTTTTAAATGCAGATCGCATTACTTACCTTGACTACAATCAATCGGAACCGGGTGTTCCTGGCAGTTTAACGTCTAAAATGCTGCCATTTCCTATACCACTTGAAGATCGTTACGCGATGAACGCACAATTGGTAACTGTAAATCAAGGTACGTCCCTTGCCATTATACCAATTAATATGGTTAAAAGTTGGAATGAACACCTCTTGGTCAACGGTACCGATATAGATCCGGATTTTTTGCGATTTGCTACACCCGGTGAGGGCAATATAAATATGGCTCTTCATAACCATGATATTTTCATTCCTTATATGACACGATTGGAATCAGGTTTTCAAAGAATAGGTGGTATTGCACATATAAAGCTTAATCCAAGCACAGATAGTGAGTTATTTACCTTAGCGTCCCTTGAAACTATTGCTTTGCCAGACCTTGAAGAAAATGCACTATGGAGTGCAGTGGAAAAAGTAGACGATACTTTTCTGTTCTCTTTCTACTCGGACACTAGCCCAAAAACATATACAATAGATTTGTCAGGGGTTATAGTAGCTACAAATGATACAGGTTATATTAAATTCTTACAGGATTACCAATCGGGCAATCTATTGGGTATTTTGAACAATTCCGCTGAGCCATTTCATCTTTCAGCGGATAAGGGAAATACCTGGCATAGCAGTACCTCTGCCCTTCCAAGCACTGTAAAAGATATTGTACAGGCTAATATTGATGGTAGAACTTTCGGTTTCCGCAATTCCCAGATTTGGAAAATAGGTATAGAAACCTCCGACCAAGGCGGAAACTTTATCGTAGAAGAGTTGCCCAATGAAGGGCTGGAAGGGCATAAAATTACTACTATCACGGCTTATCGCGATAGCTTGGTGCTTATTGGTACTACTTCTGGCGCTTTCTACAAAAACAAGGAAGTATTCTTAAGTGACAATTAGTAAAATAAAATGTACCGGTTAACGCTGTTCGCTCAGTTCTTCGGCTATCTGTAAGTGTTTGTTGATGATAGGGAAATTTTTGTTAGCAAATGATTTGATATGTACGTCCTTACCATGCTGGCGGGTTGCCGTAAATACTTCGGAGGACTGTTGGTGATCGTCAATAACCATTTGTAAAAAAGCCTTTTCAAATGCATCTGGCGCTTCAGATGCTAGCGCATTTAATTTCTTTTGATGCAACGAATCAATTTCAGTTGGATATACTACGGCTCGTTGTGCTACCACATCCCTCAAATCTTTGGCCAGCTGTTCGTGGTGTTTTACTAACAAACTACCAAAATTTTGTATAGAAACTTTTTCTGACTTTTCCTGTGCTAATTTCCCGGCCGCGACTTCAACCATTGCCGACATGGCAACCTGTTCAACGAATTGTTTATCCGCTTCGATCAAGCGTCCTGAATCAGCGTCCATTTTATTCATTATGGAATCTTCCATACTCAAAGGCTTACCCGCACGTTTATTACGTTCTTCTTGACTACAGGCTGTTATAAATAAAGTGTAGCCAAGTATCAATACTGTGAAAATATTTCTTATCATAACATTCCTATTTATCTTATTATGTTTGCTCTTTTGTTAAAAATGGAGCTTCTCTATTTTTATTTGACTTGGCCCCTCCTATTTAAAGTTTGAAATGTGCTTTAACCGCGCGACCTATATTATCAACACTTTGCTGATCGGCAACCCCATTGACCAGATTCCAAGACTCATTCTCCTGATTAATAATGGAGATTTGGTCACCACGTATATTGATAATAAACACGTCTCCTTGACGTCTAATATCCAGTGTCTCTATTTCTCCGGCTCCACTAACGTCTACATTAATTCTATTATTTTTCATACTATATGTTTTAAAAAAAGGCTTTCGCTATAAGTTCGATCTTTTTCACGTAACAGGGTCTGAAGCCCCATACTTATTACTGAAAGTTATGCGTGTATTCTGCACCGCCGCTGCCCTCAATTGTTTATGAAAAGACGAAACGTTATTAAAATACAATGTTTCAATAAAACGTGATTCTATCAGCAAACTGAACTGCGGTTTGGCAAATGGCCATGGATACACGCTTAAGACCCCATTTTCCACTTGAATAAGTTTATATAGTTTCCCATTTGGGCCTATACTAATATCCAGCTTCCGTTGCTCAGGGGGTTGATGATTTTGACATATGATTAGCGATAAGGCATCACACCATTGAAGTAATCTGTAACGACTTTCGACGTCCTCCTTTGATAATTTTAAATCCTTTCGCCACTCCAATTGCCACTTTTTTAAGGCCTTACAGTAATTCGTTGCTGCTCCCGATTTGCCACTGTATAAAAACTGTATGTGATGGGTTATCAACAATGCAATATACTTACTTTTACTTAAAGCCATGCTTATTAAAGTATCACAAAAGTTCTTCTTAAATGGTCTCATGTTAAAATTCATTGGCCCACCCTGATCATTAAGCACATCATCGTCATCAAACTCGTTATATGCATCGTCATGTTCGGCTACCGCTATAATCGTCTCAAGCCAACGACCTTCAAAAGATGCATGCAGCTGCCAATGAGAACAAATTTCTGCAGCAATCAATCCATGTGCTCTTTGTGTGATGATTTGCCATCCTTTTTTTGTATAGTTAACAATCATATTATTCTAACAAAGCTTCTCTTCACATGTTTTCATGTATTTAGCCGATTTAAACAGATTAGAAATTCCGCTAACCTGAATTAAAAGGTAATCTGTACATGAACCCTTAGGTACTTTTTCATTTCTGCTAACAAATAATCGTTAGGCTTGTTCTAATTAGAAAATATTTCGAGTTCAACGTATATATATCATATGAAAAAAGATAAATCAACGGTAGTTATCACCAACGTACAATATTCCAAAAAAGATATGCCAGATGGCAATATCAAGTTAGCTGTTAACGGTCATATTGACAACGAATATTACGAAACTGTAATTGAGATAAGTTCGGTAATCATGAACGACCCAGAGAGTTTGAAAAATGTATTAGAAAACTCCTTGCTAGACTCACGCGAAAAAACTTCAAAACTAAGGGCAAAAGAATAAAAAATCGAAAAACGGAAGTCAAGTATCTAAAAAATAACATGTCAAGCAAAGATTTATCAGGTTACACCATAGTTATAATCGGCGTAGGCGCTTCGGGCGTGGCATCATTTATACACCTCGTATTAAAATGGATTGTTCAAGTTCGCACAAAAAACATATCAATTGCGTTAATTGAAAGAAAAATGGATTTTGGCCCGGGCTTAGCATATGGTACCGGGCAAGAGGGCCATTTGTTGAATACCAAGGCAGGACTAATGGGCATATTTGCAGAAGAACCATTGCACTTTATACAATGGATGCACGAACATCAGGAGATGATCAAAAAAGATTTCCCACAAGCTGCTATACACCCAGATGCTTACCCTCCCCGCATGTTATACGGGATATACATCAAAGACACCTTAAATCAATACATCACGATCGCTCATAAATACGGTATCAAGGTGACATTAATTTCATCAGAAGTGCTAGATGCTGAGATAAGCGCGAAAAAAATAACGTGCATAATGGAATCAGGCGAACAGATAATTGCCGACATTGGTATCTTGGCCACTGGAACACCCGAAGCAGCTTCTTTTAAAAACTTACGCAGCATTGAGCAGTATCTTTCATCTCCATGGCCAGCCCAACAACTCTTACAGAAAATAAAAAACAAAAAGGCTTCTGTTACTATTATTGGGAGTAGTTTAACAGCAATTGACGCTGTTATGACACTGGTAACAAACAAGCATCGGGGACCAATAAACCTATTTTCGATTAATGGCTTACTCCCTAGAGTACAAGCCCCTAGAGAAACGTCTTACGAAAGAAAGCTGTTAACACTGAGTAATATCCGCAAACTTATACGAACAGAGAGAAGGTCTCTTCGCGTAAAAGATCTTATCCGTTTATTCATGCAAGAAGTTGAAGGTGCTCTAAAACAAAAAATCAACTGGAAAGACACAGAACGTATCGGAAAGTCACCTGTAAACCTACTAAAGGAAGATATCCATTTAGCACTGAAAGGAAAGAATATTTTCCAGGACATTCTTTTTTCCCTACGCTACATCAGCTATGATATATGGAAATTACTACCAGAAGACCAGAAGTTACTTTATGGTCGATGGATTAAACCCTATGTCGATATTAATAGACATCCAATCCCACTGGAGAACGGCATAAAACTACTGAATCTGCTGGAATCAAAACAGCTCAACGTAATTTCCCATAGCAAAGAGATACTTTGGGACGATAGTCGATTAAAATTCATTCTTCAGACAAAAGAAGGAGTGAAAGGTGAAAGTGACTATGTGATCAATGCAACAGGCCCCACCACAGCAATAGAAAAAATGGACGATATACCACTCCTTCGCACGCTACATCATAAAAAACAAATTGTGGCTTACAAACCTGGCGGTGTGCAAGCAGACTTAAACACGATGAAAATTACTGTTAGGGGAATACCGAATGCACCTGTATATGGTGTGGGGCACCTATTGATAGGATTACAGCATGATGTAAATGCACTTTGGTTTAATATTGCCAGAATTGACGAAATGACCGATGCTATTATCAAAAGACTGGTATAATGGACGTTATAAAACAATTGTCGACCCACGTGCTCCCCTTATATGGGTTCATTATATTAGGATATGCTGTTAATAGATGGTTGGGACTCAAAAGCAAATGGATAGCAAAAATACTATTATTCGGGTTGATACCCTTGCTTATTATGGATAACCTGCTTAAAGCAGAACTAAAGGAATTATTTGTAGCTATAGGTATTATATTTGTTTTTGCTTGCTTAATGAATATACCTGCATACTTCACTCACAGATATATGGCAAAGGATTTTAACGTGAACCTTCTACAAAGTTCTTTTTCATATTATAACATTGGGTGGTTTGGTATACCGATTACTTTGGCACTTTTCGGAGATGAACAACTACCGTTAATTATCAGTGCTTACGTAGGCAACGCGTTATACGGTGATACCATTGGTTATTATCTATTTTCACGAACAAAAAAAATCCCTATAAAACATGCCATATATAATGTATTCAAAATTCCTGCGATTTATGCCTGTATAATAGCGCTCACACTGAATAGCTTTTCATTTGAGTTGCCCAGCAGTTTTGAACCTGTCACGAAGGGCATAGGATGGACGGTTTCCAGCCTAGGTATGTTAATTGTAGGGATTATGCTGGGAGGTATGGCTTTTAACTCTGTCTCGCTCAAGTCTTTTGGCAAGCTTTTAATAATGAGATACCTAAGTGGTGCATTAGCATTGCTACTGTTGATAGGCTTAGAACATTGGATTATTCAGATACTGGATAATCAACAGCAAAAATTACTATTGCTAATAGCGACGTTTCCCGTAGCCGCCAACTTGATTGTTTTTGCAGCGTTTCTAGAAACCGAAAAAGAAAGCTCAGCTTTATTAGTGGCTTTATCCACGCTTTTTTCTCTCTTTTTAACTCCCGTATGTTGTTATATCTTATTCAAATAAACGGGGTGGTATAACCTCCATCAACATTCTTAACCCAAGGTAGTTGATGGAGATTTTCTGATAAAGAAAAAGAACTACTGAATAGGAGAAGCGTCAACAGCTGTATCTACAGGGGCCGACAATTCAGTTGTATCTGCTGGATACATCGGTTCTTCAACTGTATCAACGTCCAGATCGTCATTATATTCATTCTCTTGTTGAGGATTACCACAACTTACTAAGATTACGGTTGCCAATACACTGCTAAAAATTAACTTTTTCATAAACATTGTTTTTTAATATATAAAATGATTGTGATAAGGTTTCAATCTTAATGATATAGTATAAGAAAAAATCAAGCCAACATCTAGCGACATGTACAATCTTTATTACAAATGGGGTTTTTCCGCTAACATTTAGTTAATAAGTCAAAATATTTACTTATAATTCGTTTGCAAAATAATAATGTCTATAAAATTCGTCATAAGTTAACACTACTATCCATATATTAGTACATCATCAAAATCAGGCCAAAAACACTATGTTTAAATAATGTTACCAAGAAATTTCGGCTTTGCTCTGACGAACAGAGATAAAAGATGCAATGTTACTGATAAAAGCCCGTAAACCATCCTTTTTAAGGTTTAAATCTATCTATAATTCTCCTACCAGATTTTACATCAACTCCCTTTAACTCTATATACTTCACATCTGGTGCCCAAAATGTACCGCCATCACCAATCCTTATAAAAATCCTTTCTAAAACAGACTCTTTGTTACTAATATCTGTATAAATGTGGTACCTACCATTACTATCTTTCTTCAAGGTTAAAGGCAATTTATTGTAAGCGACGGAACGGACGTCGTAGGTCCCGTCATTATTCTTTTTTGCTGTGATGCCATATGCAAACTTTCGCTGGATAAAATTAAGATCTTTCCTTGCTCCCCCTTCGGGATAACGTATCCAAAAAGCATTAATTGGATTTGCAGTGTTTAATTCACCACTCTTATTAAGGTTCAGCGTATAACAAATGGTGTTCGTATTAGGATCTCGTTGTATATAAAAAAGCAAGTTATCTACCCCTTTCGGTATTGGAAAAGTGTCTATTTTAGTAGAATCCGATGCGCAAAACACATGGCGATTATCAATGGAGGCTGCACATAAACTATATGTGCTGGCGATAAAAGCCATCATGATGCTTAGGCGAATCTGTATATTACTTGACATACCTTAAATAGCTTGTTAAATCATGTTCTTTTAAATACCCAATACTTTTGCAATGTATAGTTAAAGCCAAGTGAAACCATTAAATCCACCATGACCCTGCTAATACGATAATCAATACGCCCTCCCTCTGTTACTAAGTAAGTACCCATAGCTTTCAACAGTATGCTAACACCAACTATTATAGCAAATTTTAGCAACTGAAATCCCATCTTTGTGCTAGCAGCATCTGTCGTTCCTTCAAAAGTCCAGTTTCTGTTGATGGTAAAGTTTGCTAAAGCTCCAACAATACCTCCCAATAGAATCGACACTGTATAGTGGATCTGCAAGTATTCAGTAGAGCCAATCATGATCAGATAGTCAACAATACCTCCTATAAATGCCGATAATTGCGCCTTAATAAAGGTATAAATATTATTTCTCCTGTTCATCGGAAAAATTCTTCTTTACAACCCGTTCCGCTATATCACGTGCATCGCCTAATCTTAATAACTTTCTTGTGTCAACAATATTTACAACAAATAAAATCATCACCACAAGTCCAGAAAAAACACTCACAGTTTTAGGAAAAATCACCTCTATTATAAGAATCACACTTATGATAACCCGTATTTCCGTAGGTCCAACAGTACCTGCGTCTATGGTATATTTATCCGTTATTTTATAGCGTAACTGAGATATAATCATCGCCCAACCATATAAGGCGACAAAAAAATAGGCAAGCAATTCATACCCATTACCTAGATAAACGATAAAACCCAGCCCCATAATAACCGTATTTATCCAATCCATTATAATATCTAACGAGAAGCCGTACCATTTTCTTGGGATATTTCGATAATATGCAATTCTACCATCTAACGAGTCTCCAAACCAGTTAACAAACAAACCAACAACTCCTAATAATAGATACGTTCGCTCAAAATAACTTGCCAAAATAAAACCCGCTAGGACTAACAGTCCTCCCAAAAAACCTACTGCTGTAAGCATATCTGGAGTTATCGCTTTAGGCACTATAGTAACTAAGTAAGAGATTGTACGCTGTTCGACACCTTTCAATAAATTCGTGCGCTTCCTATCATTAAATATACCCTGCGTTCCTTTTTTGCCATTAGAAAGCCTTCTATTAGCTGGAATAATAGTATCCTCCCATAAATTGTTTTCTTTCATCAATCCTTTAAATTAGCCAATTTAGGCTATGTTGTCAATCAAATATAATTTCTAAAAATAATGGAAATATAATTTTATGACAACTCAATAGTTTGTGATATAGAAAAGCAATAATTTAGCCAATTATCGCTTTTTTCCTTTTTTCTCAAAATCAGAACCAAATATTTTATCCCATAAAGGGGAGCTGACACCGTAACCTTTGTCAGCATCTTGGTAATGATGTAACATATGATGTTGCTTAATTTTTTTCATAATGCCACTTTTGAAATTGTAATGGTGCATGGCATAATGGCCAATATCATAAAAAAGGTATCCAACCATAAATCCCGGAAAAAAAGCAGCCATTTGCATTTCATTAAAAAATAGTTTGAAAAAGTAAAACAAGGCTAAAGCTAACGGAATACTTACTGACGGTGGCATTACTAAACGTAACTTATCCATTGGATAATCATGGTGAACTCCATGAAATATAAAGTGTATTCTTTCCATAATTTTTCCTTTAGGCGGTAAGTGAAAAACAAAACGATGCATTACATACTCCGTAAGCGACCAAACAAAAAGGCCTATTAAGAAAAAACCAAAGTAAAACCCTATGGAAACTTGATAAGAAGCAAACGCTTTCCAGGTGAAATAAAGAACTACAGGCACAAATAATATCAAAGGTACGGTAAAGTGTACTTTAGTTAGTGGTTCAAGTAAATTACTTCTGAACATTCGTACCGACTCCTGCGAGTTCGAAACATATTTTTTTGCCATGACCAATAATTAATTCTATTAGTAAAAACTATATACAAACTTAGATAAACTTGATTTGATATGCAATCTGCCTTGGCACATCCGCTTTCTAAAAATCAAATTTTACGCGAGCCCTTACTCCCCACTTTGCAACATTCGGATGATCTAAGTAGTTAAATCGCCTAATTAAATCTACGCGCACTAGTTTAAAAATATTCGCAATGCCTACACTCCCCTCTACATATGGCGTGCTACCTAGAGCATAACTAATGGGAGCGCCATTTTCGTCCGTGGAAAATCTATATACCGAATTATTATAATTCGGATTGTTTTCATCCCTTAAGCCTCCCCATAACCCTTTAAAGCTCACAACTTCACGCCATTTCAGACGCCTAAGTAATGGAATTTTATTGAACAGAAAACCATTCATATAATACTGCACATTAACAGATGCATAGTGATCGCTTACGAACTCTAAGAAATTCATCAAATTGTAAGAATTGAGTTGGTAAGCATACGTTTGATTCGCGCGGTGAACCGCTAATAAAGGAAATGGTATATTCTCTCCCAAAATATAACCACCTTCTAAGGTAACATCTGAATAACCAAATTGTGATAAATACACACGTTTAAAAATGTTAGCACTGAAATTATGGTAGTCGTTTGTACTATTCAACACATTCTTTAGTCCCATATTGTAGCGAAGAGTAAATATTGGGTATTTATTAAAGATAGGTATCCTATACACTTTTCCTTGATAAAACTGCTCATTTGGCGCATATCGCAATTCGAAGTTTACCTCAGAAGACGTTAACTCATTAATATTAAAAAGATCTCCATTCGCATCTAATTGTCGGTATAATAAAGCTCCTGCAGGGCGCTGGCGCCAATGGGTAAAGCCGACTTTATAAGAAAGGCGGCTTGGCAACTCACGTACATATTCTAATTTAGCCAAATCATTATATAACCACCGATTATTGTCGCCACGTTTAAAAGATAACAAGAAATTATCTTCCTGAACAAACTGCAATTCCTCTCCTGGTATCTTGGTATCATGCTGATAGCTAGCTTTGATATAATGCAGGGGGAAGGTGTACACAGATTTGTTATTTAAAGAATAAGTAGCAGCTCCAAAATATTTCCATTTTTCGTCCCTAAACCCATAGGCACCATATGTTTCAAAAAACATTCGTTTGCTGAAGTCTGTTGTTGTTCTTCCTCCTAAGCGTAGTCTAAAACCTTCCACAGGATTAAAGCTATAAAAAGTACTAGCGGGCCCTATTTCAAATTTCCCGAACGATTTATATCCTGCCAACAATACCGTCCCCCAGTCCATTATTCTCCTAAATGATTTGATAGTCTGCAGTGTGTCTACATTCTTATAAATGCCTACTTCACGTAATTCTAGGGGCATATGTCGAACATTCTCCCAGTATTCTTCAGTAGTTTTCACTTCGGGATTATATGCAATTTCTTCTTCAGGTCCTTTATATATACTGTCTGGACGCACTTCTCCTATCTTGTATTTTTCGAAAGATACAGTACGTTCTCCCAATATACCACCACCCTTCTCTCCCAAGGCAAATTCCATGGTCAGTGTGCTCTTACTCAAATGGTAACGGCCATCGGGGTTTTTACTGTATTCCAGTTTAGCTTGGAGATCTCGCATAAAGTTCAGATTGATATCCTTATTAACCGTTAAATAAGCATTCTGAACAGCATAATTGCCATCAAGGGTAATAAAGAGCTTTCCTTCAAACAACATATCGGCTTTATTACGGGGCACAAAACTCAATTCAACCAACCACGGCTTTTCGGTTTTTACAGTATCGCTGATAAAAAACTTATAAAATGTAGGTGAATTATTAGCAATGGGGCTTAAGAATAGATTCGTCGTAATGGAAATATCATTATCATAAATATTTATATCTTCATAGAGGCGATGTAAATAGTTACTGACACCATCATTATCAATAAAATGTGGGTCAAACTCAGCTTTCTTATCTCCTAAGATATACCGTTTCTTCTTGTATGGGCTTTTGCGGAAATAGATATTAGAAAGTCGTTCTTCCATGTACGCCGGCAAGACGTTTGTCCCGCCAATAGCGTTAGAATCCTGCTCAGAAAATAGAAATTGATAGTTTCTGAAAATTCGTTTTTCCTTAAACTTATTCGAAAGGTTACTCAGAGCCATCGACAACTTACTATACTCCTCAAACTCAACGAAGTCGTAATGCTCCATCTGGTTTTCTTTCTTATGTGCAATAACTTTTCTGATGAGCTCAACGGCAGGATTATTCTTATTTCTGTAGCGTCCTCTCTTACCTGTGACAACTACTTCATCAAGCATAGCTGCATCTACCTTCATTTGAAGGTTAACCACCTGATCTTCGCCAGGTACAATTTCTTTTTCTACTGGTAAATACCCTATGTAGGCGAATTTCAACTTTGTATGATTACCTTCAATTTTAATGCTATAATGCCCCTCATCGTCGGCTGAAGTGCCAATAGATGTACCTGGAATCAATACACTTACATAAGGCAACGTCTCTTTCGTTGAAGCATCGGTAATCACTCCCTTAACAATAGTTGTTTGACCAAAAGCAAACTGCCCTATTAAGGTAAAAAGAAGAAATAAATAAAAATAAATAACTTTCCTATATCGTTGTTTTACAAACATTTTCACGTTCTTGAAATATTAAATCAGATGCGAAAACTAAACTGATCGCTTTCGTGCAAAATAAAGAATTTTACGTAAGACATTTGTGGTCAAAAAGTCAAAAACGAATCTCTTCCGATCAGGTAATCATAGATTTGACCTCTATGTAATAGATAATTATATCACATAATCGGAATTGAGAGCAAACAATAGTTAAAGGGAATTCACCATCAATAATAAGAAGTGATGCAATTAATTTGTCAAAGATTTTTCAAATAATCTATAACGTTTATACTGTTCTCCATTTATTTGCTCTATAGCATGGTTCATCAAGTAATTGTCTTCCAGCATCCACGAACATTCAGCATATTTTATATTTGTGCCTTCTGCATTTTTTATCAACTGTCCATACAAGCAGGCTTCAATACCTAATTTCCGATAACCATCGAGCACACCCAGTAACAGTACGCGTAATCCTGTCACCTTCTTCAAACCAAACAACAATCTAAAAATGCCCGTCGGTAGCAAGCGACCTCTTTTGATTTTGATCAATATTTGATTAATGTCTGGAACTCCTAATGCAAATCCAACCATCTTACCATTTTGTTCCGCAATGATACAGTATTTGGGGTCAAGAATCATTGCCAAATCTTTGGCCATAAAGTCAAATTCCTCATCGGTCATAGGAACAAAACCCAAATTCTTATCCCAAGCACTGTTATATAGTGCTTTCACTTGCGGGATTTCCGTTTTTAGACGTTTCTTGTCGATTTGACGAATAATGATATTGCTTCTTTTCAAACGTCCCTTTAAAGCATCCAATAAGCGGACTGACCGATCGTTCACATCTTTTCTTACAATAAGATAAGCAAGTAAATCTGTCTGTTTTTTTAAACCTACATTTAAAAGTAACTGCTCGTAATACGGTTTATTATAAGGCATCATCGCAACTGGAGGCAGTTCATATCCTTTAACCAACAACCCACAGGTATCATTGGTAGATAGGTTAACAGGACCGATCAATCTATTTGCGCCTTTCTGCCTTAACCAGTTCGTTACATGTTTCATCATCACATCGACAACTCGCTGATCATCAATGCTATCAAAAAAGCCAAAAAAACCATCGTTCGCTTTTGTAAAAGCATTATGATTGTTGTTATAAATTGCAGCGATACGACCTACAATCCGGTCATCATCATCGTAGGCCAAAAACGATTGAATAAATGAGTGTCGGTGAAAGGGATGTTTTCCAGGTGTAAGCATATCCCTTTGAGCTATAAAAAGCTCTGGCACATAGTTTTTATCATCTTTATATAAATTATGCGGAAAATCAATAAATGCTTTCAGCAGTCTTTTGGATGATACTTCAATGACCCTCATAGATAATTTAGTACTATATAATAACGACGATTGTTTTCTGAATTCTAGTTACGCGATTTTCACAAACTCACTCGCCAATGTTTTACGATATGCTTTTGTTAATTTGCTTATAGCCTCATCTATCTGATCAAAAGTATGCGTTGCCATTAATGAAAGACGGATTAACGAATCTTGTGAGGCCACAGCTGGAGAAACAACAGGGTTAACGAAAACCCCATCCTCCTGTAAGGTTTTGGTAATCAAAAATGTCGCATCGTTATCTCTTATATAAACAGGCAATATCGGACTCTCCGTTTTTCCTAAATCAAAACCATTCTCTATTAACAATCGTTTCGCGTAGTCCGTGTTTTTCCATAAGTTTTCGATATGTTCTGGTTCGGACTTGATAATTTCTAATGCAGCAAGTACGCTCGCTGCCGCTCCGGGAGTCATACTTGCACTAAACATAAGCGACCTTGCTCTGTGTTTGAGGAATTCTATCGTATTTGCATCACTTGCAATGAAACCACCTAAAGAAGCCAGCGATTTACTAAACGTCCCCATGATTAGATCCACATCATCTGTTAAACCGAAATGAGAAGCTGTTCCTGCACCACGGTCACCGATCACACCTAGACCATGTGCATCGTCTACCATCACGGCTGCATCAAATTCTTTTGCTATATTAACGAGCTCGGGTAACCTAACAAAATCACCTTCCATACTAAACACCCCATCAACCGCAATCAGTTTAACGGCATCATTAGGAAGCTGTCCCAACCGCTGCCTGAGGTCATTCATATTATTGTGCTTGTATTTAATTACTTTGGAAAAAGATAAACGGCTACCATCTATAATGGAAGCATGGTTGCTGTCGTCTAAAACCAAATAATCGTTTCTACCGGTTAAACAGGAAAGCGCTCCTAAATTCGCTTGGAAACCTGTGCTGAACAGAACAGCGCCCTCTTTACCGACATAATCTGCCAGTTTTTCTTCGAGCTCCTCGTGAATATCCAAGGTTCCATTTAGGAATCTCGACCCTGCACAACCAGTGCCATACTTAGCTGTAGCATTTTGAGCAGCTTCAATAATTTTCGGATGGTTGGTAAGGCCTAAATAAGAATTTGAGCCAAACATTAGAACTTTTTTCCCATTTATGACAACCTCTGTATCTTGACCGGATTCAATAGGTCTAAAATAAGGATAAAGACCTTTCTCTTTTATCACCGCCGCATCTTTAAAATCTGCTATACGCTTGTCAAAATTTCTACTCATCTAAATAAAATTTAAAACCATCAGGTTTATCTACTTTTCTAATACTTCTATATTATATGTATATTCTGCAAATTATTACCAATAGACTTAATAAGCTGCATAAAACGGTCGTGTTCAGGGCTTTTCAGATTATTGAACAATACCTTTTCTAGATTTATTATCTTGTCTTTAATCAGATTTGCTAATATCTTACCTTTAGGTGTAAGCATTACACAGTTTTTTCTCTTATCAGCCACATCTGTAGTAACGCGCACTAAGTCTTCTCGCTCCAAATTGGAAATGGTTCTTAACACCGAGGATTTATCCCGACCGATTTCATCTGCTATTTGTTGTTGTGGAAGACCATGTTCCGGTATACTAAACAAAACAGGCAGCTGTTCTATCCTCACATCGATTCCTTGAGCAGACAAGTATTGATTGGCTTTGTTGCGTAACAACTTACTCAAATTGTCGAGATGGAATATCGCTAAATCATCATTGTTCTTTACCTGATTCATCTATTACAAATATAGTTTGCATATCAACTAATAATGGCACAAATATCAATTCAATATTAAATTTAAAAAAGGTACATTTTTCGCCAAAAATGGTCAATTTTTCGGTTAAATTTTTTATCAATAAAATTAAACATACTATTCAATAAGCCTTTAAAACCCCTTATCGCCGCTAAAAAAAAGATTTATATATTGGTTTATTTGACAATAATATGTCTAAAATTCTGTTCCGCTTCATCCAGCTCAGATTTCCCGATGCTGTTAAAAACAACATAAATTTAACATAAATATCTCAATAAACACACTTATGTATATCCAAAAATGCAAGAATAGATAAATTTATTACGCGAATTGACAACACAACATCGACATCTTTATACCAGACGAATATACCCAGTATATTAGCAAGTAAAAGTTGTCAACAAAAATAATCGTTGCAAGACCAACAAATTTTACATTTAAATGAGTAATCTATAGTGACGATAATGATTTCCTATAGGACGTAGGGCTTTGTCCCGTGTAACGCTTGAAGTACTTACCAAAAAAAGACATATCACTGAAATTCAGCAAATCAGACACTTCCAATACGGTAATTGATGGCATGTTTAACAAATTCTTCGCTTCCATAATGACCATTTCTGCAATAATAGAGCTTGCTGTTTTATCAGATACGTCCTTCGTCACTTCTGATAAATATTTCGGTGTTATAAATAGCTTTTTCGCATAGAAATCAACACTACGTTGTTCTTTAAAATGGTCTGCTACTAATTTAATAAAGTTCAGCATTAGGTCTTCCTTTCTACTCACTTTTCGATTAGTCTCTTTCGTGTATTTTCTATACAAGTGTGTATACTCATACATAAATGCAAGAAATACATGTTTTACAACCTGATGGTTAATCGTATGTGTATCTTCGGCGTAACTGTGCAAATGCATCACTTCAATCAAGTTAGTGAGTTCTTTAACTTCATTTTGATGCAAATTGAACAAGGGCATACCGGTTACTAAAAGGTCGTAGACGTCCTGATGGAACTCACGGATATTGGCGTTGATCAGAAAAGTAGGCTTGTACAAAATAGCGTAACATTTACAATCATCACTTATCGAAACTAGGTGTTTAATTGTATTAGGCGCAAAAGCAAGCAGATTATTTTTCTCGAGATTGAAATGTTTCAAATTAACATTTACTTCGATAAACCCTTCTTGTACCATAATTACGGCGAAGAAATCTGATTTAAAAGGATTGAATATATTATAAGGTTTAAACTCCTTCGCATTTAACAACCGCTTGTTCATATGAAAGACCATAAACTCTTTGGAGTCATCGTCTGAAAGGTGATGAGAAACCACCCCTGTAAATTTCTTTTTCATATGCTTGAAAAAAATATCTACGAAATTATAGCAGCATATTACGGGTCACTTTCCTATCAAAGGATATCCAGCCGGGATAATTAATCGTTTTATTGCCAATGGCTAAAGTAGGCTTTAATTTTATGGTAAGAAAACTTTCCTGCTGGGGTTTATCGTTTCCAACAAAATCGATTATCTCCTGCAAAACTGCCCCATTAGAGAGTAATCCATATACATCTGCATCAATATTTACGGGCACTTCCAAAGACTCTCCAGGTAAAACTTTTACCTGTTGATTAACGATACCCGTAGCAAGCTGCTGATCTTTCATTAAAATCTGATATTGAAATTGATTTATGCCCGCTAAATTATTAGTTGGGTTGGTAATTTTAAGATGCAATATCCCAGCTAAAGGCACTTCCTTTCTAAGCATAGCCAATGCTACACCACTCATGCTTCTCATATCAACATTACCCGATTTCACTAAGCTAAGCACATCGGTGCCTGCCAGGAAAACGCTATCTACTTTTTGCACCTCAAACTTACAATTTTCCAAAGCTTTAATCTGTTTTGCCTGCTGATTGACCCCACATGCAAAAAAAGCCGTAAGCATTAATAATATATATATTCTGTTCATTTTCGAAAACATTGATTAGCTTCACCCCAATATAACGGCAACAAAGGTACGTTATTACAGTCATACAAATGGTTAATAATTGTTAAAGGTAACCAGAAGCAAAAGATAACAGATCAGATTTCAAAATTAATCAAGATAAGCGCTTTGCCTAACCAGTAGTGCCCTGTATTTATTAAATATGGCCGACTTAGACACAAATCCCATATACCTGTCGTTCGCGTCAAGTACCGGTAAAATCCAAATGTCTTCACGATCCATTTTACGCATCACATCGTACATATTGGCATCCATACGAACCACATCTACAGGAGGTTGAGCCAGTTCTTTCATAGATTTATCGGTAACTTCTTCTCCCATCAGTATTGAAAAAAGCCGCTCACTATAGATGACCCCTAATAATTTTTGTTGCTCATCTACAACAGGAAAAATATTGCGTTTAGTATGGATGATGTCCGATCTTCTGTCAATCGGTTTTTCGTTTGGCAACAATATGGTAAAATTGCTTTCCAATACATACCGTAGCTTCATCATCCGCAAGACTGTTTTATCTTTATCTTCATGCGAAAGCCAATCTCCGTGTTCGGCCAAATTTTTTGTGTAAATAGAGTACTTTACGGTTGCACGATTGATGAAATAAGAAATAGCAGAAACAATCATTAAAGGAACCATTAAGGTATAGCCACCAGTTATTTCAGCAATTAAGAAAATAGCGGTTAAGGGGGCGTGCATGATGCCGCTTAGCGCCGCAGCCATCCCGGCGACAATGAAATTAGCCTCACTCAAGTAGGTTATACCCGTTAAATTGATCCCATGCGATAACACAAAACCAAGTAAACCGCCCATCACTAAGCTTGGTCCAAACGTCCCCCCATTCCCCCCGCTGTTTAACGTTATAAGTGCCGCAAAAGACTTTGCAAATACTGTAAGCACTGCGTAAATGACAACTAAAAAACCAGTGTGCCGATAATCGGAAAAAATGCTGTTCGCTAATAAAGAGTTTGATTTACCAAGTAATAATTGCTGTATGGTTATATACCCCTCACCATACAGGGCTGGAAAGAGTAAAATCAGCAATCCTAAACTAATTCCCCCAACCCAAATTTTATGGTATGGATTTTTAATTTTGGAAAACCAATTTTTAACCCAACCGTTTACTTTCGAAAAATAAATGGAAAAAAAACCTACAACTACACCTAAGATCAGGTAGAAAAACAACGCCTGGACAACCCAATCATCCGATACAAGATAAAAAAGCGGCTCATTATACAATACTCTGGATACCACCGAGGCAGTCGCCGCAGCCATTAATAGTGGAATAAAAGCTGGAATCGAAAACTCCGGGAGCAAAATTTCTATAGCAAATACCATTCCGGCTACCGGACTATTAAACGCACCCGCTATACCCGCCGCTGCACCACAGGCCAATAGCATAGTGACCTCTCGATAGTTAAGTCCAAAAAACTTACCGATATTGGATCCAATAGCTGAACCGCTGTAAGCTATCGGTGCTTCTAGCCCAGCAGAACCACCGAACCCCACAGTTAACGCAGAAGTTATAATCTGTGAATAGATATTATGCGACTCTATTTTACTAGACTTTCTTGAAATAGCGTACAAGATGGGGGTAATACCGTGTTCAAATTTGCCGTTTCCTATAAAACGCCTTATGTAAATAACGGTTAGTAAAACACCTATCAGAGGAAAAAATAAATATAAATAGTACTTATATTCAGACTGAACGTCGTTCTGGAGAAAGGCAGCAATTCCGTGGGTTAGCGCTTTCAATCCCGCCGCAGCTAATCCCCCTGCGAATCCAACGAGAACGGCGAGTACAACTAGAAAGTTTCTGTTTGAAATTTTCTTTATACGCCACTGATTCAATCGGAAAATTAAGCCGCGTTTGGTCTTCAACTTTTGTACTATTTAATCTTTATAAAACGAATATGGTCGATCACTGCCTGATTTACATTTCCATCCATGTTATTGTTCACAGGTAAATCAAAAACCAATTTAAACGTTTGATTTCCTTTTTCCAATCTAGATACAACTTTATTGCTATACCCCCAATTTGACCATTCTCCTTTGCCTCTTTGTGGAAAAACAACTGCGCCTAAAGTCGCGTTATCTGATTTCAGTGTTCTAATAGCACATTTATTATCCGTGTTGATTGGCCCACTACCGTTGGCATACCTGAAATCAATAGCATACATTCCGCTCTCTTCAATATCAACTGATAGGTCTATTGAAGTATTTACAGAACTACTAATTTCTACGAAACCATCACCTGAATATCCCTGATGTTTTAAAAGAGAGCGTTTAGCAAAATCTTCCATTTCAACGATTCTTTCCATATCTGGAGATGACACTGTAAACGGTGCACTAGCAAAAGACTCTACATCGTTAGAATCAATAGCAACCACTTGATATTGAGCAAATTCATTCTGAGGGATACTTACCTCATAATCATCTATCAATGTGTTGGTTACTCCATTCTTAAGTATCCTAAAGTTCTTTACATTTTCCATAACAGGCCATTTCACTTTACCATTTTCATATCGTAAAGTTGGCATATTCAAAGCAAACTGATTCTGAACCTTATTCATTCGCCCTTCGGGCAGTTGATTATCGCTCAACACAATAACAAGTTCATGATGACCTGTTAAATCACCGGAAATGACCGCTTCTGTTAAATCTTTACCATCTAATGTGGCAGATGTAACAGTATTGCCGTACCCAGACAACGTAATATCCAATACCGCATTCCTATATCTAAAGTTCTCAAGCTTTCTGGTACCTCGAAGTACTTTCGGTATGTGCGGTTTAAAATGCAATGCGTCCGGTTCAAAACTCATCCCAAAGAGTATTTTATATACTAAACTTAAATTGCCAGATAAACTCCATAACATTTCATCGGAATTAACCTGCGTTTCGGCAAAATCACCGTCACTCGCAACAAAATTCTCTTTATTGGTTAAAAATAAGGCAGCAGGTCTATAAATAGCCGCCATACTTGCCACCAGCGCCTGTTCATTAGCTACCTTTGCTGCAGCAAGTGACCAATACGATTGTACAAAAGGCCATATCGCATTATTGTGGTAAGCTGAAATATATCTTGTTTGCGGATAGATACATGGTATCCCAAAATCTAAAACCGGCGTGTTTGCCACAATGCTTTCCTGCTGTTCTGGAGATGCTATATCAAACAAAACAGTCAAAGCTTCTCCTAAAGACTCAGAACGGTATGATAAGGTTTTGTTAATACCTCCGTACAAATATTGACCGTAATATCCCTTCTCATTGATCCATAAGTGCTTATTAATACTCTTCTTAAGGCTATCAGCCCACCCACTATATTTAGAAACAGATTCTACATCATTTGTGATTTTTGCCATCTCTGCGAGTATCTTATTCGCTTGATAGTGTACAGCATTTGTACCTAAAGCAAGTGATTCATAAATATCAACTGGTTGCATCCATTTTGGGTAACTTTGTTCTCTCCAGTCCAAAAATGATGATTCGCCGCGCATCAAGCCGGTATTAGGATCCCAAACATTTAATCGGTCATCTTCCACAGTATTCTTGATAATTCTGTAACTATCGTTTAACCACTCCCTGTCACCCGTTACTTTATATATTTCCCATGCAGCACTCGCCCAAACCACACGGTCTGTCGATATAGGATAAGCTCCCCCAGTTCCAGTATCCTGCACAATTCTTTCATTTTTCACCTTCTGCATGAGACTTTTCTTAGCTACTTCAGGTTGTATCGCAGCCATCGACAATAAAATACTATAACTAACGTCTCTGGTCCATACACCACTCCATTCTTTTCCAGTACGGAACGTGCTATCGGCTTCGATATCTTTGGTCATTTCTTCCAATGCCATGTTGTAGAGCGCATCTGTTAACGGATAATTAGAAGTATATTTCGGATAAGAGGAAATATCAGTACTCAACTTCCAGGTATTTGTACCAGCTTGTGGTCTTGACCCATTCAGGTTTAGTGTTACTTCATAAATACCATCTTCATTTTCGTCTTTCATCTCCAGTTCTGGGCGATTAACTAAATTGTCAAAATCCCACGATAGCGGTTTCACACTACCAGCTATGTAAACTTTTTCAAAATCTTCTTTATAAATCCTAGTACCGTTGAAATTTGTATAAAACCCCTCTTCTTCAAAAGCGTTCAACACCTCCCTCAGATCTAATTTGATCGTTATTTTAGAGTTTTCTGCGAGATACACGCCCTCTGGCACAGTAGTTTCGTCCATATGAGGACGTCCGAATTTAACCGTAAGCGTATCTACCGACTGATCAGGTAAAATAACGACCGAATGCGTAGTACCAGATGATAGTTCGTTATCTTTACCATTGATACTAAATTTGAATCTTACCTTTGGATTGACCTTCTGGATAGCCTCACTTATATAATTAGAAACGATTTCCTCTGTAGATAATGCTTTTGCTTCAAAACCTTCCTGAACGACTTTATCAGGATATACGCTAAAGACTTCCGATCGGTAAATTTCCTCCTTATTATAGTTATCACCACAAGATACCAGCATAACCACTAGAATAACAATGCATGAAAAAAAATTAAAATTTGCGCTTACCTTCATATATAACTTGATTACCGAAAGAAATATTCGATTAAAAGAAAAAAACACTGATTGAATAACTATTAAACCCGGTGCAAACCTAACACAAAATTCATTTACAAACAAACGTCCCAAATTGTTTATCTTTGCTTTGTCTAACCCCTGTTTATTTATTCCATGCACCCTAATTAAAACGACTTATCTCTAAGGTAATAAATTAGCAAGGATAATCCCAAAGGAAAACGGATCGTCAGCTGCCCTTTTAGAATACCCCGCCCAATAATAAACGGGAAAACAGACAAAAATATCTCCCTCAAACGGAGACAATGTTCAAACAAATCATATGCAAATGAAAAATTGGTTACTTACCTCCTTTCTGCTAATCGCCGTTATCAACACTTCTTATACAAACTTTGATGAAGGAATGTTTCCGTTAAGTGATCTCAGCAGAGCAAATTTAAAGGAAGCGGGTTTAAAGATTTCAGAAAAAGACATCTACAATCCAGGCGGTATAGGCTTGGTAGACGCACTGGTACAAGTTGGTGGGTGCTCAGGATCTTTTATATCACGGCATGGATTAATTATCACCAACCATCACTGTGCATTTAGTGCTGTTCAGCTGGCCAGTACTCCCGAGCATGATTATCTCACACATGGGTTTGTCGCACAAACCCGTGCGCAAGAAATCGAAGCGAAGGGACTTACCATACGTATAACTATTGGTTATGAAGATGTTTCCTCGAAAGTGCTCGATGCAGTTATAGATATTAACGACCCCATTGAAAGGATAAATATTATTAATAATCAGCAGAAACTTATAGCCCAAGAAGCTGAAAGACAAGATCCTAATATTAAGGCAGAGGTATCCGAAATGTTCATTGGAAAAAGCTACATTTTGTTTAAATACCAAATGATAGAAGACGTAAGGCTTGTTTATGTACCTCGACGAACAATTGGTGAATTTGGTGGAGAAACCGATAACTGGATATGGCCACGACATACCGGAGATTTTTCTTTTTTTCGTGCTTATGTGGGAAAAGATGGTAAACCAGCTAAATTTTCGAAAGACAATATTCCATTTAGGCCTAAAAAACACCTAAAAATTAATACAAAGGGTGTAAATGAAAACGACTTTGTTTTCATTTTGGGGTATCCAGGGCGTACATTTAGACACCGGCCGGCACAATATATACAGTATCAGCAAGAGTTTCTCCTTCCATATATAGCAGATTTATATGATTTTCAAAACAGAACCATGAAGGACGTTGGAGCAGGCGATCGTGCTATGGCTATTAACCTAGCTACCAGAATTCAACGGAATGCCAATGTAATGAAAAACTATCAGGGTAAAATGAAAGGGCTGACCACACTTAACTTACTTAAACATAAACAACAAGAAGATCAAGCCTTGGCAACATTTATCAACAAAATGCCGAGCCTGCAGAAAAAATATAGTAACCTAATGCCGGCTATCGATAGCGTTTACAAAGAAATTTTCAAAGAAGCAAAACGCGAGCTATGGCTAACCCAGATACATAGCGCAAGCAACCTATTGAACGTAGCTCGTTCTTTAAACACCTTTAAAAAATCCTTGACGGAAATAGCTATTAAAGAAAACCACTGGCAAAAGAACATGCCTAAACTAACAGGTTACATTAATGACCTATATGGAAGTTATGAGCAATCTGTAGATATAATTATTTTGGCGCGTATGTTAAAAGATGCATATAATCTACCGAGAGATCAACGTGTAGAAGCCGTAGATGAACTTTTTAAAAACAGAACGGATTTCAACAATATAGCACGTTCTATAATCAATAGTAGTAAATTGGGTGATAAAAATAATGTGGATAAGATGTTGACCAATATGGATAGTTTAATCGTTTTTCATGATCCGATTTTACATTTACAGCAACAGATTGAGCAACAAATTTCTAGCCTGAAGACCGAACAAGATAGAAGAGAAGGGTTGTTAAACAAACTGATGGGTGATTATGTTGCTGTAAGGGAACAATTTTTGCAAAAAGATTTTATTCCAGATGCAAATAGCACCCTGAGATTGACTTATGGATATATTAAGGGGTATTCTCCTGTAGATGCCACCTATATGGCCCCATTTACTACTATTGCCGGCATTATTCAAAAGGGCAATACCGGGCTTCCTGAATTTAGCTATCCAGCAGCAATACGAGATGCCTGGGAAGCAAAGAATTTCGGTTCATTCGTTAAACCCAATCTACAGGATGTGCCAGTAAATATTTTATATGATATGGATACTACAGGAGGAAATTCGGGTTCTCCTATTATGAATGCAAAAGGTGAATTAATTGGAGTGAATTTTGACAGGACATATGATGCAACAATCAATGATTATGCATGGAATGAAAGTTATAGCCGTTCTATTGGTGTGGATATACGCTACGTATTATGGACTGCGGAAAAAATAGATCACGCAGATTTCATACTAGAAGAAATCGCTCGATAGTTAATATTGCTGTAGACATTGCCTTAAAAAAACGTACAATGGATGATAAATTTATATATTTGGATCACTGCGCCACCACACCTATTGATGAACAAGTGTTAGCCGCGATGCTACCCTATTTTACCACTTATTACGGAAATGCATCGAGTATAAGTCACCGTATTGGTCGCTATGCGGCCGAAGCTGTTGAGCTTGCACGACAGTATGTGGCAAGACTTATTGGAGCTTCTCCTAAAGAAATAACTTTTACCTCAGGTGCTACAGAATCCATTAATCAGGCTATAAAAGGCATATTCGCCAATTATCAGCAAATAGGAAAACACATAATTACCTGTGTAACCGAGCACCCCGCAGTTCTAGACGTTTGCGCATATCTAAGAAAAGAAGGCGCAAACATAACCTTTTTACCGGTGGATAATCTCGGGCATATAGATCTACAATTGCTTGACAAAAGTATACGTAACGACACTATTATGATTATCCTTATGGCGGCCAATAATGAAACCGGTGTAATACATCCTATCGCTGAAATTGGTGCTATAGCGAAAAAACATAAAGTTTTATTCTTATGCGACGCCACTCAAGCTATAGGAAAAGTACCTATCGACGTCAATCAACAACATATTGATATACTTGCTTTGAGTGCACATAAATTTTATGGACCAAAAGGTGCTGGTGCCCTTTATATAAAGAGGAGAGCAACCCCTATACAAATTGGGAGTTTATTGCATGGAGGTAGACAGGAAAATACACAAAGAGCAGGTACACTTAACGTACCAGGAATAGTGGGTTTAGGGAAAGCCAGCCAGATAGCCAGTGCCTCTTTTAATACAGGAGAGGAAAATTTAAGTGAACTCAGAGATTTATTGGAACATCATTTATTGGCTATACCCGAAACCTATGTTAATGGAGATCGAACCGAACGGTTAGCCCATGTAACTAATATATGTTTTAAGTATGTTAAAGGTAATGACATTATGAATCGGCTTCCCCAGCTTGCGCTTTCTTCTGGTTCTGCCTGCGCTAGTGGTTTAAGAGAACCTTCTCCTGTACTGCTAGCAATGGGGGTAAGTACAACGGATGCACACTGTTCCATTCGTTTTAGTCTCGGAAAAGCAAATACCAAAGAAGACATCATGCTTGCAGTAAAGCTTATCACAGAAACCGTTAATAAATTAAGAGATGAATCGCCCGTTTGGCAGATGCACGTAGCAGGCATTTTATAACGAAAATTTACGTCGCCTCGCTGTCATATTCCACAGCAAACCTTTAGATATTTTTATTTAAAAAAACGATTGACGATATTTGAGCAATAAAACATCATCATACTATGATAACGGTAACAGATAAAGCAAAAACACGTATCGACGAGATTTTACAAAAAGAGCGGTACGATTCATCTTATTTTGTGCGTGTAGCGGTAGAAAGTGGTGGGTGCTCAGGCCTAACATACAAATTGGATTTTGACAACGAGGAGCGTAAAGGAGATCAAGCATTTGAAGATAAGGGAGTCAAAATAGTTTTGGATATGAAGTCGTTCCTCTATTTAGCTGGTACAGAGCTGGATTATAGTGATGGTTTAACTGGTAAAGGCTTCAATTTCATTAATCCAAATGCGTCTCGTACGTGTGCATGTGGAGAAAGTTTTTCCGTATGATAATTACCTCAATAATAGCAATTACCATGCTTTTAAAACTCCACGTCGGCTGTTAACCTCTGTTCTATTATTTTTTCCTCCTATGTAAAATAACCGTGATTTAAAGGTTATCTCTTTATATTTTCGGATATTTAAGGCCTTAATCAATCTTAGATATGCGTAAAATATATTTAGCATCAGTAGCCTTAAGTCTCACCTTCGCTAACGTTTGTGCCCAAAAAAAGCCTCTGGACCATAGTGTTTACGATAGTTGGCAAGGCATTAGTTCTGCCAAAGTGAGTAATAATGCTCAATTTGTATTATACAGTGTTACTCCTCAAGAAGGAGACGCAATGCTATCTATCAATTCGACTGATGGCGAGATATTATGGAACATACCGCGCGGCGAAAATGGGACCTTTACCGATGACTCAAAATATGCGATTGCCTCAATTACGCCTCCTTTTGCACTTGTGCGACAAGCTAAAATTAAAAAGAAAAAAGCCGAAGAAATGCCTAAAGATTCTTTGGCAATTATTTCTTTGACCTCAAACGAGGTGTTTAAGGTCGCGAACGTATCCAAATACAAGTTACCTTTAGCGTCTACCGATCACGTTGCATATATAGTTGAAAGCAAGGACACCACAAAAATTGAAGAAACAGCAGACTCCAAAGCCCGTAACAGTAAAAAGAAAGATAAAAAAGATAGTTATGGTACTTTACATTTACGTAGCTTGGAGACGGGTGAGGAGAAAACTTTTGAGCATGTTAATGATTTTTATTTTGATGATAAAGGAGCAGTCTTAGCATTTGTAAAAAAAGGTAGAGACTCCGCCGGTAAGAGCTCATCTACCGATACCGATGCTGGCCTATTCTTATACCTCATAAAAGAAAAAATCTTGAAGCAGATAAGCCGAGGAAAAGGGAACTATACGAACTTAGCTTTTGATGAGACGGGTAATCAGTTAGCCTTCACAGCCGAAAAGAATCACGAAAAGGCGTTACAAAAACCCTATAACCTTTATTATTACACACCAGAAAAAGATACAGCTTCCATCCTTGCTAATGTAAGTAGCACGGGTATGCCTTTAAACTGGAATGTGAGTGGCGATGGCGACGTGTTTTTTAGTAAAAGTGGAGAAAAACTCTATTTTGGAATAGCCCCCATTCCACCTATAAAAGACACTACAATTGTTGATTTTGAAGTTGCCAATGTAGATGTTTGGAGCTGGAAGGATGACTATCTCCAACCACAGCAATTAGTTAATCTACAAAAAGATTTGACAAAAAGCTATTTAGCTGTCGTTTCTCCAAGGCATGGTGGCAGTGTGGTACCTCTTGGATCTGAAGAGATTCCTGACATACACACAACAGATCACGCAGATAACGGCTACGTTTTGGGTAATAGCAATTATGGTAAGCGAATTTCGGCTCAATGGGAAGGAGGTACAGCTCAAGATTTTTATGTGATATCGACCCTCGATGGGAGTAGAAAAAAAATAGCTGAAAATATTTACGGGTATGCCAGCATCTCTCCTACAGGTAAGTTTATTATCTGGTATGATCTAGAGACACAACAATG
This sequence comes from Olivibacter sp. SDN3, assembly GCF_014334135.1. Classification (NCBI taxonomy): domain Bacteria; kingdom Pseudomonadati; phylum Bacteroidota; class Sphingobacteriia; order Sphingobacteriales; family Sphingobacteriaceae; genus Olivibacter; species Olivibacter sp. SDN3. Next base: position 4,815,431 of record NZ_CP060497.1, read on the forward strand.
GAATAGTTACGAAATAAGTAATAATAGATCACGCGTCTTAAACAGCGAATTACCCGTGAGTTTTTCAGATGAAGAAAACGACTCGCCAACATTCGCCCGTCCTTATGGTATTGCTGGATGGTCGGCAGACGATGCTGAAGTTCTTATCTACGACAAATATGATATCTGGAGTTTTAACCCTGCGGGTGACGATCGTAAATTGCTAACAAACGGAGCAGGAAGAAGTAATCAAATCACTTTTCGTTACGAAGACATAGCGCCTAAAATTGGCATACAAAAAAAGCAGAAATCAATTATCATAGATCTCAAAAATCCGTTACTTGTTAGTGCTTTTGACCATAAAAACAAGGAAAGGGGGTGGTACAATACGAATCCGAGGAATAAAAGAGACCCAAAAGAAATTGCGATGGGCCCGTACATGTATAATCAAATTAGCGCAAGTGAAAACAGCAAAATATACATTTATACAAAGGAGAACTACCAAGCGCCGCCAGATTTGTATAGCTCTTCTAATTTCAAAAATGAAAACAAACTAAGTAATATCAATCCACAGCAACAACAATATAACTGGGGTACAGCTGAGCTCGTAAAATGGACCACCCCCTCTGGTTATGAGGCTACAGGTGTTCTATATAAACCTGAAGATTTTAATGAAGCGAATAAATACCCGTTAATTGCTTATTTTTACGAAAAGCTATCAGATGGGCTGCATCAATATATTTCCCCCGCCCCCACTCCTTCACGATTGAATATAAGCTATTTTGTGAGTAACGGTTACTTAGTTTTTGCGCCAGATATAAGTTATGAAATCGGTCACCCAGGAAAATCTGCAGAAGAGTATGTTAACTCTGGCGTTGGCGAATTGTCAAAATTTCCTTGGGTAGACGAAAATCATATAGGCATACAGGGGCAAAGCTGGGGAGGATATCAAGTATCCCATTTAATCACGAGAACAGATATGTATGCTGCTGCTTGGGCCGGAGCACCTGTGGTGAATATGACATCTGCTTATGGAGGTATCCGTTGGGCGAGTGGCATGAACCGGCAATTTCAATACGAGAAAACACAAAGCCGTATTGGGCAAGATCTTTGGGAAGGTTATGACTTATTCATTGAAAATTCCCCTCTTTTCCACTTGAGATCTGTTAATACTCCTGTGGTCATTATGGCAAATGATAATGACGGTGCTGTACCGTGGTACCAAGGGATAGAAATGTTTACAGCGTTACGTAGACTGGGGAAACCCGTATGGATGTTAAATTATAACGGTGAGGAGCATAACTTAGTAAAAAGGCAGAATAGGAAGGATATTCAAATACGCGAACAGCAATTTTTTGATCATTTTTTAAAAGGAAAACCGGCCCCGGTATGGCTTGACAAAGGTATTCCGGCAACATTAAAAGGCATTGATTGGGGGTTCGATCTAATTGATGAACTAAAATAAAAAATTGTGCCAGCATGTATCAGACATGCTGGCTGATTTATAAACATTTAACTACTTAAATCTATGTCCACCACATTTATGACGGGGGCTGCTGACTTAATTTCTTCGCTGACCTGGGCTTCATATTGCCTAAAATTTTCTAAAAATGCTTCTGCAAGTTGCTGTGCCTTCACGAAATACGCATCTTTATCTGCCCAACTATCTCGGGGGCTAAGTAAATTTGCGGGAACACCAGCACATTCTGTCGGATATGACAGCCCAAAAATCAAATGCTGCTTATAGGGTACATTTTCCAAAGTTCCCGACAGAGCAGCTTTGATCAAATTTCTAGTATATTTCAATTCCATTCTTTTACCAACACCATAAGCCCCCCCTACCCATCCTGTATTAACCAACCAAACCTTTACGTTACCATTTATTAATTTCTCACCTAAAATTTCAGCATATTTACCAGGGTGGAGAGGTAAAAAAGCTTTTCCAAAGCACGCAGAAAAGGTAGCGGTTGGCTCGTTAATCCCAGCTTCAGTTCCGGCAACTTTCGCAGTATAGCCTGAAATAAAATGATACATTGCTTGTGCAACTGTCAGTTTTGAGATAGGGGGTAGCACACCAAAGGCATCTGCGGTAAGAAAGAAAATATTCTTCGGTTCCTTGGCTAATGCTGGTTCTAAGGCCCCAGCGATAAAATTAGCCGGATATGCCGCTCTCGTATTTTCTGTTTTACTAATATTTTGATAGTCGGGCACTCTTGCTTCTCCAATCATACATACATTTTCCAGCAGTGTTCCGAAGCGTATCGCATGAAAGATTTGTGGTTCTTTTATCGGATCTAAACCTACACACTTAGCATAACATCCTCCTTCAAAATTAAAAATACCATTATCGTCCCAACCGTGTTCATCGTCTCCCACTAGCTTACGCTGAGGATCAGCAGATAACGTTGTCTTACCCGTACCTGATAAGCCAAAAAACAATGCTGTGTCCTCTGCCGTTTTACCAACATTAGCCGAACAGTGCATAGATAACACATTTTTCTTAATAGGCAACAGGTAATTAAGAACTGAAAAAATGCTCTTTTTTATTTCCCCGGTATAACCTGTACCTCCGATAAGTATTATTTTAGCCGTAAAGTTTATAATAACAAAATTCGAATTCTTCACACCATCAACCATCGGATTAGCCTCAAATGAAGGTATTGCCAAGATTGTCCACGCTGGAGTTGGTATTGAATTTTCCTCCGATAATCTTAGAAATAAATTGTTGGCAAAAATATTCTGATAAGCAGATTCTGTAATAACACGTAAGTTTAAATGATGTTCTTTCGAAGCACATACATAACCATCTCGTATATATAATTTACGAATCTTAATATAATTCAACATCTTTTTCAGGAGCTGATCAAAATAGTGACGTCCAATCGGCTGGTTGACATCCCCCCACCATACAGTATCAATTGTTTCCGTGTCCTCTACGATATACCGATCACCGGGGGATCTTCCGGTAAACCTACCTGTGTCGGCTGCCAATGCGCCTTTATCTGTCAACACACCCTCTCCATTTTTTATGGCATGTTCTATCAATGCTGGGACAGATAACTGGTAATATACTTCCCCTTGTAGATTAACTTTTTGATTGCCTAAATCCAATACGGTAGAAATTGTAGACTTCATATATCTTTATTAGTTGAAATTCGAGGCAAAACTAAACAATATAAAAAGATAAAAAAAGTAAAAACACCTAACAATCAGCATGTTGTATATTATACACTATAAAAAAACAGCATTTAAACTCAAGTTATCTTCTTAATATATAAGTACTTATAAAAGTCATTTGCCTAAAAAAATACTTATTAACATTTCAACAAAAAAATAGCATTAAAATGAAAAAACAGTAAAAATAACATTAAATAAGCTTTATTAATTGATAAAATAACAATTTAATACAATTGTCTCATTTCATTTTCCAGCTTTCAGTTTTTATTTATATATTTCGTACTGAAGCTAGTAACCTAGTGCATATTATTTATACATTTTAGCAATATTCATGGAACTATACACCATTAATGCGGGGCTTTTCAAATTAGATGGAGGAGCTATGTTTGGCGTTGTACCGAAATCCCTTTGGCAACGCACTAACCCAGCAGATGAAAATAATCTCTGCACTTGGGCTACCCGTTTGTTATTAATAGTGGAAGGAAAAAGGTGTATTCTTATCGATACAGGTATCGGAGATAAACAAGATCAGAAGTTTTTCAGTCATTATCACTTGCACGGGGATGAAACCTTGAAAACATCTCTGGCAAAACATGGTTTTCAGCCTGATGATATTACTGATGTATTTCTCACTCATTTGCATTTCGATCACGTTGGTGGCGCTATTGAACTTAATGAAAGCCAACTAACACCAACCTTCAGTAACGCTATTTATTGGAGTAATCGAAAACATTGGAACTGGGCCATTCATCCAAATGATCGTGAAAAGGCTTCTTTTCTAAAAGAGAACATTCTCCCTATCGAAGAAAGTGGCCAACTAAAATTTATTGAAGAAAAAGATGGAGTTGCCTTCACGAGGGACATCTGCGTTAGATTTGCATACGGCCATACCGATGCTATGATGTTACCACAGATTCAATATAAAAATCATACGATACTTTATATGGCCGATCTGCTGCCTTCTATAGGACATATCCCTCTTCCATATGTGATGTCGTATGACATGTTCCCGCTACGCACATTAAAGGAAAAAAAACATTTACTGAATGAAGCATTCGAAAAAAACTATATATTATTTTTAGAACACGATCCTATCCATGAATGCTGTACACTGAGACAAACTGCGAAGGGTATCAGAGTAGACAAAACCTTCAGTTTAGCTGATTTTAACAATCAGGTAAATACTTAATCTTTTTCTTGATCTTCCTCTAAAGACTCGAAATCCTTTAAATTAGTTTTGTTCCAAAAGGGTACCTTGACATGTATCGCAGCCTTTGCTATCACATAAGAAGATGTGGGAGAAGTTAGTGCAATAAAAAAAATGATCCCTAAACCTTTGAGCAACACCTCTATATTGTTGAAATAAAGTACTGCGCCGCTGATAACTAAGATTACACCAAGAGTCGAGTTTTTCGTAACAGCAGACAGTCGAGTATAAAAATCGGGTAGTCTGACAAGACCTATAGCCGATATTAACATGGTAATAGATCCCAGGATAATAATCAGCGCACTCAGAAATAAGGTTACAGTATTCATTTTGAATTACTATTTATCAGGTAATAAGCAAAAGACATTGACCCCAAAAAAGCTACCAGGGAAAACACAAGTGCTATATCAAAAAATATAAATTTATCGGTTATCATGACGTATATAACCAACGTGGCGATCATATCTGCAGCAATCAAATCTAGAGAAGCAATCCTATCAGCTAATGTCGGCCCTTTTGTAAAGCGATACAAAGCGATTAACATTGCTACTCCTAAAATACATATGGAAAGTATCAATACTGTGGAAAAAAAAGTCATATTAATCGATTTTTATTGGGCCTCTATCACTGCAATTATCCTACTTTCAAACCCATTTTTAATAATCGCTTTAAAAGCCTCCCTACTCCCGCCGTCTAAATATAAAGTATGTACATATAAGTAGCGTTTATCTTCTGAAATACCAACAATAAGGGTTCCTGGTGTTAAATTCGTAATATTTGCCAAAGCTGTTATAGCTCCATCAGATCTAATAGTAAGAGGCACTTTAACAACTGCCGGAGTAAGTTCAAAACCTGGCGTTAAAATTTCCTTCGTTAACTTGATATTTGAATGTATAAATTCTTTCACAAAAAAAGCAGATAACGTTAATAGCCGTGAAATTCTTCTGAAATATTTTCTATGCCACAGGTAACTTGTTAACCACAAACTTATAAATATGGCCAAGAATGCGATGATCGTGCCCCCAGCTGTTTCGGGTACAAAATGAATATGATCAATAGCCAAAGAGCATAAATAGAAGCTTAATAGTAGATGTATCACAAACAGTCTCATATACTTACATTAAATATAGCAATATGCTAATTTACATTAATTTTCTCCTAACACAGTATGAATATATTGCGAAGGGTCAAGTAATTGTTCGGCAGCCTTATAGGCATAGTCCATCAAAGGTTGCGGATAAAAACTTACGCCCAATGTGCAGCAAAGTAACAATACTACTGCTGCGTACATTAATTTATGCTGTTTAATAAAAACACCCTCATTAAGTAATTGTTCACTTCCTACTGGTAACTTGGATAAGAAAGCTTCTTGCCATACCTTCATCATAGAATACAATGTCAGCAAACTGGTAAAAAGCAACACACCTGCCGGAATATAATAATGTGCTTTTAGGCCAGCATCCACCAACATAAATTTTCCCCAAAAACCTGAAAAGGGAGGGATACCAACCAACGTAAAACACAAAACAATAAAAATAAAAGATAACATGGGTGCAGCGTCATATAAACCTTTGATTTGTTTAGAATCGTAGCTGCCTGAGATTTCTCTAACCAAGCCCGTTACAAAGAACAAATTTGTTTTAACCAGTATATGGTGCAGCATATAAAAAATAGTTCCTGCTAGAGCTAGCGGTGTATATATTGCTAAGCCTAATACCAAAAAACCTATTTTACTTATCAAATTAAAAGACAAAACCTTACGTATGTCTTTTTGCGCAATAGCGCCTAAAACACCAATGACCATAGTTAGGCATGCCAAAACCAATAAAATCATCTGGATATAGTTATTCTCCAAAGGAAAAAGTAAAGTATATGTTCTTATGAGTGTATATACACCAACCTTTGTTAATAGTCCAGCAATAATCGACACGATTGCTATCGGTGGAGTATGATAGGAAGTAGGTAACCAAAAAAACAACGGAAATAATGCTGCTTTTGCACCGAAACTAATCAACAAAAACACAGAAGCTATTTGAGTAACGGCACTTAATTCGGGGTCCTTCAAGTTTTCAGCCAGAGCGGCCATATTGATATTTCCCGTTGTTCCATATAATACACCAATGGCGAGAAGAAGAAAAGATGAAGCTACGAAATTAATTACCACATATTTCAACCCTCCCTCAAGCTGATCTCTTTCACTTCCCAACGTGATCAAAACAAAAGAAGATATTAACATTACCTCGAACCAAACATAGAGATTAAATAAGTCACCCGTGATAAAAGATCCTGTAATCCCCGCCAACATGAAAGACAAAGAGACAAAAAAACCAACTCTTTTTTTTGTTTTACTGATAGTTCTCCCAGAAAAAGAGTAAAGAGAAGTAACAAAACCCAATAGCGTTGTGATGGCAACCATAACAGCAGCCAATCTATCAACTATTACCGTAATCCCAAACGGTGCTTCCCAACCACCTACCTGTATGTGCAATATCCCAAATGTGTTAACCTCAATGATTAATTTCACTGCACATCCAAAAGCAAAACCACTTCCAATCATATAAAGCACGCGCTGCACCTTTACCCTTCCGGTATACATCAAGCAGACAATGCCTGTTATCACAAAACTTAAAAGGGGTAGCACTATTAAATATGTATTCGGCATATTATATTTTATCTGTTGTAGTTAATTCATCCACATTATTGGTTTTGCTGGTTTGGTAAACTCTTTTCAGCAAAACTATAACAAAAGCCTGCACTCCAAGTCCTATGACAATGGCTGTTAAAATGAAGGCCTGGGGAAGAGGATCGGCCATGCTTTCCGTCGGAACTGCACCTCCCCCCTCCTTTTCTACAAAAGCCGGATTATCCCTTATCAGTCCGCCGGCTATCAACAAAAATAGATTACAGGCATTCCCAAAAATAATTACACCGGCCACCAGCTTCATAAAACTTTTATGTAATAGTAGGTAAACACCTGTTCCAAACAGCAGCCCAGTTAAAATAGATAATACTAGTCCCATAGCTCTATTCTTCAAATATGGTAAAAGCGATTTTCAATACAGCTCCAACGACAGCGATATATACACCAATATCGAACAGGAGTACGGAACTCAAGGTTCCGATTCCAGGAACCTTTATGGTTGTCCATAAGGCGAAAAAAAACTCTTCTCCCAACAACATTGATGAAACAGCCCCTATAAAACTTATAAACAAACCTGTAGCTGTTAGCCCCATAGTATCTATTCTATAAGTTGCCCTTGTTTGTTCAACACCGAAAGATATCATATGGAATACCAAGCCAATTGAAACCACCAATGCTCCAATGAAACCTCCTCCAGGGCTGTCATGGCCACGAAATAATAGGTAAAGAGAGTAAATAAAGAATATCGGCATCAATGTTTTGATCGCCATTTGTAATATAATAGTCCTCATGATTTTTCCTCTTTAGGTTTTAGTTGAATAAGTGCCATAACACCTAAAGCTGTCATAGAAAGTACAATCATTTCTCCAAAGGTATCAAAAGCCCTAAAATCCACTAGAATAACATTAACGACATTTTCTCCTTTGCCTCTTGGCGCACTATTTTCTAAAAAAAAGCTCTTAAGTGCAGGATCTGGATCAAATCCCTGCAAAGTACTTAATATCAAAGTCATCATGATACCAAATGAAAGAGAAACCAACACCATTAACAACTGTCTACGTACTCGTGGAAAGGATGCGTTTTTAGGAAGTCGTCTTAGTATAATCGTAAAAATAACCAAGGTAATCGTCTCCACCAAAAACTGAGTCATTGAAACATCAGGTGCGCTGAACATGGCAAAAAATAGTGCAACACCGAACCCCAATAAACTTAAAGCTACCAGCATTACCAATCGTGAAGGATTCTTTAATGTTATAATAGTTCCAAATAAAATTAGCATCACCGGTAAAAATTCGTATATCCTATCCAATTTGATTTCTTGTTGGAAGTTCCAATCTGTTGGGAGGAGATCCAATTTAAAATAAACGGCTGCCAGCAAGAGAATAAGCGTAGCAAATATAATTTTCAAATATCTTGTAAGTTGTCCATTCTGCAAATTCAATATTAATTTTGTCGCCATCGGTGTTAATACATCTAACACCCAAAAATAGATACGTTCAATACTTACAGGAATACTTTTAATAATATATCTAACTAACTTATTTACAAATAAATAATACTTATATATTATCCAACCGATTACCCAGGTAAATATACTTAAAAACAATACCCAATTTATACCATGCCACATCCCAAGGTCTAATGCCTTTTCCTCCAGCATCAAAGAGCTTGAAGATTGGCCCAAAAAAGAAGCTATGGAATTTCCGAGTAAACCGAACAGAATACCTACACATCCAAACACCATGGGAGGCAACCACATCATCCAGCTACTCTCCGTATATGTAAAGGAGTCGTCGTCAACTTCTGGTAATTTTCTCCTTCCAAAAAACACACCGTATGCGATCCGGATCGCAAGCGTAACATAAATAGCACTTACAACAAAAATGATAGCAAACAGCAAATTGTTGACCAAAAGCGATTCGTACAACTTTTCTTTAGCTATAAATCCCAAAGTAGGTGGCAGACCAGCCATCGCTAAACACGCTAATGCTGTCGCAACGCCAGAATAAGGCATAGTTTCAAACAAGCCAGATAGCTGATTAACGTCCCTTGTTTTTGTTTGTTTATCAATGTTACCTACCAGCAAGAATAGGGCTCCTTTATAACATGCGTGTACCAATAGGTAAATCAGCGCAGCCTGTAAGGCCAACGTGTTACCAACGCCAATTGTCGCCACCAATAATCCAAGTGTACTGATAGTAACGTATGCTAATATTTTTTTTAAATCATTTTGTAAAAGGGATTTAAGAGCGCCTAGTAAAGCAGTCATTCCGCCGAAGAATACCAGCATATACATCCATAAATCCGTACCCGATAATGCTGGATTTAACCGCATGATCAAAAAGATTCCCGCCTTCACCATTGTCGCTGAGTGCAAAAAAGCACTAACCGGAGTCGGCGCAGCCATAGCATTGGGCAGCCAAAAATGAAAGGGAAATTGAGCAGATTTGGTAAAACATCCAATCAAAATCAATATTGCTATCGGCATATAATAATCAAAAGAAACGATCTTCGACTGTATAATCTCAGAAATGTGATAAGACCCTGCGCTATTCCCAAGCAATAACAACCCGCCAAAAAGGGCCAAGCCCCCTAGATTTGTTACCAGTAAAGCTTGCAGCGCCGCACGTCTAGACTCTTCTTGTCCATTATTATAGCTTATCAAGAAATAAGAGCTCACACTTGTTAACTCCCAAAAGATATAGAACAAAAGAATATGGTCTGACAACACCAACCCAAGCATAGACGACATAAAGAGGATTAGATAGAACAAGAATCGATTCACTTGCCTTTTTCCTTCCATGTATTTGGAGGCGTACATTAAAATTAGCGAACCAAAAAAACTCACCAATAAAGCAAAAAACAAACTCAGTCCATCTAAATAAAAACGTAAGCTTACGTCGAACAATGGTACCCAATGTAAATCATGCACCACAGTTTGCCCCGCTGTTATCACTTTTATAAAAGAAGTAAAATAAAGAAATATACCGAAGGTCACTAAAGCACTTAAGTAACCGATAGTTTTGGGTATATATTTATGAAAAATAAGAACAAAGAACGATAAAAGAAACGTTAGTAATAGAATGATTGCCATATGATTTCCTGGAAACTAAAGCAATAACAAACTCCGTTGTTATTGTTAGCTTCCAATATACAAAAAAAAGATTATTTTAATTATAAAAATTACATTCTTTCCGGAACCTCTATACCAAGCAAACGCATCCCTTTAGAAATAACACCCGCAGTTGCTGCTGAGAGATTCAACCGGAATATCTTAAGTAACTCCTCTTCTACTTTCAAAATAGGCATTTCATGATAAAACTTATTATACAACTTAGCCAATTCATAGATATAATTAGCTACTAACGATGGGCTTAAATCCTCAGCGGCAGCTGTAATGGTCTCTGGAAACTTCGACAAACTGATAATTAATTCTATTTCAATATTATGCAATTCGCTAGATAAGATTTTACTTAAAGAAGGATCGTAACTGCCTTTAGCTAAAACCGACCTTATACGGGCATGTGTATATTGTATAAACGGCCCGGTATTTCCCTGAAAATCTATCGACTCGTTGGGATCGAATAGTAACCTTTTCTTCGGTTCAACTTTGAGCAGAAAATACTTCAATGCACCCATTCCTATCATTTCATATAAATGATCCTTCTCAGCTTGTGTAAAACCTTCTACTTTACCTAATTCCTCTGTTCTGTTCTTAGCCGTCTGAACCATATCCAACATCAGATCGTCCGCATCTACAACTGTACCTTCGCGTGATTTCATTTTCCCTGAAGGTAGATCTACCATACCATACGACAAATGATGCAGCCCCGGCGCCCAAGGCTTACCCAGTTTCTTTAAAATCAGAAAAAGCACCTTAAAATGATAATCTTGCTCATTTCCCACTACATAAATCGACTGGTCCATATGACAATCGTCAAATTTAAGCTGCGCTGTTCCTAAGTCTTGTGTTATATAAACAGAGGTACCGTCGCCACGCAGAACCAGCTTCTCATCCAACCCTTCATCGCTTAGGTCTATCCACACCGAATTATCGGCCTTTCTGAAAAAAACGCCATTTTTCAATCCTTCTTCAATAAGGTCTTTACCTAAAAGATAAGTATTTGATTCATAATAAACCTTGTCGAAAGAAACCCCCATTCTTCTATATGTCTCTTCGAATCCCTCATATACCCATTCATTCATTTTTTGCCATAAGCGAAGTGTTTGCTGATCGCCTGCTTCCCAATCGCGAAGCATTTTTTGAGCCTCCTTCATTAAAGGGGCTTCTTTCTTAGCATCTTCTTCGCTATACCCTTCTTGCCGTAACGCGCCAATCTCTTTCTTATATTCCTTATCGAAGATCACGTAGTAATTGCCTACTAGCTTATCCCCTTTCAATCCACTGGATTGTGGGGTTTCACCTTCGCCAAATTTTTGCCAGGCTAGCATTGATTTACAGATATGTATACCTCTATCATTAATTAAATTAGATTTTATAACATCGTATCCAGCGGCATTTAATATCTCAGAAACAGCATATCCTAACAAGTTATTACGTACATGTCCTAAGTGTAGAGGCTTGTTAGTATTAGGTGAAGAATATTCCACCATGACTTTCTTTCCATTTTTTGGGATCACACCAAAACACTCATCTAAAACACTTTCATTTAGCAGATTAAACCAGAACAGATCAGAGAGCTTCAGGTTCAAAAAACCTTTTATCACATTATATGAAGTAATATCGTCTGAATTAGCAACTAAAAAATCACCGATCTCAGCTCCCGTTAGTTCCGGTGATTTTTTAGAAAATTTGGTAAAAGGAAAGGTTACTATGGTAAGCTGCCCTTCAAATTCCTTCCGGGTTTCCTGAAGGGTAACTACATTTTCAGGAAGTTCCACTTGATAGATTTCCTTAATAGCCTGAATGGTTAATGAAGCAATAAATTTCATGGGCCAAACTTAGAGAAAATTGCGTTTATATGAAAAACTTTTATAGGCGAAAAATAAAACCTATTTTGCAAAATAACTTAAATTATTTATGACTACAGACCTTAATTTTCGCATGCATGTTAATTCAGAAATCGGCACATTACGTAAATTACTGGTTCATAGCCCCGATAGTGGCTTAGGACAGGTGGTACCATCCAAAGCACAGGATTGGCTTTTTGAAGACATTGTACATTTAAACACCTTACGTAAAGATGAATACGATTATTATATAAAGTTATTGTTATATTTTTTAGATCCTGATAGAATAAAAGGTAGGTTATCCATCATCGATTCTGTTGAACAGAATCGGTCTTTTTTTAAACCGGATCACCCAAATTTCCATAACTCTGATAAAGTAATAGAAGTACAAACGTTACTTGCAGATATTCTTCAAGATAAAACTATTAGAAGCAATTTAATTGCTGCAGTCTGTGCGTTAGAAGGTTGCAATTATAATTTACAGTTACAGCTCAACGAAAAAAAATCCAAAAGGTTGGCAAAAATCATTCTATCGGGGTCTTTTGATGATGAGCATATGATCTTTGCGCCCATACCAAATCTAATCTTTACGAGAGATCTTGGTATCGTCATCAACAATTACATGCTATTAAACAACCCCGCAAAAAAGGCAAGAGGACGTGAAAACCTAATTATGCGCTATATATTTTTTAACCACCCGTTGTTTGAAGAATATAAAAGAAATATTCTAGAGATTCCTGACCCTATACAACATTTCCTACGCCCAGGCGAAGATGAGGAACAAAGGGCTACATTGGAAGGAGGCGATGTTATGGTAGTAAGCAAAGATCATGTATTGATTGGCTGTAGCGAACGTACGTCTCCACATGGCGCAAACGCGGCAATTAAACTACTTTTTGCAAATAAAGTAGTAAACAAGGTAACAATAGTAAAGATACCGAGTAAACGCGATTTTATGCATATCGACACTGTTTTCACACAAGTGAAACGTAATGTATGGGTTATTCTAGGTTCCGTGGCAGGGAAACAACCCATTAACGAAGCCGAGCCGTTACACCATATCGCTCCCGACAACCACAGGAGCATTACTGAAATTATTCAATTTAAAATCAACACTCCATCGCATCCGATATACTTTGATTCTATTGAAGAATTACTAGATGATATTAGTCGTAATGACTTGAATTGCAAAGAACCAACACAGTTCATCTATAGTGGAAATAACATTTTCCCCTATGACGCGCGCGAACAATGGACTGACTCCTGCAATGTGCTTGCTATTAAAGAAGGTGTAATTCTGGGCTACGATAGAAATGATAAAACAATCTTGTCATTTCAAGAGAAAGGTTTTCAAGTTATAAAGATCAAAACACTTATCAAAGCACTCGAAACCGACCAGATAAAGGTAGAAGACATATCAAACACCTTAGTTATCATGCCTTCAGCAGAGCTATCCAGGGCAAGAGGTGGTTTTCATTGCATGAGTTTACCTTTGTTGAGAGACAATATTCAATAAAATTAATTACAAAAATTATGGTTGTCGCGAGAAGCATTATGATGGTGAGACCCGTGGCTTTTAGACACAATGAACAAACAGCTGTCAACAACAAGTTCCAACAACCCGAGAAAACACCAGTTAATGTTCAACAACTGGCCTTGGAACAATTTGATAATTTTGTTTCTTTACTACAAGCTAACGGAATTACCGTCCATACATTTGATGATACCCTACAACCAACTACTCCCGACTCGATCTTCCCGAACAACTGGGTTACCTTTCACGAAGATGGCACTGCCATACTCTATCCGATGTATGCACCGAACCGGAGAACAGAAAAGCGAGTGGACATTTTACAAGAACTCAGAAACCAATATATGCTTAACACTGTTATAGATTTCGGTTATTTTGAAGCATCAAACAAATTCTTAGAAGGTACGGGAAGTATGGTGCTCGATCGTTTGAATAGAATTGCCTATATGTGTGCTTCGCAAAGAAGCTCAAATGAAGTCTTCCAATCGTTTTGTCAGAAAATGGATTATATACCTATCACATTTGAAGCCTTGGACGAAAATGGCTTTCCGATCTACCATACCAATGTGATGATGTGTATCGGCACTAAATTTGCCATTATGCACAGTGCATCCATTCATGATGCTAATGAACGATTAACAGTTATGCGCACCATACGACAATCGGGAAAGGAAATCATCAGCATCTCCAACAAGCAACTTCACCGCTTCGCAGGTAATATGTTGGAACTTACAAACAAAAGCGGGCAGAATCTGTTGGTTATGTCAGAACAAGCGTATTTATCACTAAATAGCGAGCAGATTGCATGTCTAGAAAAATATGCCAAACTAATATACGCTCCTTTAGATGTCATTGAAAAAAATGGTGGCGGAAGTGCACGTTGTATGATAGCAGAGATTCTATTACCAATAAAAAATGATATCGCTGTCAGGCACTAATGAAAACTGTATCTTGACATAAAGATTATAAACTATGGCCTGTGGCAAGGTTAGCGCTATTATTCGTAAAAACCTACTATACAACGCTATAAAAAAACAATACAGGCATTTATCGTGTCTAGGGTATATATTGCATATACAATGCATTTTATCTAAGTTTGCAAAAATTTTTTAATTAATATAAATGCAGAGCTACCAGGAATTTCTCGATTTGAGTGTCGGCTTTCCCCAAGACGGGTTTGACATCATTGATGATGAGCTATACTTTCACGATTTAAACTTAATGGAGATGATAGAGACCTATGGTACTCCGCTTAGGTTTACCTATTTACCTATTATTAGTAAAAAAATCCAACAAGCTAAAATATTATTTCAAACAGCTATTCTAAAAAACAACTATAGAGGCACTTATAAATATTGTTATTGCACCAAAAGCTCCCATTTTAGGCATATTGTCGAAGAAGCATTAAAAAATGATATCCACCTCGAAACGTCCTCTGCATTTGATATGCCCATGATAGATGCTTTAGAGAAGAAGGGCGTCGTATCTAAAGACATTACCGTTATATGCAATGGCTTTAAAACCTTTCAGTATAAGCAATATATAATTGATATGCTACATGATGGATTCCAAAACATCGTACCAGTACTGGATAATAAGGAAGAGTTTAATCTTTACGATGATGAGGTAGAGCTGGAAACTCCATGTAACCTCGGCATTAGAATCGCCGCTGAAGAACAACCCGACTCGCAGTTTTACACTTCCAGATTAGGCGTCAGAATGGAGGATGTTATTGACTTTTACAATAATAAAATTGTTCCTAACCCGAATTTTAAAGTAAAAGTTCTTCATTTTTTCATTAATTCTGGAATCTCCGACACACCTTATTACTGGAACGAGCTGGAGAAGTATGTAACCCTCTATTGCAAATTCAAAAAAATCAATCCTGATCTCGATACTTTAGATATTGGTGGCGGTATGCCATTTAAGGACTCTCTGGTTCATGATTTTGACTATGAATATATGGTCAATGAGATTGTTAACCGCATCAAACAGATATGCGCGATACATGATGTAATGGAACCCGATATTATCACGGAGTTTGGAAAATACACGGTTGCCGAGGCTTCTGGGATTCTCTACAAAGTACTCGGCCGTAAGCAGCAAAACGATCGAGAAAAATGGTTGATGTTAGATGGATCCTTCATCACCAACTTACCCGATGTGTGGGCACTTAACCAAAAATACATCCTGCTACCTATCAATAATTGGGATTCAGAATATGAACGGGTAAATCTTGGAGGTATAACCTGTGATGGACAGGATTACTATAATCAAGAGGCACATATGAACAACGTCTTTATGCCTAAAACAAGAAAAGTACAATACCTCGGTTTCTTTCATACCGGCGCTTATCAGGAAGTTTTAAGTGGTTACGGCGGCATACATCATTGCCTACTCCCTTCTCCAAAACATGTCATTATTCGCAGAAATAGGGATGAAACATTTAATTTTGAAGTTTTTGGAGAAGAACAAAACTCCAAGCAGGTGTTAAAAATATTAGGTTATCATTAAAGCCTTAACATAATCGCAATGATCATATATATGCCATAAAATACCTTCATATTTTTATTGCATATAAAAAACACATTCAAATAATATCTTTCATCAACCTTACATTCCTTAGTTATAGTAGTACAAAAATTCTACGTTATTATTCTCTTCACTATCCTTAATTTATGTGTGTACTGATGATGTTCTTCGGAAAAGATACCTGTATTGTCTATTTTTTCAATCTTTACCCTTCCAGAGGCATGAATAATCTCAGACTCGTTGAGTAATATCCCAACATGCACGATACGCCCTTCATCATCGTCGAAAAAAGCAATATCTCCTAAGCTGGCTTCTTGTAAAAAATCAACCACCCTACCTTCTTTCGCCTGTTGGTAAGCATCGCGTTTTAACCTAACACCAAAATGTTTATACACCATTTGGACAAAACCAGAACAATCAATACCAAATACAGATCGTCCACCCCATAAATAAGGTGTGTTTAAGTAAAAACGAAGCACTTCTTCCACTTCCTTCTTAAAGTCATCTGTGTCCGGATCTCTTGAAAGTCCCAAGAAAAGATATTCGGTATCATTAATCTTGAAACTATCATCTTCTAAAAAGGGTAAGGTACTTCCGGGTAATAAGTGTAAACTTTCGTCCTTGCCCAGTTTAAGCAACATGGCATGTGTAGACAAATCGGCAATAGGCTGAACTTCGTCTTTCAATATCTGAAATTGTCGGCTGTCAATTTCCACTTGCTGTTTAGAATCTATCCACCCTTCGTAATCATCATAGGCCAATTTGATGTAAAGATAATCGTCTAAACGATCTAATACTTCAAACCCCTCCCCGAACAGCAACTGGGTTACCATTTCGCTTTTATTACCTACCGTTGCCCGAACCGGAACTATAGGCAAATTACAAATTCCGTACGCCATGTGATTGCTTTTACATTTTATCCTACAAACTTAGATAAATTGCCTATTATTTCTATGAGTAGGAATAAATATTCTTTCTTATAGCTTATTGGGTAATTTACAATCTAATTCATCCTCGATTAAACTAAACAAACATATACCACGGTAACATTGTTATATCCATGAATCAAAAAAGTATAAGCCATGGCTGACTCACCTTTAACAATAAAAACCCAACGCATCCTTATTGCTGTAGAGGATAGCAAATACTCCGAAAAAGCAGTACGTTACGGCTACCATTTAGCAAATGCTTTTGATGGACAGGTTGCGTTGGTTCATGTGATTGACCCTCCTACCACTAGTACTTACGGCGCTGTCGATCCTATAATGGGGGTTAATCCTGTTTACATTCCAGAAATCAATGAAGTACAAGAAGACGCTTCTGAAGAACTGCTGAACCGACTTATAGCAGGTTGGGCCGGCCCATCGGAAAACATCACTAAATTTAGTAAGATTGGACAACCTAGACAAGAAATACTCACTGTTGCGAACGAGTGGCAGGCTGACCTAATTGTTTTGGGTACTCATGGGAGAACCGGATTTGATCACTTTATTTCGGGTAGTGTTTCTGAAGGCGTGGCCAGACGATCTGTTTGTCCGGTAATAATTGTGCCTTATAAAGATGACGATATTACCGAGTGATTCTAATATAATTGTTATACATCAGGTGAACAAGCGGCAATCTCATCTCCTGATGTATAACCTCACTCGTGATATCTTAATTTGCAATTAATGTTTTACGTTGCTTTTACTCGGCATGTAGCCAAGCCTTTTTAGCTAACAATTCTTCTTCTGTTTCCCTAATATCTTCATCATCAACACAACAATCTACTGGGCAGACCGCCGCACATTGAGGTTCGTCGTGAAAACCAACACACTCGGTACATTTATCAGAAACGATATAATATATTTCATCCGATATTGCTTCTTGAGCTTCATCGGCATTTAAGGTGGTTCCGTCGCCAAAATCAATCACACCGCTAAGCTCTGTGCCATCTGAAAAACGCCAAGCCATTCCAGCATCATAAATAGCATTATTTGGGCATTCCGGTTCACACGCTCCGCAGTTTATACACTCATCTGTAATTTTAATCGCCATTATCTTCTTAAAAATTCCGTTTATACTTTACTTTTGTAATACTAACACTATATACATGTAAACTATTAATCTACAAATTTAGTAGTTTTTCGTTAAAGATTATAGTAGAATCATTGCAAATATAACATTTTAATACGATTTCTGTTTTGAACATTCATAATTTGACAACCAATAAACGCATTGAAGCGTTCTCCGCACTTGGCAAGTATATATTAGAAGATACAGTATCTATGACCTCATTGATTGATGAGGCTGCCCATTATAACAGTTGGTTCACATCAGAAAACATAAAAAGCTCGCTTACGGCCTTGGCAAACAACCTTTCGGTAGATAAGCTATCCAAATGGTTAGAATCATATCCTACTGTCGATATCCCAACTAATAAAACTGTGGGACTAGTATTAGCTGGAAATATTCCAATGGTTGGCTTTCATGATATACTCTGTGTTTTAATTACAGGTTTTAACGTGCAGATAAAGCTATCCTCAGATGACAAGATACTGATACCATATTTATTGAAGCAGTTAATCACTTTTGAACCAGCATTTGAAGGATCCATCAATTATACGGAAAGACTACATAATTTTGATCTGATCATTGCTACCGGGAGCAACAATACGGCACGTTATTTTGAATATTACTTTAAACACGTACCGCATATTATCCGAAAAAACCGAAACAGCATTGCCGTTGTACATGGAGATGAGAGGCCGCAGGAACTGCAACAATTAGGTCACGATATTTTCGATTATTTCGGCCTGGGGTGCAGGAATGTTTCAAAAATTTATTTCCCAAAGAACTATGCAGTCAGTACATTTTTTGAAGCTATTGAGCCCTTTATTTCCGTTATCAATCACCATAAATATCATAATAACTATGATTATAACAAATCAATTTATTTAGTTAACGGCGACGAACATTTTGACAATGGCTTCCTATTATTGAAAGAAGACGAGAGAATAGCGTCGCCATTAGCCGTTGCATATTATCAAACCTATGAGACTTTAAGTGATTTAATCAACCAATTAAATAAACAAGAAAATCATATACAATGTATAGTAAGTAATAAAACGATAAAAACAAAAACACCACTATTCCCTCTAGGCCATAGCCAAAGGCCAGCACTAAATGATTACGCCGACGGCATAAACACCATAGATTTTTTGGTCCAGAATAAATAATTAATATTATATCTTCAGCCTAGTCTTGGCAACGCTCTAGGTTCCGGACTAGGCCATACAATCGGTAACTATTTAAACGAATGCACTCATTCCAGTGATCGCCCGCCCAACAATCAATGAGTTAATTTCTTTCGTACCTTCGTACGAATAAATTGCCTCCGCATCGGCTACGAAACGCGCAACATCGTGCTCTAACAAAATACCGTTCCCTCCCATTACTTCACGAGCCTGACTTACGATATCCCTTGTGCGTAAGGAGCAGAATACCTTGGCCAATGAGGCATGTTCATCCTTCAAATAACCAGCATCTTGTATCTCAGAAAGTCTGAAAACCAAAGTCTGCATGGCCGTAAGGTTAGAGAGCATCTCTACTAAATGATTCTGTATGAGCTGAAATGAGGCAATCGGTTTACCAAACTGTTTACGGTTACGGGTATAATCCAATGCATTTTCATATGCCCCTCTAGCACATCCCACAGCCATCCATGCCACGCCTGCCCTGGTCATCCTTAACACGTTAGCGGTGTCTTTAAACGAGTTTGCCTGTTGCAACCTATCCTTTTCCTGTACCACACAATCTTTTAAAGTAATTAGGCCATTCTGCACGATACGCAATGCCATTTTTCCCTTAATCTTTTCAACCGTGAAGCCTGGTGTATCTTTTCTCAATAGAAAACCTTTCACCTGCCCATCGCCAATATCCTTTGCCCATATGATAGTTACGTCAGCAAAGGTAGCATTGCCAATCCACTTTTTCTGCCCATTCAACACCCATCCATCCTCGGTTTTCTTACAAGTAGTTGTCAATCCGCCAGCTGCACCCGAACCCACTTCCGGTTCGGTCAATCCGAAAGCACCTATTTTTTCCATTTTATTCATCTGGGGTAACCACTCTCGTTTCTGCTCTTCTGAACCGCATAGGTATATTGAACCCATTGCTAGGCCGCTTTGCACGCCAAAAAACGTAGCAATTGAAGCATCTACCCTTGCCATCTCCATCGCCAACACGCCCTCCATTAAAAAAGATCTATTTGGACAGCCATAACCTTCGTAAGTAATTCCAGCAAGGCCGAGCTCTCCAAACTTGGGTATTAATTCGTGTGGGAATTCATCATGCAACCAATACTTATTTACAAGTGGTTTAACTTCGTTCTCCATAAAAGTACGCACCTTCAACTGCAGTGCCCGGTCTTCCTCGTTCAATCGCTCATTCAGTTCGTAAAAGTCACCATTAATAGGAGGCAATTCACGTTTCGTCTTTCCGCCATCCATCATTTTCATAAGTCCCTTCAATTGAGCATCATCCAACTTAGAAAAACCATCCATCACTTTCTTGAGGTCAACTTTCTGAGATATTTTTGCCAGCTGATCAAAGTCTATATTCTTAAACAAATTGATCGCTTGCTTTACTTTCGTGAATGTATTGGACATGTCTAAATGGTTTAATATCGTTTAAAATACAACAAAAAACACGACGAAGTGTTTAAAGAGAGTGATTAATCCTAAGTAGTAATCCCCATATCATTGGTTCAGGCACCTTCATTTCTCACTCATCATCTTAAATCAAAAAGATCATCCACTCCTAGCAGTCGTCTACACGTAAAACCTTCGGCATATTGCGCACCAATATATTTACCATACTCCTTTGCCCTCGCTTCAATAATGGTGATAAATTCAGGATTAGAAATATATGTTCGTGGCTCATCTAAATCATAATCCTCGTTAAAAAATTGCGATTTATACGCTTTAATGCTCGCAATCTTCTGATCCCAGAAATCACTCACATCAACAACAATGTCAGGCTCAATATAATGGTCCTGAATTAATTGCAATAACAACCTAGGCCGATGTACTTCTTGCAAGACACCATCAATTTCAGTGGCAATTTTACGTAAACCTGCTAAAAAACAAGCATCATTTACCAGATCTCCCGCTCGCCCATGATCAGGGTGCCTATCAGAAAGTGCATTTGTGATAATAATTTCAGGCTTATACTTTCTGACTACCTTTACTACCTCCAGCTGTTCGTATTCTTCATTTTTAAAAAATCCATCTCTTAAGCCAAGATTATCGCGAACGCTTATACCTAATATTTCAGCAGCATCTTCAGCCTCTAAAGCTCTTTTTTCAGGGGTACCACGTGTTCCCAATTCACCACGTGTTAAGTCAACTACACCAATCTTCTTTCCTAATGCTACATGTTTTAGGACCGTACCTGAGCAACCAAGCTCAGCATCATCTGGATGCGCGGTAATTACCAAAATATCTAAATTCACTTTATGTTATCTTAAATGTTATCGTAAAATGCTAAAAATTGTAACTAATAAAAATGTTAAGCGAGCAAATGCATACCGTCGCATTTAGCTAACCATAAAAAAGTGATAAACAATCATAACAACTTTTCTATTTTCTTTATCACTCGTTTGGAAAAGGGTTTGGTAAAACTATAAAAATAATCCTCTACCTTACCCTCTTTGTTGATTAAGTACTTATGAAAATTCCATAAAGGCTTACTGTTGGTTTTTCCATTTAATAATTTATCCCCTAAGAACTTATAAACAGGATGAGCATCGTTTCCTTTCACCTTTATTCGATCATAAACGGTAAAACTTAATTTTTGGTCTTTATCGCAATACTCCTGCAAAGCTTCCCCATTTAGTTTTTCTTGTTTGCCAAAATCGTTGCTGGGAAACGCTAACACTTCAAATCCACGGTTCTTATAACGGCTATAAAGTGTTTCCAACTGTTGATACTGCGGAGCGAAACCACAGCCGCTAGCTGTATTAACAATCAATAAAACTTTGTTTTGATAAATACTAAAATCAACAACAGAACCGTCAGGCTTCATTGCACAAAATTGATAAATCCTATCCATCTAATAAAAATAACGATTAGCGTTGTTTGCGTGGCTACGAATGATATTCTCTATGTCCCGTTCCTGTTCAGGATCATAGGTATTTTTGAGGTTATGTCCAAAAACCTTTGCCACCGATTGGTAAAAGAAGGCATTCACACCTCCTCTTAGTTCGCGCACCAACTCATAACTTGAATTTCCTGTCTGCCTATCTATCAGCTTAATTAGTATCTCACCTTGCGAAATAGACATTTTTTTTATCTCTCTATTGAACATTGCCTTTATCTCTTTCTCACAATTCTTTATTAAACGTTTTTGCTCTTTCTTTTCCCGGGTAACAGCAAGTTCACGTTGCAGCCTATCATATCGTTCTTCTGCAAATTTGGCATATGGGAGTACCTTTAGCACATTATATTTTAAGCGATTATATTTCGCCCTATCTTCCGGAGTTTTAAAAACCCGGTAGTCAGTAATAACAACCTCCCTTAGCATCATCCAAGGCATACGTTCGCCATCGACAACGACGGTAGGCATCATAATTGGCTTGGTATTTGTAGGGACTTCTGTAGTATTAGCTAAACTATCTTTATTAACATTAACCTGCTGTTGCGCCAAGCACTTTCCTCCAAAAAAAAGCAGAAAATTAATTAACAATAGATGTAAAATTTTCATAGATTTAGCTCTTACAAAACAGTTCATTAAAGTTAGGTAAAAAGTTTACATTTTAGCCAATTTTATTAGTCTCCTTTGGTATTTTACAATATCAAAGGTAAGAATAAAAAATTTACTAGCATATAGATACATATACGAATATGAAGGAATTAGTGATTGATCTTGAGGCCGAAAAAAAGGAAATATTAAAACGCTATCGTGCATTGCTTAGAGCGTGTAAACCTACTTTGCAAAAAGGTGATAAGCAAATGATTCGGCGCGCCTTTGATATGGCACTCGAAAATCACAAAGATATGCGACGCAAGTCTGGTGAGCCCTACATTTATCATCCAATTGCTGTTGCACAAATTGCTGCAGAAGAAATAGGTTTAGGTACTACTTCAATTGTTTGCGCGCTCCTTCATGATGTAGTTGAAGATACGGACATAACCCTTGATGAAATTGAACGTGAATTCGGCAAAAAAGTTGCCCGCATCATCGATGGTCTAACAAAAATATCAGGCATTTTCGATCCTAACAGTTCAATTCAAGCGGAGAATTTCAGAAAGATGTTATTAACACTTGCCGATGACGTCCGTGTTATCCTGATTAAACTCGCCGATCGCTTGCACAATATGCGTACCATGGAATTTATGGCCCGTGATAAGCAGTTGAAAATCGCATCGGAAACGAGCTATTTATACGCGCCGCTTGCTCACCGATTGGGTTTGTATGCTATCAAATCGGAACTGGAAGATCTTTCCATGAAATATACTGATCCAGACACCTATAAATTTATCGCTAGAAAATTAAATGAAAAAAAGGCCGAACGAGAAAGGTACATTAAAGAGTTTATTGGCCCTATTCAAGAAATACTTTTAGAGCAAGGAATTAATGCCAATGTTTTTGGCCGTCCAAAATCTATCCACTCCATTTGGAACAAAATGCGAAAAAAGTCTATTCCTTTTGAAGAAGTTTACGACCTATTCGCTATTAGAGTTATTATAGACACCACGCAAGAAATGGAGAAGGCCGAATGTTGGAAAGCCTATTCGATAGTAACAGACCTATACCGCCCAAACCCAGATAGATTGCGCGATTGGATTTCATCCCCAAAAGCTAACGGTTATGAATCTTTGCATACAACCGTAATGGGAGCTAAAGGCCAATGGGTGGAAGTACAGATTCGAACCAAAAGGATGAACGAAATTGCGGAGAAAGGTTTCGCAGCTCATTGGAAATATAAAGAGTCAAACTCCGATAGCGGACTGGATCAATGGATTCAAAAGGTAAGAGACATTTTGAGTAACCCAGAATCGAACGCATTGGATTTTGTAGATGATTTCAAGATGAATCTCTTTTCTGATGAGATTTTTATCTTTACACCAAAAGGTTCTCTAATTCAGTTACCGCTAGACGCTACTGCGCTCGACTTTGCATTTGAAATACATTCCGATCTTGGCGCAAGCTGTATCGGTGCAAAGGTAAACCACAAACTTGTACCATTATCGCATAAGTTATCAAACGGTGATCAAGTGGAGATTATTACCTCAAACAAGCAAACTCCCAAAGAAGATTGGTTGAACTTTGTGGTAACAGCCAAAGCTAAATCGAAGATAAAATCCGCATTAAAAGAAGAAAAGCGCCGGATAGCAGAAGATGGCAAGGAGATATTAGAACGAAAGCTCAAATCAATAAAAATCACATACAATACAGACAACCTCAATAAGCTCGCGGCATACTTAAAGCTGCCTTCAACTCAGGATCTATTTTATAATGTCGCTAAAGGAGAAATTGATCTAAAGCAATTGAAGGAATTTGCAGTAGCGGAGCGGGCAATAGATACCACCAGCGGTGCCAGCACTAAAATAGACCATCATGTTGAAGGGCTGGTAAAAAAAGTTGAGAAAAAAGACAAGGAAACACTATTGATTGGAGATGATTTTCAGAAGTTAGATTACACCCTATCAGCATGTTGCAACCCTATACCTGGAGATGACGTGTTCGGTTTTGTGACCGTAAATGATGGTATTAAAATCCATCGAACCAATTGTCCGAACGCATCTAAGCTTATGGCTAATTACGGATATAGAATTGTAAAAGCCAAATGGACCTCTCAACAAGAACTCGCGTTCTTGACTGGGCTACGAATAGTTGGAATTGATGATGTAGGTTTAGTTAACAAAATTACAACTGTCATTTCTCAAGACTTTAAAATTAATATTCGTTCCATCACCATTAGCAGCAATCAGGGAATTTTTGAAGGTTCTATAATGGTCTACGTCAACAATACAGGTCATTTAGAAACTCTAATAAAGAAATTAAAGCAAATTAAAGGCATAACCGGCATTACACGGTTTGATTCCGAACCATAACAAACCAATCCATAAGGATTGATAGCGTAAAGTAAGTTCAATAATAATTACTTTACGATGTTTTTGTGAATTGGATATCATAACAATTTTAGCTAAGTTTGTACATAATTAAAGATTACTATGTCTACAACAGAAACGACAAGCATGGTCAGAAAAATTTTCGAGGCTTATCTCGAAAATAAAAGCCTACGCAAAACTCCGGAACGCTTTGCCATCTTGGAAGAGATATACTCTCGCAATGACCATTTTGATGTGGAATCACTATATATCCACATGAAAAATAAAAAGTATAGGGTAAGCAGAGCAACTGTATATAACACGTTAGAGCTTTTAGTTTCATGTGATTTGGTTACAAAACACCAATTTGGGAAGAATATGGCCCAATTTGAAAAATCTTATGGTTATAAACAACATGATCATATTATCTGCATAGAATGTGGTAAGGTTGTTGAATTCTGTGATCCGCGTATCCATCAAATACAAAGCATGATGGGAGAACTTTTAAAGTTTGACATCAAGCATCACTCATTAAACCTATATGGTGTTTGTAGTGACTGTAATGATCATTGTCCTGAGAAGGAGAAGATGGATAAGGAAACAAACCACAAAGAGGTTTTTTCCGCTTAAAGATGCACGACAAAGTATAACATATAAAAGCCTGATGGTGCGTAAAATGCTAACTACTTTTTAAGCAACCATCAGGCTTTTTAATTTTTAAATTTCTCCAAACAGATAAAATAAAACAATAGAATTACTATGAAAGTTGACGTGCTTTTGGGCCTGCAATGGGGCGACGAAGGTAAGGGTAAAATTGTGGATGTTTTAACACCCAAATACGATTTAATAGCTCGTTTTCAAGGAGGGCCAAATGCTGGCCATACATTAGAGTTTGATAACCAAAAATATGTTTTGAACACCATACCGTCCGGTATTTTCAATAAAAAGACTTTAAATTTAATTGGCAATGGCGTTGTTATAGACCCTATCATCTTAAAACGGGAGCTTGACAACCTTAAAAAGAGTGGCTTTGACCCCGTTGCCACAGGAAAGCTTGTCATCGCACGTCGGGCCCATCTCATTCTCCCTACCCATCAATTGTTAGACGCGGCTTCAGAAAGCAATATGGGAGCGGGCAAAATCGGATCTACCTTAAAAGGCATTGGTCCTACTTATATGGATAAAACTGGCAGAAATGGTATCCGTGTTGGAGATACAACATTACCCGATTTCAAAGAACGGTATCAAAAACTAGTAGATAAACACAAAAGCATCCTCTCTCATTACGGGGAAATTCCTGATTTTAGCGACCGTGAACAGGCTTTCTTCGAAGCCATAGCCTATCTAAAAACAATTCCACATGTAGACAGTGATCAGCTTGTGAACAAATATCTGGCGGAAGGAAAAAGTGTATTGGCAGAAGGTGCTCAGGGCACGCTACTTGATATTGACTTTGGATCCTACCCTTTTGTAACCTCCTCAAATACTACTACTGCAGGTGCTTGTACAGGTTTAGGTATAGCTCCGGCTAAAATTGGTCAAGTAATCGGTATCTTCAAAGCATATTGTACCAGAGTTGGCGGGGGCCCTTTCCCTACAGAACTTGATTGCGCGATTGGAGAAAAATTACGTCAGATAGGCCATGAGTTTGGTGCAACGACCGGACGCTCAAGACGCACCGGGTGGATCGATTTACCAGCGTTACGTTATGCAATCCAGCTTAACGGCGTAACCGAATTGGTGATGACTAAAGCTGATGTATTAAGTGGATTCGATAAAATTAACGTATGTACACATTACATCCATAATGGCGAAAAAATAGATTATATGCCCTACGACATAAACACGATTAAACCAGAACCCGTGCTTGAGACCATTCAAGGATGGAATGAAGATATCACTGGTATAACTAACATCGATCAAATTCCAAAGGCACTAAAATCTTACATTAGCTACTTAGAGGATAATTTAGACGTTAAAATAAAATACCTTTCCGTTGGACCAGATAGGACACAAACATTGATTTTGGATTAGCCTATGATATCAAACCACTATTATTCGGATAATATACAACTGTTTATAAAGAAAGCCCTTCAATGGGCTTCTTTGTTTAACAGTGCTTGCTGTTTGCACAGCCAAGAACATCAATTAGACCTTTATAGTAAGTTTGACACACTGATTGCAGCAGGTGCTGCCGATGAGCTCACGGATGGAGAAAGCCCGTTTTTCCCGCAATTACAAAATTTTTTCGAAAAACATTCAAAAAAATGGATACCAGGGTTTCTTTCGTACGATTTAAAAAACGAGCTGGAAAACCTTGAAACCAACCATCCCAATGAACAAGGATTCCCTGACGCCTATTTTTTTGTACCTAAACACCTTATTCTCATCAGAGGAAATGAAGTCACCATCGATAGCCCTTCCAGCCGAAACGTATGGGAACAAATCATAAATACTGCTGTAGACGACTCCTTCTATTTTTCAGGAACGGTTACGGCTAAAATGAGTAAGGCGGATTATACCCGGGCATTCAATAAATTACTGTCCCATATACAGCTAGGTAACATATATGAAGTTAATCTTTGCCAGGAATTTTATGCGGAAGAGGTGCTTTTTGAGCCTGTTAAAGCTTTTTGGCAATTAAGCAAGATATCACCCACGCCATTTTCCTGCTTTTTTAAACAGCAAGAGCAATATATTATATCCGCTTCTCCGGAGCGATTTTTAGCTAGAAGAGACAAGAAACTTATATCACAACCAATGAAAGGTACGGCGCCAAGAGGGGCTAGAAGAGAGGAGGATCAGCAAAACATAAAGAACCTCCGCTCAAATACGAAAGAGATCAGCGAAAACATTATGATCGTTGATTTAGTGAGAAACGACTTAACACGCAGTGCGTCACCCGCTTCTATCCATGTGCGAGAGCTTATGGGAGTTTACACCTTTAAGCAAGTGCATCAACTGATCTCCACCGTGACGGCAGAAGAACAGCCAAATCTACCTGCTACAACTAGTATCAAAAACACTTTCCCTGCCGGTTCTATGACCGGAGCGCCAAAAATAAGCGCAATGAAGTTAATAGATAGCTATGAAAAAAGCAGAAGAGGCGTTTATGCCGGTTCAATTGGGTATTTTGCACATGATGGAGATTATGATTTTAATGTGGTTATCCGCTCCCTTCTGTACAACGCACAAAACAAGCGGTTATCGTTTCATGTAGGCAGTGCTATCACCGCAGAAGCACACGCGGAGAGCGAATATCAGGAGTGCCTTTGGAAAGCAAAGGCCATAATAAAACTATTGGGCGTTGATGTGATACATAACACGTGACGCATCCATCACCAACATCCCATCATAAATATGTTTGCTATCACTTTGATTATATTGGGAAAATGCCCAGCACATTATTTATTGTAATGCTTCATCGCTTCCGGTATTAACTTCTGAATATCTGCAATGCGCCTTTCGTCGCTAGGGTGTGTACTTAAAAACTCTGGAGGTTTCTGTCCACCAGCCTTAGAAGCCATTCGTTCCCAAAAGCCTGTCGCTTCGTTGGGATCATAACCCGCCATCGCCATGAATGTTAACCCCATTCTGTCCGCTTCACTCTCTTGGTTTCTTGAATACTTCAACAAAGCAACTTGACTACCGAGCCCATATAATTGGCTAACTGCTAATTGTGTAATTTGTGATTTTTTAGATGTTGCCAATCCAACCCCTACCCCTAGTCCTTGAGCAGCCAAAGTATTAGAGGCTCTTTCTGACGAATGCCTTGCAATAGCGTGTGCTACTTCATGTCCCATGACAGTTGCTAAGCCCGCTTCTGTTTGGGTTACAGGAAGAATACCGGTATACACCGCCACTTTTCCACCAGGCATACACCAAGCATTTACTTGTTGTTCATCTATTAAATTAAACTCCCAATTAAACTGAAATTGATCAGCATATCCGTTCTGTTTGAGATAACTTTCAACGGCACGGGCTATTTTATTTCCAACATTTTGTACCAATTGGGCATTTGAAGTACCTTTCACGACCTTCGTCTTAGGGCTATTCAATAACTCCCGATAAGCAAGAGAAGCTTGCTGCTGCATCTGCTTATCATCTACCAGACTTAATTGTTTTCTACCAGTAAGTGGAACGGTTGAACACGCTGTGAAAAAGACAGCTAATAATACTGCACCAATTGTTTTATTTCTATTCCAATTCATAAGATTATTTATAATCATAAATAAAAAACAATAGCAATAGTTGTGCCGATATGTAGTTATTTAAGCATTTTTTCTTTTAAAAAGGCTTATTTTAGACTCCGTTCCCTTTAATAATCGCTCAATATTTTTCTGATGTGTAACTAATATCAGTACGCAAATACACATACCATATAACAAAAGTGACTTATAGGGTGTATGAAAAACAAAGACAATACTAAAAGGAAAAGTAAATCCTGCAGAAATCGATCCGAGGGAAACGTATCGTGTTAACATTAAGATAATCAGAAAAACGCCAACGCACAGCATAGCCGCCTGAAAGTGCACGGCTAACACCATCCCAAACAACGTAGCCACTCCTTTCCCTCCTCTGAAACCGGCAAAAAGAGGAAATAAATGTCCCATAACTGCAATCACCCCCAGAGCCAACTGATAGTTTATAAATAAAACCGAGCCTGTAGGACCAGTTATAGAAACGCCTATAAAATAGGCTAAATTTGTCGCTGTCCAGCCTTTCAAAATATCGATCAGCATTACAGCAGCCCCTGCCTTTGCGCCTAAAACTCTAAACGTATTCGTAGCTCCCGCGTTCCCACTACCATACTCCCTAACATCAACGCCATAGAAAGATTGCCCTAACCATACTGCCGTAGGTATGGAACCGAATAAATAGGCAACCAAAAGTGCAATAATTGCATTAATTGATGTCATTAGCTACAATGATACTAAAAAAGAATGATCTTATTAGTAAAATAATCTTAATTTCAGTTAACTAATTGTGCTTTAAGGCTCATATCAAGACTTTTAACAGAATGCGTCAATGCCCCCATAGAGATATAATCAACGCCACATTCAGCATATTGTTTCGCATTAGCAGCAACAATACCTCCGGAAGCTTCCGTAATAAAACGTCCCTTTACTAACTTAACAGCCTCTTCCAAAGACTTGAAATCAAAGTTATCTAGCAAAATTCTGTCGATTTTACCAAATTCGATAACCTCTTTCAATTCTTCCAAATTCCTAACTTCAATTTCTACCGCTATATTCTTACCTGTACGCATGATGTAATCATGTGCAGCGGTAAGCGCCAATCCGATACCACCTGCATAATCCACATGATTATCCTTAATCAGGATCATATCATACAACCCAAATCTATGATTAACACCTCCTCCTATTCGTACTGCTTCTTTCTCTAAAAACCGCAAACCAGGTGTAGTTTTGCGGGTATCTAATACCTTCGTATCAGTTCCTTTCAATGCTTCCACGATATGCCTTGTCGTAGTAGCAATCCCGCTCATCCGTTGCATCAGGTTCAAAACTAAGCGTTCGGCAATTAAAATAGCATGTACATCACCTTTAACGACTAGCACCACATCTCCTTTTTTTACCAGTGCACCATCTTGAAGGTACACCTCCACCGCTAATGAAGAATCTACTGTATTAAAAACTTCTAAAGCTACCTTCACCCCTGCTAAAACCCCATCTTCTTTTATAATTAACTTAGCTTGACCTTTCTTTCCCTGCGGTATAGTAGATAAGGAGGTATGGTCTCCATCACCCACATCTTCATTTAATGCCTGAGTTATCAGTGCACGCAACTGCTTATTATATATATCGCCCATCATGTTAAATTGGCCTCAAACCTAACAAAAATTTTGAGATTTATAAATCAACAACGATTACAATAATATTAAAAAAGATAAAAAAATGAAGTTGCCTGTAATTGAAAAACTAATTTCATTATCCCATTTTATCGATACGGATATCGGTAATTAGGTATTTTGAATTGAAATTCTTAAGTGATATAGATACTCTATATTGTTGTGAAACCGTATTAGTTTCCAACACCACATACCAATTATTAGCGTTGGGCTCCATTCGATGGGTAATCTTAGCACCTCTAAAGTTATGCTTATCAAAAAAATTCCTTAACAGTATCTCCGTTTGGCTCTTAGAATAGGTATTGTTCTCTTCTAAAAGGGATAGGCTTATGGTGCTTGAAAGATGTACGGCGAGCTCTTTACTATTACCTGTAGCAAAGCAACGGGCTATATCATCAACAATATCGATGCTAGCAAACGTATGCATAACGATATTGGACAACAAGCAAATTAAAACAATTAGTCTCTTCATTATCCCGTTGGCGGTATTAAGTCAAAAGTGTATCCTATGTTATAAGTCATGAATGACATTCAGCTATCCAGCACATATAGGTAGCTAAAAGCATGCCATTTTGACAAATTGAACAGGCAAAAAAAAATCAAAGTGCCCATATTTAAAAAAAATTAAGGATGTGATCATTTTTTGTGTTAGGTTTGTGATAAAAAGAGAATCATAAAATAAAAGAATAGCTAAAATGAAGAAAGCAATGCTCATGATCCTTGATGGTTTAGGTTATGGAAAAGATGATGATTCCAATGCAGTGCGAGCTGCAAACACCCCATTCTTGGATCACTTATTAGCAACATATCCCAACGCAAAATTAGAAGCATCTGGGGAGGCCGTAGGGCTTCCAGATGGACAAATGGGTAATTCTGAGGTTGGACATATGAATTTAGGTGCTGGCAGAATCGTTTACCAGGAATTAGGCCGTATACATAAAGCGGTAGAGGATGGTGAGCTCAGGGAGAATAGTGTCCTACGCCAAGCTTTTAATTATGCAAAAAGCGAACACAAAAATGTACACTTTATAGGCTTAGTATCCGACGGGGGTGTACATGCTCATACAAAACATTTACGCGGATTATGTGATGCCGCTAAATCTGCTGGTATAACAAATGTTTATATCCATGCTTTCCTTGACGGACGAGATACCGACCCGCATTCGGGCATTCAATACATTAAAGACCTAGAATCTTTTTTGCCAGATAGTGTTGGCACTCTCGCTTCTGCGATCGGGCGATACTATGCAATGGACAGAGACAATCGTTGGGAACGGGTGAAAGAGGCTTATGATTTATTAGTACACGGAACGGGCAAGGAAACCAAAAATATTGAAGATGCTATAGAGCAATCGTATAAAGATGGTATAACCGATGAATTTGTGAAACCAATCGTCAGACTAGACGACAATGGAAAGCCCATTGCCACTATAGCTGATGGAGATGTTGTTATCTGTTTTAACTTTAGAACAGACCGAGGTCGAGAAATCACCTTAGCGCTCACACAAAAAGCATTCCCTGAATATAATATCAAACCGCTTAACTTACGGTATATTACTATGACAACCTATGACGAAACATTCAAAAATGTGGATGTTGTTTTTCATAAAGATGATGTCACAGAGACCATAGGCGAGGTATTGGAAAAAAATGGAAAAACACAGGTTCGTATTGCCGAAACAGAAAAATATCCGCACGTTACTTTCTTTTTCTCTGGCGGCAGGGAAAAAGAATTTGTAGATGAGTCTCGCATACTTATACCCTCTCCCAAAGTAGCCACCTATGATCTACAGCCAGAGATGAGTGCACAAGGGATTACAGATGCGATATGCAAAGAAATGGAAAACAATCACCCCGACTTTATCTGCCTCAACTTTGCCAATCCAGATATGGTGGGACATACAGGTGTATTTAGCGCTGTTGTTAAAGCAGTGGAAACAGTGGATGCCTGCACCAAACAAGTAGTAGAGAAAGGCATACAAGAGGGTTATTCTTTTATTATTATTGCTGATCATGGTAACTCAGAGTTTATGATTAATGAAGATGGGTCTGTGAATACCGCCCATACAACTAACCTTGTTCCCTGCATTCTCATTGATAAAGATTATAAGCAAATAAAAGATGGGAAGTTAGGTGACGTCGCTCCTACCATTCTCACGTTATTGAATATTTCCATTCCCCAGAAAATGACGGGTGAAGTATTGGTAAGCTAATAAACCTAACGTCTTTAGATAAAGCTCTTAATATGTCATTAATTGTTGTTTAAGAGCTTTATCAATTAAAGTTATAGACGGGACGAGCTATATACCGATAAAATCATTTATAAATGAAAACAGCATACCTATTAACGATACTTTTGGGCGTCCTTCTGTTCTCATGTTCTAATCAGGAGCAACCTATACAAATGACCAATCAAAATCCGTATTTTGATATCAAGGGGTACTTTAAAGAACAGATGCAGCGCTTAGAACAGAAAAATAACGTAGTCATTAAGACGGTGAGCAAAAACAATGATCGGGAGAGCCAACGCATTGAGATAAATAACTGGGAAAATGAGCTAGAGCTGTTCACTGCATCTGATATTAATAAACCCGATTGGCTAAAGAGTTATCGTATTGATAGCACTGAAAATCAATTAGTTTATAAAAGTAATGATCCCAAATTACGCACCAAACTTATCACCATTTACAAGGGCGATGACGGCACGGTTGAACGCATTAACATTATCAATAGCGATGAAAACTGGCTTTACAGTTCTGAGGAAAACCTAGATTATATCCCCGATTCGACTTATCGCATACGGAAACAACAAGCTATTCGTTTCATAGGGGAAAATCAATACGAAATTATTGGAGAATTATCCCATTAAAACCTAAAAATAAAAAAGGCGTCCATGCATATGCTGAGCGCCTTTTTTAATGGTAAAATAGCTGTTTTTATTTTAGGTTACCCTTATAAATTTTCACCTTTTTAATCTCTTTGGCTAAATCCTCTCGTTTAGCGTTAGCGTTCAACACATGCTGTAAATCATCAATACTCTTTTGATAGGTTTCAGCCGCTTGCTCTTTATCATACACTGCAGTAGAATTGGTTCCTTGCAAAATACCGAGATCCCGATAAGCCATTCCCCTGCTTTGATAGTACGACAGATCGTCAGGATTTAGCTGAATCGCTTGGCTAAAATCGTCTATACTTCCCTGTAACATTTTACTCCTTTCAGTTTCGTTCAACTTATTATCACCCTGTACAGCCAGCGTATTTCTAGCTTTACCCCTCCAATAATAGGCAGAAAAATTATTAGGACTTTGGTCCAAAAGTTTCGTAAAAGAGTTGATTGCTTTATTGTATTCTGCACATCTAATTTGCGAGTATCCAAGCATATAGGTTACCAACGTATCTGGATTTTTCACTTTTTCCAGCGCATTCACTGCAGCTTTGAAATCGCCATCCATAATAGCTTTGTTTCCTAAACGAACATATGGATTACTTGATGAAGACTGCGATTGAGCAGCTACCGTCCCAACTGAAAAAAGAAAAACCCCTATCACTACCAAGCGTTTTACCATTTTACCAAAATTCATAAACTGATTGCTTCTAATATTCATTACTTAATTATAAAATTTCTTTCCTAATAATTTCTGACTTGACAGTCAGCCAATATAGCCTTTTACCTCTTGTAACGTAATGTTTAAAAAATCGATATCCCCCTTGTATTAACAACATCAATTATTTACATTGGTCAGAGTTAATAAATTACTACCCTAAAGATAGCAATCTAGTTGCCATTTCGACATAAAAATAAACTAAAAAATGTGTATTTTATTGTGTAGTAACAAATATCACTCATTTACAGTGAATTAAAATTTCATTAGGGCCAATCAAAATATTTTATATGGCAAAAAATGATGACCTTTAAATATGACAAAAATACTAAAATATACTACGGAAACCGCTTTGGCATGGCCATTGCAACAATAACTATTCGGTCATAAAAGCAACGAAACCGACAGGCTGACTGTCATTTTGACTAATTATTTTTTTTGACGAGAAGACATAGACAATTTAAAAATTTAAAACATACAGATGAGCAAGTTTGATCTTTTTGATTTTAACCAAGCGCTACCGATCATAAATGAGGACACAGAATTCTTCCCACTATTTACACAGCAGGATGAGGACGATATGAGCAGCGAAGAACTACCGGAAGTTTTATCTATTTTACCATTAAGAAACACTGTTTTATTTCCAGGGGTTGTAATCCCTATTACTGTAGGACGAGATAAATCTATAAAACTTATTAAAGAGGCCTATAAAGGAGACCGAACAATCGGCGTTGTTTCACAGAAGGATATGTCAATTGAAGATCCTACTTTTGATCAGTTACATACTGTAGGGACAGTTGCTATGATTATTAAGATGCTTCAAATGCCCGATGGGAACACTACGGTTATCATACAGGGGAAACAACGTTTCAAATTAAAAGAAGAAGTACAATCTGAGCCTTACATCAAAGCTTCGATCGACCGTTTTATAGAGGAAAAAGCAAAAAAGGAAAAGGAATTTAATGCGTTAATGTCTTCGATTAAAGAGTTAGCGCTCCAGATTATCAATATATCACCCAATATTCCGAGCGAGACGGGTATTGCTATAAAAAACATTGAGAGTTCTTCATTTCTTATAAATTTCATCTCGTCTAACATGAATGCTGACTTAGCTTTAAAACAGAAGCTTTTAGAGATGAAAGACATCAAACAGCGCGCTAATAGGGTATTGGAACAGTTGACAGCAGAGCTACAATTGTTGGAACTCAAAAACCAAATTCAAAATAAGGTACGCGTTGATCTAGATAAACAGCAGCGTGATTACTTCCTTAACCAGCAGCTTAAAACGATACAAGAAGAACTTGGAGGCTCTACACCGGACTTAGAAATTGAGGAACTTCGAAAAAAATCTCAACAAAAGAAATGGGGCAAGGAGATAAATAATCACTTTAACAAAGAATTAGATAAATTAAGTAGGATTAACCCAGCAGCGGCAGATTACTCTGTACAATTAAATTATTTGGAATTACTGATTGATCTTCCCTGGAACGAATTCAGTAAAGACAATTTCGATTTAAAACGGGCTGAAAGGATTTTAGATAAAGATCACTATGGCCTGGAAAAAGTCAAACGGCGCATCATCGAATATTTAGCTGTATTAAAATTAAAGAGTGATATGAAAGCGCCTATCTTATGTTTGGTAGGGCCTCCAGGAGTTGGTAAAACATCGCTCGGTAAATCAATAGCCAAAGCACTCAATCGGAAATATGTCCGGATGGCGCTCGGTGGTGTTCGGGATGAAGCGGAAATCAGAGGGCACAGAAAAACATATATAGGAGCAATGCCTGGAAGGATTATTCAATCTATCAAAAAAGCAGGTACGTCAAATCCAGTCTTTGTATTGGATGAAATAGATAAAGTGGGAAATGATTTTAGAGGGGACCCTTCTTCTGCTTTGTTAGAGGTTTTAGATCCTGAACAGAACAACGCCTTCTATGATCATTATGTGGAAATGGATTATGACCTGTCAAATGTTATGTTCATAGCTACTGCTAATTCTTTGAACAACGTACAACCTGCATTACTTGATCGGATGGAGATCATCGAAGTAAATGGATATACTATTGAGGAAAAAATAGAGATTGCAAAAAAACACCTGCTACCTAAACAAAGGGAACAACACGGCTTAAGTGCTAAGGAGATATCTCTCAAAAGCAATATTATCGAGAAAGTTATTGATGAATACACCCGCGAGTCGGGAGTGAGGGGTTTGGAAAAAAGAATAGGTGCGCTTGTGCGGGGCGCAGCTACGCACATCGTCATGGAAAGCCCAATTGGGCCATCCATCAACTATAAAGATATGGTTGATATTCTCGGGGCACCTATTTACGATAAAGATTTTTATGAGACAAACGATGTCGCCGGTGTAGTAACGGGTTTAGCTTGGACGCAAGTTGGCGGAGATATTTTATTTATAGAATCGAGTTTGAGTCCTGGAAAAGGTAAACTCACGTTGACTGGAAACTTAGGAGATGTTATGAAAGAATCTGCAGGCATCGCCATGGCGTATCTTCGTGCGCACGCAGCAGATTTTGATATAGACTATCAGTTGTTCGATAAATGGGATGTGCATATACATGTACCTGCAGGCGCAACTCCCAAAGATGGACCATCAGCGGGGGTTACTATGTTAACAGCGTTAGCTTCATCTTTCACGCAGCGCAAAGTTAGAGCCAACCTGGCAATGACAGGCGAAATAACCCTTCGGGGAAAAGTACTTCCAGTAGGAGGTATTAAAGAAAAGATTTTAGCAGCAAAAAGAGCTAATATCAAAGACATTATCTTATGTAAAGCCAACAGGAAAGATATTTTGGAAATTAAGGAAGATTATATCAAAGATCTGACCTTCCACTACGTAAGCGAAATGAGTGAAGTTATCGATATTGCATTGTTGAGCGAAAAGGTAAAAAAGCCGCTGGACTTTGATACCATCAAGTAGCCAAACGGAGCTGTCTAAAAAGCCCTATTAATAGAAGATCCCCGATACTGAAAAAGTGTCGGGGATTTTTATTTTTTGTCCTAAAAAACAGTTATTTTTAGGTGCACCCAAACAATATGGCAAACATACTATTCAAAGCATTACCGTCCAACAGTCCGAGCCTGTTTCCGGAAGATATTTTTGCAAAGATCCCAGAGAACCACCCGGTACGTCTGGTAAATGCAGTGGTTGACAGACTGAACATCGACCACATCATAGGACAGTACAAAGGTGGCGGCACGAGCAGTTTACATCCGCGTATGATGATCAAAGTGCTGTTCTATGCCTATCTGGGCAACATCTATTCGTGCCGCAGGATAGAAAAGGCCTTACAGGAGAATATCTATTTCATGTGGCTTTCGGGCCACAGTGCACCGGATTACCGAACGATCAACCACTTCCGTGGCAAAAGACTTAAAGGGCATATCCATTCCCTTTTTGCCGATGTTGTCCGTTTGCTTGCCGAACTGGGCTATGTAAGCCTAAAGGTCCAGTACATAGACGGTACAAAGATTGAATCGGCGGCAGGCCGTTACACTTTTGTATGGAAAGGTTCGGTGGAAAAGAACAAAGCAAAACTGGAAAATAAAATACAGTCGGTCCTCTCGGACATTGAATCACAGATAAAACAGGACCAATCGGAACTGGGCAGGGATGAAACACCCAAACCTATTAAGAGCAATGAGCTCAGGGACAGACTTTCTTTACTGAACGAAAAGCTCAAAGCAACAGCAAAACCTACCCAAAAACAGCTTAAAAAGCTGCGGGAAGAACATCTTCCAAGGCTGGAAAAGTACGAAAAGCAATTGGCTACACTGGGGGAAAGGAACAGTTACAGCAAAACCGATGAAGATGCCACCTTCATGCGGCTGAAAGATGACCACATGCAGAACGGGCAGCTCAAACCGGCCTACAACACGCAGATCAGTACGGAAGAACAGTTCATCACCCACTACAGTATCCACCAGACAAGCACCGATACCACCACATTGGAAGACCATCTTGATAGCTTCGAAGATCAATATAACAGGCAGAGCGATGTGGTGGTGGCCGATGCCGGTTACGGAAGTGAAGAGAACTATGAAATGCTGGAATCAAAGAACATAGAAGGTTACGTGAAATATAATTACTTCCACAAAGAGCAGAAACGCAACCAGAGGAACAATCCTTTTCTATTACAGAACCTGTATTATCATAAAGAGCAGGACTTCTATGTGTGCCCGATGGGACAGAAGATGGAGTTTG
The DNA here is from genome assembly GCF_014334135.1 of Olivibacter sp. SDN3. Lineage (NCBI taxonomy): Bacteria > Pseudomonadati > Bacteroidota > Sphingobacteriia > Sphingobacteriales > Sphingobacteriaceae > Olivibacter > Olivibacter sp. SDN3. Next base: position 4,854,260 of record NZ_CP060497.1, read on the forward strand.
CCGGTAAGGGAATACGCAAAAGCACCAATGGATATAGTTCCCGGGTGAGCTATTACAGGGCCGAACGCTGTGAAGGCTGCCCGCTTCGGGGGCAGTGCCATAAAGCGCAGGGAAACAGGATCATCGAAGTCAACCACCGGTTGAACGAACTGAAGACCAGGGCACGCGAACGTCTAACATCGGAAACAGGAAAGTACCACCGGAGTAAACGCCCCATAGAAGTGGAGGCGGTCTTCGGACAGATGAAAAGCAACAACAGATTCAACAGGTTAACCATGAGGGGGCTTGAAAAGGTCGATATTGAGTTCGCCCTGATGTGTATAGGGCATAACCTGAGAAAATGGTCGAAAAAGCTCCTGAAAACAACTTCGTCAGGCCCAAACAACGAACCTAAATACAATAATCCCCTTATTTATGACCCCAAATGGATAAACTACTGCTATCAACCATTGGTCGCAGAGTAACATCCTAAAACCGATAGACTCTACAGGTAGATACAAAACGAAAGAAGGCGCCCTTTTTAGACGCCTTCGTTTGGTTTATATTATTTCTTAAATTAAATACTATATCTTACGGCCAAATACCCATGTTTTGGTAAGAAGTAGCTATTTTGTCGATAGATCCAACAAATGCTGCAGTACGCAAAGTATCTATCTTGTTGTTGGCATTTTTAATCTTTCTGATTTCATGATAAGAACGTATCATTGTATCTTCCAGACCAGAGTTCACCAGTTCAAGTTCAGTAGCTCCTTTAACGATAACACTACGTTGATCAGTTGTTAACGTTACACCAGTTACAGCTTCTACCATATTAACAATATTTAGATTAGCTGTTTCTTCATAACGTTTATCCATTCGTCCGAAAGCAACATGCGACAGATTTTTCAACCATTCAAAATAAGAAACGGTTACCCCTCCTGCATTGCAGTACATATCAGGGATAATAATTCCTCCATTTTTAGTGAAAATTTCTTCTGCTCCAGGCGTAGTAGGTCCATTTGCACCTTCAGCAATAATTTTCGCTTTGATTCTTTCAATATTTTCTTCTGTAATCTGATTCTCCAACGCAGCCGGAACTAAAATATCACAATCTTGTTCCAAGCCTTCCGCCGGATTCACAAATTCCTTCTTTGCTTTCTTATACCCCAATACACTGCCGGTATTTCTTCTATGCTCCAAAATGGCATCTACATCCAGCCCATCTTCATTATACAATGCTCCGTCGTACTCGCAAACGCCAACAACAGTTGCCCCGTACTCCTGTAGGACCTTCACCGTATTATATCCTACATTGCCAAGTCCCTGAACAATAACTCTTTTATCTGACAAGCCAGCAGTTAATCCCAAAGCTTTCATATCTTCAGCCACATCAACACATTCCCTAATAGCAATGGCCACCCCTCTACCTGTTGCCGCTTTACGTCCATCAATACCACTTAAAGACAAAGGTTTACCGGTCACACTGCCCAGTGCATCAAGTTGACCGGGATTCATCGTAAGATACGTATCCGCGATCCAGCTCATTTCCCGTTCTCCCGTTCCATAATCAGGCGCTGGGACATCTATTGCAGGACCAATAAAATTTTTCTTCACCAACTCTACGGTATACCGTCGGGTAATTGTTTCCAATTCAGGGACCGAATAGTCTCTCGGGTTAATACATATTCCGCCTTTAGCTCCACCAAACGGCACGTTAACAATAGCACATTTATAGGTCATAAGTGCCGCCAACGCCATTACTTCATCTTCATTTACCATATCACTGTACCGAATCCCCCCTTTCGTAGGAGATTTATGGTGAGAGTGCTCAACGCGCCAGGCGTCTATAACTTCCAACTTACCGTTCGCTCTACGAATCGGGAAACGAAACCGATAAACACTGTTACAAGCCTTAATCTGATCCAACAACCCGCTGTCATGATTTGTAAACTGCGCAGCATGATCAAAGAATTGGCAAACATCATTAAAGAAACTGAACTCTCCCTGTGACTTATTTGTAGCCATAATGTAATTAATTAGATAATTGGTTTACTAGTTGCACAATCCATTATGCTGTGCTTGACCTACTTATTTTTTTCTTTGTTTTCTAATCGGCTTATTTTACGATCTAGAACAAAAAGATACGCAATGAATCCCAAAAAAATCACACACACTACCGATACCACTACGTAAATCTTGCCTGAGCTCCGTAGACCATCAGCCATTTCAACACCATTTGATGGTTGTGCAAAACTATAAAAAAAGGATGTCAACCCTAGCAAAAACAAAAGAATTAGCTTCTTCATACCTTTTATCACAAATAATTATTTTATTTTAAATAAATATCTCAAAACCATACATTTCATCTACCTTTTAACGTTTTTTAACGAAGTACATAAAACCACCAAAAAAGCAGCTTTCTCAATTTTACTTCTTTTTGATCAACGTTCATCTTAGAAATCCAACCGCTGATGTTTTCTCTCTAAAATTCTGTATCGGTAACGTAAGGTCATAATCCAGACAGCAATCAACATCCAACCGATAACTGCAGGATAGAAAACCATCCGCATACGCCCATCCATATCTAAACTTCCAAATGCTGGATTTCCACCGTTACCAGGATGCAGAGAATCCGTCAAGCGCGGTAAGATGAACAGCAATACGACCATTACCGGAAAAGCAAAAACATTATATATTGCTGATATTTTAGCTCTTTTTTGCTCCTCATCTAAAGCGTTTCGTAAAACCAGGTAAGCCAAATACATTAAACTAGCTATGGCCGAACCATTTAGCTTTGGATCGTTCGGCCAAGGCTCACCCCAGGTAACATTAGCCCAAAGCATACCGGTAACCAGACCAAAAACACAGAAGATTATGCCAACATTTACACATTCAACAGCCACCACATCTTGTTTTATATCTCCTGAAGAAAGGTATTTTATGCTATAAATTACGGACACGAGATATAATAGAATCATGGAAAACCACATGGGGATGTGAAAATAGGTATTTCGGATCGTCTCGTGAAGAATAGGAAGTTTGGGTACAGGACCTAAAAAACCCATAATGACAGAATATAGAATAATAACAGCTCCCAATATTTTCCACCAATAAGCCTTCATTTTTTAAATTAGATATCTTTCAATGTTAATCAATCGCGCCAAATGTAAGGAAATAACAATAAAGAAACAGTAACGACTATTAAGTTTATTGCTACCAACACCCCTATTTCATCATAACTTACACTAGAATCTAACCCATCCATAGCGTTCTTAGACAGCTTGATAAGTACGATCAATACTGGAATAATTACCGGAAAACTTAAGATAGCCATCAACGTACCATTATTACCCGCCTTCGCACTGATACTGGAGACCATAGTAAAGACGGTAGCAAAACTCATACTTCCAAGTACCACAGCAAAAAAATATAGTGTTGGATCACCAAGCTCATTTTTGAAAATTATGTTATATGCAAAAAATGCTACCGCAGAAAGCAGTAGCATTAATAATACATTATAGATAATTTTCGATAAAATTACGGCCTTAGGGCTAACTAAAGTATAATAGTATAATTGTCGCCCCCTATTCTCTTGCACAAAACTTTTTGAGATCGCATTAATAGAAGCAAACAGCATAATAATCCAAAAAAGCGCATTCCATATGACGGGATGCACCGATTTAAATGCCTGATAACAAACAAATACTGTCGACACCACATAAAGAAGAATACCGTTAAGGGCGTATTTTGATCGCCACTCCAGTGTTATTTCTTTACGTATTAACAGCGTAACTTGCTTGAATAAATCCATTTGGGCAAAGATACAACTAATGCGCCTTTCTGCCTCAAAAAATTATCTAACCCAGGTATAATTACACTTTATCAACTTTCTCTTTCGCTTCCTTAGCTAATGCTTCAGCATAGTCTAGCCCTTTTTTCGTCAGTTTTTTGGCTTCTCCTTTATATTTGCTAGCCTTTTCAGCAGCCTCATGTCCCTTCTCTTCTGCCAAATTAATCACCTTATGGTATTCCTCCTTCGCTTTGTTAGCAAGTTTTGTAGCTCGTTGCAATCCTTCTTCTGCCTGAGCTTTTAAAGTCTTACTCAGATCATTTACTCCATCTACCGCTTTATTAAGCGTTTTCCGTCCCTCTTTCGTCCCGAATAAGTAGTAGGCTGCTGCACCAAGAGCCAATCCTGTTAAAGCAAAAGCAACAAATTTTGTTGTTTTGCTACATTCTTTCTTTGCTTTCTTTTCTATTTTTGTGTTCATACTCATTATAACAGTGATGGGAAAAAAAAGTTTTTGGGCTGTTCTTATAGGTCATCCATTTTTTTTACCGGAATATCCGCTACCGCTGGATACTGAAGATCATTTTGATTATTATACGCGTACCCATTGGTACCCAAGTTCCATAACATCGGGCTCAAAAAGTGGATCGCAGCCTCATATCCCTGCACCGTAGCCACCATATTCCCTGTATCTTTTGAGTTTTTTGCTTCATTCTCAATTTCAAAGGGTCCAGCAAAGCCCTTATTCCTTAATGTATCTACGAAAGCTCGCCAATCCATATGATCTGTTCCACCAAAACCCGGTAACATTGCCTCATAATGATGGCGATCCCAATCATTTTTAGGTTGTTCCACCTCAGCATGTACAGCCAATGATGATTCAACCCGCTGCATGGGGTACATTCCACCCCATTCAATCCGCGCTTTATTTTTGAGTTTTCTGGTAGTCTTAACGTGAATTCGATGAATGCGAGAAATATCACTTGCTTTAATCACCTCCACCGGGTCAGTATGTTGCCATATATCGTGTGAAGGATCGTATATCTCCCCGTGAGCCCGACTTGGGATCATGGCATACATCAACTTACGAGCCGCTAAAACTCCAGGCAAATTATTGTAAGTAGATGTATAACTCGCTGAGCGCCACCCCTCCATTGGGCAGTTTTCATATAACACCGTTACACCCAAGCTTTCCGCATAGCGTATTATTGGCTCAAACACCCTTTTAAAGGCATCCAAGTTTTTTTGGAAACCTCCTTCCTCAGCACCAAGTTCGTGATTGTAACCAACAAAGGTCCCCACTTTCACATTATTTTCATCTCCACCAAGTAGATAAGCAATACGTATGAGTTTCAACAGGTGGTTTTGATTTTTTATACGTTGACCCTCATCTCCGCCAATCATATTTTCAAATGCTCCCAGCGAGAGTTGCAATTCTGCTTTATTAAATTGTTCTATTAATCTTTTAGCATCGTCCAGCCCAAAATTATCGTATTCCAAATGAGTAGCGGTGTGGTCCTGCCGCGTGCCGTCCTTCCGGAATACACAAAGATCTATTCCTTGCACACCTATATTTTCCGCCTGTTCAACTAGTTCATTCAAGCTCAATTTATCAAAAGCAGAGCTCATTAACCAAATCGGATTATTCAGATTATTCATTTTTTTGTAAGTAAGACGTTATATTTTAATCAATTATGATCAGCTGTGTAGTCAAATTTATTATTATCGTTCTCTTTGGTTATCCATTTATCCAAAAAACTTGATACCTGTTTTCAAGATCGCCTAAATCAATTTTCTCTTTAAAGATACCATATACTGTGGATCCTGACCCACTCATTGCTGCATACAGTGCACCCTTTTCATATAGTGATGATTTAATTCCCCTGATTTCCGGGTAGCGATTAAATATACCTGGCTCAAAATCATTAAATATGTGCGTTTTCCATTGATCTACGGGACGTTTGATATCTTCTATGAGATTTTTCCCTTTGCCAGTTGTCTTAACACTTCCATAAGCTTCGCCAGTAGAAATATGAATGTTAGGCGTTATAAGTACGAGGTGGTAGATCGACAGATTTATGTCAACATCAGAAAAAATGTCGCCGATACCTGTTGCATATACTGGCGTATTTTTAATAAAAAAACAGCAATCGGCTCCGAGTCCACGTGCATAATTTTCCATTGTCTCTTCAGAGAGGTTCAACTCAAAATACTGCGCCAATAACTTTAGGAGAAAGGCGGCATCGGCAGAGCCGCCGCCTAAACCCGCACCTATAGGAATATTCTTGTGTAAATAAATATGGACAGGAGTTAGATTAAAGTCTTTCGCCAGTGCTTTATAAGCCCTGATGCACAGGTTATCTTGATTATTATTCGGGATATCCAAACCAGACACCTCCAATTTCAACTCATTGCCAGGCACGATCTCCAGCACATCGTGCATCTTTACCGGGTAGAATATCGTTTCCAAGTTATGATAACCATCAGATCTCCGGTTGAGCACTTGCAGTCCAATATTAATTTTAGCATTGGCAAAAATAATCATGCCACAGAATTAGCAATAAAAAAGATGGAAAGCAAATTTAGCTCATGATTATTACGGACAATGAACGGTATCCCATCTTTGATCGTTCTTTTAATAGCTCACTTATCTGTAGTATTTACCGCTCTCGTTTAATGGTGATATACCCTTTAAATGTTTCCCATTTACCACTTTCCATTCTGATACATAAGGCATCATAGTAGGTTCTTTCGTTAAGGTTCCGCCCATCCCAATTATTCTGATACTTTTTTATGTGGAACAATTCAGCACCCCAACGATTAAATATATACAGTTCGTTATCTTCAAATAACTCTAGTCCAGATCTCTCGAAAAAATCATTTATTCCATCACCATTGGCGGAGAAGATATTAGCTATCTTTAAAGCAATAACATCTGTGACAGCGCTAGCTGAGTTATTTGACAGGTCCGGATCGGCCTGCGACGCTTCTGCTTCAGCATAATTTTCGATTGACCCTTATTCTCTTGCCGTTGTCCCGATACGCAATTCCTCGTGACAAAAGACGGTAAAAGACGGATAGGTTGCTTTGCTCAGTTTGTGCAGGATTTGTAGCTTTATAAAATGGTGTCATCCCGAACATATACGCATTCGTCTTGTTTTTAATGAGAAACGAATAACAACAATGGTTGATCTATCCATAAACAAAAAAATCCCTATCTTTACTTCCTTAACAATTCATTAAAAAGCTATGCAGCAATACCTTGATTTGATGCGTCACGTATACGAGAATGGCATTGATAAACACGATCGAACAGGAACCGGAACCCGTAGTGTTTTTGGTTACCAGATGCGATTTAACCTCCAGGAAGGTTTTCCGATGGTGACCACTAAAAAGCTGCACTTACGCTCTATTATTCACGAACTTATTTGGTTTCTCAAAGGCGACACTAATATTGCTTATCTGAGGGAGAATAAGGTAAGTATATGGGACGAATGGGCTGATGAAAAGGGAAATTTGGGTCCGGTTTACGGTTCGCAGTGGCGTTCTTGGCCTACTCCAGAAGGCAAACACATCGATCAGATAGCTCAGGTTATCCACCAATTGAAGAACAATCCTGACTCCCGTCGAATCATCGTATCGGCTTGGAATGTGGCAGAAATTGAGCATATGGCTCTTCCACCCTGCCACGCTTTTTTTCAGTTTTACGTTGCGCCGCCTAACCCCAATAAGGGGCAAGTAAAACCACAACTCTCTTGTCAGCTTTATCAGCGTAGCGCCGATATATTTCTTGGTGTACCCTTCAATATCGCCTCTTACGCATTGCTAACTATGATGGTAGCTCAGGTTTGTGATATGGAAGCGGCAGATTTTATCCACACTTTGGGTGACGCTCATTTGTACAGTAACCACTTGGAACAAACCGAGCTACAGCTCAACCGTACGCCAAAAACGTTACCTTCATTGAGGATCAATCCAGAAATAAAAAGTATATTTGACTTTAAGTTTGAAGATTTTACATTAGAAGATTACGACCCTCACCCCCACATCAAGGCGGCAGTGGCGGTCTAACCATTTAAACCATGATTATATCTATTATTGTTGCGGCAGCGAGAAATAATGCAATAGGCAAAAACAATCAGCTACTATGGCATATGCCGGCGGATTTAAAGTTTTTCCGCAAAACCACCTCCGGCCATACGGTTGTTATGGGTCGAAAAACATTCGAATCTGTAGGCCAAGCGCTACCAAAACGACGTAATATAGTAATTACCCGGCAAGAGAACTACCAGGCAGAAAATATTGAAATTGCAGGCTCTCTGGAAGAAGCATTGGAATTATGTGAAGAAGATGACGAAGTATTTATTGTGGGCGGCGCACAGATCTATGAAAAAGCACTTGCCACTGCAGATAAAATTTATTTAACAAGAATCAATCAGGAATTTGATAATGCAGACACCTATTTTCCTGAAATAGATGATGAAGAGTGGCTGTTGGAAAATGTGGAGCATCACGAAAGTGATGATAAAAACCCCTTCGATTATAGCTTTTTTGAGTACTCTAAAGTAAAAAATGCGTGATAGACTTCACCATCCTAACAAGCCGACATTTTTCTTACAATAAACCGCTTGTTTATTTAAAAATTTCATAGCTTTGCCGTTCTTAAAGAAACTTGGATGAATTGCCTTTTGACGTAAACAACAAAAATACTATACAAAAGGTGATTTATCGATCGCTCAATCTACCATTGAGAGATAAGTTTTGAAGATGAAAATGTATATAATAACTATTACATAAATACAACACTAAACAAAGATGCAAGGTAAAGGCCTAATTAACTTTTTTGTAATACTGATCACAATTGCGTGCCTCTATTCACTCTCGTTCACATTTGTAACACGTAAGGTAGAGCGCGATGCAGTTGCTTATGCAAAAGGTGATCCCGTAAAAGAGCGGGCTTATTTAGACTCAATGGCTACCGTAGATGTTTTTAATCTCGGTTTTGCTAAATTTTCGTACCAATACTGTAAAGAACGTGAACTAGCATTAGGACTCGACCTAAAAGGTGGTATGAATGTGACGATGGAAATTTCCTTAAAAGAGCTTATTAATAATTTAGCGGATAACCCCAAAGATGCTAACTTTCAAAAAGCATTGGAAAATGCGCAATCTCGTAGTAAAGACAGTCAGAAAGACTTCGTAAGCTTATTTGGTGAAGAATTCAAAAAATTGAATCCTGATGGAAAACTTGCTACTTTTTTCGCTAATAAAGACAATGCGGTTAGCAATATTAACCCCAACTCAAGCGATGCGGATATTCTTAGGTTCTTACAGAAAGAGTCAGGAAGCGCGATAGATCGTTCTTTCAACATTTTACGTACACGTATTGATAAATTTGGTGTAACTTCTCCAAATATACAAAGGCAACAGGGTACCAATCGTATTTTGATTGAACTTCCCGGCGTTACCGATGAAGATCGTGTTCGTAAGCTCTTGCAAGGGTCGGCAAAATTAGAGTTCTGGGAGACCTATGATAATACGGAGATTTTTTCATTGCTTGAGAACGCAAATAACACACTCGCTTCTGCTCTAAAGGATACCAGTAAAACATCATCTCAAAGTGTAGCAAGTGATACCGCAGCTACGAAGGAAGAAGGCCGGTTGGCATCTTTAGGAGCAAGTGACAATGTTTCAGCTGATTCATTAGGTGGCGATAGCAGTGATTTGGCAATGGAACAAGCTAGAAGTCAAAATCCATTGTTTGCTATATTAAGCCCAAATATCGGACAGGGACCACAAGGTCAACAGACACTCGGACAAGGGCCTGTTGTTGGTTATGTTTTACAAAAAGATACAGCTCTTGTAAACAGTTATTTTAACCACCCAGCTGTTAAAGCTATTATTCCTGCCAATGTAAAATTACTTTGGAGTGTAAAACCGGTTTCAAAAGAAACCAAAATGTTCCAATTGTTTGCCATTAAACCAACCGGTTTAGATGGTGAAGCAGTACTTGGAGGTAATGTTATTGCGGATGCAAGGGCAGATGTTGATCAGCGCACAAACAGTCCGCAGGTAGAAATGATTATGAATAGCGAAGGAGCCCGCGCATGGAGAAAAATCAGTGCAGCTGCAGCTTCTGCTAATCCTAAGAGAGCCATAGCGATCGTATTAGACAATACCGTCTACTCGGCTCCTACCGTTCAGGATGAAATTGCTAACGGTATATCATCAATTACCGGTAATTTCACTTTTGAAGACACGCAGGACTTAGCAAACGTATTAAAAGCGGGCCGTTTACCCGCACCTGCAAAAATTGTAGAAGAAGCCATTGTGGGTCCTACTCTTGGCCAAGCAGCTATCGATGCCGGCGTTAATTCATCTGTAATCGGTTTAGTAGTCGTGCTGGTATTCATGATCTTTTATTACAACCGTGCCGGATTAGTGGCTAACGTAGCAGTGATTTTCAATGTGTTCTTCATCATGGGGATTCTTGCTTCGCTTGGAGCGGTGCTAACCCTTCCGGGTATTGCTGGTATCGTACTTACCATGGGTACGGCAGTAGACGCCAATGTACTGATTTATGAACGTATACGCGAAGAATTTGCTTTGGGTAAAGGGATCAGACAAGCGATATCAGATGGTTACAAACACGCTATGCCTTCCATCTTAGACTCCCAGATTACGACTTTCTTAGTTGGTGTGATCTTATATATTTTTGGTAGCGGCCCAATTTTAGGTTTTGCCACCACCTTGATGCTTGGTATTATTACTTCCCTATTTACGGCGATTTTTATTACACGTATCATATTCGAATGGATGATCAAAAAGGATATGAAAATTACCGTATCTTACCCTTGGAGTGATCACACCTTGAAAAACGCCAATTTTGGTTTTGTAAAAAACCGGAAAAAATTCTATGGCTTTTCTTTTGCCCTAATAGCTGTAAGTCTCATTTTTATCTTCACCAAGGGCTTTAGCCTGGGAGTAGATTTCTCTGGTGGACGGACCTATACTATTAAATATGAGCAAGCAGTTAATTTAGAAGAAGTTCGTGAAAATGTAAATAGTGCTTTCGGCGTTACCAGCGAGGTAAAAACTTTCGGTAATGACAATCAATTACGTATAACAACACCCTACCTAATTGATCAAACAGATGATGCGGCAGATAAACAGGTGCTGGATAAATTAAATGAAGGGTTGGCCAAAATACAGGATAATCCCTTCGAAATAGCCAGCTCTCAAAAGGTTGGGCCAACCATTGCCAACGACATTAAAGTTTCGGCAATTTATTCTGTGATATTTTCGATTGTTATTATTGCCCTGTATATCTTAATACGTTTCCGTAAGTGGCAATATAGTATCGCGGCGGCAATATCAATTATACATGATGCTATCGTATTATTAGGTATATTTTCCATTTTTGACGGCATTCTGCCATTCTCTTTGGATATGGACCAGCATTTCATTGCTGCAATCTTAACAGTAGTGGCTTATTCCATAAACGATACGGTAGTTGTGTTCGATCGCCTACGTGAATATCTAGGCATCCATAAAGCACAAAGTGAACCTTTAGGTAGTGTGATAAATACGGCTATCAATAAAACATTAAGCCGTACCATTATTACATCACTTACCGTTATATTCGTAATGGCAGTGCTCTTTATCTTTGGTGGAGAAGTAATAAGGGGATTCTCTTTTGCAATCCTTATCGGAATTGTTTTAGGAACTTATTCATCTATTTTTCTTGCCGCCCCTATGGTGGTTGACCTACAATCAAAAGAATCTCCCAAAGTCAAAGAAACAAACCTCGACAGAACAAATTTGAAGACTGCTAAAGTGTAATAACCAGTAGCCTTATAGCTAAAAGGAGCTGTCTAAAAAGCCCTATTAATAGAAGATCCCCGATACTGAAAAAGTGTCGGGGATTTTTATTTTTTGTCCTAAAAAACAGTTATTTTTAGGTGCACCCAAACAATATGGCAAACATACTATTCAAAGCATTACCGTCCAACAGTCCGAGCCTGTTTCCGGAAGATATTTTTGCAAAGATCCCAGAGAACCACCCGGTACGTCTGGTAAATGCAGTGGTTGACAGACTGAACATCGACCACATCATAGGACAGTACAAAGGTGGCGGCACGAGCAGTTTACATCCGCGTATGATGATCAAAGTGCTGTTCTATGCCTATCTGGGCAACATCTATTCGTGCCGCAGGATAGAAAAGGCCTTACAGGAGAATATCTATTTCATGTGGCTTTCGGGCCACAGTGCACCGGATTACCGAACGATCAACCACTTCCGTGGCAAAAGACTTAAAGGGCATATCCATTCCCTTTTTGCCGATGTTGTCCGTTTGCTTGCCGAACTGGGCTATGTAAGCCTAAAGGTCCAGTACATAGACGGTACAAAGATTGAATCGGCGGCAGGCCGTTACACTTTTGTATGGAAAGGTTCGGTGGAAAAGAACAAAGCAAAACTGGAAAATAAAATACAGTCGGTCCTCTCGGACATTGAATCACAGATAAAACAGGACCAATCGGAACTGGGCAGGGATGAAACACCCAAACCTATTAAGAGCAATGAGCTCAGGGACAGACTTTCTTTACTGAACGAAAAGCTCAAAGCAACAGCAAAACCTACCCAAAAACAGCTTAAAAAGCTGCGGGAAGAACATCTTCCAAGGCTGGAAAAGTACGAAAAGCAATTGGCTACACTGGGGGAAAGGAACAGTTACAGCAAAACCGATGAAGATGCCACCTTCATGCGGCTGAAAGATGACCACATGCAGAACGGGCAGCTCAAACCGGCCTACAACACGCAGATCAGTACGGAAGAACAGTTCATCACCCACTACAGTATCCACCAGACAAGCACCGATACCACCACATTGGAAGACCATCTTGATAGCTTCGAAGATCAATATAACAGGCAGAGCGATGTGGTGGTGGCCGATGCCGGTTACGGAAGTGAAGAGAACTATGAAATGCTGGAATCAAAGAACATAGAAGGTTACGTGAAATATAATTACTTCCACAAAGAGCAGAAACGCAACCAGAGGAACAATCCTTTTCTATTACAGAACCTGTATTATCATAAAGAGCAGGACTTCTATGTGTGCCCGATGGGACAGAAGATGGAGTTTGCCGGTAAGGGAATACGCAAAAGCACCAATGGATATAGTTCCCGGGTGAGCTATTACAGGGCCGAACGCTGTGAAGGCTGCCCGCTTCGGGGGCAGTGGAGTTGCTACCTTTAAAGCGAGACAGATTTAGACAGTAATTTTAAATTTGTAGAAATGCATAGAAAATTTGATGATTCGTTTAAGATAATGGCGGTCGATTTGAGCGTTGTTAAGGGATCTGTAGCCGATGTAGCTAAGGAATTAGACATAGACCCCAGTTTACTGAGTAAATGGCGTAGAAATCCACGTTATAATGGGAATAAGGTTTTACCTGACAATCCCAAGATCAGTCCGGAGGAGCAGGAGTTAAGGATTTTACGCAAGAAATTAAGAGATACAGAATTAGAACGCGATATCTTAAAAAAGGCCATAGCCATCTTCTCCAGGGGAGACGGTCCATATACCGGTTCATAAAGGAGAACCGAGAAGTATATTCCGTAGAGAAGATGTGCGAAGTATTGAACGTTAGCAGCAGTTGTTTTTACCGTTGGCTGGTTTGGCCCGAATCCCCCAGGGAACAACGCAGTAAAGCACTTGTGGATAAAATACAGCAGGTACACAGTGACAGTAAGTATATCTATGGCAGCCCACGGATAACCGCAGAGCTGCACAAAAAAGGTGAAATGGTATCAAGAAGCTACGTAGCAAGATTGATGAAGAAACATGGGATACGAAGTAAGGTTAAGAAAAAATATAGGGTGACCACAGATTCGAGCCATAGTTATAGGATAGCTGAAAATCTCCTCCAAAGAGATTTTTCAGCGGATTCCCTATCGCAAAAATGGGTTAGCGACATTACTTACATCCATACCGGCAAAGGGTGGCTTTATCTAACAACGGTTATCGATCTGGCGGACAGAAAAGTCATTGGATGGTCTTTAAGCACCGATATGACGACTAAAAACACTTCTGTACAAGCCATCAAAATGGCTATTAGAAACCGAGGTATCAAAGATGGTCTTATCTTCCATTCGGATAGAGGGATCCAATATGCCTGCGATGAATTCAGGAGGGTAATTGTAAAAAACAAGATACTTCAAAGCATGAGTAGGAAGGCCAATTGCTGGGACAATGCAGTAGCTGAGAGCTTTTTCAAGACACTAAAGGCTGAAATGATCTACCATAGAAAATTCATCGATCAGCAATCGGCTAAATTGGAGATCTTTGGATATATTGAAGGTTTTTATAATACCAAAAGAACACATTCTGCCCTGGGATATAAAACCCCTAAGCAGATCGAAGAGATGCTATTGGAAAAAGAGAAAATGGCAGCATAAAAAAGTCTCCTATTTTAAGTTGCAATTCCACAGTGCCATAAAGCGCAGGGAAACAGGATCATCGAAGTCAACCACCGGTTGAACGAACTGAAGACCAGGGCACGCGAACGTCTAACATCGGAAACAGGAAAGTACCACCGGAGTAAACGCCCCATAGAAGTGGAGGCGGTCTTCGGACAGATGAAAAGCAACAACAGATTCAACAGGTTAACCATGAGGGGGCTTGAAAAGGTCGATATTGAGTTCGCCCTGATGTGTATAGGGCATAACCTGAGAAAATGGTCGAAAAAGCTCCTGAAAACAACTTCGTCAGGCCCAAACAACGAACCTAAATACAATAATCCCCTTATTTATGACCCCAAATGGATAAACTACTGCTATCAACCATTGGTCGCAGAGTAACATCCTAAAACCGATAGACTCTACAGGTAGATACAAAACGAAAGAAGGCGCCCTTTTTAGACGCCTTCTTTTTTATACCTTTACACGCTTCTATTTAACATTTAAATGACCTATTACAATAGCCTTTATATTTAATATACTTATATTTGTTATACTAAATATTGTTATGCAAACAGAACCTTATAACATGTATTCTTTCATACTCGATCGCACTGCTCGTCGGGTAAAGCAATATGCGCAAGCGGCCTTTGCCAATAACGGATTCGATATTACGCTAGATCAATGGATGGTTTTAAAAAGTCTTCATGAGTTTTCAGATCTTTCACAAAGAGAACTAGCAGAACGTTGTGGGAAAGACCAACCTACATTAACCCGTATAGTAGATATTCTCGTAAAAAAACAGCTAGCCGAGCGACGTGTACACCCCAACGACAGGAGAAGTTTTATTGTACATCTTACAGAACAGGGAAAATTAAAAGTCGCTGAGTTTTCTCCAGAAATTAAAAAGATACGTACAAAAGCATGGGAAAATCTAGATGAAGAGGATTTCAATCAATTGGCACGCATACTGAATACAATATATAATAACTTAGAGCTGTAAAGCAGGTGGTATACACAAATTAAGAACAGATGATAACAACAGATATATGTATTATTGGTGCAGGCCCAGTCGGTCTATTTGCGGTATTTGAAGCAGGTCTTCTAAAAATGCGCTGTCATTTAATAGATGCCTTGCCGCAAGTGGGTGGCCAACTCTCAGAAATATATCCACATAAACCCATATACGACATTCCCGGATATCCCACCATTAAGGCACAGGAGCTTATCGACAGACAGATGGAACAGATAGCGCCCTTTCATCCTACTTTTACTTTAGGTGAGCGTGTAGAGTCACTTGAAAAACAATCTGATGATTCATACCTGATTTTTGGGAACGAGGGCACAAATATACATGCGAAAGTAGTTGTTATAGCGGGTGGTTTAGGTTCTTTTGAACCTCGTAAACCTGATATACCAGGCCTTTCTACTTATGAAGGAAAGGGAGTAAGTTATATGGTAAAAAACCCTGAATTATTCAGAGACCGCAAAGTAGCCATCGCTGGAGGAGGTGATTCTGCCTTAGATTGGGCAATCTTTCTTAGCGAAATTGCGCAACGTGTCACACTTATCCATCGGAGCGACAATTTCAGGGGAGCTCCAGATTCTGCCGCGAAAGTATTTGAGTTAGCACAAGCTGGAAAAATCGACTTGTTACTATCACACAATATACATAGTGTAGACGGGTATGGCCATTTAAATAGAGTTGGCGTAGTGAACAAGCAACAAGAAACTTCTTTCATCGAAGTCGATGCATTAATTCCTTTGTTCGGCTTGAGTCCTAAACTAGGAGCAATCGCAAACTGGGGCTTGAACATCGATAAATCGGCGATAGCAGTCGACACATTCGATTATTCAACCAACATTGAACGCATCTATGCTATAGGTGATATTAACACCTATCCAGGCAAATTAAAACTGATATTATGTGGATACCATGAAGCCGCCTTAATGGCACAAAGTGCTTTTAAGTACGTGTATCCCGAACAAAAATTGAGTTTCAAATACACCACGGTCAACGGTATCAACGCTTTTTAAAACGCTTAAGCGCAATTTATATCGTATTGAGCTAGTTAAAAGTCGTTTTTTATGGGACTTTGACGTTAATACTAAACACAAACAACAATGATTCATATTACAGTTGAAGATCGAAATGGCTGCACACAAGTGATAGAAATTCCGGAAGACATCAATTTAAGCTTAATGGAAATTCTGAAAGCTTCTGAATACAATATATTAGCTACCTGTGGGGGCATGGCCCTCTGCGCAACATGTCATGTTGAAGTACAGGCTGGCATAACGCACTTGCATGAGCCGTCGGAAGAAGAGCTAGATATGCTGGACGCTTTACCTGATGCTGATGAGAACAGTAGGCTCGCTTGCCAAATAAGGCTTTCTGAACAGCTTGATGGTCTCCAAGTGAAAATCAAAGGCACCTTGAATGAGTAGCAAACTATAAGTCTATTACAGATGAAGGAATAAAGAGGTAATTATTTATTAAATTAGCCTGACGGTTCTAGCCGTAACAGTATGTTTTTTTGGCTATATTTATCTAACAGGGCTAACCAATAAGTAAGATATGATCGAGATTACCGAATGTCCGAGAGATGCGATGCAGGGCATCCATCATTTTATACCCACCGAAATCAAGGCAACATACCTCAATCTACTGCTTAAGGTTGGATTCGATCGTTTGGATTTCGGAAGTTTTGTCTCGCCGAAGGCAATACCCCAATTAATTGATACGGTAGATGTCTTACATCGATTAGACCTTTCACAAACTTCAACAAAACTCCTTGCTATCATTGCTAATGTACGTGGAGCAATAGAGGCTTGTACCCACAAAGAAATAAGTTTTTTAGGCTTTCCCTTTTCTGTTTCCGAAACTTTTCAGCTACGCAATACGAATGCGGGCATTACAGATTCGCTTGAGCGTGTGAAAGAAATCATATCACTCTGTGACAAACATAATAAACAGCCGCTTGTATATTTATCAATGGCTTTCGGAAATCCATATAACGATCCTTGGAGCCCAGAAATTGTCACCGAGTATACAGAGCAATTAGTGCAGATGGGAATCAAAAACCTAATGTTGGCAGATACCACAGGCGTATCGACTCCTGAAAACATCAAACAGCTATACGATACATTGCATGCGAGCTTCCCAACAATCGATCTCGGTATGCACCTGCACAGCACGCCGC
Source organism: Olivibacter sp. SDN3 (assembly GCF_014334135.1). NCBI lineage: Bacteria > Pseudomonadati > Bacteroidota > Sphingobacteriia > Sphingobacteriales > Sphingobacteriaceae > Olivibacter > Olivibacter sp. SDN3. Next base: position 4,871,691 of record NZ_CP060497.1, read on the forward strand.
CTACAGTAGTGAAAAAAATAGAAGCCGCTTTCAATAGTGGTTGCAAGCGCTTTGATACTGCATTAGGTGGATATGGTGGTTGCCCAATGGCAAGTGACAAGCTAACTGGAAACATCGCTACCGAGGCCTTATTAAGCTTTCTAAAGGATAAGGGCAATTTTGCGGCGATTAACGAAGAGGCACTTTTTCAAGCACAAAGCTATAGTAATAAAAAAGTTTTTCGGCCATAGTACGTAGCAAGCACGTCTAGGTCATCATAGATTTATTTTGTACCAAAAATATATACGCCTGTACAAAAAAAGGAGATCAATTGACCTCCTTTTTCACTAATAGACTATGATAAATTAATATTTATTTAACTGTATCAATTACTGCTTTGAAAGCGTCTGGGTTGTTCAAAGCTAAGTCTGCTAAAACCTTACGGTTTAAGCCGATATCCTTAGCATTTAACTTACCTATCAATTGAGAATAAGAAATTCCGTGTTGACGGGCACCCGCATTGATACGTTGAATCCATAATGCTCTAAATTCTCTTTTCTTGGTTTTACGGTCGCGATAAGCATATTGCAAACCTTTTTCAACCGTATTTTTAGCAATGGTGTAAACCTTGCTACGTGACCCATAGTAACCCTTGGCTAATTTAAGGATCTTTTTTCTTCTTCTTCTCGAAGCTACTGCGTTAACCGAACGTGGCATAGTAAATTTAATTAATTTGGTAAAAGGCGCTGTGTTTTCTATTGTTTACAGTCAACAGGCTTACAACCCAATACCCGGTTAATAAAATGTGTTAATAATAATCTGTTATTTCCCGATAGCAAGCATACGTTTTACATTGCCCATATCTCCATCAGCTACCAAACCCGTCTGCGTTAAATTACGCTTGCGCTTAGTACTCTTCTTGGTTAAGATATGGCTTTTATATGCGTGTTTTCTCTTGATCTTACCTGTTCCAGTAATAGCGAAACGCTTTTTTGCACTGGAATTGGTTTTTACTTTTGGCATAATCTTATCTATTTTTATCTATCTATTAGTCAATCTACATACATCCTCACGCGCCTTCAAGACATGTATTCCTCAAATAATATGAAGGCCGCCTTCCTAAAGCTAACGAAGAACGTTTTTTTATTTGTTTTTTGGATTTTTTGGAGCCACGGTAATAAACATACGTTTACCTTCCAATTTTGGAAGAAGTTCCACTTTACCAATTTCCTCCAATGCCTGAGCAAACTTTAAAAGAAGGATTTCTCCCCGGTCTTTATATACAATTGCTCGGCCTTTAAAATGTACATAAGCACGAACCTTCTCGCCTGCTTCCAAAAATTTGATTGCGTGCTTAAGCTTGAAGTCGAAGTCGTGTTCGTTCGTATTAGGGCCAAAACGAATTTCTTTAATAACCGTTTGCTTGGCATTCGCCTTAATTTCTTTTAGCTTCTTTTTTTGTTCGTAAACAAATTTGCTGTAATCAACAACTTTACATACGGGAGGATTTGCATTTGGAGAGATTTCAACCAAATCAAGGTCTAGATCATCGGCTATCGCCAACGCTTGCTTAATTGGATAAACCCCTTGTTCTACATTTTCACCAACCAGACGTACTTCTGTTGCTCTGATATGTTGATTAATTCGATGATCGGGTTCTTTCTTTTTAAACGGAGGGCGCGGCCCTCTCATTCCTGGTCTTCCTAATGCCAAATTTTTCCTTTAATTTAAATAGTTATTTCCTTTGTTAATTGCGTTTGGAAAGCTTCCGCAGTCATACTGCCAAGGTCGCCTTCGCCATGTTTTCGCACAGAAACCGTGCCATTCTCCACCTCTTTTTCACCCACTATAAGCATGTAAGGTATCTTTTTTACTTCAGCGTCACGGATCTTCCTTCCAACTTTTTCATCTCGCAAATCAATCAACCCGCGAATATCGGTATTATTTAGTGATTCTAAAAGTTTTTTCGCATATTCTTCGTACTTTTCTGACACTGGCAATACAATAAACTGCTCAGGTATAAGCCATAATGGGAACTCCCCTGCACAGTGCTCAATAAGCACAGCTACAAAGCGCTCCAATGAACCGAAAGGCGCACGATGTATCATTACAGGACGATGTTTTTGATTATCACTTCCGGTGTATTCCAGTTCAAAGCGGTCCGGCAGGTTATAATCTACCTGAATAGTTCCCAATTGCCATTTCCGTCCAAGGGCATCTTTCACCATAAAATCCAGCTTAGGACCATAGAAAGCAGCCTCTCCAAGCTCAACTACTGTATCTAATCCCTTTTCTTCTGCTGCTTCAACAATTGCGGCTTCTGCGAGCAGCCAGTTTTCTTCTGTACCAATATATTTTGATTTATTCTCTGGATCACGTAGCGAAATCTGCGCGGTATAAGAATCAAATCCCAGTGCCTTAAATACATAGAGTACTAGATCGATTACTTTTTTGAATTCGTCTTTCACCTGATCTGGCCTACAAAACAGATGGGCATCGTCTTGTGTAAAGCCCCTTACACGGGTTAACCCGTGTAATTCTCCACTTTGCTCATAACGATAAACTGTTCCAAACTCGGCAAAACGCACGGGTAAATCTTTATAGGAACGTGGTTTAGTTTTATAAATTTCACAATGATGAGGACAATTCATTGGTTTTAAGAAAAACTCCTCCCCCTCCTGTGGTGTTTTAATGGGCTGAAAAGAATCCGCTCCATATTTCTCGTAGTGTCCAGATGTAACGTATAGATTTTTATGCCCAATATGTGGTGTAATCACCGGTTCATATCCCGACCGTATCTGCGCTCTTTGCAAAAAGTCTATCAACTTTTGCCGAAGTGCTGCCCCTTTGGGCAGCCATAATGGCAGTCCCATCCCAACCTTTTCAGAAAATGTAAACAACTCCAGCTCTTTTCCTAATTTACGATGGTCACGCTTCTTAGCTTCTTCAATCATCTTAAGATAATCGGCCAACTCCCCAGCTTTCGGAAAGGTAACACCATAAATTCTTGTGAGCTGCTTACGACTCTCATCGCCACGCCAATAAGCGCCAGCTACATTTGTGAGTTTAATAGCTTTGATAAAACCTGTATTTGGGATATGCGGTCCTCTACAGAGATCGGTAAAATTACCTTGTGTATAAAAAGTGATCGTGCCATCTTCAAGATCCTTAATCAGATCTAACTTATACTCATCACCTTTCTCTACAAAATAAGCTTCTGCATCTGCTTTAGAGACCTCTTGCCTAACATAAACAGCCTTGGTGCGTGCAAGCTCCAACATTTTATCCTCTATTTTTTTGAAATCATCTGAGGAAAAATTACGGTCACCAAAATCGACATCGTAATAAAACCCTGTTTCAATAGCTGGACCGATACCAAATTTTGTTCCCGGATAAAGTGCTTCCAAAGCTTCCGCCATCAAGTGAGCCGATGAATGCCAAAAAGTTGCTTTACCATCTTGGTCATTCCAGGTTAATAAACGTACGTGGGCATCTTTCTCAATTGATCTCGTAGCGTCCCATACTTGGCCATCTACCTCCGCAGCTAAGACATTACGGGCTAGACCTTCAGAAATAGATTGTGCAATTTGCAAGGAGGTTGTTCCTTTTTCATACTGACGGAAAGAACCGTCAGGAAGTGTAATTTTAATCATCTACAACTATGATTTTAAGTTTTTTTTAAATAATTCAATCAAAATCACCTACTACGTGATTTTTTGCAAACACAAAGATAGTAAGTTTTAGAAGAATTTGAAGTATTTACAACATTCGGCGTGTAGATAACACCATAAAAACGTATAACCAAATTTTCACACACACAAGCCAAACAATAACCTATTAGCTACACAATCGATAATGCGGTAAATCTATTGTTTAATTATCTACGTACTATATCAAACAAGAAGCTAGCAGGCGATTAGAAGAATGAAGAATAGCAGAAATTTGGTTCTATTGATAGAAAGTATTAAGGTATATGTACATAACAAATATTGGATACTACTTACCATTACAGTTCTCTTGGTCGGCTTCGTGATTACAAGTCTAAGTTCAACTCATACGGATAATAAATTGCAGGGACATACTCAACATCCGAAAGCCAATAACCAAACGTCTGAAATATTGTCGTTGGAAAAAGAGATCCAAGCAGTTAATCGTACGATAGGAAGGCTAAATAACGACGTCAATGAGCAGCTGAACAAAACAGAAGAAGAAATGCAAGTGGATGCAAACAGGCGAAAAAGTATAGATAAACTAGCTATTCAAAAGCTGGAAACCATGTTAACCTATGCAGAGACGCCCATAGGACAATTTAATCAAATACCTCTCTTTCCCTTAAACGATTCACAGCTGGTACGCTCAGTCGAACAATACAATCATCTACAAATAGTCTATTTTAAAGATCGGTCGACTCTTCCAAATGTACAATTCGCACAACAAACACTGATTGGGACCTTAAAAGATAAAATCCGGAAAGAACATCAAATCAACGAGCGTCGATCAAAAACAAAGCAAACAGCCCCGGTTGAACAAAGTGCAACGCTAGAAGCGTTATTTACCGAATTGGATTCCGTAACCGAAAAATATCATGACCTGCTAGAGCAATACCAAACAACGCTCAAGCATACCGCGCCATTAACCATACATCGTGGTGAAGACACTACGGCAAGCACGTCAACAGTCATTAACTCGCTTACTTTTAGGAAACCATCATCATCGACGTCTATTGCCTGGTTATCGGTGAGCATACTTAGCACGATCATCTTGCCTATTGGCTTCATTTTTTATCGTAAATACCGTCATCCCAAAGTCGTCAGACCGCAGGATATTGCAACTAAAGATCCGGTTATCTATTTCCATCCCAAAAAGGCCACACTATCGATTGACGACAACGACCAGTCAAGCCTCAAAGCACTGACCAAAATAATGCGTCAGCTACAAACATCGGATCCTTCCAATACGCCACTTATAGGTATTTATTCTTTATGCACGGCTGAAGAACGGTTTAACGCCATCCAAAGCATTGCTTTGTTTCTAGCAAAAGAAGGTCATAGTGTGATCCTTTTACATTTGGTGCCAACACAAACGTCTGATGCACCAATAAAACTAAGTGCAGGTGGTACACTTCTAGATTGGATAAATGATCGGAATTATACGGTTGATAGCATGCTAAAAAAAGACCGCTCACATGATGCCTTACATCATATTTATCTAGAAATGGGCGATAAGGAATCATCTACAGTAGATGCAAACACCCTTCAGGAGGAATTTTCCCAATTTAAACAAAAGCTGCTACTTAAAGAAAGGACAAAGGATTTACTTCGTTGGCTGAAAAGGAGTTATGACTATAGTTTAGTATCTACACCACCTTTAACCGATATACACCAACCGTTGCTCTACATCCCCTACAGCAATATGAGCATTAATATTTTTTATTGCCATATTACTAACAGGAAGGACGCTGAAAAGTTATGCAGATTGAGCAAAGACGGTAACAGACGCAGCTTATCCATACTTGTAGATCAACAGGAAAAAGAATTTTACAACTAAATAGATCAATATCATGAGAAGTAATTACTTAACAAAAAGTGTCTTAAGTTTATGCGCTGCACTGGGTTTACTGGGCATCATCGCTTTTAAAGATATTTCGGTAAATCGAACCGAAATACCGAACAAAATGGCAATTGCGTCCGACGCTGTTATTATGCGAGAATTCAAAAATATTGAATTTGATTTTGACAACGGTCGAAAGACCACCAACTATTAGATAGTATCGTTAACGAACTTTTAAGTGATGATGCTATTGTAAAGTTAGGTGGACATGCCGATTCGATTGGCCCTTATGTTTACAATTGGCATTTATCAAAATCGAGAGCAGATGAAGTGAAATCGTATCTCGTAAGTAAGGGCGTTGATGAAACGAGAATTTCATCCACTGAATTCGGAAACACGCAACCTATTGCTTCCAATGAAACAGCAGAAGGACGACAAAAAAATCGGCGTGTAGAGATAGAGGTCGTAGAATAAGCCTTCGCATTACATGCGACATAAAGCTGACCGGGAATTTCAATTGATGGCCAGCTTTATGTTGCATGTATCTACTTACAATTCCTTAATACGTATATTTCTGAACCAAGCACTATCGCCGTGATCTTGCAGTGCTATTTTACCATGATCAGTTATTTTATAATCAGGAAAATCTTTCCATTTACCTGCTGATTTTTCCTGCTCCCATTCTTCAGTGCCTTCTTCAAATTCCACCACTTTTTTACCATTGAGCCAATGTTCTACATGGCCATCGTTATATACAATTTTACTGGTGTTCCATTCACCCACGGGTTTTACTTCTGTCTGGTCTTCATCGGCAGGATTCATCGCATAGTTTGCTCCTGTTTTCTGCCAATCTTCAATTTTTTCAGGGAACCCTTCGTCATCAATCATTTGATACTCGGGTCCTGTTTCGTATGGCGCTTTGTATTTCGCTTCTTCCACTACGTGATACATTACACCGGAGTTACCTTCTTTCGCAATTTTCCATTCCCATTCCAATTCGAAATTTCCAAATTCCCGATCGCTTACCAGATCGCCGCCAAAGTCCTCTTTATTCCCTTTACCTGTACACGCTAATGCACCATCCTGTACTTCCCAGTTATTTACCGATTCTGTTTTGTTGTAGCCATGCCAGCCTGTCAAACTTTCACCATCAAAAAGGTCGATCCATTCTTCTGCAGTGGCCGCCGTTTCCGTCAAATCTACGTCGCCATCCTGTTGATCACCGCTATTAGAATTACATGAACTCACACCTATAGCCAACGCCGCTATTGCAGCCATTTTCATTGTTTTCTGTATCATATGATGTTTACAATTGTTGTCAAATAGTAAAGTATAAAACCGTTGAACGGAACAGTAAAGCATCTCAGGCAGACACCTTAAATAATTATAAAAACCTATAAACTGCTATTTACACATTTTATATATACCTAAATTACAGTCTCTTTACACGAATATTCTTAAAATGCACTTCAGATCCATGTCCTAAAAATGCTAAATGACCACTTTTGCGTTTTAGCCCCGGATGCTCACGGCCGTCAAGCGTTCCATTTTGCGTCGCTATAGCAAGATCGCCATCCACGATGACCGTTCCGTTGAGTGTCACTTTTATCTTATTATCTTTGATATAGATCTCTTGCTCATTCCACTCTCCCAAAGGTTTTAAATAGCCTCTTTTTGCGGGGATCACGCCGTACACAGAACCATGGTATTGATATTCTTTCAAATCCTTATAAACTTCAGCTTCGTCATCCAGCACCTGAATTTCCATCCCTTCATAGGCAGCATCACCCTCCATCGGTGTTCTCACACCTATTCCATTATTTGCTCCGGTAGTTAAGCGAAAGCTAAACCGGTAAATAAAATCTCCATATTCCTCTTTTGAATATAGATTACCTCCGGAGCCTTCTGTCGGATAAATGGCAAGCGTCCCCTCCTCACTAATTGTATAGGCTGTGGTATTTCCCGTCCATGCATCGAGGTTAGTACCATCAAACAATACTTGAAACCCTTCGGATTTCTCCTGACCACTTAACTGAAAGACTTCTTTCCTTGGTACCTCTTTAATGTAAACATCTCTATAAGCCACTTCCGTTCCATGCGCCTGTAGTTCAATCTGTTCTACAGGAAAGATCGGTTGACTTCTGTCCCAAAAGTTTTCGAGTGTAACATCTTCTACAACCAACTGTCCGTTTAAATATACCGTCACCTTCTCCCCCTTCATAATAATTCTAAAAGTATTCCATTCACCCAAGGGGTTATCAGCTACTACAAGTGGTTTACTTTCATGCTTTTCATTATTGTAAAGACCGCCTGAGCCCACCTGAGCTCCTACATTGGTACGAGAGGTATCCCAAATCTGCACCTGCGGAGTGCCACGTAGATAAACCCCAGCGTCTCCCTCATCTCCTATCGGACTAAGTTTCCAGTCGACCAACATTTCAAAGTCGCCATATTGTTTGACTGTAGCAATATTATCTCCTTCACCATTAAAGTAAAGCACGCCATCTTTTACAAACCATCCGTTGCGCATCGTCTCATCCGCTTTTTCCTGAGCAGCAGCTAATTCTTTCGAACTCATTTGAGCTCTTTTGATTGGATTTTCGACCAAGCCTTTCCACCCCGTTAAGTCTTTCCCATTAAAAAGAGAAACAAACCCTTGACTATTGGGCATTTCAGCGATATGTTTTAATAAAGCTTGTTTAAGATAATCGCTATCCTGTCCACTTAAGGCATCAACCGTTTTATCCAGAATTTCCCGCACTTCGGAGCCATATAATGACGGGTTATCCAATGCGATATTCAAAACGGCCATTGCCGCAGCGGATTTCGCCTCCGCATCATCAAGATACCTACCGGCGAACACCAAAGCATTATAAGTTTTATTCTCTTGCAATGCGTTTAGCACCATTCTTTTCTGATTGGCATTTTGCGCAACAGCCATTACGTCCCTTAAAATCAACACTTTTTGTTCAGGTTGAAAATCAGACTGCATGGTTAATCGCACGATACCCTTTACTATAGCAGCGTGCTCTTCGGCACCTTTGTTTTCACGACTCAACTTAATAAGCTCCGTTAAAGCTCCCTCATCTTTCCAGTCGGCCAGGGCCATTATCGCGGCACGCTTTAACGTTTCATCACTTCCTTGTTCTGCCTCTACTACCGGATCTAGTGCCTTTCCAACACCTATTCCCGAAAAAACGTTTAAATACAAAGGTTTCTGTTCGGCATCTACACTGTTATACCTGTCAAGTAAAAACTGGATCGCCTGATCTTTTTGCGGTGTATTATCTGCCGCAGCAGTTAACGACCGTTGGATTGCCGCAACCTCCTCTTCATTGTTGTTCTTCACTAAAGCATCCGTTAAAAACGCCAAATTATCGCCAGAAACGACAGCAGGTAATGCTTGATATGCTGTACTTCTAACCGAGGTGTCGTCACTTGCCAATAAGTCGCTAATAGCGGAGAAACTGTCTTGTGCGCCCCTATTAGCGAGTACTTCAATAAGCACAACCTGATCAGCTGGATTGGCTTGCGGCAAAGCAGCCACTAGGCTATTAGCGAGACCATCTCCCTCCATCGTCAACAATGCATATTGAATAGCCTCCCGTTCGGCATTATCGTCAGCATCAGCCAATAGTTCCAATAATTGCGGCATAGCTTCCATTCCCTGTAGTTTCGCATAAGACTTAATCGCTTCGGTTTTCACCAAGGTGTCCTTGCTATTCAAAGCCCTCTCCACGAACGGCACGGCCGTCTGGTCACCACCATCTGCTAAGGCATTCAAAATGGCAGCTTGGGTAACAGGTATAGTTCTTCTAAGTCCTTTTCCCCAAGCAGCTACCGCGTTCCCTTTTAGATAAGGATCTCCTAGCTTCAGTGCTGCAACACCATATGCGGCATCTTTATCACGCGCTGCCTTAACCAATTGTGAAACATATCGGTCGCCATGAAGATGTGCAAGAATTGTCAGAGCAGCTATTCGAGTAGGTGTTTGCTGTTTACTGCTCTTTAACAATGACTTTGCCACCTTCTCAGCAGCAGCATTTTCGCCTTTAGCTAGCAGATTGTTCGCATAATTGATATATGAGGCAGTAGCATTTGCCTCATCATAACCGTATTCAGCTTTTTCAGCAGCCGCTTTTAAGGCATCCACTGAACTTGAAGACGGTACGGCGAGTTTTGCCAATGTGTATAGGGCTGTTTTTCTTACTGGAATTTCTTCTGACGATGCGAATGGCACCACCAATTCCTCTGCGGGGGCATACCCAGCGTCACCTATTGCTTCCAGTATAGAAACCAATCTGCTTCCGTCAGCTTCAGGTAATGCTTTGGCTAAGGCTTCACCGGCATGATCACTTTGAATACGTGCTAATGTTCTGGCTGCACGGTCAGTCAAATATTCTTCGCCCAAGCAGGAAGCTATTGCAGCTACCGCATCATCCTTTCCGGCATTGATGAGCAAATTAAGAATATATCCTTTATTATCTTTATCGGTGGCTTTGGCCAAAGCATCTACGGCGCCTTTCACAAATTTAACACGTTGTGCCTCTTTATCAGACCGCATCACATGATATGAATAACTATTGGTTGCGTATTCTATTTTTGCATTCTCCCCTCCCTGAGGTTCTAGTTGTAAAAGTAACGCACTGATATCTTCTGCGGTAAAAGTTTCGAGCTGCTGCATGGCCGCAGCTAACTTATCAGCATCTGCTGCTGGCTGAACGGCCAACAAGTCCGCAATTTTCGTGTTTACGGTTCGTTGATCATCCTGTTGTGCAATTAACTGCGATTGCAACAAGATGAAAGCCAAGGCCGTTGTATAAATATATTTCTTCATTGGTTGTGGGTCTTCTTTGTTTGTTATTTTTTATGCTTTACGCAATACGCTATATTTAAAATAAAAGCTTAAATCGTCCAAGGTCCACGCATGGGCTGATCTACCAAACGATTGGCTGCTTCATCATCTACAAATAGTTGCTTTTCGGGATCGAACTTCAGCGACCTTCCCAAACGTAAAGCGGTAAGTCCCATATTAACCAATGTACAGGATCGATAACCATTCTCTTCGTTGAGCGCAAACTTTTGTCTTCTCTTCACCGCTTGCACAAAATCCGTTACTTGAGCTTCGGGCTCAGGAAACGCTGCCAGCTTCCGCTCCATATCCGGGATATCCGATTTAAAACCCGGATATAATTTACCATTTGGCCCATCTATATATGGTACATCTTCATCTCTTCCCTCACCATCCAAAATAATTTTACACCCGTCGGCGTAGGTATACTCAATTCTCCGCCAAGTACCCACTGCATCGCTATGCTGCTGCGGAGCATCTATTTCTACCGAGACCGGACTTTCATTATCCTTACCTAAAAAGTACTGAATAGGATCTAAATAGTGTTGCCCCATATCTCCCAGGCCTCCCCCATCATAGTCCCAATAACCTCTGAAGGTTTGATGCACACGATGTGTACTATAAGGCTTAAATTGCGCCGGACCCAACCACATTTCATAATCCAACTCTGCAGGCACGGGTTCTACAGGTAAATTTTCCTTTCCTACCCAATAAAACTTCCAATCAAAACCAGTATGTCTACTTACGGTAACTGTCAGTGGCCAGCCAAGCATACCCGTATTTATCAGCTTCTTTATCCGCTTAACGGGTACCGCCATTCCGTAAAAATTATCTTCAAAACGAAACCATGTGTTTAATCGGAAAATGCGTCCATGTTGCTGAACAGCTTCTTTCACCTTCTTTCCCTCTCCAATTGTACGCGTCATGGGTTTTTCGCACCAGATATCTTTTCCTGCACGCGCTGCTTCTGCCGCCATAACGCCATGCCAATGTGGAGGTGTTGCAATGTGGACAATGTCTACTTCAGGTAATTGAATAAGATCTCTAAAATCAGCCAATTGCTTGATTCCGGTATCATTTAGCTGCTTCATGGCTATAGCGAGATGTCTTTTATCAACATCGCATATGGCAACCGTTTTAGTGCCGGCATAATCAAAATGCCCTCGTCCCATGGCTCCCACACCGATAATGCCTTTCGTCAAATGATCGCTTGGTGCTAAAAATCCTTGTCCCCCTAATACAAATCGGGGTACAATACTAAACGCCGCTGCTGCAAACGCCGATTTTTTTATAAACGTACGTCTGGAGGTATGTGTTTCTTTCATTTAAGGTTTGTGTTTAAGTATTGACTCGTTTAAACTCGCGGTCAATTTAATAATAATTTAATAGTATTACCAATTAAACGATCACGCAACCGTTTGCACGGACACAGATAATCAAAAAAAAGCTCATTTCTTTAAAAATCGGCATTTCGGCTAAGCTTTTTGTTACAAAATAGGCTTTTGGTATGAAGACCCGTCAAAACACTCATACCAAAAGCCTAAAAACAACCAAGATCAATAACCAGGGTTCTGAACCATATTTGGATTCGCCAATATTTCATCCTGCGGAATAGGATATCTAAAATCCCTGTTGGGGTCTTGCGATCGTTCTTCCACCGTTACTCTATTACCCGTAGCTGGATTGGTCGCCCCGTATACGATACCGTTCATAACCTCTCCCAAAACGCCCCAGCGTCGGATATCGTAAAATCGCGGCCCCTCAAAAGCTAGTTCTGCCATTCTTTCCCGACGCACCAGTTTACGCAATGCATCCGCTGAATTGTATGCTTGCACATCAATATCAGGCATACCCGCCCGATTACGGATATCATTTAAATGAGTGATGACATCAGGGTGCGAGTGCTCTCCTAATTCAATAAGTGCCTCTACATAGTTAAGCAGCACCTCAGCGTAACGTATGTTCATATAGTATAATTGTCTTGATCCAAACCGATCGCGCGTATCCAAATATTTACGCACCCAAAATCCCGTAGCCGTAGAGCCCTGTACTCCTATTCTATCCGGATTATTGGGATCGGTATTGAAAGGATCGAGTACTACCCCGCTAAACTCATCACCGGGCATTAGTACTGAAGCCTTCAGGCGCGGATCTCTGTTATCATTATAATTTGGATATCTGCTATAAATAGCAGCCGAATCGGTTCCCAACTCTTCAAGCGTTTTACCCTGTCTGGTTTCAAAATTATCTACCACTACACTCGTTGGATACAAGGAACCATTTCCACCGATACTAAAAGGAGCGGCAACATTCCATGCCTCTACATTTCCATTTGGCCTGAACATAATACGCTCATTATTAATCTCTCCATCATAGCTAAATAATTCAGCAAAACTATTGGACGGATTGCTAGGTGATCGATAGAGACGAAATACGTTCAGGTCGACTACGCGTTTAGCCATGTCTCTGGCTAATTCGTAGCGATGATAGAACAACGCCAATCTCGATATGAAAGCAAAGCACGCACCTTTAGAAATACGGAACGCTTCCTGGTTAGAATATTCTATAGGTAAATCTTCGGCTGCCAGTTGAAATTCACTTACAATAAAATCAAATACTTCTTCTTGCGGACTTCTACTTGCATCATTTTCGTTAGGATTAACGGCCACTGTCATAATTGGAATATCACCAAACAACAGTAATAACTCCATATGATAATAAGCTCTTAAAGCCCGTGCTTCCGCCTTGTAGCGCGTTAACAAAGCTTGTTCCATGAACACTTTATCTGCATGTTCTAAAAATCTGTTGGCGAAACGTATATTGAGGTAACAGTCTTGCCAAAAGTGCAGTGCCACGCCCCACTGGTCGTTATGCAACCCCTTCGTAAATATTTCATAGGCACCCCGATGATCTTGTCTTGCTACTGCCTCATCGGTTAGACTTGTTCTCAACATACCCCCTCTGCCAGAAAAACCATCCGGCACCCCCCAATAAACTGTTGCCAGCGCATTTCTAGCTTGTGTCTCTGTTTCCCACCAGATATCGTCTGTTACACCAGTTGGGTGCTCATGTGTCAAGAATTTCTCACACCCTGACATTATAATTGATAGTATCGCTATTGCTATAACCTTTACTGTTTTCATCCGTTAATAATTGTTTTAATCCATCTATCGAATGGAGCTAACCATGTTTAAAATTTACATACTTGTGTATGATGAAAAGTAGATTTTAAACATGGAGGGTTTATTTTAAATCATTTGTTCAACGAGCATTACCCCTTTAAAACTGGGCGCTTATGCCTATACTGTACATTTTCATGATTCCATAAGTCCACTGATTACCTGCGCTCTCAGGATCTCTTAACTTCATAGAAGTAAATACAAAAGGATTTTGCGCATTTACATAAAGCCTTAGCCTATTTACTCTCAATGCATTACGCATCCTTTCGTTAAAATTATATCCCAACTGTATATAATTTATTCTGGTAAAAGCCTTATTCTGAATCCAGAAATCAGAGGAGAACTTTTGTGCACCAGGGTTAACAGTAGCACGCGGAAATCTTGCATTAGGTCTATCTGGCCTCCAATAGTTCTCAGCCCAATAAGCTGTAGGTACACCCCCATCAAAACTCATATCCATTGGATTGGCTAGCATTCCCGTCAATCGATCCGCCGCTTTACCAGCTCCAGTGAACTGAATATCAAAATCAAAGCCTTTGTACTCCAGATTAAAATTGGCAAAATAAGTAAATAAAGGCGTAGGGTTTCCTATATAACCTTGATCTTCAGCATTAACCACACCATCGCCATTGACATCCAGAAATTTGATATCACCTGGTTGAGAGCCGAGATATATCGGTATCAAAGGATTACCTTCCGCATCAAAATCACTCTCTTGCAATATACCGTCGGTTTTATAGCCAAAAATCCCATCGATTGGCGAGCCAACTTCACGAATACTAGCTCCGCTGATGTAAGGGCCACCCTGTAACGATAGGATTTCATTTTTAACGTAAGTTGCTCCGCCACTTAACCCGATCCTCATATCTTTATTAAGTTCCTCATAATAATTACCGGAAATCTCCCAACCCCTATTGAGCACCACACCGGCGTTGATAGGTGATATGCCTATACCACCAGAGTACGCCACCGGAGGTGTAATCAAGATGTCACGTGTTTTTTTATTGAACCACTCCAGTACCAGCTCTACTTTATTATCCTTCAACAGGCCGATATCCATACCTACATTAAAAGACTCCAGCGTTTCCCAGGTAATATCAGGGTTACCCCAAATATTCTCTACGCCATTACTGTTATCAATCAATGTCTGAAAACGGTATAAGCCTATATTCTCATTTCCTACTAAGCCGAAAGAAGAACGCAGCTTCAAATTATTTACAAAACTGATGTCTTCCATGAAAGACTCTTTGTGCATATTCCATCCAATAGCTGCGGAAGGGAAGAATCCATACCTATTGCCCGGGCCAAACCTCGAAGAACCATCTACACGCGCTATGGCTTCTACCATATACTTATCTTTGTATATATAATTCAACTTTGAAAAACCAGACACAATTGACCACGCATCAAAACCCTGATCATTACTTTCCTCCAGAGATTGACCAATCATTGCATAAAGGTTGTGCTCGCCAAACCGGCGGGTATACTCCAAGTGGGTCTGCAAGTTATAGTAAGTCGTTCGGCCGGTACTCGCATCTCTTACCAATCCCCATGTTTGCGCAAGCTCTCCCGTAAACGGATCAAAAAAATTAAAGTTATCTCTACTCGTTCTGAAGGCATCACTGTTGATACGAAAATGTCCGTGGCTCCTTAATACTAAACCAGGTAAGATCTCCCACCTTGGCCGTACATCGATATTTGATTGTACATGCTCTCCCTTCCAGATTCCACCAACTTCAGCGTATGCAAGCGGGTTGACAATATCGATGTACCTACCATAAAACGATCGGCCGTCCTGATCAGGGTATTTCGGCACAATGGTTGGCGGTACACGATACATATCTTCTAACATCCTATTTCCGCCCGTACCTTGTGGCCTTTCAGATCTGGTAACATCCCGTCTTGTGGCAAAAACATCCAATTGCATAGAAATATTATCCCTGAGGGAGACGGTAGAATTTGCTCTGACCTGGTAGCGGCTTGTTCCGCTAAGTGGTATCATCCCTTCCTGCTTCAAATAATTTCCTGTAATGTTGAATCTCGCTAAGCTATTTCCGCCATTGATACTTAAGGAATGATTTGTAATGGGCGCTGCTTTATCGATGAGTAAACCCATCCAATCGGTATTTGGGTATCGATATGGATCGACTTGATCAATGGTATGCTGAATTTCTTCTTCTGAATAATAACTTTGATTCCCGGCATTTACCTGCGCCTCATTGAATAAACGCATATACGCTGGTGCATCAACTAATTTATTCAGTGTGGGCGACTGTACGCCGTAATAACCATCATATGCCACATTAATTTTTCCGGGAACACCACGTTTGGTGGTCACTAAAATAACGCCGTTAGCTCCTCTGGCTCCGTAGGTTGCTCCAGCCGCTGCATCTTTAAGTACGGTAATTTCAGCAATGGTAGATGGATCGATATGGTTCATATCCATCGGAACGCCATCTACAATTACCAGCGGATTGGCATTGCCCAGGGTACTTATTCCACGAATTTGAATCACCGCGTTATCGTATCCCGGCATAGCCGACCCCTGATTTACGCGTATACCAGTTGTTCCTCCCTGCAGGGCCTGAGACAGATTGGTGATAGGCTTTCCGGCCGTCTGGCGCTCTACATTAACAGAGCTTACCGCACTGGCGATGTGTTGTTTTTCCTGTTCAGTCATGCCGGTGACCACCACCTCCTGTAAGTTGGAGACCTCTTCGTTAATCGCAATCGTAAGATTATTGTAACTCCTGGTGATCAACTGCTCGTGGGCAACAAAACCTATTTTTGAAAAAACAAGTACATCGCCACTGTTAACCGTGACCGCATAATACCCGTCATCATCTGTGCTTCCCAAAGGAGTTTTCCCTTTAACAGATATGATCACATTGTCCACTCCTTTAGGAGGTTCATTGGTATCATACACTCTTCCGCGAACGGTTACAATAGAATCTTGCAGGCTATTACCAAAGAGTCCCTTTTTTTCCGTTTTCTTCGAGATGACCACTTGGTTTCCCAGCAGACGATACGCCAGAGGTTTACCTAATAACGCTTTATTCAGAATCTCCGGAATCTTACCATCACGAACATCTAAAGTAACTTTTAGATCGGCGATGGCCTGATCGCTATAAAACACAGAATAATCCGTTTGTTTTTGGATCTCTTCAAATAGCTCTGTAAGCTTTCCATTTTGCAATTTAACGCTAACCCTGTTCTGTGAATAGGAATCGGCGTACACAGCAACCATGCCGACACATAAAAAAAAGGTTATCAGCTTTATCATCCGCCAAATTCTTTTAAAAAAACGAGGAACCGTGCCATACATTTGGCAGGCATAAGAAAAAGTCATAGTTTTGATTAATAATTAGTTTAAAACCTTAGGTTAATTATTGAAATTAACAGGTAGGTGTTGCAGCATCTACCTGTTTTTGATTTGCAGCTAATTGCTAGCCTTTTTTTTCTGTACTACTACCCTCCTTCCTTGTTGAGTGATATAATAATATTGACTGTCATACACCGTATGCAAAACATTTAACAACGAGTTATTTAAGTCCAATGTTCCCGAGAATGTTTCTTCACGGGTCTCGGCTTCTACATCTAAAATTTTCACATTGTATCTGCGCTCCAGTTTTTTGAGCACTTCGAGGTGTGGCGTATTATATAATTTCAGCTTTCTACCTGTCCAGAGAACTTCGTGATTGCTCTTATCAAGACTAATATTTAGTTTATCAATTTTTCGGTCCAATACCGCTACGTCTCCCGGTACAAGTTGTTGTTTCTGAAAACGCTCGGAAGATTTTGTATCGCTCAACTCAATCTTTCCACTCAGCAATATGGCAGTAGAGGCAGATTCATCCTTATAGGCACTCACATTAAATTTGGTACCTAAAACTCTTATTTTTATATCTTCAGTACGCACAATAAAAGGATGCTTTTCATCCGTGGCGATATCAAAAAAAGCCTCTCCTTCCAAATAAACCGTTCTACTTTCGTTACTAAAATTTGTTGGAAAGGTCAATTGTGAACCCGCGTTCAACGTGACTTTGCTATCATCGGGTAAGCGTAGGCTTATACTTCTCCCATAAGGAACGTTAAGTGTTTGAAAACTAGACTTTCCGTTGTCAGCTTTATTGTCTACCACCAGTTCTTTCTGTTCGTGAAGTTTCGTAAATGTACCGTCTTCCGCGAGCAGGCCTATAGCTGTAGTATCAACGGCGATGGTTTGGTTTTTAATGGCTATATGCTCCAAGTTTAAGTTGCTGCGACTACGGTTAGTTGTGTAAATCAGCACAGCCAAAATAATACTGGCGGCACATGCTGCAACTTTGAGGTAAAGACGTTTAGGCCTCCTTCTCATACTTATCTGATCTGTTCCGGTTGATGCCTGAATACGTTGCCAGAGTACGTCTCTATCATTAAGGGTTAAACTTGCAGGCCTCGAGAGCTTTAAAAAGCGTAGTATACGCCAAGCTGTAGTCCGTTTAACTTGACTGTCTTCCTTGGAGAGTATTTTTTTATGATCGTCTTCGACGAGTATATCCTCTTCTTTTTTATACATCAGTTTACCTTAATATTGCCATTTCGGGAGTTCGAAATCCCATTATACAAATGACGTATATCGGTAAGAGACTAATGGGTTTGATTTTATAGACTTCGATTTAGGTCTTTTTTTTAAAAAAAAATCAAACAGCTAATAATCAGACGTTTAATTTCACAAGGCAAAAATAAAAGGATTAGCTAATCCTTCTTTTGCACTTTTCGGCGGATACGGATAATAATAGGAATAGTAGCGGTAGTTTAACTTCTTCCAACGCTAGGCGAAGTTGCTTGATCCCCCGATAAACCAAGGTACGACAGGTAGCTACAGAAATCATCATTATTTCCGCAATCTCTTCATAACGCAGTTCATCATTAAATTTGAGTATTATAGCTTCCCGCTGTCTCATTGGCAGTATAGACATGACCTGCTGTAACTTATGAAACAGTCTGAGTTCTTCATCTGATAATCCAGTGGAACCAT
Organism: Olivibacter sp. SDN3; assembly: GCF_014334135.1. Classification (NCBI taxonomy): domain Bacteria; kingdom Pseudomonadati; phylum Bacteroidota; class Sphingobacteriia; order Sphingobacteriales; family Sphingobacteriaceae; genus Olivibacter; species Olivibacter sp. SDN3. The sequence goes on from NZ_CP060497.1 coordinate 4,890,271, forward strand.
CTTCCTGCCATGCTATATCGAGATTATAGATTTCCGTAAGCTCAATATTTCTTGGATAGAAATCTTTCAGCCGTTTGATGATCTTTCTTTTTAAAGAGACAAACAGGTAAGATTTCACATTAACAATTGTAGCTAACCTGGCCCTATAATGATATAAATCCACAAATAGATCATGAATACAATCTCTTATAAGATCGGCATCGCGATGATATCTAAAACCAAAAGCAAACAGCGATTCTAGGTAGCAATCGTATAACTGTTCAAAAGACGCCTGTTTGCCTTCTACAAAATTTTGCCACAGTATCTGTTCCTTCTGATCCATATCGTTAATCTGCTCTTCTTTTCAGCATTTCGCACAAGAATTGCGGTTCTTATTATTGGAAGTTGTTATACGCTATCTTTAGGATATATTGCTTAAGCGCTACACGCTAATTAATTCGTGGCCAATTTAATAATATTTTAATTGTAATACCAAAATTACACTTATGCAACCGTTTGCGTGAAAGCCATTGTAAAATGACGCATACTATGATCAATATAATTGCCTGTTAACGACGGTCGTTAACAGGCAATTAAACGCATTATTGATTTTGTTTGAGCACATCTGCACCCATAATATCAATCTGCGTCTGTGGAATAGGGAAGTATTCATTCTGCCCCTGCGTAAAACTTGCTCCCTGCAGATAAGTACGTTTCTGTCTTTCTTTTTCAAGGTAAGTATTTAAGGTTTCAGCAGCAGCCCCCCATCTCACTAAATCGAAGAAACGGTGCCCTTCGAGCGCCAGTTCCAAACGACGTTCAAAACGCACGGCCTTCCGCGCATAGGTCTGGTCGGGAAATGACGGGTACTCATTCACGACATAATTAGCTGCCGGGTCACCGTCATCCGTAGTTACAAGCTCATTGGCTGCACGTCTTCTGATTTGGTTAACAATATCCAAAGCCATACTTAAATCGCCTTCTTCCACCGCAATTTCAGCACGCATCAATAAAACGTCGGCATAACGTAAAGCCCGGTAATTGTTCGCATTTGCGCGCGGCGACTCTGCTCCGGCATTGTCTCCATCACTGGCAAAAAACTTCTTAAAAGTATATGGCCCTGCAAAACTCTGATCCCGAATCCAGTTTGCGCCGGGGTGTATTCCCCAGTTAAGAAAAGGTATTCCGCGGCGTCCTACCGACCAATCCAGGCGAGGATCAAGATTACCGGTATGCGGCTCAAAAGGAGCGGAGGAAGCCAAACCTTCATCATTTGTAACATCTTCATCATTAAAGGTATCCAATAAAGGCAGTCCATTTTCATCTGTTTTAAAAGCATTTACAAGATTTTGGGAAGGCTGGAAAAAACCGCAGCAACCGCCGGGTCCAGATCCATAGGGAAAATTCAAATTATCTCCCCAAAAACCATTTTGCCCGCTGCCGCCATCACCTACCGACATCTGTACTTCAAATACCGATTCACTGTTGTTTTCTGTAGCAATTTTAAAATTATCATGAAAGTTTTCTACCAGTTCGTATGGCCCGTTGTTAATCACATCGTCCAATAGGAGCTTTGCTGCATCGTAATCGCTTTGGTACATATGCACTTTACCCAGAAAAGCTTTTGCCGTCCAACTGCTGGCTCTTGCAACATCGGCCTTTGTAGGCGAGAGATTTTCCACAGCATATTCCAAGTCAGCTTCAATCATTGGCCAGATATCCTGATCATTAGGCAGATTCAAATAATCGGTCACATGCTCATCTACGTAAGGCACCATATTCCACATTTTTTTTGCTTCGAAATGGTACCATGCACGAAGGAAACGTGCTTCGGCAGTAGCTTGATGTATCTCTTCTTCCGACATATCGTCAACCTGAGCTATCAATTTTAGAACATCATTGGATCGGGCCACACCATCATACACCGTAATCCATTTCTCATTAAACACACTGATGTCGGGCTGACTTACATAACGTTCTATAGTAGTAATCTGCGCCTGATCTCCAACATCACTCCCCTTATAGGCATCATCTGAAACTACTGAGCCATATATCCAATTACTAGCTGACGAGCCAAACGTAAAACCGGAACCTACGCCATCCAACAAACTATAAGCTCCAATCAACAGGGCATTGACGCCCGACTTATTGGCCAACAATTCTTCATCAGCCACTCCCAGTGGCTTTTTCTCTAAAAAATCTTTACTACAGGATGCTAGAAGTATTAGAAAACCCATAGTTACAGACAGTATAAATCTTAATTTTTTCATCGTTTGAGATCTTATGTTTAACAAATTTTAAAACCCAACATTAATTCCAAATTGGTACATCTTCGAGAGCGGATAGTTTCCCTGATCAACACCGAGTGTTGTCGAACCCGGAGTGGATCCCACTGAAGTGATTTCCGGATCGATCCCGGTATAGTTCGTAAAGGTAAACAGGTTCTGACCTTGGATATAAATGCGTACACGTTCTAAGCCAATTTTTGATAAGGTGCTTTCAGGAAACGTATATCCAAGCGTTAGATTTTTCAAACGGAAATAAGAACCATCCTCTACAAAATACGAAGAAGGTTGCTGGCTACGACTGTCATTAGCATCTAAGATAGGTAGTACCGCATTTGGATTATCCGGAGTCCACGACTCGTTTAACATACGCAAACTTCTATTCCCCGCCTGGTTGTTAAAGTCTACCCAGCGTTTTACCATATTAAGTACATCAGCTCCCTGCACACCCTGGAAAAATGCAGATAAATCGAAATTCTTATAACCCAAATTAATGTTAAGCCCATAGGTAAAATCGGGATGGGGGTTACCAATAAAAGTTCGGTCATTATCGGTAATCACGCCATCACCATCTAAATCTCGGTATTTATATTTACCTACGGCCGCATAGCCCGGGTATTCAGGTCCGTTAGCCAGGTCTTCTTCATTTTGATAAAAGCCATCTATTACGTGTCCATAGAAAGAATATAAAGGCCTATCGACGGTAGATCGCGTCCAAATATAACTGCGGATGTCTGGCCCCATTAATACGGTAGACTCTTCATCACTCAGACGTACCACTTTATTACGATAGGCAGAAATATTGGCACTGATACCATAAGAAAACCCACCACTGGTATTGTCCTGATAGTTTACGGCAAAATCAAATCCTTTATTGTTCATCTCGCCCACATTAACAAATGGTACCGTTGCCACGCCTTGCGTTCCGGGCAGCGTCAACTGATAGAGCATGTCAGACGTTGTACGATTATACAAATCCAGATTAAAGCCAATTCGGCCTTGCAAAATTGTCATATCCAAACCGACATTTGTTTGCGTGGTAGTTTCCCATTTTGCATCGGGATTTCCGAAAGCTCCAGAATCAAAGCCTGGTATAACCGCATTATTTGAGCCATCTATTGCATATGACGACTCATTTAGTGTTGAACGGTACGTGTTGAAACCATTGTAGTTACCGATCTCCTGGTTACCTGTTTGGCCCCAACCGGCCCTGATCAATAAATTGTCCAACCAACTCACTTCAGAAAGAAAACTCTCTTCAGACACACGCCAACCACCACTGAAAGCCGGGAAAGTACCGTAGCGATTATTGGCACCAAACCTACTCGAACCATCGCGACGTATAGTTGCCTCAAGCAGATAACGATCCTTCAACGAATAATTTATTTTTCCAAAAATGGAGAACAAAGCCCATTCATAACCTGCACCGCTATTATTAATATTTGCAGTACCGGAATTCAAAAACATATAATCGGGGTCTTCAGAGAAGAAAGTGTTGCGAAAGCCGGAAAAGTCTTCACCGAAGGCCTTTATTGCTTCCGTACCTGCCAGCACATTTACGTTATGGATTTCGTTGAATGTTTTGGTATAATTTAAGGTATTTGTCCAGGTTAGGTTAATATCATTGATATTAGCCTTCGTCATGGAGTTAGCCGCTTCGATTTCAGCTTCTTCCAAATCCATCAGCACATAATTGACTCTATTGACATTGGTATAGTCGAATCCTAAACTTGTCCTTGCAGTTAACCCATCGAATACATCGGCTTCTGCAAATACATTTCCGAAAGCACGTAACGTATTTGCCTGATTATTCCTGCCCCGATATAATTGGGCGACCGGGTTTGTTGCCGGTCCAAGTCCTGCCGCTCTGGTTGCTGCAAAATTCCCCATAATATCGTAAACAGGTATGATAGAGGGGATTCGATAACCATTCCCTATGGGGTTTCCATCCTGATTATTAGCTGTGCTTGCCGTACCGTTATTAAAATAATACCCTTTATTTTCGGTATAACTTAATTCTAAGTTTTCTCCGAACCGAACAACTTTCTTCACATTAAATTCGGTGTTGGCACGAAGCGAATAGCGATTAAAGGCCGTATAATCCAATACTCCATCTTGATTGAGGTAATTCAGAGATACCGCGTAACGCCCGTTGTCAGAACCACCGGTTGCCCCAAGGTTATATTCCTGTACAAGTGCAGGCCGCAGGATTTCATTATGCCAATCGGTACCCTCCTTATTTGCTCGGACAATCTGATAGAAGTTATCGGCGTCATAGCTGTACCGCGAAGGGTCGACGCTAGGATCTCCTTCAAACAATCCATAGTTAGATCCAGCTAAAATATAATCAGGTACCACAGCATTCGGCCCGTTACCAAACTGCGGATGC